>NZ_JAUASX010000013.1 GCF_030345715.1 Solimonas sp. SE-A11
GACCCAAGAAAGCACTCGGCGGGCTGGCGCCCGCCGTCTACGCCAAGCAGCTTGCTGCAAAGGCTATTACCATCAACCCAGGGCTCTAAACCAAACCGCTACTCAAGGCGGGGTAACGTCGCCTGCTTTAGAAAATCAAGCGCAACTTGATAACCGCCACGTTAGTGATGTGGGCGACTTAGGCATGAAAAGGCGATAGCGGCCGCGCCTGTGGACGCTCGAAATATGGCTCCTCATTCCGATGGTGAGGACTGAGCCATCCCTCCGGATGAGCAGATTTGAAGCGTTGCGAACCTGACAGTTAAGTCAGGTTGTCCCATCCGCATGTCCTCTCTATTGTTCGGAAAATGCGTAGACGCTTAGGAGGCGAGGGCCTCCGCGCCCTCGCAATCTATTGGGGGCACTAAGGATGAAAGCCGTAGGAGGTATCGAACTTCACTACTATCTGGCGGGCGAGGCCCACTCTATAGACGCCGTTGTGCGTAACCGATGTGAGGCAGAACTCATCGGAATATTTCAAGAGGTTTCCAACGTACTAGGAATTTCTTGCCAGATCGATGCGCAAGCTCTTGCTGAAGGCGGCGTGCGCGAAATATGGAAGTGGATAGGAGAAAACGGCACTCAACTCGGAGTGGTGCTACCAGTCATTGTTGCCCTGTTGGCACTTATGCCACATATGTATGAGTCAGAGGAGGAAGCGCTTAGCAAGGAATTAACCGAGCTTAATATTGAAGAAAAGAAACTTCAGATCGAAAAACTTCAAAAAGAACTCCGGGAGATGAGTGATAAATCAGCAAACTCCGTGAGAGAGCAAGCTATTGAAGTTCTAAAGCGCGATCCGAAAATTGTCGTGAGAAGATCAAATTTTTATAAAAATCTTCTAGGAAAGTCGAACATACAAGGTATCGGACTTTCACCATTGAATTCCAACCTATCTCCCACTCAATCAGAGAGGCGTATCCCTAAAGGAGATTTCGGTCGTTTTGTATTAAGTTCTCATAGCGTACGCCCTCTTACGATTGAAGACGCAAAGATTGAAATAGTTAGTCCCGTCTTAAGAGAGGGAAATTACAAATGGAAGGGCATATATAACAACCAAACCATTGGCTTCAGCATGCAGGACTTGGCATTCAAGCAGCTTGTCCTGCGAGAGGCGGTTACCTTTCAGCATGGGACATTTTTAGAGTGCGTTCTGAATATACATAGGAAGTTAGATGAGGTCGGAGAGCTTGAAATTACCGACTATGTGGTCGCGACGGTCCTGCAGAAGCACGACGGCAGTCAGTCCATAGAGACAACTCAGGGAAGAGCATATAAGCACGCAAAAAAGCTACGGGACTCACAGGAAGATCTGTTTAGCGATAAAAGCTAACTGGGCTGTGAGCCGCATTGCTACAACAACTTCAACACCATATCCACCAACGTCCTCGTCAGCCGCTCCCGCGACAAATGCGCCGGCCGATGCAGCACCGTCTGCAGCACCGCTGCCCAGGTCATGTTCATCAGCAGGTAGGTGCTGGCCTCGGGATCTTCAAAGTGAATGACGCGCTGGCTCTTGTATTGGCCTTCCTGGCCGAACTTCTGCAGCGTGCGGGAGAACTCGCGCACCTCGGGGATGCTCCAGAAGAAGGGCACTTCGCGTAGTGCCACGCGCAGCAAGTCTTCACGCTCCTCCAGCGCGGCGATCATGCCGCGCATCCAGTGGTCGATGCCGTCATGCGGTTGATTGGGCAGGGCCAGGGCGGTACGCAGGCTGGCGCCTACCTCATCCATCACCTGGCGCATGGCGCGGGCCAGGGCGGCGGCGACCAGGGACTGCTTGTGGGGGAAGTACTCGTAGAGCGAGCCGATGCTCACGCCGGCCACTTCGGCCACGCGGTTGGTGGAGACGGCCTCGTAGCCCTCGTCGATCAGTAGCCGAGTACAGGCGTCCAGCATGGCCTCGACGGAGGCCCTGGCCCGCGCTTGCTGCGGTTTCTTTTTGGGCGTCAGATCAATTGCCTGCGCCATCTTTTGTCCCCTCCTGCTCGGTCCCTGTGAGGCTCGGTCGAAACCGAGTAGTACCTGAGTCCTGGCTCGGGTTAGCTTAGGCCCGAGAGGGAAGTTCCGGAAGTAGCTTTTGGGGCCGGCTGGCGGTTGGGGGCGTTCACCCTTCGACAGGCTCAGGGCGAACGAGAGCGGTTCGAGTACTTCCCCCAATAAATGGCCAAGCGGCAAAGACCGCGGCCAACGTGCGTGGGGAGGAGAGCCCTATATGAATTTCACGTTCCGTGGCCGCCTGGCGGCGTTGTCCCTCTTGGTCCTGCTTTCGGCCTGCGCGCCGGGGCGTAGCGATCCGGTCTCCGGCGGTGGCGGTGGCGCCCGCAGCATGGAGGAGCACTTCAGCGGGCAAGTACAGCCACGCCTGGACTTCTGCCGCACCTGCCACATCCCCGGCGGCATCGCCGATGTGGAAGACGGCAAGGACTTCATGCTCTCCAGCAGCAAGTCGGAAGACCTCCGGAACCTCCGCGCGAGCTGGGAGCGGCTGGGCAAGAACAACCCCACCTCGCGCATCCTGCTGATGGCCTCGGGCCAGGAGACCCCGCATACCGGCGGTGCGCCCTGGCCGGTGGGCAGCGACGCCTACAAGGCGATGGAGGCCCTGCTCAAGTGCTTCGAGAGTCCCACGCAGTGCGTGCTGGGCGAGGGCGGCATCGTGGAGGAGCTGCCGCTGCTGGGCAGCAAGCACGCGGTGCACGTCTGGAACAGCTACTGCGAGGGCAAGCCGGACAACGCGCTGCTTCCGCGTGATCCGCGCACGGCGATCCAGCCCGGCGTCAACGCGGGCAAGGCGGTGTACTACAACGCCTGGTGGCAGGACTGCCACGTGAACCTGCCGGAGGCAGAGCAGCAGGCCAAGACCTGCGGCGAGTACCGCAAGCGCCGTGACAGCGGCTTCCACTTCCTGTTGGACGAGTTGCCGGGCGGCAACATGACGGCGGAGGACTACGACAACACCTGGAAGAAGTGGGGCCTGGAAGAGCGACCGGACAACTTCGACCAGCTCTACACGCTGCGCTACGGCCTCAATACCGCGCCCTTCCCCAACCCCTATCCGCGCAATGGCGAAGACCCCAATGCAGAGGGCGTGAACGGCGGCAGCGGCCAGTTGCCGCTGGGCCTGCGCCAGCTCAAGGACGAGAACGGCAAGTGGACCGGCAAGATCGGCAGCGGTGCCTGCTTCCAGTGCCACGGCGGCCAGATCGGTGATCCCACCGCGGGCGACATCATTGCCGGCGTGGAGAGCCTGGGCATCGGCAACAACAACTATGACGTGCTGATGAGCGGCCGCGACAACGCGCCCTGGTCCAACACCATCCTGGCGCCGATCCTGCCGACGCTGGACGTGGGCACGCTCTTCAACATCGGCGTGCAGCAGCGCGGCCAGAACAACGCGGTGGGCGCCTTCGAGCTGCTCAATACGATTCTGGACGTGGACAGCCTGGGCCTGAACCCCATCCCGGTGAAGATGTTCGTGAACCCCAAGAACCCGCTGGGCGGCGTGCTGGATGTCTCGCACCCGCTGGCCCATACGCAGGACACGCCGGCCTGGTGGAACATGGGCTCGCGCCCGCGCAAGTTCTTCGACGCCGGTGTCTCCAACGACAGCACGCGCATCATCATGGCCGCCGGCCCCGGCGAGTTCGGCGAGCTGATCAGCCTGGACGGCAAGTACTACCGCGACCGCGTCGAGCAATACGACCAGGACCTGGAGGCCTTCTTCCTGTCGCTGCGCTCGCCGCCGTATCCGCGCGCCATCAACACCGCGCTGGCGGAGCAGGGCGCCGTGATCTTCCATGGCAAGGACCTCTGGGCCGCCGGCCTGAACAACCCGCGCAGCAAGCCAGCCGGCGGCAACGGCTCCTGCGCGAGCTGCCACGGCGTGTACTCGCCGCGCTACGTGCATGACGAGAACTACCTGGAGTCGCCCGACCTGGAAGGCGTGGCCGGCCATATCGTGGCGCTTGACGTGATCGGCACCGACCCCGCGCGCTCCGACATGCTCACGCCCACGCTACGCCTGCAGTGGGACGGCACCTTCTGGGCGTACCCGGAGGGTGCAGAAGGCTGGACGCACCCGGACGAGAAGAACCCCGCCGTGGAGCTGCTGGACGACATGAGCCCGCTGCGACCCGTGGGCGTCTGCGGCTGGCAGAAGGAGTTCATCGGCTACCAGGCGCCGCCGCTGTACGGTGTCTGGGCCACCGCGCCCTATCTGCACAACGGCTCGGTGCCCACGCTGGAGCAGTTGCTGGATTCCTCGCAGCGCCGGCCCATCTGGCGCCGCCAGCTGCAGACCGTGGACGGCATCACCGGCTTCGACCAGCGCCTGGGCGAGGCCTATGACTTCACCGCCGTGGGCTGGAAGCACGAGGTTCTGGCCTGCGGCGACATGCCGGGCAACCTGCTGCTCAACTGCAACCCGGTGGCGCGCGACAATCCGTCCATCGTGCAGATCGTGCAGAACCTGCTGAACAGCACGGTCAGCTACGCGGGCCTGGTGCTGCTGCCGGATCCCACGCCCGGCGGTTTCGACAAGCGCCTGGTCTTCGACACGCGCATCCTCGGCAACAGCAACGCTGGCCATGACTTCAGCGACGTGCTGACCGAGCAGGAGCGCAAGGCGGTCATCGAGTACCTGAAGACGCTGTAGGCGCGAGCCGGCCTGGCGGCCCCTCTCTCGCATGCGGGAGAGGGGTCCATCAGGGCGGCAGGGGCATGGAGCTAGTTTTTCTGCTTGTCATGCGCAGGGCCTGTCTCCTAACCTCTGGTCCACGGTATTCGCTCCAGCCAACGGCAGAGAGAATCCAGCTTCAGGTCATGTAGCCCGTCTTCGCGCCGCGAAGGCGGGATTCCAGATGCAGGGCTCGCCCGGTGCCTTGAGCAAACCAGGGCGGTGCCCTCAGCGGAGTTGTAGGGGGGAGCACATTGCCGTCACGTCCCGCCATAGGGACGGGCGGCGATTTTTAATGGCTCTTCGTCGAGTTCCAAAATCAAGCCAACACACGACTCGTCATGCCAGCGGAAGCCGGTATTGGGTCGTCTGGCGCAATCATGTGGCGCAATCATGTCAGGACTGGATGCCGGCTTCCGCCGGCATGGCGATCTCTGGAGCGGGAACGGATAAGTCAGTCTTTTTCCTGCGCATCGATCCGCGTGCTGTGCGGCAAGACCGTGCTGCCCGATGGCAGCGCCGCCTCCGCAGCAGCATGCCAAGTGCCCCGCGCGCCTCGATACAACTCGCCAAGGCGGGCACCCGGGATGACCGGCCCTACGTGTATCGAGGCACGCCCCAGGCTCTCGATCCCCGCCGCCCTGTATCCTCCTGGCGCCCGCGCTCCGGGAGAGGCCTTGAAATTCAGCAATCGCATCAATGGTTTGCCCAACCCAGGCCCAGCCCTTGCAAGCGCCTCGGCTAGAATGCGCCCCTCTTTAAGGCCCTGACCGCCATGGAATTCCTGACCTCTCCCGAACTCTGGATCGCCCTGATCACGCTGGCCGCGCTCGAAATTGTGCTCGGCATCGACAACATCATTTTCCTGTCGATTATGGCCAACAAGCTGCCGGAGCATCAGCGCGCCCGCGCCCGCACCATCGGCCTGGCCGGTGCCTGCCTCACACGCATCGCGCTGCTGATGTCGCTGGCCTGGGTGGCGCAGCTGACCCAGCCGCTGTTCCACATCGGTGACTTCGGCGTGTCTGGCCGCGCCATCATCCTGATCGGCGGTGGCCTGTTCCTGCTGGGCAAGAGCGCGCTGGAGATCCATGAGTCGGTGGAAGGCGACGGCCACGGCCCCGAGGACGTGATCGGCAAGACGGTCAGCATCAGCTTCGCCGCGGTCATCGTGCAGATCATGATCCTGGACATCGTGTTCTCGCTGGACTCGGTCATCACCGCCGTGGGCATGACCAACAACATCCCCGTCATGGTGTCCGCCATCGTCATCGCCATCGGCGTGATGATGTTCTTCGCCGGTGCGGTGGGCCGCTTCGTGGAGCGCCACCCCACGATCAAGATCCTGGCGCTGTCCTTCCTGATCATGATCGGCATGGTGCTGATCGCCGAGGGCGCGGGCTTCCACGTGCCCAAGGCCTACATCTATGTGGCCATGGCGTTCTCCGTGGCCGTGGAAATGCTCAATATCCGCATGCGCGGCAAGCTCGACAAGCAGCAGGCCTGAATCCGCGAGGGGTAGCAAATGAGCCAGTACTGGAGCGCCGTCGTCCGCGGCCTGACGCCCTATGTCCCGGGCGAGCAGCCCAAGATTGCGGACCTGATCAAGCTCAACACCAACGAGAACCCCTACCCGCCCTCGCCCCAGGCGATGGCGGCCATGGCCTCCGCGGTGAACGACGCCCTGCGCCTCTACCCGGACCCGAATGCGGATGGGCTGAAGAGCGCCATCGCCGACTTCCATGGGCTCAAGCCCGCGCAGGTGTTCGTGGGCAACGGCTCCGACGAGGTGCTGGCCTTCGTGTTCCAGGGCCTGCTCCAGCACGAGCGGCCGATCCTGTTTCCGGACATCACCTACAGCTTCTACCCGGTGTACTGCGGCCTCTACGGCGTGGAGTTCACCAAGGTGGCGCTGGACGAGTCCTTCCGCATCCGCGTGGCGGACTACGCGCAGCCCAACGGCGGCGTGATCCTGCCCAATCCCAACGCGCCCACCGGCTGCCTGTTGTCGCTGGCCGAGATCGAGACACTGCTCAAGGCCAACATGGCTTCGGTGGTGGTGATCGACGAGGCCTACGTCGACTTCGGCGGCGAGTCCGCCGCGGCGCTGGTGGACCGCTACCCGAACCTGCTGGTGGTGCAGACCCTGAGCAAGTCACGCTCGCTCGCGGGCATGCGCGTGGGCTATGCGCTGGGGCACCCGGAGCTGATCGACGGACTGGAGCGCATCAAGAACAGCTTCAACTCCTACCCGCTGGACCGCGTCGCCCAGGCCGGCGCCACGGCCGCGATGCAGGACCGCGCGTACTTCGACCAGACCCGCCAGGCCGTGATCGCCAGCCGCGAGCGCCTCAACGGCCAGCTCGCCGCGCTAGGTTTCGAGGTGCTGCCGTCGGCGGCCAACTTCGTCTTCGCCCGCCACCCCGCGCGCGATGCCGCCCAGCTCGCCGCCGCGCTGCGCGAGCGCAAGATCATCGTGCGCCACTTCAAGACCGCGCGCATTGACCAGTTCCTGCGCATCACCATCGGCACGGACGAGCAATGCGAGGCGCTGGTGACGGCGCTGAAGGGCATCCTCTCCGCCTGAGTGTTTCGTAGGAGCGGCCGTTGGCCGCGAACCGTCCATCGCGGCCAACGGCCGCTCCTGCGAAAGCCTGGCACCCGGCGCTATGATCCCCGCGCGGCACTCCGCCGCGCTCCGGATGCCGTTTCATGTCCGCCGGTTCCGCCCAGGCTACCGCCATCGACGAAGCCCGCCGCATCTATGCCGCGGCGCCCTACATCCAGAACCTGGGCGCACAGGTGGTGGAAGCCGGGCCGGGCCGCCTGGTCGCGGAGTTCGCGCTGGCACCGCATCTCACGCAGCACCACGGCCTGCTGCATGCCGGCGCCGCGGCGACGCTGGCCGACCACACCGCCGGTGCCGCCGCCACCACGCTGTTGCAGCCGGGCCAGGCGGTGCTGACGGTGGAGTTCAAGATCAACATCCTGCGCCCCGGCCGCGCGCCGCGTTACCGCTGCGAGTCCGAGGTGCTCAAGCCCGGCCGCCGCATCAGCGTGGTGGAGTCCTCGGTCTGGGGCGTCTACGAGGACGGCCGGCGAGAACTGCAGTCCAAGGCCACGGTCACACTGGCCGTGGTGGACGCGGAGGGCATCTGACATGGGCAAGCTTCAGGAAGACTTCGAGAAGATCTGGGGCGTGATCCGCCGCGTGCCGCTGGGCCGCGTCGCCACCTACGGCCAGGTCGCCGCCGAGGCCGGCTTCGTCAAGCGCCCGCGCCTCACCGCGCAGGCCCTGGCCCACGTGCCGCCCGGCATGGAGATTCCCTGGCATCGCATCATCAATGCCCAGGGCAAGAGCTCCATGCCCGAAGGCAGCCGCGGCCACCGCGAGCAGCTCAAGCGCCTGAAGAACGAGGGTGTGAAGATCGTGAAGGGCAAGATCGACCTCGAAGTCTACCGCTGGCGGCCGCGCTCGCTGGCGCCGTTGCTGGACTAGCGCCAGGCCCTGATTGGCGCCCGTGACCGGCTCTTTGGCGCCGGCGCCCTTGCCCGCCGTGCCCGGGCCGTGTCCAATGGCCACTCCAACAATCAGGACGGTCGTCCCGTTCGGCGAGTGCCGCCGTTCATGGTTCGACAGGCTCACCACGAACGGCTCCCGACCGTTCGCCCTGAGCCTGTCGAAGGGTGAACGGTCCGCTCACGGACGTCCGCCAATCGGCCACCCGTCATCGCAGCGGCGTGGCCCGACGAGGAGAGCTTCATGAGCGTCCGTGCCGGCTACCCGCACTTCCAGCCCATCACCACCCGCTGGAAGGACAACGACGTCTACGGTCACGTCAACAACGTCGAGTACTACAGCTACTTCGACACCGTCATCAACACCTTCCTGATCCGCCAGGGCGGGCTGGACATCCACAAGGGGCCCAACATCGGTCTCTGCGTGGAGTCGCACTGCCGCTTCGACGCGCCGCTGGAATTCCCCGAGACGGTCAACGCCGGCCTGCGCGTGGTGAAGCTGGGCAACTCCAGCGTGCGTTACGAGATCGGCCTGTTCCGCGAGGATGACGACAAGCCGGCGGCCGAAGGCTGGTTCGTCCACGTCTTCGTGGATCGCGAGACGCGCCGCCCGGCGCCGTTGCCCGAGACACTGCGCGCCGCGCTGCAGACGCTGTCCAAGGAGTCTGCATGAAAGTCCGTGCCGCCGTGCTGCGCCAGATGGGCCTGCCCGCCCCCTACGCGCAGTCCAAGCCCCTGGTGATCGAGACCGTGGAGCTGGACCCGCCGGGCCCCGGCGAGATCCTGGTCAAGGTGCTGGCCGCGGGCTTATGCCATTCCGACCTGTCGGTGATCGACGGCTCGCGCCCGCGCGTAATGCCCATGGTCATGGGCCACGAGGCCGCCGGCGAGGTGGTGCAGGCCGGCGAGGGCGTGACGGACCTCAAGCCCGGTGACCGCGTGGTGTTCTCCTTCGTGCCGGTCTGTGGCCACTGCCTGCCCTGCGCCAGCGGCCGCCCTGCGCTCTGCGAGCCCGGCGCCAAGGCCAATGTCGCCGGCACGCTGCTGTCCGGCGAGCGTCGCTGGCATGACGCGGAGCCGCTGAACCATCACCTGGGCGTGTCGGCCTTCGCCGACCACACCGTGGTGTCGGCACGCTCGGCGGTGAAGATCGACCCTGCCCTGAAGCCCGAGATCGCGGCGCTGTTCGGCTGCGCGGTGATGACCGGCATGGGCGCCGTGGTGAACACCGCCCGCGTGTCCCCCGGCGAGAGCGTGGCGGTGTTCGGCCTGGGCGGCGTCGGCCTGTCCGCCGTGCTCGGCGCCAAGGCCGCCGGCGCCTATCCGCTGGTGGCGGTGGACGTGGTGCCGCAGAAGCTGGAGCTCGCCCGCGAATTGGGCGCCACCCACTGCATCCAGGCCGGCCCCGGCGTGGACGTGGCGGCGCTGATCAAGGAAGCCACGGCCGGCGGCGTGCATCACGCCATCGAGAGCGTCGGCCACGAGCAGGTGCTGGCCCAGGCCTACGCCGCCACCCGCCGCGGCGGTACCACGATCACCGTGGGCCTGCCGCATCCGTCCAAGCAGTTCTCCATCTCCGCCGTCAGCCTGGTGGCGGAAGAACGCACGGTGAAGGGCTCGTACCTGGGCTCCTGTGTGCCCACGCGAGACATCCCGCGCTTCATCGCCCTGCACCAGGCCGGGCAGCTGCCGGTGGAGAAGCTGCTGACGCAGACCATCCGCCTGGAGGAGATCAACGAGGCCTTCGACAAGCTGGCGGCGGGGCTGGCGGTGCGGCAGGTGGTGGTGTTCTGAGACTTTCTTCCCTCGCCCGCTTGCGGGAGAGGGATAGAGGCGAGGGCATGGATGCCCGAGGTAGGGCAACGCACGAAGCAGTTGCCGGGAGAGGGTTTCTGTAGAGCTACGGTGGCGCAGCCTAAGCGGTATTCACAGAATCCCTCTCCCGCAAGCGGGAGAGGGAAGCCGGATACGGGCTAAAATACCCACATGGATTTCCTCCCCCCCACCGATCCCCGCGTCGTCGCCCTCACCCGCGACCTGAATCCCGCCCAGCGTGAGGCGGTGACGGCGCCGCCGGAGCATCGGTTGGTGCTGGCCGGCGCCGGCTCGGGCAAGACGCGGGTGCTGACGCACCGCGTGGCCTGGATCATCGCGGTGGAAGGCGTCTCGCCGCAGTCGGTGCTGGCGGTAACCTTCACCAACAAGGCCGCCAACGAGATGCGCGGCCGCATCGAGCAGCTGATCAACGTGCCGGTGCGCTCGATGTGGGTCGGCACCTTCCACGGCATCGCGCACCGCATGCTGCGCCTGCACTGGAAGGAGGCCAAGCTGCCGCAGAACTTCCAGATCCTGGACGCGGACGACCAGCAGCGCCTGGTCAAGCGGGTGATCAAGGCTCTGGACCTGGACGAGGACAAATATCCGGCCAAGGTGCTGACCGGCTGGATCAACGCCCGCAAGGAGGAAGCCGAGCGTCCGGAGCACATCCAGGACACCGGCGACTACGCCATGCGCCAGTTCGTGCGCGTCTACACCGCCTACGAGGAGCAGTGCCGCCGCTCGGGCCTGGTGGACTTCGCCGAGCTGCTGCTGCGCGCCTACGAGATCTGCCGCGACAACCCGGACATCCAGCGCCACTACCGCACGCGTTTCCGCCACGTGCTGGTGGACGAGTTCCAGGACACCAACAAGCTGCAGTACGACTGGCTGCGCGTGCTGGCCGGTGACCGCGGCGTGCTGTTCGCGGTGGGTGACGACGACCAGTCGGTCTACTCCTGGCGCGGCGCGCGCGTGGAGAACATGCTGCACCTGCAGCGGGATTTCCTCGGCACCGAGGTGGTGCGCCTGGAGCAGAACTACCGCTCCACCGGCACCATCCTGCGCGCGGCCAACGGGCTGATCGCCAAGAACAGCGGGCGCCTGGGCAAGAACCTGTGGACCGACGGTGGCGACGGTGAGCCGATCCAGCTCTATGCCGCCTTCAACGAATACGACGAGGCGGAGTTCGTCATCAACCGCATCCGCGACGGCGTGGACGGACGCCGCCGCTACAACGATCACGCGGTCCTATACCGTACCAGCGCGCAGTCGCGCGTGGTGGAAGAAATCCTGATCCGCAACCGCATCCCCTATCGCATCACCGGCGGCCTGAAGTTCTTCGAGCGCCAGGAAATCAAGGATGCGATGGCCTTCCTGCGGCTGCTGCACAACCGTGACGACGACGCCAGCCTGGAGCGCGCCGTGGGCACGCCGCCGCGCGGCATCGGCGCCACCACGGTCGAGAAGCTGCGCCTGTGGGCGCGTGAGCAGGACATCTCGATGTGGGCGGCGTCCAAACTGGGCCAGCAGCACCTGGGGCGCTCCGCCAACGCGGTGAACCAGTTCATGGCGCTGATCGAGGCCATCGCCGAGGAAGGCAAGGACATGCCGCTGTCACAGCTCACCGAGCTGGTGATCGCTCGCACCGGCCTGCGTGACCACTACAAGAAGGAAAAGGGCGAGCAGGCCGAGGCACGCCTAGAGAACCTGGATGAACTGGTCAGCGCCGCGCGCGGCTTCGAGCTGCTGCCCCTGCCGCAGGGCGACGACCAGTTGCCGGAGATGGATCCGCTGACCAACTTCCTGGCGCATGCCTCGCTGGAAGCGGGCGAGCAGCAGGCCGGCCCCGGCGAGGAGAGCGTGCAGCTGATGACGCTGCACGCCGCCAAGGGCCTGGAGTTCCCGGTGGTGTTCCTGGTGGGCGTGGAGAACGGCCTGTTCCCCAACATGCGCTCCATCGAGGAGGGCAACATCGAGGAAGAGCGCCGCCTGTGCTACGTCGGCATCACGCGTGCCCGCGAGCAGCTCTATGTCTCCTACGCCGAGGTGCGCCGCGTGCACGGCGTGGAGCAGATCGGCAGCCCCTCGCAGTTCCTCAAGGAGATTCCCTCCGAGACCCTGCAGGAGACGCGCCCGCGCGCCCAGGTGCTGCGCCCGGCCTTCATGCCGCGCGAATCCAGCTACGGCGGCGGCTATTCGCGCGGTGGCGGGAGCGGCGGCAGTGGCTACGGTAGTGGCTATGGCAACAGCGGGGGCAGCCGCAGCAGCGACGAGTACCCGCGCGGCGGCTACGCCGGCTACGACCGCCAGAACATGGCGCGGACCCAGCTCAAGGAAAGCAGCTTCGGGCCCGGCGGCTTCACCCTGGGCCAGCGTGTGAAGCACGCCAAGTTCGGCGAGGGCACCATCCTGAGCTTCGACGGCGATGGCGACCGGGCCCGGGCCGAGGTCAAATTCAAGACCGCGGGGAACAAGTGGCTGCTGTTGTCGGTCGCAAACCTGCAGGCCCTGTAGCCTGCGAACGAGCGGGAGGATGCCATGGGTGCTGAATTCTTCTGGGTTGCCGTACTGGTGGTCATCCTGCTGGCCGGGCCCTTCGCGACTCTGCGGGCCGTCTCCGCCTACCGGCTGCGCGTCAGCGAGTCGGTGAAGAAGCGGCAGAAGGAGATGGAGGCCAAGGAAAAGGCCGAGGAAAACAGTCCCGACAAACCGCGCGGCTTCTGGTGAGCGACGCGCAGGGGCTGATCGGCCTGCTCGTGGTCGCCGGCCTCGCGCTGGCGCTGTGGCGCCTGTTCCGGCCAACGCCGCTGCCGGCGCAGCCCCTGCCCGATCGGTGGCAGGCCCGCCTGGCGGAGCTCGTGCCGCCCTCCGCCTGGGTGCCGCCGGAACTGCGCGCCCTGTATGAATCCCGTGTCGAGACCTTCCTGAAGACCAAGCGCTTCGTGCCCTGCGGCGGCCTGGAGCAGGTCGGTGACGAGCAGCGCCTCGCTATCGCCGGCTATGCGGCCCTGCTGTTGCTGCGGCCGGATGCGCAGGTGTTTCCGGAACTGCGCAGCGTGCTGCTCTACCCCGATGCCTTCCTGGTGCCGCAGACCGAGCCCGATGAAATGGGCCTAGTACCGGATGAACCCGAGGAGCGGCTGGGCGAATCCTGGGCAGGCGAGCGCGTGCTGCTGTCCTGGACCGACGTGGAGGCCGCGCAGCAGGGCGACAGCGTCAACGTGGTAGTGCATGAGTTTGCCCACCAGCTGGACGACGAGGAGCACGGCATGGAGGGCGCGCCGCGCCTGCAGGACTATGGCCGCTGGTCCAAGGTGATGCAGAAGGAATACGCCCGCCTGCAGCGCCACCGCCGCCCGCCGGTGCTCGACCCCTACGGCGCCGAGAGCCCAGGCGAATTCTTTGGCGTGGTCACGGAGGCGTTCTTCCAGCGGCCGGAGGAACTGCGGCGGCACCACGCGGAGCTGTATGCGCTGCTGGCGGATTACTACCGGCTGGATCCGGTGGGGATCAGCGCGGGGGAGACGGCGGAGATCGCGTTGTCCTGAGCGGCCTTGGGTCGCGAGGATGGACGGCGGCTACGCGCGAGCGCCGGATCTTCACGATGCTGGTCTCGTAGGGTGGGCGCGCTTCGCTTAGCCCACCCCTTGTACGGCTCTATTTAACTTTTACCACCATCGCCTGGATGCCGTTGTCCTCCAGACGGTTGCTGATGATCTGCACCTTGCCGAAGTCCTTCAGCGGGCCGACGCGCACGCGGTAGAAGGTCTCGGCGCCGTCGATGGTGACGGTCTCGATGCGCGACTCGATGCCCAGCAGCGCGAGGCTGGCCTTCTGCTTGTCGGCCTCCTCGCGGTCGCGGTACGAGGCTACCTGGATGACATAGGTGGAGCCGTCGCCGGATGCGGCCGGAGCCTTGGCGGCTTCCTTGTCGCCGCGGGGCACCACCACTTCCTCGCTGGGCAGCAGTTCGTAGAAGGTGAAGCGCGCCTTTTCCTTGGGCGGCAGCTTCACCGCTTCCTTGGGTTCCTTCTTCGGCTTGGCGACCGGCTCGGCGGCCTGTTCCTCCGCGGCTGCTCCCGCCGTCTGCGCGCTGGGCAGGCCACCGGTGGGACGCTTGATGTACACGAACGCCGCCACGACCAGGCCGATGGCCAGGCCGAACACCAGCCAGACCCAGCCCGGCATGCCGCCACCACCGCCACCACCGCCGCCACCGCGGCCCTTGGCCTGGCGGCCGCCGCGCTTCGGCGAGTGTGCGTAATCGCGTGCCATTTCTTATTCCTGCGTCTCTTCGCGGTACATCTTTTGGGGAGCGCTGACGCCCAGGATACCCAGCGCGTTGCGCAGCACCTGCGCTACGGCACTGATCAGCGCCAGGCGGGCGTTCTGCAGCTCGGCGTCGTCTTCCACCAGGAAGCGGTGCACGTTGTAGTAGCTGTGCAGGCCCTCGGCCAGTTCCTTGAGGAAGAACACCAGCGTGTGCGGCGTGTAGTCCGCGGCGGCGCGACGCAGCGTCTCGGGGTAGCGGTTGAGCAGCGTGAGGATGTTCTTCTCGTGCTCGTTGTCCAGGCGCTGCAATGCGGCGAGGCCAGCGGCGGGGTCGAACTTGCCGCCCTTCTCGGCGAGCTGGTCGAACACGCGGCAGATGCGCGCATGCGCGTACTGCACGTAGAACACCGGGTTGTCGGTAGTCTGCGAGCGCGCGAGGTCGATGTCGAATTCCAGGTGCTGCTCGTGGCCGCGCATCAGGTAGAAGAAGCGCGTGGCATCGGTGCCGGCCTCGTCGATCAGGTCCTGCAGCGTGACGAAGTTGCCGCTGCGCTTGCCCATGCGGCCGGACGACAGCGTGACGAACTGGATCAGCTGGACGTTGAGCGCGTCTTTGCGGCCGGTGAGGGCTTCGATGGCGGCGCGCACGCGGGCGATGTAGCCGTGGTGGTCCGCGCCCCAGACGTCCATCAGCAGGTTCCAGCCGCGGTCGAGCTTGTCGACGTGGTAGGCCAGGTCGTTGCAGAAGTAGGTGGCGGCGCCGTCGGCCTTTACCAGCACGCGGTCCTTCTCGTCGCCGTAGGCCTCGGTCTTCATCCAGACCGCGCCGTCCTTGTCGTAGACCAGGCCCTTCTCGCGCAGCAGGCCGATGGCCTTCTGCACGAAGCCGCTCTTCACCAGCTCGGCTTCGGAGGACCATTGGTCGAAGCCGACGTTGAAGTCGGACAGCGTCTTGCGGATCACGCCGAGCTGGTCGTCCAGCGCGATGCGCTGCAGCTGGGCATAGCCCTCGCCCAGCAGGCTGCGCGCGCGCTGGATCAGCGTGTCGGCGTAGGCCTCCTGCTGCAGCTTGATCTCGTCCTTCTGCTTGTCCGTGGCACCCTCGGGCACCACCGGCTCGGCGGCCAGGCCGTCGAGCACCGCGGCGGCTTCGCGCTTCAGCGCGTCGCCGTGGCCGTCCTTCACCTTCTGCGCGGTGCGGCGGATGTAGTCGGCCGGGTAGCCGCGCTTGGGGAAGGGCAGCGTGACGCCGCAGAGTTCCAGGTAGCGCAGCCACACCGAGATCGCCAGGATGTCCACCTGGCGGCCGGCGTCGTTGATGTAGTACTCGCGCCACACGGTCCAGCCGGTGGCGGCCAGCAGGTTGCAGATGCTGTCGCCGTAGGCGGCGCCGCGGCCGTGGCCCACGTGCATCGGGCCGGTGGGGTTGGCGGAGACGAACTCCACCATGATCTTGCCGGCCTTGCCGCTGCGATCAGTACCGTAGTCGGCGCCCTGCTTGAGCACCTCCGCGACCACGGCCTGGAAGGCGGACTTGTTCAGGAAGAAGTTGATGAAGCCGGGGCCGGCGATCTCCACCTTGGCCACCTGGGCCGAGGCCGGCAGCTTCTGCACCAGCTTCTCGGCCACCGCGCGCGGCGGCTGTCCCAGCGGCTTGGCCAGCTGCAGGGCGAGGTTGGTCTGGAAGTCGCCGAACTTGGCGTCCTTGGTGGCATCCAGCTGGATGGCCGGCTCGGCGTTGACGCCGGCCTCGGCCAGCAGCGCGTCGAGGGCGGCGCGCAGCAGATCGTGCAAATGGGCTTTCATCAGCGTTGAATCAGGTGTTTAAGGCGCGGATTGTAGCCGGCCCGGGCCCCGGCCATGGGTTTTCGGGGCGGGTTTGGGTATAGTTGAGGCCGTTTTTGGGGAGTAGCGACCTGCCTCGGCAGGGGGATGCGTCAACATACTTGGCCCTCATGGCCATGGTGCATCCAGCCAATCCGGCATGCGAGACCAAGACAGCCATGCTGCGCCGCCGGGCGCCTGCGTGGATGTCTTGTGTCCATTTCGCGCCCGGCCGGAGTATTCAAAGTGGAAGCCTTTTTCGTCTCTACCGGCGCCGTGTTCCTCGGCGAGATCGGTGACAAGACCCAGTTGCTCGCCCTGCTGCTCGCCAGCCGTTTCCCCCATCGCCCCTGGGCGCTGATCGCCGGCATCCTCGTCGCCACCGTGTTCAACCATGCCCTGGCGGGCATCGCCGGCCAGTGGCTGCGCGGCCTGCTGGACCCGGCCTGGCTGCCGTGGATCGTCGGCTTCTCCTTCATCGCCGTGGGCCTGTGGGCGCTCAAGCCCGACACCGTGGAAGAGGGCGAGGCCCAGCGCGCCGGCCACAGCGTGTTCTGGATCACCACCGTCTGCTTCTTCCTGGCCGAGATCGGCGACAAGACCCAGATCGCCACCACCGTGCTGGCGGTGAAGTACGACGCGCTGCTGCAGGTGGTCGCTGGCACCACCACCGGCATGCTGCTGGCCGACGTGCCGGTGGTTTTCCTGGGCGCGGCCCTGGCGGCGAAGCTGCCGCTGAAGCCGATCCGCTTCGCGGCGGCGGGGCTGTTCGTGGTGCTGGGTGTGCTGACGCTGGTGTTTGGGCGAAGCCTGGCGGGTTAACCCCGAACCGTTCACACCGAGTAGCGCAGCGTATCGAGGTGCCGTGTGTGCCTCGATACGCCGCTTTACGGCACTCGGCATGAACGGTTCTGGAAAAGCGGCTAAAAGTCGCTAAAAGTGGAGAGCTAAAACAGGTCCGCCGGATCCACATCCACCGACCACCGCACCTTCCTCGCCTCGGGCAGCCCATCCAGCCGCGTGACGCACGCCGCCAGCAGCTTCTGCAGCGCGGCGCGGCTGCCGGACTGCATCAGCAACTGGGCCCGGGTGAAGCCGCCGCGTTTTTCCATCAGCGCCGGCACCGGGTCGGACAGCATCACGCCCTCGGCATGCGGCTCCAGCAGCTCGCGGGCGGCAGCCAGGAAGCGCAACGGCAGGCCGGCGTCCGTGGATTCGGCGCGCAGCAGGGCCAGGTGGGAGTACGGCGGCAGGCCGGTGGCTTCGCGTTCGGCCAGCAGCAGTTCGGCCAGGGCGGGATAGCCGCCTTGCATCAATTGCTGCAGGGCGGGATGCTCGGGCTCATGGGTCTGCAGCAGCACTTCGGCGGGCGGGGCGACGTCGCCCTGGATGCCGGCGCTGCGGCCGGCGCGGCCGGCGACCTGGGTGACGAGCTGGCCCATGCGCTCCACGGCGCGGAAGTCGGCGCCGTACAGGGCCTGGTCGGCGCTGACGATGCCGACCAGCGACAGGCCGGGGAAGTCGTGGCCCTTGGCCAGGATCTGGGTGCCCACCAGGATCCGGATGTCGCCGTTGTGAATGCCGGCAAGCAATTGTTCCAGCTCGCCTTTCTTGGTCAGTCGATCGGAATCGAAGCGCTCGGTGCGGACCATCGGGAAGCGGTTGCGCAAGGCGTCTTCGATGCGCTCGGTGCCCTCGCCGACCGGCTGCAGGTTCTTGCAGCCGCAGCTGGGGCAGCTGCTGGGCGTGGGTTGCTGCATGCCGCAGTGGTGGCAGATCAGGCGGCGCCGGCCGCGGTGCAGGGTCATGCGTGCGTCGCAGTGCGTGCAGGGCGCGATCCAGCCGCAGTCGTGGCAGACCAGCATCGGTGCGTAACCGCGGCGGTTGATGAACAGCAGGGCCTGGCCGCCGGCGTCGAGGTGTTGCTGCACCTTGTCGAGCAGGGGCGTGGACAGTCCGTGCTGCAGCAATTGGCCGCGCAGGTCCAGCGCGCGCACCTGCGGCGGGGCGCCGCGGCCGACGCGGGCGGCCAGCTCGATGCGACGGTAGCGGCCGGTCCGGGCGTTGTGCAGCGACTCCAGCGCGGGGGTGGCGCTGCCCAGGATCAGCGGGATGCCCAGGCGCTGGGCGCGCAGCACGGCGACGTCGCGCGCGGAGTAGCGGAAGCCTTCCTGCTGCTTGTAGGAGGGGTCGTGCTCCTCGTCGATGACGATCAGTTCCAGCCGGGCGAAGGGCAGGAACACGGCGGAGCGCGTGCCCACCACCACCCGCGCGGCGCCGCTGCGGGCGCGCAGCCAGCTCTTGGTGCGCTCGGTGTCGGTCATGCCGGAGTGGAACGCTGCCACCCCCTCTCCGAAGCGCTGCTGCAGGCGCGCCACCAGCTGCGGGGTCAGGCCGATCTCCGGGGCCAGCACCAGGGCCTGGCCGCCGCGCTCCAGCACCTCGGCCACGCGGCGCAGGTAAAGCTCGGTCTTGCCGCTGCCGGTGACGCCCTGCAGCAGGGCCACGTCGAAACCGGCAGCCTCCTGCAGCATGGCCAATGCTGCGCCTTGCTCGGGGGTCAGTTCCGGCGGGGTTTCGGCCAGGGCGAACGGCAGGGCGGTGGCCGGTACCGGCTCCACCCAGCCTGATTCCAGGGCGGTGGCCAGGGCTGGACCGCGCGGCAGGGCCGAGCGCGGCTGTGGGCCGGGGCCCAGGGCCTGCAGCAGGCTGCGCAGGGCTTTCTTGCGAGAGGGCAGTTCGCCCAGGGCGGCGGCGCCGGAGCGAGTCAGCTGCAGGCCGGGGTCTTCCGGCAGGCGGGCCGGCTGGCCGCGGCGCAGGTTGCCGGGCAGCAGGGCCCAGGCGACCTCGCCCGGCGGGTGGCGGTAGTAGTCGGCGGCCCAGCGCGCCAGCCCCAGGACCTCGCGGGTCAGCAGGGCTTCCTCGTCCAGCAGCTCCTCGACGTGGCGGTAGCCGTCGGTGTCCATGCCCGCTTCGCGCGGTGCTTCCAGGGCGATACCCACCAGATGCCGGCGCCCGAAAGGCACCTTGACGCGCATGCCCGCCTGTAGCCGTCCGCGCAGGCGGGACGGCACCAGGTAGTCGAAGGTTTTGTAGAGCGGGACCGGAACGGCAACCGCCACCAATTCGAGGCTCACGGGCTTGTGGATAAGTTTGGGGATAGTTCCGGCGGGTATTCCAGGCCTATGTGGGGGCGGGCTAGCGCCATCTTTCCGACTCTGCAAGTTCGAAAATAAGCTTATGCAATTCAGTGACTTCTACCGACATTGCTGCATTGTGAAGCTGTCAAGGCTTGACCGCGCAGAATCTTGTGACGCACCGCCGTTGTGCATAAGCATGTTGCACTGCACCGAAATCCGGGCGGTCAACCGACCGGGCCCTGGCACGTTTTATCTCTCAAGCACACCACCCCGGAGATTGTCCCATGAGAAGCCGAGTATCCGCCGCTTTCGGCCTGATGGCGCTGGCCCTTTCCGCGACGCCGGCCTTGGCCGACAGCCCGGTGAACGACCGCCTGGACGCCAAGGGCGAACGCATCGAGGAGCGCCTGGATCGCCGCGGTGATCGTATCAATGACCGCCTGGATGCCAAGGGTGAGCGGATCGAGGACCGGATGGAACGCCGGGCCGACCGCGCCGCCGCCCATGGCAACGACCCCCGGTCCGAGCGCCTGGAAAGGAAGGGCGACCGGAGCGAGAACCGCCTGGACCGCCGCGGCGACCGCAAGGACGACCGCCTGGACCGTAAGGGCGAGCGCGTGGAAAACCGCCTGGACGCCAAGGGTGACCGCATTGAACGCCGCCGTGACCGTAAACACGACGCTGGACAGTAAACTCGGCGGGGTGAGCACCGTCGATCTCCAGACACTCGACGCCTTCCTGGCGTCGGTCGAACGCCGCGCCTTTCGCATGGCGGAGATCGCCACGCGCGACCGCGACGAGGCCCTGGACCTGGTGCAGGACGCCATGCTGCAGCTGTCGCGCCGCTATGCCGGCCGCCCCGCCGAGGAGTGGCCGGCGCTGTTCTACCGCATCCTGGAGAATCGCATCCGCGACTGGCAGCGCCGGCAGACGGTGAAGAACCGCCTATTCTTCTGGCGTGCGCCGGCCCGGGACGAGGAACAGGAAGAAGATCCGATGGCCCTGATCGCCGAACCCGGCGCCGGGCCGCAGGAGGAGCTGCAGCGTGCCGAGCAGATGCGTCGCCTGGAACGCGCGCTGCATGGGCTGCCGGCGCGCCAGCGCGAGGCCTTCGAGCTGCGCCTGTGGGAGGGGCTCAGCGTGGAGGAGACGGCGCGCGCCATGGGCTGCAGCGATGGCAGCGTCAAAACACATCTGCACCGCGCGCTGGCCGCGCTGCGCCAGGAACTGGAGGGGGTCTGGCCATGAACCACGAACACGACGACCGGATGGACGCGTTGCGCCGCGCGCTGCGCGACAGCGAGCAACTGGATACGGCGACCCGCGCGAAGCTGCGCGCCGCCCGCGCCCGCGCGATCGATGCCGCCCAGGCACCCGCCCGGCCCTGGCTGTGGGCCGTGCCGGCCACCGCCATGGCGGTGCTGGTGGCCGCCCTGTGGCTGCCGGGCACGCCGACCACCGCCCCGCTGCCGCAGGTGCCGGGCACCACGGTGGCCTCCGAGGCGCTGGACGTGCTGACCGACGAGCAGTCGCCGGAGTTCTACCAGGACCTGGAGCTGTACGAGTGGCTGGACCGGGAGGCGGGCCGTGCTTGAAGCGCTGATGTTCCTGGTGGTGGCGGCGCTGCCGCCCAGGCCGGCCGCGCCCAGCGCGGAGCTGCTGGAGTTCCTGGCCGAGTGGCCGGACGAGGCGGCGCAGAGCCTGCTCGACGGGCGCGCCGCCGCTCCTGTAAAGGACAAGGACCAGAATGAACGCCAGGAGAAGCCCGATGCGAAGCTTCGCTAGCCTCGTTGCCCTGCTGGGCCTGCTGCTGCTTGGCCCGGCCGAGGCGGCCACCGAGTGGGACCAGCTCAGCCCCGCCCAGCGCGAAGTGCTGGAGCCGATGCGTGCCGATTGGGCTGGCCTGCCCGGCGAGAAGCAGGACCGTCTCGCGCGCGGCGCCGAGCGCTGGTCGCAGCTGAGCCCCGAGGAGCGCGACCACGCGCGGCAGCGCCTGGAACGCTGGCGCGGCATGTCGCCGGACGAGCGCAAGCACCTGCGCGAGAAGCGCGACCGCTTCCGCCGCCTGACGCCGGAAGAGCGTGAGCGGCTGCGCGAGCGTGCCGAGCAGTTCCGTCGGCTGCCGCCGCAGGAACAGGATCGCATCCGCCAGCGCTTCCACGAGCTGCGCGAACAGCGCCGCGCGCCGGACGCCGAGGATCGCAAGCTGCTGGGCTGCGCGCCGGACGAGCCCTGCAAGCCGCCCAAGCCGCCGAAGGGCGAGCGGCCGCCGCGCTAGGAAACCTCCGAAAAATCCCTTCGTGCTGATCCTGAGCCTGTCGAAGGATCGAAGCGCGGGCGGACTTTTCCCCGATGACGGTCAATGAGTTACCGCCCACCCCTCGACAAGCTCAGGGCGAACGGTAACTTTCCCCAGAGTTTCCCCGGGTCGCGTGCCGCCATGCCGGTGAAGGCCTGCATGACGGCACCCCGGATTGCCGGCCGGGGCGCCCGGCCGCGGGTGTAAGCTGCGCGCCATGACCGAGTTCCTCGCCGCCGCCTATGCCGATCCGCGCTTCGTCTGGGTGGGCATCGCCACCGTCCTGCTCAGCGCCTTCGGCTTCCTGGCGTTCGCGCTGCCGCTGACGGCGCTGGCGGCGCGCGACCCGGCCTGGGCGCGGCGATGGAAGATCCAGAATCCCCGCGGCGCCGGCACGATGTCGCAGGAGGACGCGGAGCGCCGCGGCATCCTCGTGCAGGGCCCGCGCATGGTGCGCGAGTCGCTGTGGGCCTCGGCGCGCAACAACCTCTGCATGCTTGCGCTCACCGCCGCGGCCTGGCCGCTGATGAGCCTGTCCGGCGTGCACCTGGGGCCGATCCCGGCCAACTGGTGGTGGCTGTTCCCGCTGCAGCTGCTGTTCTGCATCTACCTGGACGACTTCCTCTACTACTGGATGCACCGCGCCATGCACACGCGCTGGCTGCTGTCCAAGGTGCATGGCCGGCACCACCGCGTGCTGGCGCCCTGGGCCATCACCGGGCACTACATGCATCCGCTGGAATACGTGCTGACCGGCTCCCTGGCCTTCCTCGGCCCCTCGCTGCTCGGCGCACACGTGGCGCTGCTGTGGATCTGGATCCTGTTCCGGCAGTGGGAGGCGGCGGAAGGCCACTGCGGCTACGCCTTCCCCTGGTCACCGACGCGCTGGCTGCCGTTCTCGGACGGCGCGCTGCACCACGACGCGCACCATGCGCGTGTGCGCGGCAACTACGCCGGCTTCCTCGGGCTCTGGGACCGCCGATTCGGCACCGAGGTGCGCGGCTACGGCGAGATGCTCAAGGGCTGGAAGGCGCGTTGAGCTTCAGGCTGCCGCCGCTGTCGGCCCTGCTGACGGGCGCGACGCTGATCGGCCTGGCGCCGATCTTCGTGCGCCTGGCGGATGTCGGCCCCACGGCGGTCGCGTTCTGGCGCGTGGCGCTGGCGGCGCCGGTGTTCGCGCTGCTGATGGCGCGCGGCGAGGGCTTCCGCTCCACGCCGCCCAGGGCCTTGGTCTGGCTGCTGCTGGCGGGCCTGTTCTTCGTCGGCGACCTCGCCGTCTGGCACCAGTCGATCCTGTGGACCTCGGTGGCCAACTCCACGCTGCTGACCAACCTGGCCCCGGTCTGGGTCACGCTGGCGGCGTGGCTGCTGTGGCAGGAGCGCGTCAGCCCGGCCTTCATCGGCGGGATCCTGCTGGCGCTGCTCGGCGCGCTACTGCTGATGGCCGACAGCCTGGAGGTGTCGCAGCAGACGCTGCTCGGCGACCTGCTGGCGGTGCTGACCTCGCTGTTCTACGCCGGCTACCTGCTGGTGCTGAGCCGCCAGCGGCGTTTCCACTCCACGCTGTCGGTGATGTTCTGGACCAGCGCCAGTGCCGCCGTGCTGCTGTTGCCGCTGGCGTTGCTGCAGGGAGAGGTGCTGTGGCCGCAGTCGGCGCAGGGCTGGTGGGTGCTGGTGGGGTTGGCGCTGCTGTCCCACGTGCTGGGCCAGGGGCTGATCGCCTATGGTTTCGCGCATCTGCCGGCCTCGTTCTCGTCGGTGAGCCTGCTGCTGCAGCCGCTGGCGGCGGCGGGCTTTGCCTGGCTGCTGCTGGGCGAGCGCTTCGGCCTGCAGCAGGCGCTGGGTGGCGCGGTGGTGCTGGCGGGCATCCTGTGGTGCCGGCGGGCGATGAAGAGCGACTAGGAATTCCCGAAAAGTCCCTTCGTGCCGATCCAGAGCCCGTCGAAGGATCGAAGCACCGGCGGAGTGCCCCAACGGAGATCAATCGGTTGCCGCCCCCCTTCGACAAGCTCAGGGCGAACGGCAACTCCATCAAGCTTTCCAGGCAGGCACGCAAGCAGAGTCATTGCCGTCCCCTGGTTCCGCGGTTCGCCCCGCCACTACCACGCCCACCATCGCGAACCCCGCCGCCAGCAGCAGCCCGGCGGCATAGCCGGCCGATGCCGACTGCGGCAGCAGCGCGGCGAACAAGGCGCCCGAGAGTGCCAGCGCGGTGGCGGAGAACAGCGAGTCGCTGAGCTGCAACGCGGAGCTGTTGCTACCCTGCTCCGAGGGTGCCGACAGTTCCAGCGTCAGCACCGACAGCGTCGGATAGACCACGCCCATGCCCAGGCCCGCGCCGATCCAGCCCAGCACGCCGATGGCCAACGGCACCGCCGGCCACAACAGGGACAGGATCGCGAGGATGCCGATGACGATCGCCATCATGCCGCCGCTCAGCAGTACCGCGCGCGACGGCGCTCGCAGCCGGGCCTGCCACCAGGAGCCGGCGGACCAGCCCAGTGCGCCGACGGTAAGCACCAGGCCGGCCTGCGTCAGCGATAGCCCGCGTTCGCCGGACAGCAGCAGCGGGATGAAGACCTCGCAGCCGAAGAACGCGGCCGCCACCAGTCCGCGCAAGGCCACCACGGCAGGCAGGCCTCGGTGGGCGAGCAGCGTGCCGTGCGGCAGCAACTGGCGCGCGGCGATGGCCAGCACCAGCAGCGCCAGCGCGAGCCAGGGCGCCTGGTGATGCTGGCCGGCCCAGCACAGCCCGCCGGCACTGACGGCGGCGACCAGCGCCCAGGGCAGCCGCGAGGGCGCGGCGGTGGGTGCGGGCGTGTCCTGCAGTGCGCGTCCGCGCAGTCCGGCTTGCACGAACAGCGCGGCGGGCAGCGCCAGCAGCACCGCGCCGAGGAATACCCAGCGCCAGCCGACGGTCTCCACGATGAAGCCCGCCAGCGCCGGGCCGACGATCACCGGCACCACCCAGGCCGCGGCGAAGGCGGCGAAGATGCGCGGATGCAGCGCGGCGGGATAGGCGCGCGCCACCATCACGTACAGCGCTACCGACATCAGGCCGCCGCCGAATCCCTGCACCAGCCGCCCGGCCACCAGCAGCGCCATGGTCGGGGCCAGGCCTGCCAGCAACAGGCCGAGGGCAAAGGCCGCTACGCCCAGCCACAGCGGCGCGCGCGGGCCGCGGCGGTCGCTCCAGCTGCCGGACAGCACCATGCCGATCACGCCCGCGGCCATCGGCCCGCCGAAGGCCAGCGTGTACAGCGGCAGGCCGTCCAGCGCGTGCGCCACTGCGGGCATGGCGGTGGCGATGGCGAGGTACTCGAAGCCGATCAGCGAGATCAGCGCGACGATGCCGATGGTCAGCGCGCGGTAAGGCCGCGACATCAGGCCTTCGCTCACGGCTCGCTCCCGACGCGCAGCACCAGCTTGCCGCGCACATGCCCGTCCTCGATCTCGCGATGGGCCGCGGCGGCGTCTTCCAGCGGGTAGCGGCCGGAGACATGCACGCGCAACTGGCCGCGGGCCTGCAGCTGCAGCAGCTCGGCCAGGCGTGCGGCGGATTGCTGGCTGCGGATGGCCTGCACGCCGAACAGCTCGGCCTTGATGAACTCCACCAGCGTGACGATGCGGCGGCGCAGGCGCACCGCTTCCAGCGACACGTACAGCGCCTGGCCGCCGGCGGCGTCCAGCGCCGCGTCGATGCCCTGCGGCGCCATGTTGCGCAGTCGCTCCAGCAGGCCGGCACCGTACTCCACCGGCTCCGCGCCCAGCACACGCAGGTAGTCGTGGTTGCGCGCGCTGGCGGTGCCGATCACGCGCAGGCCGCGGGCCCGCGCCAGTTGCACGGCCATGGTGCCGACGCCGCCGGCGGCGCCGTGTACCAGCAGGGTCTCGCCGCGCTTCAGGTCCAGGGCTTGCAGCGCGGTGTGCGCGGTCTGCCCGGAGGCGGATAGCGCCGCGGCTTCGTCCCAGGGCAGGATCGAGGGCTTGTGCAGCACTTGCTCCGCCGGCACCACGACGTATTCGGCGCAGGCATTGAGCAGCGTCCAGCCCAGCACCGCTTCGCCGACGCGGAAGTGGCCGATGCCCGTGCCCACGCGGTCCGCCACGCCGGAGAATTCGTTGCCGGGCGTCAGCGGCAGCGTGGAGGCAAAGGCCCCGCCGTGCGCGAAGCAGCCGCGGCGCACGGCCGCATCCACCGGCTGCAGGCCGGCGGACACCACGCGCACGCGCAGATCGCCGGGGCCGGGTTCCGGCAGCGGACGCTGGCCGATCCTCAGCACCTCCGGGCCGCCGTATTCGTCGAGCAGCAGCGCCCGCATGGTGGCGGCCGCGGGGCGGCGGGTGCGCAGGGCTTTGGGAACGACGACGACAGGGCTGTTCATGCTCAACCTCGGGCTTGACCTCTCAAGGGCATGGGGCCAGCATAGAACCTCAAGTTAAGTTGAGGTCAAGGCATGCCATCACTCTTCGACGAACTCAGCGTCGGCCAGGTGGCCGAGCGCAGCGGCGTGGCGGTGTCCACGCTGCATTTCTACGAAAGCCGCGGGCTGATCCGCAGCCGCCGCAATGCCGGCAACCAGCGGCGCTATACGCGCGACACGCTGCGCCATGTCGCCATCATCCGCGTGGCGCAGCGCGTGGGCATTCCGCTGGAGACCATCGGCGATGCCCTGTCGCAGTTGCCTGAGGGCCGCCCGCCGACACTGGCCGACTGGACGCGGCTCTCGCGCAACTGGCGCGCGGAGCTCGATGCGCGCATCGAGCAGCTGACGCGGCTGCGCGACCAGCTCACCGATTGCATCGGCTGCGGCTGCCTATCGATCGAGCGCTGCCGCCTGCGCAACCCCTCCGACAAGCTGGCCGCCGAAGGCCCCGGGCCGCGGCGCCTGGTGAAGAAGAAGCGCTGAGCAAGAATCGGCAAGTAATCCTCCGCGACCTGCGCCAGACTGCCGCCATGAACCAAGGACTCTGCCTGTTCGACACGCCGATCGGCCGCTGCGGCATCGCCTGGGGCGAGCACGGCTTGCTGGCCACGCAACTGCCGGAGGCCAGCGACCGTCACACGCTGGCGCGCCTGCGGCGCCGTCGCCCGGAGCTGGAGGAAGCGCTGCCGCCATCGCCGGTGCAGTCCGCCATCGATGGCATCGTCGCGCTGCTCGGCGGCGCGCCCCGCGACCTGATGGAGATCTCGCTGGACCTGGAAGGTCTGCGGGATTTCGCGTTGCGAGTCTACGAACTGGCACGCGCGATCCCGCCCGGACAGACCCGGACCTATGGCGAGCTCGCGACGGCGCTGGGCGATCCGGACGCGGCGCGTGCCGTGGGCCGGGCGCTGGGCGCCAATCCCTTCCCCATCGTCATCCCCTGCCATCGCATCCTCGGTGCGGGCGAGTGGAGCGGCGGCTTTTCCGCGCACGGCGGCGTGGAGACCAAGAAGCGCATCCTGCGCATCGAGTCCGGCGGCAGGGGGCAGCAGGAGTTGTTCTAGCGCGTTGACCCATCCGACCGAGAGGCCGGCATTCGACCCTGCACGCTGTTCGGCCCCGGCGTGCAGATCCTGACGCCGCTGCATCCCACCGAGGCGAAGCTGCGCCGCGAGCAGGAGTTCGGCGCGCCGATCCGGATCGGTTCGGACGTCTGGGTGGGCGGCGGTGCGCTGATCCTGGCGGGCGTCAGCATCGGCTCGCGCAGCATTATCGGCGCCGGCAGCGTGGTGACGCGCGACATACCCGAGGGTGTTCTTGCCGCGGGCAACCCCTGCCGCGTGATCCGGGCGCTGGAACCGGACGAGACGGCACAGGGTCCGATGCCGTAGCGTATGCGCATGAGAACGCCCGTCACCTTCTTCCTGCTGGCCGCGAACATCGCGATCTTCGTGTTGCAGACGCAGGCGCCGGACGGCCTGATCCCCGGCTTCGCGCTGTGGCCGCTGGGCGAGGGCTTCCAGCCCTGGCAGGTGGTCAGCAGCGCCTTCCTGCATGGCAGCCTGCTGCACCTGGGCGTGAACATGCTGGGCATCTGGACCTTCGGCCGCGAGCTGGAATCCGCGATGGGCTCGCTGCGCTATGTCTGGCTGTATGCGGTGAGCGTGCTGGCGGCGGCGGCGACGCAGCTGGTGGCGGTGAGCTTCAGTGATCCGGTGCCCACGGTCGGCGCCTCGGGTGGCCTGTTCGGCCTGCTGGCGGCGTACGCGATCCTGTTCCCGCACCGCAAGCTGATCCTGCTGTTTCCGCCGATCCGCTTGCCGGCGCCGCTGTTCGTCCTGCTGTATGCGGCCTTCGAACTGTATGCCGGTGTCACCGGCACGCTGGCGGGCGTGGCGCACTTCGCACACCTGGGCGGCCTGGTCGGCGGCCTGCTGGTGCTGAGCGGGCGTCGGCGCTTCAGCCGACGATGACCTTGGCGCGCTGCAGCCGGGTGGAGACGATCTTCCAGCCGGTGGCATCGCGCCGGTAGCGGTCGTGGTACCAGCCCCAGCCTTCCAGCGTGAGGAACGGCAGGCGTGCGGGCGCGTCCGGGCGTAGCCACAGGCGGTCGCTCATCGGCCAGCGTGCCTGGGCTTCGTCGTCCGACAGGAACTCGATCTCGGGCATGAAGCCGAGGTGCATCGTGTCCACGCCTTCCAGGATATGGAGCGTGTTCTGCACGAAGGCGTCGGGATCGTGCTGGTGAAAGGCGGGATCGCCGGTGGGCGACTCGGAGCGGAAGTCGGTCTCGGCACCATCGGCGAAGACCGCGCGCAGCACGGCGGCATCCTTGCAGTCCACGCCGCGGAAGTAGCGTGCCTTCAGCGCCTTGATCTACTCGAGTGCCAGCAGCCGTTCGGTTGCGGTCATGCGATCTCCTTGCCCCAGGGCTGCCCGACTCTAAGCCCTGTGCGCGGCCCCGCTCAATCCTCGCGCAGTGCGTCGAAACGCTCGCCGAGGAAATCCAGCAGCGCGCGCACCGCCGGCAGCAGTCCGCGCCGCGAGGGATACAGGGCATGGATCACGTGCTTGCGCGGTGCCCAGCCCTGCAGCACCTGCGCCAGGCGGCCAGCCTGGATTTCCTCGCTCACCACCAGCGTCGGCAACTGCACGATGCCGACGCCGGTGACGGCGGCGGTGCGCAGCGCAACCATGTCGTCGGTCACCAGGCGCGGGCGGTGGTGGATGGCGGCCTCGGCGCCGTCGGGGCCGATCAGGCGCCAGACGTGGTCGGGGCGTGCAGGGCCGAGGTCCAGCGTCGGCAAGCGGTTCAGGTCTGGCAGCGTGGTGACCGGCCCCAGCCTCTGCAGCAGTGCCGGGCTGGCCACCAGGCACTGGCTGCGCTGCGCCAGCACCTTGAGCACGAGATCGCTGTCCTCCAGCGGCGGATAGCGCACGCGAATGGCGATATCCACGCCCTCGGCCACCACGTCGACGCGGCGGTTGGTAGCCTCCAGGTGGACCTCGACGCGTGGGTTCCCCGCCATGAAGTCGGCCAGCATGGTGCCGACGCGCGCGTGCAGCAGTGCCACCGGGCAACTCAGCCGGATGACGCCGCAGGGCTCGGAGCGGGTCATCTCCACGGATTCCTGCGCGGCTTCCGCCTGCACCAGCATTGCCTTGCAGTGCGCGTAGTAGTTCTGGCCGACCTCGGTCACCGAGAAGCGGCGCGAGGAGCGCTGGATCAGGCGTACGCCGAGCCGCTCCTCCAGCAGCGCGACGCGGCGGCTGAGCTTGGACTTGGGCTGGCCCAGGGCCCGGCCGGCGGGCGCGAAGCCGCCGTGGTCCACCACCTGGGCGTAGAAATAGAGGTCGTTCAGGTCCTGCATGGCTAGCTTATCGTTCCAATAGCAGAACGCTGAGTATAAAAAATGCCGTCTACTGCGGCCATCGTCCTGAATATACCTTCTCCGTCATCGAAAGGACCTCGTCGAGGCCCTGAAACGGAGAAGGTCATGAAGAAGATTCTTGGCGTCTACAGCACCCCCGGCCGGCACTGGGTCGGCGACGGCTTCCCGGTGCGCTCGCTGTTCTCATACCAGACTCATGGCGAGCAGCTGAGCCCCTTCCTGCTGCTGGATTACGCCGGCCCGGCGCCGTTCACCGCCACGCCGCACCGCCGCGGCGTCGGCGAGCATCCGCACCGCGGTTTCGAGACCGTGACCATCGTCTACCAGGGCGAGCTGGAGCACCGCGACTCGACCGGCGCGGGCGGCCGCATCGGCCCCGGCGACGTGCAGTGGATGACGGCGGGCTCCGGAATCCTGCACGAGGAATTCCACTCGGAGGACTTCGCGCGCAGCGGCGGCACGCTGGAGATGGTGCAGCTCTGGGTCAACCTGCCGGCCAAGGACAAGATGGCCGCGCCGGGTTACCAGACCCTGCTGGATCGCGAGATTCCGGCGGTCGAGATGCCGGACGGTGCGGGCAGGCTGCGGGTGATCGCCGGCGAGTACGGCGAAAGCCGGGGCCCGGCCAGGACCTTCAGCCCGATGGACGTCTGGGACCTGCGCCTGAACGCCCGTGGCGTCGTGCGCCTGCCGGTGGCCGCAGGCCGCACGCTGGCCCTGGTGGTGCTGCGCGGCACGGTGGAGATCAACGGCGCGGAAGTCGCCCGTGAAGGCCGGCTGGTCGTGCTCGACCGCGAGGGTGCCGACGTGATGGTGGAGGCCAATAACGAGGCGGCTCTGCTGCTGCTCAGCGGCGAGCCGCTGAACGAGCCGATCCGCGGTTACGGCCCCTTCGTGATGAACACGGAGGCCCAGATCGCCGAGGCGATCGAGGACTTCAACAGCGGCAGCTTCGGAAGCATCTCGCCGGCAACGGCGTAGTACCGGCCACCGGGGCCCGACAGGTCCCGGGGCTTTTCTGTTTGTCATCGCTACACCCCCTAGACCCACAAAAAATCCAAGGAGTCATCCGTGAGCAAACCCTACGTCCGCCTCGACAAGAACAACGCTGCCGTGCTGCTGGTCGATCACCAAGCTGGCCTGCTGTCCCTGGTGCGCGACATCGACCCGGACAAGTTCAAGAACAACGTGCTGGCGCTGGCCGACCTCGCCCGCTATTTCCAGTTGCCCACGATCCTCACCACCAGCTTCGAGCACGGCCCCAACGGCCCTCTGGTGCCGGAGCTGAAGGAGATGTTCCCGGATGCGCCGTACATCGCCCGCCCCGGCAACATCAACGCCTGGGACAACGAGGACTTCGTCAAGGCCGTGAAGGCCACCGGCAAGAAGCAGCTGATCATCGCCGGCGTGGTCACCGAGGTCTGCGTGGCGTTTCCGGCGCTGTCGGCGCTGGAGGAAGGCCATGAGGTGTTCGTGGTCACCGATGCCTCCGGCACCTTCAACGAGATCACGCGCCACTCCGCCTGGGACCGCATGTCGCAGGCCGGCGCGCAGCTGATGACCTGGTTCGGCGCGGCCTGCGAGCTGCACCGCGACTGGCGCAACGACGTGGCTGGACTGGGCGCGCTGTTCTCGGCGCATATCCCGGACTATCGCAACCTCATGACCAGCTACAGCGCGCAGGCTGCGAAGAAATAAGCCGTGTGGCGGGCCGGATGGCGGTGGACGTTCATCGCCGTCCGGCCTGGCCTCCCCATGAACCGGCCCTCGGTCCCAGGGTGGTTCCACCCGCAGGATCAAGGCATTAGGATGCCGGCCAAGCTGTCGCAGCGCCCGCCGTGGAAAATGCCCGGTGGCGCAACGCCGCTGTAGGCGGGATTTATCATTGCCGCCCCGGCGACGGCGTACGTATAAGAAGCTTGTTGGGTTGGGTTGGGGAGGGAAAAATCATGACCATGATTCTTGCCGTGGCCACGGTCGTGGCCATCGTGCTTCTGGTCGCGTTTCTCTGGCGCGAGATCGGCGACATCCGGGACGAGTTTTTCCAGAAGGCCCGCAGCCGCCTGCTGCAGCGCATGGGGATTGCGGCAACGGTGGTCTGCCTGCTGGCGTCGGCCGTGATCGTGGCGCAGGCGGCGCTGCTGCAAGGCCAGGCTCAAAGCCAGCGTGCGGCGCGGGCCGAGATCGCCCAGCTCAAGCTGGACGTTGCCCGGCTGCAGCGTCCGTCGGTGCAGGCCGCCATCAGGCGGCAGGCCCCGGCGGCGGCAGCGCCCGCTCCGGCAGCCGCCGAGGTCGCCGAGGTGGTTGAAGCTCCCAGGGACGTTGCGGCACCGAAGCGTTCGTCGCATGCCTATATCGCCGCCAACAGCGCGGTGGTGCGGGCCAACCCCGGCCAGGATCGCCTGTTCACCCTGCAGCGCGGAACCGAGGTGATGCTGCTGGGCGATGCCCGCGAATTCGACGGCCGGGCTTGGCAGGAGATCACCATCGGCGACGGTCGCCAGGGCTGGGTAGCCGCCTCGCTGCTGGGGCCCGCAACCTGACGTTGCCCTGAGGCGCGCGTTTCCGCCATGGCCGCTGCCGGCCGGATGCTTGCGCTTCCACGAAAGAAGAACCACATGAGTAGCAGATCAGCCCGCGTCGCGCGGTGGACCTTCGGTGGGCTGGCGCTGCTGCTGGCCGCGCTGGTGCTGCATGTCTACCTGGAAGGCCGACCGACGCAAGGCCGGCCGCAGTACGTGGCCATGGGAAGTTCCTTCGCGGCCGGTCCCGCCATCAGTTCGGCGGCCGAGAACAGCCCCTGGTTCTGTGCGAGATCCCGCGACAACTACGCGCACCAGTTTGCCCGGCAGCGCGGCCTGTCGCTGGTGGACGTGAGCTGCGGCGGCGCCACGACGCACCATATTCTCGAAGGTGGCCAGCTGATGCAGCCGGCGCAGATCGATGCGGTGACGGCCGACACCGAGCTGGTCACGATCACCATCGGCGGCAACGACATCGCCTACCTCGGCAACATGATGGCGATGGGTTGCAACGAAGACACGTCCTGGCTGGTGCGCCGCCTTGGTGGCTGTCGCGTGCGCAGCCTCGAGGAGACCGAGCTGAAGCTGGTTCCGCTACTGGACCGGCTGGGGGCCATCATCGACGAGGTGCGCCGCCGTGCACCGAAGGCCCAGGTGGTGCTGGTGAACTACCAGACGCTGTTGCCGGAACAGGGCAGTTGCGAGCGGCTCGGTCTCAGCGAGGAACAAGCCGCGCAGATGCGGCTGATGGCGCAGAAGCTGGCGGACGTGACCTATGCCGCGGCGGAGGGGCACGGGGCCTTGCTGCTGGATGCCGAGCGCCTGACCCGTGGGCACGATGTCTGTGCGCCGGAGCCCTGGGCCAATGGCAGGCGCCCGGCCAAGGGCTTGCTGGGCGCGCCGCTGCATCCGACGCTGGAAGGCATGACGGCGATCGCTCGGGGACTCGATGCGTTCCTGGGAGCGGCGCGGAAATAGCACTCCGCCGCGCCGGCCCGCAGCGCCGGCTTGAACGAACGGTACGCGCGCCGCGGGCTTCGGCCCTGGCGACATATAGGCTATGGTTGCGTCGCCGTTCCTGGCACCGATCGACGAGCAGGCACGCATGAACTCCAACACGCCGACCCAGGCCCCGCGCTACGGATACCTGCTGACGCTGCTGTTCCTCGTCAATTTCCTCAATTTCTTCGATCGTGCGCTGCCGGCGGTGGTGCTGGAGTCGATCCGCGCCGAGTTCGGCCTGACCGACACCATGCTCGGCGCCCTCGGCACGGCCTTCGTGCTGGTCTATGCGTTCGCCGGCATCCCGCTGGGGCGCCTGGCCGATCGCTACCGCCGGCTCTCGGTGCTGGCCATCGGCGTCACCTGCTGGAGCCTGCTGACCGCCGCGACCGGTGCCACCAAGAACTTCGTGACGCTGACGATGATGCGGCTCGGTGTCGGCGTCGGCGAAGCCTGCTGTGCCCCCGCGGCGAATTCGCTGATCGGCGACATGTACCCTTCCGATCGACGCTCGCGGCCGATGGGGCTGTTCATGCTGGGGCTGCCGCTGGGAACGCTCGCGGCCTTCGCCTTCGGTGGCTGGCTGGCACAGCAGTATGGATGGCGCGCACCGTTCTTCTTCGCCGCGGTGCCGGGGCTGATCGTGGCGGTACTGCTGTGGCGCGCACGCGAGCCGCTGCGCGGAGCACAGGACCAGGACATGCAGACGGTCAAAATCGACCGGCCGATCTGGAGGCTGCTGTCGATCCCGACGCTGCGCTGGCTGATCGTGTCAGGAGCGACGATGAATTTCGCGGCCTATGCCATCAATACCTTCCTGCCGGCGATGCTGGTGCGCTACCACGGCGTGGGCATCGCGACCGCGGGCGGCATTGCCGCGATCGTGCTGGGCGTCACCGGCATCCTCGGCCTGGCCATCGGCGGCACGCTGGCGGATCGCGCGCATCGGCGCTGGCCGCGTGGCCGCCTGCTGTTGGGCGCGGCGGCCCTGGCGGTGGCGACACCGCTGCTGGCGCTGGGCCTGATGCAGGCCGCCGGTGCCACGACCGCGCTGACGGTACTGCTGTCGGTGGGCTGGCTGCTGGTGTTCCTGTACTACGTCACGGTCTATCCGGCGATCCAGGACATCGTGCCGCCGCAGCTGCGTGCCACCGGCATGGCGGTCTATTTCTTCTTCATGTACATCCTTGGCGGCGGCCTGGGCAGCATCGCCACCGGCGCGTTGTCGGATGCCCTGGCGGCTGCGGCGATGCACGCGGCCGGCGCCTCGGAGATGAGCAGCGCCTTCCGGGCGCTGGGCCTGCGTGGGTCGCTGCTGTGGATCATGCCGACGGCCATCGCGTTGACCGCGGTCTCGATCCTGATGGCGGCGCGGCATTATCCAGCCGACGCACAGCGCTGCCGGGCGGGAACTGCTGCGCAGGGGTAAAAGCGACTTTATCGCGTAACGCGAAGCCCGCCCTGATCAGGTGGGTGCAGGCCGGAGTACTGCGACGGATTCATGCGCCGGACCGCCGGACCTGGGGGCTGGATCGCCGCCGGGTGTTCATTCCGCCCCGTGAGAGCGGCAGGGCCAGCGGCCCCGTCGACACGGTGCCATGCGCCAGCCGCGGCTTGCGCAGCGTGGAAGGCGAGGTGGCGATCTCCAGGATGTGATCGATGCATTCGTTGAGATTTTCGCGCAGCGCTTCATGATCGGTGCCGGGCGACCACCAGCCCTCTTCGCGCGTCCAGTCGGCCATCAGCGACTGCAACGAGTTCAGTTCCCGGTGCAGGCGGGATCGGGGATCGTCTTCGCGGAGCTTGTGGCAGATTCCCAGCACCCGCTCCAGCACGGGCAGGCCCTTGTGGGGCTGACCCGCGGCGATGCGGTAGAGCTCCAGGCCCATTGCGGTCTTCTCGTGCTGATCCATTGCCGATCTCCATGAGGGAACACGCATGAGCAAGGGGCAAGGACCGTTCCAGCTCCCCGGCATTGTTGTGGCGGGCCGATGGACGGGCAGCCATGACACGCGGGCGATCGGCCGAAAAATACAGTCAATCAAGCAGGTGAATCCGCAAGTTAAGGTGCTGGGCGGCGGGCCTGTTCCCCGGCGACGATGCCGCCCATTCAGCCGGGCGTCAGATTCCCGTTGGGCAAAGCGCCGGGCTGGCGGAAAGCCGTCCGGCATCGTGCAAGCTGAGGCGTGACCGCCCACCCTCCCGGCGAGGGCATGAACGTCAACCCCCCCGATGTGGGGATAGGCATGCCGGAGCCCGCTTCCTAGCATCGGCCATCACTCTTCCCCAGGCCTCGTGCCGTCGAGAAACCATGAAGCGTCTTGCCCGGCTGTCCTCCCTCGCCCTCGTGCTGCTCAGCTCCCAGGCCTTTGCCGAGTCCTGCCTCAACGACAACAAGCAGGGCGGTGCCGGCGATGCGCGTCACTACGACTACGTGGCCTGCAAGCCCTCCGGCGTGGCCGGCGGCCAGAGCTACAACTCGGTCGGCATCATCGGCGGCCAGATGGCCGACATCATGAGCCGGCGCACGCAGGACAGCAGCTATAGCGACGAGGAGCGCGCGGCGAATCGCCGCGCCCTGCAGGCCTTCTCCGCCGACCAGGCCAAGCGCCGCGGCAATGTCCGCTACGGCGCGCTGGTGGAGATCACCAGCGACGCGGCCTTCGTCGACGGCCTGCGCTATCCGGGCGCAACCATCCCGGCGGAGCAGCAACGCGCCATTCGCCAGCAGATCAGCGCCGCCATTGCGGCGGGCCGCCTGTTGGAGACCTACGGCGACCGCGACTACGCCGATGCCGCGACCTGGAACGTCACGGATCCGGTGGAGCGCTGGAAGAACTGCGAGGTGGCGACGCTGCTGAGCCAGGCCTACCTGACCGGTGAGCTGGCGACCCCGGCCCAGATCGATCGGGAGAAAGGCGCGGCCATCGCCGATGCCGGCACTGTGCAGAAGTGCGGCGGCACGGCCTACTGGATGGGTCGGGTCTACGAGGAAGGAGACGCCTGGGTGAAGGGCACCGACAAGAAGCTCGGCACGTCTCCCAAGAGCAACATCACCTGGGCCTACGACGTTGCCATGATCAACGGCTACTCGCCGGCCTACCAGCGCTCGGCGGAGCTGCTGCGCCTGGGCGGTCCCGAGCGCTACCGCGGCAAGAAGTATCTCGAGGTCATGGAGATGTCGCGCTACTACTACTGGCTCAAGCGCAGTGGCAGCGACGAGCGCTACGTGACCTTCTTCCAGTACAAGAAGTGCATCGAAGCCGAGCCCGCCAACCTGGTCTGCGCCAAGGCGCTACGCGACATCTACGCCGAGCAGAAGACCGACATCCTCGATGGCTACAGCAGCTACAACCCCGATCTCGCGGCGTACTACGACGGCTATGTCAAGGAGCTGGAAAAGCTGCTGGCGCAGGCGGGCCGCTGAGATTGCGCCCAGCTGCGGGCTTGCGTGCCTGAGCATCCGGCTTGCCCTTCCTGCGCGGAGTCGCGTGACGGAGCTTTCGGTATAAGCTAGATTTATGGCGTGAGCACTCGCCTTAACATCGATCTGCTGAGGAATTTCGTCGCCATCGCGGAGTCGCGCACGATGAGCCGGGCCGCCGACAAGGTCGGCCGGACCCAGGCGGCGCTGAGCCAGCAGGTCAAGCGCCTGGAGATGGAAGTGCAGCAAACGCTGATGATCCGCAGCGGGCGCGGCATCACGCTGACGGCGCAGGGCGAGCGGCTGTACCTGCATGCGCAGAACATCCTGCGCACGCACGACGAGGCGGTGGGCGAGCTGCTGGGCGTGAGCCTGGCAGGCGAGTTGCGGGTGGGCTGCCCGGAGGACTATGCGCTGGCCTTCCTGCCGCAACTGCTGCGGGAGTACTCCAAGCTGCACCCGCAGGTGCTGATCGAGGTGGTCTGCGAGCCGACCACGCGGCTGCTGGAGAAGATCAAGAGCCAGGTCCTGGACATCGCCATTGTCTCGGAGCCCGACAGTTCACAGCGTGACCGCTTCCTGCGCCGCGAACAGTTCGTCTGGGTGGGGGTCAAGGGCAGTGATGCGCATAACCGCGATCCCGTGCAGCTGGCGCTGTCGGATCCCGATACCCTGGACTATCAGGCCGCCACTTCGCGGCTGGAGCGTGCGGGGCGCCAGTACCGCATCGCCTATGCCAGCGGCAGCATGGCCGGCCTGATGGCGGTAGTGCGCTCCGGCCAGGCGATCTCGGTGCTGACGCAGTGCGCGGTCCCGCCCGACCTGTATGCGCTGCCGCCGTCGAGCCGGCTGCCCAAGCTGCCGTCGATCGGCATTACCGTCAAGACCGGTCGGCACAATTCGTCGCAACTGCTGCGCAGCTTCGAATCACACCTGCGGGCGATGCTGCCCACGATCTAGCCCCCCGTGAACACACGCGGCGCGCCAAGGGGCGGGCATGCGGATCGCAGCCCCCTGAACCATAAGAGAATCTTATAACCAGCATAAGAAGTATTGGCTTCTTGTGAGGTAGGGCTGTGGGCAGAATGGCCGCAGCGCCCCTGGTTTTCCGGCTGACGGCAGTCGTGCAGCGGGTGCTGTGCCGCCCCTGGGGGCCGGCGCCGGTTCCCCAGCAAGGACGGGTCGTGAGCGACATTCCAGAAGATTTCAAGGCCAGGGTGCTCGATCCGGGCTTCAGCGAGCGCGTCGAGATGATCCCGATGCGCGACGGCGTGAAGCTGAAGACCTATATCTACTTGCCGCAGAACGCGAAGGACGCGGGCACGCTGATCATGCGCACGCCCTACAACGCCTCGCTGTTCAGGGCGCGGATGGCGGGCGACAAGTACCTGCTTGCCGGCTACATCCGCGTGATCCAGGACGTGCGCGGCAAGTACGGCTCGGAGGGCGATTACTACGTCACGCAGGCTACGCGCGGGCCCTGCAACACCACCGACACCGATCACTCGACCGATGCCTGGGACACCATCGATTGGCTGGTGAAGAACCTGCCGGAGTCCAATGGCCGGGTTGGCATCTTCGGCAACTCCTATGTCGGCTTCACCAGCGCCATGGCGCTGCTGGACCCGCATCCCGCGCTGAAGGCGGCAGTGCCCTCGGGCCCGCTGATCGACGCTTGGATGGGCGACGACTGGTTCCACTACGGCGCCTTCCGGCAGATGATGCTGGGCTTCGTGCACATGCAGAGCGGCCAGCGCGGCGCGGGCGTGCTCACGCCCAGCCAGACGCACGACAAGTACGAGGAATTCCTGCGCGCCGGCTCGGCCGGCGACTACATCCGCGAGTACGGCCTGGATCGCCTGCCCTTCGTGGCGCGCATGATGGAGCACCCGGCCTACGACGCGTACTGGCAGGCCTACGCGGTCGACAAGCGCCTGGTCGAGCGCCCGTCGACGGTGCCGACGCTGTGGACACAGGGCTTCTGGGACCAGGAGGACAATTGGGGCGCGAACCATGCCTGGCGTGCGCTGAAGCAGGCCGGGCACGAGGCCAACAACTGGCTGGTGCTAGGCCCCTGGCACCACAACCAGGTATGGCGCACGGCGCCATCGATCGGGCCCATCCAGTGGCAGATCGACACCGCGCACCAGTACCACCAGGAGATCATGTTCCCGTTCCTGGACGAGCACCTGCGCGGCGGCCCGCCGGCGAACCTGGCGCGCGTCATGGCCTACAACACCGGCGAGAAGCGCTGGGAGCGCCTGGCGGACTGGCCCACGGTCTGCGACGAGCCGTACACCGCGGGCCTGCAGCCGCTGTACCTGCAGGCCGGCTCCGCGTTGTCCTTCAGCCGGCCCTCGCAGAAGGATGGTGGCGACACCTATTGCAGCGATCCGGCCAAGCCGGTCCCCTACCTGCCGCGGCCGGTGGTGGACCCCTTCGCCGAGCTGGGCACCGGCGTGCTCGGCAAGCCCTACGAGGCCTGGAGCACCAGCCTGGCGCAGGACCAGCGCTTCGTCGACGGCCGGCCGGACGTGCTGACTTACGAGACGCCGGTGCTGACCGAGGCGCTGCACGTGCGCGGCATTCCGGTTGCCGATCTGCAGGCCATGACCACGGGCACCGACGGCGATTTCGTGGTGAAGCTGATCGACGTGTATCCGTCAAAGGATGCGGTCGATCCCGACAGCAGCGGCTACCAGTTGCCGATCGCCATGAACATCTTCCGCGGCCGCTACCGCGAGAGCTTCGAACAGCCCAGCGCCATTCCGGCCAACGAGCCGCAGCAGTACCGATTCGAGCTGCCCAACGTGAACCACGTGTTCAAGCCGGGGCATCGCATCATGGTGCAGATCCAGTCGAGCTGGTTCCCGCTGTACGACCGCAATCCGCAGAGCTTCGTGCCGAACATCTTCGATGCGAAGCCTGGGGACTACCGCAAGGCGGATGTCACGCTGCTGCGTTCGGCGGAGCGGGCGTCGGCGGTGCTGCTGCCGGTGGTGAAGAAGGGCGCGGCCTGATCGGGTCTTGGCGTCAACAAGGGGTCTCTTCAGTTTTGAGGGTTGTATCGAGATGCGAAACAAAACTTTCATTGTCGGGGCGCTGGCGGTCATCGTTGCCGCCGCGGCATTCTTCGCGCTGGGCGGCCCGGCGCTGCTCAAGGGCGAGAGGCGCTCGCAGATCGCGGCGGCTGCCGCCAATGGCGACTGGTTGATCGGTGGGCATGACGCGGGCCAAACCTATTCGTCGCCGCTGAAGAAGATCAACGCGGACAACGTCGGCCAGCTGGGCTTTGCCTGGAGCTATGATCTCAACACCACACACGGCCAGTCCTCGACCCCGGTGGTGGTGGACGGCGTGATGTACGTGAGCGCGCCCTGGGGCTTCGTGCATGCCCTGGATGCCCGCAGCGGCAAGGCGCTGTGGTCGTTCGACCCGAAGGTGGACAGCGCGATCACCAGCAAGGTCTGCTGCGGCATCACCAACCGCGGCCTGTCCTTCCACAAGGGCCGGGTATTCGTCGCCTCGATCGACGGCCGCTTGATCGCGCTGGATGCCAGGACCGGCAAGATGGCCTGGGAAGTGGACACGATCATCGACCACGAGCGCGGCTACACGATCACCGGTTCCACCTACATCGCGGGGGACCTGGTGGTGATCGGCAATTCCGGCGCCGAGCTGGATGCGCGCGGCTACGTGACCGCCTACGACACGCAGAGCGGCGAGCAGCGCTGGCGCTTCTTCACGGTGCCCAAGAACACTACGGGCCCGTTCGAGAACCCGGAACTGGAGATGGCTGCCAAGACCTGGGACCCGAACTCGTTCTGGGAGGTGGGCTTGGGCGGCACGGCCTGGGATGGCATGGCCTACGACGCGGAGTTGGGCCTGCTCTACGTCGGCGTGGGCAACTCCGCGCTGTATCCGCGCAAGCTGCGCAGCCCCTCGGGCGGCGACAACCTGTTCGTGTCCACGATCCTGGCGCTGCATGCCGACACCGGCCGGCTGGCCTGGCACTACCAGACCACGCCGGGCGACCAGTGGGACTACACCGCTACGCAGAAGATGATCCTGGCAGACCTGGAGATCGACGGCCGCCAGCGCCAGGTGCTGATGCAGGCGCCGAAGAACGGCTTCTTCTATGTGCTGGACCGCGCGACCGGCGAGCTGCTGTCCGCCGAGCCCTATGTGCCGGTCACCTGGGCCTCGCACGTGGACATGAAGACAGGGCGCCCGGTGGAGACGGGTCAGGCCAGCTACTCGGAGGAGCCGCGGCTGGTGTTCCCGGGGCCTTCCGGGGGGCACAACTGGCATCCGATGGCCTTCAATGCGCAGACGCAACTGGTCTACATCCCTGCCATCGAGTTTCCTGCCATCTACTGGATTCCCAAGGAGCCGTTCAAGTACCAGAAGGGCGGCGTGAACCTGGGGGCGCTGTACACCTTCCCGATCGACAAGTCGGTTGACTGGGGCCCTTACGCGGAGGGAATGCCGAGTCTCGAAGAGCTGTCCAAGGGGCAGCCTGATACGACGATCCGTGGCTACCTGCGTGCCTGGGATCCGGTCGCCCACAAAGTGGCCTGGCAGGTGGAGACTTCCGAGCAGTGGGCCGGGCAGATGAATGCCATCTGGAATGGCGGCGGCGTGATGACGACGGCCGGCGACCTGGTGTTCCAGGGCCGTTCCACCGGCTACCTCCATGCTTACCGTGCCTCCACGGGTGAACAGCTCGCGAAGGTCAACCTCGGCGTGAGCATCATGGCAGCGCCGATGACCTATGAGCTGGACGGCGAGCAGTACGTCGCCGTGATGGCGGGCTTCGGCGGCGCCCTCGGTGGCACGCATCCCGAGGGCACGGCGGCCTATCGCTACGGCAACGCCGGCAAGCTGATCGTGCTGCGCCTGGGTGGCGGCGCCGTGCCGCTGCCGGCCGAGATCAAGCGGGATGCGAAGTTCGCCAAGCCGCCGGCCGAACGCCAGGGCACGGCGGAAACGGTGGCCCTGGGCAAGGAACTGTTCATGCGCCACTGCAGCATCTGCCACAAGAACAACAGCGCCGGTGGCACGGTGCCGGACCTGCGGCGCATCAATGCCAAGACCTACGGCGAGTTCGAGGACATCGTGCTCGGCGGCATCCGTGCCACGCGCGGCATGGGTTCCTTCAAGGGCCAGCTGACGGCGCCGGAGGTGGAGGCCATCCGCACCTCCATCATTCATGACGCCTGGCAGGCCTACGAGAGCGAGCAGGGCCCGGTGGGCTCCGAGTCGCACAAGCCCAACACCCCGGAAGCCGACAAGGCAGGAGCCCAGAAGTGACGATCAAGACCAAAGGGATGAAGGCGGTCCTATTCGCCGCGGCCATGGCGGCGATGCCCGCGCAGGCGGCCGAGAAGGGCGGCGACAGCGCGCTGCGCGATGCCGAACGCATGATTGCGCGTTGCCTGGATTACGTGGCGGCGCAGAAACTCACGCCGTTCAGCGTCGGCGTTATCGACGTCTCCGGCACGCTGGTGGCCTTCAAGCGCCAGGACGGCGCCTCGGCCGCCACGGCGGAAGCCGCGCTGCTGAAGGCGCGGACCGCCCTGCGCCTGAACGCGCCCACGGAGGTGCTGGGGGCGGTGGCCGCGGCGGACGCGCCGACGCGGGATGCCTTCCTGGTCATGCAGATGACGTCGCTGCCGGGCGGCATGCCGCTGGCCGACGACCAAGGCCGCGCCGTGGGCGCCGTGGGCGTCTCCGGCGGCACGGCCGAGCAGGATGCCGAGTGCGCCCGCCGCGCCGCTGCGCCGGCTCCGGCCAAGTCGAAGTAGCGCCTCATCGCCGGGCCGCTCAGGCGCGGCGCTCCACGCTTTTCGGGGGAGGCGGTCCCGCGGTTTCGCGGGATCGCCGCCGGTGTTTTGTCCCGGCCTGCGGCAGCCCCTTTACGTGCAAAAAGCCTGTTGGCGCCTCGCTGCAATCCTCGTGCCCCGGGGCATAAGAAAATCTTATGTTCAGAATTAGAAGTATTAGATTCGCGTGAATCCGGACATCGTGTAGTTTCGATCCTGGCTCGCGATTCCTGGTACGGCGCAGCGGGCGGAAGGGGTCTTCCCGGGGCAAGGTGGCAACGGTGCTTCGGGATGGGATTGATCATCTGGACATGCATTCGATATGAGCAAACTGACGTTCGCTGGCACTCCCTGGGTACTTCCGTTCCGCCGGAGCGCGCTGTGCCTGGCCCTGTGGGCCTGCTTCGCTTCGGTGGCCAACGCGCAGGAGCCTGCCGCCGGAGCAACGGCGGCCCCGGCTGCCGCGGAGGGCGATGCGGACGTCGACGCGGCGCTCGATGAACTGCTGGGCAGCGACTTCGACAGCCCAGCGCAGGACGCGGCGCCTGCGGCATCCGCCACCAGCGATGAGCCTGCCGCCCCGCAGCAAGCGGCGCAGCCGGCGCCAGCCAATGCCGTAGCGCAGGATCCCGCGAAGGATTCCTTCGAGGAACTCGACACGATCCCGGTGCTGGCGCGCGAGCCGCAGGTTCCGCAACCCCTTGCTGAACAGCCTCACCGTGCCCAGATCGAGGAGATCGTGGTCACGGCCACCAAGCGCGAGCAGTCGGTGCGCGAGATCCCCGTCACCATCAACGTGTTGAGTGGCGACAAGCTGGCCGCGCAGGGTGCCCGTGAGTTGCAGGACTTCGTCGATCAGGTGCCGGGCCTGCAGATGCAGGACGTGGCGGTGACCAGCGCGCGCAAGGTCGTGATCCGCGGCATCGCCCCCGACAACACCACGAACCAGACCGTGGGCACCGTGCTGGGCGACGTTCCGCTGGGCGATCCCATTGGCAATGCCACGGTCATCGATCCAGACACCTTCGATCTCAAGACCGTCGAAGTGCTGAAGGGGCCGCAGGGCACCCTGTTCGGAGCCTCGTCCCTGGCCGGCATCATCCGCTACGTGCCGAACGGACCGACGCTGGGGGCCTGGGAGGGCAAGGCCTTTGTCGAGTGGACGTCGATCAAGGATGGCGGTTCCACCCCCACCTTCGGCGGCGCGATCAACATGCCGGTAGGCGAGACGCTGGCATTCCGCTTGGCTGGCATCAGCGACCATCGTCCGGGCGTGATCGACATCGACAACCCGCGCCGGCAGGAAAAGGATGCTGACGACGCACGCAAGTGGGCCGGCCGCGCGATGCTGCGTTGGGAACCGAGCGACGAACTGAGCATCAATGCCTGGTACATGGCCCAGGAGCGGCGTGCCGACGAGGCCTTCTTCGTGACCAACTTCGAGGCCGACTACACGCGATACGACTCTCCGGAGTCTTCGCCCACGCGCCGTTACTTCGATCTGACGACGTTGGACGTGCGCTACCGCTTCGACTGGGCGACGCTGGTCTCCCTGACGGCACTCCAGAACAAGGAGAACGAGTTCGACTCCGACACCTCCTACGCGCTGGTCGCTCCAGCCGGCGAACTCGGCATCGCCGTGGGAAGAAGCAAGCGCATCGCCGACGCCACGGGCTTCATGCAGGAGCTCCGGTTGGTCTCCGAGGGTGACGGCCCCTGGACCTGGCAGGCCGGTGCATTCTTCAGCAGCTTCGAGGCGGACATCTACTCGGACATCTACGTTCCCCGGACACGACTGCCGGGGCTGAATCTGCTGCCGGAAGTCCTCCGCAACGCCATCTTCACCGAGCGTGGCCTATCGTTGGGCAACTCCCACCTCAGCCCGCTGGACGCGGAGGAAACCGCCTTGTTCGGCGAAGTCACGCGGGCCCTGGGCCCCGTGGATGTGACGGTGGGCGGCCGTCTGTACCAGACCCAGGTCAGCGGCACCTCCAGGACAGCCGGCCTGCTGCCCTTCATCTCGAACCGCCGGTCGGAAACCATCGAGGACCTGGATGTCGAAGGGAAGGGCTTCAGCCCGAAGTTCTCTCTCGCTTGGCAGGCCACCGACGATGTGCGGGTTTACGGTACGGTGTCGCGCGGCTTCCAGTACGGCGGCGTGAACGCCATCGCCATTCCCAGCCCCACCTCCACGGCACCCAAGACCTACGAGTCCAGCGAGCTCTGGACCTATGAGGCAGGCATCCGTACCAACTGGCTTGACGGCAGCCTGCACGCCGATCTGACTGCGTTCTACCAGCAGTGGAGCAATGCACAGGTCTCGCAGATCGCTCCTCCGGCCGAAGCCTACGTCGATAATGTGGGCGAGGTCGAGGTCGCCGGACTCGAAATGGCGATCCAGTACCTCACTCCAATCGAGGGCCTGTCGCTGGATCTCAATGGGAGTTACCTCGAGTCCAAGACGGCCGTCGTTTTCGAAGATAGCGAGGGCAACGACATTCCTGAAGGAACGACGATGCCGAACGCACCGCGCATCCAGGCGGCGGCGGGAATCAACTACTCGCGGGTCTTCGGGGCTTCCTGGGCCACGAACACCGGTCTGCAGTACTCCTACGCCGACAAGGCCTGGGGCAACATCGAACACACCGGCAAGCTCGATGCGCGCAATCTTCTCAACTTCAACTTCTCGGTTACCCGCAGCGACCTCGCCTTTGCCCCCAGCTTGAGCTTGATCGTGAACAACCTCACCGATCAGAGGAAGATCGTCTCCGCGACGAGGACCGAGGATCCGAACTTCATCGAGAATACTCCCGTGGGCTACACCCGCCCGCGTACCCTTATTTTGCGCATCGGTGCGGAGTTCAAATGAAAATTCCCTTCCTGAATGAATCAGCCCGCCTGCGCCCGCTGCCGTTGCTCGGCGCAGCCCTTCTCGGCCTTACGGCCTGCGCCAGTGCGCCGAAGCAGGAGACGACGAAGTACGAGGTAAGCATCACGCGCACCCAGTTCGGCATTCCCCACATCAAGGCTAACGACTTCCAGAGCCTGGGTTTCGGTGCGGCCTATACGCGCGCCCAGGACAATGTCTGCCTGCTGGCGGACACCTACATGAGTTTCGCCGGCGAGCGCTCGAAGTACTTCGGCGCCGACGGCGATGCCCTGATCGGCATCCGGCCGGCGAAGAACATCGACAACGACGTCTTCCAGCTGGCGGTGACCGACAAGGCTGCGCTGCGTGCGGCTTTCCAGAAGGCCTCGCCGGACTACCGGGCACTGGTGGATGGCTGGGTTGCGGGCTACAACCGCTATCTACGCGATCATCGTGACAGCCTGCCGGCGGCCTGCGCCGGCAAGCCCTGGGTCCGCGAGATCACGCAGGACGACGTGCTGGTTTCCTTCAACACCTTCTCGATCCTGTCTTCTTCGGCCCTGTTCGCCAGGCAGATCGCGACCGCGGCGCCTCCGGGCGCGACGGCACGCCAGGACGCGGGTGCCGCGCTCGCCACGGCGGAAGCGTTCGACGGCATGCCGCTGGGCAGCAATGGCTGGGCCTTCGGCGGTGAAGCGACGGCCAACGGCAAGGGCCTGGTCCTGGCCAATCCGCACTTCCCCTGGATCGGCCCCGCGCGCTTCTACGAAGTGCACCTGACCATTCCCGGCAAGTTCGACGTGGCCGGCGCGGCGATCATGACCCTGCCTTTCGTGGGCATCGGCTTCAACAAGGACGTCGCCTGGACCCATACGTCGGACATGGCGGCGCACATGACGCTGTTCCAGCTCACGCTGGATCCGCAGGATCCGACCGCCTACATCGTGGACGGCAAGCGTGAGGCGATGAGCCGCCGCGACATCCAGGTGCAGGACAAGGATGGCCGGACCATCGCCCGGACGATCTACGCCAGCCGCCATGGCCTGCTGATCTCGGTGCCGGGGACGGAGTTCGAATGGACGCGGCAGAAGGCTTACGCGGTGGTCGATGCCAACGCGAACAACCTGCGCAGCGGTGACACCTACCTGGACATGGCCCGCGCCAGCAGCGTGCAGGATATTCGCCAGACGCTAGGTCGCACGCTGGGCGTGCCGGCCTTCAACACGCTGGCGGCGGATCGCAACGGTGACGCGCTCTACGCCGACATCACCCCGGTGCCGAACGTGCCGGGGGATCTCTTCGCCAGCTGCGGCACTGTCCATGATCGCCTGCCGGGCCACCTGCAGGATATCTATTTACTCGATGGCAGCCGGGCGGCCTGCGATTGGGCGGAGTCGCCTGGCAACGTGGAGCCCAACCTCCTGCCGGCCTCGCTGCAGGCCGCGCTGGTCCGCCGCGACTACGTGCAGAACAGCAACGACAGCTATCGCTACTCCAACCCGGCCGAGCCTTTGCAGCTGAGCCCCATCATGGGCCGCGAGCCCGGCCTGGGCCGCCTGCGTACGCGCTCCGGCGTCGAGGAGATCGGCCGCGTGCTGAAGGGCGGTCGCTTCGATATCGACCTGGCCGCCGAGACGATGCTCGGCAACAAATTCTTCGCGGCCGGGCTGGCGCTGCCGACGCTGCTGGACCTCTGCAAGCGCAAGAAGGCGCCCACCGAGGCTTGCGCGGCGCTGGCGAAGTGGGATGGCAAGGCCGAACTCGACAGCCGCGGTGCGATGCTGTTCTCGCTGTTCTGGCCCAAGGTCGAGAACCGCCCCGACGTCTGGAAGGTCGCCTACGACGCCAACGACCCCCTCAACACCCCGAGAGGTTTTGCCGCGGCGGGCAAGGCTGCCGACGAGGTACTCGCCGAGTTGGCCGCTGCCGCGGAAAGCATGAAGAAGATGGGCTTCGCGCCGGACGCCAGGCTGGGAGACGTCCAGTTCGCCTTGCGTGGTGAGGAACGCATTCCTATCTCCGGCTCCTCGACCGGCGGTGTCCTCAACTACGCCAAGGGCATGCCGACGCCCAAGGGCTACGTCCTGATGCACGGCGCCAGCTACATGCAGGCGGTGACCTTCGACGACCAGGGCCCGGTGGCCAAGGCCATCCTCAGTTACTCGCAGTCCACCGATCCGGCGTCGCCTCACTACGCCGACCAGACGCGCGAATTCTCGAAGAAGAAGCTGCACCGCTACCCGTTCTCCGCCGAGGAGATCGCCGCGGACGCTATCGCCGAGCCGGTGACGCTGCGGCAGTAGGCCGCGCAGGCTGCATCCCAGATAACCAATGAATTGCGGCGGGTGACGCCGCTGTACTCGATACGAGGTCCGCTGTGCTCAAACTTCAGAACGTCTGCCACACCTATCCCAACGGCTTCCGCGCGCTGGATGGCGTCACGCTGGATATCCCATTGGGCATGTTCGGCCTGTTGGGCCCCAATGGCGCCGGCAAGTCTTCCCTGATGCGCTCCATCGCCACGCTGCAGGTCCCGACCTCCGGCTCCATCCAGTTCGGCGAGATCGACGTGCTGGCCGATCCCGAGGCGTTGCGCCGGACCCTTGGCTACCTGCCGCAGGACTTTGGCGTCTATCCGCGAGTGACGGCCTACGAACTGCTGAACCATATCGCGGTACTGAAAGGTTACGCCGCCCGCGGCGAGCGGCGCGACGTGGTGGAGGCGCTCCTGACCAAGGTGAACCTCTGGAACTTCCGCGACAAGGCCGTGGCCGGCTTTTCCGGCGGCATGCGTCAGCGCTGGGGCATCGCCCAGGCGCTGATGGGAGACCCGCGCCTGGTGATCGTGGACGAGCCGACGGCCGGCCTGGACCCCGAGGAGAGCAACCGCTTCCTGAACCTGCTGGCGGAGATCGCGGAGAACGTCGTCGTGATCCTCTCCACGCACATCGTCGAGGACATCTCCAAGCTCTGCCAGAACACCGCGATGCTGATGGGCGGCAAGATCGTCAAGCAGGGCACCCCGCAGGAGCTCGTGGAGCAGGTGCGCGGCCGTGTCTGGCGCAAGACCATCGGCAAGGACGAGCTCGAGGCGCACCGCGATGCCTATAACGTGATCGCGACCCGGTTGTACGGCGGCCGCACCTACATCCACGTACTGGCGGACAGCAATCCGGGCGAGGGCTTCACTGCTGCGGAGGGCAGTCTCGAGGACGCCTACTTCTCGACCCTGATCAGCGGGCGCCGCGCCGCCTGAGATGCCGACATGCTAAGCCACGTTGCTCGATTCGAGCTGCGGTACCAAGCGACCTCGGCGATCTTCTGGATCACCAGTCTGATCTTCTTTGCGCTGACCTTCTGGTTCGTCGCCTCTGACAGCCTGCGAGTCGGCTGGGGCGGATATGTCTTCCGCAACTCGCCGTACACGATCGCCCTGAACAGCATGATCATGGCGCTGTTCGGAATCTTCATCGTCACCTCGTTCGTCTCCAACGTGATCCTGCGCGATGACGAGACCCGCTTCGGCCAGATCATCCGGGTGACCGGCCTGACGCCGTTCGATTACCTGTTCGGACGGTTCCTGGGCGCCTTTGGTGCCAGCGCACTGGTTTTCCTGAGCGTGCCCCTGGGCGCGATAGCCGCGTCGGCGCTACCGAGCCTCGATCCGGCGACGGTGGGGCCGTTCAATCTCGGTGCCTACGTGCACGCGTACTTCATGCTGTGCCTGCCCACCCTGTTCATCCTGGGAGCCTGCCTCTTTGCCGTAGCCACGACGACGCGTTCGATGCTGGCACCGTATGTCGCGGCGCTGGTGGCGGTCATGGCTTATCTGCTGTCTTCGCAATACATCAACCAGGCCGGGGTCAAGGAATGGGCCGCATTGTTCGATCCGTTCGGCCTTGCGGCCTTCAAGCTCGCCACCGAGTACTGGACACCTAGCGAGCGCAACTCCCAGCTCGCGCCGTTCTCGGGCTCGATGCTGGTGAACCGCGCGCTGTGGCTCTCCATCGCACTGGCGGCACTGGCCTGGACCTGGCGCAGCTTCCTGCGCGAGGCCAGCGGGCAGGGCAAGCCGGCGAAGGTCGCCGCGGAGCCGACGGCTCCGGAGGTCGCACGGGCCTCGCCGCCCTCGTTGCAGGGGCCGGCTTCGCGTTCGCTCGGCTGGTCGGCACTGGCAGCCCTGACCCGCTTCGACGTACTGAGCGTGGTGCGCAATCCATCCTTCGTGATCCTGCTCGCGATGGCGATCTCCAACTCCATCATCGGCCTGTGGTATGCCGGCGACAACTTCGGCATCAACACCCTGCCTGTGACGCGCATCATGATCAATGCGCTGATCGCAGAGTTTCCGATGATTGCTCTGATCATCGCCGCCTATTACGCCGGCGAACTGGTTTGGCGCGACCGCGAGCGCCGTATCGAGCAGATCATCGATGCAACGCCTGCTCCCGACTGGGTGTTTGTGCTGCCGAAGATCATCGCCATCGCGCTCGTGCTCGTCGCCATGGTCACGATCAGTGCGTTCACTGCGATCGCCGTCCAGCTGCTCAAGGGGCATTACCAGCTCGAGCTCTCCAAGTACCTGGTGTGGTACCTGCTGCCCTGGCTGATCACCATGGTGCAGTATGCGGTGCTGGTGGTGTTCATCCAGCTGCTGGTGCCGAACAAGTACGGCGGCCTGCTGGTCACGGTGCTGATCGTCGCCGCCCAGATCGCCTTCCCCAAGCTTGGCTGGGAAAATCACCTGTACCAGTATGCCAGCACCTCGCCCGTGCCGCTCACCGATATGAACGGACAGGGTGAGTACGCAAAGTACGCGGCCTGGTTCCGCGCGTACTGGACGGCCGTGGCGCTGCTGTTAGTGGTGCTGTCCTACGCCTTGTGGCGGCGTGGCTCGTCCTCGCCCCTCAAGCAGCGGCTCAAGCGCCTGCCTTCGCAGTTGCGCGGAGCGCCTGGCTGGGTCCTGGCCGTCGCTGTGCTAGCCATGCTGGGCACCGGCGGGTTCGTGCACTACAACACGCATGTTCTTAACGCGTGGCGCACGGGTATCGACAGCTCCAACTGGTCGGCAGAGTTCGAGCGGCAACTCTTCAAGTACAAGGCCCTCACGCCTCCGCGCATCACGGATGTGAAGCTGGACATCGATCTGTTCACCGAGGTGCCCAGGGCGGTCATCCGCGGCAGCTATGTCGTGCAGAACAAGAGCGACAAGCCGATCAGCGACGTGCCGGTGTTCTGGGCTCGCCAGCTCGAGAAGGGGACCTGGCTGGGTACGGACGCCGTCGCCGACCTGAAGCTCAAGTCCTTCGAGCTGGAAGGTGCGCGCATGGTCAAGGAGATCCCGGACCTGCACTTCCGGATCTACCGCTTCGACATGCCGCTGCAGCCGGGACAGACGGCGATGGTGCGGTTCGAGGCGGTGCGTGAGCAGATCGGATTCCGTAACAACAACAACGAGAACCGCATCGTCGAGAACGGCAGCTTCCTGAACAACTGGGAGATCACGCCGGTATTCGGCGTGCACAACATCTACGCGTTGCAGGACCGGACCGACCGACGCAAGCATGGCCTGCCGGACGAACTGCGTCCGCCGAAGCTGGATGAGCATGGCGATCGTCGCAACAGCTACTTCCGGCCGGATAGCGACTGGGTCAACGCCGAGCTGACGATCTCCGCTCCCAAGGACCAGACCGTGGTGGCCCCTGGCTCCCGAGTGGACTCGCGGGTCGAGGGAGAGCGGCGCATCACGCGCTTCAAGACCACGAGCCCGATCCATCATTTTTTCACCGTCCTTTCGGCCCGCTACGAGCTACGCCAGGAGCAGTGGAACGACGTGTCCCTGGAGGTGTACTACCACCCGCCGCATGCCTACAACGTCGAGAAGATGCTGACGGTGATGAGGGAGTCGCTCGACTACTACACCAAGCACTTCAGCCCGTATCAGTTCGGCGAGCTCCGCATCGTGGAGTTCCCGGCCTACCGCAACTTCGCCCAGGCCTACCCGGGAACCGTGGCCTACTCGGAGGCTGCCGGCTTCCTGCTGGCCCCCCCGCGCCCGGACCGGCATGACGGCCTGACCTACGTGACCGCCCACGAGATCGGACACCAGTGGTGGGCGCACCAGGTGATCGGTGCGGACATGCAGGGCCAGACAGTGTTGACGGAAACACTGGCCCAATACTCGGCGCTCATGGTGATGGAGCGCATGTACGGCAAGAACGAGATCCGCCGCTTCCTCAAGTACTCGCTCGACGCCTACCTGCGTGCGCGCGGCACCGACACGATCGGGGAGGTACCGCTGCGGGAGGTCGAGGAGCAGGCACACATCCGCTACCTCAAGGGCGGAATGGTCATGTACCTGCTCAAGGACCGGATGGGCGAGGACGCGGTCAATCGCGCGCTGCGCTCGATGGTCCACGACTATGCGTACAAGACGCCTTATCCGACCTCGCTTGACCTGATCAAGCGGCTCCGCGCAGAGGCTGGCCCCGAGCACCAGCAGCTGATCACCGACCTGTTCGAGAAGATCACGATGTACGACGTCCGCGTCGTCGAGGCTCGCAGTAGCCGCCTGACCGATGGTCGCTGGAGCGTGGATCTCGTCCTGGACGCCAGCAAGCGCTATGCCGATGAGAAGGGCAACGAGCATGAGGCCCCGCTAGATGAGGTGTTCGACATCGGCGTGTTCACGGCCGAGCCCGGAAAGCACGACTTCACCACCGACAGCGTGCTGAGCATGCGGCCGGAACGTCTGCGCAGCGGCCGCCAGACGGTCACCGTGGTCGTCGACAAGGAGCCCAAGTACGTCGGCGTGGATCCCTACAACAAGTACGTCGACGGCAACTCGGACGACAACGTCCTGGCCCTGACTGCCCGCTAACCGCCGTCCGCATCAACAGACAACCCGCGGGCAGCCTAGCCGCTGCCCGCGGCTCAACAGACAAGCTTCATCGAAAGAACAACGAAGAACCCAGCCATGACCAATCCTCTGCTCGCCCGAGCCGCCAAATCCGTGTTCCGCTACGGCGGCACCTTCGCCGACTTCGTCCCGGTCCGGGGCGAGGGCTCGTTCCTCTATGACGCCTCCGGGCGCCGCGTGCTCGACTTCACCTCGGGCCAGATGAGCGCGATCCTCGGCCACAGCCATCCGGAGATCACCGAGACGGTGAGCCACTGGGTGGGCAAGCTGGCGCACATCCACAGCAGCATGATGTCGGAGCCGGTGGTGGAACTGTCCGAGGCCCTGGCCGCCCTGGCACCGCCGGGCCTGGACCGCGTGATGCTGCTGAGCACCGGCGCGGAGTCCAACGAGGCCGCGCTGAAGATGGCGCGCATGGCCACCCGCGGCTACGAGGTGGTCGGCTTCGGCCAGTCCTGGCACGGCATGACCGGCGGCGCGGCGGCCAGCACCTACTCCGCGGGCCGCAAGGGCTATGGCCCGATGAGCGTCGGCGGCATGGCGATCATGGCGCCCAACGCCTATCGCCCGACCTTCCTGAAGAGCGGCAAGCATGACTGGCAGGCCGAGCTGGACTACGGCTTCGAGCTGGTCGACCGCCAGTCCACCGGCGCGCTGGCCGCCTTCATCGCCGAGCCCATCCTGAGCTCCGGTGGCATCCTGGAGCTGCCCGAGGGTTATCTCGCGGCGCTGCAGGCCAAGTGCCGCGAGCGCGGCATGATGCTGGTGCTAGACGAAGCCCAGACCGGCATGGGCCGCACCGGCAGCACCTTCGCCTTCGAGCGCGACGGCGTGGTGCCGGACATCCTGACCTTGTCCAAGACCCTGGGCGCCGGACTGCCGCTGGCGGCGGTGCTGGCCTCCGAGGCGACCGAGGCGCTGTGCCACGAGCGCGGCTTCCTGTTCTACACCACCCATGTCTCCGACCCGCTGCCGGCCGCCGTCGGCTTGGCCGTGCTCAAGGCGCTGGCGCGCGACAAGCTGGCCGAGCGCGCCCGCGTGGCGGGTGACCGCCTCAAGGCGGGCCTGGAAGCGATCATGGCCGAGTTCGACTGCGTGGGCGACGTGCGCGGCCGCGGCCTGATGCTGGGCATGGAGATCGTGCGCGACAAGGACTCCAAGGCGGCGGCGCCGGAGCTGGGCTCGCTGATCACCGACCGCGCCATGGAGCTGGGCCTGTCGATGAACATCGTCAACCTGCGCGGTATGGGCGGCGTGTTCCGCATCGCTCCGCCGCTGACGATCTCGGACGACGAGATCGACCTGGGCCTGTCGATCCTGCGCGACGCCATCAAGGCAGCGACCCTGCGCAAGGCGGCCTGAACCATGCTCATCGGCACGCCCAAGGAAATCAAGAATCACGAGTACCGCGTGGGCCTGACGCCCGCCGGCGTGCGCGAGCTCACCAGCCGCGGCCACCAGGTGATGATCGAGGCGGGGGCGGGCCTGGGCATCGGCATCCCCGACGAGGCCTACCGCAACGCGGGCGCCGAGCTGGTGGCCACCGCCGGCGAGGTATTCCGCCGCGCCGAGATGATCGTGAAGGTCAAGGAACCGCAGCCGGGCGAGTGCGCCATGCTGCGCGAGGGCCAGGTGCTGTTCACCTACCTGCACCTGGCGCCGGATCCGGCGCAGACGCGGGCGTTGGTGGATTCCGGCTGCATCGCGATCGCCTACGAGACGGTGACCGATGGCCGCGGCGGCCTGCCGCTGCTGGCGCCCATGAGCGAAGTGGCGGGGCGCATGTCGATCCAGGCCGGCGCGCATGCCATCGAGAAGGCGCAGGGCGGCAACGGCGTGCTGCTGGGCGGCGTGCCCGGCGTGGCGCCGGCCGACGTGCTGATCATCGGTGGCGGCGTGGTGGGCTACAACGCCGCGCGCATCGCCGTGGGCATGGGCGCCGACGTGACCATCCTGGACCGCTCCATCGCCCGACTGAACTGGCTGGACAGCAGCTTCGACGGACGCCTGAAGACGCTGTACTCCACCGCCGACGCGCTGGAAGCCTGCGTGACCAAGGCCGACCTGGTGATCGGCGCCGTGCTGGTGCCGGGCGCCACCGCGCCCAAGCTGGTGACGCGCAAGATGCTCAAGACCATGAAGCCGGGCGCGGTGATCGTGGACGTGGCCATCGACCAGGGCGGCTGTTTCGAGACCTCCAAGCCGACCACGCACCAGCAGCCGACCTACACCGTGGACGGCATCGTGCATTACTGCGTGGCGAACATGCCGGGCGGTGTGGCGCGGACCTCCACCTTCGCGCTGACCAACGCCACCCTGCCCTATGTCATTGCCCTGGCCGACAAGGGCTACCGGGCAGCGGCGCTGGCCGACAGCAACCTGCGCGAAGGCCTCAACATCCATCTCGGCAAGGTCACCTACAAGGCCGTGGCGGATGCGCTCGCCTACGACTACTGCCCGGTGAACGACGTGCTCGGTGCGGTGCCGGCGACGCGGCTCGGCACGCACTGAATCCGGCGACGGCCCTAGGGACCCAAGGACATCCACGATGAACATGATTTTCCTGGGGGCTGTCTGCCTCGGCCTGCTCGCCGGCTGCGCTGGCACCGGATCGCAGCCGGCGGGCCCGGCCGGATCGCTCTCGAAACCGCTATCGGGTATCGACATGGCGGCCATCGATGACCAGGTGCGCCCGCAGGACGATCTCTACCGCTACACCAACGGCCGCTGGCTGGCGACCACGGACATTCCGGCGGATCGCTCCAACTATGCCAAGTACCTGCGCCAGGTCGACATCGTGGAAGGCCAACTGCGCGCCATCATCGAGGAGACGGCAGCCAAGGCCGGCAAGGCGCCCGGATCGGATGAGCAGAAGCTGGGCGACCTGTATGCCAGCTACATGGACGAGGCCCGGATCGAGGCGCTGGGCCTGAAGCCGCTGCAGGCGGAGTTCGCGGCGGTGGATGCCATCGCCCACAAGCGCGAACTGGCCCGTGTGTTCGCCCGCTTCGCGCGGATCGGCGTGCCCTCGCCGGTGTTCTACGCCATCGGCCAGGACCCCAAGCAGGCGACGCAGTACATCGCCTCCATCGGCCAGGCGGCGCCGTACTTCGGCACGCCCTCCGGCCTGGGCATGCCGGACCGCGACTACTACCTGTCGGACGATCCCAAGTTCAAGGACCTGCGGGCCCAGTACCTCGCGCACGTCGAGAAGATGCTACGCCTGGCGCAGATGCCCGACGCCGCGCAGGCGGCGCGCAACATCCTGGCGCTGGAGACCCGCATCGCGCGGATCCAGTGGACGCGCGTGGAAGACCGCGATGACGAGAAGACCTACAACAATTACGCATTCAAGGCACTCAGAGGCATCACGGCGGACTTCGACTGGCAGGCCTACCTCGACGAGGTGGGCGCCGGGAAGTCGCCGGGCCTGATCGTGCGCCAGCCCAGCTACTTCAGGGAGCTGGCGCGGCTGATGCAGCGAGAAAAGCTGGCGACCTGGCGCCAGTACCTGAAATTCCGCTTGCTGGGCAACGCGGCGCCGCTGCTGGGCAAGGCCTTCGTCGACGAGAGTTTCGCCTTCTACGGCCAGACGCTGGCCGGCACGCAGGAGAACCGCCCGCGCTGGAAGCGAGCCGTGCAGGCCAGTGAGCAGGCGCTGGGCGAGGTGCTGGGCCAGAGGTACGTGGAGCGGCACTTCCCGCCCGAAGCCAAGCAGCGGCTGACGGTCATGGTCGGCCATCTCACCCGGGCCTACGAGCAGAGCATCAAGGACCTGGACTGGATGAGTGCCGAGACCAAGGAGAAAGCGCTGGCCAAGCTGTCGCGCTTCACGCTGAAGATCGGTTACCCCAACCGCTGGAAGGACTACTCGGCGCTGTCGATCGCGCCGGACGATCTCTACGGCAACCTGGTGCGTTCCACCGAAGTGGAGTTCGAGCGCGAGCGCGCCAAGCTGGGCGCGCCGATCGACCGGGACGAGTGGCTGCTGACGCCGCAAACCTACAACGCCTACTACAACGCCAGCCTCAACGAGATCGTGTTCCCCGCGGCCTTCCTGCAGCCGCCGTTCTTCGACATGGCGGCCGACGATGCCCTGAACTACGGCGGCATCGGCGCGGTGATCGGCCATGAGATCGGCCATGGCTTCGACGACCAGGGCTCCAAGTACGACGGCGACGGCAACCTCAAGTCCTGGTGGACGGAGAAGGATCGCCGGGCCTTCGACGCACGCGCCAAGGCTCTGATCGCACAGTACGACGGCTATTGCCCGCTGGAAGGCCACTGCGTGAGCGGCGCGCTGACGGTCGGTGAGAACATCGGCGACCTCGGCGGCTTGTCGATCGCCTACCAGGCCTACCGACTCTCGTTGAAGGGCAAGGAGCCGGCGACGATCGACGGCTTCACCGGCGACCAGCGCTTCTTCTTGGGCTGGGCGCAGGCCTGGGCCCGCAAGTACCGCGAGCAGGAACTATTGAAGCGCCTGAAGACCGACGCGCACTCGCCGTCTGAGTACCGCGTCAACGGCACCGTGGTCAACGTGCCGGAGTTCTACCCGGCCTTCGGCGTGACGGCGCAGGACAAGATGTACCTGGCGCCTGATAAGCGCGTGAAGATCTGGTGAGGAATGACATGAGTACCGCCCCTGCCAACCGCGACAGCCGCATGCCGGCCGGCATTCCCTACATCATCAGCAACGAATTCGCGGAACGCTTCTGCTTCTACGGGATCAACGCGATCCTGTCGATCTACATGGTGCAGTTCCTGCACGTGGGCGAGGCACAGGCCACTACCTGGCAGTCGCTGTTCAAGTCCGGTGCGTACTTCTTCCCACTGGTCGGCGCCATCGTCTCGGACGTGTTCTGGGGCAAGTTCCGAACCATCATCACCTTCTCCATCGCCTACTCGATCGGCTGCGCAGTGCTGGCGCTGACTAGCGATACCACCGGTCTGGCCATCGGCCTGTTCCTGATCGCGTTCGGCACCGGCGGCATCAAGCCGTGCGTCTCCACCGACGTGGGCGACCAGTTCACCTCGCGGAACCAGCACCTGATCGAGCGTGCCTTCTCCTGGTTCTATCTTTCGATCAACGCGGGCGCGCTGATCTCGATCCTGCTCTGCCCCTGGCTGCTGCAGACCAGCGGGCCGCGCTGGGCCTTTGGCATTCCCGCCGTCGCCATGGCACTGGCCACGCTGGTGTTCTGGCTGGGCCGCGACCGGTTCGCCGTTGTGCCGCCGGCCGGCCGGCAGTGGCTGCGCGAGGTGTTCAGCGCCGAGGGCGCGCAGCTGATCGGCCGCCTGGGCATCATCTACCTGTTCCTGGCCGTGTTCTGGTCGCTGTTCGAGCAGGCCAATGGCACGACCTGGACCTTGCAGGCCCAGTCCTCGCTGATGGACAAGCACCTGGGGTTCGGCATCGAGCTGCTGCCGGCGCAAATCCAGTTCTTCAACCCGCTGTTCATCCTGCTGCTGGTGCCGCTGTTCTCCTACGTGATCTATCCCTGGCTGGGCAAGGTCTGGACGGTGACGCCGCTGCGCAAGATCGGCATCGGCTTCTTCGTGGGCGCGCTGTCCTTCGTGCTGATCGCCTGGATCGAGAACCGCATCCAGAACGGAATCGTCACGAGCATGTGGTGGCAGATCCTGGCCTACGCCATCCTGACCTCGGGCGAGGTGCTGGTGTCGGTCACGGCGCTGGAGTACAGCTACAAGCAGGCGCCGCTGCGCATCAAGAGCTTCATCATGGCGCTGTACCTGCTGTCGCTGAGCGTCGGCAACCTACTGACCGCCGGTGTCGCCAGCAACATGGTCGAGCCGCTGCAGGGTGTGGAGGTCCGAACCGGAGCGCAGACCGTGCTGACGCTGCCGGCCGGATCGAAGTTCGTGCCCGGCCAGAAGATCGACTTCCGTGGCGACAACGGCGTGACGGTGCAGCAAGCCGGCGGCAAGGCCGCGCCGCTGGGCGGCACCTACATCGTCGGCGAAATCCGGGAGGGGCAGGCGCTGCTGCTGGACGTGGTGAACCGCCAGCCCGTGGCGGCCAGCGGTGACTTCAAGGCCGGCTCCAGTGTGTCGACCTACAAGCTGGTAGGCCCGCAGTTCTTCATGTTCTTCTGCTACCTCATGCTAGGCACCGGCATTCTGTGGATCTTCGTGGCGACGCGCGTGAAGGAGCAGACGTTCGTGCGCCAGGACGCCTGAGGCCCCACATGAGTACTGCCACGGCCGCCGGTGGCGGCCGCATGCCGGCTGGTGTCCCCTACATCATCAGCAGCGAGTTCGGGGAGCGCTTCTGCAACAACGGGATCAACGCGATCCTGGCGGTGTACATGGTGCAGTTCCTGCAAGTGGGCGAGGCCCAGGCTACCACCTGGCAGGCACTGTTCAAGTCCGGCGCCTTCTTGCTCCCGCTGCTGGGTGCGGTGCTGTCCGACGTACTGTGGGGCAAGTTCCGCACCATCCTCGGGTTCTCGGTGGCCTACGTCGCGGGCTGTGCGGTGCTGGCGCTGTCGAGCGGCACGCAGGGCCTGGCCATCGGCCTGTTCCTGATCGCCTTCGGCACCGGCGGCATCAAGCCCTGCGTCTCCACCAACATGGGAGACCAGTTCGCCGACAGAAACCAGCATCTCATCGGGCGCGCATTCTCGTGGTTGTATCTCACCGCCAACGCAGGCGCGTTGCTCTCGATGCTGCTCTGCCCCTGGCTACTCGCACACAGCGGCCCGCGCTGGGCCTTCGGAATTCCCGCCATCGTCATGGCCGCGGCCACGCTGCGGCTGTGGCTGGGGCGTGCCCGCTTCGTCGTGTTGCCACCCGCGGGCCGGCAATGGCTGCGCGACGTGTTCAGCGCGGAAGGCGCGCGACTGGTCGGGCGCTTGGCGGTGGTCTATTGCTTCACCGCGATCTTCTGGTCGCTGCTGGACCAGTCCATCGGTGTTACCTGGGCGCTGCAGGCGCAGTCGGTGCTGATGGACAAGGAACTGGGCCTGGGCATCACGCTGCTGCCCGGCCAGATCTCCTTCGTCAACGCGCTGTTCATCCTGCTGCTGGTGCCACTGTTCACCTACGTGGTCTATCCGCGGCTGGGCCGGTACGTCGAGGTGACAGCCCCGCGCAAGATCGGCGTGGGCCTGCTGTTCGCCGCCGCCTCCTACATGGTCGTCGCCTGGATCGAGGGCCGTATCCAGCAGGGCATCGTCACCAGCGTGTGGTGGCAGATACTGGCTTACGCGATCCTCACCGCAGGCGAGGTGCTGGTATCGATCACGGCGCTGGAGTACAGCTACCGCCAGGCCCCGCTGCGCATGAAGAGTTTCGTCATGGCGCTCTACCTGCTGTCGATCAGCACCGGCAACCTGATCACCGCCGCGGTCTCGCACAGCATGGTGGAGCCGGTGCGGGGCGTGCAGGTTCGCGCAGGCCAGCAGACCACGCTGGTTCTGCCGGCAGATGGTGGCTTCGTGCCGGGCCAGAAGATCGACTTCAGCGGCGACACCGGCATCACGCAGCAACTGCCCACCGGCAAGAGCCGGCCCCTGGGTGGTACCTACATCGTCGGCGCCATCCACAACGGCCAAGCGCCGCTGCTCGACGTCGTCGCGCGCCAGCCGGTGACCGCGGCGGGTCAACTCAGACCCTTGGCGCGGGTCTCGACCTATCGGCTGGTCGGGCCGGAGTTCTTCCTGTTCTTCAGCTACCTGATGCTGGGGGCCGCGGTGTTGTGGGTGTTCGTAGCGATGCGGATCAGGGAACAGACTTTCGTGAGGCAGGATGCCTGAGATGCTTGCCAACCAGAGGAGCCGTTGCCGCGGGATGCGCGTTACCCGGCCCCAGGAGTGTGTCCGTTGCAACTAGGTAGCTCATCCGCAGTGGCCAATCTGCGGGGCCATGGACCCGCGGCGTTCGAGTGCAACATCAAGACGATCCTGCAGGGCTACCTGTGGAACTCGCCGGAGGCCCTGGTGTTCTTCGACCACCGTGGGGCGTTGCTCTACCAGAGCGCCCAGGGAGAGCTGCAGTTCAAGCGCTGGAATCGCACGCTGGCCCACGGACAGGAATCCATGAGCCTGCCGGCGGCGCTGTTTCCGGTCCTGAAGGATGGCAAGGGACCGACGCAACTACAGCATCCGGCGCTGTCCGGCCTGAGCGCAAACCTGGAACCCACGCCGGGAGGATTCGTGCTGCGCATCCTGAGCGATCAGCTGCAGGACGGGCCCGAGCCGCTGTCGGCTCAGGCCCTGGCCGCGCTGCAGAAGCTGTCCCGATCCGAGCAGCGTGTGGCGCGCCTGGTGGTCAAGGGCCTGCGCAACGACCAGATCGCCGAGCGGCTGTGCCGCTCCACGCGCACCGTGGAGTACCAGCTGAACAGCGCGTTCCGGAAGCTGGGCGTACGCAACCGCGTGCAGTTGTCGCTGCTGATCAGTTAAGAGGAGCGGGTTACGCGCCGCGCACCTCCTGCGAGCCCTATGCGTCCGACAACAAGGCACGCATCTTGCGGTCAACCTGTCCAGGCGCGGAGCCCAGCCTTGCAAGGGGTCGGCTCTCCCTGCAATGAAAGAGAAATGGCTCAAGCGTCATTGCAGAGTGCATGTGGACAGGGCCGGCAACGGCTATTCCGTCATCACGGCCTGGAGCTTCGGGCCTGCATCGCGGAGACGCGGTGTCCGTCAAGGAAGACTTAAGGAGCATACACATGACCGCGAAAACCAAGACCTCGTCCAAGCCACGCTCGACCCGCCGCGCCGCCTCATCCACCCGCCGCCCCGTTCGCGCCATATCCCACCGTCGCGCGCCCATGGACGCCATCCAGCTTCTGAAGAGCGACCATGCCAAGGTCGATGCCCTGTTCAAGCAGTATGAGAAGGCAAGAGCCCCCCAAAAGGAAAAGCTGGTTCAGACCATCTGCCAGGAGCTGAAGGTGCACACGCAGATCGAAGAGGAGATCTTCTATCCTGCGCTCCGCTCCGCTGCCACGCAGAGGGACGATGCCGGCGACCTGCTGGACGAGGCCTCGGTGGAGCACAACAGCGCCAAGCAGCTGATCTCCGAACTGGAGGCCGGCTCGCCGGGCGATGAACTGTTCGACGCCAAGGTGAAGGTACTGGGCGAGTACATCCGCCACCATGTGAAAGAGGAGCATCGCGACATCTTCCCGCTGGCGCGCAAGCGCCTGGACGTCAAGGCTCTGGGAGCGCAGTTGGCTCAGCGCAAGACCGAGCTCATGGAGACCATGGACAGCGGGGTCGCCATCGGCGGCAAGGGCCTGCTGAAGTCCCTGGGCGATCGCCTGTCGCCTAGCGCTCTACACCATTAACCGCGGGGGAGCGCTGGCTCCATCACCTCGCCGATGACGATGGACTCAAGGACCCGCGAAAGCGGGTCCCTTTTTGGATAGAGGGTAGCGTGCCTACCGGATCGCCATCCGCTGCGGTACCCGGAGAGGGTCAATCCCTGACGTCCTTCAGCGCTTGTTCACGCCCTCATCCCTGAGCGAGAACGGCGTGAAGTCTGTGTTGGTGTCGAAGGTATCCACGCCCTCGGCCTTCTTCAGCCGGTTGACGACGAAGTAGGTCAACGGCGTCATCGCCACCTCCACGCCGAGCTTGAACACGAAGTTGAAACCGATGACCGCCAGCAGGGCGTCGTTGGTCCAGACGCCGTAGAACGCCAGCGGGTAGAAGATCAGGGAGTCCACGCCCTGACCGCAGAAAGTGCTGCCGATGGTGCGCATCCACAGGTGGCGGCCGCCAGTCATGACCTTCATGCGTGCCATGACGTAGGAGTTGACGAAGTCACCGGCCCAGTAGGCCAGCATGCTCGCGCAGACGATGCGCCAGGTATTGCCGAAGACCACTTCCAGCGCCGGCTGCAAGGTGGCGTTCCAGGGCTCGTTAGGGCTCGGTGTCATGCCGACGACGATGGCGGCCATCAGCGTGGCGAACAGCATGGCACCGAAACCGGCCCAGATGGCGCGGCGCGCGCGGGCGTAGCCATAGACCTCGGTGAGCACGTCGCCGAAGATGTAGCCGATGGGGAAGAACAGGTTGCCGGCGCCAAAGGCGAACTCGCCGAAGTAGGGCAGCGTCACCGTGCAGACCTTGCCGGGGCCGATCAGGTTGGAGCACAGCAGCACCGCTACCATGCCGCCGAGCAGGAAGTCGTAGTACTTGAAGCCCTGTCCCGGCGCGGCCTGCGTGTTCATCGTCGTCCCTTGAGTCAGTCAGGGTTCAGCTTACACCGGGATGCTATGAGACCCCAGAAGGCGCGGCGCCGTTGCCCGCTACACTCCGCCGATGACCGACGCCTCCCCATCTGCCGCCCCGTTGCCGACCGCCCCCTGGCTGGAGCGCTGGCTGTGGCGCTGCCGGCGCTGGTGGGCTCCGGCGAACTTCGCCCTGGGTGTGGGCAGCTTCTTCCTGATCAACCGCCAGGAGGTCATGGGCCTGTGGCTGGCCGGCTTCCTGGTGGTGGGCTGGCTGATGATCCTGGCGGAGGGCACGCTGGGTCAGTGGCTGGGCCGGCTGCGGCCGCAATGGGCCAGTGCCTCGCCCTGGCTGCTGCGCTTCGTCACCCAGGGCATCCACCAGGAAACCTTCTTCTTCTCCCTGCCCTTCCTGCTGCACACCACCACCTGGGCTTCGGCGCAGGCGCTGTTCACGGTGGCGGTGGGCCTGGCGGCGCTGGCGTCCTGCTGGGACCCGGTCTACCACCGGCAGATGACCGGGCGCCCGGCGATGTTCCTGGCCTACCACGCGCTGTCGGTCTACGTAGCCACGCTGATCCTGCTGCCGACCTTCGTGCACCTGACCACCACCGAGACGCTGGCCTGGGCGGCGCTGGCGGTGGCGGTGCTGGCGGTCCCCAGCCTGGCCCAGCTCGCGCAGCAGCGTAAGCTGCGTCACTGGTTCGCATCCTTCGCCGGTGCGGCCGGACTGGGCGTGCTGGCCTGGCTCTACGGCCCATGGGTGCCGCCGGTGACCTTGTGGATCAACCAGGGCGTGATCAGCCAGCAGGTGGACGAGGCGGCGCGGACTCCCGGCACCAACCTGCGCGAGATTAGCTCGGCCGATCTCAGCGCGCGTGGTCTCTACGCCTACAGCGCCATCCGCGCACCACGCGGCCTGCGCGAGCAGGTGTTCCACCGCTGGACGCACGAGGGCAAGGAAGTGGACCGCATCCCGCTGCACATCGAGGGCGGGCGCGATCAGGGCTATCGCGCCTGGACGCGTAAGACCGGCTTCCCGGCGGACAGCCGCGGCGACTGGAAGGTGCAGGTCATCACCGACGGCGGCCAGCTGATCGGCGAGATGCGCTTCCGGGTGAAGTGACCGGAGGCGCATCCTGCCGACGGGTCAGGGGCTGAGCCGCAGCTCCACCTGTAGCGCATGGCTGAAACTGCCGCCGCCGGCGTAACCGCTGTCGGGGCCGTCGCGCCCGCTGCTGCCGCAGATCATCGACAGAACGTGTTTGCCTGGCCCGAGGCGGCCACTGCGGGGGCCGCGTTCCTCTCCCCCGAGGCTGGAACGCACGAATTCGAACAGGCTGCGTGCCGGGCCGCCGAACTGGATGCTGACGGTGGAGCCGGCCAGCACCGGCAGGCCGGGGGCCTCCGCGGTCACGCCGGACACGGCCAGCGTATAGGCCATGCCGGCCTCGCCCTCGATCGTGAAATCCACGCTGGCGGTGCTGCGGGCGCTGGCTTCGCCGACGTGCCGGGCCGTGTCTTCACGCCCCGCGCCGAAGCTCCCGCTGCCATTGCAGCGCAGCACCATCCCCTGTGCGGTACCGTCGGAGCGGTCCAGCAACACGCGCGCGCCGCCGCTGGCGCTGCCCTGGGCCTCGCCGGCGGACTGCTGCGCGCTGGCGTCGGTCTGCAGGTTGCTGTTGAAACCGGTGTCGCGCGAGTTCACCCGCTCGTCCTGTCGCGAGGAGCCCCGGAATATGCATTCGGGATCCGGCGTGGTGGCGCAGGCCGTGGCGCCAGCCGCGGTCCGGTTGCTGACCACATCCAGGCGAGCCACCGAGGCCGCGCGCGGCTGCACCTCCACCGTGACCGTCGCGCTGGCGCTGCCGCCCTTGCCATCCACCACCGTGTACTCGAAGCGATCCGTGCCGATGAAGCCTACGCGCGGGCGATAGCTCACCTGCCGCTCGTCCGCCGTAATGCGGGCCTGGCCGTTGGCCGGCTGGGTGACGGCGCTGACGCGCAGGGTGTCGCCGTCGGCATCGCTGTCGTTGGCCAGCACGGCGGCGTTGTCGCCGCTGCTGCCCTCGGGCACGCTGAGCTGGTCGTCCACCGCCACCGGCAGAGCATTGCTGGCGCGCGCGGTGTCCAGCTCCAGTGACAGCAGGTCGAACGGCAGCAGAGTCGTCACGACGAAGGCGGTGAACTCGTTGGTCTGGCCGGCGTTGGGCGAGACGAAGCTGAAGTCGAACGTGGTCTGCCCGCTGGACGCGGTGGCGCGTGCCACCTCGCGCTGCCCGCCGGAGTTGCGGATCAGCACGATCTCCTTGACGTTGTAGATGCTCAGGAACTCGGCGGTAGCGGCATCCAGCTTGAGCTGGAAGCGCGAGGTCTCGCCAGTGACGAAGCGGTCGCGGTCCACGGTCAGCACGCCAGTGGGCGAGGTGCCCAGGTCCGTGGTCAGTTCCAGCACCTCGCCGCCCACCTCGACGATGCCGAGGATGTTCAGCACCGCCTCGATGTCGTCGCCGAAACCGGCGGCGACGCCCAGTGACAGCTTGTAGCTGGACTTGAAGTCGGTGGCGGCGACCTGCGTGGCCACGGGGGCGAATTTGCCCTCCAACTTCGGCCCGGCCTTGAGCTCGAAGGCCTCGAAGCGCAGCGAGTTCAGGAAGGGGTTCCCGATCACGGCCTCGGCGTAGCCGAAGGCGGAGAACTCCGGCGCCACGCGGAAATCCTCGACGCCCGGCAGGCTCACCTTCGGCGTGTGCATGGAGCGGAAGTTGCTGGTCTCGGCGACGAACTCGCAATCGCCGTTGCAGCGCAGGCCGATCTCCAGGTTGTTGCTGACGGTGCTGTTCAGGCCGAGCTGGACGTCCGCCACCGTGATCTTGCCGGCAACCTCGAAGCCGACGCCCACCGGTACCAGGATACTGACCACCGCCGACAGCGCGCCGCCCACGGGCACGCGGAACAGCAGCAGCTCCGCCTTGCACTCCACCTTGCCCTCGAAGGCCAGCGTGGCGCGGACGGTAGCGTCGAAGCGGAAGGTGGGCTCGCCCGTAAGCAACAGGCGTTCCAGGCCGCGGGCCTCGGTATAGAGCAGGTCCAGTGCCGGCGACAGCGTGAAGCTCAGCACCGGCAGCGAGTTGAACACGAAGGGCGGCGCGGTGCCGTCGCCGAAGCCGGCACCGTTGAGGCTGGTCTCGCAGCCCTTGTCGAACAGCGCGCGGGTGCCGGCCGGCGGGCCCAGGGCCTTGGTGGCGGAGCGGGCGACCGAGCTGCGCGGCGTGAAGCGGTAGGTGTCGCCCTCGCGCTCCACCGTGTAGGACTCGGAGACACCGGCTGGGACGATGACCTCGGCTTTCGACAGGTCGAAACGCTGCTGGATTTCCAGGCCTGGGAACAGCTCGCGCAGCGGCGCCAGCCGCAGCGTCACCTCGGTGCCGCCTTCGACGGCGCGCGTGGAGACCACGCGCCCGGCGATTGGCTGCGAGCCGGTGCCGATCACTGCCGTGCCGGCGGCCGGCGGCTCGATGCCGGACAGCACCACGGAGTAGGTGTTGTCGAGGCTTGGTGCCGCCGCGGGATCGGTTTCGACCACGCCGCGTCGCACCTGTGAGTCATCCACCAGCACGGCGCCCGCGGCCACCGTGGTGACCACCGCCAGCAGCGGCAGCGAGCGGATGTCGCCTGCGGCGGCGACGATCTGGGTGGAGCCGCTGCGGCTCTCGGCGCGGGCCAGGCCGCTGCCGCCGACACTGATGTCGGAAGGATCGCTGGAACTCCAGGTCACCGGCGTATCCAGGCGGGTGCCGTCGGCGTCGAATACGCGGGCCTCGAGTTGGCGCGTCTGGCCACGCTCGCTGAACAGCAGGCCGGTCTGCACGATCTCCACCCGCGCCGGTGTTGCGGCGGCCGGCGCGGCAGTGCCGCCGCCCCCCGATCCGCAGGCGCCGAGCAGCACGGCGGCGGCCAGCACGACCAGGCAACGGAGCCCGGAGGCAGGGCGGGACGGGGACGGCGTAAGGAAGCTCATGGCGATCTCGCGGCATGCGGGGGTACCCGGCCGGGTCGCAGGAACGCTGCGTCACGGAGGGCTGGCGGTCGTTATAGCCAGCCCTCGCGAGGGCAGATATCACATGAACTGGTGACTGCGTGCGCCAGGTCTCAGGCCGCGCCGTCCAGTGCAAAACGCAGGAGCACGCGTGTGCCCGGCTGCAGCGGCTGCCACTCGATGTGGCCGCCGAGCTGTGCGGCGCGGCGGCGCAGGTTGGCCAGGCCGTAGTGGCCGGGGCGCTCCGCGTTCGCGGGCAGGCCGATGCCGTCGTCGTCTACCTGCGCTTCCAGCAGGCCGTCGGCCACCGCAAGGCTCAAGCTCAGCCGGCGCGCCTGCGCGTGGCGCACCGCGTTCATGCCGGCCTCCTGCAGGATGCGCAGCAACTGCAGCGTCTGGGCATGCGGCAACTCCAGCGAATCCGCCAGACCGCGCAGCTCGAAGCGCACCTCCAGGCCGGCATCCTCGCCGGCCGCGGTGAGCCGCTCGCGCAGTGGTGCCAGTGCCGCGCGCAGCGAGCGCTCCTCGGGATGCAGCGAGGTCAGTGCCAGCCGCAGGTCGTCCAGCGCGGACTGCACGCCGCGCGCCGCAGCGCTGTCGGCCGCGCCATCGTTGGACAGGCGCGAGAGCGTGGCCATCAGCGTACCGCCGAGTCCGTCGTGCAGGTCGCCGAACAGGCGCTCGCGTTCCGTGCTGACGGCGCGCTCGCGGTCTGCGCGCTGCAGGGCGCGATAGTCCTCGGCGATGCGGGCCTCGCGCGCGGCCACGCGCTGCTCCAGCTCGCGGTTCAGCGACTCCGACTCCGACAGCGCCTGCACGAAGTGTCGCAGCAGGATCGCGGTGAAGACGATCATCGGCGGCGGCGCGGCATAGGCCAACCAGAACCCGTCGCCGGGGCCGATCAGGCCCAGCAGCAGGGCGCCGTCGTGCAGCGAGGCCATGCAGATGCACATCACCGCGCCCAGCATCCAGGTGGATGTGGCGTCCCCGCGCGCGAGGTATTGGCGCCAGAACACGGTCAGCGTTGTGTAGGTGCCGAGCCCGATGATCGCCATGTAGACCAATGGCAGCGCCCGGCGGAAGCCCGAGGCACCCAGGACCAGCGCGGCGAGCAGGATCAGCGCGGAGCCGCCCCAGGATGCAATGCCGATGATGCGCCGGGTCCGGGGCTGGTCGCGCCCCGACAGGCACAGCCCCAACCAGGCGGCGGAGACCACGAACCACAGGTACAGCACCATCATCGCCGCATCGACGGCCTGCGATGGCAAGGCGAGCGTGGCCAGCGGTAGCGCGCTGTAGGCGGCGCCGGTGAAGCAGGCCGCCGCATCCCAGGCATAGATGCGCTCCTGCCGGCGGCGTAGCCACAGCGCGAGGCTGACGCAGGCCAGCACGAAGGCGCAGACGATCAGCGCGACCAATGCGGTGTGCTTGAGGAACTGGCGCTGCGCATGGCGCGGCGCCAGCTGCTGTTCCGGGCCCAGCCAGGCCTCGCCGACGAAGCCGCTATCCGCAGGCCGGCCGTGCAGGCGGATCTCGATGCGGTTATCGCCCGCCTTCAGCAGTCCTGCCGGCAGCGGCAACAGCAGCGGCTGCGCGCCACCGACTGCCGGAGCGGGGCTGGCGATGCGCCCGCTGCGCAGCGGGATGTCGTTGAACAGCACCAGCGCTTCGCCGCTGTAGCTTTCCAGGTACAGCGCCCAGGTTTCCGCCAGCGGCGGCAGGCGGACGTCGGCCTGGTAATGCTGGGCCTCGTCCTGCGGCAGGATTCGCCAATCGATTCGCTGGCCGTCATCCGCGTCCGGCCCCTGCGCATGCCAGAGGGCGATGGCCTTCATCACCAGGATGACGCCGGCGGTGAGTGCAAACAGCGAGAGCAGCCGGCGCTTCATGTCCTAGGGCCTGCCGGACAGATCACCGATCAGCCCGCGCTGGATCGCCTCGAACACGGCCTCGCCGCGCGAGCGCACGGCGAGCTTGCGGTAGATCTGTTTCACATGCGAGCCGACGGTGTTGACCGAGATATCCAGCGCCGCGCCGATCTCGGCGTAGGCATAGCCCTTGGCCACCAGGTTGAGCACGTCGCTCTCGCGGGCCGACAGCCGCGTGGCCGGGTCGGGCTCCTGTGCCTTCGGAGCGGCCGGAGCCTGCAGGCGCTGCAGCAGGTAGCGCGCCACGCCGGGGCTGATCGGCGAGCCGCCGGCCAGCATCTCGCGGATGGCACGCGCCACCTGCGGCGCGCTGGCGTCCTTCAGCAGGTAGGAGCTGGCACCGGCGGCAATGGCCTCGATCACATGGGCCTCGTCGCCGAACACGGTGATAACCATGAACAGCACACTGGAATCCTGACCCGACAGCTCACGGATCAGCGCGGCGCCGTGGCCGTCGGGCAGGCCGAGGTCGATCAACACCACCTGTGGTTGCTGTGCGGCAAAGGCCAGGCGCGCCTCGGCACAGCTACCGGCCTGCCCACAGAGCTCCAGGTCCGGATCAGCCGCGACCGCTCGCGACAGCCGCTCGCGCGTGTCGGCGTCGTCCTCTACCACCAGTACGCGGCGCTTGCCGCTCATGTCGTGCCGATGCGGGAGGGCGCGAGAGCTTTAGCGCACGTCCAGCTTGCCCAGCTTCATCAGCCGCGAGCGGACCGCCCCATTGGTGCGGTCGTGCGCGGCGGCGAGCTGCTTGGGGGTGCTGCCGGATTCGAAGGCGGCGACCAGGGCCTGGTCTTCCTCGGCCGTCCAGGGCTTGCCGGTGGCGGAGGGCAGCTTCTGGTTCTTGCGGGCGGCGTTGGCGGCCTGCTGCAGCGCATTCACGGCCAGCGCCAGCGCGCCGAGCACGTCCGGCTGCTGGTAGGGACTGTCGGGAGGGAAGACCTCGCCGGTGGCGGGGTCGGTGCCGGCGGCGAGCGCGCGGAGGAGTTCGAGGGCTTGGTTGGGTTCCATGGCGCGGATGCTGCCGCGAGCCGCGCCGCGCTGCAACGTTGCGCTGCTTTCAGTCCGGCTTCTGCAGGGCCTTGTTGTGGCGCAGGGTTTCGATCACCACGTCGACGCAGCGCTCCATGTGGGCGGCCAGGTCGAAGGACTGCGGGGCCAGCAGCCAGTTGCTGAGCAGGCCGGCGAGGGTGCCGTGGGCCATGACCGCGGCCAGCGGGATGTCGAGCCGCGGGGACAACTGGCCCTGGGCCACGGCCCGGGTCAGCAGGCCGGAGATCTGCTCGGCGGCCTCGGCGTGGCCCACCAGCAGGCGCTCGCGGATACGGCCGTTGTCCTCCACGATCTCGCAGCGGTGGAAGATGATGTCCAGAATCAGCTGCCAGTCGCCCACGGCGTTGTAGAGCACCACCAACCAGGTGATGCGCAGCTCGCCCAGGGGGTCGTCCTCGGAGATCATCTGGCGGCCTTCGCAGACCACCTCGGTGGGCAGCCGGACGCGCTCACAGAGGGCGTCGAACAGGTCGCTCTTGTTCTTGAAGTGGCCGTAGACCGCGCCGCGGGTCACGCCGGCCAGTTCGGCCACGTCGGACAGCGAGGGGCGGGACACCCCGCGGGCGTGAAAGACCTGGACCGCGGCATCCAGGATGCTTTCGCGGGTTTCCAGTGCATCTTCCTTACTGCGCTTGGCCATCGACCTCTGATCCTCACAAGCAATCCGCCACAGGGGCCTCACCCCCGGCTGGCAGGCGGCCCTGTTCCTGTTGCAACGCACAACGGGCAGGCACGATCATTTTACATTCATTCATGAATGAATATAATACCCCTGTCCCCGCCGACATCAAGTGCGCATCATGAAAGGTCCCCGTCTTCTCCGCAGCACCCCGTTTGCAGTAGTTCTGGTCGCCGCAGGCATCAGTGCCCTGGCTGGCTGCTCCGGGGCGGAGGCGCCGCCGGCCCCGGCCGCGCCCGAAGTGGGCGTGGTGACGGTGGCGGCCAGTGCCATCCCCCTGGTGGCCGAGTTGCCGGGCCGGGTCGAGGCCTCCCGCGTGGCGGAGGTCCGGGCCCGGGCGGCTGGCATCGTGCTGAAGCGCGAGTTCGAGGAAGGCAGCGAGGTGAAGGCCGGCGATCGCCTGTTCCAGATCGATCCGGCGCCGCTGCGCGCGGCCCAGGCCAGCGCCCGAGCCAGCCTGTCCCGCGCCCAGGCGGCGCTGAACGTGGCCCGGCTCAAGGCCGAGCGCTACAGCTCCCTGGTGGAGACCCGCGCCATCAGCCAGCAGGAATATGACGACGCCGTGGCCACCCGCGACCTGGCCCAGGCCGACGTGGACCTGGCCAAGGCCGCGCTGGAGACCGCCAGCCTGAACCTGGGCTACGCCACCGTCACCGCGCCGATCCGCGGCCGCATCGGCCGCGCCGCCGTCACCGAGGGCGCGCTGGTGGGCCAGAACGAGGCCACCCCGCTGGCCACGGTACAGCAGATCGACCCGGTCTACGTGAACCTGACCCAGTCCAGCAGCGACGCGCTGCGCCTGAAGCGCGCGCTGGAAAGCGGCAGCGCCGCCAACGGGACCGCGCAGGTGGTGATCCTGACTGAGGACGGTCGCGAGCATCCGCTGCCGGGCCGCCTGCTGTTCAGCGAGGTCAGCGTGGACGAGAGCACCGGCACCATCGCGTTGCGCGCCGAGGTGCCCAACCCCGACCGCAGCCTGCTGCCGGGCATGTACGTGCGTGCCCGCCTGCAGCAGGCGGTGGCGCGCGACGCCATCACCGTGCCGCAGCAGGCGGTGGTGCGCGCCGGCGACGCGGCCAGCGTCTGGGTGGTGAAGAACGGCAAGGCCGAGCGCCGCGAGGTGAAGGTGAGCTCGGCGCACGGCGACCAGTGGGTGATCGCCTCGGGCCTGTCCGCCGGTGAGCACGTCGTGGTGGACGGCCTGCAGCGCGTGCAGCCGGGCGCGGACGTGAAGCCGGTGGCCTGGCCGGGCTCGCAGGTCGCGACGACCGCGGAACAGACCCAGAAGAATTAAGCCATGGCACGTTTCTTCATCGATCGCCCGATCTTTGCCTGGGTGATCTCGCTGTTCATCCTGATCGCCGGCGCGCTGGCGATCACGCAGCTACCGATCTCGCAGTACCCCACCATCGCGCCGCCGGCGGTCGTCATCACGGCGACCTACCCCGGCGCCTCGGCCAAGATCCTGGACGAGAGCGTCACCAGCCTGATCGAGCAGGAGCTAAACGGTGCCGAAGGCCTGGAGTACGTCGAGTCCAAGAGCCAGAGCAACGGCCAGGCCACGATCACCGCGTCCTTCCGCGTCGGCACCGATCCCGAGATCGCCGCGGTGGACGTGCAGAACCGCCTGAAGCGCGTCGAGGCACGCTTGCCGCAGGCGGTGCGCCAGCAGGGCGTGCAGGTCAACAAGGCCACCAACAACTTCCTGCTGTTCATCACCCTGTCCTCCAGCGATCCGAAGATCGACCCGGTGGTGCTGGGCGACTACATCTCGCGCAACGTGATCGAGAGCATCCGCCGCCTGCCCGGCGTCGGCCAGGCGCTGCTGTTCGGCACCGAGCGCGCCATGCGCGTTTGGATCGACCCGGCCAAGCTGGTGGGCCTCAACCTGACGCCGGCCGACGTCGTCGCCGCCATCGAGAAGCAGAACGCCCAGGTCGCCGCCGGCATGGTCGGCGGGCAGCCCTCGCCGGACACGCAGCAGATCGCCCACAGCGTGGTCGTCACCGGACAGCTGACCACGCCGGAGGCCTTCGGCAACATCCTGCTGCGGGCCAACGCCGACGGCTCGGTGCTGCGCCTGCGCGACGTCGCGCGCGTCGAGCTCGGCGGCCAGGAATACGCCGCCACCGCGCGCCTCAACGGCCGCCCGCTGGCCGCCATCGGCGTGCAGCTCACGCCCACCGGCAACGCCCTGGCCACGGCCGATGCGGTGCGCGAGAAAATGGAAGAGCTGAAGACCTACTTCCCCGAGGGCTTCAGCTACGACATCCCCTACGACAGCTCCAGCTTCGTGCGCATCTCCATCAAGGAGGTGGTGAAGACCCTGCTCGAGGCGGTGCTGCTGGTGTTCCTGGTGATGTACCTGTTCCTGCAGAACTTCCGCGCCACGCTGATTCCCACCATCGTCGTGCCGGTGGCGCTGACCGGCGCCTTCGTCACCATGCTGGCGCTGGGCTTCTCGATCAACGTGCTGACCATGTTCGGCCTGGTGCTGGCCATCGGCATCCTGGTGGACGACGCCATCGTGGTGGTGGAGAACGTCGAGCGCATCATGCGCGAGGAAGGCCTGTCGCCGCGCGACGCCACGGTCAAGGCCATGGGCCAGATCACCGGCGCCATCGTCGGCATCACCCTGGTGCTCACCGCCGTATTCATCCCCATGGCCTTCTTCGGCGGCTCGGTGGGCGCGATCTACAAGCAGTTCTCGCTGTCCATGGCCTCGTCGATGCTGTTCTCCGCGCTGATGGCGCTGACGCTGACGCCGGCGCTCTGCGCCACCATGCTCAAGCCGATCCCGAAGGGACATCATGAAAGCCGCGGCGGATTCTTCGGCTGGTTCAACCGTCGCTTCGAGCGCACCACCGAGCAGTACCATGGCTCGGTGGCGCGCATCCTGCGCCGCACCGGCCGCTACATGATGGTCTACGCCGCGCTGCTGGTGGCGCTGGGCCTGCTGTTCGTGCGCCTGCCCAGCTCCTTCCTGCCGACCGAGGATCAGGGCTACACCCTGACCCTGGTGCAGCTGCCGCCGGGCGCCAGCATCCACCGCACCGAGCAGGTGGTGGAGCAGGTGGAGAAGTTCTTCGGCGAAGAATCCGCGGTGTCGCGCCTGGTCACGGTGGTGGGCTTCAGCTTCGCCGGCGCCGGCCAGAACGCCGCGCTGGGCTTTGCCAATCTCAAGGACTGGAGCGAGCGCAGCGACGAGGAATCGGCGATGGCGCTGTCCGGCAAGGCCAACGGCACGCTGTCGCACGTGCGCGATGCCGAGATCCTGACCATCGTGCCGCCGCCGATTCCGGAACTGGGCAGCGCCACCGGCTTTGCGCTGCGCCTGCAGGACCGCGGCAGCCTGGGCCGCGACAAGCTGATCGAGGCGCGCAACCAGCTGATGACCATGGCGCGGCAGAATCCGAAGCTGATGAACGTCATCGTCGAAGGCCTGGAGGATGCGCCGCAACTGCAGCTCGACGTGGATCGCGAGAAGGCCAGCGCCCTGGGAGTGTCCTTCGAGGATGTCAACGCGGTGTTGTCCACCGCATTGGGCTCGGCCTACGTCAACGACTTCCCCAGCCAGGGCCGCCAGCAGCGCGTGATCGTGCAGGCGGTAGCCGAGGCGCGCATGCAGCCGGAAGACCTAACGGCGCTATACGTTCGCAACGGCCGCGGCGAGATGGTGGCGCTGTCGTCCTTCGTGCAGTCGCGCTGGGTGCCGGGCTCGGTGCAGCTGATGCGCTACAACGGCTTCCCCACCATCGGCATCACCGGCGACGCCGCGCCCGGCTACAGCACCGGCGAGGCCATGACCGAGATGGAGAACATGGTCGCCCAGCTGCCCAAGGGTGTCGGCTACGAGTGGTCCGGCCAGTCGCGCGAGGAAAAGCTCTCCGGTGCGCAGGCTCCGGCGCTGTTCGTGCTGTCCTTCCTCGCCGTGTTCCTGTGCCTGGCGGCGCTCTACGAGAGCTGGTCGATCCCCTTCGCGGTGATGCTGGTGGTGCCGCTGGGCATCCTCGGCGCGGTGCTGGGCGTGCTGCTGCGCGACATGCCGGACGACGTCTACTTCAAGGTGGGCCTGATCGCGATCATCGGCCTGTCGGCCAAGAACGCGATCCTGATCATCGAGTTCGCCAAGGACCTGCATGAGCAGGGCAAGGGCCTGGTCGAGGCGACGCTGGAGGCGGTGAAGCTGCGCTTCCGTCCCATCGTGATGACCTCGCTGGCCTTCATCCTTGGTGTGCTGCCGCTGGTGATCGCCGACGGCGCAGGCTCCGCCAGCCAGCGCGCCATCGGCACCGCCGTGATGGGCGGCATGATCGCCGCCACCGTGCTCGCGGTGTTCCTGGTGCCGGTGTTCTTCGTCGTGGTGAAGCGCCTGGTGGCGCGGCGCCCGGCGTCCGCGCAGGAGATGGCCCATGAGTAAGACGATCTTCCGCCTCGGCGCCTGGCCCCTGGCCCTGGCGATGGCCGGCTGCACGCTGGTGCCGCGCTACGAGCGCCCGGCACTACCGGTGGACGCGCAGTATCCCGCCGGCGACAGCACCGCAGCCAAGGATGCGGTGGAACTGGGCTGGCGCGAGATGTTCACCGACGCGCGCCTGCAGGCATTGATCGCCACGGCCCTGGAAAACAACCGCGACCTGCGCACGGCGGTGCTCAATGCCGAGCGCGCACAGGCGCTGTACCGTGTGCAGCGCGCGGACCTGCTGCCGCAGATCGTCGCACAAGGCAGCCTCAGCCGCGGCCGCACGCCGGCGGCGCTGAGCCCGCCCGGTAGCGCCGTCACCGGCAGCGAATACCAGGTGGGCCTGGGCATCACCGCCTTCGAGCTGGACCTGTTCGGCCGCGTGCGTAGCCTGAAGGACGCCGCGCTGGCGCAATACCTGGCCACTGCCGAGGCACGCGATGCCGCGCGCATCGCGCTGATCGCCGAGGTGGCCAAGGCCTGGCTCGCCGACCTGGCGCTGCGTGAGCAGTTGGACCTGGCGCGCAAGACCCTGGAAGCCCGCAGCGTGGCGCTGACCCTTGCGCGGCAGCGCTACGAAGCCGGCGCCTCGTCGGCGCTGGACCTCAAGCAGGTGGAGACGCTGGTGGAATCCGCCCGCGTGGCCACCGTCACGCTGACGCGCCGCAGCGCCCAGGCAGGCAACGCCCTGCGCCTGGTGGTGGGCGCGCCGGTGGCGCCGGGCGCGGACACATCCCTGCTGTCGGACCAGCCCTTTGTCGCCAACCTGCCGGCCGGCCTGCCCTCGCAGCTGCTGGCGCAGCGCCCGGACCTGCGTGCCGCCGAGCAGCGCCTGCTGTCGGCCAACGCCAGCATCGGTGCCGCGCGCGCCGCCTTCTTCCCGCGCATCTCGCTGACCGCCGCCATCGGCAGCGCCTCGCCGGAGCTGTCGGACCTGTTCGAGGCCGGCAGCCGTAACTGGTCCTTCGTGCCGCAGGTCACGCTGCCGATCTTCGACGCCGGCCGCAACCGCGCCAACCTGCGCGTCTCGCAGGTGGACCGCGACCTGGCCGTGGCCGACTACGAGCGCAGCATCCAGGTCGCCTTCCGCGAGGTGGCGGATGCGCTGGTGGCGCGTGGCAGCTTCGAGGAGCAGGTGGAGGCGCAGGAGCGCCTGCGCCAGGGCCAGGCCGACCGACTGCAGCTCGCTGAGCAGCGCTACAAGGCCGGCATCGCCAGCTACCTCGACGTGCTGGACGCGCAGCGCGAGCTGTTCGATGCCGAACAGGACCTGGTGGAGGCGCGGCAGCAGCGCCTGCTGAACCTGGTGGACCTGTATCGCGCCCTGGGCGGTGGGCTGAGGGAGCAAAGCGGAGGCGCGTAGTGCGTCTCCGCGCGCCGGCCCGCGCGCGCGGCGCCATGCGCATGCGTTACCCTTGGGAGTGTCACGGGCCCTGGCCCCTGGCGTGCCACTTCCGCGGGAATCCCCTCCATGCCGCACGACGTCACGCTCATCGCCACCATCGCCGTCGGCTTCGTCCTGGCCTTTGTCCTCGGCCTGGTCGCCAATCGTCTGCGCCTGCCGCCCCTGGTTGGTTACCTGGTGGCCGGTGTCCTGGTAGGCCCCAACACTCCCGGCTTCGTCGCCGACGCCGCACTGGCGGCACAGCTCGCCGAAATCGGCGTGATCCTGCTGATGTTCGGCGTGGGCCTGCATTTCTCGCTGGCCGACCTGATGGCCGTGCGGCGCATCGCCATCCCCGGCGCCATCGGACAGATCGTGTTGGCCAGTGCCATCGGCGTGGGCATGGCGATGTTCTGGGGCTGGAGCTTCGGCAGTGGCCTGGTGCTGGGCCTGAGCCTGTCGGTGGCCAGTACCGTGGTGCTGCTCAAGGCACTGGAGGAGCGCAACGCGGTGGCCTCCACCAACGGTCGCATCGCCGTGGGCTGGCTGATCGTGGAAGACCTGGCGATGGTGCTGGCCCTGGTGCTGCTGCCGGCGCTGGCCGGCGTGCTCGGCGGCAAGCCCGACGAGGGCGCGGCGGCGGCCGGCCCGCTGTGGCAGCAACTGCTGATGACGCTGCTGAAGGTCTCCGCCTTCGGCGCCGTGGTATTGCTGGTGGGGCCGCGCGTGCTGCCCTGGCTGCTCAAGCAGGTAGCGCGCACCGGCTCGCGCGAGCTGTTCACGCTGGCGGTGCTGTCCATGGCCATCGGCATCGCCTTCGGCTCCGCCGCGCTGTTCGGCGTGTCCTTCGCGCTCGGCGCGTTCTTCGCCGGCATGGTGCTCAACGAGTCCGACCTCAGCCACAAGGCCGCCGCCAACTCGCTGCCGCTGCAGGACGCCTTCGCCGTGCTGTTCTTCGTCTCGGTGGGCATGCTGTTCGACCCCATGATCCTGGTCCGCGAGCCGCTGCTGGTCGCCTCGGTGCTGCTGCTGGTGGTGATCGGCAAGTCCCTGGTGGCCGCCGCCATCGTGCTGCTGCTGGGCTACCCGCTGTCCACCGCGCTGACCGTTTCCGCCGCGCTGGCGCAGATCGGCGAGTTCTCCTTCATCCTGGCCGGCATCGGCCTCAGCTACCAGCTGCTGCCGCCGGAGGGTTACAGCCTGGTGCTGGCCGCGGCGCTGTTGTCGATCACGCTGAATCCGCTGGCCTTCGCCGCCGCCAACTGGCTGGGCCGCCGCGCTCAGGCGAATCCGCGCCTGCGCCGCTCGCTGGAAACCTCGCGTGCCCCGCGCTTCGCCGCGCTGGAGGCTGAGCTGGACCAGGCCCGCGAACTCGCCGAGCAGCGCGCCGCCGCCCACCACAGCTTCTCACCGGAGGAACTGGTGGAGCGCTTCCCGCTGTTCGCCGAGCTGTCGCCGGAGCAGCGCGAGGTCGTGGCCCTGCACTTCCACGCGCAGGACGCCCAGCCAGGCGAGCGGGTGATCCGCATCGGCGATCCGCCGGACGCGGTGTACTTCATCTCCTCCGGCCTGGTTGAGGTAGCGGTGGGCGACAAGCGCGTGCGCCTGCAGTCCGGCGACTTCTTCGGCGAGATGGCCCTGCTGGGCGACCGCCCGCGCTCGGCCGACGTGACCGCGCTGGACTACTGCCGCTTCGTGACCCTCAACCGCCGTGACTTCCGCGAGGTGCTGCGCCGCTATCCGGCGATCCGCGGCCAGTTCGACGAGGCGGCGGCGCGGCGTGGGCAGATGAACCAGCAGTAGCAGGGTACGGCGGAGCGGCTGGAGCGAATGTATATCCTATTGACATATCCTTTGCTTGGCGTATCATCATTCGGTATATCCCAGGCGGACATGGCAAATGGAACAAGGTGCGGTCTTCAAGAGCAATCGCAGTCAGGCCATCCGCTTGCCCAAGGCCGCGGCCTTGCCGGAAGACGTGAAGCGGGTGGACGTAGTGGCCATCGGCCGCACCCGCGTTATCACCCCTGCCGGAGAAGCCTGGGACAGCTGGTTCGATAGCACGGGTGTCAGCGCCGACTTCATGGTCGAGCGGGAGCAACCCGCGGAGCAGGAGCGCGAGGCGTTCTGATGCTGCGCTACATGCTGGATACCAATCTCTGCATCGCCACCATCCGGGAAAAGCCGGTCGCGGTGCGGGCCGCCTTCAATCTCCATCACTCGCAGATGTGCATCAGTTCCGTCACTGTGATGGAGTTGCTGTACGGCGTGGAGTTGTCCGCGCAATCTCAGCGAAACCTTGCGCAGGTGGAGGGCTTCATCGCGCGCCTGGATGTGCTGGACTACGATCCTGCGGCGGCGGCCCATACCGCCCAGATACGAGCCGAACTGAAAAAGGCCGGCACGCAGATCGGGCCGTACGATCAGATGATCGCGGGTCATGCGCGCTCGCGCGGATTGGTGGTGGTCACCAACAACACCAAGGAATTCCAGCGCGTGGCCGGTCTTCGCTTCGAAGACTGGATCGCCTGATCGCTCTCGACATTGGAAGCGAAAAGGCCGCCCGAAGGCGGCCTTTTCGTTATGCAGTGATACCGCTTAGTGACCGCCGCCATCCAGCGACTTCACGGCCTGGATCATGGCGACCATGACCTTCTGCGCGTCGCCGTACACCAGGTTGGTGTTGTCGGCGAAGAACAGCTCGTTCTCCACGCCCGAGTAGCCCTTGCCCTGGCCGCGCTTGACCACGAAGACCTGCTTGGCCTGGTCGACGTTGAGGATCGGCATGCCGTAGATCGGCGAGGACTTGTTGGTGCGGGCGGCCGGGTTCACGGTGTCGTTGGCGCCGATGACGATGGCGAAATCGGCTTCCTTGAACTCGCCGTTGATGTCTTCCATGTCGTAGATGATGTCGTACGGCACGCCGGCTTCGGCGAGCAGCACGTTCATGTGGCCGGGCATGCGGCCCGCCACCGGGTGGATGGCGAACTTCACTTCCACGCCCGCCGCCTGCAGCAGCTTCACGAACTCGTAGAGCTTGTGCTGCGCCTGGGCCACGGCCAGGCCGTAGCCCGGGGCGATGATGACCTTGGAGGCGTAGCGCATCTGGATGCCGGCATCGCCCGCGTCCACCGGCTTCATGCTGCCCTTGATCTCGCCCTGCTGTTCGTCGCCGGAGGCGCCGAAGTTGGAGAAGATCACGTTGCTCACCGAGCGGTTCATGGCCTTGGCCATCAGCAGCGTCAGCAGCGTACCGGCGGAGCCCACCACCATACCGGCAATCATCAGCGCCGGGTTGTTGAGCACGTAGCCTTCCAGGCCCACGGCGAGGCCGGTGAAGGCGTTGTACAGGGAGATCACCACCGGCATGTCGGCGCCACCGATGGGCATGGTCATCATCACGCCGAAGATCAGGGCCAGCGCGAAGAAGGCCACCGTGACGCTGGCCGGGGCATGGCCGCCAGCGCCGAACACGATGTACAGGCCCAGGGCGATCGTGGCCAGCATGATCGTGCCGTTGATGGCCTGGATGCCGGTCATGCGTAGCGTCTTGTTGATGCGGCCGTCGAGCTTGGCCCAGGCGATCAGCGAGCCGGACAGCGACACCGCACCGATCAGGCCGCCGAACACGGTGACCAGGTAGTGCAGCGAGCCGTGGCTGGCGCCTTCGGTCGGGGTGGCCAGCAGCACCATCGCGGCGATGGCGGCAGCGGAACCGCCACCCATGCCGTTATAGAGCGCCACCATCTGCGGCATGGCGGTCATCTCGACCTTCTTGCCGCTCCACCAGGCCCAGCCCACGCCGATCAGCAGCGCGGAGATCGCGACGATGGCATTGGTGGTCAGGTGCGGCTTGGCTGCCTCGGCGACGCCGAAGGTGTAGAGGAAGCTAGCCAGCACCGCCACCAGCATGCCGTAGCCGGCAACGACGATGCCCGAACGCGCCGTGACCGGCGAGGACATGCGCTTGAGGCCGTAGATGAACAGGAAGGAGGCCGCCAGGGCGCTCACTTCGATCAGGAGTTGTGCATTCATTGGTCTGGCGTCCCTTTACTTGCCTGCGGGCTTCTTGTCGGAGGACTTGAACATCTCGAGCATGCGCTCGGTCACGACGTAGCCGCCGGCGGCGTTACCCGCGCCCAGCAGTACGCCGAAGAAGCCGATGGCCTGCTCCAGCACCGAGGTGGCGTTGAGCGTGGCGTAGATGGCGCCGACCACGACGATGCCGTGCACGAAGTTGGAGCCCGACATCAGCGGCGTGTGCAGGATCGACGGCACGCGGCCGATGATCTCGTAGCCGGTGAACGCGGCGAGCATGAAGATGTAGAGGGCGACGAAGCCCGTCAGTACGGTTCCTGCGTGTTCCATGTTTGTTCCCCTTAGCCTTCCACCGCTTTCTTGGCGGCTTCGTTCTTGATCTCACCGGCGTGCGTCAGCGCGGACTTGGCCAGCACCTCGTCGTTCCAGTCGATGGCGATCGCCTTGTCCTTCACGAACAGCTCCATCAGGTTGTACTGGTTCTTCGCGTAGAGCTCGGAGGCGTGCTCGGCCAGCAGCGAGGGCACGTTAATCGGCGCGTTGATGGTGACCTGGCCGACCTGGATGGACTCGCCCGGCTGCGTGTACTCGGTGTTGCCGCCGCCTTCCGCCGCGAGGTCGATGATCACGGAGCCGTTCTTCATGCCGTCGATCTGCGCCTTGCTGATCAGCTTCGGCGAGGGGCGGCCCGGGATGGCGGCGGTGGTGATGATGATGTCGGCCGCCTGGATGTGCTTGGTGACGACCGCGGCGATCTTGTCCTTCTCTTCCTGCGTCAGCTCGCGAGCATAGCCGCCGGTGCCGCGGGCATCCACGCCGGTGTCGATGAACTTGGCGCCCAGCGACTCGACCTGCTCCTTCACTTCCGGACGCACGTCGTAGCCTTCCACCTTGGCGCCGATGCGGCGGGCGGTGGCGATGGCCGAGAGGCCGGCCACGCCCACGCCCATCACCAGGATGGTGCCCGGACGGATCGAGCCGGTGGCGAAGGTGGTCATCGGCATCATGCGCGAGATGCTGGTGGCGCCGAGCAGGGCGCCGTAGTAGCCCGCCAGTGCGGCCTGCGAGGACAGGGCGTCCATCGACTGGGCACGCGTGATGCGCGGCACCAGCTCCATCGCGAAGCTGGTGATCTTCTTGTCGCGCAGCAGCTTGGTCAGCTCCGGCTCGCGGTGCGCGTAGACGAAGGACAGCAGGATGCTGCCTTCCTTCATCGCGTTGACGATGTCGGCCGTTGGCGGCTGCACGGACACCACGATGTCGGCGTCCGACACCAGACCCTGCGGGTTGGCGGCGAAGTTGACGTTCTTGAACGCCGTGTCGGGGATCTTGCTGGCCAGGCCTGCGCCCGACTGCATATGGATTTCGCAACCCAGCTTGGCCAGCTTGTCGGCCACGGCGGGCACCATCGCCACGCGCTTTTCGCGGGCGGCGGTCTCTTTCAGCACGGCAATTTTGACCGGCATGATCACTCCCAAGGTACGTTTTTTGAGCTACTGGACGATGCGCACGCCGAATCGTCGCCCGGCGTTTGCGACAGGGCGACGAGTTTAGCGGAAGCGCAACCCGTTTACAGCAAGAGGTTTTTCGGCCCGGATCAATGCCTTGGCCCGATCCGGGGGTGCTTCGTATCACGGCGGACTGGCGGAGACGCCACTCTTTCGGGTGAACCCCGCCGGGCCCCTGGGCCGCCATCCGTGGCGGCCCGCGGTGTATCAGCCGAAATGGCAGACGTAGTGCACCGGCTCCAGGGCCTCGATGTCGAAGCCGCTGTCGCCCGGCACCGAGAAGGACTGGCCGCCGGCGTAGTCCTTCCAGTCGGGCTCGCCCTTCAGGCGCACGCGGCAGCGGCCGTCGATCAGTTCCATGATCTCAGGGGCGGCGGTGCCGAAATGGAGCGTGGCCGGCAGGATCACGCCCACCGATTTGCGGGTGCCGTCGGCCAGCAGCACGGTGTGGCTGACGCACTTGCCGTCGAAATAGACGTTGGCCTTCTTGAGAACGCTGACTTGGTCGAACTGGGACATGGGGCAATCCTTGGTTTTTCTTGTCAGGCCGGCTCGTGGATGGCCGGCATCAGGGGGACGTACTGGCTGCGCTTGGACGTGGCCGCGCCGGTCAGGGCGAAGCCCAGCGGCTTGCCGCTCTCGTCCTTGTAGACCGCTTCCAGGTCCGGGGCGGTGCCGGTCACTTCCCAGCTGCCGGCGACCGGCGGCGGGGGATTGACCAGGGTCGGGCAGGCCGGGGTCTTTACGATCACCGGCATGGCCGGGAACCTGGCCTTGGTCGGCGTGCCGGCCAGGGTGGCCGCCAGGGCGCGCGAGGCATTGGCGATCGGCAGGATGTAGGGCAGCAGGCGGCCGTTGACCTCGATGCAGTCACCCAGGGCGTAGACGTCCACCGCCGAGGTCTGCAGGTGGTCGTCCACCACGATGCCGGCCTTGCAGGCGATGCCGGCGTCCGCGGCCAGGCGGGTGCGCGGCCGCAGGCCCACCGCCGACAGCACCACGTCCACCGTGGCGCGGCTGTCGTCGCTGAAACGCGCCTCGACCGAACCGCCGACGCGGTCCAGGCTGGCGACGCTGGCGCCGAGCTGCCAGGTCACGCCCAGCTTGCCGAGGCCCTCCTGCAGCGCGCGGCCCTGGGCCTCCGGCAGCAGGCGGCTGAGCGGCCAGGCGGCGATGTCGACCACGCGCACGGCATGGCCGCTGGCGGCGAGGTCGTTGGCGAACTCGCAGCCGATCAGGCCGGCGCCGATGATCAGCACGCGGGCGCCCGGCTTGAGCAGGGCGCGGAAACGGCCGTAGTCCTCGCGGTCGTTGACCGACAGCACCTCGGCCGCGGCGTCGCCGGCGATCGGCAGGCGCACCACGTCGGCGCCGGTGGCCAGCACCAGCTTGGAGTAGGGCAGCCACTCGCCGTCCACCTGCACGGCATGCGCCGCGGGGTCGATGGCGGTGACGTCCTTGCGCACCAGGACCTCCGCCTTGAGCTGCTCGACGAGCTGCTCCAGCGGATTCTTGATCAGGCCGTCCGCGTCCTTGCCGGCCGCGAAGGCCTTGGACAGGTCCGGCTTGTAGTAGTAGTGACCGTCCTCGCGCGTAATCAGCCGCAGGGGCAGGTCAGGAGCCAGTTTTCGAAGGTCGCGGGCCAGCGTGATGCCGGCGTGCCCGCTGCCGAGGATCGTGAGCGGAGCGCTCACGCCGGGACCATGTCGAAATCCGCCTTGGAGGCGCCGCAGTCCGGGCAGGTCCAGCTGTCCGGGATGTCTTCCCAGCGCGTGCCCGGGGCAATGCCCTCTTCCGGGAGACCCTTGGCCTCGTCGTATTCGAAATCACAAATCAGACAGCGCCACTTGCGCATTGCTGGTTCCAACCGTCGTTAATGGAAAAAAGGGCGGCGAATCTTAGCAGACCCGGCATCGGGGCAAGGTTTGCCGAGGTGACACCGGTCGACGGCGGCCGGCCCAGGCCCGGAAGCTGAAACCGTGCCAAGATCGGCGCCAAATTTCATGGAGCGGCAGAAAAATGAAACATTTGAAAGGAAAGGTCGCCGTCATCACCGGCGCGGGCAGCGGCATCGGCCGCGCCCTGGCGCTGGAATTGGGCCGCGCCGGCTGCCGCCTGGCCCTGTCCGACGTCAGCGAGACCGGCCTGCGCGGCAGCGTCGCGGCCTGCGAGGCGATCGGCGTGGAGGCGCGCGGCTACCTGCTGGACGTGTCGAAGCGCGAGGCGGTCTACGCCCACGCCGAGGAGGTGAAGCGCGACTTCGGCAACGCCAACCTGGTCATCAACAATGCCGGCGTCGCCGTGGCAGCCCTGGCCTCGGAGACCTCCTGGGCCGACTTCGAGTGGCTGATGGGCATCAACTTCTGGGGCGTCACCTACGGCTCCCAGGCCTTCCTGCCGCAGCTGATCGAGTCCGGCGAGGGCCACCTGGTGAACATTTCCAGCGTCTTCGGCCTGATCGCCGCGCCGGGCAACAGCGCCTACAACGCCGCCAAGTTCGGTGTGCGCGGCTACACCGAGTGCTTGCGCCTGGAGCTGATGATGCAGGGCCACCCAGTGCAGGTCAGCTGCGTGCACCCCGGTGGCATCCGCACCAACATCGCACGCACGGCCCGCAAGGGCGAGTCCAATCAGGATCGCGACCTCGGTCGCGAGTTCGAGAAGCTGGCCCGCACCACCCCGGAGCAGGCCGCCGCGATCATCGTCAAGGGAATCCGGGCCGACAACCCGCGCATCCTGGTGGGCGGCGACGCGGTGGTGATCGGCGGCCTGGCTCGCCTGCTCGGCATCGGCTACCAGCCGCTGATCGCGCGCTTCATGAAGGGCAAGGTCTGATGGGCCCGATGCAGCGGGTGCTGCCGCAGGTACTGCGCCGCGCCATCAAGCCGGCCTTCAACCCGCGCCTGCCGATCGGCCTGCGCAGGCGCTGGCTGGAACTGGCCTCCCAGGCCAATCTTGCGCCGCGCGACTGCCGCTACGAGTCCGCCACCCTGGGCGGCCGCCCGGCCGAGCGTGTGCGCGGCCCCGGCCCGCTGAGCCGCAACGTGCTGCTGTACCTGCACGGCGGCGGCTACTTCATGGGGTCGCCGCGCACGCACCGCGCCATCAGCGGGCGCCTGGCACGGCTCACCGGCGCCACGGTCTACCTGCCGGAGTATCGCCTGTCGCCGGAGCATCCCTACCCGGCCCAGCTGCAGGACGCGCTGGCCGCCTACCGCGCCCTACTGGACCACGGCGTGACGCCGCAGCGCATCGCCGTGGCGGGTGATTCCGCCGGCGGACACTTGACGCTGTCGCTGCTGCTGGCGCTGCGCGACAACGGCTTGCCGCTGCCGGCCGCGGCGGCGCTGCTGTCGCCCTGGACCGACACGCGCCTGGACAGCGACAGCATCGGCGGCGTGGGGACGAGCGACCCCATGCTGACGCCGGCCTGGGCGCGCCTCAGCGCGGCCGAGTTCCGGGGTGACGTCGTGGAGGATGATCCGCGGGTGCAGCTGCTGGCGGCGGACCTTTCGGGCCTGCCGCCGCTGCGCATCGAGGTCGGCAGCAACGAGATCCTGCGCTCGGACGCCGAGGGCCTGGCCGCCGCCGCCGAGGCGGCGGGTGTCGAGGTCGAGTTCCGCTGCTGGGACGGCATGTGGCACGTCTTCCAGGTCCACGGCGGCCTGCTGCGCGCGGCGGATGAGTCGCTGGCGGGTATCGCGGGCTGGTTGAGAGCGCGTTGGCAGTGAACCGGCCGGCCATCCTCGTCACCGGCGCCGCGGCCGGCATCGGGCGGGCCTGCGCCGAGCGCTTTGCCCGCGAGGGCTGGTTCGTCGGTGTCTGCGACATCGACGAGGCCGGCGCCCGGGCGCTGGCGGCGCGCTTCGGGGCGCAGGGCTGGGCGGCGAAACTCGACGTCACCGACCCGCAAGGCTGGCGCGACACGCTGGCGGCCTTCGCCGCCGCCAGCGACGGGCGGCTCGACGTGCTGCTGAACAACGCCGGCATCCTGTCCAGTGGCCCCTTCGGCGAAATTCCGCTGGAGAAGCAGCACGCCATGGTCGACGTGAACTTCAAGGGCGTGATCAACGGCGCCCATGCGGCGCTGCCGTACCTGAAGCAGACCCCCGGCGCCCGCCTGGTCAATATGGCCTCGGCCTCGGCGATCTACGGCGCGCCGTCGCTGGCGGTGTATTCCGCCACCAAGTTCGCGGTGCGCGGCTTCACCGAGGCGCTGCAGGTGGAGTGGAAGCCGCTGGGCATCGCGGTGATGGATATCTGGCCGCTGTTCGTGCGCACCGCGATGATCGACGCCGTGGGCGCCGGCAGTGCGCAGAGCCTGGATTCGATGGGCGTGCGGCTGACGCCGCAGGACGTGGCGAACACCGTCTGGCGGGCCGCGCGGCGGCCGGGGCGCACACACTGGGTCGTGGGCCTGCAGGCCAAGCTGATGGCGCTGGCGATCCAGCTGACGCCGGGGTCGATCACCCGGCGGGTGGTGGCGAAGCTCTCCGGGTATTGATTTTATATAAATCAAGACACCAGATTCATACAAATTAAAACATAAAGGCCAAAAAAAGCGGCCCGGTTTGCACCGAGCCGTTCAAGAACCCGGTGGTTGGGGATCCGGGTTGGGGGAGAGGTAGGCGGTCGAAGAGGCCGGGGCCGGGGGGCGCTTGCGGGGCTCTTCGTTTGCCGTGAGACAAAGCCTACGCCCTGGAATCGTGCAGAACGCCCGTGGCCGACAACGGGGCATCGGCGACGGACGAACGGACCAAACGGTCAATTCCCGCGAAATAAACGGTAGCGGGACCCGGATGAGCGGCGCGCTTCGCGCAGGGGTAGCCGCTCATCCGCGCCGGTCGAGGCCCGGCAGGCGGCCAGACCCGGTCCCGCAGCGGGATCAGGGTTCCAGGCCTGCCGAAGGGCCGGCTAGACGGCGGGGGTATCCAGGGAGGTGTCGGCGGCGGCCGGCGGCTGGTTCTGCTCGCGCAGGGTCTTGAGCAGGTTCAGCGTGGTCGGCGCGCTGTCGATGGGCTCGGAGCGGCCGGTGAGCAGATCCTCGAAGAGGTCCTTGGTGTGCAGGGTCAGGGCGTTCTTGCCGTCGAACTCAGCAAAGGACACGCGCTGTGTCTGCGGGTACCAAGAGGTGACCTTGAGCCAGCGGGTGTCGTGGTTACTGCGGTCGTAGACGCGGAACCAGCTGCCGATCTGCAGCAGCTGCTCCAGCAGGCGCTCACTCGAGGGTGCCGGCTCGGGCGCCGGTTCCGGTGCGGGCTCGGCCGCCTTGGCGGACGCCGTAATCTCCGCGCTCGCATCCGGATCCTTGGTCTTGCCCTTGGCTTTGGCCCTGGCCTTCTTCACCGCGGCCTCGGCGGCCTCGGCTTCCTCGCGGGCCTGGTTCTTGAGGGCTTCCTCGGCGTCGTGGTTGACGTCGTCGAGGGCCTGCTCAAGGCCATTGAGCAGCGGATCGATACGGTCCTCGGCCATGCCGACCTCGGCCAGGGCCACGCCGATGTCGCGGCGCAGCGCTTCGCGCTGGGCCGAGGTACGGGCATTCGGGGACTTGGGGTTCAGCGCGAACAGCACACGGTGCAGCAGCTCCATGCCGGCGCGCCACAGCTCGCTGTCGTGGCCGTGGCGCAGCAGGCGCATGGCCATCATCGGGCCCCAGCCGGAGCGCAGCAGCGGCTCCAGCGTCTCGGGTACCGGCTGGGTCAGGGTGTTCAGTTCCAGTTCCTGCGAGACGACCTTGCGGACCTTCTCGACGATGGCCTGGCGGCGCTCGCGACCCTGGGCGATCTGCTGGTCGAGGAAGCGCTCGATGTCGCTTTCCTCCAGCGGCGCGGCCTCGCGCGCCTTGGGGCGCACGGTCTCGGCATTCAGGTCGAACTGCTGCTTGACCTTGCGGGCCAGTTCCTCGAAGCGCTGCACCGCGGGGGCGCCGCCGGCGCGGGTCGATGCGGCCATGGAGGCCAGGTCGTTGATCAGCGAGCGCACCGGATGCTGCGGATCGGAGAAGAAGCTGACGTCGGACAGCGCGGTCTTGATCACCGGGAAACGCAGGTCTTCCATGGCGCCGGTAACGCCGCGCGGCAGGTTCGGGTCGGAGACGATCTCGTTGAACATGCGCCCGACCAGGCCGGCGCGCTGGGTCATGGCCCAGGCATGGCCGGCATCCAGGCCCTGCACGCTCTGGCCGCGCGCGGCAGACATCAGTTCGGAGGCCAGCATGGCGTCGGCGTAGGCATTGCCCAGCACCGCGCCAGCGTAGGACTGGCCGCCGCCGGCCACACCGTAACCGGCCGCGCTGCCGAAGCCGCCGGCTCCCGCCATGGGGGGGGCGGCCATCGCCGCGCCCATGGCTCCGCCCATGCCCGCGCCGGGGAGTCCGCCGCCCATGGTGCCGCCCAGCCCGGGGAACTGCGCGCCGAACTGCTGCAGCAGGCCCAGCGTCTGGTCGTCCAGCGAGGGCAGCGGGCCCGCCTGGGCAACCGGGGGCAGGCCTGGGGCAGAAGGCATCGCGCCGGCACCACCGACCCCGGCCATCGCCGGGTTCGGCTTGCGCGAAGCCGCCTTCTTCTCGGGGTGGATGCCGAAGCGGTCGAACAGCGCCAGGATCTCGCCATACAGGGGGCCGAGATCGCCGATGACCAGGCGCTCGTAGAGCTTGTAGAGCACCAGCTTGATGCTGAAGTCGATCTCCAGCACCTTCAGCGCCGCGCGGAAGGCGTCGCAGAAGCTGGTGGGGCCGATCGCCGTCAGCGGCAGTTGCAAGGGGCTGTGCTTGCCCAGCCACTCCAGGCGCTTTTCCAGTTCGAAGAGGGCATTCTGGTAGGCAGATTCGGCACGGCCCGACATGTTGGACAGGGTGATCGACTCTTCCAGGTCCTCGCTTTCCAGCAGGGCCAGGTTCTCGAAGTCGATCTCGCCGGGGTCGGCCTGCTCGCCGACGACCTGGGCGTGCAGGGTGTCGAAGGACTCGCGGATCCGGGTTTCGTAATGCTCGGCGATGCGCGCGCGGCCCAGGCGGATGGCGCGCATGGTGTCGAAGTAGACGCGTTGCTGGTCATTGTTGGCGGCGCGCTCGCTCATGTCGAAGAGCAGGTCGTCGGCACCGTTGAACATGCGACCCAGACGTTCGCCCAGGCCGCGCATCACCAGGCCGCGCAGTTCGCGCAGCAGCTCCGCGGAGGCCTCGGGCGTCAGGCTGTTGGTGCCCTGCTGCCCGGGGTACAGTGAATGGACCTGAGCACTCATGCCGCCTCGTACCCCGTCTGGGGAGCCCCGTTCCATCGTCTGGCGAAAACGCCCATGTTGCGATCGAAAAAACCGATTGAAAATCATACGCTACGTCGTCCGGGCGACGTCCCACGCCTATCGGCCGGACACATACGTTCGCCAACCTGAACTATGCATCACGTATGGAATCGTGAAAAGAGCGCAATCATCCGCTCATCCGCATTAACGGATATAATCTCCCTTTCAGTTCCAGCAACCGCCATGTCCCAGAACGCCCGCCAAGACCGCCTCGCAGACCTGCTCGGGCGCCGCATCCTGATCCTGGACGGCGCCATGGGCACCATGATCCAGCGGCACAAGCTGGAGGAGGCCCATTATCGGGGCGAACGATTCCGCGACTGGCATCGCGACGTCAAGGGTAATAACGACCTGCTGGTACTGACCCAGCCGGAGATCATCCTCGGCATCCACCGCCAGTACCTGGAGGCGGGCGCCGACATCATCGAGACGAACACCTTCAACTCCACCACGGTCGCGTTGCACGACTATGGCATGGAGGCGCTGGCCTACGAGCTGAACCTGGAGGCGGCCAGGCTGGCCCGCCGGGCTGCGGACGAGCTGTCCACTCCGGACAAGCCGCGCTTCGTCGCCGGCGCCATCGGGCCGACCAACCGCACCGCCAGCATCTCGCCGGACGTCAACGACCCGGCCTTCCGCAACGTCAGCTACGACGAGCTGGTGACCGCCTACCTGGAGCAGGCCAATGGCCTGGTCGACGGCGGCTCCGACATCCTGCTGATCGAGACCATCTTCGACACGCTGAACGCCAAGGCGGCGATCTTCGCCTGCGAGACGCTGTTCGAGCAGCGCGGCGAGCGCTGGCCGGTGATCCTGTCCGGCACCATCACCGACGCCTCGGGCCGCACCCTGTCGGGCCAGACCACCGAGGCCTTCTGGAACGCGATCCGCCACGCCAAGCCGCTGGCGGTGGGCCTGAACTGCGCGCTGGGCGGCAAGGACATGCGCCCCTACATCGCCGAACTGTCGCGCCTGGCCGACTGCCACGTGTCCTGCTACCCCAACGCCGGCCTGCCCAATGCCTTCGGCGAGTACGACGAGAAGCCGGAGGACACCGCCGGGATCGTCGCCGAGTTCGCCACGTCCGGCCTGGTCAATATCGTCGGCGGCTGCTGCGGCACTACGCCCGACCACATCGGCGCCATGGCCCGCGCGGTGGCCAGCGTCAAGCCGCGCGAGCTTGCGAAGCCGCCGGTGGAATGCCGCCTGTCGGGCCTGGAGCCCTTCAACATCGGTGCAAGCACGTTGTTCGTGAACGTCGGCGAGCGCACCAACGTCACCGGCTCGGCCAAGTTCCGCGACCTGATCAAGGCCGGCGACTACGGCACCGCCATCGCCATCGCGCGCCAGCAGGTGGAAGCCGGCGCGCAGGTGATCGACGTCAACATGGACGAGGGCATGCTCGACGGCAAGGCCGCCATGGTGCGCTTCCTCAACCTGATCGCCAGCGAGCCGGACATCGCGCGCGTGCCGATCATGATCGATTCCTCCAAGTGGGAGATCATCGAGGCCGGCCTGCAGTGCGTGCAGGGCAAGCCTATCGTCAACTCCATCTCGATGAAGGAAGGCGAGGAGAAGTTCATCGAGCAGGCCCGCCTGTGCCGCAAGTATGGCGCCGCCGCGGTGGTGATGGCCTTCGACGAGGAGGGCCAGGCCGACACGCTGGAGCGTCGCAAGACCATCTGCTCGCGTGCCTACCGGATCCTGGTGGATCAGGTAGGCTTCCCGCCCGAAGACATCATCTTCGATCCCAACATCTTCGCCGTGGCCACCGGCATCGAGGCGCATAACCTCTACGGCCTGGATTTCATCCAGGCGGTGACCTGGATCAAGCAGAACCTGCCGCACGCCAAGATCAGCGGTGGCGTGTCCAACGTGTCGTTCTCGTTCCGCGGCAACAACCACGTGCGCGAGGCGATCCACTCGGTGTTCCTTTACCACGCCATCCGCGAGGGCATGGACATGGGTATCGTCAACGCCGGCGCATTGATGGTCTACGACCAGCTCGAGCCGGAACTGCGCGAGCGCATCGAGGACGTGATCCTGTTCCGCCGCGAGGATGCCACCGAGCGCCTGCTGGAGATCGCCGGCCGCTTCAAGGGTGAGAAGCAGGAGGCCAAGGCGGAAGACCTGGCCTGGCGCGAGCAGTCACCGCGCGAGCGCATCAAGTACGCGCTGATCAAGGGCCTGGACCAGTATGTCGAGGCCGACACCGAGGAGCTGCGCGCTTCGCTGGTAGCGGAGGGCAAGCGCACCATCGAGGTTATCGAAGGCCCGCTGATGGACGGCATGAACGTGGTCGGCGACCTGTTCGGCGCCGGCAAGATGTTCCTGCCGCAGGTGGTGAAGTCTGCCCGCGTGATGAAGAAGGCGGTGGCCTACCTGATCCCCTTCATCGAGGCCGAGAAGAAGCCCGGCGAGGCATCACGCGCCAACGGCAAGATCATCATGGCCACGGTCAAGGGCGACGTCCACGACATCGGCAAGAACATCGTCGGTGTGGTGCTCCAGTGCAACAACTACGACGTCGTGGACCTCGGCGTGATGGTGCCGGCGCAGAAGATCCTCGACGCGGCCAAGGCCGAGAAGGCCGACATCATCGGCCTGTCGGGCCTGATCACGCCCTCGCTGGACGAGATGGTGAACCTGGCCAAGGAGATGGAGCGCCAGGGCCTCGACATCCCGCTGCTGATCGGCGGTGCCACCACCTCGCGTGCGCACACCTCGGTCAAGATCGACCCGGCCTACCATGGCCCGGTGGTATGGGTGAAGGACGCCTCGCGCTCGGTGCCGGTGGCGGCAGCCCTGCTGTCCGCCGAGCAGAAGCCCAGGCTGCTGGCCGAGCTGAAGAAGGAATACGACCAGATCCGCGAGCGCCACGCCGCCAAGGACCGGCAGGAGAAGTTCCTGTCGCTGGACCAGGCCCGCGCCAACCGCACGCCGATCGACTGGAGCGGCTACCGCCCGCCGCGTCCGCGCATGCTGCTGCAGCAGGCCAAGGACGTGTGCGAGGGACCGGCCTGCGACCATCACCACGAGCACGCCACGCAGTTCGTGAAGGTGTTCGGGGACTACCCGCTGGCCGAGCTGCGCGAGTACATTGACTGGCAGCCGTTCTTCATCGCCTGGGAGATGAAGGGCAAGTTCCCCGAGCTGCTCAACAACCCCGCCACCAGCGAGCCGGCGCGCAAGCTGTTCGCCGACGCGCAGGCCATGCTGGACCGCATCGTCGACGAGAAGTGGCTGCGCGCCGCGGGCGTGTTCGGCCTGTTCCCAGCAGCCCAGGTGGACCATGACGACGTCGAGGTCTATACCGACGAGACGCGCCAGGCCGTGGCTGCCCGCCTGTTCAACCTGCGCCAGCAGGGCGAGCACCGAGAGGGCGTGCCCAACCGCTGCCTGGCCGACTTCGTGGCGCCCCGAGAGACTGGGCTGCACGACTACGTCGGTGGCTTTGCCGTGACCACCGGCATCGGCTGCGCCGAACGCGTGGCCGAGTTCCGCAAGCAGCACGACGACTACAGCGCGATCATGCTGGAGGCCCTGGCCGACCGCCTGGCGGAGGCTTTCGCCGAGCGTCTGCACCAGCGCGTGCGCAAGGAGTTCTGGGGCTACGCGCCTGACGAGCATCTCGACAACGAGGCGTTGATCCAGGAGAAGTACGCCGGCATCCGCCCGGCCCCGGGCTATGCCGCCTGCCCCGAGCACACGGAGAAGGGCAAGATCTGGCAACTGCTGGATGTGGAGAAGAACTGCGGCATCGAGCTGACCGAAAGCTACGCCATGTGGCCGGGTGCGGCGGTGAGCGGCTGGTACTACTCCCACCCCGAGTCGCAGTACTTCGTGCTGGGCCGTGTCAACCGCGAGCAGGTTGCCGACTACGCCCGCCGCAAGGGCTGGACGCTGGCCGAGGCCGAGAAGTGGCTGGCGCCGAACCTGGGCTACGAGCCCGAGGACTGAGGAGGCCGCGGCATGGTGGATGAAGGCCAGGTCCTGTCGATCGCGCACACCATTCAATTGGCGGTGGCGCCGGTATTCCTGCTGGCCGGCATCGGCTCCATGCTGGGGGTGCTGACCAACCGGCTGGCGCGCGTGATCGACAAGGCGCGCAAGCTGGAAGAGCAGACCCCTGCCCCGGCCGACCCGGCCATGCCCGACATTGCCTACGAGGCCCAGTTGCGCGTGCTGGCACGCCGCGCGCGTTACCTGCAGGTGGCCATCGGCTCCTGTGTCAGCTGCGCCCTGCTGGTGGCCTTGGTGGTGGTCACCCTGTTCATCTCGGCGGTGCTGGACCTCAATGCCTTTGCCGTGGTGGCCTTCCTGTTCATCGCCGCCATGCTGGCTTTCATCACCGGCCTGCTGTTCTTCATGCGCGAGATCCACCTGGGCCTGATACACCTGCGTATCGGGCCGCGTCCGCGCGTATAGGCGGTTTCGCACAGGCCTGCCGGAGATTGGCGCGTCGTCAGGCACGCCAGTTGCCGCCTGCGGGCCGACAGGCTCTAATCGCGGGGCCATGGAAAAAACCCTCCGCAAGCCGCAGCAAAAGGACCGTTTCTCCCCGCCGGACTGGTGGCGCAAGTGGCGTCCCCTGCGCTGGCTGGCCGGCGGCGCGGTGCTGGTCTCGCTGGCGATGTGGGGTCGCAACCTGCTGGAGGGCGATGCCGGAAAGCCGGCCCCGGCTCCGGTCGAGGTTGCGGCGGATAGCGCGGCGCCCGAGGAGGCTCCCGCCCCGGTGACCGAGGTGGTGGTGGCCGAGCCCGAACCCGAGCCGGCACCCGCACCCGCGGCGGCTCCGCCCCCTGCCGCTCCTCCGGCGGCCAAGCCGGCCCCGGCCCCGGTCGAGGTGATCGAGGAGCTGCCGACCCACCAGGTTTCCGACTACAAGGCCTATACGCGCGTGGAGACCTCGGTGATCGACCTGATGGCCTTCCGCAGCTATGCCAGCGTGGACAGCGTCGCCGCTGCGCTGGAGAAGGCGGGCTACAGCCCGCAGTTGGCCTCCAACCACCGCAAGGTGCCGGAGGAGTACCCGCCCTACGACATCGACCGGATCACCCTGGAGGAGTACAGCCATCTCGGCCAGACCGGCGGGCTGACCCTGCAGTTCTTCAACGACCGGTTGTTCGAGGTCGAATTCCGCCCGGTGAATGCGCAGGCCTACCTGAAGGCCTTCCGCGGGCAGTACGGGCCGCCTCCGCGCAGCAAGACCGGGCGCACGGAGTGGAACAACGGGCAGTTGCGCATGGCCAGCAGCCTGGACCTGGCGGTGAGCGACGTCGGCAAGGCCCTGCGCACCAAGGCCTACGTCATGTGGCAGGACCGCCGCCTGGTGGGCCAGCGCGACAACTGGGACGCCCGATACGCGCCGGAACTGGCACGCTGAACGAAAAAGGGGGCGCCGCCGGCGCCCCCTTCTTTACTTACGGGGCCTCTGCCTCAGTGGTGGTGGCCGCCGGGGCCGTGCACGTGGCCGTGCGCAATCTCTTCCAGCGTTGCGGCGCGCACTTCGGTGATCTCCACGTCGAAGTTCAGCGTCTCGCCGGCCAGCGGGTGATTGCCGTCGACGGTGACCATGTCACCCTGCACCGCCGTCACCGTGACCCGCATCGGGCCCTGGCTGCTCTGGGCGTGGAAGGTCATCCCAGGCTCGATGTTGGGCACGCCCTGGAAGGCGCGCTTCGGCACCTGCTGCACCAGGGCCGGGTCGTGCACGCCGTAGCCCTCGGCGGGCTCCACCGTGACCTGCAGCTTGTCGCCGATCTGCTTGCCGGTCAGGGCCTTCTCCAGGCCCGGGATGATGTTGCCGGAGCCATGCAGGTAGGTCAGCGGATCGCCGCCCTGGGAGCTGTCCAGCACCTCGCCCTTGTTGTTGGTGAGCGTGTAATGCATGGAAACGACGGAGTTTTCTGCGGCTTGCATGGTGCGGCCCTGGCGCGTAAATAAGGGCGGCCATGCTAACAGAAGCCCGCTGAACGTGGCCCGACTCCAGGTCCAGGTCGGCCCCAAGGCCTCCCGGGACGCCGTGACCGGCTGGATGGGGGACACCCTCAAGCTCAGCGTCACCGCCGTCCCCGAGCGGGGGAAGGCCAACGAAGCCGTCATCGAGCTGCTGGCCGGGACGCTGGGTGTTCCGAAGTCCCGCGTCCGGGTCCTGCGGGGCGAGACCCAGCCCAACAAGCTGCTGGAGATCGATGGCCTGGACGAGGCCGGGCTGCGGCGGCGCCTGGGCCGGCCCGAGGCCTGACGGGCCGGCCAAGGCCTTGCCCGGGGCAACATGCCACAATAAGGCCGTTATCCCTCGAACAAGGCTGTACCGATGTCCGCCGTCGCCCGCGAGGTCCAGCAGGACGCCCGCACGCTCCAGCTGGAGCAGAACAAGCTCAACAAGCGCCTGCGCCGCCAGGTGGGACAGGCGATCATGGACTACAACATGATCGTCGACGGCGACCGCGTGATGGTCTGCCTCTCCGGCGGCAAGTTCTACGCGATCTAAATTGTTCACCAGTTGTGCTAGCCTTCACCCCTGAGCAGTCTCAGGGCGTGGGGTAATGGTGTTGCCAGAGAACCAGGAAACCGAGGTAGTAAAGGCGGTCAGGCTCTCCAAAGGGACAACTGAGCGCATCGGGGACGGCCTGACCCTGCCCCCCGGGTTTCCCATCCTAGTGTTCCGTCAGTCGCGCATACCTGTGGAACCGGTGCTGCGTTATGTACACGACAAGTATCGGAAGCGGCCTGCCAGCGCGCTGAGCGTCGCAAATGATCTCAAGGATTGGTGGACCTACCTGCGAGCCCACGAAACGCCATGGGATGCCATCGATGAAACTGACATTCGATACTACGCAGACATCATGGAGCAGACTGTATCGCCGCTCACGCATGAGCGATACAAGAGAAAGACGATCAGGAAGCGCATCGGCTCAGTTCGCAACTTCTACGCGTGGGCAAGTGCCAAAGGCATCCTTGACTGCTCCGTGGACCTCTCCACTACAGACTACTCAAGTAATTCTGAGCAGCCTGGTGTGCGTGCGAAAGTAAGGGACGCTGGCACTCTGATGCCTGGCGCAACGTCAGGCGAAGACGATCACGTCTTAGCCCTTTCACATCAAGATGTCTTTGCTGTCTTTGCAGAGCTTGGACCGTTGCCAAGTGAGAAGACGTGGTCAAGCGATAGTTCCCGAGACCGGCTAATTGCGGAGCTCGCGTTAAACACCGGAATGCGTAGGGATGAGATTTCTCATCTCACCCTACTTCAGATACTGAACCTCCACCCAGATCACGCAATCGAGCATGGAGCCTGCCTGCTGCCAATCTCCAAGACCAAAGGCCTCCGCGCACGGAAGGTCGAGGTGCCGAATTGGCTGATCAGAGAACTTAGGACATACGTTGATACGGAAAGAGTGGAAGCCATAGCCCGGCTTGCGGATGCAGGTGTTAACGATGCCAAGCGACTGTTCGTGAACGGCGTGTCGGCAAAGCACAATGCTGGCCGATCCATTAGCAACGACACGATTGACAGGGCGTTCAGGCTGGCAGTGCTTCGGTCTGGCAGAGTGATCGAAGCCCCGCGCTTTGATCCCGAAACCGGCACGGCCTATTCTGCGCAAGCGCCTCAGTTCACCTTCCATGCTCTGCGGCACACTTTCGCAATCTGGCGTTACTACGCCGAGTATGCCGCTGGAATTCATGAGCCCTGGAAAATCGTTCAAGTGCTATTAGGGCATAAGAGCCTAGCCACGACTCTGGCCATTTATCTGCGCCCCTGCGCAGTCTTCGAGGGCCAGGTGTCGGATGCCGTAGTTCGGCACTTCAATGCGATCCGATCTGCTGCATGAAGCCGACCCGCTACGACCAAGTACGAGCTAAAGAGCCGACACTGGCGTCCGCCTACAAGGATAAATTCCCAGAGCTGGCGATGCATCCGAGTGGACTCGTGCTGACGGCCACTTTTCCCACGCCGTTGGAATCCAAAGGTGAACAGCGGATCGATCTAAGTTTTCTAGCGGCTGTTCCTCAATTGCAGGAGGCTCTTTCGCAGGGGTTTGTGCTGATAGGGCGTCGAAGTGAAGTAAAGACGAGGTCAGTCCTCGGGACTTCGCTGCGCACCGGTTTCATCGAGTTCTTGAAGCACACCTCTAGAGAATCGATATCCGTGGAAGGGATCACGACCGAACTCCTTCAGGAGTTTCTCGCGTGGTGCGGCCGTGAAGAAAACGGAAAGCCAGTTTGGGAGAAGGGCACCCAGAAAGGTAAGTACCGCGCCCTCACGGGGATTATCCGTACGATGCGCAGACATGAGCTGTGGAAAGGCTCATTCCCACCGGGCCTTCGAATTCCGGTGATGGCGGATCCCAAGAAGTTCTACGAGCCCACGAGAGTTCTGGATAACGAATTCTGGGAAAAGGTATACATCGCCGCAGTGGAGGAAGTGGTGTCACGGCGGATGGCGTTCGCCGAATTCGAACGCATGAGCGCTGACGCGGTTCGAGAATATGCACTCTTCAAGGTGTCCGCGAAAGCGGAAACGCCGGCCGTCTTCTCCGAAAGCATGACGCTAGCACTCGGGGCTTTGCTGACAGCTTACGGCACCGGTGCCATCTGCACCCGGGAGGAGCTGTCGCTTCGAAACAAGGCTTTGTACGACTACCTGTTTGGCGGAGCAGCAAACGCGTCTGTGGTGAAACAGTTTGCTGAGAGCCTCTATCCTTCGCGAACTCGCCAGCTCGTGCCCTACCTGCTGTTGTACGCGATGTACTTTTCGTACAACCCTTCTACCGCGATAAACGCAAAGGTGAGCAACTTCAGGACGGTGTCGGTGCTCGGCAGTGAACGATTCTGGGCCAATCCCTACAAGACCAAATCCAGGCGGTCCCAAATCCGAACATGCGGCATCTCGGAAGATGCTGCGAATCCGCATGCGATGTACGGTCAGCTGATCAGGTGGACGGCGCGACTACGTATGAGCGCCAAGCCTTGGTGTAAGGACCGACTGTTTCTGTTCAGCGACAAGCTCCTTGACGGACAAGAGGCCGGAGTCCGTGCTGTCACAGGTTTTTCTGTAGGGGCCGCCATCCGGGAGTTCTGCGACGACCATGGACTTGACCAGTTCGTCTTCAAGCAACTGAGGCCCAGCTCGCTGGAACAGGTACGCGTCCTCTTTGATGGAGACATTCGTGCCTCGCAGGTGGCCGCTAATCACCGAAGCCGAGACACGACCGATCGATCCTACACCTCCGACGCGGAGCGACAGCGACAATGGGAGCGCCTCGGGGCCGGCATTGCGCTGCGCAGCCGGTGGGTTGAATCCGACGGCCTTATCGACGCTCGATCGAGTCAAGATGATGCACACGACGTAGGCGCTGCAACGCCTGGCTGGGGGTGTCTCTATCCATTCCACTCCCCGATGGTGGGGCAGGTGGCCGGCAAGCTATGCACGGAATATGGCGGATGCCCCGTATGCCCCCACGCTCAACTCGACATTGATTCCCCTGCATCCGCTAAGAGGGTTACCCAGCTCCGCGAGCTCATTCTCAATGCTCAGACAAAAATTCCAGCTCAACGATGGCTGAGTACTTGGGCGCCGAGATTGAAGCGGATTGATCAATTCTGGCTGCCCCAGTTTCGTCCGGAAACCCTCGCAAAGAGCGAAATTCTCATTCTTACACCGTTGCCGCCGATCGACTAATGAACAGCACTGCCGCAAGAGACACGCTTCAGCAGCGGAATGAAGCTGATGCCAGACACAGTCGTAGGGTCTCAAGACGGTCGGAATGGGCAGACAAGGTCTGGTTTCTGGACTCCGAGCTGAAGAACCTGCACGCCAGCTTCTGCAGCGTAAAGTGGGACTTCGATATGCCTGATGGGTCTGCATTTGTCGACAGCCGATGGGAGCTGTTGCGCGAGGAACTACGATGCTTTGTGTGGAGCCTTCTCAAGGCTCCACAGGAGGGACTTCCGAAGAAGGCGCAAACGCTTCATCGACATAGCTTCATCTGGCGGCCGTTAGTTCGATGGATGGCGGAGCACGACTTCACCGATCTCTGTCAGCTTACCAACTCAGCGTCATGGAACTTCCTTTCGGACTATGTAATCGAGATTGAGAAGGACGGGCGCGAGTTATCAGTTTCTGCCGTCAGGACTGCAGTATCGGTTCTACAACTACTCTGGACCCAGAAGCCCTACATGGAGAAGGAAGGCTATGGCTCACTTCCAGAGGCCCCTCTCGATGGCTTATCCGGCAGCGAGTTGGCTCGACGGCTCAATGCGAAGATCGATGAACGCGTCCAGCCGGTCCCCGAGGAGGTCGCCCTTTCCATTCTCAATGCGGCACATCGCTGGATCGGACCGATGGCAAATGACGTGATTCGGCTGGCCGAGGATCATTTCTCCTGGAGATACTCGGACCGATCAAGGAACGCCCAGAGTCGAATACGATCCACCCGATTGTCGATGTTGAAATGGAAGTCGTCCATCTTGATCGGCGACACCAAGCCTTGGCTAACCATAAAAGAACGGCAGGAAGAGCTTTCATGGGACGGCAACCTCTTCAAACCGCGAGTTCGGAATCTCAATGTCGGGAGAAAGGTATCAGCTACCATCGATGATCTGCGAGATGCCTGCATACACGTCATTCAAAGCGAATCCGGGGTCCGGATCAGTGAGATGGGAAGCTTCCAGTCCGGGATTGGTGAAGCATCCCAGCTTCCCTCCTGCATAAGCATCAGAACGTCCCAGACGGGACTGAACGATCTGTTCTTTCTGCGGGGTACGACCTACAAGCTTCGCCCGATGCCTGAAGAGACAGAGTGGCTGATCGGCATGCGGCCCAGGGGCTCTGATTACATCCCGCCGCCTGTGCGCGCCGTCCAGATTCTTGAGAGGCTCTACAGGCCTTGGCGGCAGTGCGAAGGGGCGCCGGAGGAGGTTCGCACATCCTTGCTGCTGTCGTTCGTTCAACTGGGGTTCCGCCCATTCGATGAGCCGGCCTCGGCAGTCGCGCCGATGCAGCTTCACTCGATTCGGGATGCCCAGCGTGAGTTCATCGTACGCAATGTTGATCTGGCATCGTTACCGGCGACTAGCGCTCGTGGCGAGGATTTGAGTGCGTACAAGGACACCATGGGAGGATGTGTCGCTCCTCGCCAATGGCGTAAGAACTTTGCTCAGTACCTGTGGCGCGTAGATAGTCGCATGGCGCCTGCGATCGCACAGCAGTTCAAGCATTTGTCCCTGGCAATGACCGAGGAAGCGTACATCGGAAACGACATTGTTCTTCTGAAAGACATCAACTCCGCCCGGACTCAAAAAACCGTCGAACTCTTCAGGGCTTGGTCGAAGAACGATCAGGCCTCGGCGGGCTTCTTCTCGGGTCGGCTAAGGGAGCATCGACGCCAGATTGCCGTGCTAGTTGAAGGAAAGTCTGAGGAGGAAGCAACCAGCGCCATTCGAGACTACGTGGTCACGAACGATCTGCGCATCTGGTTCTCCGACCACGGGCACTGCTTCATTGGCTTGAACCCTGACGGCGCAAAATGTCATGAGAAGGCCGGTACGTCGTCTTGGAGCAATCAAGCTCCGAACGTGGCCACCCGGGAGCCGTCGGTCTGCGCCGGGTGCAGTCACTACTATGTTGATCATGACCATCGTGACTACTGGCAGCGACGGCTCGATGCGCATGAAGTGCTTGCGCTGGCATCGAAACGTGTCGGTGAAAAGCCACCGCGCGTCGTGCAGCTACGGCTCGCCCAAGCGAGATCAGTACTGAGACGGATTTCCATTCAGATGGAGCACACCTGATGGGGCGCACTAAGCGGGAGGAATGCGACCCTGCGATTGAAAGGGAGTTCCTGGAAGCCCTGCTGCGCTTGGAGGCTGGCAGCCCGACGCATCCGGACCTCATCGCCAGGGCCAAGGCACATCGATTGAAGATTAATTTCTCTACGGTGGCGAAAGAAGCAGGCCGAGCGCGTGGTCTCATCGCCGTTGAGGATTCGCAGTATGTAAATGCCCGCAAGCAGGTTCTTGCTAAAATGCGGCCGGCAACGCCCGAGACCTCGTCGGTGAACGTCATCGCCGATCTGCGTAAGCGCGTGGCCGATCTCGAGAGGCAACTCGCAGAGGCGGATTCCGTCAATGCAACCCTAATGCTCCGGGTCCACGAAGGAGCAGCAGAGTTGCAGAGAGCCAAGGAGCATGTCGCTCGATTGAGGGCCGCCCGCGACCAGCTTCAGGCCCGAAAGGACCAGAAGCTCATTCAATTCCCAGGTAGTACGTGAGTAGAAAATGAACAATGTAACCACCGAAGCTCCCGTTCTCGACCTTAGGTCGCTCGTGCCTACAACGTCGAAGACTTTTGAGCGGCTCCGGGAGTCGCTGATTCGAGACATGGGTCGCGCAATTGTTGACTACAACATGATTGTCGAGGGTGACGTTGTAATGTGTGCCATCAGTGGCGGCATTGACTCAATGTCAATGCTTTCATTGCTGATGGATCTTCAAAAGCGCGCGCCAATTGATTTTCAGATCATCGCCGTCAACCTGGATCAAAAGCAGCCGGGCTTTCCGGAGGAGGTTCTTCCTCGGCACTTCGAGTCGCTTGGTGTGCCCTACAAGATCATTGAGCAGGACACATACTCCATCGTCAAAGAAAAAGTCCCGGAAGGGAAAACGATGTGTGGTCTGTGCAGCCGGTTGAGGCGAGGCATTCTCTATCGCGTAGCCAAAGAAATTGGTGCAACGAAGATCGCGCTTGGCCACCACATGGATGACATGATCGAAACGCTGTTTTTGAACATGTTCTTCGGCGGGCAGCTTAAGGCGATGCCTCCGAAGTTGAAAAGTGATGATGGGGGGAACGTAGTAATACGTCCCATGGCGTACTGCGAAAAGCGAAACCTTAAGAGATTCGCTGACGGCATGAAGTTTCCAATCATCCCTTGCACCCTTTGCGGTTCCCAGGAGAATCTGCAAAGACTCCAAATGCGAAAGATGATTGACGAGTGGGACAAAGTAGATTCGCGGCGCAAGCACAACATCTTCCGCTCGATGCAGCACATTCGTCCCTCGCAGTTGGCAGACAGGGAATTGTTTGACTTCTTTTCGCTTTCGAGGGAAGAGATGGGGGCAGACGAAAGCGTCTAGTGAGACAGGTGCGCGTGTATGAGGAGAGAGCCTGACGTTTGACGGCGGACATTTGCGGCTCAGCCAATCGTCAGGCCTTCCTGCTCGTTCGAGCCAAGAAGCCGCCGTACAAGGCCGAGGCGGTGCCTAGGTAACGGGCAAGCGCACTAGCGCACTACCTGCTGATGTAAGTGCAGAAGCGGCGAAACACGATCCACTTCCTCCTACCGAGAGCTGGCTCGGCGGACGCGCTTCAAGATCATGATTTGCTGATTCTGGCCCGGGACGAGATGAAGGCCCAAGCGCGAGCTCCCTCCCGAAGTACTGAACTTGCTTGCGCATGAAGTATAGTGTATAGTGCATCTATACACTACACACTAGGATTCAGCTTCGCCGATGATTGCCCAGGCTCCAACCCAGCACGCTGTCTTGATTTCCTCGGGCCCTCGCCCGAGCGCCAAGCGCTGGGCTCGTTTCGTCCGTCCTGACCAGCTTCACCATCGGGCGCAAGTGCGTCGCATCGTCAAGGAATCCAATGGTGCAGCGTCCGTCGTGCTTGCTCCAGACAACGGCATCCCCGAGGGCGTGCGGGCCGGCCAGTTCCTGACCCTGGTCGCACAGATCGATGGCAAGCCGGTGAAGCGGGCGTATTCCCTCAGCGAGCTTCCGAAAGACGGCACGCTGACTATCACCAGCAAGCGCGTCGAGGGCGGCGTGATGTCGGCGTACCTGAACGCGCGGCTGCGCGAGGGTGACTGGCTTCAGTTCGCAGGCCCCAGTGGCGACTTCGTTCTGCCAGCGCAAGCGCCGGGTCACTACGTCTTTGCTGCAGCGGGTTCGGGCATCACCCCGATGATGGCGATGCTCGACCAGCTGCTGGGGCAGGAACACCGCACCACGCCGATCACCCTGTTCTATGGCAACCGGCGCGAGCAGGACATTCTGTTCCGCGAGCGCCTGGATGCTCTGGCCCGCCGGAACAAGAACCTCGACGTCCGCTACGTCCTTAGCAAACCCGAAAAGGGCTGGGACGGCCATCGCGGGCGCATTGGCGGCGACGCATTGCGGGATGCCGCGCCGGGTGCTGCGGTGCACTACTTCCTCTGCGGTCCGGATAATTTCAACGACTCGCTGCGCCGCCAACTCGTCGCGCTCGGGGTTCCGCCACAGGCCATCGCCAGCGAGCGTTTCACGACCTTCGCGCGTGAATCGCGCCCGCATCCCAAGGACCCGCATCCGGTGCTGTTCCGGGTGGGGGGGGCAGAGAAAGAGGTAACGGTGCGGCCCGGCGAAACCCTGCTGGAGGCGGGTCTGCGCGCGGGCGTCGCGCTGCCTTTCAGTTGCACGATGGGCGGCTGCGGACATTGCAAGGTGAAGGTGCTCGATGGCGACGTCGCCACCGACGCGCCGAACTGCCTAACCGAACCCGAGCGCCAGGCCGGCTACGCACTGGCCTGCTGCGCCTACCCGCATCGTCAGGCGACTATCACCGTCGTGGAGACAGCATGATGAGTGCTGCCGCGGAGTCCACCTACCGGATGGCCGAAGTGGTTCGGCGCTCGGGCGTGACCCGGGAGACCATCCACTTCTACCTACGTGAAGGGCTGCTCCCACCGGCCCGCAAGACCGCGCACAACGCCGCCCTCTACGGCGACGAACACCTGCACCGTCTGCGATTGATCCGCTCCTTGCGTGAGGAGCATCTGCTGCCCTTGAAGGCGATCAAGAGCCTTCTCGACGACCAGCCGGAACTTCAGTTCAGTGCCGACCAGTTCGCCACGCTGCAAGCCCTGCGTCGTTTGAGACTCAACGACCTTCGTCAGCAGAGGCCCGGCGGCGACTGCAAGACCGCAGGCGATCTTGCCGGTGAGCTGGGCCTTACCCCCGGCGAGCTGCAAGAGCTGCGCGACATCAAGCTGCTCACCTCTGCCGATAACGAGGCGCTCGACGCCGACGAGGCCGAGTGCCTGCGGCTCTGGACCGTGGTGCGCGATGCCGGCATCAACGCCGAAAAGGGTTTCAGCCCTCGCGACATCGGCTACATCGATCAGGCCGCCAAGCTGCTGTTCGAGCGCGAAGTCGCTTTGTTCAAGGACCGCGTTCAGCAGTTGCGCCCGGCTGAGATCGATTCGCTGTTGCACACCGTTATCCCGGCCATCCACCGGCTGCTGGTGATCCGCCATGAACGCATGATTTCGGCGCTGCTGGAGGTGTATGGGGCCTCCGCAGCGCAGACGACCCCGTCCCAGGAGGAGAGAACCGTATGAGTACCGCCACCCCCGCTGCCCTGAAACTTGGCCGCATGTTGAACGGCCTGCCGCTCAAGATGCAGAACAAGGTCACGCAGACGATGGAGAACATCTCACTCGTCGCGGAGATTCGCGACCCCAAGGTCGGGGCGAGCATGTTGCCCTCAGCTTACCGCGGCCTCTGGCAGCGCAAGGGCAAGGGCGACGATTGCGTGCCGATGAAATCCGGCCATGCCGTGCATTTCGACCTGAACTACGGCACCGACTTCCCCGAGATGTATGACCTTTACCGCCGGGCAGTCGCCAACCAGTGGGACGGCGAATGGCAGCTCGACTGGAGCACGCAGGTCGATCCGATGAATCCAGAAACGCCCATCCTCGGCCACACGCCGTTTGCGCCGTTCGATGGGCTGGAGGCTGCGGGTGTGAAGCTCGACGCTACCGAAAAGCAGAAGCTCAACTACCACTTCGCGGCCTGGATGCTGTCGCAGTTCATGCACGGCGAGCAAGGCGCGCTCTACGCCTCTGCGCAATGCACGGAAGCCGTCAGTTGGGTCGATGGCAAGCTCTATGGCGCCACCCAGGTGATGGATGAGGCGCGCCATCTGGAGGTGTTTCTGCGTTACCTGGAGACCAAAATAGAGCGTGTATACAAGGTCAACGACAACCTCTTCGTCATCATCGATGACCTGCTCACCGACTCGCGCTGGGACGTGAAATTCCTCGGCATGCAGATCATGGTCGAAGGGCTCGCGCTGGGTGCCTTTTCCACGATGTACAACCAGACCGGCGAGCCGCTGCTGAAGAACCTGCTCCGCTACGTGATCCAGGACGAAGCCCGCCATGTCCACTATGGCGTCTTGGCGCTTCGTGAGCACTTCACCAAGAACCTCTCTGCCTCGGAGCGTCGCGAGCGTGAGGATTGGGCTTTCGAGGTGGCGATGCTGATGCGCAACCGCTTCTTCGCCCACGAAATCCACGACGAGTGGTTTGCGCACCGCGTTCCGCGCGCGACCTGGAACCGCTTGATGGCCGAGTCGCCAGCCATGACCAAGTTCCGCAGCATCATGTTCCAGCGCCTGGTGCCGAATCTCCAATACATCGGCCTGCTCTCGCCCCGCATGGAGAGCTACTACGAGAAGGCTGGCCTGATGGCCTACGCCGGCGGCAAGAACGCCAGCCAGCTCTCTGAGCAGGACCTGCTGCGCGACAATGACGCGCTCGCCCAACAGGCCATCGAGAAGCTCCGCGAGGCAGCTTGAATAGGCTATACCCCATCGCCGACGGCTCTGCCGCCAGCGATGGGGTATGCAGCGCCGCATCCACGCGCCCGTCTTCCCATTCCGATTCCCATGACCACGGCTTCCCTTCGACCCAGCGATTGCCAGGACGCTGCCGCGACGCAAACCATCTCCGGGGCGCTATGTCCCACCGCCATCATCAATTCCGACCACGCTGCGGTCATACGGTTCGCGCAAGCGCATGAAAGAGCAGGCCAGCCCATGCGTGAAAAGGCCGTGGCGCTTTACTACGCCGTTCGTGACGGCTTCCGCTACGACCCCTATCAGCTGGATCTGACCCCCTACGGCATGAAGGCCAGTCGCGTGCTAGACACCGGACACGGCTGGTGCGTAACCAAGGCCGTGCTGCTGGCCGCCGCCTGCCGGGCTTTGAGCATCCCCGCCAGAGTCGGGTTTGCCGATGTGCGCAATCACCTGTCCACGGCGCGTCTGCGGGAGACGATGAAGACCGATATCTTTTACTGGCATGGCTACACCTCGATCCGGCTTGATGGCGGATGGGTCAAGGCGACGCCGGCGTTCAACATCGAGCTGTGCGAACGCTTCGGCTTGCTGCCGTTGGAGTTCGACGGCCGCGAGGACTCGATCTATCACCCCCTCGACCGTGCCGGAAACCGCCACATGGAATACCTGTCGATGCGCGGCGAGTTCGACGACGTTCCGCTCGCCAGCATGGTGACGACCTTCCGCCAGCACTACAGCCAGATGAGCCGTCTCGAAGAGTCAAACTTCGACGATGACGTGCGTAGCGAAGTCGCATCCGATCGATGAGGCCTGACATTCCTGAGGACAGCATGGCGGCCACCGACGCCCGATTCAACTCTCTGGGCGATCCGGTCGCACTTGCTCGCTTCTTCTGTGAGCGCGTCCCGCACAGCCGCGACCTCGGCATGGCGATCCTGCCAACAGAAGGGCCGCAGGCCTGTATGCGTCTGGTGCCGCAAGCTCATTTTCTGGATGAACCCGGCGAATCGATATGCAGCAGCGTGCTTTATTCGCTCGCCGACTCCGCAGCCGGCCTGGCCGTATTCGCCGCCACGCGGACGCTGACGCCAATCGCCACGCTGGACCTGCGGATGAACTACCTGCGGCCCGCGCCGTGCGACCATGCTCTGGTCGTCGATGCGAGATGCGAGGCCGTTACCGACGATGTGGCTTTCGTGCGTTGCCTGGTGCATGCCGAAGGCAGCCGGGAGCAGTTGGCCACGGGCGATGCCACCTTCATGCGTAGCACCCGGGGCCGGCGTTTTGACGCCGCGCCGCCACTCGACACACGGCCTGCGAGCTTGCTGCAGACGGCCACTCCGGCGCCGAACCTCAGTAAACCGGCCCGCTCCTACGCGCAGTATCTAGGCGTTGAAGTGCTTGGTGGGAGTGATGGCCTGCGGCTGCATCTACCTTTCCGTGAAGCGCTGATCGGCAATATCCAGATTCCTGCCCTGCATGGTGGCGTGCTGGGTGGTCTGATCGAGGAGGCCGCGCGCGTGGCCGTCGGAGCTGGCCAGGGCGAGAACAGCGCGCTGCGGATCCTCAACTGCGACATCGACTATCTGCGTTCGGCGCGGACGGTGGACTCCTACGCCACGGCGGAGATCGTTCGCCGCACCCGACGCACCGTGCTGGCCAGGGTCGTCTGCTGGCAGTCGGAGGATCGCGTGCCGGTGGCAACCGGCCGCGTGCAGATTCTTCTCAATTCGTCCACCGCCAGTGCGGAACCCTCTGCGGCGGAGGCATCCGCGTGACCGCGACTGCCGAAGCAATGACTTTGGGTAGCGATGCGCATGCCGGTCGCATGGGCGTTGAACCCGTTGCCATCGTCGCACCGGATGGCCAGGAGATCACCGTCTGGCGCTGGCCGCACCAGCGCGGTCGCCCGACGCTGCACTGGGCACACGCCACCGGCTTCCACGGTCGCACCTATCACCCCTTGCTCGATACGCTGGCCGAAGACTTCAACGTGCTGGCCTGGGACATGCGCGGCCACGGTGCCAGCGCGGCAGCGGGCGCACTAAGCAGCTTCCGTGGCTGGCGGACTTACTACGATGACCTCTGCGCGCTGGTCGAGAGTCAGGAAGAGCCAGTCTGGCTGGCCGGCCATTCGATTGGCGCCACCGCCAGTATCATGGCGGCTGCCCGTCTGCCAGCGCGTGTGCAGGGCCTGGTGCTGGCCGAGCCGGTGATCCTCGACCGCGTGCAGGGTTTGCAGCTGCGCACCGCCAAGCTGCTGCGGCAATCGCACCGCTTCGGTTTAGCTGCGGGGGCGGCGCGCCGCCGCGCGCATTTTGCATCCCGCGCCGAGGCCGTCGAGAAATATCGCGGGAGAGGCGGCTTCCGCAGTTGGCCAGCGCCGTGGCTGGATGCTTACGTCGAGCACGGCTTCGTGGATGACGACATGGGTGTTCGCCTGGCCTGCGCACCGGCTTGGGAGAGCGCGACCTTCACGCATACCGAGCACAACGCCTGGCCAGACATCCGCCGATTGCGCTGTCCCGTCATCGCACTGAGCGCGTCGCATGCTTCGACCTTTGCGCCGGCCGCGCGTCAGCGCTTGAGGACTGTCTTGCCGGCTGCCGAGGTCACTACCGTGACGAACACGACGCACTTTTTGCCAATGGAGCATCCGCAGGCGGTCGCGGACGCCATCAGGCGCCTGCTGGCGCAGCAAGCCGGGACGCGCGCACAGACAGACGGCCAAACGCAATGAGAACGCAAGCCATCCGCCTCTCGCCGAATCCGCTGGTCTCCTCATCTCCCAACGATGCAGCATCTCCTGCGCGCCATCTTTTCGCGATGTCGCTGGCTCTCCTATGTGGTGCGCTCATGAGCTGTAAGCGCAGCGATGAACCCGTCACCGAGCCCGCTCCATGGGTTTTGAGCGTGGCGCTAGAGCCTGTTTCAGGCACAGCAGTGGTCGTGTCCGGCACAGTGCGCGCACGCTTCGAGACGCTACTGTCCTTTGAGGTCGGTGGGCGCATCGCGGCGCGTCTCGCCGAAGCCGGGGACAAGGTAGTGGCTGGTCAGCCGCTTTTTCGGTTGGATCCGAAGGACTTCGAGCAGTCCATGCGTGCTGCTGAAGCGGACCTTGCCTCCGCGCAGGCCGCAAGAAGCCTGCGTGGTGCCGACCTGGCTCGCGCAGAAACCTTGTCAGCGCAAGGCACGATCAGTCGCCAGGCGCTGCAACGCGAGCAGGTGGCGGACGAGCAAGCGCGCGCGCAGGAGCAGGCCGCAAAAGCCCGGCTTCAGCAGGCGCGCAATGTTCTCGGCTATTCGCGTATCTCCGCTCGGCAAGACGGTGTGCTGATCGAGGTCACCGGCGAGCCAGGCCAAGTGGTCGCCGCCGGCGAACCCGTTGGTCGTCTAGCCAGCGGGGCCCTACACGAGGTCGAAGTCTTTCTGCCCGAACGGCTGCGCCCGCCTGCGAGCGGCCTGCTGCAGCTGGATGACAGCTCGACACTCAAGCTGACCCTGCGCGAGGCAGCAGGTGCTGCGGATGCCATCAGCCGCACCTGGCGTGCGCGCTATCAGCTGCCGCAAGAAGCCGCGCAATTGCCGCTGGGCACCGTAGTGCGTGCACGCTTCGACGTTCCGCAACCAGAGCCAGGACAGAAAGTGGACCAAGCAGCCACAGCAGAGGTCTATCGCGTGCCCCTCTCCGCCGTTGACGAGCGCGGCGAAGGTCCTCGAATCTGGCGTATGACCAACGCCGGTGTGGAGCCCGTTCCGGTGCGGGTGCTTACGCTTGAAGGAGACACCGCACGTGTGCAGACTTCACTGCCGCCGGAGGCGCGCATCGTCGCTGTCGGCGGGAATTTGCTGCGACCTGGCATGGCGGTGCGCGAGCGGCGGCAATGAGGCTTCCCAACCTATCCGCACTTTCTGTGCGCGAGGGCGCGGTCACTCTTTTCTTCCTGCTGCTGTCGCTCGCCGTCGGGGCCTACACCTTCTTCAGCATGGGGCGCGCCGAGGACCCCAGCTTCACGCTCAAGGTGATGGTGGTATCGGCGCTGTGGCCTGGGGCCGACGCCGCAACGCTGCGCGATCAGGTCGCGCAACGTTTGGAAAAGCGTATCCAAGAGGTTGACGAAGTCCATCACGTCGACACCACTATCCGCCCCGGCCGGGTGGACCTCATGGTCGAGTTTCAGGACTACATCAGTAGCGAGCGTGCCCGCCAGTTGCGTTACGAGGTGCGGCGCCGGATGGAGGAGGAAGCGCGAACACTACCGCCTGGAGCCATCGGTCCCATCGTCAATGAAGACTTCAGCGATGTCTATTTTTGCCTGTTGTCGCTGACCGCACCCGGCCTGCCGCAGCGGCTGGTTCTGCGTCAGGCTGAAGCCATCCGCGACCGGCTGCAGGCCGTTCCCGGAGTCCACAAGGCCTTGCTGCTGGGGGAGCGCCCCGAACGCTATTACGTGGATATCGACAACGACAGATTGCTCAATCTGGGCATACCGCCGGAGCAGATTTTCGCTGCTCTCGAAGACCATAACCACCTGTTGCCGGCTGGCCTGATCGAGTCCCGCGGACCGCGCATCTATTTCCGCGTGGACGCCGACCTTTCGGACATCAAGCATCTGCTGGCGCTTCCGATCCGCATCGGCGAGCGCATCCTGCGTCTGGATGAGATTGCCGCCATCCATCGCGGCTACGAAGAACCTCCGAGTTACCTCGTTCGCGCGGTCGGTGAGGACGCGGTGCTGATCGGAGTGGTCATGAAATCCGGCTTCAATGGTCTGACACTCGGCAAGTCGCTGGACAAATTCCTGACCACAGAACACGCCCAACTGCCACTGGGCATCAATCTAACCCGGCTTACCAACCAAGCCGAGTCAATCGACCGATCAGTCAGCCTCTTCCAGCTGAAGTTCTTCATTGCCGTCGGCGTGGTGCTGCTGGTGAGCGCGGTGGCAATCGGCCTGCGCGCTGCCCTGGTGGTGGGCATCGCTGTGCCAGTGACCTTGGGATTGACGTTCTTCCTGATGCACCTCGCCGGACACGATCTCAACCTTGTGACACTGGGTGCGCTGATCCTTGCGCTCGGCCTGCTGGTGGATGACGCCATCATCTCCATCGAGATGATGCTGGTAAAAATGGAGGAGGGCCTTGATCGTCTGCATGCGGCCGCTTTCGCCTGGACGAGCACGGCCGCGCCGATGCTGTTCGGGACACTGGTCACCATCGCCGGCTTCGTGCCCATCGGCTTTGCAGCGTCGAGCACCGGCGAGTATGCCGGAGGCATTTTCTGGGTTCTGGCCTTTGCCCTGCTGCTGTCTTGGATCGTGGCCGTCACCTTCACCCCCTATCTCGGCGCGCGCCTGCTGCCGCCGCCAGCAGCTACCGTTGCACAGCACGGTGGGGCCGGCTTGTATGACACCTCCGGATATCGCCGTCTGAGAGGGGTTATCGAATGGTGCGTGCACCGTCGCCGCACCGTCGTCGGTGGCACTGTGGTGCTGCTGGTGCTGTCGGTGCTGGGCATGATCCTATTGGTGGAAAAGCAGTTCTTTCCACCCTCGGATCGGCCAGAGGTGCTGATCGACATATACCTGCCGCAAGGCAGTTCGATTGCCGCCACCGATGCTGTGGCGCGGGCGGTCGAGACGCAGCTCGTCAAGATGCCGGGCGTCCGAAGCCACTCCACCTACGTCGGTGCCGGAGCACCACGATTTTTCATTTCGGCGTCTCCGCAGTTGCCCAATCCAGCCTTCGCCCGTGTGCTGGTGATTAGCGAAGACGTTGCCGCGCGCGAGACCATCATCAGCCGGCTACAGGCCCAGATCGACGGCGGAGCTTTCCCTGGCGTGATGGTGCGCGTTTCCCGGCTGCGTTACGGGCCGCCGGTTGACTGGCCGGTGACGATGCGCGTGCTTGGCGATGATCCTGTCGAGCTGCGCCGCATCGCGGAGAAGGTGCGAGCCGCAATGGCTGCACACCCCAACACGCGGATGACCCATCTGGAGTGGGACGAGCGGGTGCCCACCATCAGGCTACGTGCCGATGCCGAACGCCTGCGCCTGATCGGCCTGACACCACGCGACGTGGCCGAGCAAATGCAGGGGGAGTTGCACGGGAGCACCGCGACGATCATTCGTGAAGACGTACGCAGCGTCGAGCTGCGCGTGCGTGGCTCTGAGGCCTATCGTCGAGACGGCGGTTCGCTGGAACTGAAGACGCGCGAAGGGCGCAAGATTCCAATTGCGCAGCTCGGCGACTTCGTGGTGGACTTCGAGGACCCGGTGCTGCGGCGGTACAACCGGCGTCTCTACATTCCTGTACATGCCGATATCGAAGGGGCGCAAGTCAATGACGTGACCGCAGAAGTATGGCGATCGCTGGAGCCACTTAGATCGGAATTGCCGGACGGATACAGCATCGAGATCGGCGGCTCGGTCGAACGCTCGAAAACAGCCAATGCTGCCATCCAGAAGCTGCAACCCTTGGTTGTAGTGTTGATGATGAGTTTCATCATGCTTCAGATGCGCAGCTTCTCAGGCATGTTCATGGTGCTGGCTACTGCACCGCTCGGTCTGATGGGAGCGGTCGCGGCACTGCTGCTTTCAGGCATGCCCTTCGGCTTCGTGGCCACGCTGGGCATCATCGGCCTGGCGGGCATCCTCATGCGCAACACGCTGATTCTCACCCAGCAGGTGTCCGACAACCTCACCGACGGGATGAGCACTTACGCGGCGGTCGTCGAGGCCGCCGTTCGACGCGCACGGCCGGTGGTTCTGACCGCCGCCGCTGCTGCCTTCGCATTCATTCCCCTGGCCTTCAACGGCTTCTGGGGACCGCTGGCAGTGGTGCTGATTGGCGGCGTTATCGTCGGGACGGCGATCACGCTGCTTTTTGTGCCCGCGCTCTACGCGCTCTGGTATCGGCTCCCCACCCGAGATACGCCCGCCTATGCAAAAGGAGCTTGAAGATGTCTGCATGAGACTCGGCCACATCGGCAACATTTACGGATAGAGCTTCGCTGATGATGCCTGAACGGAGACCTCCGCAGCTTTTATTCCAATTTCTCGTTACGGTCAGCAGCGAACGACCGACACCCAATCTTGCGAAGACTCTCCATGCGCAATGCCGTAGCAGCCCTGCTCAGCTTCCGAAACTAGGCAGGCATGCACCACACCCCGGCGTGGGGCTTCAAGCGGGCCCGCGTTGGGGCTTAGAACCTGTCGCGGACCATCAGGGGGAGTTCTTCTTCGCACTTCCTGCGCAGCTTCACGGAAGCCGTCATTCAGCTCCCATGGAGCCACTGCGCAGTTTCGCTGAAAGCAGCTGCGCAACAAGCTGGCGGACTGTAGAAAAAAGGGAGGCCAGAATCGCGATCCTTCCTTGGATTCTGCATCGCCACCGTGCCTACTGGGGGAACGCAGGATTGTTCAATCCTGATCCACCGCCGGTGACCGCGGACCGCCATTAAGGTCGACTCAGCAGTTCTGCGACGAGCGCACTGCCGCCGCAGGGCGGCAGTCCCTAGCTCAGTTGCGCCTCGGTCGGGGCTGTGTAAGGGGGGAACTGCCGGTACAATATGAACCCTATAGTATTCATTGGTAAATGGCACCCCATATGCTGTTCGAAAAGCCTTTCATCACTTTGCCGCCCAACTCAATGGGAAGAGATTTCTGCATTGGGGACCTCCACGGCTGCTTGGAGATGCTGAACCGGTTGCTCTTCGAGGTCCGCTTCAACCCCCGACAGGATCGCTTGTTTTCCGTCGGAGACCTGGTGCACCGCGGGCCTTCGTCAGTTGAGTGCCTACGGCTGGCGGAAAAGCCTTGGTTTTATGCTGTCATGGGCAATCACGAAGCCATGCAGATGGGGGCCTATCGTGGCGCCATTTCATCGGAACGAGGCCTGGTCTATTCGATGTGCGAGTACTTCGGTCCGAATGATCCCTTGCGGCCTGGCAATAACGATCAGGCACGCATGGAGAAGATACTAAGCCGTCTGCCGCTGGCCTTTGAAATTCTCCTGGCGGATGGGCGCAAGGTCGGCATTGTCCATGCCGGCCTACCCAACGAATGGACCTGGGCAGATGTTAGCGACATGCACGAGCATGGATCAGACCTGTACGAGAGATACGGCCGTCTTCAGAGACGAATTCTCTGGGATCGAAGCACGACGATCGCCGCTGGCATTGCTTCCATCCCTGACATCGAAAAGGACATCCACCGCCTGTATCCGCCAGCGACTCGCTTCGAGCACGAATTGGCGACGTGCCCCGTCTTGGGGCTTGACCTGCTGGTCTCCGGGCATACAACCCTGGCCTCCAGGCAGCCGCTTTTAGCGCGAAATCGTCTGCATTTGGACACCGGCGCCGGTATGGAGGATGGTCGACTGACCTTGGTCGAGTTGCTCTCGGGGTACTACTGGCAGGTGCCCGATCCTCGACGCGAGCCGGATATGCCCGTGACCGAGTACGCGAGTATCCCGACCACGCTCCCTAACCTATCGTGGCTGAGCGATTCGGAGCGAGCGGTACTGCAAGTGGCCAACGAAAAATCAAGAGATCATTGATCTCGCAGCCTCGATGCAGACGTCTGAGTGTCCTGCTCGGTCCGCTTTATCCACCTCGTGGGTTCCCCCCGGCTACATTGATACGCCCACGAGAGGGCCTAATCCTATCAGCGTTCGGTGCCTTGCCCTGCAGTTGCGATACCTCGTCGCTCACCTGTCTGAGCAATGCGGCGGGCGTGGTCCGCGTGAATATGGCGTAGGTCAGCACGTAGAGGGAAAGCGGGCTGACACGCATCTTTCCGGCGAGGGCATCCACCTTCTCGAGCGTCGGGCTTTTCATCCCCCGTTCCAGGCTGCTGATATAGGTTCGACTCGAGACATCGCTGAAGTCCTCCTGGCTGAGGTCCGCATACAGGCGAACCTTGCGAAGGGACTCGGCAAACGCGCCTGCAAGCTTCATGGTGGCTCCCGAAGAGGAGCCACCTATTTAGTTTCTTGCACACTATAGAGCTACAATCTATAGTGTTCATTAATTGCAATATCCCAAGGCCCGCGCTTTCCGCGCCGCAGCGACACCATGCATCTGTGTCTCCATCCGGATAGCGGCGAACTAGAGCTTAGGGCTGTGCTGCCTGAGCATGTCGCCGAGGCGCTTGCGATCCAGCTGGAGCGCATTGCGGATAAAGTAAGCCGCGACGCGCTATTCCGTCGGGTGTCGACAGTTGTGGCCGACGCTGTTGCCCATACGTTGGACTTCGACCTGCAGCCGCCGACGGATCGACAGGTGCGCTTTGCCGGCACCATAGCTCGCCACCTGGGCGTAGACATTCCCGCCGATGTTTTCCGCTTTCGCGGCCCCATGACGCGCTTCCTGGATCAGCATGCGCCCACCTTCCATGCCCGGGTAAGCCGGCGAAGCGGCTCGGCGACGCCTGATGACGCCGCCGATATCATCGGGCGGCGCTGGTCCTGATGCTGGGCTGTGCCATCGCCCAGAGGGCACGACATTCCCGCATGGGATGGCTTTGCAACCACAATCAAAGAGCTGCTTGGCTGCCGTGCCCCGGGATATTACAGAACGCCATCTCGTTGCGCACAAAACGCCAGCCAACTCGCGCGGCGACACCAGCAGACTTGCGCACTACCTTCTGACGGCGAAGCAGCGAAAAGTGTTCTCGATCCATCTGAATTGACAACGATATCTACTGCGTCGATTGTCGTTGGGATTACCAAAGCGGAAGACATATCCAAGGCGAGTCACTTGCGCTGTGGCCTTCAACCAAGACTTCCAGCGAACCGCTGTGCCAGCCGCTGCTTCTTGAACGCCTCTACCACATGCTCCACGAAAACACGGGTCTTGGCTGGCAGCATCGTCCGCGTCGCGTAGTACAGTGAAATAGGGCCAGCGTCCGCGTACCACTTCGGTAGGACACGCACCAGCCTGCCGCTTTCCAAGTGCGGCGAGGCATGCGGCACCGCGACTAGTGCGACGCCGAGGCCGAGCAGCGCGCTGCGACACATCGCCTCGGGATCGTTCATCACCAGCGTATCGGTCGTCTGCGCAGCCATCTCCTGGCCGGCGACATTCCGCATGGTCCAGTTACGGATGCGCCCGGTGCGGACGGACCGCATGCCGATGCCGGTGAACTTGAGCAGTTCCGAGGGATCGGTGGGCAGGTCTTTTCCGGCCAGATACGCGGGCGAAGCCACCGCGATGATGTGCGCCGGAGCCAGCGGCCGGGAGACGACGCCGGGCGCCAGCTCGATGCCGCCCCCGATCGCCGCGTCGAAACCCTCGGAGATCAGATCGACCTGGCGATTCTCGAAGTCCCAGTCGATGCGGATATTCGGGTAGCGCGCCAGAAACTCCGGCAGCAAGGGCAGCAGGTAATCCATGCCGAACGTCAGCGCCATGCTGACCTTGAGGACCCCCGCCGGCTCCTCGTCATCCCGTGAGACATCGGCGATGGCCGACTGCAGTCCGCGCAGATGTCCACGGACCGTTTCCAGGAAGCGCTCGCCGGCTTCGGTAAGCGTGAGCTTGCGTGTACTGCGCTGGAACAGGCGCACGCCGAGATTGCGTTCCAGCATGGCCACGTTGGGGCTGACGGCCGCCGGCGTCAGGCCCAGCTGGCGGGCGGCGGCGGAAAAGCCGCCGTTCTCGGCGCTGCGGACGAAGGACTCCAGGTTGGCCAGCGTTTCCATGCTTCGCCCTATTTTCAATCAAAAGTAATAAATGAAACCAATCATTACCCACTAATCAAGGGTCAATCAAGTTGGGAGACTGGCCTCACTTTCCAACCCCGCAGGAGATTCACCATGAACCAGCAGCTCCCCCTCAGCGGCAAGGTCGCCCTCGTCACCGGCGGCTCACGCTCTATCGGCGCCAGCATCGCGAAGCGGCTCGCCCGCGATGGCGCCGCCGTCGCCATCACCTACAGCGCGTCTCCGGACAAGGCGCAGGCCGTCGTGGATGAGATCCAGGCGGCGGGCGGCCGGGCTGTTGCCATCCAGGCGGACGCGGGCAACGCCGAAGCCGTGCGCGCCTCGGTGCGCCAGACGGTGGCGGAGCTGGGCGGCATCGACATCCTGGTGAACAACGCCGGTATCGCCATCAACGCGCCGATCGACGAGTACAAGCTGGAGGACTACCAGCGCATGATCGATGTCAACGTCACCGGCGTGTTCGTGGCGACCCAGGAGGCCGTGCGGCATATGAAGAAAGGCGGCCGGGTGATCCACATCGGCAGCTCGATGACGCGCTATGCGGCTTTCGGTACCGCGTCCGTGTACACACTGACCAAGAGCGCGGTGTCGGGCTTCAACCGCAGCCTGGCCCGTGACGTCGGGCCGCGCGGCATCACGGTCAACACGGTCCATCCCGGTCCGACGGACACGGACATGAACCCAGCCACTGGCCCCGTCGCGCAGATCGTGGGCCCGGGCCTGGCGCTCGGCCGCTACGGTCAGCCGGGCGAGATCGCCGGCGTGGTGGCCTTCCTCGCCGGACCGGACGGCTCCTTCGTCACGGGTGCCGACATCGTCGCTGACGGCGGCTTTACTGCCTGATACGTAGGAGACCTCCATGAGCACTATCGGAATCATCGGCGCCGGCAGCATCGGCTCGGCGTTTGCTCGCGCGCTGGCGCGCGCCGGCCTCCAGGCCACTCTCGCCAATAGCCGCGGCCCGCAATCGCTCGCGCAACTGGTCAAGGAACTCGGGCCCTCGATCATGGCGGGGACGCGAGAGGAAGCGGCGTCGAAGGACATCGTCCTGGTCGCGGTGAACTGGTCGAAGCTGCCGGAGGCGCTGAAGGGACTGCCGGACTGGGATGGTCGCATCGTCATCGACGCGAACAATCCGATCGAGGCGCCGCTGTTTCAGCCGGCCGAGCTGCATGGCCGTGTATCGAGCGAGGTGTTTTCGGACCTCGTTCCGGGCGCGAAGGTGGTGAAGACCTTCAACCACCTGCAGCCCGCGCTGGTTTCAGGTGATCCTCGGGCTGAGGGTGGACGGCGCGTGCTGTTCGTGTCGGGCGACGATGCAGCGGCCAAGGCCAAGGTGACTGCGCTCATCGACCGGCTCGGCTTCTTCGCGATGGACCTCGGTCCATTGGCGGTGGGTGGCCGGCTGGCTCAGTTCCCGGGTGGGTCGCTGCCTACGCACAATCTGGTGAAGTTCGGCTGAGGCAGCCCTAAGATGGGCGCCGATCTTCATCGATCGGCGCCCGCTTGTTGCGGTCAAGGGTGCGCAGGCTCAGGGAGGAGGGTGAGCAGGAAGCTGATGCCGTTGAGCAACTGGCTGATGTAAATGCGCAGCGTCTTGGCGTCAGTGCGCATTTGCTAGGGGGCCGATGCGCAGACCGGCTGGCGTGGGGCAGACGATTCGCTGGTTGCGGCGCCAGAGTCGTTGAACGACACTGAAGACCGAGACTCCCGGTTCGCTGTGAGACCAAGCTCATCGAAACCAGTCGAATCAGCTTTAGCCCGGCAGCGCCCGATTCGGCTACAAGAAACAAATCGGCTGCCATCGGATACATCAATTTATTCATGCATTTATTAATATGCTGAACGATTTATATCCGATAGAAGGCAAGGACAGCTACACCATGCTGGACATGCTGCTGCAGCTGCAGCAGAAGGCGCCGGTGAAGTTCGAGCTGCTGGCGGTGAACCTGGACCAGAAGCAGCCCGATTTCCCCGAGCACATCCTGCCGGAATACCTGAAGGCGCTGGGAGTGCCGTACCACATCATCGAGCAGGACACCTACTCGGTGGTCAAGCGCGTGATCCCGGAAGGCAAGACCATGTGCTCGCTGTGCTCGCGGCTGCGCCGCGGCTCGCTGTACAGCTACGCCGCCGAGCACGGCTACACCAAGATCGCGCTGGGGCATCACAAGGACGACATCGTCGCCACCTTCTTCCTCAACCTGTTCCACGGCGGCAAGCTGTCCGCCATGCCGCCCAAGCTGCAGTCCGACGACGGCCGCAACGTGGTGATCCGCCCGCTGGCCTACTGCCGCGAGCGCGACATCGCCGCCTATGCCCAGCTCAAGCAGTTCCCCATCATTCCCTGCAACCTCTGCGGCTCGCAGGAGCAGCTGCAGCGCAAGCAGGTGCGCCGCATGATGGAGGGCTGGGAGAAGGAGCACCCGGCGCGCATCGAGCAGGTGTTCGCGTCGCTGACCAACGTGGCGCCCTCGCAGCTGGCCGACACCAAGCTGTTCGACTTCGCCGGCCTGGGCGGCGATAGCCGCTCCGGCGGGGACTGGCTCATGCCGGTCGCCGAGGGCGGCGACGAGACGGGTCATGTTTGACGACCCGCGCCGCCTCTACTTCTTCTTCGACTTCATCTCGCATAACGCCTGGCTGGCCTGGACCCGCGTCCCCGCGCTGGCACAGCGCCATGGCCTGCAGCTCGAGCCGGTGCCGGTGCTGTTCGCCGGGCTGCTCAATGCCCACGGCCAGAAGGGCCCGGCCGAAGTGCCGGCCAAGAACCAGTGGATGATCTGGAACGTGCTGCGCAAGGCACGCCAGCTCGGCATCCCGCTGGCGCCACCGCATTCGCATCCCTTCAACCCGCTGCAGCCGCTGCGCCTGGCCTGCTGCGGCCTGCCGCCGGAGCAGCGCCACCGGCTGATCGACGCGCTGTTCCGCGCCACCTGGGCCCAGAGCCGCCCGGTGAGCGAGCCGGACACGCTGCGCGCCGTGCTGGCCGAGACCGGCCTGGACGCCGACACCTGGCTCAGCGATGCCGCGGGCCCCGGCAAGGAGCGCCTGCGCCAGAACACCGATGCCGCGGTGGCCGCCGGCGTGTTCGGCGTGCCGGCGATGATCGCCTGCAATGCCGCGGGCCGCCGGGAACTGTTCTGGGGTTACGACGATCTGGAATACATGGACCTGTTCCTGCAGGGCCAGGATCCGCTGGGCGCGCGCGAGGATCACGCCGCCTGGCTGCAGGTGCGCCCGAGTGCGCAGAGGCCTCGCTGACATGACGCTGCTAAGACGCTGCCTGGTGCCGCTGCTCGGCCTGCTCGCCGTGCTGCCGGCGCTGGCCCAGGAACCCTCGCGGGCGCCCTTCCTGTGGGAGGTCGACGGCGCCAAGGCGAAGCACTCCCTGCTGGGCTCGGTGCACCTGCTGCCGGAGGACGCCGGGCAATTGCCGGACGGGCTGGAGCAGGCCTACCTGCGTTCTACCGAGCTGATGTTCGAAAGCGACATCGCCGCGCTGGCCAGCCCCGAGCTTCAGGCGCGGCTGCTGGGGGCGGCCAAGGCGGACAAGCCGCTCAAGGCCAGTGTCGCGCCGGCGCTCTACGAGCGGCTCGTGCGCCGGGCCTCCGATGTCGGCATGCCGATGGCCCTGTGCGAGCCCTTCCGGGCCTGGTTCTGCGCGCTGTCGCTGGAGCTGTTCAGCTACCAGCATGCAGGGTTCCGCGCCGAGCTGGGCATCGACCAGCAGTTCTTCCAGCGCGCGCTGCAGGACAAGAAGTCGGTGCGCTGGCTGGAAGAGCCGCAGGCCCACTTGGCGCTGTTCATCGATGCCACCCCGGCGCAGTCGGAGCAGCTCCTGGCGGCCACCGTGGACGAACTGGTGGAAGCGGGCACCGAGCCGCAGGACCTGCTGCGCACCTGGCGCCAGGGTGACGCCCAGGCGATCGAGCAGATGGCGGCGCAGATGAAGACACATGCGCCGCTGGTCTACGAGCGGCTGCTGTCGGCGCGCAACCGCGCCTGGCTGCCGCGGCTGCAGTCCGCGCTGGACGGCGACAAGCCGCAGCTGGTGATCGTGGGCGCGGCACACCTCTACGGCCCCGATGGCCTGGTGGCGCTGCTGCGCCAGAAGGGCTATCGCATCCAGTCCGCCGATCGGCCGGCCGAGCCCCGCGAGGCTCCGCCGCCGCAGGCGCGACTGAGGCAGGGCACGTCGCCCTAGGGTGGCAGGATGAAGGAGCGGAGCTTCACCAGGTCCACCGGGACCTGCTCCGCGGCCTGGCTCTCGATGACCGGCACGGGTGCCGGCGCCGGCCTGGTTGCCGGGTCGCGCGGGGCCAGCAGGTCCGCCAGGGATTCCTCGCCGCTCTTCATCGCCGCCGGCCGCGGCAGGTCGCGGTAGGTCTCGGCGAGCGGCGATTCCTGGGTTTCCGATGGGTCGTCGACATAGCGGCGGGCTTCAGCCGCGGGCTCCGGCTCCACCATGAATTCCGCGGTGCGCTCGGCCGGCGTTTCCGCCACCGGCTCCTGCGGCCGTTCGCTGGCGGCGGCATCCAGCCATTCCTGCACCGCGGGGTGCATCAGCAGGTTGTAGACGTACTGCCGCTCAGGGCCTTCCAGCGCCACGGCATAGGCGTGGAAGCGCAGGGCCACCGGGGCGAACATCGCGTCGGCGATGCCGAAGCGGCCGAACAGCCAGGGGCCGCCCTGGCCGTGGCGGCTGCGCGCTTCGCGCCACAGGGCGAGCACGCGGGCGATGTCGGCCGCGGCCTGTTCGCCCGGGGTGTGCGGGGCAGGCTTGCGCAGCGCGTCGAACGGCAGCTCGCGGCGCAGGTCGGCGAAGCCGGCATGCATTTCGGCGGCCATCGCCCGCGCCAGCGCGCGGGCGCCCGGGTCCAGCGGCCAAGCCTGCGGCAGCGCCAGGGTCTCGGCGGCATACTCGCAGATGGCCAGGGACTCCCAGATTTTCAGCGGTCCGTGCAGCAGGCAGGGAACCTTGCCGCTGGGCGAGTACTCAAGAATGCGTGTGCGGCTGCCGGGCTGGCCCAGGGGCAGCACGATCTCCTCGAACGGCACTTCGTGGTGACGCAGGAACAGCCAGGGACGCAGCGACCAGCTGGACCGGTCCTTGCTGCCGAGAACGAGCGTGAGCTTCTGCTGCATGGTGCACTCCCTGGCGCGACCCGCGTCCCGCGGGACGCTTCACTTCACTGTGAACCCCACAATCACAAATAATACGGGCCCAGGCAAGACCGATTCCGTGACCCTGATCCCTACTCTCCGCCGCTTGCTCCCTTCTGCGCTCCTGCTGTGGGCGGGGCTCGCCCATGCCGGCGTCGAGGTGCAGGTGCTGGGACTGGAAGGCGCCGAGAAGGAAAATGTGGAGCAGCGGTTGCGCATCCGGGCCTCCGCCAAGTCGCCGGAACTGGACGACCTGCTGGTGGAGGGCCTGCATGCCCGCGCCGAGGACGACATCCGCGGCGCCCTGCAGCCCTTCGGCTACTACAGCCCCAGGATCGAATCCTCGCTGGAGGGCGAGGCGCCGAACTGGAAGGCGCGCTATACCGTGGACAAGGGGCTGCCTACGCTGATCACGCGCATCGACGTGGAGGTGGAGGGCGAGGGGCAGAAGGACCGCATCTTCCGGCGCATCTTCCGGCGCTTTCCCCTGACCACCTACGAGCGCCTGCAGCACGCAGAATACGAGCAGGCCAAGACCAGCCTGGCCCAGGCCGCGTACGCCGAGGGCTACCTCGACGCCGCCTTCGTCCGCTCGCAGCTGCGGGTCAACCCGGAGGAGCGCAGCGCCGAGGTGGAGCTGATCCTCAGCACCGGGCCGCGCTACTACTTCGGTCCGGTGACGGTGGAGCAGACCCACCTGGATCCCGGCGTGGTCGAGCGCTACGTCACCATCGACCCCGGCGAGCCCTTCGATCCGCAGGTGCTGGTGGATACGCAGTTCGCGCTGACCGACCTGGACTACTTCCAGAGCGTGGAGATCGAGCCGCGCCGCGACAAGGCCGTGGACAACCGCATCCCGATGGAGATCCACACCACGCCGCGGCCCAAGCGTAAGTGGGACTTCGGCGTGGGCTACGGTACCGACACCGGCGCGCGCACCTCGGTGGCCAACGACGTGCGCTACTTCAACCGGCAGGGGCACAAGCTGCATGCCGAGATGCAGCTCTCGCAGATCAAGAACAAGGCCAGTGCGGAGTACCGCGTGCCGCTGGGCAGCAAGCCGGGTGAATACTGGGGCTTCGGTGGCGGCGTGGAGACCGAGCGCTACGAGGACGGCGACAGCCTCAAGTACGTGCTCAACACCAGCCTCAACCGCTTCCCCGGCAAGTGGAAGCGCAAGTGGTACCTGAGCTTCGAGCATGAAGAGTCCGAACTGTCCAACAAGGTGCAGACCGCGGACCTGCTGATGCCGGGCCTGGAGCTCAACCGCAGCGAGCTGAATGATCCGATCCTGACGCGCCGCGGCTGGGCAGTGTTCTTCGACACCCATGGCGCTCAGAAGGGCCTGCTGTCCAACGCCAGCTTCGTGCAGGCCCATGGCATCTTGCGCGGCGTCTACCCGTTCTCGCGCCGGTGGCGCGTGCTGGGACGCGTGGAGTACGGCACCAACATCGTCGACGATTTCTCCGACCTGCCCGCCTCGCAGCGCTTCTTTGCCGGTGGCGACCAGTCGGTGCGCGGCTACAGCTACCAGTCGATCGGCCCTAAGGATGTCGACGGCAAGGTCATCGGCGGCAAGAACCTGGCCGGCTTCAGCGTGGAGACCGACTACTACTTCTGGGACAAGTGGGGCGCCGCGGTGTTCTACGACGCGGGCGGTGCCGACGACGATGTCCTGCCGCAGCTGTTCCAGGGTGTCGGTGTCGGTGCGCGCTACCGCTCGCCGGTGGGCTACATCCAGGTGGATCTCGCGCATCCGCTGGATGGCGGCGAGAGCGGGGTGCGCTTGCATATCGGCATCCGGGTGGGCCTGTGAAACGCCTCCTGATCGTATTGCTCGTGCTGCTGGCCCTGCCTGCCGTGCCGCTGCTGCTGGCGGCCTGGCTGCTCGGCACGGAGGCGGGCACGCGTTTCGCGGCGGAGCAGGCGCAGGAATGGGTGCCGGGGCTGCGCATCGAGGCGGTGGAGGGCTCGCTGCTGAGCCCGCTGGTGTTACGCGGCCTGCATTTCGAGAACGAGGCGGCGACGGTCGAGATCGACCGGGCGACGCTGCACTGGCGCCCGCGTTCGCTGTTGCGCGGCCGCCTGCGGATCAACGACCTGCAGGCTGGCACAGTAAACGTGACCCTGCGCGAGACGCCGCCGGACGACGAGCAGACCCCGCCGATCAGCGAACTGCCGCTGGGCCTGCGCGTGGTCAATGCCGGTGTCCAGCACCTGCGCCTGCAGCTGGCAGGCACGGAAGCGCCTCTACTGATCGACGCCATCGGCGTGGACCTGCGTTGGGTCGGGCGCCGCGTGGAACTGCGCAAGCTGGCCGCGACGCTGCCGGGGACCGGCCCGCTGCTGGCCAGCGCCGAGCTGCGGCTGTCGCCGGAGCGCGTGCAGGTGCAGCAGCTCAGGCTCAGCGGGCCTGGCGCCGCCGAGCTGAAAGGCGAATACGCCTATGCCGGTGAGTTCGACGCCGAGCTGCGCTGGCAGGACCTGCGCTGGCCGCTGCTGGAAGAGCCGATGCTGACCAGCCCCGAGGGCGAGGCCACCGTCAAGGGCTCGCTGGAGTCCTACGCCTACCAGCTCAAGGCACGCTTTGCCGAGGCCCGCGCGGCGGTGGCGCTGGAGGCCGAGGGCGACGGCACCATGGAGACGCTGCGCCTGCAGCGGCTGCAGGCCAAGGGCCTGGGCGGCAGCCTCGACGCCAAGGCCGACATCGCCTGGGCGCCGCAGCTACGTGTGGACGCCGAGGGCGAGATGCGCGGCATCCACCCCGGGCAGGTGCTGCCCGAACTGGCTGGTGTACTCAACGGCCGCTTCCGCGTGCAGACGCAACTGCAGGACGGCAAGCCGCGTATCGGCTTCAACGCCGCGCTGTACGACTCGGTATGGCGCGAATACAAGCTCGACCTGAAGGCCGAGGGACTCTATGCGGACGACATTCTGACGCTGGCCTCCGCCGAGCTGCGCAGCGGCCCGACACGGCTCAAGGCCAGCGGCCGCGTCTGGCCGACACTGGACGCAAAGGGTGAGCTGGCCAGTACCGACCTGGCGCCGCTGTGGCCGGGGCTCGGTGGACGGGTGCAGGCCAAGCTGCAGGCCCAGGGCCCGGTGGAGGGGCCGCGCGTGAAGCTGCAGGCCGACGCCCAGCAGCTGCGCTACCAGGACTACGGCCTGGCTTCACTGAAGCTGCAGGCGGATGGCGACCTGCGCGGCAGTACCAATCCTGAAGACTGGAAACTGCAGGCCATGCTGGATGCGCGCAGTCTCGCCGCGGGCGACATTCGCGCCGCTAGCCTGCAGTTCGACGGCAATCTCGACCTGCGCCGCGACAACCGCCTGCGCGTGAAGCTGGCCGACGCGGATGCTGGCCTGCGTATCGCCGCGGCGACACTGGAGCTGGACGGCAGCCTGGGCAAGCATGAGCTGCGCCTGGCCGCACAGACCGAGCAGGGTGACGCCGAGCTGGCGCTGCGTGGTGCCGCCGACCTGACGGCCCAGCGCTGGCGCGGGCAACTGGCCAGCGGGCGCCTGGCGCCGGAGCAGCTTGCCGCCTGGACGCTGGAAGAACCGGCGGACCTTGAGTTGTCGGCCATCGCCCAATCGCTGGGAGCGGCCTGCTGGCGCAGCGCCCCCGCGCGTGCTTGCCTGCGCCTGCTGCGTGATCCGCGCGTGCAGCGCGTCGCCTTCCGCCTGGAAGACTTCGCCTACGCCTACCTGCAACCCTTCCTGCCCAAGGGCTGGGAGGTGGACGGCAGCGTCGATGGTTCCGGCCAGATCGACCTGACGCCTGGTGGCCAGATCACCGTGCTGCGCGCCGACCTGGCCACCAGCGCCGGCCAGTGGACCGTGAACGAGCGCAAGCTGTTCGAGTTCAAGGCGGGCACCGCGCAGCTGCTGCAGGAAGGCGATTCGCTGCGCGCCAAGCTGGACCTGCCGTTCGCGCAGGGCCTGGCCAAGCTCGATGCGCGACTGGGTCCCGGCGCGCTGCTGGTGCAGCGTCCCTTGTCGGGCGAGGTGCAGGTCGAGCTGCCGGAGCTGACCTGGCTGCGCCTGTTCACCACCGAGGTAACCTCGGTGGAGGGGTCTATCGGTGGCCAGTTCCAGCTCGGCGGCACGCTGGAGAAACCGCTGGTGCAGGGCGAGCTGGCGCTGCGCAACGGCAAGCTGCGGCTGGCCACGCCGGGCATCGAGGTCGGTCCGATCACGGGCAGCCTGCGCGGCGGCTCCGAGGGCGTGCTGGACCTGGACATCAGTGGAACCTCCGGCGGCGGCGAGATCCGCATCGCCGGGCGTATCGATCCGCGCAGTGAGCCGATGCAGGCCGACATCCGCGTGACCGGCAAGGACTTTCAGGCGGCACGCCTGCCCAGCGCCAAGGTCTGGATTTCGCCGGACCTGAAGCTAGGCTTGAGCAAGCGTCAGTTGCGCGTGACCGGCGAGGTGCTGGTGCCGCGCGCCGAGATCGCGCCGCCGGACTTCGCTACCGGCATCGGCCCCAGCTCCGACCAGGTGATCGTCGGCCGCGACGGCCAGGCACCGGAGTCCAGCGGCCTGTTCAAGCTGCTGGCGGAGGTGCAGCTCAAGCTCGGCGACAAGGTCAGCTTCAAGGGCTACGGCCTGACCACGCGCTTCGGCGGCGGCATCACCATCTTCGAGGAGAGCGGGCGCGATACGCGCGCCTCCGGCGAGATCAACCTGATCGGCGGACGCTACAAGGCCTACGGCCAGGACCTCAGCATCGAGACCGGGCGCCTGATCTACAGCGGCGGCTTCATCACCGAGCCGCTGCTGGAGCTGAAAGCCGAGCGCAAGCCCACCGAGGACGTCACGGTGGGCATCCTGGTGCGCGGCACGCTGGACAAGCCACAGTTCAGCGTCTACTCCACGCCGTCAATGACGCAGCAGCAACAACTGTCCTGGCTGATCCTTGGTCGCCCGATGGATGAGGGCAACAACACCGAGGGCGACCGCAACATGCTGGCCAGCGCTGCGCTGGCGCTGGGCCTCAGCGGCGGCGGCTTCCTGGCCAACCGCCTGGGCACCAGTGTCGGCATCGACGAGATTACGGTGGGCTCCAAGCCGGGCGAGAGCTCCGACCAGGCGCGCCTGACGGTGGGCAAGTACCTGTCGCCGAAGCTCTACGTCAGCTACGGCATCGGTATCTTCCAGCCCGGCAACATCTTCAAGCTGGCCTACGACCTCGGCCGCGGCTTCAAGCTGCAGACCGAATCCGGCGTCGAGGCGGGCGGCGACCTGCTGTACACGATCGAGCGCTAGGGACGCTCTGAAAAAGTTACCGTTCGCCCTGAGCCTGTCGAAGGGTGAGTGGTAACTAATTGACCTGCCTTGGGGAAAGTCCGCCCTTACTTCGACAGGCTCAGCACGAACGGACTTTACAGGGGTTCCCTAGGCAAGCCGTTCCCGCAGCCAGCGCCCGATCTGCTCGATCTCTTCCTCGCAGACTTGGTGCTGCATCGGGTATTCGTGCCACTCCAGCTCGTAGCCGGCGGCGCGCAGGCCGCGCGCGGAGTCGGAGCCCCAGGCGAAGGGCACGATGGGATCGAAGCGGCCGTGGGCCATGAAGATCGGCGTCTTGAAGCTGGCCGGATGAATCTCGGCCTCCACCTTCAGGTGCAGCGGCATGTAGGTGGACAGCGCGATCAGTCCGCCCAGGGGCTCCGCGCAGCGCACGCCCAGGTGCAGCGTTACCGCGCCGCCCTGCGAGAAGCCGGCCAGGATGATGCGCCGCGCCGGGATGCCGGAAGCGATCTCGGCTTCGATCAGCCCGGCGATGCGCTTTTCGGACTCGCGCAGGCCAGCCTCGTCCTGGCGCGCGGCCCGGTCCAGCGCGGGGATGTCGTACCACGCGCGCAGCGGCATGCCGCCGTTGATCGTCACCGGCTGGATCCTGGCGTGGGGGAACAGGAAGCGGACCCGGTGCCCGGCGGGCAGGCCCAGCTCCGGCACGATGGGGACGAAGTCATGCCCGTCCGCCCCCAGGCCGTGCAGCCAGATGACCGTGGCGTCTGCCGGCTGGTCCGGCTCCAGTCGTACCGCGTCTGCCGTTTCGTGCTTTTTCATGGGGCGGGATTCTACAGCCGGCCCCAGGCCCTGGACGCCATCTTGCTACACTTGCCGCCCCCGGAGCGCCCCCATGAACAAGCTGCCGACCCTCGCCCTGTCCCTGACCTTGCTGCTGGCCGCCTGCGGCCAGTCCGGCGCGCTGTACCTGCCGGAAAGGGAGAAAGCGCCGGTGCCGCAGGCGCCGCCGCCCGCCGTGGCCCATCGGCCGGCCGATGCCACCCCGCAGGAGACGGTGCCCGAGGCGCCGCCCGCCGCCGTGGCCAAGCCCAAGAATTCCCCTGAACCCACCCCGGAAAACCGCTGAACGTGGACGCTTTCATCTACCGCGACGGCCAGCTGCTGGCCGAACAGATTCCTGTCGCCGATCTCGCTGCGCAGCACGGCACGCCGCTGTACCTCTATTCGCGCAATGCCTTGCTGGAGCGCTACCGCGCGTTCGACAGCGCGCTGGCCCCGGTGGATCACACGGTCTGCTTCGCGGTGAAGGCCAATTCGAATCTCGCGGTGCTGCAGACGCTGGCCCAGGCCGGCGCCGGCTTCGATATCGTCTCCGGCGGTGAGCTGCAGCGCGTGCTGCGGGCCGGCGGCAGCGCCGGCAAGGTGGTGTTCTCCGGCGTGGGCAAGACCGAGGCCGAGATGCGCGAGGCGCTGGCCGCCGGCATCTACTGCTTCAACGTGGAGTCTGCCTCCGAGCTGCGCCGGCTGGACCGCGTGGCCCAGTCGCTGGGCCGCCGCGCGCCGATCGCGCTGCGCGTGAACCCGGACGTGGACCCCAAGACCCACCCCTACATCTCCACGGGGCTCAAGAAGAACAAGTTCGGCGTGGACTTCACCACCGCCGAGGCGCTGTACCGCGAGGCCGCGGCGATGCCCGGCATCGAGATCCTGGGCGTGGCCAGCCACATCGGCTCGCAGCTGCTCGACATCTCGCCGCTGCTGGAATCGCTGGACAAGGTACTGGGCCTGATCGACCGCCTGCAGGCGGCGGGCATCCGCCTGCGCCACATCGACGTAGGTGGCGGCCTGGGCGTGCGCTACAAGGACGAGGACGCGCCGCAGCCTGCCGACTGGGCCGCGGCCCTGCTGCCGAAGCTGGCTGGCCGTGGCCTGCGCGTGCTGACCGAGCCCGGCCGCGCCATCGCCGCCAATGCCGGCCTGCTGGTGACGCGCGTCGAGGCGATCAAGGACAGCGGCGAGAAGCACTTCGCGGTGATCGACGCCGCCATGAACGACCTGATCCGCCCGACGCTGTATCAGGCCTGGATGAATATCGTGCCGGTGACGCCGCGCGACGGCGCCGCGCAGGAGTACGACCTGGTCGGCCCGGTCTGCGAGACCGGCGACTGGCTCGGCAAGGACCGTGCGCTGGCTATCGAGGAAGGCGACCTGCTGGCGGTGCGCGGTGCCGGGGCCTACGGCTTCGTCATGGCCTCCAACTACAACACCCGTGGCCGTGCCGCCGAGGTGATGGTGGACGGCGCCAAGGCGCATGTCGTGCGCGCGCGTGAAACCATCGACGACCTGCTCCGCGGCGAGAACCTCCTATGAGCGACAAGGACAAGCCGCTGATCCTCATCGACGGCTCGTCCTGGCTGTTCCGCGCCTTCCATGCACTGCCGCCGCTGACGGCGCCAGATGGCCAGCCCACTGGGGCGGTGTACGGCATGGGCAACATGCTGCGGCGGCTGATGAAAGACTACGCGCCGGAATATCTCTGCGTGGTCTTCGACCCGCGCGGCGACGTGTTCCGCAACGAGATTTTCCCCGAGTACAAGGCCAACCGCAGCGAGACGCCGGAGGACCTGCTGTCGCAGTTCCCGCTGGTCTCCGAGATGCTGCGCGCCATGGGCCTGCCGGTGCTGACGGTGGAGCGCTACGAGGCCGACGACGTCATCGGCACGCTGACCAGGCAGTCCTGCGCCGCGGGGCGCGACGTGCTGATCGTCACCAGCGACAAGGACATGGCGCAGCTGGTCAATGACTGCGTGCATCTGCTGGACACGATGAAGAACGTCCGCATGGACCCGGCAGGCGTGATCGAGAAGTTCGGCGTGCCGGCGGAGCGCATCGTCGACTACCTCACGCTGATGGGCGACACGGTCGACAACATCCCGGGTGTGCCCAGCGTCGGACCCAAGACCGCCGCCAAGTGGATCAACGAGTACGGCTCGCTGGACCAGATCATCGCCCAGGCCGACAAGGTCGGCGGCAAGGTCGGCGAGAAGCTGCGCGAGGCGCTGCCGAAGCTGCCGCTGTCGCGCGAGCTGGCCACCATCCACTGCGAAGTGCCGCTGCCGGTGACGCTGGACGACCTGCGCCCGCAGCCGCCGGACCCCGGCGTGCTGGCGGCCATGTACCGGCGCCTGGGCTTCAATCGCTGGGCCGAGGAGGTTTCGGGAACGGCAAACGCGGTCCCCGCGGCAGCCGAGGCAGTGCCCGCGCCGGCCGTCGCCACGCTGGAAGCACCCGCGACGCCGGCCGTCAACGCGCGGCCCACGCAGGTGGAATGCGTGCTCGACGAGGCGGCCTTCGACGCGATGATGGCGCGGCTGCTGGCCGCCGAACTGGTCTGCTTCGACACCGAGACCGACTCGCTGGAATCCAACGCCGCCGGCCTGGTGGGACTGGCCTTCTCGGTGGAGGCCGGCCAGGGCTGGTACCTGCCGCTGGCGCACAACTACCTGGGCGCGCCCGAGCAGCTGAAGCTTGAGGATCTGCGCGAGCGCCTGCGTGGCGTGCTGGAAAACCCGGCGCTACCGAAGCTGGCGCAACACGCCAAGTTCGACATCAACGTACTGGCTCAGCATGGCATCGTGGTGCAGGGACTCAAGCACGACACCATGCTGCAGAGCTATGTGCTCGATGCCGCCGGCAACCGCCACGACATGGACACGCTGGCCGAGAAGTACCTGGGCCACCGCACGATCAAGTTCGAGGACGTGGCCGGCAAGGGCAAGAACCAGCTGACCTTCAACCAGGTGCCGCTGGACAAGGCCGCCGAGTACTCGGCCGAGGACGCCGACGTCACGCTGCGCCTGCACCAGGTGCTGTACCCGCGCCTACAGGCCGACGCCGCACTGCTCAAGGTCTACGAAGAGATCGAGATACCGCTGGTGCCGGTGCTGGCGGCGATGGAACAGCGCGGCGTGAAGCTCGACGCGGCGCTGCTGCGCCAGATCAGCGGCGAGCTGGCCCAGCGCATGGACGAGCTGCAGAAGGCCGCCTTCGAGCAGGCCGGCGGCGAGTTCAACCTGGGCTCACCCAAGCAGCTGCAGCAGATCCTGTTCGAGAAGCTGCAGTTGCCGGTACTGGGCAAGACGCCCAAGGGCGATCCGTCCACCGCCGAGGACGTGCTGGAGGAGCTGGCGGCGCAGCACGCGCTGCCGCGGCTGATCCTGGACTGGCGCGGCATGCAGAAGCTGCGCTCGACCTATACCGACCAGTTGCCGCTGGCGGTGAACGCGCGCACCGGTCGGGTCCATACATCCTACGGCCAGGCCATCGCCGCCACCGGCCGCCTGTCCTCGTCGGATCCCAACCTGCAGAACATCCCGGTGCGCACCGCCGAGGGCCGCCGCATCCGCCAGGCCTTCGTGCACGAGCCGGGCAATGCGCTGCTGTCGATCGACTACTCGCAGATCGAGCTGCGCCTGATGGCGCACTTCTCGAAGGACGAGCGGCTGCAGGATGCCTTCCGCAAGGGCCTGGACATCCACCGGGCCACCGCCGCCGAGGTCTTCGGCTTGAGCCTGGAGGAGACCGGCGCCGAGCAGCGTCGTGCCGCCAAGGCGATCAACTTCGGCCTGATCTACGGCATGTCGGCCTTCGGCCTGGCGCGCCAGCTGGCGATCCCGCGCGGCGAGGCCCAGGACTACATCGACCGCTTCTTCGGCCGCTACCCCGGCGTGAAGCGCTTCATGGACGATACCCGCGTGCAGGCGCACGAGACGGGCTACGTCGAGACCCTGTTCGGCCGCCGACTCTACCTGCCGAACATCAACTCCAAGAACCAGGGCCTGCGCCAGTACGCCGAGCGCACCGCGATCAACGCGCCGCTGCAGGGCACCGCGGCGGACCTGATCAAGAAGGCCATGATCGACCTGCAGCGGCACCTGGCCAAGAACCTGCCCGAAATCCACATGATCATGCAGGTGCACGACGAGCTGGTTTTCGAGGGACCGGAGGCACTGCTGAAGGAACAGGCCCCGCAGATTGCAGGCCGAATGTGCCGTATCGCGCAGCTTGCCGTCCCCCTGGTGGCGGACTGGGGCACGGGTTCCAACTGGGATGCGGCCCATGATGCTGAAGGCCACGCAAGCAGCTGAAAAATAAAGATTTATAGTTTGAAACCGCCCCGAAAACCGGGATTGTTGTCACGCTAACGATCTGTTTTGGAAGCGTTTTATTTTATTGAATAAAAAAATCGGTCGAGTCCCGGAATTTCCGTTGAACTTAGAAGGCGCGACCCCATCTAATCCTTCGAGTGTTGATTCTCCCTGTCACACTCGTCCGTCTTGACTCCCTGGACGGAATTCCGGCGCCCCCAAGCCGGAGTTGTTGCCCAGCGAATCCTCCCCCGGTTCGCTGGGCATTTTTATTTGTGTGGCAGAAAAGCGGGAAGTTCCCTGATGGGTTCCCTCGCTTGCGGGAGAGGGATGCTGTAGCTCCAGCAGGGGCCACTCAGGCGGGTTCTACGGAAACACCCTCTCCCCTCGGGGTTCTCCTCCGCAGGGAGGAATACCGTCGGGAGAGCCATCCACGGTGGGACTTCCGCTACCTAATCGAGCCCCTGGGGCATGTTTGGCTTACCTCGGCCTGACATTGAGTCAGGCCTCAGCCGGGGCATACATTCCATGGCCGCTCGTTGGATGACGCAGGTGATGCCATTTAGGCATCAACTAAGCGCGTCACCCAACCCGCCCCCCACCTTGGCAAAGGTTGCCGTCTCGTCGATCCCCAGCCAGTCCCGCAACTGCTTCTGGGCTTCCGGCAGCCCGGCCCGGGTCTCGGAGGAGAACAGCTGCACCGTGGCCGAGGTGCCCACGTCCTTCTGGACCTTTAGCAGGGTGGCCTTGGCCGCACCGAAGCCGAGCTTGTCGGCCTTGGTCAGCAGGACATGGACGCGCAGGCCGCGATGGTCGGCCCAGGCCAGCATCTGGCGGTCGTGATCGCCCAGGGGGTGGCGGATGTCCATGATCAGGACGGTGCCGACCAGGTTCTGGCGTTCATCCATGTAGCTGCCGATCAGCTTGCCCCAGTCGCGGCGGACCTGTTCCGGCACGGCGGCGTAGCCGTAGCCGGGCAGGTCGGCGAAGCGGCCGCCGGGCACCCCGAACAGGTTGATCAGCTGGGTACGGCCGGGGGTCTTGCTGACCCGGGCCAGCTGCTTCTGGCCGCAGATCAGGTTCAGGGCGCTGGACTTGCCAGCGTTGGAGCGGCCGGCAAAGGCGATTTCCGGCAGGGCGTCCGCAGGCAGCTGGTCCAGCCTGGCGCAGGACAGGATGAAGCCAGCTTGAGCAAAGGGATTCAGCATCGGGCGTCCGCCATGTAGAATTAGGGGTTCAAGATCCTATTGTCGCGCTTTAAAGCCAGCCTTGCGCGAGCCACCGTCCAGATATAGAACTCATTGTTAGGGAGTTTTCCAGATGAAGCGCGTCCTGCTTGTCCTCGCCCTGTGCGCCCCGCTGTCCGTGTTCGCGGAAGCGGCACCGGCGAAGAAAGATCCGATTTCGCAGGGCGATGCCGCTGCCGGTGCCACCAAGTCGGCGCCCTGCGGCGCCTGCCATGGCCCCAACGGCAACAGCGCCATGCCCGAGTGGCCGAAGCTGGCCGGCCAGAGCTCGCGCTTCATCTTCGAGCAGCTCAAGGCCTTCAAGAGCGGCGCCCGCCAGAACCCGATCATGCAGGGCCAGGTTGCCGCCCTGAGCGAGCAGGACATGCGTGACCTCGCCGCCCACTACGCCTTGCAGAAGCCGGCCCCGGGCCTGGCCAGCAAGGACGCCGTGGCCGTCGCCAAGCCGCTGTACCTGGCCGGCAACGCCGGCCGCGCGCTGCCGGCCTGCGCCGGTTGCCACGGCCCCGCCGGTGCCGGCAACCCTGCCGCGGCCTACCCGCGCCTGGGGGGCCAGCATGCCGCCTACGTCGCCGCCCGCCTGCGTACCTACCGTGAGCTGGGCCTGAAGGGCGAACTGCCGGACGGGAACCAGAAGATGATGGCCGCTGTCGCAGCCAAGCTGTCCGACAAGGAAATCGACTCCCTGGCTTCCTACGTCAACGGCCTGCAGTAAGACTGCGTTAACCGTCCAAACGCCCACCAAGGATCCTTCATGCGCGCCTTCGCCCGCTACCTCACCGCCGCCGCCCTGGCCCTGACCGCCCTCGCCTGTTCGGCGCAGGACGCGCAGTACTCGGAGGGCAAGCAGTACAAGAAGGTGCGCGAGATCCAGCAGCCGGCCGACAAGAAGCGCATCCTGGTCGAGGAGTTCTTCTGGTACGGCTGCCCGCACTGCTACGCCCTGGATCCGGAAATCCACAAGTGGTCCCAGCGCAAGCCGGCTGACGTCGATTTTGTGCGTGTGCCCAATACCCTGGGCCGCCCGGTGGGCGCGCTGCACGCCAAGGCCTACTACACCGCCGAGTCGCTGAACGCGCTCGACAAGATGCACCCGGCCCTGTTCGACGCCATCCACAAGGAAGGTCAGCACCTCGACAACGAGGCGCAGATCGCCGCCGTGTTCAACCGCACGCTGGGCCTGATGCCGGATCTGTTCACCAACACCTTCAAGGGTTTTGCGGTTGACGCGCGCTTCCGCAAGTCGGAGCAGCTGTCGAAGGACTACGGCATCACCAGCGTCCCGGTGGTGGTGGTCGGCGGCAAGTACATGACCAGCGCGGCGATGGCCGGCAGCTTCGAGACGATGCTCAAGGTGGTCGATAGCCTGGTCGTGAAGGTACGCAAGGAACGTGGCGGTCGCTAAGCGCTTCTACCGCAACATCTGGTTGGCCCGGCTTCTCGCCGGGCTTTTTGTTGTGGGCGCAGCCCAGGCCCAGTCGCCGCCCAAGCCCCCCAAGCCGCCGCCGCGGCCGGCCGTGGCGGCAGCCAAGCCCGCCGTGACCAAGCCGGCGACGCCGCTGGTCTCGATGCAGAAGGCCTGCGAGCTGATCGGCGGGCGTCTGCAGAGCGTGGGAGTGGAGACCTGCCTCAAGTCCGGCCTGCGTCCCAGCGGCGGCCAGAGTGTCAACGGCCTGCCGATCCTGTGGCGCGATTTCGCCCCTACCACGCGAAAGAACACGCCGCGGCGCATCCTGCTGATCGGCGGCATCCATGGCGACGAGCTGTCCTCGGTCAGCACGGTGTTCCAGTGGATGAAGGAGCTGGAGACCAAGCAGGACCAGCCTTTCCATTGGCGCGTGGCGCCCTGTGTGAATCCGGACGGCATGCTGATCCGCCCGCCGACGCGCGTGAACGCCCGTGGCGTGGACCTGAACCGAAACTTCATGACGCCGGACTGGAAGTCCGACGCGCTGGCCTACTGGGAGAACCGCACGCGCAAGGATCCGCGCCGCTATCCCGGCCCTTCGCCCCTGTCGGAGCCGGAGAGCCGCTGGCTGGACGATGCGATCAGGGCATTCCGCCCCGACGCCATCGTGTCGGTGCACGCGCCCTACGGCCTGCTGGACTACGACGGCCCGGCCCAGGCGCCGGAGAATTTCGGCTACCTGCACCTGCACCAGTTGGGCACGTATCCGGGCTCGCTGGGCAACTATGCGGGGGTGTACCTGGGCATGCCGGTGATCACGCTGGAGCTGCCGCACGCGGGCATCATGCCGTCATCGGCGCAGTCCCAGCGCATCTGGAACGATATGCTGCAGTGGCTGGAGAAAAACCTGCCGAAGACGGAGCCGGCGCTCTACCAGAGACTGGAAGACCATCCCTGGAATGGTGGGAACGAAAGCCGCTGAGTCAGCGGGTGATTCGTCGCGCTTTGGCGATGACTAAATGTCATCGCCTGCGGCGAATCACGGGCGGCCATGGATGGTCGCCCAGGGGCGTATTCAGGTCACTGCAGTCTCGCCATGGATGGCAACTCCGCTTTTCCTCTTGCCGACTGCCTCAAGGCAAAGCTTTTTAGCCACGGACGGACACGGCACAAGCGCTCGTCATACCGGCGAAAGCCGGTATCCAGTGCTGTCCTGGGTCACTTCGGTCCGGGACTGGATGCCCGGCTTTCGCCGGCATGACGGTTCGTGTTTCAGCTTGAAGCGAAAATGCTTTAACGCACACAAAGATTTCAAAGCAGAAGCTTGTCTCCGCCAATAAAAGCAAAACCCCACTTCCTTGCGGGAGCGGGGTTCATGAAGTCAGGCGAATGCGCATTTCGCGCTACGTTGGCCGGGCCTACAGATTCTCCTCCCGGAAAATCTTCCACACGCCTTCGCCGTCCTGCTTCCAGAACTGCTGCTTGCGGCTGCGCTGGTTGAAGTTATCGCTGCGATAGTCCATCTCGAACTCGGCCAGCAGCAGGGGCGTGCCGGCGCCCGGGTAGCGGTAGAGGCTGATGTTGCTCAGCTTCACGTCGATGGATTTCTTGCCGGCGTTGACGCGCTTCTTGTGCTCGGTGAACTGCTTCAGGTTCATGCCGCTGACGGTGAACTCGGGGCCGTAGAAGGCGAGGTAGCCTTCGGTGTCCTTGGCGGACCAGCGGGCACGCCAGCTTTCGACGCGGGCGGCAAATTCCTCGCGGTCTTTCTGCTGTGCTTCCGGCGTGACCCACTCCAGCTCGTTGCTCAGCACCACGGGAGTGTCGCCGAGATCGATGTAGGGGCTGAGCGAGAGCAGGTCGTCGTTGGCCATGGTCACGCAGCCCTCGCTGGAGCGCGGGGCGCGGCTTTCGGTGTCGCGCGGTACGCCGTGCAGCCAGATGCCGTGGCCGGTGCGGCGCTTGAAGCTGTCCCAGGGGTTGGGATAGTTCGTGGGCCAGGCGCCGGCGCCGTAGAGCTCGGGCAGCGCCTCGTCCTTGAGCCAGCGGGTGATGTGGTAGATGCCGATCGGCGTGCGGTTGTCGCCGCGTGCTTCCTTGCCGGCGCCGTTTTTGCCCATGGCGGCGTAGTGGTGGCGCAACAGCTTGAGCTTGCCACCGCTGTTCTCGAACACGTAGAGGCGGGCGCGCTGCAGGTCGGTGACCAGCAGGTGCTTGTGCGAGTCTGGCAGCTGCAGCACGGCGTTGGGCACGGTGCCCTCGGGCGGCATGGCCTTTTCGCTGTCCAGGCGGATGCGGGCTTCTTCGGCCAGCTCGGCCAGGCGCTTGGGTTCCGGCGCGCCCTTCTCGGAGGCGGCCAGCAACTGGCGGTGGACCGGGCGGGCGGGGATGAAGCCGGGCTGCTTGTGGGTGATCTCCTGCAGCAGGCTCAGGGCTTCGCCGGCCTGGCCGGCTTCCAGGTGCTTGATGACCTCGCCAAAGGCCCACTCGGCGTCGATCGGCTGGCCGTCATCCTTCCAGGCGACGCGCTGCGGGGTGGCCGGCTTGGCGGCGTTGGGGACCGGGGGGGGCGGCAGTGGGGCGACGGTCAGCTGTGCGATGGGCACGCTGACCGGATCCGGGGCGTCGTTCTGCGCCAACTGCGGCAACAGGAAGCTCGCACCGAGCGCGGTAAAGCACACGGCGGCCAGGGCGGATAGCGAGGCTATCCACAGGGTGTAGCGACCTGGCATCGAAGCTGGGCGGGTGCTCAGCTGCCGCTCAGCGCGTGTATTCGCGGCTGATCTTCCAGCTGCCGCCCACCTGCTTCAGCTCCAGGGTCTTGGAGACCTGGTCGGAGAAGGCGTCGGACTCGTAGTCCTGGCGGAAGCTGACGCGCAGGCCGCCGTCGCTGGTGCGCGCGATCTGCGGGTTGACGGCCTTGACGCTGATGCGCTTCGGGCGGGTGATGCGGTCACGGCGCTGTGCTTCCCAGGCGCCGCGGCTGAGACTACCTTCCGGCTGGAAGTCCGGGGCGTAGAGCGCGAAGTAGGCATCGAGGCTCTTGTTGGCCCAGGACTGGGTCCAGGCGGCCAGGGTGGCATTGACGGCTTGGGTGGTGGTGGCGTCGATGTCCGCAGCCGGCGGCGGGATGGTGGCCGGCGGCGGTGCCAGGGCCGGAGCGGCGGCGACCGGAGCGGCGGCGCGCGGGGCCGGGGCGGCGACCGTGGTGGCCGGATCGCTGGGGGCGTTGTCGAGCTGGCCGACCAGGGTCAGCTTGCGGCGCAGGGCGCCGTTGCCCGGGTCCAGCATCAGGGCGCGGTTGTAGGAGGCGCCGGCCAGGGCGGCGTAGATGTCGCCCAGGTTCTCATGGGCGGTGGCGTAGCTCGGGTGCGTGGCCAGCGCGGCTTCCAGGGCGTCGCGGGCGCGCTCGTAGTCGCCCTGCTGGGCGTAGAGCACGGCCAGGTTGTTGTAGGGCTCGGGCAGCTGCGGGTAGTCGCGGGTCAGGTCGGCGAACACGCGGATGGCCTGCTCGATGCGGTTCAGGCGCACCAGGGCCAGGCCGCGCACGAAGCGCGCCTGCGCATCCTGCGGGTTGGCCTGCAGGTGGGTTTCCACCTTGCGCAGGGCGTCGGCGGCGTTGCCCTGGTTGAGCAGGGACTGGGCCTCCTCGGCGACGCTGGCGGCCAGCACGGGAGCAGAAGCGAAAACGATCGCAGCAGCAGCGATACGGCAGAACTTGAGCATCACGCCGACCTCGGGCATTGGATGTGATTTGATTTGCCGCTAAATATATCAGCAACGCGTGTCTGGAAGAGACGTCCTGATGGGGGATTCAGCCCTTCGCGTAGACGTCCGGGGTACCCGGCGGGCGCTTCTTGAAGCGGCGATGGACCCAGAAGTACTGCGAAGGGGCCAGCTTCACCCCCTCCTCCAGCACCTGGTTGACGCGCGCTGTATCGGCCACGTCGTCGCCGCCCGGAAAGTCCTCCAGGGCCGGGAAGAAGGTCACGCGGTAGCGGCCGGTCACCCGGGCCGGGAAATAGGGCACGACCTTGGCCCGGCCCATCTGCGCCAGCCGTCCGGTGGCGCTGACGGTGAGGGCGGGATGGCCGAAGAACGGGGCGAACACCGAGCTGCGCGGGTCCAGGGTCTGGTCCGGGGCGTACCAGATGCAGCGTCCCTCTCGCAGCGCCTTCACCAGCCTGCGCAGGTCCTCGCGCGGCAGCGCCGGCAGGCCGGAACGGGCTTCGCGCCAGTGATGCATGTAGTGGTTCATGACCTTGTTTTCATAAGGCCGGTACATGGCATGGAACGGGCGGTTTGCAAGGCAGAGGTAGCGGGCGCCCAGCTCCAGGGTGGTGAAATGCCCGGTCAGCAGTAGCACGCCGTGGCCGTCCTTCATCGCCGCGTCGAGGTGTTCCAGGCCCACCACCTCGCCATGGGGGCGGAGCTTGTCGTCGGAGGCGAACCAGGCCAAGGCCGCCTCGAAGATGCCGGCACCCAGGTCGGCGAAGTGCTCGTCCACCAGGCGCTCGCGCTCCGCGGCGGGCATCTGCGGGAAGCAGACCTCCAGGTTGCGGCGCACGATGTGGCGGCGGCTGGGGATCAGGCGGCCGAGAAAGCGGCCCAGGCCCTCGCCCAGGGCCAGCAGCCAGGGTACCGGCAGCAGGCACAGCAGGCGCATCAGGCCGATACCGAGCCAGGTCGGCCAGTAGCGGGGCGAGAGGAAGGTGGGCTGGAAGGAGCGGTCGGCCATCCGCGAATTGTAGCGGCCGTCGCCGCTGGTTACGCTTCCCGGGATGCGCCTCCTGTATTCCTGCCTGTTGTACCTGATCACCCCGCTGGTGCTGCTGCGCCTGTGGTGGAAGGGTTTCGAGTTGCCCGACTACCGCCGCCGCTGGGGCGAACGTTTCGGCTTCGTGCCGGCGCCCGAGCAGCCGGTGGAGGTCTGGGTGCATGCGGTGTCGGTGGGCGAGTCGCTGGCCGCCCTGCCCCTGATCCGCGCCCTGGTGGCGCGCCACGGCGAGGGCCGCGTGCTGGTCACCACCATGACGCCCACCGGCTCGCAGCGTGTGCGTGAGGCCCTGGGGCCCCAGGTGCTGCACACCTACCTGCCTTATGACCTGCCGGATGTGGTGGGGCGCTACGTGGCGCGCATGCGCCCGCACCGCGTGGTGGTGATGGAGACCGAGCTCTGGCCCAACCTGTTCCGGGCGCTGGCGCGCCGCGGCGTGCCGCTGCTGGTGGCCAATGCGCGCCTGTCGCCGCGTTCGTTCAAGGGCTATGGCCGGGTACGCGGCTTCGCCAGCTCGGTCCTTTCCGATTGCACCGAGGTGGCGGCCCAGAGCGACGCCGACGCCGAACGCTTCCGCGCGCTGGGCGCCCCCCGCGTCAGCACCATGGGCAATATCAAGTTCGACCTGGCGCTGCCCGAGGCTCTGCTGGACCTGGGCCGGCGGCTGCGTGCCGCGCTGGGCGCGCGGCCGGTGTGGATCGCCGCCAGTACGCACGAGGGCGAGGAGGAAGCCGCCCTGGCCGTGCACCGCGAGCTGCGCAAGGCACTGCCGGACGCGGCGCTGATCCTGGTGCCTCGCCACCCGCAGCGCTTTGACGGCGTGACAAAACTGGCCTCGCGCGACTTTGCCTGCGTGCGCCGCAGCGCCTGGACCGGCGAGGGCCTGGTGGCCGACGTGCTGCTGGGCGACAGCATGGGCGAGATGTTCGCCTACTTCGCGGCCAGCGACGTTGCGTTCGTTGGTGGCAGCCTGGTGCCGGTGGGCGGGCACAACGTGCTGGAGCCGGCGGCGCTGGGCCTGCCGGTGCTGTTCGGGCCGCAGATGCATAACTTCATCGCCGCGCGGGACCTGCTGCTGGGCGAGCAGGCCGCGGAGCAGGTCGCGGATGCCACGCAGTTGGCCGCGGCGCTCACGCGCCTGCTGCGTGATCCGGCGCAGCGCAGCGCCATGGGCGAGGCCGGGCGTCGCGCCGTGGCTGCAAACCGCGGCGCCCTGCAGAAGCTTCTCGAGCTGCTGGATCGCGCATGACGGACCTGGTGCTGATGCGTCCCTCGGGCCTGTATTGCCCGGCGGGAGACTTCTACATCGACCCCGCCAAGCCGGTAGCGCGGGCCGTGATCACGCATGCCCATGGCGACCATGCCCGTAGCGGCTCCATGCAGTACTGGTCCAGCCGCGAAGGCGAGGGCCTGATGCGTGCCCGCGTGGGACAGAAGACCTGGATCAACGCCCTGGACTGGGGCCAGCCCACGCAGATCGGCGATGCACGCGTGTCACTGCACCCGGCCGGCCATGTACTGGGCTCGGCGCAGGTGCGGATCGAGGCCCAGGGCCAGGTCTGGGTGGTGTCCGGCGACTACAAGCGCGACGACGATCCCACCTGCACGCCTTTCGAGCCGGTGCCCTGCGACGTCTTCATCACCGAGGCCACCTTCGGCCTGCCGGAGTACCGCTGGCCGCCGGCTTGCGAGACCGCCCGCGAGATCCACGAGTGGTGGACGCAGAACGCCGCCGAGGGCCAGGCCTCGGTGCTGTTCTCCTACGCTCTGGGCAAGGCCCAGCGCATCCTGGCCGAGCTGATGCGCTACACCGACCGCAAGGTCTGGCTGCACGGCGCGATGACGCCGCTGGTGGAGGTCTACCGCAAGGCCGGCGTGAAGATGCTGCCCACCGAGTCGGCGGTGGCACCGCCGCGCACCCTGGATTTCGCGGGTGAGCTGGTGCTGGCACCGCCGGCCGCGCGCGGCACGCCGTGGATGAAGCGCTTCCGGCCGTATCGCGCGGGATTCGCCTCGGGCTGGATGCAGAGGGACCTGCGGCGCGACGCCTGGGATCGCGGTTTCATCCTGTCCGACCATGCGGATTGGGATGGGTTGTTGCTGAGCATCGAGCAGAGCGGCGCCAAGCGTGTGCTGGCGATGCATGGGCACACGGAGACGCTGGTGGCGCATCTGCGCGAGCGCGGGATCGATGCGGCGGCGTTGCCAGGGGCGGCACCGGGGTATTGAGTGAGCTGATCGTAGATACTGTTATTCCGATCAAGCCCCGTGGAGTGCTGGATCGAAGGTTTTGCCGGATTGCAGTACACCGTAGGCGACATGGGCAAGCTTTCGCATCATGGCGCCGATGATCAGCTTGGG
>NZ_JAUASX010000014.1 GCF_030345715.1 Solimonas sp. SE-A11
ACGGCCACACTTGGCCCTCAAATACAAAACGCCCGATGAAGTCCATCGGGCGTCTGTATCCAGCATACTTTAGCAACCAGCTTTATCCCGCATAGGTGTCAACCTACTTCAGGACGGGTCAATCCGGTTCTACTTGTGGATCGCGGTGTCGCTCACCAGGATGCCGTCGGCATCGGCATAGAGCCAAGCACCCGGCTTGAAGGTTACGCCGGCAAAGCTGACCACCTTGTCGCGGTGCGCCGTGTGCAAACCCTTCTCGGACTTGCGCGGGTGCGTGGCCAGGGCCTTCACGCCGATCTCCTGTCCGCCGATCTCCTCGGAGTCGCGGATGCAGCCGTTGACCACGATGCCGGCCCAGCCGTTCTTCACGCCGAGCACGCCGAGGTTGCCGCCGACCAGCGCGCAACGCGTGGAACCGCCGCCGTCCACCACCAGAACGCGACCCTCGCCCTTCTCCTCCAGCGCGCTGCGCACGGCAGCGTTGTCCTCGAACACCTTCAGCGTGACGATCGGGCCATGGAAGGCCAGCACGCCGCCGAAGTCGGCGAAGATCGGATCGGCGACCTGGGCGTCCGGGTGGGCGTCGGAGAGATCGGTGGTAGCAGTGCTCATGCGGATTTCCTCAGGATCTTGGGAAGGACGGGAGTCAGGACGGCATAGACGACGAAGCCGATGAAGGCGATCAGGGTCCAGCCCGGCAGGCTGATGCCCAGCCACTGCGCGTCGATCTTGGCGCAGTTGCCGTCACCCTTGAGCACGGTGGCGACGACCTCCTGCAGCGGCATCATGTCCATCAGGTAGTCCAGCGTCGGGCCGCAGGCCGGGACCTGGTCCGGCGGCAGGCTCTGCAGCCAGACGTGGCGTGCGGCGATGCCGGCGCCGACCAGCGCCGCCATGCTCGACAGGAACACGTAGACCCACTGCCCGCCGACCTTCGGGCCGTGGATGGCGGCCGCCAGGAACACCAGGCCGGTCGCCAGCATCGCCACGCGCTGGAAGATGCAGAACGGGCAAGGTTCGTAGCCGCGGTAGTGCTGCAGGTACAGCGCGAACAGCAGGCCGAAGATGCAGCCGAGGAAGCCGAGCAGGTTCAGCAGGCGGAAGTTGAGGGTCATCGTGGGCCCAGGTGGGTGGATGGGGGTCAGGCGACCGCGACCGGGATCTTGCCGATCTTGGCCTGCCAGACCTTGGGACCGGTGTTGTGCACGGAAGTGCCCTGGCTGTCGACGGCCACGGTCACCGGCATGTCCTGGACCTCGAACTCATAGATCGCCTCCATGCCCAGGTCGGCGAAGCCCAGCACCTTGGCGGTCTTGATCGCCTTGGACACCAGGTAGGCCGCGCCGCCCACCGCCATCAGGTAGGCCGCCTTGTGCTGCTTGATCGACTCGATGGCCACCGGGCCGCGCTCGGACTTGCCGATCATCACGCGCAGGCCGGTCTGGGACAGCATCATGTCGGTGAACTTGTCCATGCGCGTGGCAGTGGTCGGGCCGGCCGGGCCCACGGCCTCGTCACGCACCGCATCCACCGGCCCCACGTAGTAGATAGCACGGCCGGTGAAGTCCACCGGCAGCTTCTCGCCCTTCTTAAGCATGTCGGCGATGCGCTTGTGCGCGGCGTCGCGGCCGGTCAGCATCTTGCCGTTCAGCAGCAGGATGTCGCCGGGCTGCCAGCTGGCTATCTCGGCATCCGTCAGGGTATCCAGGTTGACGCGCTTGGCGGTCTTCTCGTCGGCCTTCCAGGTGACCTGCGGCCAGTCTTCCAGCTTCGGCGTCTCCAGCACCGCGGGGCCCGTGCCGTCGAGGTGGAAGTGCACGTGGCGGGTGGCGGCGCAGTTCGGGATCATCGCCACCGGCAGCGAGGCCGCGTGGGTCGGGTAGTCCATGATCTTCACGTCCAGCACCGTGGTCAGGCCGCCCAGGCCCTGGGCGCCGATGCCCAGCGCGTTGACCTTGTCCATCAGTTCCAGGCGCAGTTCCTCGACGCGGCTGAGCTCGACACCGGCGGCGGCGCGCTCGCGCAACTCGTGGATGTCCACCGGCGCCATCAACGATTCCTTGGCCAGCAGCATCGCCTTCTCCGGCGTGCCGCCGATGCCGATGCCCAGGATGCCCGGCGGGCACCAGCCGGCGCCCATCGTCGGCAGGGTCTTGATGACCCAATCCACGATCGAGTCGGAGGGGTTCAGCATGGCCAGCTTCGACTTGTTCTCCGAGCCGCCGCCCTTGGCGGCGCAGATCACCTCGAGGTGATCGCCGGCCACGATCTCGTAGTGCACCACGGCCGGCGTGTTGTCCTTGGAGTTCATGCGCTTGCCGGCCGGGTCCAGCAGCACGGAGGCGCGCAGCTTGTTGTCCGGGTGGTTGTAGGCGCGGCGCACGCCCTCGTTGACCATGTCCTGCACGGACAGCGTGGCATCCCACTTCAGGTTCATGCCCACCTTCAGGAAGACCACGGCGATGCCGGTGTCCTGGCAGATCGGGCGGTGGCCCTCGGCGCACATGCGCGAGTTGGTCAGGATCTGCGCAATGGCGTCCTTGGCGGCGGGAGACTCCTCGCGTTCATAAGCCGCACCCAGTGCCTGGATGTAGTCCAGGGGGTGGTAGTAGCTGATGTACTGGAAAGCGTCGGCGATGGACTGGATGAAGTCTTCCTGGCGGATCGTGGTCATGAAAAGGCCTGGCTGGGAATATCGGGCGAGAATCGGCGCGCGAATTTTACCCGATGTGCCCGGCCCTGTTGGCCGGTCCCCTCCTACCCCCTCAGCCGTCCGGCCTCGCGGCTGGAGCCGGCGGCAGCGGCCGGCGCAGCCGCAGGGCCTCGAAGCGGGCGGCCACGGCCTCGTCGTAGGCCTGCCGCAGCAGGCGCAGGGTCTCGGCATCCAGCTTGTCGGCCTGGGCCAGCACCGACAGGTAGGTGCGCTCGTAGTGCTCCCGCGGCGCCACGGCGATCCTCAGCTCCAGCTCCGAGCCGGCCGGCCAGGATGGCGGCAGGCGCGCCTCCAGCGTCCGGGAGCCGCCCGGCGGAATGCGGGTATCGAAGCTCTCCTCGGTCAATTCCACGTTCACGTCCCAGCCGATCGTGTCCTCGGCCAGCAACCGTGACTGCCCGTCCGGCGTCGCCAGCCGCAGCTCCACGCGGACCTTGGGCACCATGTAGGTCGGGAAGTGATGCCCGGCGCCGACGTTGCTCAACCGCGCCACGGCTCTGCCATCGGCCTCCACTTCCAGTCTCACGTCCAGCGCCTTGCGCACCATGTCGGCGGAGTGGATGCCGGGCCAGCGATGCTCCCGATCCGGCATGTGGCAGGACTGGCACTGGCGCCCCTGCGCCGCGTGTTCGCTCTGCTGCCATTGCGCCAGCGTGTCCTCCTAGAGCTTGCCGGCCACGCGCGGCCCCTCCTCCGGGAACTGGTGGCAGGCGGCGCAGAAGCGGGCGTCCTCGAAGGCCGCCGAGACCTCGAAGCCGCCGTGCGGGCCGCCTGCCGCCGGCTTGCCACTGCGCGGTGGCGGGCCGAAGCGCGTGTGGCCACGCACATGGCAGGCAGCACAGACCAGCCCGTCATGCCCCAGCGTGGCAGGCACGTGTGCCGGCGGCGGTGTCTTGGGGGCCGAGGCCCAGGCCTGGATCTGCGCCACCAGCGCCTTCCGCTCAGCCAACGGTGCGTGGCAGTCCAGGCATTCGTTGGCCTGTTTCTGCGGCAACATGCGCAACTGCCAGAGTACGATAGCTCCGCTCTCCGGTGATTTGCGCGATCTGCGGCCCCACCCCTGCTTTCGGCAGGGATCGACCCTGACGCTTCGAGTGCTCTTCGTAAATGCGCCTTCGGCCTCGAAAATGCATTTCGACGCTTCCGCGGGGGTTAATTGGTAAAATGGTCAACAAATCCCAGCTAATGTCTTTTCGATGAACCTCACCTCCCTGTCCGCCGTCTCCCCCATTGATGGCCGTTATGCTGAAAAAACCGTCAAGCTGCGGCAAATCTTCAGCGAATTCGGCCTGATGCGCTTCCGCGTGCTGGCGGAAATCCGCTGGCTGGAGGCCATGGCCGAGCACCCGGGCATCCCCGAGGTCAAGCCGCTGTCCGAATCCGCCCGGGAGAAACTGGAGAAGATCGCCTCGGCCTTCGACATCCAGGAGGCCCAGCGGGTCAAGGCCATCGAGGACACCACCAACCATGACGTCAAGGCGGTGGAGTACTACCTGAAGGAAAAGATCGGCAGCCACCCCGAGCTGGCTGCGGTAAAGGAGTTCATCCACTTCGCCTGCACCTCGGAGGATGTCAACAACCTCTCGCACGCCCTGATGCTCAAGGAAGCTCGCGAACAGGTGCTGCTGCCGCAGATCGACAAGCTGATCGCCGCCATCGCCGGCCTGTCGCGCAGTTATTCCGAACAGCCGATGCTGACCCGCACCCATGGCCAGCCGGCCTCGCCCTCCACGGTGGGCAAGGAAATGGCCGTGTTCGTGCATCGCCTCAGCCGCCAGCGCGACCAGCTGGCCGCGGTGCAACTGCTGGGCAAGGCCAACGGTGCCGTGGGCAACTACAGTGCCCATTACGCCGCCTACCCGGATGTCGACTGGCCGACGTTCTCGGCCGGCTTCATCAAGGGCCTGGGCCTGGACCAGAGCCCGGCCACGACCCAGATCGAGCCCCATGACTATATCGCCGAGTACTTCCACGCGCTGACGCGCATCAACACCATCTTCATCGACTTCTGCCGCGACGTCTGGGGCTACATCTCCCTGGGCTACTTCAAGCAGAAGACCGTCGCCGGCGAAGTGGGCAGCTCGACCATGCCGCACAAGGTCAACCCGATCGACTTCGAGAACGCCGAGGGCAACCTGGGCATCGGCAACGCCATCATGCAGCACCTTTCCGAGAAGCTGCCGATCTCGCGCTGGCAGCGTGACCTCACCGACTCCACCGTCCTGCGCAACCTCGGCGTGGGCATTGCGCACTCGCTGGTGTCCTACCAGGCCATCGCCAAGGGCATCGGCAAGCTCGAAGGCGACGCCTGGAAGATGGGCCAGGACCTGGACGCCAACTGGGAAGTGCTGGGCGAAGCCATCCAGACCGTCATGCGCCGCCACGGCCTGCCGGAGCCCTACGAGCAGCTCAAGCGCCTGACCCGCGGCCAGAAGGTGGGCAAGGATCAGCTGCGCGAGTTCGTGAAGGGCCTGGCCCTGCCGGAAGAGGACAAGCAGCGCCTGCTGGCGATGACGCCGGGTAGCTACACCGGCAACGCTGTGCAGCAGGCCAAGGGCGTCTGAAGGCCCGCACTCCATGGACGCCATGCCGCCCGACGACGTGACAACGGCTCCCGCCCTTGTCAGCGGCGTGGCGGCATTCACCGAGCACGCCGTGCTGGTGGCCCGGGCCGCGCGCATGGAGATCGTGATCTACAGCGACAGCCTCGACCGCCGCATCTACGGCGACGAGGCTTTCGTCGCCACCGTGCGCAGCTTCGTGCTGCAGCATCGCCGCGCGCGGCTGCGGGCCCTGGTGCGCCAACCGGCGCTGGCCATGCGCGGTGCGCACCGGCTGGTGGAGCTGGGCCGCCTGCTCAGCAGCCGCATCGAGTTCCGGGAGCCGCTGCCGGAGCGCACGCTGCCGGGTGACGAGTACATCCTGGCCGACGAGAAGGCGCTGCTGCTGCGCGGCGCGCCGGAAGAGATCGACGCAAAATATCTGCCCCACGCGCCGCTGGACGCCCGCCAGCAACTGCGCACGTTCAATGCGCTGTGGGAGGAGTCGGTGCCGGCGCAGGAACTGCGCAGCCTCGGGCTATGAGCATCGGCCTTTCCGGCATGGCCCGTTCGTTTCTCGTTGCCACCGTGCTGGCCCTGGCGGGCTGTGCGTCGGCTCCGCCTTCCGCGCCTGCCGAAGCACCCGAGGAGCCCGCCCCTGCCACGGCTGGCTTCACTCCGGCCGAACTCGTCGGCCTGCAGCGCTGCAGCAACCTGGCGGGCGAAGCCTTCCTGATGGCGACCTTCAAGCTGCAGGGGCTGCCGCTGGAGCAGGCGCGTGATCGTCACGCCGGCCGTTCGACGGATACGCTGTCGGCCCTGGAGTCGGTGTACCGGAGCACGTTCGGCTCGCCCTGGGAGTTCTCGAAGGAATACTTCCGCACCTGCGCCCAGCGCAGCGCCGGGATCGACTCGATGACGCGCCTGCAGACGCCGACCCTGTGCATCTGGAATCTCGATGTCGCGCTCGTCGCCAGGAACCAGGCCCAGGCTGGCCAGCCGATCGAATCGGTCCGGCGACAGCTCGGCTTCAGCTCCAGCGAGTCGGAGGAGATCGTGGCCGGGGCCTACCGCACGCAGCGCCCTGCGCGTGACTACGCCGCCGATACCTGGAACCGGTGCCTGGGCATCACGCCCGGCGGATGAAGCGTTTCAGGACGCGGGCTTGGCGGCGTCGCGCTCGGCCAGCAGCTTGAGGTTCAGCAGGCCGGTCTCGTAGTCCTTGCCCACCATGCCGTCCAGCATCAGGCCGAAGTAGCGGCCGATGATGTTGGTGCCCACGCGGGTCCGGTAGGTCCAGGTCACCCGCGTGCCCTCGCCCTCCGGCTTCAGCGTGAAGATCGACTGGTTGTCACCGTCGAAGCCGGTGTAGGCCACCTGCATGCTCACCGTCTTGTCGGGCACCGACTCGATGATCTCCAGGCTGCCCGAGCCCACGCCCTTGCTCTCGCTGAACCAGGCCTGGCGAGCGCCGACACCTTCTGCCGGGCCGCTGCGCTCGATCTTCATGCCCGGGTCCATCCGGGCCCAGGGCTGCCACTCGTTGAAGCGCGCAAAGCCGTTGATCAGCGGAAAGATCTGCTGGGGGGACGCCTGCACCAACACCTGGCGCTCGACCCGCGCCGTATCCGGCAGGAAGAAGCCGCCGGTGAACAGCGCGATGATCAGCACCAGGGTGCCCAGTACGAAGTTGCGCAGGACGCTGAACGGCATCGTCGCGGCTCCCGGTTACTTCAGGTGATCGTCGATGAACTGCTTGGCGCGGTTCAGCCAGGACGAGGTTTCCGGGTGGTGGTGGCTGGCTTCCTTGCCCTCCAGCGTCTTGCCGAAGTCGCGCAGCAGGTCCTTCTGCTGGCGGCTGAGCTTGACCGGGGTCTCGACCATCACGGTGCAGTAGAGATCTCCCGTGGCCGAGCTGCGGATCGAGCGCACGCCCTTGCCGCGCAGGCGGAACTGCTTGCCGCTCTGCGTGCCGTCCGGGATGTCGATCTCGGCGCGGCTGTCCAGCGTCGGCACCTCGAGCTTGCCGCCCAGGGCCGCGGTGACGATGGAGATCGGCACGGTGCAGTGCAGGTCGTTGCCGTCGCGCTCGAAGAAATCGTGCGGGTGCACGTTGATCTGCACGTACAGGTCGCCCGGGGTGGCGCCCTTGTCGCCCGGCTCGCCCTCGCCGGTGAGGCGGATGCGGTCGCCGGTGTCGACGCCGGCGGGAATCTTCACCTCCAGCGTCTTCTCGCGCTTGATCTTGCCGGCACCGCGGCAGCTCTTGCAGGGGTCGGTGATGGTGGTGCCGCGACCGCGGCAATGCGGGCAGGTCTGCTGCAGCACGAAGAAGCCTTGCTGCACGCGCACCTGGCCGGAACCCTTGCAGGTCGGGCAGGACGAGGGTTTCTTGGCGTCGGCCGTGCCGTTGCCATGGCAGGGCTCGCAATCGCCCCAGGTGGGGATGCGGATGGATTCGGTGGTCCCGAAGATCGCCTGCTCCAGCGTCAGCTCCATCATGTAGCGCAGGTCCGCGCCACGACGCGGGCCGCCGCGTCCGCCGCCTCCACCGAAGATGTCGGAGAAGACATCGCCAAAGATGTCGGAGAAGCCGCCGGCGCCGCCGCCGAAGCCGCCCGGGCCGCCGCGCTGCAAGCCTTCATGGCCGTGCTTGTCATAGACCGCGCGCTTCTGCGCGTCGCAAAGCACCTCGTAGGCCTCGTTGGCTTCCTTGAATTTCTCCTCGGCCGCCTTGTCGCCCGGATTGCGGTCCGGGTGGTACTTCATCGCCAGCTTGCGATAGGCCTTCTTCAGCTCATCCTCGGTGGCAGTCTTCTCGACCCCGAGTACGTCGTAGTAGTCGCGCTTCATCGTGAGGCGTGAGGCGTGAGGTGTGAGGCATTAGCCGACTTCATGTACCGCTCCCTACAGCTTTTTTGTTGAATCCCCAAACGGCAAAAGGGGCGAGGCGCGGCTGTTACGCCTCACGCCTCACCCCTCACGCCTTACGTCTTTACTTCTTGTCCTTCACTTCGGTGAACTCGGCATCCACGACGTCGCCGTCCTTGGAGCCGCTACCGGCCGACGCGCCCGGCGCCTCGGCACCCGGAGCGCCGCCCTCGGCCGCCTTGGCGGCGTAGACGCGCTCCATCAGCTTGCCCGAGGCTTCCGTCAGGGCGGTGGTCTTGGCCTCGATGTCGGCCTTGTCCTCACCCTTGGCGGCCTCGCGCAACGCCGCGAGCGCATCCTCGATGGCCTTCTTCTCGTCGGCCTGCACCTGATCCTCGCCCAGGTCCTTCAGCGACTTCTCGACCGCGTGCGCCATGCCCTCGGCCTGATTGCGCGCGGCGATCAGCTCGCCGAACCTCTTGTCTTCCTCGGCGTGGGCCTCGGCGTCCTTCACCATCTTCTGGATCTCGTCTTCCGAGAGGCCCGAGTTGGCGGTGATGCGGATCGACTGCTCCTTGCCGGTAGCCTTGTCCTTGGCCGTGACGTGCAGGATGCCGTTGGCGTCGATGTCGAAGATCACCTCGACCTGCGGCATGCCGCGCGGCGCCGGCGCGATGCCGGTGAGGTCGAAGCGGCCCAGCGACTTGTTGGCCGAGGCGATCTCGCGCTCACCCTGGTAGACCTGGATCGTCACGGCGGTCTGGTTGTCGTCGGCCGTGGTGAAGGTCTCCGACTTCTTGGTCGGGATCGTGGTGTTCTTCTCGATCAGCTTGGTCATCTTGCCGCCCAGGGTCTCGATGCCCAGCGACAGCGGGGTCACGTCGAGCAGCAGCACGTCCTTGCGGTCGCCGGACAGCACGGCGCCCTGAACGGCGGCGCCCGCGGCGACGGCCTCATCCGGGTTGACGTCCTTGCGCGGCTCCTTGCCGAAGAAGTTCTTGACCGCTTCCTGAACCTTGGGCATGCGCGTCTGGCCGCCGACCAGGATCACGTCCTGGATCTCGCTAGCCTTGAGGCCGGCGTCGCGCAGGGCGATCTTGCAGGGCTCCATCGACTTGGCGATGAGGTCGTCCACCAGCGACTCCAGCTTGGCGCGGGTCAGCTTGATGTTCAGGTGCTTGGGGCCCGAAGCGTCGGCCGTGATGTACGGCAGGTTGACCTCGGTCTGCGTGGTCGACGACAGCTCGATCTTCGCCTTCTCGGCGGCTTCCTTCAGGCGCTGCAGGGCCAGGGGGTCCTTGTGCAGGTCGATGCCCTGCTCCTTCTGGAACTCGGCCGCGATGTACTCGATCACGCGGTGATCGAAGTCTTCGCCGCCCAGGAAAGTGTCGCCGTTGGTGGCGAGCACCTCGAAGGACTTCTCGCCGTCGGACTCGACGATGTCGATGATCGACACGTCGAAGGTGCCGCCGCCGAGGTCGTACACGGCAATCTTCTTGTCGCCCTTGACCTTGTCCAGGCCGAAGGCCAGCGCGGCCGCGGTCGGCTCGTTGATGATGCGCTTGACCTCCAGGCCCGCGATGCGGCCGGCGTCCTTGGTGGCCTGGCGCTGGCTGTCGTTGAAGTAGGCCGGCACCGTGATGACCGCCTCGGTCACCGGGTGGCCGAGGTAGTCCTCGGCGGTCTTCTTCATCTTCATCAGGATCTCGGCCGAGACCTGCTGCGGGGCGAGCTTCTTGCCCTTGACGTCGACCCAGGCATCGCCGTTGTCGGCCTTGACGATCTTGAAGGGCGAATGCTTGATCGCCTTCTGCACCTCGGCGTCCTCGTAGCGACGGCCGATCAGGCGCTTCACCGCGAACAGCGTGTTGTGCGGGTTGGTCACGGCCTGGCGCTTGGCGGCGCGGCCAGTGATCGGGTTGGCGTCGTCGGTGTACGCCACGATGGACGGCGTGGTGCGCTCGCCCTCGGCGTTCTCGATGACCTTGACGTTGCCGCCTTCGATGACCGCCACGCAGCTGTTGGTGGTGCCGAGGTCGATACCGATGATCTTGGACATTGCTCAGGTACTCCGTGAATTTCGTTGCTTATGCGTTATTTGATGGCGCGGAGTGGCGATTCAAGAGGCCACTTGCACAACCGTATATTCAGCTGGCCGCGGCGGGCGCCTTGGACACCACGACCATCGCAGGGCGCAACAGGCGCTCGTGCAGCAGGTAGCCCTTCTGCATGGTGCTGACGACATGGTTGGGGGGCAGTTCGGCGGACTCGGCCATGGTCATGGCCTGGTGGTGGTCCGGGTTGAAAGGCTGGCCGGTGGGGTCCACGACCTTGACGCCGTGCTTCTCCAGCACCGACATCAGCTGGCGGTAGGTCAGCTGCATGCCATCGGCCAGTGCCTTGGCGGCACCCTCGGCGCTGCCGGCGGCCTTCAGGCCCAGTTCCAGGCTATCGGCCACGGCCAGCAGGTCGCCGATCACGCGTTCGTTGGCGAACTTGAGGCTGCTGGCGGCGTCGCGCTCAAGGCGGCGGCGGGTGTTTTCGAGGTCCGCGGCGGCGCGCAGCTGAGCGTCCTTGGCAGCGGCGACTTCAGCGCGGGCCTGCTCCAGCTCCTGGCTGAGGGCGGCGATCTCGGCGTTGGCGTCGTCGGGCGGCGGCGCGGAGTCCGCGGGCGCCTGGGTTTCCGGCGTAGTCATGTCGGCTTTTTTGGCTTTTAAGGGGTTTTATAGCGGGTTTGGAGCCCGTTCAGGGGCGCGCAGGATAATGAAAAAAGGCCGCCCGCGCCTGCCGCGGACGCCTCCAGGCAACGGTTTTTGGGGCCTAGCCGCCGGTTTTCAAGCCCTGGGTGAGTACCCGGGCGGTTTCCTGTACCAACGGGATGATGCGGCGGTAGGCCATGCGGGTCGGGCCGATCACACCCAGCACGCCGGCCACCTGTCCCTCGACGAAATACGGCGCGGTGACCACGCTGCACTCGTCCAGCACCTGGTAGCCCGACTCGTCGCCGATGAATATCTGCACCCCGTCCGCCCCCAGGCACTGGTCGAACAGGTTCAGCAGGTCGCGCTTGCGGTCCAGGGCGTCGAACAGGCCGCGCAGGCGCTGCACGTCGGCCAGCTCCTGGAAGCCCATCAGGTTGCTGCCACCGGCCAGCACGTAGTCCGGGGCACGCTCGCCGGTCACCGCCTGCTCGGCCATGGAGGCGGCATCGCGCAGATGCAGGTTCAGGCGGTTCTGGGTATCCAGGGCGTCGCTCATCAGCGCATTGCGCAGACTCACCAGATCACGCCCGGCGAACTGCTCGTTGAGCAGCGCGGCGTAGCGGCCCAGTTCGTCGGCGCCATAGGGGCGCTCGGTGTGGATGACGCGGTTCTGTACCTCGGCCTGGTTCACCACCAGGATCGCCAGCACGCGGTTGCCCGACAGCGGCAGGAACTCCACCTGGCGCAGGATCGCCAGATTGCGGCGCGGCACGGTGACCACGCCGGCCATGTGCGACAGCTGCGACAGCAGCGCCGAGGCGGCCTGCACCAGATCAGCCTCCGAGCGGGCGCGGTGGGGCACCAGGGTATCGGCGATGTGCTCGCGCTCGTTATCCGACAGCGGCTCCGGCGCCAGCATGTTGTTAACGAAGTAGCGGTAACCCCGCGTGGTCGGGATGCGCCCGGCCGAGGTATGCGGCGAGGCGACGAAGCCGAGCTCGTCCAGATCGGCCATGACGTTGCGGATCGTCGCCGGCGACAGGCCCAACGCGGCCATGCGCGAGAGCGTGCGCGAGCCGACCGGCTGGCCATCGTGGATATAGCGCTCGACCAGCAGCTTCAGCAGCTCCGCGGCGCGGGAGTCCAGGGGATTCGACATACCTTAAAAATGAAGCACTTGTTACCGCAATTCAATAGCACGAACGCATCAGGAGCGCGAGATTTCGTGGTATTTTCCGGCCGTCTCGGCTCTCAGACGCTCCATGACCCACTTCCAGACCGTCGGTGTGATCGGCAAGCACCGCAGCCCTCAGGTTGCGCCCGTGCTCAATGCCCTGTGCCGCCACCTGGCGGAACTGGGCCGCACCGTGCTGGTGGACACCTATAGCGCCGACCTGGTCGACGAGCCGGTGAGCTTCGTCACCCGCGCCGAGCTGGCCAAGCGCTGCGACCTGGTGGTGGTGGTCGGTGGCGACGGCACCCTGCTGTCGGCGGCGCGCGAGATGGCCCCGGCCGCGGTGCCCCTGCTCGGCATCAACCAGGGCCGCCTGGGCTTCATGGTGGACGTGACCCCCGAGGACATGCGCGAAAGCCTGGGCGCGATCTTCCGCGGCGAGTACCTGCGCGAAGACCGCCTGCTGCTGAGCTGCCGTATCCTGCGCAACGGCATGCCGGTGCAGCCGGCCCTGGCCGTCAACGACGTGGTCATCCGCAACCAGGCGGCCATCCGCATGGTGGAGTTCGAAACCTGGATTGACGGCGAATTCATCTCGCAGCACCGCGCCGACGGTTTCATCATCGCCTCGCCCACCGGTTCCACGGCCTACGCCTTGTCCGGTGGCGGCCCGGTGGTGCACCCCTCGCTGGAGGCACTGGCGCTGGTGCCGATCTGCCCGCACACCCTGTCGGACCGTCCGATCGTGGTCAGCGCCAGCCAGACGGTGCGCATCGTGCTGGGCGGCCATGACGGCTCCCGCGTGATGCTGACCTGCGACGGCCAGACCAGCGAAATCCTGCAGCCCGGCGACGCCGTGGAAGTCTCCCGGGCCGAGTGGCCCCTGAGCCTGATCCACCCCAAGAATTACAGCTACTTCAATCTCTTGCGCAGCAAACTCCATTGGGGCCGCGGCCCCGCGCAACGCGAGCCGGGCTGAGCCTCCAAGTCTGACCCATGCTGACCCACCTGCAGATCAAGAATCTCGCCATCATCGACGAGTTGGCCCTCGACTTCGGACGCGGCTTCACCACGCTGACCGGCGAGACCGGCGCCGGCAAGTCGATCCTGATCGACGCCATCGGCCTGATCGTCGGCAGCCGCGCCGATGCCAGCCTGGTGCGCAGCGGCCAGGAGAAGGCCGAGGTCAGCGCCGAGTTCGCGCTGGTCGCCGGTGGCGACGCCTCCGCCTGGCTCAAGGAACAGGAGCTGGTCGATGAGGACGAGCCCAGCCGCTGCCTGGTGCGCCGCGTGGTCTACGCCGAAGGCCGCACCCGCGCCTTCGTCAACGGCCAGCCGGTCAATGCCGGCCCGCTGCGGGACCTGGGCGAGCGGCTGATCGAGATTTTCGGCCAGTCCGAGAGCCAGACCCTGTTGCGCCCCGAGGTGCAGCGCGGACTGCTGGACCAGTTCGGCGGCCACGGGACGGCACTGGACGCGGTGCGCGAAGCCGCCCGTGAAGTGTCCGACGTGGAGAAGCAGATCGAGCGCCTGCGCACTGCCGGCAGCCGCGATCCGGCCCAGCTGGACTACCTGCGCTTCCAGCTGCGCGAGCTGGAGGCCATGAACCTGGGCGAAGGCGAGATCGAGCAGATGGAAGCCGAGCACCGCCGCCTGGCCAATGCGGGCCGGCTGATGCAGGAAGGCAACCAGGCCCAGGAGATGCTCTACGGCGCCGAGGCCAGCCTCTACGACCAGCTGGCGACCGCCTCCGGACTGCTGACCGGACTGGTGCCGCTGCACGAGGGTTTCCGCGAGGCCCTGGACTTGGCCGAGAGCGCCCAGGCCCAGGTGCGCGAGGCGGCCGACTCCCTGAGCCGCCTGCTGGCCCGCCTGGACCTGGACCCGGAGCAGCTGGCCCAGCTGGAACAGCGCATGGCCGATATCCATGACCTGGCACGCAAGCACCGCATCCGCCCGGCGGAACTGCCGGAAAAGCTGGCGGCCCTGCGCGAGGAACTGGGCGGCCTGGAAGACGCGGCCGGCCAGATGGAAGCCCTGGAAGCCCGCCGCACGGCCGCGCTGAAGCGCTACCGCGAGGCCGCCGCCAAGCTGGGAACGGCCCGGCGCAAAGCCGCCAAGGGCTTCGGCGAGCAGGTGTCGGCGATCGTGCGCCAGCTGGGCATGGCCAACGCCCAGTTCCTGGCCGCCGTGGAGACCGACGCCGAGGGTCGCCCCCGCAGCAGCGGCGACGATGAAGTTCGGTTCGACTTCAGCGCCAACCCCGGGCAGCCGCCCCGCCCGCTGGCCAAGGTGGCCTCCGGCGGCGAACTGTCCCGCGTGTCATTGGCGGTGCAGGTGGTGGGCCAGCAGCGCTCCGGCGCCGCCACCATGATCTTCGACGAGGTGGATGCCGGCATCAGCGGCGGCGTCGCCGAGGTGGTGGGCCAGAAGCTGCGCGAGCTGGGCGGCCAGCAGGGCCAGGTACTCTGCGTGACCCACCTGGCGCAGGTCGCGGCCCAGGGCCATCGCCAGTTCGCCATCGCCAAGGAAGTGAAGTCAGGCCAGACCTATACCCGCGTGCGGCCGCTGGCCGACAAGGACCGCGTGGAGGAACTGGCGCGCATGCAGGGCGGCGTGGAGATCACCGCTGCGGCGCTGAACCATGCAAAGGATTTGCTGCAGCGAGCGGCGAAGGCCTGAGCTCTTGCTCCCCTCGCCCGCCTGCGGGAGAGGGGTCGGGGAGAGGGCTGCTGTAAATCGTCCCAAGTCAGCCAAGCCCAGATTTACAGAAACCCCCTTCCGGCCTACGGCCACCCTGCCGTAAACGGGCGAGGGGAAAAGCCATCAGCCCTTCTTCTTGCCGCCCTTGGGCCGCACGTACAGGACCAGGCTGTGGTCCTCCACCGTGAAGCCGTGCTTCTCGGCGATCTGCTTCTGCAGCTTCTCGATCTCCTCGGAGACGAACTCGATCACTTCGCCGGTATCGAGGTTGACCATGTGGTCGTGATGAGGGCCGCGCTCCAATTCGAACACGGCGTGGCCACCCTCGAAATGGTGGCGCTTGACCAGGCCGGCGGTCTCGAACTGGGTCAGGACGCGGTAGACCGTGGCCAGGCCGATGTCCTCCTCCGAGTCCATCAGCTTGCGATAGATATCTTCAGCGGACATGTGGCGAGCCGGATGGCTCTCCAGCATCTCCAGGATTTTCAGGCGCGGAAGGGTAACCTTGAGGCCGGCGCTACGAAGATCGGACGATTCCACGGGATGCCTGTCAAAGGGAGGATTTCCGGTATTATCGCACTCCCCTACGAGGCATCAACCCATGCGAGTTATTTTGTTGGTTCTCACGGCCCTGGCCCTGAGCGCCTGCCAGATCGTCTACAAGCTTCCCACCCGCCAGGGCAACGTCATCGAGCAGAAGCAGCTTGACCAGCTCCAGGTCGGCATGAGCCGCGAGCAGGTCCGCTTCCTGATGGGCACGCCCGTGGCCGCCAGCCCCTTCGAGGACCGTCGCTGGGACTACGTGGGCTATTACAAGTCGCCGCGCGGCAAGGTGTCCTCCCGAGTGGTCAGCCTCTGGTTCGATGGCGACAAAGTCAGCCGCATGGACGGGGTCAAGGCGCCGGACGCCGACAACAAGGCCCTGGAAGATCCGGACGTGAAGACCGTACTGCGCGAGGACAAGAAGGCCCAGGCCGAGGAGACGCGCATCGAGAGCGAACAGGGCAAGGAATCGGGCGTCATCCTGACGCCGGACCGCAGCTCGCCCTGATCGCGGCGCCCGGGGACCGGCGGGGGCCGGTCTTTGGTGGTGTCACCGCCCGGGCGACACCTTCCATCTGCATGGCTCGATTGGGGAGAGCAACATGAACCGTTCCATCCTGCGGATCGCGGCGGCCCTGTCGCTGCTCGTCATGGCCGGTCAGGCTTCGGCCAAGGCCGACATCGCCGAGGCCGCCAAGCTCGGTGGGCCCCTCACCCCGGTCGGCGCCGAACGGGCCGCCAACAAGGATGGCAGCATCCCCGCCTGGTCCCCCGGCAAGCAGCGCGGCAAGCTCAGCGGCGAGTTCTTCTCCGACCCCGCCATCGACTCAGAGCAACCGATCCTGGTGCTCTCCGCCTCCAACATGTCGCGCTCGCTGGAGCGGCTGTCTGAAGGCCACAAGAAGCTGCTGTCGCTGCACCCCAGCTACAAGATGCTGGTGTATCCCTCGCACCGCCCGGTGGCGATGCCGGAGGCGATATACGCCGCCACCAAGGTCAACGCCAGCGTCTGCGAACTGCATGGCCTGGATGAGCTGGATGGCTGCAGCGTGGGCGTCCCCTTCCCCATTCCCAAGTCTGGGCCGGAGCCGATCTGGAACCACAAGCTGCGCTGGCGCGGCGACGCCGTGCGCCGCTACAACAACCAGATGATCGTCCAGCCCAATGGCCAGTACCAGCTGACCAAGATCCTGGAGGACGTGCAGTTCACCTACGGCTCTATCCGCAAACCCGTGACGCTGCATCGCGGCGACGCTGAGTTCCTGCGCTACCTGTCGGCCACCACCGCGCCGCCGCGCGTGGCCGGCACCACGATCCTGGTGCATGACCGCGCCGGCACCGGCAGCGAGGGGCGCGCCGCCTGGCTCTACACGCCCACGCTCAAGCGCGTGCGCCGTGCGCCCACGGTCTGCTGCGACAACCCCGCCGAAGGAACCGACGGCAGCCAGTTCTACGACCAGGTGGACATGTTCAACGGCACCCTGGAACGCTACAACTGGAGGCTCGTGGGCAAGCGCGAGATGTATATCCCCTACAACTCGCATCGTATCGGCAGCAACACCATCCGTTTCTCGCAGCTGGCACGCCCCGGACATCTGAACCAGGACCTGCCGCGCTACGAGCTGCACCGCGTGTGGGTGGTGGACGCCGAGCTGCGGCCCGGCATGGCGCATACCTTCAGGAAGCGCCGCTTCTACCTCGACGAAGACGGCTGGAACATCGTCATGGTGGACAACTACAACAACCGCGGCGAGCTCTACCAGTTCCAGGAAGGGCACACGCAGTTCGGCACCAACATCCTCGCCAGCTCGGCGGCGCCGGAGGTGATCTATCACTTCGACAGCGGCCGCTACTTCATCACGGCGATGTTCAACGAGGACAAGCCCTACGACTTCACGCCGGATTACAAGCCGGACTTCTTCACCGCCGCCGCGGTGCAGAAGCGCATTACCAAGTAGGCTGGATTACCTGCGGCGCGTAGCGGCGGCGCGCTGACGGCGCACCTGCTTGGGATCCGCCTGAAGCGGCCGGTAAATCTCCACGCGGTCGCCATCGCGTAGCGGCTCGTCATGGGCCACGGGCCGCGAGAACAGGCCTAGGCGGGCATTGGGAAGATCAATCTCGGGAAAGCGCGCGAGGATGCCGGAGGCCATGATGGCTTCTTCGGCCTTCGTGCCGGCCGGCACCGCGAGCACCAGGATCGCCTGCTCTCCGGGCCTGGCATAGGCCACTTCAACCTGGATGGTCTCAATGTTTGCCATGCAGCGCCTCGGCGCGGCGGCGGAATGCCTCGATCAGCCCGTTGACCGCGCGGTCCATCCAGGGCGACAGCGTGCTTTCCACGATGCGGCTGCCGAAATCCAGCGACAGCTTCAGTGTCACCTTGCAGGCATCCTCGGCCAGAGCCTGGAATTCCCAGGTGCCATCGAGCTGGCGAAAGGGGCCATCCACCAGCCGCATGTGGATGCTGCGACCGGGCTGCAGACGGTTCTCGGTGGCGAAGCTGTCCTTAAGCCCCTTGACGTTGAAACCCACCCTTGCACGCACCCGATCGTCCTGGCTGTGCTCCACCACGGCCGAGACGCAGCCGGGCAGGAAGCCGGGATAGGCCTCGATGTCGGCCACCAGCTCGTACATGGCGGCCGCGGAAAAACGCAGCAGCGCCGATCGTTCCAGGGTCGCCATCAGCCCCAGAGTTCCGCGATCCAGTCCAGCAGGCCGGCCGAATAGCCGAGGATGATGATCAGCGCCAGGCGCGTCGGATACCGCAGCAGCGCGCGCCAGAGGCTGAACAGCCAGCCCTCGCGCTCGCCGAAGGCGGAGCGCGCCATCTCCTCCGGCATGATCCGCGCCGTGAAGATGCAGATCAGCAGCGCCGTGGCCGGCGCGAACCAGTTGGCCGTCAGCCACTGCATCCAGCCAAAGAAATTGCGGCCCATCAGCGTCACGTCCTGCAGCACGCCGAAAGACAGCAGTGTACCCAACCCCAGGAACCAGATCAGCAGCGAGCTGGACGTGGCGGCGAATACACGCGTGGTGCGGAAGCGATCCATCAGGTAGCGCGTGGTGGTCTCCAGCAGTGCGCTGGCCGCCGTGAGCGTGACGATGAAGAGCATGGTGTACAGCGACAGCGCCACCACAATGCCGACCACGCCGGCGGGGAATGCCGCCGGCAACGCCTGGAACAGCAGCGCCACGCCGCTGGCCGGCTCCACGCCAGCGCTGAAGATCAGCGCAAAGATCGCCAGGCCCGCCAGCAGGCTGAAGCCCGTGTCGATCAGCACCACGCCCAGGGCCAGTCGCTTGAGCGGCGCCCGCGCCGGCAGGTAGCTGCCCAGGGCCAGCATCGAGCCGATGCCCAGCGCCATGGTGAAGAAAGCCTGCTGCAGGGCCTCCAGTGCGCCACGCCAGCCGAATTTCTGCCAGTCCGGCGTCAGCAGGAAGCGCAGGGCCTCGGCCGTGCTGCCGGTGAGCATGGTGTAGAGGCACAGGCCGATCGCCACCAGGAAGGCTGTCGGCAGCAGGCGCAGCGCAGCCCGCTCGATGCCGTCGCGAAAACCGTGGGTGACGATGATGCAGGCCGTGACCATGAAGATCGTATGCCAGGACAGCGCGCGCTCCGGGTCCTGGGCAAAGCTCAGGAAGGCCTCGCGGGCATGCTCCACGCCGATGCCATCGAATACCCCGCCGGCCGCGCGCACGGCATAGGCCAGGCTCCAGCCGGCAATCACGCTGTAGTACGACAGGACCATCACCGCGCTGGCCAGCGACAGGTAGCCGATCACCACCCAGAAACGCGAGGCCCCCGCCGCATCCACCACGCGACGGAAGCCGCTGATGACGTCGTCGCGCATCCAGCGGCCCAGCACCCATTCCGTGGCCAGCAACGGCAGCCCGACCAGCAGCAGGCACAGCAGGTAGAAGCCCAGGAACACCGCGCCGCCGTGCTCGCCCATCAGGTACGGCAGGCGCGCGACGTTGCCGATGCCCACCGTGGCACCGGCGGCCACCCACAGGAAGCGGCTTGACGATCCCCAGTAGCCGTAACTGCTTTCGCGGATGTTCATGCCGATAGTCTAGCGGGAACCACGCATTCCGCATGACCCTTCCTGGCGGCTTTTGCGCCTTGATCCGGGCCGGAACGGCCCTGTTCAGGCCATCCGGCCACGGATATCCGCCATGACGCCTATAATTCACCGATGAGCAAGAAGGAAGATAACAAGAAGGACGGTGACCGCCGCATCGCGGAAAACCGTCGTGCGCGCCATGACTACTTCATCGAGGAAAGCCATGAGGCCGGCCTGATGCTGCAGGGCTGGGAGGTCAAGAGCCTCCGCGAAGGCCGTGCGCAGATCACGGAGGCCTACGTCGTCCTCAAGAACCGCGAAGCCTGGCTGATCGGCGCCCACTTCACCCCGGGCAAGCACACCTGCACCCACGAGATCGCCGACTCCACCCGCACCCGCAAGCTGCTGATGCACGAGCGCGAACTGTCAATGCTGGTCGGCAAGGTCGAGCGCGCCGGCTATACCCTGGTCCCCCTGGACCTGCACTGGACCCGCGGCCGCGCCAAGCTGCAGATTGGCTTGGCCAAGGGAAAGAAGCAGCATGACAAGCGCGCTGACCTGAAGGATCGGGACTGGCAGCGGGACAAAGAGCGCATCATGAGGAAGCGGGCCTAGTCACCGGATTGGTGCCATCCCGCCAGTCCCATGCTCCGACTTCGCCTGGGCGCTGCTTCGCGAGCGCCGTGGCTCGCGTCGCCACTGACAGCGGGACAAAGAGCGCATCAGGAGGAAGCGGGCCTGATCACCAGATTGGTGTCATCCCGCCAGTCCCATGCTCCGACTTCGCCTGGGCGCTGCTTCGCGAGCGCCGTGGCTCGCGTCGCCACTGGCAGCGCGACAAAGAGCGCATCATGAGGAAGCGGGCCTGGTCACCGGATTGGTGCCATCCCGTTAGCCCCATGAGGAGCCGCTACGCTGCTCAGCCTGCCGCAGGAAGATCGCAAGCTGGGCCGCACTGCTGATCGCAGCAATCTGATGAATGCCACCGCGAGCGGCTGTCCCCTCCGAAACGTCCCGAATCGCGGCGCGTAGCGTCGCACGGTCGACATACTTCTCTACGTCGGCCGCCCCGTCGAGGATCGATGCTTCCAGATCCTCAGCATTCAGCCGCTGCCTCAAGCGGCTCGCCACGTCGGGCCAGAAGGGGGACTTGTCCTGTCGCAAGCGTATGCGCGGAGGCAGCAGCCCCTTGGCGCCTTGCCTCATGAGCAGCCGATTCCAGGTGCCGAACTCCCGGGCTTCCAGAGGATAAGCCGCCACCGCCTGGATGATCCTGCAGTCCAGCAGGGGCATCTCGATGCGGATTCCCCAGGCGTAGCCCAGGCTGGCGAAATACTCCATTGCCTGAGCCAAGGACCCGGAGAGCGCTACGGATTCCTCGCAGGCCACGGCATTGCGAAGAGGATGGCGACTGAGCGAGTGGGAGTTTCCACGAAGCCGGCGATGCACTCCCACCCGCCTGCCGAGTGTCCGGGAGAGTGCCAGCAAGGGCTCCTGCTCCCTTGGCGCAGCACCCGCCTTTGCCAGCCCCCGGTGGAAAGCGGTGTCTCGCAACAGCGGCTTGAGCAGACCTGAGCGGCCGAATGCCAATGGACCGGCCACCAGGCCTCGCTTCTTTTCGCGCCGGTATTGGCCAACCAGGCTCCGCCATCGGAGTTGCAGGAGCAGGCGGACGGACGTCCCTGTCACTCGGCGACTGGCGAAGTGATCGCCGCCAAAACCGGTCAGCAGGGTCCGTGCTCCCGTCTCGCGGACCCCATCCAGCAAGACCTGGAAGCGGCGATGGAAGGCATCACGACAGGGCTGCCCGAGGATTTCGACAATCTTCTCGATCCCGGTCAGTGGGTCGCCGCCATCATCCGAAAGCGGCGTCCACCGCACCGCCGGATACTTGGCCAAAAAGGCCTCGATGTACCACCGCTCGTCCTGCTCCGGCCCCGTATGGCCCTCCGGCAGGACGGAGCTGAAGGCATGCATGGGCCTATCCGCAGCCATTGCTTGGGGGTAGGCCAAAGCCGTCACCGTGGAGGAGTCCAGCCCGCCAGACAGCAGGCTCGCCACGGGCCCGGCGCCACGCATGCGGCAGGCTACCGCCTCCGTCAGCAAGCCGCGGAAATGCTGGCTGCATTCCCGAGCCGTGCGCGGTATCCCCCCCGCCGGCGCCGCAAGCCTCCAGTAACGCTCGATCTGGTGATCGGCTCCGGAGGTGTCGAGTTGCATCCAGTGGCCACCCGGCAGGCGCCGGATGCCCTGGTGGATGGTTATTTCCCGATCAGAGTGGGTCAGCGTCAGGAAGTCCGCAACCCAGCGCTCATCGACCCGCAGATCGACACCCGGTAGCCGGTAGAGACCCTTGGCCTGGCTGGCGAACGCGAAATGCCGGTCCGTCAGGCTGTAATACAGGGGACGCACCCCCAGCGGATCGCGCGCAAGGAAGAGCGTCTGCCTCTCCGGATGCCAGACGGCAAAGCAGAAGTCGCCGAGCAGTTGGGCGGGTGCATCCCTACCCCAGTGCTTCCAGGCGGCCAGCACCAGATACGAATCGGGCAGGCCGGCCAGGGGCTTGTCGATCTGGAGCCGACGATGCAGGTCTGCGCGGTTGTCCAACCGACCGTCGAAGACCAGGCAGCATCCCGACTCGGGATCCAGGAGCGGCTGCCGATCCCAACCATCTTCCGCGGATACGTCAAAGGCGAGTTGCGCCAGGGCGATCTGCCCTGGCGACCAGGTATCGCAGCGGTCCCAAGGGACTTGCTGCAGCTCCGGCAGGATGTAATCGGCCAGTGCCGGGCTCGCCGCCTGCGGCTCAAAAAGCAGGACACCTGCAATCTGGCTCACGGAAGGTTCAATATCCCGGAATCATCGCTGCATCTCACGGCGTTGTCTGCAAAAGCTGCCACTGACGACCTCAGACCCTGGAATAAGCGAGGAGAATAGCGATACGCCTCGTCAGGTGCGAGGCGCGCGCCCTTCTTGATATGGGAACCCCCGCCCCCATCCATGGTCTGAGTGCTACAATCAAGGTTCACAGGGGGTGACCTGGCTTCGACGCTGGTTGGAAACCCGAAGTGCATGCCGAGGTGTCATGTCCTCGTAAATCCCGTGGCAACCAAGCTAGTTGCGAACGACTCCAACTACGCCCTCGCCGCCTAATCCCGGCGAGCGTCCGACCAGACGGTGTTGATGCCCCTGAATCGGATGTCGACTCTCATCAACTCGCAGTGAAGCCCGCCCTTGGCCGATCTGCTAAAAACCTAAGGGGATAAGCGACGGCGTTCCGTGCCCCTCCGGCAGCCGAAGACCAAAATCAATGAGAAGGCTACGCATGTAGATCCAAGGGCGGAAAGCTGACGGACAGGGGTTCGATTCCCCTCACCTCCACCAACAACAAACGCCACCGCAAGGTGGCGTTTTTATTTGTAGGCCCCGCAGGAATCGAATCCCTGTCCGGTACGGACGGGGGGCTTCGGCGGGGTTGTCGCGGAGCAAACAGTTTTGCTCCGCGCCGCCGAAGCGGGCGGGCCTCTGTGCCCGCCCCGGCCCGGAGCGCAGCGGAGGGGATTCCCTGAGCGAAGCCTTCCCGAGCCTCTGCCTGCCGGCGAACTCACTGTCAGGCCTTCCCGCCCCGCCAGCCAAAATCCCGCCACGCCGTAGGCAAACCCCGACATCGGCATGGACTGTGACGTCCGCCACAGAAGCCGTGAATCCCCCGCGCCAGAGTCCAGCCATACCCGCCATCGGCGCGGACGTCTCCCTGGGCGGGCCCTCGGCCCGCCCTCTCCCCAACCCCGCTCCCTGCGGGGTTCTTTTTTGGATCGCACAAAAAGAGCGGCCCGCGCGAGGCGGGCCAAGGGTTCCTTGGGAGAGGAGTTACTCAGAGTCTGCCGCAGGGAAATTAGTTCCCGTACCGAATGCATGACGGAATGACGTTTGGAACCGCTGAGCGGCGCCAATCATTTTATTTCTATTAATTGCATGTATATTCAATTAACGTAATATTACGGACGGAGACATATTAATTCCTATCAAGTAAGATACGTCATGCCCTTGTCCGGAGCTGCCATGTCGATCGACGCCCCCACCTCCACGCCCGTCGAGTTGCCCGCCGTCACGCGGCGGCGCCTACGCTCACTGCTGTCGGCCGAGGAGATCGCTGAACTGACGACACGCTCTGACGCGCGCGGCCTGCTGGCCATTGCGCTGTCCTGGGGGTTGATCGCGGCCAGCTTCGCCATGGTGGCGCTGTGGCCGGGCGTACTGACGGTGCTGCTCGCCCTGCCGCTGCTGGCTGGCCGGCAGCTGGCGCTGGCGATCCTCCAGCATGAGGCAGCCCACGGCACGCTGTTCCGCACGCGCCGGCTGAACGATTTCTTCGGCGACTGGTTCTGCGCGCGGCCGGTCTGGCAGAACCTGCACAAGTACCGCGCCCATCACCTCGTTCACCACACGCGTACCGGCAGTGACGAGGACCCGGACATCTCGCTGCATGCGTCCTATCCCACCACGCCGGCCTCGCTGCGCCGCAAGATGCTGCGGGACCTCTCTGGCTACACCGGCCTGAAGCTGATGCTGGGCCTGGCCCTGATGGATACGGGCGTCCTGAAATGGACGGTGGCCAATGACGTGCAGAAAATGCCGCAGCAAGGCCGGCGCTGGTGGAACTACCCGGCGGACTTCCTGCGCAATGCCAGCGGCATGCTGCTGACCAATGCGCTGCTCGCGGGCATCCTCGCCGCCAGTGGCCATGCCTGGCTGTACCTGCTATGGGTGCTGGCCTACATCACGCCGTTCCCCCTGTTCGTGCGTATCCGCTCCATCGCCGAGCACGGCATGCTGCCGCGGGTGTCGGATATGTTCCAGAACACGCGCACGACCCGGGCCCGTGCCTGGCAGCGCCTGTTCTTCGCCCCGGCCCATGTGAACTACCACCAGGAGCACCATGCCATGGCCTCGGTGCCCTTCTACCGGTTGCCGAAGCTGCATGCCCTGCTGCGGCAGCGGGGCGCGGCCAGCGAGCCGCCGCGCTACGGCGAGGTACTCAAGCTGGCCGCCGGTGCTCAGGCTCCCACCTGAATCGGCTGGGCCGGCAACGAAAAAGCCCCGCGAAAGCGGGGCTTTTTCGTGAAGCCGTGAAGCTTACTGGCAGCCGTTGGCCTGCACCGCCACCCCGGCCGGCGTGTTCGGGCACTGGTCGGCGGTATCGTTGACGCCGTCGGCATCGCTGTCTACCGCGCAATCCTTGCGGCCAGTGACCGGGTCGACCACGGTGACCACGCATTCCTGCGCCGGAGCGGAAGCGAACTTGCCCTCGGCCAGGAAGTACAGCGGAATCTGCAGGCCGACGTTGAAGCGGTAATCGATCAGGTAGTCCTCACCGGAGACCGACTTGTCGTTGAGCTGCAGCTGCGCGCGAGCTTCGGTGCGCAGGGCCAGGCCGTGCCAGGGCAGCGGGAAGAACAGGCCGCCACCGACGCTGCCGCCGAAATGCATGTGGTCGTCGCCGCCCACGTCTTCCTGGATCGCGCCCACGCCGCCGAGGACGTAGGGGGTGAACTTCGGAACGGCCTGGATGCCGCCGTTGGTGGGAGCATAGTGGTGGACCAGATCCACGAAGAATGCAGTCTGGTAGTCCTTGCCGCCATCGACATCGCGCTTGCGGCCGGCGTCGTAGAGGCTCAGTTCGATGGCGTTGTTGGTGCCCCAATCTATCGGGGTGCCGACGTTGAGCTGCAGGCCGTTGGCGCCGTCGGAATCACGGGAGCTGTCGGAGATTTCATAGCCATAGAACACACCTGCGTACGGTATGTTGTAGCCCTGGGTGGTGACCGCAAAGGCCGGTGCCGAAACCAGCATGGCCAGCACGGCAGCATTCCGCATATGCATGGACAACTCTCCCCTGTTTTGTCCCGGATCCATCCGGTGATTGTTCGACCCAAGTGGAGACGGCGGTCAAAAGCAGTCCGACCGCAACGTCTAGCAGACTGACTTTACCCCAACTTCATGACAATTCCACCGTCCGTTCCGGCCATGATGTGGAATTACCCCTGCCGCTCCCGCCGCCAGGCACTGGGGCTGCTGCCGTAGGCCCGCTTGAAGGCCTGGCTGAAAGCCGTTTCCGAGGCGTAGCCGCTGGCCTCGGCGATACGTGCGACCGGCTGGCTTCCGGAGCGCAGCTGCCAGGCCGCCAGGCGCATCCGATGCTCGGTGAGGTAGGCCAGCGGCGGCTGCCCCAGGACCTGGGTGAAGCGCTCGGCGAAGGCTGAGCGCGACAGGCAGGCCAGGTCCGCCAGCTCCGGCACGGTCCAGGCGCGCTGCGGCTCGCGGTGCATGGCCGACAGAGCCGCCGACAGAGCCTGGTCGCGCAGGGCCAGCAGCCAGTTGCCGGAGCCTTCCGGCAGGCTCTCCACGTGATGGCGCAGGAATTCCATCAGCAGGATGTCGGCGATGCGGTTGACGATGGCCTGCCGAGCCGGCCGCGGCCGGCTGAATTCGTCCGCGATGAATTCCAGCCCGGCCCGCAGCCAGACCGGCGGGCTCGCCGCCAGGGTGCGCAGGTGCAGGAGCTGCGGCAGCGCGGCCATCAGCGGACGCGCCAGTTCCACCTCGAATCGGAAGTAGCCGGACAGCAGGGTGCAGCCGACGGCCCCTTCTCCGATCCTGATCAACTCGTCCGTGGGAGCATCCAGGTCCGGCAGCATGTCCCGCGGCGGGGTGCCGGAATCCGGGTCGTCCTGTACGCGGTGGTCGATTCCACGCGGCAGCAGCACCAGATCGCCGGACTGGAGCAGCAGCGGCGCCTCGGCCTCGCGCCGCAGCCAAGCCTGGCCACCGGTAACGATATGGAAGCTCGACAGGCCCGGGGTCTCCAGCCGCATCGACCACTGAGGTGCCAGGGCGTACTGCCGGAACACGGCGCCCTTCAGGCGGATGTCGTCGAGAATCAGGCTCAGCGTATCCATGCCGGCGTTTTTAATAGGTATTCCGGAGTTCCGCGCAGGCGGCGGCGTCTAACGATGATACAGCGGCGAATGACGACTTCCCCCTGCCCGCCGCTGGTTTGACTATAGCACCGCCCCAGGCGTAGAACCCCGGGAGCGGCTCACCGCGGCCTTTCGCGGGTGGCAGGAGCTGGAGGCAGCAGATGAATACAACAACGATGGCGACGACGGGCGCCACACCCTGGGTAGACGGCAAGCGCGCCCTCTGGCTGCTGAGCCCCATGATCCCGGTACTGGGTACGCTGGCCGTGGTCCTGTACCACCTGACCGGCTACGGTGCCTGGCTCTGGGGAGGCCCGATCCTGGTCTACGTCATCATCCCGGCACTGGACCGCCTGGTGGGCGTGGACAGCAGCAACCCGCCCGAGACCGCCGTGGCGCAACTGGAGAACGACCGCTATTACCGCGCGATCGTGCTGGCCTACCTGCCGACACAGTTCCTGCTGACGGTCTGGGGCGCCTGGCTGGCCGCCACCGGCGGGCTGGCCGCCTGGGAATGGATCGGCCTGATGTTCACCGTGGGCACCATCAACGGCATCGGCATCAACACGGCTCACGAACTGGGGCACAAGACCAACAGCCTGGACCGCTGGATGGCCAAGCTGACGCTGGCGCCGGTGGCCTACGGCCACTTCTTCATCGAGCACAACAAGGGCCATCACAAGAACGTGGCGACGCCGGACGATCCGGCCAGCTCGAAGATGGGCGAGAGCTTCTGGGCCTTCCTGCCCCGCACCATGCTCGGCAGCCTGCGCTCGGCCTGGCACCTGGAGAAGGATCGCCTGGCCCGCAACGGCCAGTCCGTGTGGGGCATCCACAACGAGAACCTGCAGGCCTGGGGCATGACTGCGTTGATGTTCGGCGCCCTCACTGCCTGGCTGGGCTGGCCGGCATTGGCTTTCCTGTTGGCGCAGGCCTTCTACGGCGCCTCGCTGCTGGAGGTGATCAACTACATCGAGCATTACGGCCTGATGCGCCAGAAGCTGCCCAGCGGCCGCTACGAGCGCTGCACGCCGGCGCATTCCTGGAACAGCAACAACGTGGTGACCAACCTGTTCCTGTACCAGCTGCAGCGGCACTCGGACCATCACGCCAATCCCACGCGCCGCTTCCAGGCCCTGCGTCACTTCGACGAATCACCTCAGCTGCCGTCCGGCTACGCGTCGATGCTGATCCCGGCCTACATCCCCTGGCTGTGGTTCCGCCAGATGGATCCGCTGGTGGCGCGTCATCACAAAGGCGATCTCAGCCTAGCCAATATCTATCCGCCGAAGCGGGCCGAGCTGATGGCGCGCTGGCATCGCCAGCCGCTGGACGACGGTCACCCGGAGACCTTCCCGGGCGAGCACCCGCCGGCGGCCAGCGGCGGCGCGGCCCAGGCTGCCCGCTACCAGTGCAGCGACTGCGGTTATATCTACGACGAGGCCGCGGGCTGCCCGCACGAGGGCTTCAAGCCGGGCACGCCCTGGTCACGGATCCCGGACCACTGGCCCTGCCCGGACTGTGCCGTGCGCGAGAAGCCGGACTTCATCCCGCTGGCCTGAAAGCCAGCGCCAACGAAAAAGGGCTGCCGCTCGGCAGCCCTTTGTCGTGAAGCCCGAGGATCACTGCACTCAGTGCTTGCCCGGCGACAGCGGCGAGCCCTGTGGCTGCGCTGACTCCCGCTGGTGGGCGCGATACAGCATCAACGCCACGATGAACAGCACCGGCATGGCCATTTCCATGCCCTCCTCGAAGGCGGCGATGAACTGGTTAACCGCATACGAGAGCTCAATGTTGAAGCTCTCGCGGAGCACGTTGCTGAAGCGGTCCAGGAACTTGGAGATCGGCAACAGCAACACCGGCAGCAACAGCACCTGGCCGACCGGAGTGCGCAGGCCGCCCTGGCGGGAGAAATACTGCCAGCACAGGCGCGCGAGGTAGACGATCAGAGCCACCACGGCCAGGAACACCAAGCCGCCGACGACCTTCTGCATCACCGGCACGTCGGGGCTGACATAGAACTTGATCTTGGAGATGCTCATCACGGTGAAGGCCTTGTGCAGGTCGGCCTCACGGGCCGCGAACACGAAGGACAGCGCCGCCAGCGCCAGCATCCTGCGAGAACGGAAGTCATGGAACAGCAGCATGGCGCCCAGAGCCACCCACAGCACGATGCTCATTTCCTCGAAGGGGCCCTGCTCCGAGAACAGCGGAATGAAGACCTCGGGCGTCAGGCTGGCCGCCAGAACCACCAGGTAGCCGGCATAGATCACCAATACGGCCAGGGCGACACGCATCGCCGTGGAAAGCTTGTTCATCTTGTTCCTCAGCCGGGAGCGCAGCTCCGAGTCGATCGATTATGTCATCGTGGTGACGGGGGTTGTAATAGTGTCGCACGAAGCATCCCTAGCTTGCTAATTAACTGCCTTTTCGGCTTGCGCTGCGCTGCAGCAGACAGCTAGAATGAGAAACATTCTCAATGAATCCGGCAGTTCCAGCCGGACCAGGGAGTTTTCGTTCTTTCGCTGCTGTCCGACTGCTCGCCCGATGCTGGCTACCCTTTCCCAAGGTAATGACCGTCCGCTGAATCTCGGTGGCCTGGCCCTCGTGGTCGGCGCCCACCTGTTGGGTCTCTGGGGCATTCTGATGCTGTCGGAGATCGCACCCGAGCAGGTAGCGCCGGCACCGCTGTTCGTCAGCTTCATCACCCCTGAAGTGCCGGAACCGGTCAAGCCGCCCGAGCCGCTGCCACCGGCACCGCCGCCGCCGCTGGAAAAGCCCAAGCCCAAGCCGCTGATCACCACGCAGTCGACCGAGCCGGCGCCCCAGGCCATCCAGGCGCCGCCGGAGCCGGTGGAGCCCGAGCCGCTGCCGCCGATCCAGGCCGCGCCGCCACCGGCACCCGGTCCCGCGCCCGAGCCCGTGATCGAGCCCCCGAAGCTGGACGCAGCCTATGGCAACAGCCCTTTGCCGACGTACCCGATGCGCTCCAGGCAACTGGGCGAGGAAGGGGTTGTCGAACTGACCGTTCTGGTATCGGTGGACGGCTTGCCGAAATCCATCAGGGTAAGCAAGTCCAGCGGCTTCAGCCGCCTCGACGACGCAGCGGTCAGTGCCGTGCGGCGCTGGAAATTCAAGCCAGGCACGAAGGGCGGCAAGCCGTTCGAGCAAGTCGTCACCTTCCCGATGCCTTTCACTCTGAACAAATAAGAGTTTTTCCGGAGCCTCATGGAAACCCAGACCCTTGGTTTTGCCCACTTCATCGGCCAGTCGGACGTGGTGGGCAAGTTCCTACTGTTCGTGCTGCTGGTGATGAGCATCGCGTCCTGGTACCTGATCGTCGTCAAGTCGATTCGCGGCCACCTCGAGCGCAAGCGCAGCAAGGCCTTCCTCGACTTCTTCTGGAACGCCAAGAGCCTCGATCAGGTGCACGATGCCGTCGCCGCGCATCGTGCCGATGAGCCGTTCTCGCACCTCGCGCACCATGCCATCACCGCGCGCGATCACCATGCCCGCTTCGGCGCCAGCCGCCTCGAGGAAGCCGGCACCGCCTCGGAGTTCCTGACCCGCACGATCCGCAAGGTCATCGACGAGGAAACCACCAAGATGGAGTCCGGCCTCAGCGTGCTGGCCTCGGTGGGTTCCACCGCCCCCTTTGTCGGCCTGTTCGGCACGGTATGGGGCGTGTACCACGCCCTGGTCAGCATCGCCATGTCCGGCGCGGGCACCCTGGACAAGGTCGCCGGCCCTGTGGGCGAAGCCCTGATCATGACCGGCGTCGGCCTGGCCGTGGCCATCCCCGCGGTGCTGGGCTACAACTACCTGGTCCGCAGCAACCGCGTGGTGCTCGGCGCCCTCGACGCCTTCGCCCACGACCTGTACGCCTTCCTCACCACCGGCCAGCAGGTCGCCGGTGGCGGCAATGTCGTGAAGCTGAAGACCGGAGCGTAAGGCCATGGCGTTCGGCGGTTTCGAACAGAAGGGCAACACCACGCCGATGGCGGAGATCAACATGGTCCCGTTGATCGACGTCATGCTGGTGCTGCTGGTGATCTTCATCATCACGGCGCCGCTGCTGACGCACTCGGTGAAGATCGACCTGCCCCGCACCACCGCGGACTCCACGCCGCCTCCGCCCAATAAGATCGAGTTCTCGATCGACCAGGCTGGCGCGCTGTACTGGAACGGCGAGCCGGTGGACAAGGCCGTGGCAGTGGCACGCATGGTGGAAGCCGGCCAGCAGCAGCCACAGCCGGAACTGCACCTGCGCGCCGACCGCGAGACCAGGTACCAGATCATCGCCGAGGTCATGGCGGAGGCCGCAAAGGCCGGGCTGGGCAAGATCGGTTTCGTGTCGGACCCCAACGTGGATGGCGCCGCGGCGGCGCCCTGAAACAGGGCTGAGGTAGCCCTACTGCATCCCTGCTGTCAAACTGTGCCGGACCCTGCGTCCGGCACAGTCTTTTTTGAATCCTGGAAACAAGCCGGGAAGCCTCTGCGCCACCCCTAACAGCCGGCAGCCCGTCATGTGGATCACCGATACCTCGGTCAAGCGTCCAGTCCTCGCCACGGTCATCAACCTGCTGCTGTTAGTCTTCGGCCTGTTCGGCCTGACCTCGACCTCGGTCCGTGAATACCCGGACATCGATCCGCCCATCGTCTCCATCAGCACGACCTATGCCGGCGCCTCGGCCGCGGTGGTCGAGACCCAGATCACCCAGCTGATCGAGGACCGCGTCGCCGGCATCGAGGGCATCAAGACGGTCACTTCGTCCTCGCGCGACGGCCGCTCGCAGATCAACGTGGAGTTCGAGTTGTCGCGCAACATCGACGACGCGGCCAACGACGTGCGCGACCGCGTGTCGAGCATTGTCGGGCGCCTGCCCGACCAGGTGGACCCGCCGGAAATCGCCAAGGCCGACGCGGACTCCAGCCCGATCATCTGGTTCGTGCTCACCTCGGACCGCATGGATACGCTGCAGCTCACCGACTATGCCGAACGCTACCTGGTGGACCGGTTCTCCACCATCGACGGTGTCTCGCAGGTGCGCTACGGCGGCGATCGCCGCTACGCCATGCGGGTCTGGCTCGATCGCGGCCGGCTGGCGGCGCGGGGGCTGACCGCCGAGGACATCGAGAACGCGCTGCGCCAGCAGAACATCGAGCGGCCGGCAGGACGCATCGAGTCGGCCGAGCGCGAGTTCGGCCTACGCACGGCACGCCCCTTCCGCAGCGCGGAGGACTTCAACAACCTGGTGATTGCGCGTGGAGCCGATGGCTTCCCTGTGCGCCTCTCCGATGTCGCCACGGTGGAGCTTGGGCCGCAGAATCCGCGCGGCGCCTTCCGCGCCAACGGTGCCGGGGCCCTGGGCATCGGCATCGTCAAGACCTCGACCGCCAACACGCTGACCGTCGCCCAGCAGGCCAAGCAGATGCTGCAGGAGATCGGGCCGGACCTGCCCGAGGGCATGAAGCTGGAGGTCAACTACGACACCTCTTCATTCATCGAGGCCTCGCTGCGCGAGGTCGAGCTGACCCTGGTCTACGCGGCGCTGTTCGTGATCGTGGTGATCTTCCTGTTCCTGGGCAATGCCCGCGCTACGCTGATCCCCGCCATCACCGTGCCGATTTCCTTGCTGGCCTCGTTCATCTTCCTGCATGCCTTTGGCTTCTCGATCAACATCCTGACGCTGCTGGCGCTGGTGCTGGCCATCGGCCTGGTGGTGGACGATGCCATCGTCATGGTGGAGAACATCCATCGCCGCATCGAGCTGGGCGAATCGCCGCTGCTGGCGTCCTACCGCGGTGCCCGCGAGGTGGGGTTCGCCATCGTCGCGGTCACCGCCGTGCTGGTGGCGGTGTTCGTGCCGATCGGCTTCCTCGAAGGCAATATCGGCCGCTTGTTCCGCGAATTCGCACTGGCGCTCGCCGGCAGCGTGATCTGTTCCGCAGTCGTGGCGCTGACGCTTTCGCCGGCACTGAGCGCCGCGCTGCTGCGCAAGAACGACCACGGAGGCCCCATGGGACAGGCCATCGAGAGCGGCTTCGAGCGCCTGTCGCAGGCCTACGGCCGCACACTCGGCGGCTTCGTGCGGCGGCCGGTATTCGCGTGGGTAGCACTGGCGGCGCTGGGCCTGGGTACCTGGGGCCTGTTCCACGTCATCCCGCAGGAGTTCGCTCCCAGCGAGGACCGTGGCGGCTTCCTGATCCAGGTTACCGCGCCCGAGGGCGCCAGCCTGGCGTATACCAGCCGCGAGATGGAACGCATCGAGGCCCTGATCACCCCGCGCATCGGCCAGGGTGAGGTCGAGCGCGTAATGCTGCGCATCCCCGCCGTCGGCGGCGGCAACGACGACGTCAACAACGGCAACCTGTCGCTGTCGCTGGTCGACTGGAAGTCGCGCGAGCGCAGTTCCGCGGAGATCGGCGAGGAGTACAGCAAGGCGCTGCGTGACCTGCCCGGCGTGCGCGCGGTGGTCAACCAGCGTGCCGGCTTCGGCCAGCGCGGCGGCGCCAGCCAGCCGGTGCAGGTCGTGCTGGGCGGCAACGACTACGGCGAGCTGGCCGAATGGCGCGACCGCATCCTGAGCCGCGCCGGCGAGAATCCGGGCCTGCAGCGCCTGGACTCCGACTACAAGGAGACCAAGCCGCAGATCGAGCTGGATATGGACCTGGGCCGCGCCGGTGATCGTGGCGTGTCGGTGTCGGCCATCGCGACCGCGCTGGAAACCTTCATGGGCGGCCGCGTCGTGACCCGCTTCGAGCAGAACGGCGAGGAGTACGACATCGTCCTTCAGGCACCGGACGAACAGAGACGCGATCCGCAGGACCTGTCGGACATTTACGTGCGCTCGCAGACCGACGGCAGCCTGGTGCCCCTTACCTCCCTGGTGGCCCTGAAGGAAAAGGCCGCGGCCGCCACCTACAACCGCGTGGATCGCCTGCGCTCGATCACCATCAGCGCCAGCCTCGCGCCCGGCTATACGCTGGGCCAGGCGCTGGCCTACATGGAGGACATCATCCGCGAGGAACTGCCGCAGCAGGTCCGGCTGAGCTACAAGGGCGAGTCTCGCGATTTCAAGGAGTCCAGCAGCGCCCTGCTGTTCACTTTCGGCATGGCCCTGCTGATCGTCTACCTGGCGCTGGCGGCGCAGTTCGAGAGTTTCGTCCATCCGCTGGTAATCATGACCACGGTGCCGCTGGCGGTCTTCGGCGCGCTGGGCGCGCTGTGGGCGCTGGGCATCACACTCAACGTCTACGCGCAGATCGGCATCGTCATGCTGATCGGCCTGGCGGCCAAGAACGGCATCCTGATCGTGGAGTTCGCCAACCAGCAGCGTGACGCCGGCCGGGACTTCGAGGAGGCCCTGATGGAGGCCAGCCGCATCCGCCTGCGTCCCATCCTGATGACCTCGGTCGCCACCATGGCCGGCGCGGTTCCGCTGATCTTCTCAACGGGTGCCGGCCATGAGGCTCGCGCCATCCTGGGTATCGTGATCCTCTTCGGCGTGCTGTTCTCCACGGTGCTGACGCTGTACGTGGTGCCGGCCTTCTACTCCGCCCTGTGCCGCGCCACCGGCTCGCCCGGCCGCCATGCAGCGCGGCTGGCCCAGGAAGAGTCGGGCAACCCGGAGCCTCCCCAGTCCTGAGGAGCGGACGGCATCTGCTGACAGGGATTGGAGAATCCGGCTACGGCCGGATTGCGGCACTCGCCGCCGCCGCATGCAAGAATTGCGATCAAACGATCATTCAGGGGGAAGCCGTGGCGGATTCCGTCATCGGGGGAAGGACTGCGCTGGTCACCGGGGCCTCGTCGGGGCTCGGAGCTGACTTTGCCCGGGAACTGGCAAGCCGCGGCTGCCGTCTGGTGGTCGTGGCCCGCCGCGAGGACCGCCTCAAGCAATTGCAGCAGGAACTCAAGGCCGCCCATGGCACCGAGGTGACCGTGGTGACCCTGGACCTTTCACAGGCGGATGCGCCTCGTGCCCTGCACGACCTGCTGAAACAGCAGAAGATCGACGTGGACATCCTGGTCAACAACGCCGGCTTCGGCCTGTTCGGCCGCGACGTGGACCTGCCTCCGCGCCGTAGTGCCGAGATGCTGCAACTGGACGTCGTGGCCCTGACCCAGCTCACCCAGTTGTTCGCGCGGGACATGGTCAAGCGCGGTGACGGCTATATCCTGCAGGTCGCCTCCACCGGCGCCTTCCAGCCCTCGCCCAGCTATGCCGCCTACGGTGCCGCCAAGGCCTATGTACTCAACTACGGCCACGCCCTCAATTTCGAACTGCGCGGCAGCGGCGTGTCCTGCAGCGTGATCTGCCCCGGCGTTACCGCCACCGAGTTCCTGGATGTGTCAGGCCAGCAACGCAACTGGTTCCACAACGCCACGATGATGAGCAGCACGGCCGTCGCGCAGGCCGGCATCCGGGCCATGCTGGCCCGGCGCTATCTGGTGGTGCCGGGCTGGTTCAACGCCCTGTCGGCCTTCTTCACGCGCCTGACGCCGCGTCCGGTGTTGGCCTGGCTGGCCGCGCATCTGATGAGGAACCCCTGATGCTGCGCCTGCCTGCACTGCCGCGCGTCTCGCCGGTGGAATTGCCGGGCAAGCTGCGGGCGCGCCTGAAGGACGGCGTTGCGCCGTCCCTGCAATCGCTGCTGGCCGACGAAGCGGAAGGGCGCGACAACCTGATCGTCCCACGGCTGATCGAAGGCCTGTCCGGACCAGCGCTGGTGGAAATCGACTGGTCCGGCTGGTACGGGCCGCCGAACCGCTTCCCCATGCTCCACACCGACGTCAGCATGGTGTCGGCGGCCTTTGCCGTGCCACTGGCCAGCCTGCGCCCGCTGCTGCCGCAGACCGCGCGCCTGACGCCGGCTCGCCTGACACCCTGGCACGGCGTCCTGCTGGTGTCGGCCTTCCACGTACACCGCGGTGGCCTGGGCCGCTACCAGGAGCTGAACATCGCCACGCCGATGCTGCTCGACACGCCCCGGCGCCTGCCGGGCTGGTCGCTGCTGCGGGAAGCGCTGCATGGCGGACGCGACCCCGCCGTGGGCCTGGTCACGCTGGCGTCCACCGTGGACCGGGCCCGCCCGCGCGACGTGGGCGTGCAGTTGTACGGACTGCCGCGCCTGCTGGCTCACGCCGAGTTCGCTTTGGGCAGCCAGACCGGCCTGGCCAGCATGGAAATCGACGGCCAACGCACGGCCGCCCTGGAGGTTTCCGCACCTCGCAGCTACCTGCAGTGGCAGATGGACCTGAGCCACAACAGCTTCTCGATCCTGCAGGGGCAACTGCTGCGCAGCCACAGCACGGTCATCGCCGAGGGCTATCGCGGCGCGCGCGGCAGCGCCAAGGTCGAGTTCGGCGAGCACCCACAATACCTGCCATTCCGTGGCCTGCCCTTGCTGGCCCGGCCGATGGAAACGCGCATCTGCGCGCGCCTCAACGCGATCCTGGGGACACCGGAGCTTCTGGGGCCGGCCTGAAGCCGGCGAATCAGTCCAGCAGGCGCTGCAGGTCAGCCGGCACCGGCCGCTCCGGCCAGTCCTGTCGCCAGGTCTGCAGCGCCCGCCGAGCCTCATCCTCCCGTCCCTCGGCCAGCATCCGGCGGATACGTTCAAGCTCTACGAGCGCGGCTCCGGGCTCGGCAGATTCGCCCTTGAGCTTCGCCGCTCCAAGGTAGTCCGCGGTCAGGGCGCGCCGGCGCATCTCCGCCGCCGGTGCCGCCTGCAACTTGGCGGGAGTGGCCTCCCGGCTTTCTTCCATCACGGGCGCGGGGGCCGGCGGCGGTGCGGCCGGAGCCGCCGCAGGCGCAGGCGCCGACGGGGCCTCGGCTTCTCCCCCGGCAGCCGCAGGCTCGTGCATGGCATCGGCGTAGCTTCCGGAGCCGGGCGCTTCGGCCGCAGCAGCTGGCGCGGCCGAAGGCTTGGCTGGCCGCTCCTCCATCCGGCGCTTCGCCTGCATGGATTGTCGCTCGGCCTCGATGGCCTGCATCCGACGCTCCTGGACCTCGTCCGCGGCCACTGGTGCGGCCGCTTCCGGCAGGACCACGGCGTCGGCCGGCGCTACGTCCGGCGCCACCATCATCGCGTCCTTGTGCGCGACCGGGTCCTGCAAGATGGTCAGCAGCGTGCTGAAGCTCAGCACCAGCACCGCCGCCAGCGCAAACGGCCAGCGCCGGTCACGGAAGCGGTCGCGCGACGGCGGCCGGGCCGCAGCGGCCTGGATTTCCTCGCGGGCCATGCCAAGGATCTTGTCGTCCAGTTCCGGCGGCGCGGACTCGCCGTGCCTGGCCTCGCGCCAAGCCCGGCTTGCGGGGCTGCGCCCCTCGAGGAAATCCTCGAGCAGCTTGTCGTCAGGTGCCTTGCGCTCAGGGCCAGACATCGCTCAGCTCCTGTCTCAGTTTGGCCAGCGCATAGCGCAGGCGGCTTTTCACCGTCTCACGCCCCACGCCGGTCGCCTGGCCGATTTCCTCCAGACTCAATCCGCCTTCTTCCCTCAACAGGAAAGCCTCGCGCTGCTCATGCGGCAACTGCGCCAGCGTATCGAGCAGACGCTGCCGCAACTGGGCATTGCGGGCGATGGCGTCCGGCGATTCGTGTTCCGGACCGGCCACGTCTTCAGCCTCTTCCAGCGGTGCCGTAGCCAGGTTGCGCAGGCGGTAGTAGTCCACCAGCCGGTTATGGGCCAGGGTGTACAGCCAGGTGGTAAAACGGGCCCGCGGCTCCCAGTTGCTGCGGCTGCGGACCACGCTGGACCAGACGTCCTGGAACATCTCGTAGCAGGCCTCGCGGTCCCCGGCCCCGCGCAGCAGATAGCGCCAGAGCGGATCCTTGTGGCGGCGATAGAGCGTCTCGAACGCGGCCATGTTTCCGTTCCGGTACTGCAGCATCAGTGCTTCGTCGCTGGGCGGGGCCGCCGTATCGGCGAACCCCGCCCCGCCCTCTGCGGCTTCCAGTCGCTACTCTCCTATCTGCACCCGCGCCTGGCCGGTGGAAAGACCCTGTGCGAGCCTGACCATCTGCAGGAACTCGCCTGCATAGCCATGACGGTCGCGCCCTCGCGCATCGCGCGCCAGCCGCTCGACCTGAGTGTAGCCGAAGCTGCCGGTGTACTGGCCGCCGCGCAGCAACTGGCCGAAGGCCGCCACCGAGGCCGACAGCCGGTACGCGTCGCTGGTGCCGTCCAGGCTGTCGCGGACATCACGGCGCAGCAGCGGACGCTCGATCAGCAGGCTGGCTGCATCCATGCCGTCCTGCGGCCGCTTGTAGCGCAGGCGCAGGAAGCCCAGTTCCTCCCCGGAGGCTTTCGCCTCGGCCCTGGCGCCGTAGCGCAGCGGTTCAATGCGCTCGCCGCCCTCGCCCGCCAGCGCGATTTCGTACAGCGCCGTCACGCGATGACCGGCGCCGATCTCCCCGGCATCGACCTTGTCGTTGGCGAAGTCCTCGCGCTTGAGCTGGCGGTTTTCATAGCCGATCAGGCGATATTCGCTGACCAGCGCCGGATTGAACTCGAGCTGGATCTTCACGTCGCGGGCGATGGTGGTCAGCGTCGCGTCGCGCTGGTCCACCAGTGCCTTCTGCGCCTCCGCCAGCGTGTCGATGTAGGCGTGGTTGCCATTGCCGGCATCGGCCAACTGCTCCATCAGCCGGTCGTTGTAGTTGCCGCCGCCGAAGCCCAGCGTGGTCAGCGCGACACCGCCCTTGCGCTTCTCCTTCACCAAGTCGATCAGCTGCTCGAAGCCGGTGGTGCCGACGTTGAAGTCCCCGTCGGTGGCCAGCAGCACGCGGTTGTTGCCGCCGGGGATGAAGGCACGCTGCGCCATCGCATAGGCCAGGCGGATGCCTTCACCGCCGTTGGTGGACCCGCCGGCTCTGAGCCGCTCGAGTGCGCTCTCGATGGTGGCGCTGTCGTTGCCCGGCGTCGGCTCCAGCACCACGCCCGAGGCGCCGGCATAGACCACCAGGCTGATGCGATCCTGCGCGCCGAGCTGCCGGGTCAGCAGCTTGAGCGAGGACTTCACCAGCGGCAGCTTGTTGGGATCCTCCATCGAGCCGGAGACATCCACCAGGAACACCAGGTTGGACGCCGGACGCGGGCCGGTAGGCTGCCAGCCGCGGATCGCCACGCGCAGCAGGCGGGTCTTCGCATTCCACGGCGTCGGGGCGATCTCGGTGTGCAGGCTGAACGGCTGGCTGCGATCCTTGGGCAGCGGATCGTCATAGTCGAAGTAGTTGACCAGTTCCTCCACGCGCACCGCGTCCTGCGGCGGCAGGCTGCCGCCGTTGAGGAAGCGCCGCACGTTGCTGTAGCTGCCGGTATCGACGTCGATGCTGAAGGTGGAGACGGGCTGCTCGGACACGAGCTTCACCGGGTTGCTCTCGACCTTGGCGTAGTTCTCGCGATCCTCCACGGGCGGCATCGGCATCGCCAGCATCGGCGCAGCCGGCGCGATGGCCATGGCCTGGCGCGTCATCTTCATCCTGGCGGCGCCCGCTCCGGCCGACTGTACCTGTGCCTTGGCGGCCGCCATGTCCTGGGCCTCCGACCGCGCCTCCATTTCCGCAGGTGGCGGCGATACCTCTCCAGTACCAATGCTCTCGTGATACCCCGAGGTATTCGTGCAGGCGGCCAGCAGTACGACGCCGGCAGTGGAAAGGGTCAGCAGCAAGGGTGGGCAACGCATCTTCAGCTCCGTTTTCAGGGGGTGTTGAACCTGTAAACGGGGCCGCCGCGAAAAAGGGGTTAACCAATTTGCCAGGACCTGAAATAAAGCCGCAGCGCGGCCGGCGGCCGGGCCACCGTACTGCGCCGCGGGGACTCCCCAGGATCGGTTCTAGATCATCGGATCGACACGGATACCCTTCTTCAGGACCAGCGCGGCATGCGTAGCCTTGGACACCTCGCCCGGCCGGCGCGCGGCGGGGCCGGCGGCTTCCACCAGCACGTAGGGACGGCCCTGGTGGATGATGTAGGCCTGGTCGCTGCGCGGCGTGCCGGCCATGCCCAGCAGGTAGTGCTGCGGCACGTGCACGCCGACCAGCGGCCGGTTGGACAGGTTCTGCAGGATGGCCGCCAGCAGCGCCGACTTGGTGTCGCAATCGCCGTAACCACGCTCCAGGGCGCGCATCGGCGGGTAGAAGCCCAGGATCTTGCGGCCGCCGTCCCAGGTGGCCGGCTGCCGGTAGACCATGCCGCTCTGCACCAGGGCGATGGCGGCCTCCATCATCCATTCCGTGTCGCGGCCCTGCTGCGCGGCCAGGCGACGCAGCGCGACCGCCACCGGCTTCACGCGGCTGCGGTTGCGCTCCACCACCCGCGGTACGTCCACGCGCAGCCGCGGTGCCTGGTCGGCACGCTCCTGGCTCAGCGTCAGCGCGTGGTCGCGGTAATAGCGCGAGGTGTGGCGGTTGAACTCTTCCTGGTTACAACCGGCGCGGGCACGGCAGGCGGCCATCAGGGCATCCAGTTCCTCCACGGAAACGCCGAACTCCTGCGCCGACTCATGGCTGCTGCGCGCCGGGAAGCGGAAAGCCAGGCTGAGCGGATCGCCGGAGAAGCTGCGGAAGCTGGCCTGCACCTCGTAGTTGCCGTCATTGCCCAGGCGCCGGCTATAGGTGGCAGCGCCCGCGCCTTCACCCACCGCGATGTTGGCGTCCTGCTCGTAGACGTAGCCATCGGAGCCCCGGGCCGTGCCGGCCAGGGAGGTGCCGGCGGCGAACAGGCCCAGGACCAACAGGCTGCGGAATGTACGAAGGCGGAAGTTCGGCGAAGTCCTGCAGATGGTGTTCATGGCGTTGGCGCGGCCCTCTGGGGTACGCCAGGTCACAAACAATCCACATGCGACGAGATTAAATATCGTCAGGGTCTGCCTGTCAGTGTTTCAACGGGCTCCCGGGCCAACCGCTGGACCAGTAAGCAGCGCCAACATGTAGGCTCAGGCTGATATTTTGTAGTCCATTGCTTACAAGAATCGGAGGGAACAGGGATTTTCCAGAAGCACCTCCCCCTGCGGACAGCATCTGCTTCCAAATTCCGGTAACACAACAGTTACAAAGTCCGCCCTAGCGCCCCGACAGGGCTGCCCCGCCGCCGGTGGTGAATCGCCGACAAGCGGTTTCGGCACTTGCTCAAGGCCTTTCAGGAACAAATCCTGCTTCTGCCGGGATTCCGTCGTCCCGGCGACAGAATCCTGGCGCAGCCCAGGCGGGATTTCCGGCGCATGCCGCCTCGGAACGGCGACAGCGCCGCCGCCGTATTCCAGGGGTTGAGGGACTGCCGGAGGTCGCGGAGGCGGCCTACATCGGTGACAGGCGCCAGCGCGAGAGCTGCCGCAGGGAGCGCTCGATATTGCCGCGCGCCAGGCGCTCGCGCCGGTCGTGGAACCACTGCGTGTGGTAGATGCGCGGCCGCGCCAGGAAACCCTGCAGGATCTGGCGGCGCACGGCCTTGAAGGTGGGCGACGGCACGTGCTTGTACTCCTCGCGCACCTGCCGCTCGTATTCGTCGAAGCGCGACGGACGTGCACCGAGGATAGCGAGGTCGATGTCCGACAGCAGTTGCTGGTCGGGGGTGACCGGCTGGCCCTCATGCCGCGTCACCATCACCAACTCGTAGATGCGCGCCACCAGGGCGTCATCCGCGCCCGCCTTGCGCAAGGCCCGCTGCGCCCATTCGGCACTGCGGATCTCGTTGTCGTGGCGCTTCACTTCGTAGATCGCGTCGTGAAACCACAACGCCAATTCCACCTCGGCCGGGCGCTCGGCCAGCTCGCGGGTCTCGGCGAACAGATCCAGGCATTCCATCAGGTGGTGCAGCGTGTGGTAGTGCCGAGCCGAGCTCGAGTAGCGCAGGCGCAGGTCGGCGTGCAGTTCCGGGTCGGCCTTCAGGCCCAGCTCCTCCCAGACCTCGGACCAGCGTGCGAGGTTGCTCACGACAGCCTCCGGGCCAGCGCCGGCAGCACGTCGATGGCACGTGCGCGCAGGCGCAGGTCCACCACGCCGGATACCTCGCTGCTGCCGGGGTTGATCTCAATGCTCGGCGCGCCCAGGCGCCGGGCCATCAGCACCGGTGCGGCGATGTACGGGAACACGCTGGTGGTTCCGATGCTGAGCACCGCATCTACGCCCTGCTCCAGCACGCCCTGCAGCCGCTCAAGCGCCGGCTCCGGCAGCATCTCACCGAACAGCACCACCCGCGGGCGCTCCACACCGCCGCAGGCACAGCGCGGCGGCAGCGTGCCGATGCCCGACAGGTCGGAAACCTCGCGCGTGGTACCGCACCGGACGCAGTACAGCTCGCGCAGGTTGCCGTGGATCTCGATGACATCGACCGAGCCCGCATCGACATGGAAGCCGTCGATGTTCTGCGTCAGCACGGTCACCCCGGGGAAGATTTGCTGCATTGCAACAAGCGCTTCGTGGGCCGCGTTGTGGCGTGCGCCACGGCAACTGCGCTCGATCTGGTGAATGTACTTCCAGCAGATTTCGGGGCGCCGCCGGAACATGTCGCCGGACAGGGCCTGCTCGATCGGCAGGCCGTCCTCGGTGCCGGCATCGTCGTACAGCCCACCCACGCCGCGGTAGGTCGGCAGGCCTGAGTCGGCCGAAATGCCCGCCCCGGTGATGGCCAGGACGCGCCGGGCGCCGCGCAGCAGGGCGGCGGCGCGATCAAGGTCCTGCTCGGCGATGGGAATTGCGGCGGCCACAGGCAAAGAATAGCGGAATCGTTCAGAATTTCTTGAGACATACCATAAACATAACCCTTTACTCCCGACAGGTCCCATGCCCCGCAAGCCCGCCCACGAACAGTTCGACACGCTGAAGGTCATCGGCGACTGTGCCTTTGAACTGTTCGGCCGCTATGGCTACGAGGGGGTGTCGATCGGCGACATCGCGGCCTCCGCCAAGCTCAGCAAGGGAGCCCTTTACTGGCACTTCCAGGGCAAGGAGGCGCTGTACCTGGACTGCCTCAAGCGCCTGCACACGATCTTCGACAGCTACATCTTCGACGTGATGCGCGCCGAGCCCGATCCGGTCAAGGCCGTGGTGGCTCTGTTTGGCGGCCTGTCGCGGCTGCTGCAGGACCCGCGCATCGAAAAAGGCATCGGCGGCTACTGGCTGATCCCCGACACGCCGGAGACCGTGCATATCCTGACGGCTCAGCGCAGCTTCGAGGCGGCCGCCATCGAGGTGCTGCACGACGCCCTCAAGCGCGGCCAGCAGCAGGGCAGCATGGACCTGGGCGGCGACCTGGACGACATGGCGCGCGCCATCATCTCACTGGTGGAGGCCTGCGTGCTGCCGCTGCGCCACCTGACGCGTGACGAGGTCAACCGCCAGCTCCGCGTGCTGGCGCGCACCTTGTTCCGCGCGTATGCCAAGTCGCCGGACGCGGTGAAGCTGGTGGACCAGCTGGCCTGAGCCCGGGTCTTTATGCGGCCTTGATGTCCAGGCCGCCGTTCTTCACCCCCAATTTATGCCGCTGTCCCTACCTTTTGCGCCGGGGCGATCCGCCCCGTCACAGGTAACTGCACATGGACAGCGCGCTCTGCGTCGGCATCGACATCCAGCCGCATGAGGTGAAGGTCGACGTTCGCCGCGAGGGCCGGCAACTCGCCCGCCTCGCCTTCCGCAACGATCACGCCGGTCTCGCCGCTCTCTCCGAATTCCTCTCCGCCTGGCAGGGCCCGGTGCGCCTGGCCATTGCCGCCATCGGAGCCGGCGCCATCGCCGCGGGGCTGGTGCTGGGCGCTGCCCCTGGCCGCCAGGTCTACCTGGTGGCCCAGGCCTCCGAGCCGGCCGCCCTGGCGCGGCAGGCCGAGCGCTTCATCTGAGCGCTGGCCGGGACCGGCGGATCTTTATCTTTCCTTTATGTCTGGGCCGCCGGCCCTTCCTCGAATTCCTACGCCCCGGGCGCGCCTAATGGCCGCGCCGCAATCATCGCGGTCCAGGAGCTTCACGATGGGTGACTTCATCTTTCTCGGACTCGGCGTGCTGGGCTTCGCACTGCTGGTCCTCTATGCCAAGGGCGCGGGGAAACTCTGACCATGGCCTTCGACTACCTGCTGGGTGGCGGCATCGCCCTGGGCACGCTGATCTACCTCGTCTACGCGCTGATCCGCGCGGAACGTTTCTGAATCCGGGAGCCTTTCCATGACAGCCAACGGCTGGCTGCAGATCCTCGTCTTCTGCGGCATCGCCATCCTGCTGGTCCGCCCGCTGGGCGGCCACATCCTTCGCGTAGTCGAAGGCCAACGACACGGCTTGTCGCGGGTATTCGGCCCCGTGGAGCGCCTGTTCTACCGGGCGGCCGGGGTCGATCCGGTGGGCGAGCAGTCCTGGCGCGGCTACGCGCTGGCGATGCTGGCCTTCAACTTCGCCGGCTTCGTGCTGCTCTATGCCCTGCTGCGCACGCAGCAATGGCTGCCCCTGAATCCCCAGGGCCTGCCGGCCCTGAGCCCGCACCTGGCGTTCAACACCGCCATCAGCTTCGTCACCAACACCAACTGGCAGTCCTACGGTGGCGAAACCACCATGAGCTACTTCAGCCAGATGGTCGGCCTGACGGTGCAGAACTTCGTCTCCGCCGCCACCGGCATCGCGCTGGCCGTCGCGCTCATCCGCGGCTTCGCCCGCCGCCAGGCCCAGGCACTGGGCAACTTCTGGGCCGACCTGACGCGCGTCACGCTCTACATCCTGCTGCCGCTGTGCCTGCCGTATGCGCTGTTCCTGGTCTGGCAGGGCGTGCCGCAGAACCTGCTGCCCTACACCGAGGCGACGACACTGGAAGGCGCGAAGCAGCTGATCGCGCAGGGCCCCATCGCCTCGCAGGAGGCGATCAAGATGCTGGGCACCAACGGCGGCGGCTTCATGAACGCCAACTCCGCACATCCGTTCGAGAATCCGACCGCGCTGAGCAACATGGTGCAGATGCTGTCGATCTTCGCCATCGGCGCTGCCTTGACCAATGTCTTCGGGCGCATGGTCGACGACGAGAAGGAGGGCTGGGCCATCTTCGGCGCCATGGGCCTGCTGTTCCTGCTCGGGGTCGGTGTCGCCTACTGGGCCGAGACCTCTGCCAACCCGCTGCTGCAGTCCGCCGGCGTGGACACCAACCTGGAAGGCAAGGAAGTCCGCTTCGGCGTGCCTGCCTCCATCCTGTTCGCGATCATCACCACCGCCGCCTCCTGCGGCGCGGTGAACGCCATGCATGACAGCCTGATGCCGCTGGCCGGCATGATCCCGATGATCAACATGCAGCTCGGCGAGGTCGTCATTGGCGGCGTCGGCGCCGGCCTCTACGGCATGCTGCTGTTCGTGATCCTGGCGGTGTTCATCGCCGGACTGATGGTCGGCCGCACGCCGGAATACCTGGGCAAGAAGATCGAGGCCCGCGAGGTCAAGCTCACGGTGCTGGCGATCCTCGCCGCGCCCCTGTGCATCCTCGGATTCACCTCCCTGGCGGGGGTGCTCGACGTCGGCCTGGTCGGCCTGCAGGACAAGGGCCCGCACGGCTTCGGCGAGATACTCTATGCCTACACCTCGGCGGCCGCCAACAACGGCAGCGCCTTTGCCGGCCTGACCGCGAACTCGCCGTTCTACAACACCACCCTGGGCATCTCCATGCTGCTGGGCCGCTTCGCCATCATCATCCCGATGCTGGCCATCGCCGGATCCCTGGCCGCCAAGAACACCGTGGCGCCCTCGCCCGGCACCTTCCCCACCAACAACGGCCTGTTCGTGGCGCTGCTGGTTGGCGTGGTGCTGATCGTCGGCGGACTGACCTTCTTCCCCGCCCTGGCGCTGGGCCCCATCGCCGAGCACTTCGCGCTGCTGCAGGGCAGCCGCTACTAAAGGCTTGATCCATGACGCTGAAAAACAAATCCCTGTTCGACCGCGCCCTGCTGGCGCTGGCTGCCAAGGACGCCTTGCGCAAGCTGGCCCCCGGCAAGCTGGCGCGCAACCCGGTGATCTTCATCACAGCCCTGGTCGCGGCCCTGTCCACCGTACTGTTCCTGCGCGACGCCCTCACCGGTGCCGGCGGCCTGCTGTTCTCCGGACAGGTGATCGTCTGGCTGTGGTTCACCGTGCTGTTCGCCAACTTCGCCGAGGCGATCGCCGAGGGTCGCGGCAAGGCCCAGGCGGCGGAACTGCGCAAGACCCGCACCCAGACCGTGGCCAATCGCCTGCGCGATGGCCAGGTCGAGACGGTCAATGCCACCGAACTGCGCGTGGGTGACCGCGTTCGCGTCAGCGCCGGCGAGATCATTCCCGGTGACGGAGACGTGGTGGTCGGCGTGGCCACGGTCGACGAGTCGGCCATCACCGGCGAATCCGCCCCGGTGATCCGCGAGGCCGGCGGCGACCGCTCCGCCGTCACCGGCGGCACGCGCGTACTGTCCGACACCATCGAGCTGCGCATCACCGCCGCCAGCGGCTCCAGCTTCCTGGATCGCATGATCTCGCTGGTGGAAGGTGCCGCGCGCCAGAAGACTCCCAACGAGATCGCCCTGAACGTGCTGCTGGCGGGCATGAGCCTGATCTTCGTGCTGGCCGTGGCCACCATCCCGGGCTTTGCAGCCTACGCAGGCGGCGATGTCTCGGTGATGGTGCTGGCGGCATTGTTCGTCACGCTGATCCCCACCACCATCGGCGCGCTGCTGTCGGCCATCGGCATCGCCGGCATGAACCGCCTGGTGCGCTTCAATGTGCTGGCCATGTCCGGCCGCGCGGTGGAGGCGGCGGGTGACGTCGATACCCTGCTTCTGGACAAGACCGGCACCATCACGCTCGGCAACCGCCAGGCCACCGCCTTCCATCCGCTGCCCGGCGTCTACGAGCACGAGATGGTGGACGCGGCACAACTCTCCAGCCTCCCCGACGAAACGCCGGAGGGTCGCAGCATCGTGATCCTGGCCAAGCAGAAGCATGGCCTGCGCGGCCGCGAGATGTCGCCCCTGCACGCGAAGTTCATCCCCTTCACCGCGCAGACGCGCATGTCCGGCGTAAATGTCGATGGCCATGAAATCAGGAAAGGCGCCGTCGATGCCGTGCAGGACTACGTGAAGTCGCATCCGGCGGGGCACGCCATCCCCACGGAGCTGGACGAGATCGCCGCGCGCATCGCCAAGACCGGCGGCACGCCGCTGGCGGTGGCGCGCAACGGTCGCGTGCTGGGCGTGGTGCAGCTCAAGGACATCGTCAAGGGGGGCATCCGCGAGCGCTTCGCCGAGCTGCGCGAGATGGGCATCCGCACGGTGATGATCACCGGCGACAACCCGATGACCGCCGCGGCCATCGCGGCCGAGGCCGGCGTCGACGACTTCCTGGCCCAGGCCACGCCCGAGAAGAAGCTGGAGCTGATCCGCGCCGAGCAGGCCAAGGGCAAGCTGGTAGCCATGTGCGGCGACGGCACCAACGACGCCCCCGCCCTGGCCCAGGCCGACGTCGGCGTGGCCATGCAGACCGGCACCGCTGCGGCGCGCGAGGCCGGCAACATGGTGGACCTGGACTCGGACCCGACTAAGCTGATCGAGATCGTTGGCATCGGCAAGCAGATGCTGATGACCCGCGGCGCGCTGACCACCTTCAGCATCGCCAACGACGTGGCCAAGTACTTCGCCATCATCCCGGCGCTGTTCATCGCCTTCTACCCGCAACTGGGCGCGTTGAACGTCATGGGCCTGGCCTCGCCGCAGTCGGCGATCCTGTCGGCCATCATCTTCAACGCGCTGATCATCCTGGCGCTGATCCCGCTGGCGCTGCGCGGCGTGGCCTACAAGCCGGCCCCGGCCGCACGCCTGCTGTCCCGCAACCTGGCGATCTATGGCCTCGGCGGCCTGGTCGTCCCCTTCATCGGCATCAAGCTGATCGACCTGCTGGTCGCGGCTGCCGGCCTGGCCTGAGGAGCCTCGATCATGCGCGTTCATGTACTGACCGATACTCCGCCCGAACCGGGCGTACTGCGCCCGGCCCTCGTGCTGCTCCTGCTGATGACGCTGTTGCTGGGGCTGATCTACCCGCTGGCTGTGTCCGGCATCGGGCAACTGCTCTTCCCTCAGCAGGCCGGCGGCAGCCTGATGCAGCGCGACGGCCGGGTGGTCGGCTCCGCGCTGCTGGGCCAGGTATTCAAGGGGCCGCAGTACTTCCAGGGACGCCCTTCGGGTGCCGGCTCGAGTGGCTACGACGCCGCCTCGTCCAGCGGATCCAACTACGGCCCCACGTCCAAGGCGCTGATGGAGCGCATCGCCGGTGACGCGGAGCGCCTGTCCCAGGATCAGCCTGGGCAAGCCATTCCGGCCGACCTGCTGACCGCCTCCGGTAGTGGCCTGGACCCGCACATCAGCCCGGCCGCGGCGGAGTACCAGGTGGCGCGCATCGCCGCCAGCCGCGGCCTGCCGGCGGACCGGGTGCGGCTTCTGGTCCGGGAACACACCCAGGGCCGGGCCTTGGGCTTCCTGGGCGAGCCGGCAGTGAACGTGCTGACCCTGAACCTGGCCCTGGACGCTGCAGGCCGCAAGGACGCGACCGGCAGCCCCTGAGCCCTTCTGGCCGGCTGCAGCGCGCCCGTTCCGTGGGTGCGCCGCTTTTGTTGGCGGAGTGCATAGAATGAGCCGATGACCAGCACCGTCCCCACCGAGCCGCACCGCCCCTCGCCGGAGGTGCTGCTGGAGCGCGCGCAACGCGAGCAGCGCGGCAAGCTGAAGGTCTTCCTCGGTGCCGCGCCGGGCGTGGGCAAGACCTACGAAATGCTGTCGTCCGCGCGCAAGAAGCAGCGCGACGGCATCGACGTGGTGATCGGCATCGTCGAGACTCATGGCCGGCGGGAGACCCTGGCGCTGGTGGAGGGCCTGCCCCTGGTCCCGCGCCGCCGGGTGCCCTACGAGGGACGCGAGCTGGAGGAGATGGATCTCGACGCCATCCTCGCGCGCCGGCCACAGCTGGTGCTGGTGGACGAGCTGGCGCATACCAACGCGCCGGGCAGCCGGCACCCCAAGCGCTATCTCGACGTGCAGGAGCTGCTGACCGCCGGCATCGACGTCTGGTCCACCCTCAATATCCAGCACCTGGAAAGCCTCAACGACGTCGTCGCCAGCATCACCCGGGTGCGCGTGCGCGAGACCGTGCCGGACGCGATCCTCGACCTGGCCGACGAACTCGAGGTCATCGACATCACGCCGGCGGAGCTGATCGAGCGTCTGCGCGAGGGCAAGGTCTACCAGGGCGATGCCGGCGAGCGGGCGCTGCAGGGCTACTTCAACACCGGCAACCTCACCGCATTGCGCGAGCTGGCACTGCGCCGCACCGCCGAGCAGGTGGACGGGCAGTTGCGCCAGCATCGCCGTACCCATGGCATCGAGGAGGTCTGGCCGGCCGGCGACCGCGTGCTGGTCTGCGTCAACGAATCCCCCGGCTCGCAGGCGCTGGTGCGCCACGCCAAGCGCCTCGCTGACCGCCTGGATGCCCCCTGGACAGCGCTGTACCTGGAGACCGCGCGCAGCCTGCAGCTGGACGAGGCGCAACGCGACCAGGTGGCCGAAAACCTGCGCCTGGCCGAGCGTCTCGACGGCAATGCCCTGTCGATCGCCGGCAGCAGCGATATCGCCGGCGACCTGCTGGCCTATGCGCGCGAGCACAACATCACGCACATCGTCAGCGGCAAGTCGCGGCGCAGCCGCTGGTTCGAACTGCTGCACGGCTCGGTGGTGGACCAGTTGGTGCGGCGCGCGCGCAACATCTCGATCCACGTGGTGGCGGACCCGCAGGCGGACAGCCGTCGCCCCGCGCGCCATCGCGGCGGCACCGAGGGGTGGAACCTGCAGGCGCTGTTGCCGGTGAGCCTGCTGGTGGCGGCGGCAACGGCCCTGGGCTGGTCGCTGCATGCCGTGACGCAGGTGCACAACGTGGCCCTGATCTTCCTGGCGGCAGTGATGCTCAGCGCCACCCGCTACGGCATGGTGCCCAGCCTCTACGCGGCCCTGGCCAGTTCCGCCGCCTACAACTTCTTCTTCCTGGGGCCGCGCTACACCTTCACGGTCGGCGATCCGGCCAACGTGCTGTCTCTGGTGTTCTTCATCGCGGTATCGGTGGTGGTGAGCCAGCTCATGGCACGGCTGCGCCAGCAGGGCCTGGCGACCCGCGAGCAGGCCTACGACAACGCCGAGCTGCTCAACTTCACGCGCCGCCTGGCCGGCCTGCGCAAGCTGGAGGACCTGCTGGCGGTCACCTCCGGCCAGGTCGCTCGCATCCTGGACCTGCAAGGCCTGCTGCTGCTGCCGGACGAGGACGGCAAGCGCCTGCGCGCCGAAGGCGGCCTGGACGACAAGGACCTGGCGGCGGCGCAGTGGTGCTTCGAGAAGGGCGAGGCCACCGGCCATGGTGCCGATACCCTGCCCGGCGCCAGCCGCCTGTGGCTGCCGCTGCGCACGCCCTCCGGCATCGTCGGCGTGCTGGGTGCACAGCGCGACGGCGGCAGCACCCTGCTGCAGCCCTCGGAGCGCCGCATGCTCGACACCATCGCGGACCTGGCAGCCATCACGGTGGAGCGTATCCGCCTGGCCAGGCAGATCGACCAGGCACGCATGCTGGCGGAGACCGAGCAGCTGCGCTCGGCGCTGCTGACCTCCATCTCGCACGACCTGCGTACGCCGCTGGCCAGCATCATGGGCTCCATTTCCTCGTTGCGCTCCTACGGTGCGATGTACGACGAGGCACAGCGCGAGGAACTGCTGACCACCGCCCAGGACGAGACCGAGCGCATGCACCGCTTCGTCGGCAACCTTCTGGACATGACGCGGCTCGACGCCGGCGCCCTGCAGCCGCGGCGCGAAAGCTGCGACCTGCAGGAGATCGTCGGCTCGGCCCTGCAGCGCACGGCGCGCCTGCTGGAGCGGCACACGGTCACCACCGCCTATGCGCCGGACCTGCCGATGCTGACGCTGGATTTCGTGCTGATGGAGCAGGTACTGGTGAACCTGCTGGAGAACGCCGGCAAGTACGCGCCCGAGGGCTCGCGCATCGAGATCTCCGCGCAGAGGCACCGCTACGCCGTGTCGGTGGAGGTGCGCGACGAGGGCACGGGCATCCCGGAGGCCGACCTGCAGCGCATCTTCGACCCCTTCTTTCGCATCCGCGGCGGCGACCGCCAGCGCGCCGGCATCGGCCTGGGCCTGGCGGTCTGCCGCGGCTTCGTCGACGCCATGGGCGGGCGCATTCGCGCACGCAACCGGCGCGAGCGCAGCGGCAGCGTGTTCGAGATCGAGCTGCCATCCTCGCTGTTCGTGACACCGACGGAGACCTTGTGATGGATGCCGGCAAGATCCTGGTGGTGGACGACGAGGTGCCGATCCGGCGCCTGCTGCGCACCACGCTCGGCGCGCATCGCTTCGAGGTGCTGGAAGCCGGCAACGCCGCGCACGCGCTGCAGGCAGTGCGCGAGCAGCGGCCCGACCTGGTGCTGCTGGACCTGGGCCTGCCCGACCGCGATGGCCTGGACCTGCTGCGCGATATCCGCGGCCTGTCGCCGGTACCGGTGATCGTGCTCAGCAGCCGCGACGGCGAGACCGGCAAGGTTCAGGCGCTGGATGAAGGCGCCGACGACTACGTCACCAAGCCCTTCGGGGCCAAGGAGCTGATGGCGCGCATCCGTGCCGCGCTGCGCCATCGCCTGCAGCAGCAGGGTGCCCGGCCGGTCTACCGCAACGGCCGCCTGGCGGTGGACCTGGTGCGGCGCCAGGTGCTGCTGGACGGAGCGGAGCTGCATCTGTCGCCCAAGGAATACGAGATCCTGCAGCAGCTGGTCCTGCACGCCGGCAAAGTGTTGACTCATCGCCACCTGCTGCGGGCCGTCTGGGGCAGCGAGCTGGAGGCCGACGTGCAGTACCTGAGGGTGTACATCCGCCAGCTGCGCGCCAAGCTGGAGCCCGATCCGGAGCGCCCCAGCTTGATCGTGACCGAGCCGGGCGTCGGCTATCGCCTCCGGGAATCGCAATAAGGACAGGTCGCAAAGCTTGCTAAGCTTGGGAAATCCGCTCAGCCGCACCCAAGCCCGACCCCCGACCCACCCCAGATGATCCTCCGTCGCTTCCCGACGCTGCTGCTGCTGTCCTGCCTGAGCCTTTCCGCCTGCGACAAGGCCCAGGGGGGAAAGCAGGGCGCCGCCAAGGCCGCCAAGCCACCCGTGGCCGTGGAATCCGCAGCCGTGACCACAGCAACGCTGTCGCAGGAAATCGTGGCCGTGGGCAGCGTCCGCTCCGACGAGTCGGTGACGCTGAGCCCCGAGATCGCCGGCAGGATTTCCCGAGTCGGCTTCGAGGAGGGCCGGCCGGTCACCCGCGGCCAGGTCCTGTTCGAATTGGATGCCGCCGTGCACCGCGCCCAGGTCGGCCAGGCCACTGCCGAGTACACGCTGGCGCAGCGCAACTACCAGCGTGGCCTGGAACTGTTCGAGCGCAAGCTGATCAGCCAGCAGGAACGTGACACCCTGGCCTCGGCCCAGGAGGCCGCCGCGGCCAGCCTGGCGCTGGCCCAGGCCCAGCTCGCCAAGACCCTCATCACCGCCCCCTTCTCCGGCGTTGCCGGCCTGCGCCAGGTCAGCCCCGGCGATTACGTGAATCCCGGACAGGCCCTGGTCAACCTGGAGGCCATGTCCAGCGTCAAGATCGATTTCCGCGTGCCGGAGCTGGCCTTGCCGCAACTGTCCACGGGGCAGCCTCTCGATATCGAGTTCGACGCCTGGCCCGGAGAGCGCTTCCGCGGCGAGGTCTATGCCATCGAGCCGCGTGTCGCCGACACCACGCGCTCGGTGGGCCTGCGTGCAAGGCTGGCCAATGCCGAAGGACGCCTGCGACCGGGCCTGTTCGCCCGCATCCGGTTGCAGACCGGAGCCCGCGAGCAGGTGATCGTGGTGCCGGAACAGGCCGTGTTCCCCCGCGGCGAGCAGCAGTTCGTCTACGTCATCGCGGATGGGCTTGCCCGGGAGCGCGAGATCAAGCTGGGCCAGCGTCAGGCCGGCCGTGCCGAGGTCACCTCCGGGCTGAAGGCCGGCGAAACCATCGTCACCTCGGGTCTGCAGAAGGTCTCCAACGGGGCCAGCGTGGTGTCCGCCCGCCAGGACCAGGCCTCGCCGCCGCCCTGAAGCAGGCCCGGCGCTTGAGCCTGCCCGCCTCCGTGACCACAATAAGATCCTGAATCCGGGAACGAACCCGGACCCGGCCGCCACGATTCCACCAGAACGGCGGCAGAAGCATTGTGGAGGAGCCCGGTGGCAATCACTGCCGATTCGATACTGCGGTTCTTCATCGCTCTGGTATACGGCCGGCGGCGCCTCACCTTCGTCGCGTTGATCGCCATCACGGTGGGCATGGCCATCTCGGCGATGAACCTCAAGCCCGACGCCGGCTTCGAGAAGCAGATTCCGCTGGAACACCCCTACATGAAGGTGTTCAAGCAATACGAGCAGGCCTTCGGCGGCGCCAACCTGATCTCTATCGCGCTGATCCGCAAGAATCCGGCCGACGGACAGGGCATCTACGAGGCGCGCTTCCTGGAGCACCTGCGCCGCATTACCGACGACGTGTTCTTCCTGCCCGGGGTCGATCGCTCGCGCGTGTCCTCGCTGTTCACGCCAGGCGTGCGCTACATCGAGGTGGTGGAAGGCGGCTTCGGCTCCGGCGACGTGGTGCCGCGCAACTACCAGCCGACACCGGAAACGCTGCAGTTGATCCGCGGCAACGTGGCCAAGGCCGGCGTCATCGGCCGCCTGGTCTCGGCCGACCAGAACGGCGCCATGATCGTCGGCGAACTGCTGGAGCACGACCCGGCTACCGGCGAGAAGCTGGACTACCGCTGGGTGGCGCGCGAGCTGGAACGCATCCGCGGCCGCTACGCCAGCCCGCAGCGCTGGGAGTGGGTGGCGCAGCGCGACATCGAGGGCTACAAAGCCGGCGAGGTCGTGTCCACCCGCTACTCCTCGCCTCCCTGGACCCCGGGTTTTTTCCAGATCAACGCCGACCGTGAGCGGGCCGACGAGTCCTTGCGCACCGTCAAGCGCAGCGAGCTGACCCTGCGCCAATCTGCCAACCCGGACTACGATCCCAGCTTCACCATCCACATCATCGGCTTCGCCAAGGTGGTGGGCGACGTCACCGACGCCAGCCTGGAGGTGGTGGGCTTCTTCTTCGTGGCGCTGGTGCTGACCATGCTGCTGCTGTGGGCCTTCTGCGGTTCCTGGCGGCTGTCGCTGCTGCCGCTGTCCGCCGCCGTCACGGCCGTCATCTGGGAGCTGGGCCTGCTGCACCTGGCCGGATTCGGCCTGGACCCCTTCGCGATCCTGGTGCCCTTCCTGATCCTGTCGATCGGCGTGTCCCATGGCGTGCAGTACATCAACGGCTGGGGCAACGAGGTGGCGGTCAACCAGCGTGATCCGCTGGAGGCCAGCATCGAGACCTTCCGCCGCCTGTTCATCCCCGGCACGGTCGCGATCCTGACCAACGTCATCGGCTTCGCCACGCTGGCCTTCATCAACATCGAGATCGTGCGCGAGATGGCGATCAACGCGGCGCTGGGCATGGCCGCCGTGATCGTCACCAACAAGGTGATGCTGCCGATCGTGCTGACCTGGGTGTCGCTGCCGGACGTGGAGCAGTTCCGCCAGCGCCAACAGCGGCGCGCGGAACTCGGCGACCGGCTGTGGCGCAAGCTGGCCCGTTTTGCCGAGCGCAAGTTCGCGATCCCCACTATCGGCATCGCCCTGGTGTCGCTGGCCTGGGCGATCTGGATGTACCCGCAGCTGACCATCGGCGACCAGCAGGTTGGCGTGCCGGAACTGAAACCCGACGGCCGCTACAACCGCGATTCGCAGGCCATCGTCTCCAACTTCGCCATCGGCGTGGACCTGCTCAAGGTACTGGCGGTGGCCGGCGAATATGGCTGCGTCATGCCGGATAAGATGGAGGCCATCGACCGCTTCGCTTGGCACATGCAGAACACCGAGGGTGTGCAGTCAGTGCTGGCACTGCCGCAGCTCGCGCGCATGATCCGCGGCGCCTGGTTCGAGGACGCTCCCAAGTGGCGCGTGCTGCCGCGCAACCAGGAGGGCTTCGGCAACGTCGCCGGCATGGTGCCCTCCTCGCTGGGGCTCAACAATCCCGACTGCAGCGTGATGCCGGTGCTGATCTTCACGCGCGATCACCGCGCCGAGACGATCCAGCGCATCGTCGACGCCACCAAGGCCTTTGATGAAGCCAACCGCGACAGCGGCGTAGAGTTCAAGCTGGCGTCCGGCAACGTCGGCGTGATGGCCGCCACCAACGAGGAGATCCGCGCCCGCGAGATCGTGGTGATCGTCTGGGTGCACCTGACCCTGCTGATCTTCGTCTGGATCTCCTTCCGCTCGCTGGCCAGCGTCATCTGCATCATCGGCCCGCTGGTGCTGTGCTCGCTGCTGACCTACGGCGGCATGGCCACCATCGGCATCGGCATGAAATCCGCCACCCTGCCGGTGGCGGCATTCGGTGTCGGCATCGGCGTGGACGACGGCATCTACCTGTGGAGCGTGCTAGCGGCGATGCTGGCCAGCGGCCTGCCGCTGCGCCAGGCCTACCTGGAGGCGCTGCGGCATACCGGCAAGGCGGTGATATTCACCTCGCTGTCGCTGATCATCGCGGTGGTCACCTGGCTGTTCTCCGACCTGCAGTTCCAGCACGACATGGGCCTGCTGCTGCTGTTCATGTTCACCACCAACCTGTTCGGCGCCATCCTGCTGCTGCCGGCGCTGGCCTGGGCCGTCCTGCGGCAGGAAAGACAAGAACCTTCGGCCGGCGGCACAATCGAAGAAGAAACAGCGCCCGCGCACGGCCGAGGAGGCCAGACGCCATGAAGAGAAGCCCGATCATCGCCCTCGCCGCCCTGCTGGCAGCATTCGCCCTGCCCGCGCAGGCCAAGGTCAGCGCGGCCGAGGCGGCCAAGCTGGGCAAGGAACTGACGCCGATGGGTGCGGAGGCCGCCGGAAACGCCGCCGGCACCATCCCCGCCTGGGACGGCGGCCTGCCGCAGAATCCCATGCCCCGTGGCAGCAATCCCTACACCGCCGACAAGCCGCTGTACACCATCACGGCCAAGAACGTCGAGCAGTACAAGGACCAGCTGACCGAGGGCCACCGTCAGTTGTTCAAGACCTTCCCGTCCAGCTACAAGATGCTGGTCTACCCCACCCGGCGCAGCGCCAGCTACCCGGCCTGGTTCTACGAGGCGACCAAGAGGAACGCCACCACGGTGGAGCTGAACAACAACGGCTACGGTTTCTGCTGCACCACCCAGGGCTACCCGTTCCCGATCCCCAAGAACGGCACCGAGGTGATGTGGAACCACATCCTGCGCTACAACACCAAGGGCTTCCGCGGCTTCCTCAACATGGCCGCGACCAATGCCGATGGCTCCTACGTGGTGGAGCGCGATTACCTGGAACTGAGCTTCGTCTATAACAACCCCAAGACCACCGCGGACACGCTCAAGGGCATGAACGTCTACGCCCTGACCAAGGTGGTGTCGCCGCCCAACAAGGCCGGCGAGGCGCATCTGCTGCACGTGCCGCTGGACCGCATCAAGGACCAGACCGGCGTCTGGGTCTACAACAACAGCGTCGGCCGCGCGCGCCGTATCGGCGAGGTGGGCTATGACAACCCGCTGTTCGACGGCCTGATGACGCACGACCAGATCGACATGTTCAACGGTCCGCTGGACCGCTACACGATCAAGCTCCTGGGCAAGAAGGAGATGATCATCCCCTACAACAGCTACAAGCTCTACGACCCGGCGGTGAAGTACAAGGACATCGTCGGCAAGGGCCACATCAACCAGGACCTCGCGCGCTACGAGCTGCACCGGGTCTGGGTGATCGAGGCCGAGGTCAAGGCCGGCTTCGCCCACCGCTACAAGAAGCGCACCTTCTACCTCGACGAGGATTCCTGGATCGTCCACGCCCAGGACATCTATGACGAGCGCAACCAGTTCTGGCGCACGGCGGAGTCGCACTCCATCGCCTTTGCCAACGTGCCGGTGGTGGTCAACGGAGTGCAGGTGCACTACGACCTGCAGTCGCGCCGCTACGTCGCCACCAACCTCACCAATGAGGAAAAGAAGCTGATCGAGTACGACTGGGAAGAGAGCCCCGGCTACTTCTCTCCGGCGACGTTGAAGAAGTTCGCCACCACCTCCCAGAAGTAGGCCTGCAGGACCGGATGGCGCTTCATTAAGCCCGCGTTCAGCCCAACAAGTTAAGAGAGAATTCAGCTTCTGTTTCATAGGCTAGCGTCTGCCAGCCATGAACAAGACCCTTGCCCTACTGATCCTAGCCTGCCTGCCGATGGCCGCACTGCCCGCCGACAACCCGAGCGCCTTCGCCCAGGTGATTAGCAGCCGCCCGGTCTACGGTGAGGTGCGCATCGCCGAGCGGCATCGCCAGTGCGATGAGCCGCAGCAGGCGGGCGACGAGCAGGAGGCCGCCTGCCGTACCGTGACGGCCTGGCGCAAGGAGCAGCGCGTCGAGGGCTATGACGTGCAGTACCACTACGACGGCCGGGTCTACAACACGCGCCTGCCCTACGAGCCCGGCGAGCGGCTGGCGGTGCGCGACCGTGGCCGTAGCACCGCGATAAGGCTACAGTAAGCCCATGCGCGGCCGTGGAACCCTGCTACTGATACTCCTGGGCGCCCTGGTTGCCGGTTCGGCTTCGGCCGAGCCGCGGAACGAGCGGGCCAACATGGACTACCGAGGCACCCGGGATGCCGGGCCTGCCAAGGGTATGACCATGAGGGACGCCGCCGATCGCGCGCAGCGCAAGCACGGCGGACGCGTGCTGGCGATCGACCAGGACGGCTTCGGCGGTTACCGCGTGAAGCTGCTCAAGGATGGTGAGGTCCGCACCGTCCACGTTTCCCCTGATTAGCCACTAGAACCACAACATGCGCGCACTGGTGATCGAGGATGATCCGGCCCTGCAGGCCCAGGTCGTCAACTTCCTCTCGGAAGAAGGCTTTGCCGTGGACTCCGCCTCCGATGGCGAGCAAGGCGGCTACATGGCCGAGGAATATCCCGCGGACGTGGCCATCGTCGATCTCGGCCTGCCCAAGGGCAACGGCCTGGACATCATCCGCCGCGCCCGCGCGGCCGGCCGCAAGTTCCCGATCCTGATCCTGACCGCCCGCGACGGCTGGCAGAGCAAGGTCGAGGGCCTGGAAGCCGGCGCGGATGACTACCTGGTCAAGCCCTTCCACCGCGAGGAGTTGCTGGCCCGCGTGCGTGCCTTGCTGCGCCGCAGCGGCGGCTGGGCGCAGTCCAAGATGGAGTCAGGCCCCTACGTCCTCGACACCGCCGCCAAGTCGGTGCTGGCTGACGGCAAGCCGGTGGAGCTGACCAGCTTCGAATACCGCGTGCTGGAGTACCTGCTGACCCATGCCGGCAAGGTGATCTCCAAGTCCGAGCTGACCGAGCACCTCTACACCGAGGACGAGGAACGCGACAGCAACGTGATCGAGGTCTTCATCCGGCGACTGCGCACCAAGCTCGACCCGGACAGCCAGTACAACCCGATCACCACGCTGCGCGGCGCCGGCTACCGTTGGGATCTGCCACGCGCCTGAAACTCGCCCGCCTGCCGATCCCGGGCGTGATCCGCAACTCGCTGCGCGGCCGTCTGCTGACGGCGTCTGCGCTGGTGTTGACGGCTTTCGTGGCACTGACCGCCTACGCGCTGGACCAGGCCTTCCGCAGCAGCCTGCTGACGGCCGAGGAGGAGAAGCTCAAGGGCCTGGTCTATGCCCTGCTCGGGTCCGCGGCGCCGCGCGAGGACGGCGAGCTCAGCATCGCCCTGGACGCCGTGCCCGACCCGCGCCTGCGCCAGCCGCTGTCGGGCCTGGACGCCGCGCTATTTGACGAACGCGGCCATGCCGTATGGAGCTCGGCCGCCTTCCTGGACCTCCCCGCCCCGGCGCTGACCGAGGTCGGACAGTGGCAGTTCGAGCGCCTGACCAACCCGGATGTCTTCTCGCTGAGCTTCGGCCTGCGCTGGATCGACCTGGCACGCGACCCGCGGCGCTACAACATCGTGGTGCTGGAAACCACCAAGGGCTACCGCGAGCAGATGTCGATCTTCCGCCGCACCCTCTGGGGCTGGCTCGGCGGCACCGCCATGGCGCTCACCGCGACACTGCTGTTCCTGCAGCGCTGGAGCCTGGCGCCGCTGCTGCGCCTGGGCCGCGAGCTGCAGGAGATCGAGGCCGGCATGCAGGACGAGATCGCCGGGCACTACCCCGACGAGATCCGGCCGCTGACGCATGACCTCAACGCCATGATCGTCAACGAGCGCAACCAGCAGCTGCGCTACCGCAATGCCCTGGGCGACCTCGCCCACACCCTGAAGACGCCGCTGGCGGTGTTGTCCGGCATGTCGCAGGAGCGCGGCTTTGCCTCGCCCCAGCGCGAACAGCTGCAGGAGCAGGTCACGCGCATGCAGCGCATCGTGGACCACCAATTGCGCCGCGCCGCCGCCGCAGGCACCCGCACCCTGAGCAAGCCGCTGCGCGTGCGTCCGCTGATCGAGAAGATTTCCGGCGCCCTGACCAAGGTCTACGCCGACAAAAACCCGCATTTCGACCTGCAGCTGACGCCCAACCTGAAGCTGCGCGCCGATCAGGGGGACCTCTACGAACTGATCGGCAACCTGCTGGACAACGCCGTCAAGTACGGCAACGGCCAGGTGCGCGTCTCCAGCCGCCTGGCGGACAACCGCTGCAGCCTGGTGGTGGAGGACAACGGCCCCGGTTTCCCGGAGAACCCGGAGCTCCTGCTGCAGCGCGGCGTGCGTGCCGACGACCAGACCCCCGGCCAGGGCATCGGACTGGCCGCGGTATCGGAACTGGTGAAGGCCTACGAGGGCCAGCTGGATCTGGGACGCTCCGAGGCCCTGGGCGGCGGCAAGGTCACGGCAACCCTGCCGCTGCGGTAGGCGTCAGAGCGGCAGCCGGTAGCTGGCGCCGATGAACAGCGTGCTTTCCCACTCCGAGTCGACCAGCGGGCTGTCCTCGATGTCGCTGCCCAGGTAACGGCCACCGAGCAGGCCGGTCAGGGTCCAGCGAGGCGTCAGCGGGTAGAAGGCACTGAGGCCCAGTTGCGGCACCACGACGTTGCCCGGCTCGTAGCCCGTGGCAAAGCCGGCTTCGCCCGGCTTGAGGCCGTAGTAGTAGGCGGTGAAGTCCTCGCTCAACAGGCTGGCACCGACGCTGGGTACCAGCACGAAGTCGCCGATGATCGAGGGACGCGACAGGCGCAGGCCCACTTCGTAGCCGCCGTGGCGGTCCAGCAGGTCCGCCAGCACGTGGGTATCCAGTACCAGGTGCTCCGACAAGGGCATGGTCAGGCCCACGCCGCCTTCGAAGGTACGCTTGCGCTCTTCGATCGCCAGCGGCGGATCCAGGTCGCTGGCCTCCAGGCTGTTGAGGCGGAAATTGCCGAGCAGCGAGACGCGGTAGCGCTCTTCCTTCAGGAAGGACCAGCCCAGGGTCAGGCCCTGCAGGAAGAAGTCCCCGTACTGCCCCTGTACGAACGGTAGCCCGATCACATCGGCGTCGTTGCCGACATAGACCTGGTCGAAAATCAGCGCGCCGGCACCGAAGCTGACGTAATCACCCTGCTGCGCCAGCGCCGGTGTGGCGGCAGCAACGAGCAACGATGCGGCGAGGGTCTTGCGGATGTTCATGGGGCCTCCGTGGCCGGTTGTGCAGCGGCGATCAGGAAATTCTGGCGGTAGTAGCGCAGCTCCGCGATGGAGTCACGCACGTCGTCCAGCGCCAGATGCGTCGACGACTTCACGAAACCCTTGGAGATCGCGGGCGTCCAGCGCGAGCACAGCTCCTTGAGCGTGCTGACGTCGAGATTGCGGTAGTGGAAGTGCTTTTCCAGGCGGGGCATCCAGCGCGCCAGGAAACGGCGGTCCTGGCAGATGGAGTTGCCGCACATCGGCGACTTGCCGGCCGGCACCCATTGCGCCAGGAAATCCAGGGTCTGCTGCTCCACCATCGCGTCGTCCAGCAGGCTGTCGCGCACGCGCTGGGTCAGGCCGGAGCCGCCGTGCTGGCGGGTGTTCCACTCGTCCATCGCCGCGAGCTCCTCGTCGCTCTGCTTCACGGCGAGGACCGGGCCTTCCGCCAGCACGCGGAGGTTCTGGTCGGTGACAATGGTGGCGATCTCGATGATGCGATGGCGCTCGGGCACCAGCCCCGTCATCTCGAGGTCGATCCAGATCAGGTTGGAAGCATGGGCAGGCATGTCGGAGGGCAGTTTAGGCGATAATCGCCCATCTTAATCCAGGGGAGCCCCTATGTCCGACCTCGCCTCCAAGCGCTGCGTCTCCTGCGAGGGCGAGGCCAAGCCGCTGGACCTTGCGGCTTGCATGAAGCTCAAGGAGCAGTTGCCGGAGCGCTGGCGCCTGCTGCGCGAGGGCAAGCTGCTCAGTGCCGAGTTCACGTTCCGCAACTATTACCAGACCACCGCCTTCGTCAACGCCGTGGCCTGGGTCGCGCATTCCGAGAACCACCACCCGGACATCGACTTCGGCTACAAGATCGCCAAGGTCAGCTGGTGGACCCACGCGGTGAACGGTCTCACCGAGAACGACTTCATCTGCGCCGCCAAGGTGGAGAGGCTGCTGGCGGAGTAAACCGGCGTGCAGGAGCGACTATTGACCGCGATATGGTGATTCGCAGCCAGCGGCCGCTCCTACGGGTTGCTCGCGGTCAGACCGGCGTACGCCCGCTCAGCGCATGCGCCAGCGTGCCGCCGTCCACGTACTCCAGCTCCCCGCCCATGGGCACGCCATGGGCGATGCGGGTCACCTTGATGCCCCGCCCGCGCGCCAGTTCCGCCAGGTAGTAGGCCGTGGCCTCGCCCTCCACCGTGGGATTGGTGGCGATGATCATTTCCTGTACGTCGCCTGCCGCCAGTTGCGCCTGCAGCCGGTCCAGCCCCAGCTCCTCGGGGCCGATGCCGTCCAGCGGCGACAGGCGCCCCATCAGCACGAAGTAGCGCCCGCGGTAGGAGGTGCCGCTTTCAATCGCCATCAGGTCGGCTGGCGACTCCACCACGCAGAGCTGGCCAGCGCCGGTGCGGGAGGCGGAACAGTAGCGGCAGCTCTCGCCCTCGTCGCAGAACATGCGGCAACTGGAGCAACGGCCGATGCCGCCCAGGGCCTCGATCAGGGTCTCGCCGAGCAGCTGGGCACCCTGTCGATCACGGTCCAGCAGGTGGAAAGCCATGCGCTGTGCCGACTTGGGCCCGACGCCCGGCAGGCGGCGCAGGGCTTCGATCAGGCGGCTGAGACGGGGGGAATAGGCGGACATGGCGGGATTTTACCCCGCCATCCGGCCTGTCAGCGCGGCTTCGTTCAAGCCACCAGTGCCGGAGCCCCCGGCTTCGGCTCCGTCTGCCCCGCCGAGCTCAGGCGGTTGCTGCCATCCACCGTGGCGAAGGCGGTGCCGAAGCTCTCGCTCTCACTGACCGACTCCACCGTATCCACGTACCAGAATTCGCCGGTGACCTTCTCCGGGACGATGTCCAGCAGCAGGTAGCCCTTGCGGGCGACGTCCACGTACTTCATGTGCGGGTTCAGCAGGCGCAGCGCACCGGCGAGTGGATTCAGCGGCTCCAGGCCCGGCGAGGTCACCGAGGTGCAGACGAACTCCACCGCCCGCGAGCCGTCGCCGGTGATGGCGTTGTAGACCAGCGGGTTGTTCGGATCGTTCGAGATATCCATGGCCCAGGAGCTGTGGATGTCGCCGGTCAGCACCACCACGTTGTCCAGGTCCAGGCCCGAGATCAGGTCCAGCACGCGCTGGCGCTCGGCACGGTAGCCGTCCCACTGGTCGGTATTGATCACCAGGCCGCCGGTGCTGACCAGGGGCAGGCCCTGCAGCAGCGTCTGCAGCTGTGGCACCGGTATGTTGGTCAGCAGCGACAGCTCCGGCAGGCCGACGCGCAGCTGGCCGAACATCACCTGCTGGCCGAGGAACTTCCACTTCACGTCGCCGGCATTGGCCAGCGTGGTGGCCAGGAAGTTGCGCTGCGTCTCGCCGATCAGCTGGCGATCCTGGTCGTTGATGCTGCCGGCATCCACCAGCGAGGCCTGCAGGTCGCGGCCGATGATGCGGGTATCCAGCATCGTGAACTCGGCCAGGTCGCCGTAACGGAAGCTGCGGTAGATGCGCTCGGGGTTGGCCAGGTCAGGCGTGCGGATCGGCATCCACTCGTGATAGGCCTGGATCGCCCAGGCCTTGCGCAGCGCCCACTCGCCTTCCGCACCTTCGGTGTGGTTGGCGGCACCGCCCTGCCAGCTGTTGTCGGCGGTCTCATGGTCGTCCCAGATCGTGATGAACGGGTGCTGGCGGTGCACCGCCAGCACGTCCGGCTCGCGCTTGTAGTAGGCGTGGCGCGTACGGTAGTCGGCCAGCGTCAGGATCTCGTGGTCGGGCTCGTACGGGCGAACGCTGCCGTATTCGCCGGTGCCGTATTCGTAGATGTAGTCGCCCAGGTGCAGCACCACGTCCAGATCGGCGCGCTGCGCCAGCTTGCGGTAGGCGTTGAAGTAGCCATGGGCATAGCTGGAGCAGGACACCACGCCGACGCGCAGGCGATCCACGGCGCCCGAGGGCGCCGTGCGCGTGCGCCCGGCCGGCGAGGTCTGCGCGCCGGCGCGGAAGCGGTAGTAATAGGTGGTGGCCGGCTGCAGGCCAGCCGCATCCACCTTCACCGTGTAGTCGCGCGCCGCGTCGGTGATGAAGCTGCCGCGGCTGACGATGCTGCGGAAATCCGCATCGCTGGCCACCTCGTAGCTCACCGAGGCGCGCTCGGCCGCCGTGGTGACACGGGTCCACAGGATCACGCGGTCCGACAGCGGATCGCCGCTGGCGACACCGTGCAGGAACTTGGCGTCGCCGCCGCCTCCAACGGGATCGGAGTTGCCGCAACCCGGCAGCAGCGGCAGCGCGCCGAAGGCGGCAACGCCGCCGGCGCGGCGCAGAAAGTCGCGGCGGCTTAGGCCGCTCTTGCGGCGGGTGGAACGACGGCGCGGTCCGGACATGCAGCTTTCCTCAGTGGACGAAAATCAGGAAGGATCAGGCGCCCGCTCAGGGGCAGATGCCGCTGGGGCAGGCCGAGAACGGCAGGGTCACCTCGAAGGTGATGCCAGTGCCGCCGCGGCCCACGCGCCCGCTGCGCTGCGCGCTGAAGTACAGGCGCTTGCCGTCCGGCGAGAAGGCCGGGCCGGTGATCTCGGATTCCAGGTCCGGCTTGCCGTCGGCATCGGTCACCTGCAGCAGGGGCAGCACGCGGCGGTTTGGCAGGATCACGCAGATCTGCATGTCGCCGCCGTCCTCGGCCACCAGCACGTCGCCGTGCTCGCTGATCGTGAGGTTGTCGACGCCGCTGAGAATCTTGTCCTCGCCGGTGGCCCTGTTGAAGTCGTAGATCACCTCGAGCGTCTGCGCGCGGGTGTCATGGCACCAGATGCGGTTGTCGCCCTTGGTCGAGAAGTACACCAGGCCCTTGAAGTACCACAGGCCCTCGCCGCCTTTGAACACCGTGCCCGGGGCCGCGTCGCCGAGGCGATCGCGCACGCCGGCCTGGGCGCTGCCCGGGTCCACCGCGTCTTCCCAGACCACGGCCCGCGGGCGGCTCAGGTCGAAGTCCTCCGGCGGATACTGGTTCACCGCCAGTTCCGAGAAGCGCAGCACCTGCAGCTTGCCCTCCTGTAGCGCCGGACGCTCGGCGCCCACCGGCCAGTCGGCCTCGGTGGGAGTCACGCGGTAGAAGCGACCGCCGCCGGTGTCCTCGGTCAGGAACAGCTGGCGGTGCTCGGGGTCCACGGCCACCGCCTCGTGCTTGAAGATGCCCAGCACCGGCCGGACCGTGCCATTGCCGGCCTTCTGCGGGTCGCATTCCCAGACCCGGCCACTGTCCACCTCCTCGCAAGACAGCCAGGTGCCCCAGGGGGTCTTGCCGCCCGCGCAGTTGCTGCTGGTGAAATGAAGGATGCGGTAGGAGTCGACGATGTTGCCCTGCGCGTCGAACTTCACCGCGCCGACGCCACCGATCAAGGGGAATTCGGAGTTGGAGGTGTACACCCAGCCACCGTCCGGCGTGGCGAAGGTGGCGCCGCCGTCCGGGAAGGTGTGCCAGAGGTTCAGGCTGCCCGGCACCAGCTGGCCGGACACCGAGATCACCCGGGAGCTGAACCCGGCCGGCAGGCGCAGGCCGTTGGCGTCCGGGGCCTGCAAGGGGCCCATGCTGGCGAAGCGGCTCGCGACGGAAGCCCCGCCCCCACCGATCGAGTCGCTGCTGCCGCTGCAGCCCGCCAGGCCCAGGGTGCCGGCGGCACCGGCGGTCCAGAACACGGTACGCAGGAAATCACGGCGCGATACCGGGCCATAGGCCGGCGCGATGAGGCGTGTCATGTCGAAACTCTCCAGAAAAACAGTGGCTTGGTGAGGCTGCTGTCCTGCCAAGAGTATGTCAGCCTGATGACGTCCGGATGACAGTCAACGCCAACGGAGAGATTTTTCCTGCAAGACGCCTAGAAGGTCGGCTTGCGCAAGTTCTTCTCCTGCATCACCAGGGTGGCGATCTCCTCGATCGACATGTTGGCGGAGTTCAGGAACGGCACCTGGGCCCGGCGGTAGAGCTGCTCGGCCTGGCGCAGCTCATAGGCGCACTGGGCCAGGGAGGCGTACTTGGACCCCGGCCGGCGCTCGCTGCGGATCTGCGACAGCCGCTCGGGCTCGGAGGTGAGGCCAAAACACTTGTTCTCCAGGCCCCGCAGGCTGCCGGGCAGCTTCTGCTGCTCCAGGTCGTCCTCGGTCAGCGGGAAATTGGTGGCGAACAGGCCGTGCTGCAGGGCCAGGTAGAGGCTGGTGGGGGTCTTGCCGCAGCGCGAGGGCGCAATCAGGATCACATCGGCCCGGGCCAGGTCGCGGGTGGACTGGCCGTCGTCGTGCTCCATGGCGTAGTTCATCGCCGAAATGCGCGAGTTGTACTTCTGCTGGTTGGCCATGCCGTGGGCCCGGCCCTGGGCGTGGGTAGAGGCCACCCCGAGCTCCAATTCGATGGTATGGATCATCAAATCGAACAAATCCAGGAAAAGCGCCTCCGCGGTGCGTAAAATAGCGCGCACCTCGTCGTTGACCGTGGTGCTGAAGATCAGCGGCCGCAGGCCAGCGTCCTTGGCGATGAAGTTGATGAAGTCCAGCGTGCTACGCGCCTTCTCGGGTGTATTCACGAAGGGCAGCGTGGTGGTCTTGAATTCCACTGCCTCGAACTGGGTCAGCAGCGTGTGGCCCAGGGTCTCGGCGGTGATACCGGTGCCGTCGGAAACGAAGAAAACGTGGCGCAGCGGCGTCATTGTGTTGTGTTTCAATAGTTTGTGTGGTCCTGCCCCTTATAAACCATAACGTGCGTCCCGCGCACGCCCCCAGCTACGCAACAGGAAAGAACGTGAGCCAAAACGTCCTCTGGTACTCCGAACTCGGCATGCACGACGTCGAGATTGTTGGCGGCAAGAATGCCTCCCTCGGCGAAATGATCAGCAATCTGGCCGCCAGCGGCGTCAAGGTGCCCAACGGCTTCGCCACCACGGCCGCCGCCTATCGCGAGTTCCTGTCCCACGAGGGCCTGGCCGCCCGCATCAACGACATGCTGGGCAAGCTGGACATCGAGGACGTGGTCGAGCTGGCCAAGGTCGGCAAGGCGATCCGCGAGGCCTGCATCAAGGCGCCCTTCCCCGCCGCCCTGGAAAAGGACATCCGCGAGGCCTACGGCAAGCTGCTGGCCGAATCCACCGCCGAGATCTCGGTGGCCGTGCGCTCCTCCGCCACCGCCGAGGACCTGCCGGACGCCTCCTTCGCCGGCCAGCAGGAAACCTTCCTGAACGTCCAGGGCATCGACAACGTCCTGCACGGCATCAAGGAGGTCTTCGCCTCCCTGTTCAACGACCGTGCCATCGCCTACCGCGTGCACCACAACTTCGAGCATGCCGCCGTGGCCCTCTCAGCCGGCGTGCAGCGCATGGTGCGTTCCGACAAGGGCGCCTCCGGCGTGATGTTCACCATGGACACCGAGTCCGGCTTCCGTGAAGCCGTGTTCATCACCTCTTCCTACGGCCTCGGCGAGGCCGTGGTCCAGGGCGCCGTCAACCCGGACGAGTTCTACGCCTACAAGCCCAACCTGCGCGCCAACCGCCCGGCGATCCTGAAGCGCGGCCTGGGTGAAAAGGCCAAGAAGATGGTCTACTCGGCCGACCGCAAGCTCGGCCGCACCGTCGAGTTCACCCCGGTATCGAGCGAGGAGCGCAACCGCTTCAGCCTCAACGACGCCGAGATCGAGGCGCTGGCCAAGCAGGCCCTGATCATCGAGGACCACTACGGTCGCCCGATGGACATCGAGTGGGGCAAGGACGGCATCGACGGCCAGATCTACATCCTGCAGGCCCGTCCGGAGACCGTGCAGTCCCGCACCGCCGCCAACACGCTGCGCCGCTACAAGCTCAAGGGCAAGGGCGAGCTGCTGAGCACCGGCCGCGCCATCGGCCAGAAGATCGGCGCCGGCAAGGTACGCATCCTGACCTCCATCGCCGAAATGACCCGCGTGCAGAACGGCGACGTGCTCGTCACCGACATGACCGACCCCGATTGGGAGCCGATCATGAAGCGCGCCAGCGCCATCGTGACCAACCGCGGTGGCCGCACCTGCCATGCCGCGATCATCGCGCGTGAGCTGGGCATCCCCGCCGTGGTCGGCTGCGGCGACGCCACCGAGAAGCTCAAGGACGGCATGGACGTGACCGTGTCCTGCGCCGAGGGCGACACCGGCAACGTCTACGCCGGCCACATCGATTTCGCGGTGGACGAGATCGCGCTGGACAAGATGCCGGACATCCCGGTCAAGATTATGATGAACGTCGGCACGCCGGAGCAGGCCTTCGACTTCGCCTCGCTGCCGCACAAGGGCGTGGGCCTGGCGCGCCTGGAGTTCATCATCAACCGCCAGATCGGTATCCACCCGCAGGCACTGCTGGAGCTGGAAAGCCAGGCTCCGGACGTGCGCCGCATCATCGACCCGATGATCGCGCCCTACGGCAAGCCGGTGGACTACTTCGTCAAGCGCCTGGCCGAGGGCATCGCCACCATTGCCGCCGCCTTCGCGCCGGAGCCGGTGATCGTGCGCCTGTCGGACTTCAAGTCCAACGAATACGCCAACCTCGTCGGCGGCCGCCGCTACGAGCCGCATGAAGAGAACCCGATGCTGGGCTTCCGCGGCGCCTCGCGCTACATCAGCGAGTCTTTCCGCCCCTGCTTCGAGATGGAATGCCAGGCGCTGAAGTACGTGCGCGACGAGATGGGCCTGACCAACATCAAGATCATGGTGCCCTTCGTGCGCACGCTCGACGAGGCCCGCCAGGTCGGCGAGATCCTCAAGGCCAATGGCCTGGAGCGCGGCAAAAACGGCCTGCAGCTGATCATGATGTGCGAGCTGCCCAGCAACGCCGTGCTGGCCGAGCAGTTCCTCGAGTACTTCGACGGCTTCTCGATCGGCTCCAACGACATGACCCAGCTGACCCTGGGCCTGGACCGTGACTCCGGCCTGATCGCCCACCTGTTCGACGAGCGCAACGAGGCAGTCAAGGCCATGCTGAGCATGGCGATCGCCGCCTGCCGCAAGCACAACAAGTACATCGGCATCTGCGGCCAGGGCCCTTCGGATCACCCGGAACTGGCCAAGTGGCTGCTGGACCAGAAGATCGAGTCCATGTCGCTCAACCCGGACACCGTGGTGGAGACCTGGCTGTTCCTGGCCGGCCAGAAGGCCGGCTGATGCGTTTGCTCGCCAAGCTGCTGCTGGGCCTGTGCCTGGCGGTCTCGTCGGCGGCCTGCCGAGCGGAGGCGCCGCCTGCGAAGGCGGCCGCTTCCTTCGACTACTGGATCCTGGCCCTGTCTTGGTCGCCCGAGTACTGCGCGTCCGCCAAGAGCGATGGCGAGCAGCAGTGCGAGCGCGCCTACCAGTTCGTGGTGCATGGCCTGTGGCCGCAGTACGAGATCGGCTACCCGCGCGACTGCAAGCGCGTGGATCGCGTGCCGGCCAACCTGGTGGAGCGCATGCTGCCGCTGATGCCCAGCGAGCGCCTGATCGACCACGAGTGGCGCAAGCACGGCGCCTGCACCGGGCTGGACGTGAAGGAGTACTTCCTGCAGACCGAGCGGGCGCGCCGCCGTATCGTGATCCCGGAGGTCTATGCCGCGCCGGCCAAGCCGATCACCACCAACGTAGCCGAGATCGAGCGCAACTTCATGAAGGCCAATCCCGGGCTAACCGCCGAGGGCATCGCACTGAGCTGCAAGAGCCGCTGGCTCAGCGAGGTGCGCATCTGCCTCAACCAGGAATTCGCCTTCCGTGAATGCGGCCGCGATGTCAGCGACCGCTGCCGCGGTGCCGTCAGCATCCGCCCGAGCACGCCGGGCCGCCGCTGAGTCTCATCCTCCCGCCCGGGCAAAGCCGGGCGGGAGTTGCTTCATCTCAACCAGCTCATCCCCAGCCGCACCTGCTCGCGCGCGTCGCGCTCGATGACCTCGCCGTGCGCCAGCACCAAGCGCTCGAAGGGCCATTGCAGCAGGCGATCGATGCAGGCGCGCGCCTTGCGGCGCTGCACGTAGACCAGCCGCAACAGCGGATGCCAGCCGACGTTGCCGAGCAGACCGCCGAGCTTCAGGTACCAGCGCGTCGGCGCGTGCGGCGCATCCCTGAAGTTCTCCACCAGGTCCGCGGCGATCAGTGTGCGCGTCTGCCGGTGGTAGAACACCGTCTCGCCCAGCAGGCAGCCCTCGATGGTCAGCAGCTCGAAGTCGGCCGCCCAGTCGGCATGTGGCTGTTCCGTCAGCACCGCCTGGAACACCAGGTCGCGACGCTTGGCGTGCAGCTTCGCCGGACCATGCAGCAAGGCCTGCGGCCAGGCCGCTGAGGCCTGGCCGGCGTAGAGGTGGTGGAACAGGTTCGGGCAGACGATGTGCTTCACCGCCCCCAGGGCGTCGATCTCGGCACGCAGTTCCGCCGTGATCGGCACCGGCGAATGCAACAGCAGGCCGCCGCTGGACAGGCGCACGACGGTCATGCGCGTGCCGATGTGGAAGGCGATGAAGGTCTGCGGCGCGGCGGCACACCAGATGCCTTCCGCCACCGGGATCAAATGGCTCATATGGCTCTCCCCTGTCGTTGGCCCGAGCTTACGACAGGCCCGGCCCGAAATGATCCTTCGCGGATGCGGCTGACCGTACCCTGACCTCAAGCCGCTTCCACCAGGATCGTCAGGCCGCCGGCTTGTCCAGCCAGACCTCCAGGCCCTGGGCGTTCAGCTCGGTGTCGAAGGCCAGCAGCTCGCGCACCCTCGCCTCCGGCATCGTGCTGCCGAGCCTGCGCAGCGACGCCAGTGCATCCTGGTTCAGCGCCTCCAGCAGGGCCTCGTGGCGCTGCGGCGCCGCGCGCAGTGGCGTGGCCAGCGCCACGTAGCGCTGCAGGCCCTCGCGCAGGTCTGCCGCGAGCTTCTGCACGTTCTCCACCACGCTGAAGTGGGTCAGGAACATACGCTCGGGCTTGAAGGAGAGATAGCGGTCCAGCGTGCCGAACCAGGCCTCAGGCTCGAACTGCACCGGCGTGGTCGTCGGGAACAGGTAAGGGCCACCGGGACCATCGAACTCTCGGTAGGACAGGCCGAAGGTGTCGCCGGTGAAGAAACCGCGGCTGGTCTCGTCCCAGATGCTGAAGTGGTGCCGCGCATGGCCCGGGGAGTCGATGAAGCGGAGCTCGCCCTTGCCCAGCGGCAACACCTGGTCGTCTCCGGCCACGATGACGCGGTCCTCGGGGATCGCGGCGATCTCGCCGTACATCTCGCCGACGGCTGCCTTGCCGTACACCGCCTCCGCGCCCGCGATCAGCTTGGACGGGTCGATCAGGTGGCGCGCGCCGCGCGGATGCGCCACCAGCTTCGCCACAGGCAGCTCGCGCATCAGCACGCCGGCACCGCCGGCATGGTCCAGGTGCACGTGCGTGGGGATGACGTACCGGACCTGCTCGCGCGCGATGCCACGTTCCGCCAGCAACGCCAGCAGGCGCGGCACGCCATGGGCGGTGCCGGCCTCGATGAAGGCGTACTCGCCCTCGCGGCCCATCAGGTAGCAGCAGGCCAGGCCCGGACGCTCCTGGAGGGTGTCGATGCAGGTGATGCCGTGGCCCAGGTCCTGGGCCGGCGGGAGTGACGTGGCGTTCATGGCTTCGTCCGGAGTCTGTCGGGTCCTATTGCCCGGTATTGTCGCCGCCCTGCCCCTGCGTCTGCCAGCCGCCACCCAGCGAGCGGTACAGCTGCACCAGCGACAACTGCGCATCCAGGCGCGCCGCGTCGTGCGACAGCTCGGCGTTGAACAGGTCGCGGTCGGCGCTGATCACGTCGAAGTAGGACGAGTAGCCCTGCTTGTAACGCGCCTTGGAAATGTCCACGGCACGGCGCAAGGCATCCACCTGCTGCTGCTGTGACTGCAGTATGGCCTGCGACTTCTCGCGGCCCACCAGGCTGTCGGCCACCTCGCGGAAGGCGTTGCGCACGGTCTTCTCGTAGCCCAGCAGGGCCTCGCGCTTGCGCGCGTCCGCCAGGTCCACCTGGTAGAGGTTGCGCTCGGCATTGAGCAGCGGCTGCAGCAAGCCCACGCCCACAGACCAGTTCTCCGCGCCCGAGCTGAACAGGTTGGAAACATCGCTGCTGAGCACGCCATAGCTGCCGGTCAGCGACAGCGTCGGGAACAAGGCCGCCTTGGCGGCGCCGATGCGCGCGTTGGCGGCCACCAGCGACTGCTCCGATTGCAGCACGTCCGGGCGTCGCTCCAGCAGGCTCGATGGCAGGCCGGCCGGGGTTTGCGGCATCGGCGCCGCCGTGGCGTCGGACACGCTGCGCACGATGCCGGCCGGGTTGCCGCCCAGCAGCAGCGACAGCTGGTTTTCGGTCTGCGCCACGCTGCGCTCCAGCGCTGGCAGGTTGGCCTGGGCGGTAGCGAGCTGGGCTTCGGCCGTCGAGACATCCAGGCCACTGACCATGCCGCGCTCGTACTGCGCACGCGTCAGCTTCAGGAAGTCCTCGCGCGTGATGATCGTGCGGCGGGTGATATCGAGACGGCGGTCGTAGGACTGCAGGCTGAAGTAGGCCGTGGCGATGTCCGCCACCAGGCTGTTGGCGACCCCGCGCTGGGCATACTCACTGGCCAGCAGGTCGGCGCGCGCCGCCTGGTTGAGACGCCGCAAGCGACCCCACAGATCCAGCTCCCAAGACAGGGCGACACCGGCGGAGGCCTGCTCGCCGAGGCGGTCGGCGCCCGGCGATACCGAAGACTCCGACAGCTTGCGCCGAGCGGCCGAACCGCTGGCGTCGATCTGCGGGAGCTGCTGCAGGCGGCTGACGCCGGCGACGGCCCTTGCCTGCTCGACACGGGCGGCGGCCATGCGCAGGTCGAGGTTGCGATCCAGGGCCTGGCGCAGCAATGCGCTCAAGGCCGGGTCCTGGTAGACCTCCCACCAGCCGAGGTCGCCATAGGATGCCTGCGTGGCGGCGGCGTCACCGCGGATGCGATCCGGCGTCTCGATGCCGGGGCGCTGGTAGTCGGGACCCAGGGCACAGGCGCTGAGCAGCGCCGCGGCGACCAGGGCATTCAGGCGGAACACGGTCTTCTTCATGCCGTCTCTCCATGAGCGTCAGCGTGACGTGCCGCCGGCGGACGAGGCTTGCCGAAACGCTCGGCCAGGCCCTGCAGCAGCACGTAGAACACCGGCACCAGGAAGATGCCGATCAGCGTCGCCGCCAGCATGCCGAACACCACCACGGTGCCCAGCACCATGCGCGCGCCGGCACCGGCGCCGGTGGCGATCACCAGCGGGATCGCGCCGAGGATGAAGGCAAACGAGGTCATCAGGATTGGCCGCAGGCGCAGGCGCGCGCCTTCGACGGCGGCCTCCACCAGCTCCATCCCGCGCTCATGCGCCAGCTTGGCGAACTCCACGATCAGGATCGCGTTCTTGGCCGCCAGACCGATCAGCATCACCAGGCCGATCTGCGCGTAGATGTCGTTGGCCATCCCGCGCCAGGCCAGCGCCGCGAAGGCACCGAACACAGCGAAGGGAATGCCGAGCAGCACGGCGAAGGGCACGATCCAGCTTTCGTACTGCGCCGCCAGCACCAGGAACACGAAGATCATCGCCGCGGCGAAGATGTACGGTGCCTGTCCGCTGGATTTCTTCTCCTGGTAGGTGGCGCCGGTCCACTCGTAGGCATAGCCCTCGGGCAGGTCGGCAGCGAGGGTTTCCATCGCCTTGATGCCGTCTCCGGAGCTGTAGCCCGCCGCCGCGGAACCCTGCACGGTCACGGCACGAAACACGTTGAAGCGCTCGATGTAGTCCGGCCCCGACTTGCTGCGGATCTGCACCACGGTCGACAGCGGCACCATCGCGTTCTGGTCGGTGCGCACGTAAAGGTGGTTCACCGCATCCGGCGTGGCACGCGCCAGGCCTTCCGCCTGCGCGGTCACGCGGTAGGTGCGGCCGAACAGGTTGAAGTCGTTGATGTAGCTGCCACCCAGGAAGGTCTGCAGCGAGCCGAAGATGTCGGACAAGGGCACGCCCAGGGTCTTGGCCTGCTCGCGGTCGACCACGTACTCCACCTGCGGCGTGGTCGGATTGAAGTTGGTGAACACGCGCTCCAGGCCTGGCGTCTGGTTGGCACGTTCGATGAAGTCGTTCAGCACTCCGACGAAGCGATCCATGCTGCCGCCGCTGCGGTCCTCCAGCACGAACTCGAAACCGCCGGCCTGGCCGATGCCGGGAATCGAGGGCGGGTTCAGCACGCGGAAGGTGGCCTCGCGGATCGACGCCGTCTCCTTCATCAGCTGCCCGAGGATTTCCTTGGCGCTTTCCCCTTTGCCACGCTCGTGCCAGGGCTTCAATGCCAGGAACACGGTGGCGGAAGACGACTGCGTGATGCCGGCCTGCAGGTTGAAGCCGCTGATCGCCACGGTGTTCTGGATCGCCGGGATCTTCGCGGTGATCGCACGGTACTTCTTGATCACCTCGTCGGTACGCTGCAGCGAGGCCGCCGGCGGCAGCGAGATGGCGGTGATCAGGTAGCCCTGGTCCTCGTCCGGCAGGAAGCCGCCCGGCCGCTTGGCGATCAGGAAAGCCGCCGCCACCATCACGACGCCGAACACCAGCAGACTCACCGCGCCGCGACGGATCGCCGCGCGCACAGTGGCGGTGTAGCGCTGCGTAAGCCGCTCGAAGCCGCGATTGAAGGCGCTGAAGAAGCGCCCGATCGGCCCGTGCCAGTGCGACTCGGCACTGGGCTTGAGCAGCAGTGCGCACAAGGCAGGCGTGAAGGTCAGCGCCACCAGTGCCGAGATCAGCACCGACACCGACAGGGTCAACGCGAACTGGCGGTAGAACTGGCCGGTGAGGCCGGCCAGGAACGACACGGGCACGAACACCGCGCTCAACACCAGGGCGATGGCGATCACCGGTCCCGACACCTCGTGCATGGCCTGGCTGGTAGCCTCCCGGGCCGACAGGCCATGCGAGTCCATCTTCTCCACCACGGCCTCCACCACGACAATGGCGTCGTCCACCACCAGGCCGATCGCCAGCACCAGGGCCAGCAAGGTCAAGGTATTGATCGAGAAGCCCAGCGCCACGAAGGCACTGAAGGCGCCGATGATCGACACCGGTACCGCCAGCATCGGGATCAGCGTGGCGCGCCAGCTCTCCAGGAACAGGAACACCACCGCCAGCACCAGGATGGCCGCAACCACCAGCGTGTGTTCCACCTCGTACACCGACTCCGACACGAACAGCGTGGTGTCGAAGGGGATCGAGTATTCGATGCCCTGCGGGAAGCTGTGCGACAGCTCGTCCATGGTCTTGCGTACGCCCTTGGCGACGTCGAGCGCGTTGGCGTCCGGCAACTGGTAGATGCCGATGTTCGCGACCGGCTCACCGTTGAGGCGGCTGGAACGCGTGTAGTCGGTGGCGGCAAGCTCGACGCGGGCGATGTCCTTGAGCTGCACGATGGAACCGTCGTTGCGCGCGCGCACCACCACGTTCTCGTAGTCCGCCGCATCGGTCAGGCGGCCGCGCACGCTCACCGCGTACTGCTTCTCCTGCCCTGGCGGCGCGGGCTCCGCGCCCACCGTGCCCGCGGGCGCCACTACGTTCTGCTCGTTGAGCACCTTATTGACGTCCTGCGTGGTCACACCCAGGCGCGCCATTTTCTCCGGATCGAGCCAGATGCGCATGCCGTAGTCGCGGCCGCCCAGCACCACCACCTGGCCAACGCCGGGGATACGCGCCAGCGCGTCGTAGACGTTGAGCGTGGCGTAGTTGCTGAGGAACAGGTAGTCGTACTTCGGGTCGGTGGCCCGCACGGCCACCAGCAGCAGGATCTGCGGCTGGCGCTTGGTGACGGTGACGCCCTGCCGCACCACTTCCTGCGGCAACTGGCGCTGCGCGATGGCCACGCGGTTCTGCACCTCCACCGCGGCGAGGTCCTGGTTGGTGCCGATGTCGAAGGTGACGTTGAGGCTGTAGGACCCATCATTGCCGGCCTTGGAGCTCATGTAGAGCATGTTCGGCACACCGTTGACCTGCTGCTCGATCGGCGCGGCGATGGACTGCTCCACCGTGGCCGCATCTGCACCGGGGAAGCTGGTGCTGACGACGATGGACGGCGGCGTGATCTGCGGATAGCGCGCGATCGGCAGCTGCGTCAGGGCGATGGCACCGGCGATCGTGATGATGATCGACAGCACCGTCGCGAAGATCGGACGGTTGATGAAGAACTCGCTCACGGCTGGGCTCCAGCCTTGGGCGGCTCGGCCGGCAGCTTGGCGGGCTCGGCCGTCTCGGCCGGCGGCGCCTCCAGGGGCTGCGGCGCCAGCGGCATGCCGGGCTTGAGCTTCTGCGTGCCATCCACGGCGATGGTCTCGCCCGGCTTGAGGCCGTCGGTCACGATCCAGTCGCTGCCGATGCGCGCACCCATGGTGACGTCACGCTTCTCGGCCTTGTTGTCCGCCCCCACGATCCACAGCGAGGTGCGACCCTGCAGCTCCTGCACCGCGCGCTGTGGCACCAGCAGGGCGCTCGGCAACTGGTCCGCCACCACCACGACGCGCGCGAACATGCCGGCCAGTAGCGTGCGGCTGGGATTCTCCACCTCCAGGCGGATCGGCAGGGTGCCGGTGGTTTCGTCCACCGCCGCATCGATCAGGTTGAGCTTGGCCTTCTGCGGATACTTGGAGCCGTCCGCCAGGATGATCTTGAACACGCCGTCGGTGCGCACCGGATCGCCGGCGTGCAGGTCCAGGCGGCGCTGCAGCTCAATCATGCGGCGCTCGCTGATGCTGAAGTTCACGTACATTGGATCGGGCGCGTAGACCGTGGTCAGCAGCGAGGTGCTGGCGCTGATCAGGCCGCCGACACGGATCTGCGTGCGCCCAAGGATGCCGTCGATCGGCGAGGTGATGCGCGTGTAGTCCAGGTTGAGGTCGGCGGTCTTCACCGCCGCGCGGGCCGCTTCCACGCCAGCGCGGTTGGCGCTGTTGCGTGCCACCACCGAGTCCAGCTCCTGCTGGCTCACGGCGTCGATCTCGGCCAGCGGCTTGACGCGCGCCAGGTCGCGGTCGGACTGCTGCAGCCCGGCCTCCGCCTCCGCCAGCGCCGCCTTGGCCTGCGCCAGCGCCGCCTCGAAGGGCTGCGGATCGATCTGGAACAGCACCTGGCCGCGCTTCACCAGTTGGCCTTCCACCGCCAGCTGCTTCTCCAGCAGGCCGCCGACGCGGGAGCGGATCTCCACCGTGTTGGAGGCTTCCACCTTGGCGACGTACTCCGAGGTGATGGTGGCCGGCTTGGGCTGCACCTTCAACACCCCTACCGCAGCCGGCTTGGGCCCCGCATTCTCCGGCTTGCCCGAGCAGGCAGACAGTGCAGCCAGCAGCAGCACGGGAATGAGGGAACGGCTCAATGCAGACTTGTTCATGTTGTACTCCCTGCACGGTCATCGCACCGGAAGCCATCCGGCGGCTTACGATATAGCGGCTGCAATGATTTGCGTGATGAATATTAAAGTAGCATGCTAATGATTAGTGTACAATAATAAAGATGCGGCATGGCTGGAGGATGAAATGAAACCGGAAGAGAGGATGTCCCCGCTGGTACGCGACGTATTCTGGACCGTGCGAGGCCTGCTGGATTCGCGCCTGGAACCGATCGGGCTGTCCCAGGCCCGCTGGCAGCCGATCTTGGCCCTGCACCGTGCCCAGAAGCCGCTGACGCAGTCTGCCCTGGCCGCGGAGTTGGGAATCGAGTCCCCCACCCTGGTGCGCATGTTGGACCGCCTCAGCGCCGACGGCTGGCTGCAGCGCAAGGCCTGCCCCAACGACCGGCGCGCCTACCACGTGGTCCTCACCGACCGCGCCAAGGAGGCCTGCGCCGACATCGAGACGCAGGTGGCCATCCTCCGCCGCGAGTTGTACGGCGCCATCGATCCCCAGGACATGGAGATCTGCGTCCGCGTCCTGGAGCAGATCAAGGAACGCGCCAGCAGCCTGCAGCCGCGCGCCAATTCCCCCGGCTGACACGCGGGCGCAACAGCGCCGACGCAAAATGTCGGTCGGAGTGTGACGCAGCCGTCACTCACGGCACGATTCGTGCTCCATATCCCGGTAGCCGGGCGGCTGATCCATCACAGTGCAGCCCGAAACGATCTCCTCCAGAGAGGCGCCTGCCTCTCTCGCACCTTGCTCCCGCGCTCGCAAGACCGCGGGAGTTTTTTTGCCTGGAGCCCGGAGCGCGCACCGTCAGGGAGCAGGATCCTTCTGGCGCGTGGACTTCACCCCGGTCAGCAGGCCGATGCCCAGCATCACGATGCTACCCACCACGATCCACTCCTGGGGCACATGCAGCAGCACCGCGCCATAGGCCAGACCGCCGATCAGGATCAGGAAGCCGACGATATAGATGGCGAAAGACATGTTCCCTCCTTGGAACATCTATCACGCCGGCGACGCCGGCCCAAGCCTGTGACTGCGGGCCGGCTGCAGGGTTCCAAGGAGCAGAAACGACAAAGCCCGGCAGAGCCGGGCTTCGGTTTAATGCGGCGTCCCCAAGGGGATTGTTTGGTCCATCCATGGACCAAACCCCTCGCTACCGCGAGGGGCTACGCTCCAACTCCGCATCCTGCGGGTTGGTGTCGGGGCCATCCGTGGCCCCGACCCTCGCTAACGCTCGGGCTACGCTCCGATCTGCTCCCGGCAGATCGGTCGAACCCCTCCGGGGTTCTCCTCCCCACAAACGACAAAGCCCAGCAGAGCTGGGCTTTGGTGAAACTTGGCGTCCCCACGGGGATTCGAACCCCGGTAATCACCGTGAAAGGGTGGTGTCCTAGGCCTCTAGACGATGGGGACGAGGCAGAAAACTTGAATGTCTTGAGGACATTTTTCGCTTCGCTAAGAAACCACGAAACGATTTAAATTTGGTGGAGCTAGTCGGGATCGAACCGACGACCTCTTGCATGCCATGCAAGCGCTCTCCCAGCTGAGCTATAGCCCCGAACAGACCGCAAAACTGCGTTCGGTGAGGCGCGCATTATACAGAGCAGATTCGATTTGGGAAGGCCTTTTTGCATCTTTTTGAAACAAGCCTGCAGCAAGGCTGCACAAAAAGAAAAAGGCCCCGTTTCCGGGGCCTTCCTCACTACATCCGGCAACGGTCAAGCCGCCGAATTCTTGGCTTCGCTGTTCTCGTAGACGATGAAGGGCTTGGCCTCGCCACGCACCACGGCGTCATCGACCACCACTTTGCTGACGTTGGTCATCGACGGCAGGTCGTACATCACGTCGAGCAGGATGTTCTCCATGATCGTACGCAGGCCACGGGCACCGGTCTTGCGCTCCTTGGCGCGCCGCGAGATGGCCCGCAGGGCATCCTCGCGGAACTCCAGATTCACGCCTTCCATCTGGAACAGCTTGGCGTACTGCTTGACCAGGGCGTTCTTCGGCTCCTTGAGGATCGACATCAGGGCCTTCTCGTCCAACTCCTCGAGCACCGCCAGCACCGGCAGACGGCCGACGAACTCGGGGATCAGGCCAAAGCGGACCAGATCGTCCGGCTCCACCTTGGAGTAGAGCTCGTTGATGGCCTTGGAGTCGTCCTGGCTCTTGACCTCGGCCTGGAAGCCGATGCCCGCCTTGACGGTACGGTTCTGGATCACCTTGTCCAGGCCGGCGAACGCGCCGCCGCAGATGAACAGGATGCTGGCCGTGTTGACCTGCAGGAACTCCTGCTGCGGGTGCTTGCGGCCACCCTGCGGCGGCACGCTGGCGATGGTGCCTTCCACCAGCTTGAGCAGGGCCTGCTGCACGCCCTCGCCCGAGACATCACGGGTGATGGACGGGTTCTCGGACTTGCGCGAGATCTTGTCGATCTCGTCGATGTAGACGATGCCGCGCTGGGCCTTCTCCACATCGTAGTCGCACTTCTGCAACAGGCGCGCAATGATGTTTTCCACGTCCTCGCCGACATAGCCGGCTTCGGTCAGCGTGGTGGCGTCGGCGATGGCGAAGGGCACGTCCAGCAGGCGCGCCAGGGTTTCGGCCAGCAGGGTCTTGCCCGAGCCGGTGGGACCGATCAGCAGGATGTTGGACTTGGCGATTTCCACGCCGTCCTGCGAGCCCTTCACCGACAGGCGCTTGTAGTGGTTGTAGACGGCGACCGACAGGATCTTCTTGGCCGTTTCCTGGCCGATCACGTACTCGTCCAGCACCGCGCGGATTTCCTGCGGCTTGGGCAAACCCTTAGTACTGGGCTTGGCGTGGACTTCCTCACGGATGATGTCGTTGCACAAGTCGACGCATTCGTCGCAGATGTACACCGAAGGGCCGGCAATCAGCTTACGGACCTCGTGCTCGCTCTTGCCGCAGAAAGAGCAATAAAGGACCCGCCCGTTGTGTGCGCCGCTCCGTGTTTCGTTCGTCATCTCACTTCCTATCCCGGGCCGTGACGGTCCGGTGACATCTGTATAACACAGTGCCTTTTACCTGCAAAACCCGTAACCCGCGCTGAACCGCTTAGCGGCCGATTTCAGCCCGCTGGGTGAAGATCTGGTCGATGATGCCGTAGTCCTTGGCCTGCTCGGCGTTCAGGAAGTAATCGCGCTCGACGTCGCGCGAGATCTTCTCAAGGGGCTGGCCGGTGTGCTCGGCCATCAGCTTGTTCAGCTTCTCGCGCAGGTACAGGATCTCGCGGGCCTGGATCTCGATATCCGTGGCCTGGCCCTGGGCGCCGCCCGAGGGCTGGTGGATCATCACCCGTGCATTCGGCAATGCAAAACGCTTGCCCTTGGCACCGGCCGACAGCAGGAAGGCGCCCATGCTGGCCGCCTGGCCGATGCACATGGTGGCCACGTCCGGCTTGATGAAGCGCATGGTGTCGTAGATCGACAGGCCGGCGGTAACCACGCCGCCCGGCGAGTTGATGTACAGGTGGATATCCTTGTCCGGGTTTTCCGATTCCAGGAACAGCAGCTGGGCCACGATCAGGTTGGCCATGTGGTCGTCGATGGGGCCGACGACGAACACGATGCGCTCTTTGAGCAGGCGCGAATAGATATCGAAAGCACGCTCGCCGCGGGCGGTCTGTTCCACCACCATCGGGACAAGCTGGGCGCGGGTCTGGGTATCCATCGAACCTTCCTGATCGTTCTGATTATTCAAAAGAGCCGCCGGGGCTCTGAGCCCCGGCGGCCTGGATGCTTCAACAACTTACGCTTGGGCCGGACGCTGGGGATTCAAGAGCTCGTCGAGCGAGAGGCTCTTGTCCGTGGGGCTGACGCCAGCGATCAGGCTGTCCACCACCTGGTCCTCGAGCACCATGGCGCGCAGGCCCTGCAGCATTTCCGGACGGCTGCGGTAGTAGGCCTTGACCTGCTCCGGCTGCTCGTAGTCGGCCGCCATCTCTTCCAGGGCCTGGTCGACGCGGCTGGTGTCCAGCTGCACCTTCTGGGTCTTGATCACCTCGCCGATCAGCAGGCCGAGCGCCACGCGCTTCTGCGCCTGCTGCTCGAACAGCGCGTCCGGCAGCAACTCGGCGTGCTTGTCCTTCGGCACATTGGCCATGTTCATGCGCGACACGGCTTCCTCGCGCAGGCGCGGGATTTCCTGGGCAATGAGGGCCTGCGGGATGTCTACCGGGTTGGCGACCAGCAACTGCTCCAGGACCTGGCCCTTGAGCTGGTTGCGCACGCCCTTGTCACGCTCCTTCTCCAGCGCCGTGCGGCACTTGGCGCGCAGGCCGGCTTCGCCGGCGCCGTCTTCCACCGAGTGCAGCTTGAGGAAGTTCTCGTCGATCGCCGGCAGCACCGACTCCTTCACTTCCTTCAGCGTCACCGCGAACTGAGCGGTCTTGCCCTTGAGGTTCTCGGCGCGGTAGTCCTCCGGGAAGGCCACGTCCACCGAGAACTGCTCGCCGGCAGCGTGACCGATGAGGCCATTCTCCAGGTCCGGCAGGAACTGCGAGGAGCCGATCTCGATCGTCACATCCTTGCCCTCGCCGCCCTGGAAGGCTTCGCCTTCGAGCGTGCCGAGGAAATCCATGGTGGCGACGTCGCCCTTGGCGGCCGGGCCAGTCTTCACTTCCAGCGTGCGGCGCGCCTTGCGCAGGTTCTCCACCAGGCGATCCACGTCGGCCTCGCGCACGTCCACCACCGGGCGCTCGATCTTCAGCTGCGACAGCGGGTTGAGGGTGATCTCCGGGTATACCTCGAAGTGCGCCACGTACTCCAGCGCCTCACCGGCCTTCTCGGCGGTGATGTCGATCTTCGGCGAGCCGGCCGGGTTCACGCCGGCCTGGCTAAGCGCCTCCGGATAGGTCTGATTGACGATGTCGGAGATCGCATCGAGGCGCGCGGACTCGCCGTACTGCTGCTGGATGACCTTGAACGGCGCCTTGCCCGGACGGAAGCCCGGCAGCTTGGCGCGGCTGGCGAAGCGCTTCAGGCGTTCGTCGACAGCCTTCGAGACGCGCTCAGCGGGAACGACCACACGCATTTCACGACGCAGACCGCTCGATGCCTCAACTTTAACTTCCATGAATATCGCTCTGATTGGAAATGATGTTTTTTTGATTGATTGGTGCGAAAGGCGAGACTCGAACTCGCACGCCTTACAGCGACAAGACCTAAACCTGTTGCGTCTACCAATTCCGCCACTCTCGCCCAAGCCCATAAGTATAGCAGTGGCCTGGGATTTTCCAGCGCCGGATGTGCGGCCAACCCGGTACCGCGGGATCCAGCGCTGCCATTGCCAGGACATTCCCAAAGGCATCGGCACCAATGGCATTCTCGGGGCTTGACACAGTAATGCGAATCATTATCATTTAAATCACCGCTGACCCACGCCACGAGGTTTTCGCCATGCAGAGCTTGAACACGCTGAGCCTTCCCCTTCCCCGCCGCGCCCAGACCACCACGATCGTCCGCAACGTCGTGCCGCGCCTGAAGAGCGAAGATCTGTTCCGCGGCACGCACGAACTGGTCATCGAGCACCAGGGCCAGGAATACCGCCTGCGCCTGACGCGCAACGACAAGCTGATCCTCAACAAATAACGACCCCGCAGCGGGCCCGGGCCAAGGAAGCCCCGTCGCCCGCATCACCTCTCGCCCTCACAGCGTCCACGCCCGCCTACCCCTCTCCCGGAGCAAGCGTGGTGCTGTGAGTGGCGAACCTTTTTCTCCACCTTTCGACGATGGACGCAGAAACGAGGTTCGCCATCAATGGCATGGCCCTGCCCACCTAAATCAGGTTCGGGCCAGGTACGGGCAATCTCGAGCCAGGCAAGCCGGAGCTTCCCGATATCGGCAATCCGATATCCTTTGCGGATGCTCAAGCTGCCACCGCCGTGAATCGGCCATCTCCCTTCCCCTTGCTGCTGGCCCTGGGCCTGGGCTTGCTGGTCGCTGCCTGGCTGGCGCTGTCCAGCGGCCCCCTGCCGCTGCCGGCGCCCAGGATCCTGGCCGCGCTGGGCCTGCCGCTGGATACCGGCCTGCAGGACTACGAGTCGGCCACGGTACTGCAGCTGCGCCTGCCGCGACTGGTACTGGCCCTGCTGGTCGGCAGTACCTTGGCCTGCGCCGGCGCCACCATGCAGGGTCTCTTCCGCAATCCGCTGGCCGAGCCCGGGCTGGCCGGCATCTCCGGCGGCGCGGCCCTGGGCGCGGTGGGGGTCATCGTGCTGGGCGCGAGCCTGCCGATGCTGGCGACGGAGCGCGCGAACCTGGCGGTGCTGCCGCTGGCGGCCTTCCTCGGTGGCAGCCTGGCGGCGTTGCTGGTGTCGGGGCTGGCGCGCGTGGATGGCCACACCCGCATCGGCACGTTGCTGCTCGCCGGCCTGGCGGTCAACGCCGTGACCGGCGCCGGCATCGGCTTCCTGGCACAGCTGGCGGACGACCTGGCGCTGCGCACGGCCATGTTCTGGATGTTCGGCTCCCTGGGCAAAGCCGGCTGGAGCGAGATCGCCATCGCCGCGCCGCTGCTGATCGGCTCCGTGGCGCTGATGATCCGCGACGCCCGTTCACTCGACGCCCTGCTGCTCGGCGAGGCCGAGGCCGGACACCTGGGGGTGGATGTGGAGGCCTTGAAGCGCCGCCTGCTGCTGCTGGTGGTGCTGTCGGTCTCGGTGGCGGTCGCGGTCAGCGGCATCATCGGCTTCATCGGCCTGGTCACGCCGCACCTGATCCGCATCTGGGCCGGGCCGGGTCACCGCTTCCTGCTGCCGGCCTCGGCACTGCTGGGCGCCTTGCTGCTGACGCTGGCCGACGTGCTCGCGCGCGTACTGCTGGCGCCGGCGGAACTGGCCATCGGCGTGCTCACCACGCTGATCGGCGGCCCGTTCTTCCTGGTCCTGCTGCTGGGCCTGCGGCGCCGGGCGGAGCTGCTGTGAGCCTGCGCGCGCAGGATGCGGGCTACGACAGCGGCGGCCAGCCGCTGCTGCGCCAAGCCTCGATCCAGGTCGAACCCGGCGAGGTCCACGCCATCCTCGGCCCCAACGGCGCCGGCAAATCCACGCTGCTGAAGCTGCTGTCCGGAGAGCTGCGCGGCACTCGCGGCGAAATCAGCCTGGACGGGCGCCCGCTGCAGCAGTGGACGCCTGCGGCACTGGCGCGACGGCGCGCGGTGTTGCCGCAGGACGAACAACTCGGCTTCGGCTTCCTGGTGGAAGAGGTAGTGGCGCTGGGCCGCCTGCCCTGCCCGCGGCACGCAGCGGCGCGCGAGGACCAGCTGCTGCGTGAAGCACTGGCAGCCGCGGGAGTCGCCACGCTCTGGGGTCGCCGCTATACCGCGCTCTCCGGTGGCGAGCGCCGACGCGTGCAACTGGCGCGCGTGCTGGCGCAGGTCTGGGAGCCGTTGAGCGAAGGCCCGCGCTACCTGCTGCTGGACGAACCCACGGCGAGCCTGGACCTGGCGCACCAGCACGCCAGCCTGGGCGCCGCGCGCCAGTTCGCGCTGCAGGGCAACGGCGTCGCCGTGGTGTTGCACGATCCCAACCTGGCGCTGGCACACGCGGACCGGGTAACGCTGATCCGCGAGGGCCAGGTCGCGGGCAGCGGCAAGCCCACCGAAGTCCTGCAGCCGGAGGCTCTGCGCAGCGTCTTCGGTATCGACGCCGTGCTGATGCAGCCGCCCGGCTGGACGCATCCTGTCATCGCCACGCGCTCGGCTCACCTGCAATTTCCTGCATAAGTAAATTACACGATATTCCTTTGAAGCCTTAAGCACGCCACCTAAGCTCCGCGCCTCTCAGCAGGGCGGGGAAAGACGGTGCGCGTGCTCAAGGCGGTCCCATTCCTGTCGGCAATTCCCCTGGCTCTCTTGCTCGCGGGCTGCGGTTCATCGAGCACCCCGGACGCAGCCGCCGGGCGGCCGGATATCGTGGTGATCCTGGCGGACGATCTCGGCTACTCCGACATCGGTGCCTTCGGCAGCGAGATCCGCACGCCGCAGCTCGATGCCCTGGCGCAGGACGGCCAGGTGCTGGGCAACTTCCATGTCACCCAGCTCTGCTCCACCACGCGCGCCAACCTGCTGACCGGGGCTGATCATCACCTGGTCGGCGTCGGCAGCCTGGTGGACCTGCAACTGCTCTACCAGAACGACAAGCCGGGCTACGAAGGCGGCTTCAACAGCAAGGCCCGCACCTTTGCGCAACTGCTGCGCGACGCCGGCTATCACACCTACATGGCCGGCAAGTGGCACCTGGGCACGCAGGGTCCCGAGCAGTGGGGTTTCGAGCGCTCCTTCGCGCTCGATGGAATGCTGGGCTACGCCAACAACTTCGGCCCTGTCGCCGGCAAGGAGAATTCCGCCGACCCGGTGTTCTACGAGAACGGCCAGCCCGCGACGCTGCCACCGGGCAAATTCAGCGCCGACCACTACGTCGACAAGCTGATCGAGTACGTCGAGGCGCAGCGACGCGACGGCAAGCCCTTCCTGCTCTACCTGCCGGTGCAGACGCCGCACTGGCCGGTGCAGGCGCCGGATGAATACCTGGAGCGCTACCGCGGCGTATATGACGCCGGCTACGCCGCGATCCGCGACGCCCGCATCGCAAAACAGAAGTCCCTGGGCCTGATCCCTCAGGACTTCAAGGCCAATCCCGGCAGCCCCACGGGCACGTTGAGCTACGGCATCCCCGGGCCCCTCATTCACCGCCCCTGGGGATTGCTGACGCCGCTGGAGCGCCAGCAGGAAGCGCGCAACATGGAGGTCTTCGCTGGCATGGTCGAGAACCTCGACCACAACCTCGGCCGCCTGCTGGGCCACCTGAAGCGCGTCGGCCGCTACGACAACACCCTGGTCGTGTTCCTGTCCGACAACGGTGCCGATGGCAACGGCTACCCCACGCCTCCCAGCGGCTTCCTCGACAACTCGCTGGACAACTACGGCCGCCAGGGCTCCTTCCTGTATCACAGCGTTGGCTGGGGCGAGGTCGGCTCTGCGCCATTCCGCCTGTTCAAGGGCTTCACCGCCGAGGGCGGCATCTCCTCCCCCACGCTGGTGAAGCTGCCACGCGAGCGCAACGGCAGCCGCCAGGTCCACGCCCTGACCTCGGCACTGGACCTGGCCCCCACCATCCTGGAACTGGCCGGTATCGACGATCCCGGCACGCAGTACCAGGGGCGCGAGGTGGCACCGCTGGAAGGGCGCTCTCTATTGCCCCTGCTGCGCGGCGAGGCGACCGCCGCGCATGCCGCCAACGCGGTCTTCGCCGGCGAGGTCTACAACCATCGCTACGTGCGACGCGGCCCCTGGAAGATCACCCGCACGGACGCCCTGCCCTTCGCCGGCGGCTTGCTCGCCAACCAGGACTGGCAGCTGTTCAACGTCGAGCAGGATCGCGGCGAGACCACCGTGCTGGCACGGCGCGGCGTCAGCACCCTCGGCCCGCCGGCGCCTGCCGACGAATACAGCGATGTCTTCGACGGCCTGTTGGCCGACTGGGACACCTATGTGGCTCGCGTCGGCGTCGCGCTACCGCCGCTGCAGCGCTAGGAAAATTCACCCTGCGCCACTCCGGGGAGGCGCGACGGCGACATTCTGAAACACCATGCTGCCATCCTGTGCCTTTGGATGGAAACGGACATGCGTTGGCTCTATCTGGTTGCGACTGCTACGGCGCTGTTGCTCTCTGCCTGTTCCGGCAGCAGCGACGACACCTCGACCCCGGCACCTGGCGGCCCCAGTGGCCCGCGCCCGGGTACCTGGCTCAGCGGTGATCTGCACCTGCATTCCGACCATAGCGACGACGCCGCCGACAATCCGATAGAGAAGCTGGTGAAGGTGGCCGAGGAGCGCGGCATGGGCTTCTTCACCATCACCGACCACGACAACCACGTCGAAGGTCGCCTGACCACCTGGGATGACCCCGCCTTCCGCTCCGACAAGATGGTGTTGCTCCATGGCGTGGAGTACACCACCGCGCGTGGCCACGCCAACCTGTTCTCGGCGGCACGCTTCGACCATATGCGCTTCTATGCCCTGCGTGATCGCACCGACGCCGAAGCCGGCCGTGCCATTGCCGCAGAGGCGCGCGCGCAGGGCGTGCACCTGTCGGTGAACCATCCGGTCAACGGTGACCCCTGGGAGTTTGGCTTCGACATGCCGTTCGACAGCATGGAAATATGGAACGCGCTCTATGCCTTCCCCACCGACAATAGCGGCGCCATCCGGCTTTGGGACGAGCTGATCGCGGGCGGGCGGCGCATCACCGGCCGCGGCGGCAGCGACTGCCACCACCAGACCGGCATCGAGTCGCTGGGCCTCAACGTCGGCAATCCCACCACCTGGGTCTACTCGCAGGCACCCACCGCCGCAGGTGTGCTCGCGGCGCTGAAGGCCGGGCACGTCGCCATCGGCTATGCGCCGACCGCCGAGCGCATCCGCCTGACCGCCGACGCCGATCGCGACGGTGGCTACGAAACGCTGATGGGCGACGCGCTGCCCGCGCAAGGCCAGCCGGTAGCCTTCCGCGTAGATATCGACCGGGCCCGCCCACTGGGCATCTACAACGTGACCGTGCTGAAGAACGGCCAGCCTTTCCTGGAGCGCCGGCTGTTCGGCGAGCAGGTACTGGACTTCGAGGACACGCCGGCTGCAGGACAGCGCAGCTGGTATCGGGCAGAGGTGCGCGGCAGCACGCCGGAGGCCCCGGCCCTGGCCGTACTGGCCGGCTTCTACGGCGACTTCGTCGGCATGACCAACCCGATCTATTTCGGCTACGAGTAAGCCCCCCGAGGTTCAACCGCCGGGAGCTTTGCTGTATGATTCCGCGCCCTTGCAGTAACCCTGCCGCAAGGACGTGTTACCGGGGGTCGTTAGCTCAGCCGGTAGAGCAGCTGGCTTTTAACCAGTTGGTCGATGGTTCGAATCCATCACGACCCACCATCTTGCTGCACAATAGGTATATCGGAGTGTGGCGCAGCCTGGTAGCGCACCTGCCTTGGGCGCAGGGGGTCGCAGGTTCGAATCCTGTCGCTCCGACCAACATTGCCCGACGTGACCGCCCTGCCTCGCCGCAGGGGGTCGCAGGTTTGACGCGCCGCAGGCGCTGTACCGACGCGGCGAGGATTTGGTGCAGGATGCACCGAACAATCCTGTCGCTCCGGCCCAACAACCCTGGAAAAGCCCTCGCGAGGGGGCTTTTGCTTGCTAGCGATACGGCGTCGGGTCGGGCACCCCGGCCGCGGCGAAGCCCTCGCGGCGCAACCGGCAGGAATCGCAACGCCCGCAGGCCCGGCCGGCCTCGTCGGCCTGGTAGCAGGACACGGTCAGGCCGTAGTCCACGCCCAGGCGCAGGCCCTCGCGGATGATCTCGGCCTTGCTCAGGCGCAGCAGCGGGGCGTGAACCCGGAACGGCTTGCCCTCCACCCCGGCCTTGGTCGCCACGCCCGCCAGGCGCTCGAAGGCCTCGATGAAGGCCGGGCGGCAATCCGGATAGCCGGAATAGTCCACCGCATTGACGCCGATGAACAGGTCCTGGGCCTCCAGCACCTCGGCCCAGCCCAGGGCCATGGACAGGAACAGCGTGTTGCGCGCCGGCACGTAGGTGCTGGGGATGCCCGTGGTGGGCGTCTCGGGCACCGTCAGGCTCTTATCGGTGAGGGACGAGCCCCCGACGGCATCCAGGTTCACATGCAGGGTCTGGTGACCGGCCGCGCCCAGCGCACTCACAACGCGGTCCGCGGCCCGCAGCTCGGCGACGTGACGCTGTCCGTAGGACACCGACAGCGCGTAGCTCTCGTAACCCTGCTCGCGGGCCATCGCCAGCACGGTGGCGGAATCCAGGCCTCCGGACAGCAGCACCACGGCTCTTTTCTTCAGCATCAGCTAGCGTCCCTGCTCGTTGCCCCACAGGGCCTTGTGCAACTGGGTCTGGAAGCGTACCGGCAGGCGGTCCGCCACGATCCAGTCCGCAAGGTCGCGCGCAGCAAGCTGGCCATGCGCATGCGAGAACAGCACGCCACAACGCTCGGCCAGCCGGTGTTCGGCGAGCATGCCGCGCGCCCAGTCGTAATCGGCGCGCGAGCAGAGCACGAACTTGAGCTCGTCACGCGGGGTCAGCAGATCGATGTTGGCCAGGCGGTTTTTGGCCAGTTCGCCGGAGTCCGGGGTCTTCAGGTCCACCACCCGGATCACGCGAGGGTCCACGCCGCCGATATCCAGGGCGCCGCTGGTCTCCAGCGAGACCACGTAGCCGGCGTCGCAGAGCGACTTCAGCAACGGCAGGCAGCTTTTCTGCGCCAGCGGCTCGCCACCCGTCACGCAGACGTGGCGCGCGCCGTGGCTGGCTACCTCCGCCAGCACCTGCTCCAGCGAGCGGTACTCGCCGCCGTGGAACGAATAGGTGGTGTCGCAGTAGTGGCAGCGCAGCGGGCAGCCGGTCAGCCGCACGAACACCGTCGGCCAGCCGGCCAGAGAGGACTCTCCCTGGAGCGAGTGGAAAATCTCCGTGATCTTGAGCCGCACCGCTTCCGGTGATGACCCTGGAGCGGTGTTGCTCACAGCGGGTTGTTCCTTACTTCGGCGGATTCAACCGCTGCGCCGCGAGCTTGGCGGCGTTGGAGTTCGGATAGGTCGAGATCACGCGCTGCAGCGTTGCGCGGCCCTCGGCTTCCGACTTCAGCTCCAGCTGCGTCAGGCCCACCTTCAGCATCGCGTCCGGCACCTTGGGGGTGGCCGGGAAGCGCTGCAGGATGGTCTGGAAATTGGTCAGCGCGGCCTTGTAGTCGCGCTTGATGGTGTACATCTCGCCCATCCAGAAATAGGCGTTGGGCGCATAGGTGCCCTGCGGGTACGTCGCCACCATGTTCTTGAAACCGCGGATGGCGTTGTCGTACTTGCCGTTCTTGAATTCGTCGAAAGCCGCGAGGTACGCAGTCTCTTCTTCCACCGTGGCACCGCTGCCCGAGGAGATCACCACCGGAGCGCCGGCGGCCGGAGCCACGCTGGTGCTGGGAGCGGTGGCCGCGCCCGGAGCCGTAGCGGGCGCCGAAGGCAGCGTGGGGACCGGGGCCGGAGCCGCCGGAGCCGGAGCGGCGAAGCTGCCCTGGCTGACCGAAGCAGCGGCAACCGGAGCCGGTGCGGCGCCGGGGCTGGCAATACCCTGCTGGACCTCGAAACGCTGGATGCGACGATCCAGTTCGGCAACCGTGGCAGCGCTGCGGCGCTGCTGCTGGTCGGCATCGTAGCGCATGCGCTCCATCTCGCCGCGCAGCTGGCGGATATCGTCGCGCAGACGCTGGTTCTCCTGGTCCATGCCGGCCAGGTTCACCGCGTCGAGCCGGCGCGATAGCTCGGAGACCTTGGTCTCTGCACGCTGGAGGCGACGCTCCTCGGGGGACAGGGCATCTCCGCTTCCGCTGATGTTTCCGCCGAAGTCGGAGCTGGCACAGCCGGCCAGCAGCGCGACGGGAGCGATGAAAGAAGCAATCAGACGACGTTTGGACATGGACCTGTTCCCCCGAGGTTTTTAGGTGGCAGCCTTACTGGCGGATGATCTGGACGCGGCGGTTCTGGGCCCAGCTCGCCTCGTCGTGACCCGACACCGCCGGGCGCTCTTCGCCGTAGGACAGCAGCGACAGCTGGTTGGCGCTCACGCCCTTGGCCAGCAGCGAAGCCTCGACCGCCTTGGCGCGGCGCTCACCCAGGCCCAGGTTGTACTCCGGAGTGCCGCGCTCGTCGGCGTGGCCTTCCAGGCGCACGCGAGCGGTCGGGTTGCCCTGCAGGTAGCTGGCGTAGCGGCCGATGACCGACTCGCCTTCCGAGTTGATGACGGTGCTGTCGTACTCGAAGTAGACGATGTTGTTGCTCAGGGCGCGCTCGGCGGTCTCCTGGGCGCTGGGGCCGCCGATCTGGGCCGGGGCGCTGCTGCCGTAGGGATCGCTGCCGTACGGCGTGGTGCTCTGGCCGACCGGGTCAGCCGACGGTGCCGCCGGCTTCACGTTCTTCTTGCCGGAGCAGCCGGCAACGGCCAGGGCGGCGACGAGGGCGCCGGCGATGATGAGATTCTTGGTCATTGGGGTGACTCCTATGTTCTATGAGGTGCGGAAGCTTGAATGTTGGAAATTAACGAACCACCGGAGACCATGCGGGCTCCTTGATGTCGGCCGCCTGACGCAGGCGCGTACGGACACGTCCGTCGACCGATACGGTCGCAAGTTCCGCGCCGCCGGCGCGTCCCTGCGTAGCGTAGATCACCACCGCACCACCGGGTGCGAACTGCGGGCCCTCGTCCTGGGGGCCGTCGCTGAGAAGCTTTAGGCCGCCGCTGGCCAGGTCCAGCAGGCCGATGCGGAAACGGCCACCGTCGGCGTTCACCAGGGCTAGGGACTTGCCGTCGGGCGAGTAGCTGGCGCGCAGGTTCTGGCCACCCTGGAAGGTGACGCGGCGCGGATCACCGCCCTCGGCACCCATTTCATAGATCTGGGGACGACCGCCGCGGTCGGAGGTGAAGACGATCTTGCTGCCGTCCGGCGACCATGCCGGCTCGGTGTCGATACCATAGTGGTCGGTCAGGCGGCGACGCTTGTTGCTGGCCACGTCGATCACGTAGATGTCCGGGTTGTTCTCGAAGGACAGGCTCACGGCGATCTTGCTGCCGTCCGGCGACCAGGCCGGCGAGCTGTTGAGGCCCGGCTCCGATACCAGGGTGCGCACCTGGCCGGTGGCCAGCGTGTAGACCATCACCGCCGAGCGGCCGCGGTTGTAGCCGACGAAGGCGAGTTGCTTGCGATCCGGCGCCCAGGCAGGCGACAGGATCGGCTCGCGCGAGGTGGCGAGCACACGCGGCGCTTCGCCGTCCGAATCGGACACCACTAGCTGGAAGTTGCGGGCCGGGCCATAGCCGCTCGCAGCCACGTAGGCGATCTTGGTATTGAAGTAGCCGGGGATGCCGAGCAGCTTCTCGTAGATCATGTCCGCGATCATGTGGGCCACGGTGCGCATCTGCGCCGGCGACTTCACCGAAAACTGGTGACTCAGCAGCTGCTGGCCACTGACGGTGTCGATCAGGAAGAAGCGCGCGTAGTAGCCGTCGGCGGACTTGCCGAGCTGGCCGATCACCAGGTTGTCGATGCCGGCGGCCTTCCAGCCGTCGGTCACCACCGCCTGCGGCGCCGTGGGGGTCTGCGGCATGGCGCCGCGCGGCAGTGCCTTGAAGCGCCCGCTGCGCACCAGGTCGTTCTCCACCACCTGGGCCACGTCGAGCGGCACCTCCGGCGTGGGCTGGAACTGCACCAGGGCGATCGGCAACGGCGCCACGTCACCGCCGGTAACGGTGATCTCCAGGGCGGCCTGCGCCGGAACGGCGACCAGGACCAGCAGTACGGCAAGCAGTTTCTTGAACGTCATGGGCAACCTTGAGAAGCGGCGCCGGAGGGGCCGCGGAGCATATTGTGATTCAAAAACCGGCCTTTACGCCAAAGTTCTTCCCCAAGTGACTCTCTTCATGGGGAAAAGTTCTGGCGTTTGGGGCCGGTTTCCTGCAGCGGAGGCGCTAACAACCGTTCGCAGAGGGGCAGAATCGGATCTTGATGGTGCGATCCGGCGGCATGGCACGCGGATCCGGCGGCGGAGGCAACGGGCTGGCCTTGACCACGGCCTGCTCCACCGAACGATCCAATGCAGCGGTACCGCAGCTGCGGATGACCGTCGCGCTCACCACCGAGGCATCCGGGTTCATCTTCACCTCCACCACACAGGTGAAGGTGTCGGCGCTGGCCGGCGGGCGCTGCCAGAACTTGCGCACGCGGGCCGCGATCAGGTCGCCCCACTGCGCCTGGGCGGCACCAATGACGGCAGCGTCACGCGCGGCCTGCTCGGCCGCGGCGGCGGCGGCCAGGGCATCGCGACGCGCCTTGTCCTCGGCTGCGCGCCTGGCGCGGGCATCCTCGATCGCCTTGCGCTCCTCGGCCTCCTGGCGCTTGAGGTCGTCGGCGATCGCCTGCTGCTGGCGCTTCTCCTCGTCCTTCCTGCGCTGTTCCTCTTCCTTGCGCTGACGCTCTTCCTCGGCCTTCTTCTGCGCCTCTTCCTGCTTCTTCTTCAGCTCTTCCTGGCGCTTGCGCTCGGCCTCTTCCTTGATGCGGACCTGTTCGGCCTTGCGCTCGGCTTCCTGGACGCGCTGCTTCTCCTTGCGCTCCTCGGCGACCCTGCGCTTCTCTTCGGCCTCGGCCTGCTTCTTGGCCTCCTGCTCGGCCTTCTTCACCGGGTCTTCCTTGGGAGGCTCCGGCTTGGGCTTCGGGGGTTCAGGCTTGGGCGGTTCCGGCTGCGGCTCGGGCTTGGGCGCGGGCGGCAGCGGCTTGGGCTCCAGCGGCTGCGGGTTGGGCACCTGCTGCCCCCCACCCTGCACCAGTGCGGCCTCGATGACGCGCATCGGCTCCGGCTTGCGGTGGAACAGGGCGCCCAGGATCAGTGCCCCGAACACGAACACGTGCAGGACCAGGGACGCAACCGCATAGCGGGTCTGTGGCTTGTTCATCAACGGCGCGGCTTTTCGTCCGTCGGTTCATCGGTGACGAAGCCGATCTTCTTGGCCCCGGCATCGCTGAGCAGACCCATGGCCTTTGCGACGTTTTCGTACGGGGTCTGCCGATCGCCGTGAACCAGGATCATCTGCTCCGGCTTGGTGGCCAGCAGACCCTGCACCTCGGTCACCACCTCGTCGTCGCCGACGATGGTCTTGCCCTCGCCGATCCAGCTGAGGTGATAGTTGCCCTTCGGGTCGACCGACAGGATGCGGTCCTCGTCTTCCTTGCTCATCGACTGAGCCTTGACGTCGGGCAGGTCCACCTCGATACCCTGCGTCATCATCGGCGCAGTCACCATGAAGATCACCAGCAGCACCAGCATGACGTCAATATACGGCACGACGTTCATGTCGGAGGAAAGCTTGCGGCGCGCCATGGCGGGCTCCTCAGGCCTGGCGGGCGTGACGCAGCCCGCGGTCGATGATGCCCAGCATCTCTTCGGCGAAGGTGTGGTAGCGATTTTCCATGCGTTCCACCGAGCGCGTGAAGAAGTTGTAGGCGATCACGGCCGGGATGGCGGCGAACAGGCCCATGGCGGTGGCGATCAGCGCCTCGGCGATGCCGGGGGCGACCGTGGCCAGCGAAGCCTGCTTCTGGGCGCCGATGCTGACGAAGGCCGCCATGATGCCCCAGACGGTGCCGAAGAGGCCGACATAGGGGCTGGTGGAACCGATGGTAGCCAGCATCGCCAGGCCACCCTCGAGACGCTCCACCTCGCGCACCTGGGCTACGCGCATCTGGCGCGAGACGGCGGCCAGCTGGTCCTCGGGGGCCGAGCGGCCGGCGGTCTGCTGGCGGGTGTATTCCTCGTAGCCGGCGGTGAAGATGGCGGCCAGGCCCTCGGTCTCCTGATTCTTGCGCACCGACTCGTAGAGGTCGGCCAGGTTGCCGCCGCTCCAGAAGCGGTCCTCGAACTTCTCGGCCGAGGACGCCATGCGCGAGAACAGGCCGCGCTTGGAGAAGATCACGTACCAGGACACTCCCGAAGCCGCCACCAGCAGTAGCAGGACGAACTTCGCAAGCAGGCTCGCCTTCAGGATCAGGTCGAGCATCGACAAATCGTTCATGGATTATCCTTGTCCTTGGTCTGGACCGCCCCGAAGCCGATCGGTCGGAGCGTTGTTAGTAAATATCAACAATTATTTTGGTTGATCGCAGAATAATAACAAAGAAATCTGCGATTTGTAGGAAATTCTAGCAGCCGAAGATGCCTTCAGAAGAGCCCGGAAGGTAAAGCTTTCGGACGAAAGGTCGCGGCGTCCACACAGGCGATGCGCACGCGCGCCGTGGTGAGCACCTGGCCGTCGTCGCGCAGCAGGGACTGTTCAAAGATCAGGCTGGCACGCCGAAGTTCCACGACCCGGGTCTGCACCTGCAGTTCATCGTCCAGCCGCGCGGGCTTGAGATAGCCGATTTCAATGGTCGAAATGGTGAAGGCCACCCCGGCTTCCAGCCTCAGCCGCTCCTGCCCGTAGCCCTTCTCGCGCAGCCATTCCGTGCGTGCGCGCTCGAACCAGCGCAGGTAGTTGGCGTGGTAGACCACGCCGCTGGCGTCGGTATCCTCGTAGTAGACCCGGATAGGCCAGCGATACTCGCTCATGGCGCGAACAGGTCCGGCGTGCCCAGGCGGTCCGGCATTTTCAGCCCATAGTGCTGGTAGGCCAGCCTGCAGGCCACGCGGCCGCGTGGGGTACGCATCAGGTAGCCCTGCTGGATCAGGTAGGGCTCGATCACGTCCTCGATGGTGTCGCGCGCCTCGCCGATGGCGGCGGCGAGGTTGTCCAGCCCCGCCGGACCGCCGTCGAAACGTTCGATCAGGGCCAGCAGGAGCTTGCGGTCCATCAGATCGAAGCCGTTGGAATCCACATCCAGCAGTTTCATCGCCGCCGCCGCGGTAGGCTCGGTGATGATGCCGTCACCACGCACTTCGGCGTAGTCGCGCACGCGGCGCAACAGGCGGTTGGCGATACGCGGGGTGCCGCGCGAACGGCGCGCGATCTCCAGCGCCCCGCCCGGCTCGATGCCGGCCTTCAGGATGGCAGCGCTGCGCGTGACGATGCTCGTCAGGTCCTCGATGCCGTAGAACTCCAGGCGCTGCACGATGCCGAAGCGGTCGCGCAGCGGGCTGGTCAGCGCGCCGGCACGGGTGGTGGCGCCCACCAGTGTGAACGGCGGCAGGTCCAGGCGGATGGAACGCGCCGCCGGCCCCTCGCCGATCATGATGTCGAGCTGGTAATCCTCCATCGCCGGGTAGAGCACTTCCTCCACCACGGGCGACAGTCGATGGATCTCGTCGATGAACAGCAGGTCGCGCGGCTCCAGGTTGGTCAGCAGCGCGGCCAGGTCGCCGGCGCGCTCCAGCACCGGGCCAGAGGTCTGGCGCAGGTTCGCGCCCATCTCCTGGGCCAGGATATGCGCCAGCGTGGTCTTGCCCAGGCCTGGCGGGCCGAAGATCAGCACGTGGTCCAGCGCATCGCCGCGGCGGCGCGCCGCCTCGATGGCGATACCCATCTGCTCCTTGACCGCCGGCTGGCCGACATAGTCCTTCAGCCGGTGCGGGCGGATGGCGCGCTCGATGCGCTCCTCCTCCGAGGTGCCTGCAGCGGAGATCAGGCGCGGGCTATCGCTCATCGCACGGCGCGCTTCAGCGCCTCCTGGATGATCTGCTCGGTGGTCATGCCTTCCTTGTGCACGGCCTCGGTGAAACGCTGGATCTCAGCTGGCTTGTAGCCCAGCGCAGCCAGTGCGGCACGGGCCTCCTGTAGGGGCGCGGTGCCCACGGCGGGCGCGGTGCTCAGGCCCACGGCCTCGGCGGCGCCGCCAGCCTTGTCGCGCATCTCCACCACCAGGCGTTCGGCGGTCTTGCGGCCGACACCGGGAATCTTGGTCAGGCGGATGACGTCGCCAGCCCGCACGGTTTCCCAGAAATCCTCGACGCTGACGCCGGACAGGATCGCCAGCGCCAGCTTGGGGCCGACGCCAGAAATCTTGATCAACTCACGGAACAACCCCTTCTCGGTGCTGCTGCCGAAGGCGAACAGCAGGTGCGCGTCCTCGCGCACCGTCAGGTGCGTGTGCAGGCTGACGCCCTCGCCCACCGACGGCAGCTTATAGAAGGTCGACATCGGCGCTTCCAGCTCGTAGCCGACGCCGCCCACGTCCACCAGCAGCAGCGGCGGCTGCTTCAGCACGAGTTTTCCGGTGATGCGGCCGATCATGTCGCGCGATCCATGTCCTGTTATCCCCAGGCTTTGTTCAGGGTGAGTCCACTGCGCATCTTAGTGGAACGCACGTGCGCATGGGTCAGCGCCACGGCCAGCGCGTCGGAGGCATCGGCCGCCATGGTCTCGCGCAGGTTCAGCAGCACCTTGACCATGTGCTGCACCTGCAGCTTCTCCGCCCGGCCGTTGCCGACCAGGGCCAGCTTGACCTGGGTAGCGGCATATTCGGCCAGCGGCAGCCCGGCCTGGGCGGCAGCGACGATAGCAACGCCGCGGGCCTGGCCCAGCACCAGCGCGCTGGACACGTTCTTGTTGACGAAGACTTCTTCCAGCGCCACTTCCTGCGGCTGGTACTCGGCGATGATCTCGCCCAAGCCCTGCATGATCTTCAGCAGCCGCTCCGGCATCTCGCCGACCGTGGCATTGATGCGCCCGCAGACCAGATGGCGGCTCTTGCCACCCGCAACCTCGATCACGCCGTAGCCGGTGTAGCGCGAGCCGGGATCGATGCCGAGGATGCGGGTGACGGTCACGCGAACTCGGCGTTCGAGTAGACCTTCTGCACGTCGTCCAGATCTTCCAGCATGTCGATCAGCTTCTGCAGCGTGACCGCCTGCTCGCCCGACACCGCGCTGGTGTTACCCGGGCGCATGGTGATGTCGGCCTGCACCGGCTTCAGGCCCTTGGCGGCCAAGGCCGTCTTGACCGACTCGAAGGCGTCCGCTGCCACCAGCACCTCGGTGACCTCGTCGTGGTTGACCACGTCGTCCGCGCCGGCCTCCAGGGCCTGCTCAAGGATCTTCTCCTCCAGCGCCGCATCGCCGCCGGTCTCGAACAGGATCTGGCCGGTGCGGCTGAACTGGAAGGCCACCGAACCGCTGGTGCCCATGCTGCCGCCGCACTTGCTGAAGGCATGGCGCACTTCGGCAACCGTGCGCGTCGGGTTGTCGGTCATGCAGTCCACCATGATCGCAACGCCGCCGGGGCCGTAGCCCTCGTAGCGGATTTCCTCGAACGCGTCGGCATTGCCCTCACCCGAGCCGCGCTTGATGGCGCGCTCGATCGTGTCCTTGGTCATGTTCGCGGTCAGCGCCTTGTCCATGGCGATGCGCAGCCGAGAATTGGCCTTGGGATCGCTGCCGCCCGTACGGGCGGCAACGGTGATCTCCCGAATGAACTTGGTGAACAGCTTGCCGCGCGCCGCGTCAGTGGCGTTCTTGCGCGCTTCGATACTCGGGCCACGCCCCATACGAACCCCGGTCCCTGGTCAGGTGATGTTAGAAATTGAGCCGCAGGCCGATGTTGAAGCCGTCATCGGCCTCGATCTCGCCGCCGCCGTCCAGCTTGGCCACGACCTTGCGCCAGCCGACGTAGACCGAAGCGTCCTTGATCACCTCGTAACCCAGGCTCAGGCCGACGTCGTAGTACTTGTCGGTATCACCGAAGGTGGTCACGTCCGGCGCGAAGTAGCCATAGGCGCCGAGCGCGACGCGCTCGAAGCCCGGCATGCGCACGTCCACCTGGCCGCCGAGCGCGATGGCCGAGCCGTCGGCGTTCTCGCCGTCGATGTAGGCGGCACGGATGCCCAGGCCCGCCGTGACCTTGGCGTCACGCGCACCGGTGTCGCCGGTCAGCAGCACGCCGATGTGCGGCACGAAGGCGTCGGCATTGTTCTCGGAGCGCCACAGGGCGCCGAGGTCGTACTGGCCCTTGGCGCCGGAGAACACCGACGACAGGTCGCCTTCCAGGCCCACGCGCACGGCTTCCTCGCCAATGCTGGCATCGAAGGTCGCCGCGGCGGCCGGCAGGGCCGCCAGGGCCAGGGTCGCACCGATGATTGCCTTTGCTTTCATTTTCAGGCTCCTAAATGTTTATTCTGGTTATTTATACCGCGCGCTCCGAACTCGTGAAGCCATCGTCGCGAGCAGGGCCGAGGTCGCATCGAGACGCACAGCCGTACTGAAATACGGCGAGCATCACAGATGCGAGATCGGCCCGCACAGCAGATGGATTCATGAGTTCAGCGCTTGGGCTTGTTGATCGCATGCACCGCACGGCCATCCACCAGCAGGATCGCGTCGTGGAAAGTTTCCGCCAGCGAGGGATGCGCATGCATGATCAGCGCGATGTCCTCGGTGGTGGCGGCGAACTCCAGTGCGACCACAGCTTCGGCGATGAGTTCGGACACGAACGGGCCCACGGCATGCACGCCGAGGATCCGGTCGGTCTTGGCGTCGGAGATCACCTTGATGGTGCCGCCCGCCTGCTCCATGGCCTTGGCACGGCCGCTGGCCATGAACGAACCGCTGCCGGTCTTGACCTCGTGGCCGGCCGCCTTGGCCTGCTCTTCGGACAGGCCGACCCAGGCGATCTCCGGCGCGGTGTAGACCACGCTCGGCACCGCGTTGTAGTTGACCTGGGTGTGGTGGCCGGCGAGCTGCTCGGCCAGCGCCACGCCTTCCTCGATACCCTTGTGCGCCAGCATGGCGCCGCCGATCACGTCACCCACGGCGTAGATGCCGGGGACGCTGGTCTTGTAGTGCGGGTCCACCTGCACGAAGCCACGGTCGGTCAGCTTGACGCCCACCGCCTCGGCGTTGAGGCCGGTGGTGTTGGGGCGGCGGCCGACGGCGACGATCAGCTTGTCGAATTCCTCGCTCTGGGTCTTGCCGTCCTGCTCGAACTCGACGGTCACGCCCTTCTTGCCGGCCTTGGCGCCGGACACCTTGGCTCCGAAGCGGATGTCCAGTCCCTGCTTGGTCAGGTGACGCAACGCTTCCTTGGAGATGGCGGCATCCACCATCGGCAGGAAGCCTGGCAGGGCCTCCAGGATCGTGACCTTGGCACCCAGGCGCGACCAGACGCTGCCCAGTTCCACGCCGATCACGCCGGCGCCGATCACGCCGAGGCGCTTGGGCACCTCGGTGAAGTCCAGCGCGCCCCAGGAGTCGACGATGCGCTCGCCGTCGAAGGCGGCGATCTTGGTCAGGTTCACCGGCTCGGAGCCGGTGGCGATGACGATGTGCTTGGCGCTGAGGACCTGGGTCTGGCCATCATGCGACTTGTACTCGACCTGGCCGTTGCCCAGCAGCTTGCCGGTGCCGAACAGGCCAGTGACCTTGCTGGCGGTGAACAGCTGCTTGATGCCGCCGGTGAGGGACTTGGACACCTCGGTCTTGCGGGCCTGCATCCTGGCCAGGTCGACGCTGACCTCGCCCACGCCGATGCCGTGCTTGGCGAACTCGTGCTGGGCTCGGTGCACCAGTTCGGAGGACTCCAGCAGTGCCTTGGAGGGGATGCAGCCGGCGTTCAGGCAGGTGCCGCCGAAAGCCGGCGTGCTGTCCTTGTTGACCCAGGCATCGATACAGGCCGTCTTGAAGCCGAGCTGGGAAGCACGGATCGCGCAGGGGTAGCCGGCGGGACCGCCGCCAATGACAACGACGTCGTATTGTTCGCTCATGTTCTTTTCCTTGAGGGCACCGCTATTTTAGCGCGCTGTGGCCGCAAAGCGGCCACCCCGCTACACAGGAAGACAGGATTTCAGTTGCCCGGACAAGCCGGCGCGGCGGCTTGAGCCATCGCTGCCGCAATCTGCCCGGCCAGCCGGCTCAGCAGGCGCTGGTGGCCGGCGACCATTTCCGCGGTCTGCGTACCCACCGGCTCCTGGGCCGAAAAGGCGCAGGTCAGGCTGGCCTTGGCGCCGCCGGTACCTCGCAGGCTCCAGACTCCCTCCCAGCGCACCGCCCGGCCCGGCATGGTCTCGAAGGCCTGCAGTTCCAGCTTGAGGCGGTGCAGGGGCGTATCGGCCGGCGGCGGCAGGGCGTGGATGTCGCGGACGCCCTGGGCGCCTAGGGCCGTCACCAGGGCGCCGCGGATCTCCGCATCCAGCGGCGAGGCCCACTGCTGGCGCTCCAGCAGCGCCAGGCTGGCATCGCCCTGCCGCACGACCAGTTGTGGCGTATCCAGCTGCAGGGGCACGGTGACGGCCTGCACGTCGATCCAGCGCGTAGGGGCGACCGGCGCAGCGGCCGACGGCGCCGACAGGGTGTAGTAGCTGGGCGCCGAGACCGAGGCGCAGGCGGACAGCAGCAGGGCCAGCAGGGCTGACGGGAGGGCGTGCTTCACGGCGGGGTCTGCTCCAGTCCTTGGGGCGGCAGGGGTGACAGGCGCAGCAGCACGGGATCGTCCGGCTTGCCGCGCAGCAGCGATTGCGGGTTTCGCTGCAGCCCCTCGGTCAGCGAGCGCAGCGAGCGCGCCGCGCGGTCCACCGATTCCAGGGTGCCGCGCAGGTCCTGTTGCATCGGCCCGTCGCTGCCCAGGGCTTCCTCGGCGCTGCGCAGCGTCAGCCGCGCCTGCTCCAGGGTCTGCTGCATCTCCGGCGCCACCTTGCCGTCCAGCGTCTTCAGCAGTTGGTTGGCATCGCGCAGGCTGTCGCGCAACTGCAGGCCGATCTCGTCGAAGGGGATCTTCTCGATCTTGTCGACAATGTTGGTGATCTGCGTCTGGATCTGGTCGAAGCTGCCCGGCACGGTGGGCATCGTCAGGGCGCCTGCCTGCGGCGGCGCCAGGGTCGGCTCGCCCTTGGACAGGAAGTCCAGCGCCACGTACTGCTGGCCGGTGAGCAGGTTGCCGCTGCGCAGCTGCGCACGCAGGCTCTGTGAGATCAGACGCTCGAACACCCGACGGGGCGCCTCGTCGTCGGCCTGCTTGAGCTGGCCACGCAGGGACAGGTAGGCATTGCCGAGGCGCTCCGGGTAGATGACGGCGCTGACGTCCGCGGCGAAGCGCTGGCGCTGCGCGTCGTACTCGAAGTCGATCTTCGTGATCTCGCCCAGCTGCAGGCCGTGGAAGTCCACCGGCGCACCCACCGCCAGCCCGCGCACGGACTGGTAGAAGCGCAGGCGCAGGGCGAGCTGGACTTTGTCCTGCGGTGCCATTGCGGAGGCCATGTCGTCGTACAGGCGGAAACGACCACCCTCGGCGGCGGGCGGCTCGTTGCGCTCCGGCGGCTGGAAGGCGACACCGCCGGCAATGACGCTGACCAGCGACTGGGTATTGAGCTTGAAGCCCTGCGGCCCGGCACTGACGTCTACACCGCTGGCATTCCAGAAGGTGGTCGAGGGCGTCACGAAGCGGTCGTAGGGCGCATCGACGAAGATCTGCAGGCTGACCGCGCGGCCATCCGGATCCATTTCATAGCCCACCACCCGCCCGACCGGAACCCGGCGGTAGTACACCGGGGAGCCCAGGTTCAGCGAGCCGAGGTCCTTGGCCACCAGCCTGAAGCCGCGGCCCTGGCTGTCGTTGGTCACCGCCGGCGGCACTTCGAGGCCCTTGAAAGCGCGCTGGCTCTCCTCGGACTTGCCGATGTCCACGCCGATGTAGGCACCCGACAGCAGCGTGCCAAGGCCCGAAACGCCGCCCAGGTCGGCGCGCGGGCGCACCACCCAGAAGCGCGAGTCGGCCACCGCGGCCCGCGAGGCATGCTTGTTGAGGTCCACCGTCACCTTCACCTGCGTGAAATCGTCGGTCAGCTCGATGCTGCGCACCTTGCCGATGACCACTTCCTTGAAGCGCAGCTGGGTCTTGCCCTCTTCGATGCCCTCGGCGGTCTTGAACTGGATGGTGATCGTGGGTCCGGCCATCATCCAGGTGCGGATCAGCAGCCCCAGCCCGACCACGGCAGCCACCAGCGGCACCAGCCACACCAGCGAGAACTGCCAGCGCGACGGCCGGCGTACCACCGGTTCGGGAACTCCACTGTCGTTGTCGGTCATGTCTTCTCGGGAGTATCCCAGATCAGGCGGGGGTCGAAGCTCAGCGAGGCCATCATCGTCAGCACCACCACCCCGCCGAAGCAGATGGCGCCGCCGCCGGCCTCGACGCGGCCAAACAGGTCAAAGCGCACCAGGGCCACCAGCAGCGCCACTACGAACACGTCGAGCATCGACCAGTGGCCGATCTTCTCGATGATGCGGTACATGCGGGTGCGCCCCACTCGGTCATGCGGGCTGCCGCGCTGCACGCTGATCAGCAGGATCAGCAGCGCGATGAACTTGCCGATCGGCACCATCACGCTGGCCACGAACACGATCGCCGCCAGCTCCGGCGTGCCGGCCACCCAGAGGTAGATCACCCCGCTCATGATGGTGTCATCCGTCGCGTTGAACGGATTGATGGTCCTCATCATGGTCAGGGTGTTGGCCGGGATGTACAGGATCATCGCGGCGATCAGGAAAGCCCAGCAGCGTTCCAGGCTCTGCGGCTTGCGCCAGCGCAACGGGGCGCCGCAGCGGGCGCAGGAACTGCCCTCCACCGTCTCGGGCCGCTGCATCACGTGGCCGCAGCGGCGGCAGCCGATCAGGCCCATCTCGGTGGCGGTGCGGATAGCCGTGCTCATACCGACTCTCCCTGGTCGACACGCTCGGCGATGTCCCACAGGTCCTGCAGGTCGTAGGAGGTCAGCGCGGCCAGCAGCAGCGTCAACACCGCGAAGCTCCACAGGCCGATGCCCGGGATCACGGTCATGACCCCGTGCAGCTTCACGATAGCCACCAGGATGCCCAGCATGAACACCTCGGCCATGCTCCAGGGCTGCATCAGCGACAGCGCCTGCATGGCCTGGGAGAACTCGGCCGGCCGCTTGCCGCGGCGCAGCCCCAGCAGCACGTAGGCGAACAGGCAAATCTGCGACAGCGGGAAGAAGAAGACCAGCAGGGCCGAGAGGAAGGCCACCGGCGCCACGCCGGATTCCCAAGTGGCCACCACCGCCCCCCAGATGGTGGCGGCGTTGTAGGCCCCCTGGGCATTGAGGGCCACCACCGGATAGATGTTGGCCAGCACGAAGACGATGGCCGTGGCCAGGGTCAGCGCCAGCAGGATCTCGAGGTCGAAGCGGTGACGGCGGTACAGGTGATGGCCGCAACGCGCGCAGTCGGCGACCTCACCCGGCTGCAGCGCGCGCCGGGCGTAGACCGCATCGCATTGCTCGCATACCACCCACCGGTCGAGGGCCATCTATGGGGCTGAGTTCCTTGGGCTTTTCCTATGCCGCAAGTCTAGCCGACATTCAACTCCCTTTAGGAGTTCCGCGGCCCTCCGCCGGAAGAACCCCGGCGGAGGGCTGGCAGCCCGGCTTATGCGGCGCCGACCGAAATGGCGTCACCCGCCTTGATGGCGTCTCCGCTCTGCCCGTAGGACTCGGTCCAGCGCCGGTAGATCTCCATGTCGCCATGCTTCCAGGGGTGGAAGCCCGGCAGGAAGTACAGGGCGAAATGCGGCAGCAGGCGCGGGTAGATGCCGCGGGGTCCGTACAGCCACCACAGGCCGCGCAGCCAGACCCGTCCGCGGTTCTGCACGCCGTCGACCTTGAACATGTGGTTCATGATCATGAAGACGTGCAGCGGGAAGGTCAGGGCCACCTGCAGCATCGACAGCACGCGCACCAGCCAGCTGCCCTTGGCCACCTTCTTGAAGACGTCGTAGGCCACCGCCTTGTGCTCGATCTCCTCCACCGCGTGCCAGGCGTACATCGCGCGGATGCGCGGGTCGGCCTCGTTCATCAGGCCGGCGGAGAAGAAGCCGTGGGCCATCAGAGCGGTCATGTGTTCGGCGGCGGCGGTCTGCCCCAGCGTGTAGATCTTCGGCAGGCGCTTGCGGAACACGCCGAACATGATGCGCTTCTGTTCGTCCAGAATCTTGTCGACCTCGATGCCCTGGGCCTTCAGGCGGTTGTTGAACTGGGTGTGGACGATGCCGTGCTGGCCTTCCTGGTACATGAAGTCCTTGACCTGGGCCTTGAGCTCCGAATCCGTCACCTGGTCGCGGTAGTCGCGCACGCAGGCGATGAAGAACTTCTCGCCCTCGGGGAACAGCAGCGACATGGCGTCAAAGAAGCGTGACTTGAAGGCGTCGCCGCCGAACCAGTACTTGGGAATGTCACCGTCCAGCCCGAAATCCGGGCCCTTGCGTGGGACGATGCCTTGGGTCGATCCGTCCATCTTGCTCTCCTCAGAGTCGTTGGACCGACTTTAGGAGTGCGGGCAAGGGCTGACTATGACCTTGAACGACCGGAAGGGAACATTTTGCGACAACGCAAGCCGGGGTCCCTGGCGCCCACGACTACCCCAGCGACGGTTTGCCGCCCCCACGTCGCCTGAATTCGCTGGGTGAGGCCCCGGCCCAGCGCGTGAAAGCCCGGGTGAAGCTACGCCGATCCGAGAACCCCAGCCGCTCGCTGATCGTCTCCAGATCCAGCTTCGGATCCTCCAGGTCCTGCAGCGCCCGTCGATACCGCACCCGCCCCTGCAGCTCGGCAAAGGCCTCGCCCTCTTCATGCAGGCGCCGCTGCAGGGTGCGCGCGTGCAGGTCCAGCTTCTGCGCGACACGGTCGATGCCCTGCCCCAGCAGCCGCGGCTCCTGGTCGAAGACCGCTTCCACGGCGGCGATCAGACCGCTGCGGCGCGGCATCTTGGCCAGGCGCTGGCTGACGCGCTGCTCGGCCTGGCCGTGCAGCGAGGGAAAGCCTCCCGCCAGTGGCTGGTCCAGGCGGTTGCGCGGAAACTCCAGCGAGTTGAGCGATTGCGAGAAGCGCACCGGCAGCCGGAAGGAGCGCGCGTAAACCGCAGCGTACCGCGGTTCCGGAAAGCGCAGCCGCAACACGGCGTCGGCTTCCAGGTCGGCGGCGATGCTGCGGCCGAACTTGATGATCGCCGCGAACAGCGACTCGACGAAGTAGGCGCCGACACGCCCCTCCGGTTCCGTCGGGTCCTGCTCCCTTACCAGTACCAGGCGCGCGAGCTCGCCCTCTTCCTCCAGGCGCACGTCGATCATAGGATTGATCAGCGTGCGCACCCAGTCGAACACGCGCACGGCCTGTCGCAGCGTCGGACTGGTCGCCACGAAGGTGGCGAGGTCCGGCAGGTAGTCGAAGGCAAAGGTCTCGCCCAGCACGAAGGGAAAATGCTGCTCGCGCGAGCGCTCCACGCAGGCCTCCATCACCTGACCCATCAGCGGCAGGCTGATGGTGGCCTCTTCCAGGTTCACCAGATTGGTCTGGATGCCCAGCTCGTCGAAGATCGGCCGGATGTTGAAGCCACAGTGCGCCGCCGCATTGACCCAATTGGGCAGCGTGATGAAGGGCAGCGGGTCATTGTGCAGCGGGGCGCTCATGCACGCCGAGTATGCCGCAGCGGCGCCCAAAACAAACCGGGCCCCTTGAAGGGGCCCGGTGTCTGTGCAGCCAATCGCCGCTTACAGCGAGAGCAGGATCTTGGCCGGGTCTTCCAGGCATTCCTTGATCGTACGCAGGCCCAGCACGGCTTCCTTGCCGTCGATGATGCGGTGATCGTAGGACAGCGCCAGGTACATCATCGGGCGGATCACGATCTCGCCGTTGACCACCATCGGACGCTCGGTGATGCCGTGCATGCCGAGGATCGCCGACTGCGGAGGATTCAGGATCGGCGTGGACATCATCGAGCCGAAAACGCCGCCGTTGGTAACGGAGAACGTGCCGCCGGTGAGGTCTTCCATGGTCAGCTTGTTGGCCTTGGCGCGGGCGCCGAAATCACCGATGGCCTTCTCGATCTCGGCCATGGAGTGCTGGTCGGCATCGCGTAGGATCGGCACCACCAGGCCACGCTCGGAGGACACGGCCACGCCGATGTCGTAGTAGCCGTGATAGATGATGTCCTGTCCGTCCACCGAAGCATTCAGCACCGGGTACTTCTTCAGCGCCTCGATCACGGCCTTGACGAAGAAACTCATGAAGCCGAGCTTCACGCCGTGGGATTTCTCGAACTGGTCCTTGTAGCGGGCGCGCAGCTCGGACACGGCCTTCAGGTCCACCTCGTTGAAGGTGGTCAGCATGGCGGTGTTGTTCTTGGCTTCCAGCAGGCGCTCGGCGATGCGCTGGCGGATGCGCGTCATCGGCACGCGCTGTTCCTCGCGGGCACCGGCGACACGCGGAGCCGGCGCGGCGGCAGGCGCAGCGGCCTTGGACGCCGGAGCCTGGGGCTTGGCGGCATGGGCCTTCACGTCTTCCACGGTCAGGCGGCCACCCTTGCCGGTGCCGCTGATCTGCGAGGCCGACAGGCCCAGCTCGGACAGCAGCTTGCGCACGGCGGGCGACTGGTCCTCGTTGCCGCCGGCCGGCGTGGCCGGAGCGGTGGCGGCGGCCGGCTTGGCGCCCTCGACCTTGGCAGCGGCCGGAGCGGCGGCCGCGCCGGCGCCCTCTTCCATCACGGCGAGCACATCACCGGCCACCACCGTGGCGCCCGGCTGCACGCGGATTTCGGTGAGCACGCCGTCGGCGGTGGACGGGACCTCCAGCACCACCTTGTCCGTTTCCAGGTCGACGAGGTTCTGCTCACGCTTGACCGCGTCGCCGGCCTTCAGGTGCCAGGTGGCCACGGTGGCGGAGGAGACCGATTCGGGCAGGTTGGGGACTTTGATTTCGATAGCCATTGTTCTTTTTCCTGGAGCGATGTCTGTTTCGTTCTGTTCTGGGGCGGCAGCCGATCAGTTCGGCTTGCCGGCAGTCAGAGCGGCACGAACCAGCTCCTCCTGCTCCTTCTGGTGCACCTTGAGATAACCCACCGCGGTGCTCGACGAGCCCACGCGGGTGACGTAGAGCAGGCGGTGCTGCGGCTGCACATGCGCGGCGAGGCGGTGCTTGATCTGGTACCACGCGCCCTGGTTCTCGGGCTCCTCCTGGCACCACACCACGTCCTTGGCGTTGGGATACTTGGCCAACGCCTCCTCGAAGCCATCCTTGGGGAACGGATAAAGCTGCTCGATGCGCACCAGCGCGACGTTGTAGGACTTCTCCTTCTCGCGCGCCTGGAACAGGTCGAAGTAGACCTTGCCCGAGCAGAACACGACGCGCGTGACCTTGGCCGCGTCGAGCTTCTCGGTCTCCTGGATCACGGTCTGGAAGCGGCCCTTGGTCAGGTCTTCCAGCGTCGACACCGACAGTGGATGGCGCAGCAGGCTCTTGGGCGTCATCACGATCAGCGGCAGGCGGTAGTTGCGCTTCACCTGGCGACGCAGCATGTGGAACATCTGCGCCGGCGTGGAGGGCACGCAGACCTGCTGGTTGTTCTCGGCACAGAGCTGCAGCCACCGCTCCAGGCGGCCCGAGGAATGCTCCGGGCCCTGGCCTTCGTAGCCGTGCGGCAGGAACACCGTGAGGCCGCAGAGACGTCCCCACTTGGAGAAGCCGGAAGCGATGAACTGGTCGAACAGCACCTGCGCGCCGTTGGCGAAGTCACCGAACTGCGCTTCCCACACCACCAGGGTTTCCGGGTCGGTGGTGGCGTAGCCGTATTCGAAGCCCAGCACACCCTCTTCCGACAGCAGCGTGTCGTTGACCGAGAAGCGATGCTCGCCCGGTACCAGCGTCTTCAGGGCGGTGTGGCGTGCGCCGTTCTTGTAGTCATGCACGGTGGCATGGCGGTGGAAGAAGGTGCCGCGCTGCACGTCCTGACCACAGAGACGCACGTCGAAACCTTCGTTGAGGTTGGCGGCGTAGGCCATGGTCTCGGCAAAGCCCCAGTCCATCGGCAGGTCACCGGCCGCCATGCGTGCGCGGTCCTCGTAAATCTTCTGCACTCGCGGATGCAGCGTGAAGCCTTCCGGCAATGACAGCAGCTTGCCGGACAGGGTCTGCACCTGGTCACGGGTCACCGAGGTGTCGGTCGGCGTATCCCAGCCGCCCTCGCGGTACTTGGTCCAGTTGACGGTGTGCTTGTTGCCCACCAGGCCCAGCGTGATGCGGGCGATGTTCTCGCCCTTGTCGAGACCGGTGCGGTAGGCCTTGGTCAGCTCCTCGGCGTCGCCGCGGACGATGGCGCCCTCTTCCTCCAGCTTCCTGGCGTAAAGGGTCATGGTGGTCGGGTGCTTCTTGACCGCCTCGTACATCACCGGGCTGGTCACGGACGGCTCGTCGGCCTCGTTGTGACCCCAGCGACGGTAGCAGCAGATGTCGACGATGACGTCCTTGTGGAACTCGTTGCGGAAGTCCATCGCCAGGCGTGTGACGAACACCACGGCCTCCGGGTCATCACCGTTGACGTGGAACACCGGCGCTTCCAGCATCTTGGCTAGGTCGGTGCAGTAACGCGAGGTGCGCGCCTCGCGGCCCGGCTCGGCCTCGATCGGATTCGGCGTGGTGAAACCGATCTGGTTGTTGACGATCACGTGCAGCGTGCCGCCGGTGCTGTAGCCCTTGGAGTGCGACAGCTGCAGCGTCTCCATGACCACGCCCTGGCCGGCGAAGGCCGCGTCGCCGTGGATCAGGATCGGCACCACACGCTGGCCGATGTCGTCACCGCGCGCCACCTGGCGTGCCTTGACGCTTCCCTCCACCACCGGGTTGACGATCTCCAGGTGCGAGGGGTTGAAAGCGAGCACGAGGTGCAGGCGCTTGCCGGCCACTTCGACGTCGGTCGAGAAGCCCATGTGGTACTTCACGTCGCCGGCGCGGCTCAGGGACTCGGCGGAGTACTTGCCCTCGAACTCGGCGAACAGGTCCGCCGGGGACTTGCCCAGCAGGTTGACCAGCACGTTGAGGCGGCCACGGTGGGCCATGCCGATCACGACTTCCTCGACGTCACGCGCGGCACAGCCCTGCAGCACCTCGTCCAGCGCCGGGATCAGCGAGTCGCCGCCTTCCAGCGAAAAGCGCTTCTGGCCGACGTACTTGTTGTGCAGGTAACGCTCCAGGCCCTCGGCGGCCACGAGTTGCTTGAAGACTTCCTTCTTGCGGTCCGCGGTCAGCTTGGGCTGGAAGGCGGTGGTCTCGAGGCGCTGCTGGATCCAGCGCTTCTGCGCCGTCTCCGTGATGTACATGTACTCGGCGCCGATGGTATCGGTGTAGACCGCCTTCAGCAGCTTGATGATGTCCTTCAGCGGCAGGCGGTCGGGGCCGGCCAGCGAGCCGGTGTTGAACACCGTCTCGAAGTCCTCGGGGCCCAGGCCGTGGAAGGCCGGATCGAGGTCGCGCACCGGATCGACCGGGGCCAGGCCCAGCGGATCGAGCTTGGCCACCTGGTGGCCGCGGACGCGGTAGTAGTTGATCAATCGCAGGACGCCGGCCTGCTTCTCGGCGGCGCGGGCATCGAAGCCCGCCTCGGCGGCCGCGACGCGGCGCGGCTCGCGCGCCATGCGCTCGAAGCGCGCCAGCACCTCGCTGTGGGCGACCTCGCGCGGTGCGCTCTGGTCCTGCACGTTGCGGAAGTAGGCCCGCCAGCCCGGATCGACCGAATCCGGATCCTCAAGGAACTGCTCGTAATACGCCTCGACATAGGGCGCGTTGGCACCCTGTATGGAGGAAGATTCGATGAAACTCTGATACTTGCTTGTCGCCATATCCTGTCCTTCGATGTGCCTTCCTCCGCGCAAAGGGCGTCGCGGGGTCAGCCTTGCTTCTTTTCCTTGGGGGCGAGGGAATTCAGGTCCGCCGCCATGTCTTTCATGTATCGGGTGAACTCGCCACCGATCTCTTCGTGTTTCAGGCCGTACTCGACGTTGGCCTTGAGATAGCCCAGCTTCGAGCCGCAGTCATAGCGCGTGCCTTCGAACTCGTAGGCCAGCACCGTCTGCTCCTGGATCATCATGCTGATCGCGTCGGTCAGCTGGATCTCGCCACCGGCACCGCGCGGAGTGCGCTCCAGCAGCTTGAAGATGCGCGGGGTCAGGATGTAGCGGCCGACCACCGCCAGGTCGCTGGGGGCGTCTTCCTTCTTGGGCTTCTCGACGATGCGGCGGACTTCGCCCAGGCCCGGCGCGACCGGCTGGACCTCGACAACGCCGTAGCTGGAGATCTCGTCCTTGGGGACCTTCTGCACCGCGACCACGCTGGTGCCGTACTCCTGGTAGACGCGCTGCATCTGCGCCAGGCAGGGGCGCAGCTTGCCGTCGATCAGGTCGTCCGCCAGAATCACCGAGAAGTCCTCGTCGCCCACCGCGGGCCAAGCGCAGAGTACGGCGTGGCCCAGGCCCAGCGCCTCAGCCTGACGGATGAAGATGCAGGTCACGCCCGGCGGCAGCACCTCGCGCACGATGGCGAGCAGCTTTTCCTTGCCACGCTGCTCCAGCTCGGTCTCGAGCTCATAGGCCTTGTCGAAGTGGTCCATGATGGAGTTCTTCGAACGGCCCGTGATGAAGATCAGCTCCTCGGCACCGGCGCTGATCGCCTCCTGCACCGCGTACTGGATGAGGGGCTTGTCGACGATCGGCAGCATTTCCTTGGCAATCGCCTTGGTTGCCGGCAGGAATCGGGTGCCGAGGCCGGCGACGGGGAAGACTGCTTTACGGATCCGCATGGACTGCTCCTGGGAATCTCTTTGTGTTTTCGCTGCTTGAGCGCCGATTTTAACGCAAGTTTCAGCGCAGCGAGCCGCTCAGGTGGACCTTGTCGGAATTGCGAGCCAGCAAGGCGAAGTCGAGCAGGTCACCGTTGCGCTGGTATTTCACCGCAACCTTGGCCGGCAGGAACACCGGCTGCTTGAAGGACACGTCCAGCACGGACGGTTGGCGCCCCAGCCCCGGCTGCAGCAGTGCGGCGCAGCGGGCCAGCGACCACATGCCGTGGGCAATATGCCGCTTGAAGCCCAGCAGCTTGGCGGTCGAGGCGTACAGGTGGATCGGGTTGTAGTCGCCCGACACCGCGGCGTAGCGGCGGCCCTGGTTCTCGGGCACGTCCAGGGTCAGGTACTCGGCCAACTGAGCCGGCGGCACGGAAGGACGGCTGCCGCCACCCTGCTTGGGCCCCGGCATGCGGTGCAGCACGCCCATGGTGCAGGTGTAGAGCACCTCGCCCTCCAGGCTGAATTCGATCACCAGCTCGAACTCCAGGCCAGCCTTGACGCGGCGGGTGTCGCCGGTGCGCACGCTCACGGCATAGGACTCGTCGGCGCGCAGCGGCCGCTTCTGCTCGATCAGGTTGCGCACGTGGACAATGCCCAGCATGGGCAGCGGGAACTCCGGCTGCGACATCAGGTGCATCGCCAGCGGGTTGGCCAGCACCGCCGGGTAGGTGATCGGCAGGGTATCGCCCGGCTCGAAGCCGCAGACCTGGCAGTAGGCGGCGAGCTTGGCCGGATCGGCGCGCAGGCTGGCAATGCCGGTGGACAGGGCGGGAATCTGGGGATCGCGGCCCGGCTTGCGCCGGCCGGTGCCGGCAGCCTTCAGCAGCAACGGCAGCGCGGAGGGAACTTGTTCAAGCATGGTATTGATCGGCAAGGGAAAAACTCTTCAGGGCACGACCCGGTCGATGGTCAGTGCAATGGGCTGTGCGGATTCTACTCTTGAAACCGTACGGCTTCCTTCCCAATCGCCCGATTCGGCCTTCACACCTCCGCCGGCCGTGATCCGGGCCGTCACGGTCCAGCGATCGAACTGCGACAGCTTGAGCTGCGGCATCATCGCCATGCTGTCGTCCAGCACCACCTCCAGCGGCAGCTTTGCCCCCGGCAGGCGCTGTACCGCCAGCGGCATCGGCGGCCCCTGCTCGGCCTTGGCGAACACGAACAGCATGCTGCCCGGCGGCGCCTTGGCCGCCAGTTCGGCAGAGAGGGCCACCTTCACCTGCAACCGCGGGCCCTCGCCCGCCGGCACCTGCGCCGTTGCCTCGGCCTGGGCCGCGACCGGAGCAGCCGGCGCCGCGGCGGGCTCGCCCAGGGCCTGCGCCAACTGGACCAGCTGGGCCTCCAACACCTGGCGCAGCTCCGGCGGCAGCTCCTGCCGCGACAGGCGCTGCCAGTGATCACGCGCCGCCGGCAGGTCGCGGGCCTGCGCGGCTGCAAGGCCGGCGTACCACAGCCCCTTGCCATTCTCCGGATCCAGCTTCAGGGCCTGCTGGAACAGCTCCTGCGGGCGCCCCATGAGATCGCGGTCCCGCGCCAGCCCCAGGGACTCGCCTTCCGCCACCAGCAGGTCGGCTTCCGGCTGCGGCAGGCGCTTGTTGAGCTCGGCGTAGGCACGCGCGGCATCGGCGTAGCGCTCCATGACGAAGTAGGACCGGCCCAGCATGGCCCAGCCCTCCAGGTCGTCCGGGCTCTGCTCGAGCTTGGCAGCCAGCTTGTCCACCATTTCGCCCACCGCGTCCTGCTGTGCGGCACCCGGGTTCACGGCGGCCAGGGCCACCAGCTCCTGGGTACGCCAGCTGCCCTGCTGCCAGTAGAAGACACCGGCAAAAACCGCCAGCACCACCACGACCACGGCGGTCGTCGCCCAGCGACGTCGGTCACTCTCCACCGGCGCCTCGGACGGCTGCTCGGCATCCTGCAGCAGGCGTGCCGCCAGCTCCTGCTTGAGCTGGGCAGCGGACTCGGCCTCGATCACGCCGGCTTCCGCCTCGGCGTCGATCTCGGCCAGTCGCGAGCGGTATACGGCGACGTTGGCCGTCTTGCGGCGCAGCAGGGCAGCGCCGGGCGCACGCCAGTAGGGTCGGGTCAGCCACAGGCAGGCCAGCAGCAGCAGGGCTGCCATGCCCAGGTACGCGAGCATCACGGACGGTCCTCGTCGAGCAGTTTCTGCAGCGCCTGGGGATCGGGCGCGGCGGGGGTGATGGCGGCCGCGTTGCGGCGGCGCAGCAGCTGACGCAGGGCGATGGCCAGCGCGCCCAGCAGCAGTAGGAAGGGGCCGGCCCACAGGAACACGGTGTTGCGCTGGACCGGCGGCTTGTACAACACGAAGTCGCCGTAGCGGGCCGTCATGTAGTGGCGGATATCATCGTCGCTGCGGCCCTCGGCGATCTGACGCTCCACCTGGGAACGCAGGTCCTGCGCCAGCGGCGCATTGGAATCGGCGATGGTCTGGTTCTGGCAGACCAGGCAGCGCAACTCGTGGATCAGGCGGCGGTAGCGCTCCTGCTGCCCGGCATCCAGTGTCGCCTGAACGGTCAGCGGCGGCTCCTCGGCCTGCGGCTGGGCGGCGGCCAGCACCGGCAGGGCCAGCAGCAGGGCCAGCGCCCAGTGCCTCGGGCTCACGACTTCTGCCCCTGCAGCAGCGGCCTGATCTTCTCGGTCCAGGCCTGCTCGGTCATGGGGCCGATCTGCTTGTAGACGATGGTACCGTTGGCATCGAGCACGAAGGTCTCGGGCACCCCGTAGACTCCCCAGTCCAGTCCGGCCGTGCCCTGTGCGTCCAGCACCACGCGGCGATAAGGATTGCCATGCCGCTGCAGCCACTGCCGCGCGGCCTCGTCGGTGTCCTTGTAGTCCATGCCGATGATTTCGACACCCTCGCCCGCCAGCTTGACCAGCAAGGGATGCTCGACACGGCAGCCGGCACACCAGCTGGCCCAGAAGTTGACCAGCACGGGGCGGCCCTTGAGATCGTCCTGCGTGTAGCGCTGCGGCTCGCCGAGCAGCGCCAGATCGAAGGCGGGTGCGGGCTTGCCGACCAGCGGCGACGGCACCTCGCGAGGATCGCGCGTCAGGCCGATGCCAAGGAACACCAGCAGGACCACCAGCAGCGCCGCCGGGATCAGGAAGCGCATCAGGCGCCCACCTTGCCGTCGGCGCCCACCGGGGCCTGCGCCAGCTTCGTCAGCCGGTAGCGACGGTCCGACGCGGCCAGGATGCCGCCGAAGAACATGATGAAGCCGCCCCACCAGACCAACTGCATCGCCGGCTTGTAGTACATGCGCAGGCTCCAGTCGCCGTTGTCGAAGGGCTCACCCAGGGCGACGTAGAGATCGCGGATGGGAGACTCATCCACCGCGGCCTCGGTCATCACACTCTGCTGGGCGCGATACAGGCGCTTCTCCGGATGCAGGATGGTGATGCTGGCACCGTCGCGCGTGACCTCGACGGTGCCGCGGTCGGCATCGTAGTTAGGGCCACGCACCGGGTCCACGCCGCGCAGGAAGTACTGGTAGCCATGCAGCTCGGCCGACTCGCCGGCCGCCAGGCGCACGTCGCGCTCCACGCTGTAGAGGCTGACGAAAGCCACGCCCAGCACCCAGACGCCGAGGCCGATGTGCGCCATGGTCATGCCCCAGACACTGCGCGGCACGGAAGACAGGCCATTAAGCAGCGAGCGCTTGGCGCGCACGCGGCCCCAGAGATCATGCACCGAGGTCAGCAGAACCCAGCAGCCGAGCAGCACGCCGCCGAACACCGCGAAACCGATGCCATCCACCCACAGGAACGGCAGGACGATGGCCAGCAGGACGGCCAAGGCGGCCGGCCAGCGCAGCTGGCGTACCACCTCCTTGAGCTTGGCACGCTTCCAGCCCACCGCCATGCCCAGTCCGAGCAGTACCGCCAGCGGCGCGGTCAGCGGGATGAAGACCGCATTGAAATACGGCGGACCGACCGAGATCTTGCCCATGCCCAGGGCATCGACGAACAAGGGGTAAAGGGTTCCCAGGAATACCGCGGCGGCAGCCACCACCAGGAAGACGTTGTTCAGCAGCAGCAGTCCTTCACGCGAGAAGAAGGCCAGGTCGCCGTCGCTCTTCAGCCGCGGCGCGCGCCAGGCGTAGAGCGAGAAGGCACTACCCAGCACCACCGCGAGGAAGCCCAAGATGTAGACGCCGCGCGCCGGATCGGTGGCGAAGGCATGCACCGACACCAGCACGCCGGAGCGCACCAGGAAGGTGCCGAGCAGCGACAGCGAGAAGGCGATGATCGCCAGCAGCACGGTCCAGGATTTCAGCAGGCCGCGCTTCTCGGTGACCGCCAGCGAGTGGATCAGCGCGGTGCCGACCAGCCAGGGCATGAAGGAGGCGTTCTCCACCGGGTCCCAGAACCACCAGCCACCCCAGCCCAGCTCGTGGTAGGCCCACCAGGAGCCCAGCGTGATGCCCATGGTCAGGAACAGCCAGGCGGTGGTGGTCCAGGGACGCGTCCAGCGCGCCCAGGCGCCGTCGAGCCGGCCCGAAACCAGCGCGGCGATGGCGAAGGCGAAGGCCACCGAGAAGCCGACGTAGCCCATGTAGAGCATCGGCGGATGGATGATCAGGCCAGGGTCCTGCAGCAACGGGTTGAGGTCCTTGCCGTCCGCCGGCACCGGGAAGTGGCGGTCAAAGGGGTTGGAGGTCAGCAGCATGAACGACAGGAAGCCGATCGAGATCGCGCCCAGCACCGCCAGAGTGGTGGCGGTGATGTCCGCCGGCAAGCGGCGGTTGAACACCGACACCGCACCGGTCCAGCCGGCCAGCATCAGCATCCATAGCAGCAGCGAGCCTTCATGCGCGCCCCAGACCGCGCTGATTCGGTACATCAGCGGCAACTCGGAATGCGAGTTGGCGGCAACGTAGGTGACCGAGAAATCCTTCTGGACGAAGGCCCAGGTCAGGCAGAGATAGGACAGGAACACCAGGGCGAACTGCACTTGGGCCGCCGATTGCCCCACTGCCATCGCCCGTGCGTCACCCTTCCACACGCCCCAGGACGGTACCAGGAACTGCAGCACCGCGACGCCGAGCGCCACGATCAGCAGGAAATGGCCGATCTCCGGGATCATGTGCTGCCTCCCATGGACTTGAACTGCGCGCAGGAGTGCTTGCCGTCCGGCGTCGTCAGCTTCTCGGCCAGCTCCGGCGGCATGTAGTTCTCGTCATGCTTGGCCAGCACCTCGTCGGCGACGAAGGTCTTGCCGTCCATGTGCCCCATGGCGACCACGCCCTGCCCTTCGCGGAACAAGTCCGGCAGGATGCCTTCGTAGCGCACCGGCAGGTTGGCATCGCAGTCGGCGACGCTGAAGTTCACCACCAGGCCCTCGCCGCGCTGCACGCTGCCCTTCTCCACCAGGCCGCCCAGTCGGATACGCGCGCCCTCCGGCAGCTTGCCGCCGGCAATGTCGCTGGGGGTCTGGAAATACATCATGTTCTTGCTGAAGGCGGTGAAGCCCAGCACAGCGGCCACGGACAGGCCCGCCAGCAGCAGCAGGACTGCTGCCATTCGTTTTTGACGCTTGGTCATTCGGATTCCGTCATTTGGCGCATCAATGCTCGTCGCGCCAGGAGGGGCGACAACGCATTCCAGGCCAATACGGCCAGGCCACAACCGAAGCTGCCCCAGACGTACAGGCCGTATCCCCCCATGGCCAGGATCTCAGACACGGGACCTCCCCATCAGTTCACGCACCCAGGCGGTGCCGGCCTCGCGAGACAACAATTCGTTCTGCAGCCGGCGCAGCACCACGTAGCCGGCGAACAGGTAGCTGCCGATCACCGAGGCGAACAGCGGGTACGCCATGGCGGCGGTGATGCTGGGCTTGCCCATCTTCAGGATGGTGGAACCCTGGTGCAGGCTGTTCCACCAGTCCACCGAGTACTTCACGATCGGCACGTTGATCACGCCGACCACCGCCAGCAGGGCGCAGGCGCGGGCTGCGGCCCGCGGGTCCTCGAAGGCCTGCCAGAGGCCAATCACGCCGAGATAGAGGAACAGCAGCACCAGCTCGGAGGTCAGGCGGGCATCCCAGACCCAGTAGGCGCCCCACATCGGCTTGCCCCAGAGCATGCCGGTGACCAGGGCCAGGGCGGTGAAGCTGGCGCCGACCGGGGCAATGGCGATGAGCGCCGATTCGGCCAGCTTCATGCGCCAGACCAGCGCGACGAAGCCCGCCACTGCCATGCCGACGTAGAGCGACAGCGACAGCGCTGCGGCCGGCACGTGGACATAGATGATGCGGTAGGCGTCCTTCTGCTGGTAATCCTCCGGCGCGAAGAACAGGCCGTTGATCCAGCCATAGCCCAGCAGGGCCAGCGCCAGCCAGCCCAGCCAGGGGGCCAGGCGGTCGGCCAGGCGGTAAAAACTCGGCGGCGAGGCCAGCCGGTGAAACCAGGTCCAGGAGCTCATTCGAAGGCGTTGCGCAAGGCTGCGGCGGCGGCCCAGGGAACCAGTGTGAGGCACAGCACCAGGACCGCCGCCAGGAAGTATAACGGAGCGGCCGCATCCAGGCCGCCGAGGGCGGCGCGCACGGCGCCGGCCCCGAAGATCAGTACCGGCGCCAGCAGGGGCAGCACCAGCAGAGGCAGCAGCAGGCCGGCGCGCGGCAGGGCCACGGTCAGGGCCGCGGCGAAGCCGCCGACGAAGCTCAGCACCGGGGTACCCAGGGCCAGGCCCCAGACTAGCGCGGGCAGGCCGGCGACCGGCAATTGCAGGGCCACCGCCAGCGGTGCCGCCAGCAGCACCAGCGGCAGTCCGGTGAGCAGCCAGTGTGCCGTCAGCTTGGCGCCTACGGTCAAGGCCAGCGGCGCCTCGGCCAGGCACAGCTGCTCCAGGGTGCCGTCCTCGTAGTCGGCCCGGAACAGGCGGTCCAGGGTCAGCAGCATGGACAGCAATGCGCCCACCCAGAGGATGGAGGGAGCAAAGCCCGCAAGGACCGGATCGTTGGGGCGGGCACCAAGACCGAACAGCAGCACCACCATCACGAAGAACAGCAGCGGCAGCAGCCAGTCCATGCGCGAGCGCAGGGCTAGCCGCAGTTCGCGGGTCAGGATGGCCAGTGCCGCGTTCACCGGCTGAGCACCAGGTTGCGCACGCCGGAAAGGCCCGCCGGCAGCGGCTGGTGGCTGGTGACGATGGCACCGCCGCCGCCGGCCGCGTGCTCGCCGAGCAGTTGGGCGAACAATTCCAGGCCCTGCCGGTCCAGGCCGTCCAGGGGTTCGTCGAGCAGCCACAGGGGCCGGCGCTGCGCCAGCAGCCGCGCCAGCGCGGCCCGGCGCTTCTGCCCGGCCGACAGCGTGCGCACCAGGCGGTGGCGCAGCTTCCAGATGCCAACGCGCTCCAGCGCCGGCTGGCAGGCCGACGTCGAGGCGCCGTTCAGGCCACACCAGAATTCCAAGTTCTCCAGTACCGACAGGCTCAGGTTCAGCGCGTTGCGATGACCCAGCCAGTGCAGCCCCCGCTCCTCCGGCAGGCCCAGGACCTGGCCCGAGGCCGGGCGGCGCAAGCCCGCCAGGGTCTCCAGCAAGGAGGTCTTGCCAGCACCGTTGGCACCCTGCAGGTGCAGTATCTCGCCATCGGACAGCGAGAGGTCCAGCCGCTCGAACAGCATGCGCGGCCCGCGCCGGACGGCGAGATCGCGGATTTCTAGCTGGAAGGGCTGGAGCGACATGAGGCGCGGAATTCTAGCCGCATTTAGAATAGGAGCCGATCATTCCCCTTCTCCGTTAGGGACATTCTCTTGCCTGCACAGCTCATTGACGGCAAAGCCGTCGCCCAATCCGTCCGCGATCGCGTGCGTGCCGCCGTCGCCGCGCGCGTCGCCGCCGGCCACCGCCCCCCTGCCCTGGCGACCGTCCTGGTCGGCGAGGACCCGGCTTCCGAGGTCTACGTGCGCAGCAAGCGCAAGGCCTGCGAGGAACTGGGCATCCGCTCGGTGCCGGTGCACTTCGACGCCTCAGTCACCCAGGAGCAGCTGCTGGCCGAGGTCGACCGCCTCAACGCCGACGACAGTGTCGACGGCATCCTCGTGCAGGTGCCGCTGCCGGCGCAGATCGACACCACGCAGGTGATCGAGCGCATCCGGGCGGACAAGGACGTGGACGGCTTCCACCCCTACAACCTCGGCCGCCTGGCCCAGCGCCTGCCGATGCTGCGCCCCTGCACCCCCTATGGCGTGATCGAACTGCTCAAGTCGGTGAACGAGCCATTCAAGCACCGCACCGCCGTGGTCGTCGGCGCCAGCAACAATGTCGGCCGCCCGATGATGCTGGAGCTGATGCTGGCCGGCGCCACCGCAACCTGCTGCCACCGCTTCACCGCCGACGTCGCCGGCGAAGTGGCCCGAGCCGACATCGTCGTGGTGGCCGTGGGCAAGCCCGAGATGGTCAAGGGCGCCTGGATCAAGCCCGGCGCTACCGTGATCGACATCGGCATCAACCGCATGCCGGACGGCAAGCTGCGCGGCGACGTCGAGTTCGAGGCCGCCCGCGAGCGTGCCGCCTTCATCACCCCGGTGCCCGGCGGCGTCGGCCCCATGACCGTGGCCATGCTGATGCAGAACACCCTGGAGGCCGCCGTGCTGCGGGCGAAGTGACCATGGACGGAAAAGCCCCTGTGACCGACCTGTTTGCCCCGATGTCCTTCGCTCACGGCCCGGCGATGAAGAATCGCCTGATGCTGTCGCCGCTCACCAACCTGCAGAGCCACGACGACGGCCAGCTCTCGGATGACGAGTTCCACTGGCTGGTCAAGCGCGCCCGGGGCGGATTCGGCATGACCATGACCTGCGCCGCTTTCGTGCAGATGGAGGGCCGCGGTTTTCCCGGCCAGCTCGGCATCTCGGACGACAGTCAGCTGCCGGGCCTGACGCGCCTGGCCGCCGCCATCCGCCAGGAAGGCAGCCTGGCCACGGTGCAGCTGCACCATGCCGGCGTGCGCTCGCCCAAGGACCTCAACAACGGCCTGCAGCCGGTGGGCCCCTCGCCCTTCGAGGAAACCGGTGCCCGTGGCCTGAGCCACGCCGAGGTCGAGCAACTGATCGAAGCCTTCATCGCCGCCGCCGTGCGCGCGCAGAAGGCCGGCTTCGATGGCGCGGAAGTGCATGGCGCCCATGGCTACGTGGTGGCGCAGTTCATCAGCAGTGAGTTCAACCAGCGCGAGGACGAATTCGGCGGCTCGCTGGAAAACCGCTGCCGCGTGCTGTTCCGCATCATCGACGGCATCCGCGAGCGTTGCGGTCCGGACTTCAACCTGGGCCTGCGCATCTCGCCGGAGCGCTTCGGACAGAAGATGTCCGAGGTCATCGAGATCTGCGAGCGCCTGTTCCGCGAAGCGAAGATCGACTACCTGGACCTGTCGCTCTGGGACGCCTTCAAGGAGCCGATCGAAGAGGCTTACCACGGCAGCAGCCTGCTGTCCTGGTTCACCCGCCTGGACCGCGGCACGGTGCGCCTTGGCGCCGCCGGCAAGGTCCGCGGCGCCAAGGAAGCCCAGGCCTGCCTGCAGGCCGGCGCCGACTTCGTCGCCATTGGCCGCTCCGCGATCCTGCACCACGACTTCCCACAGCGCGTGCGCGGCGATGCCGAGTTCCAGCCAGTGAGGACGCCGGTAACGGCGGACTACCTGCGCAACGAAGGCCTGGGGCCGAAGTTCGTGGAGTACATGAGGACCTGGCCGAAGTTCGTGGCCGAGTAGCTCGGGTCTCCTCTCTCCCGCGTGCGGGAGAGAGGGGCTTTGGAAGCCCGTCGGTGCCGCTCATGGAAATCTACAGCGCCCTCACCCGCAATGCGGGCGAGGGGAAAAGAGTTGCCTTCCCTGGCCTCCCTCTACATCGACCTGAGCGACACTGAGTCGCTCAGGTCGATGCGGCCCAGACCACCGCCTTCTTCTGCCGCAGCCACCCATCGAAGTACTTGGCGTAGTTGCACTCGATCGCCGGTCGCTTCACCTTCAGCGTCGGCGTGATGAAGCCGTTCTCCACGGTCCACTGCTCGGTCACCACCGCCAGGCAGTCCATCTGCTCGTGCGGGTCCAGCTCCGCGTTGATGCGATCCAGGTGCTGGCCCAGCGAGGCTGCCAGCGCCTCGCGTTCAACCGGGGTCCGGGCATGGTTCACGGCGTCCTGTGACAGCATGACGATGCCCATCGGCTGCGGGTAGTTGGCGCCGACCACGCAACAGGCCTCGATGGTGGGATGGGTCACCAGCCGGTCTTCGATCGGTGACGGCGCCACGTACTTGCCCTTGGAGGTCTTGAACAGGTCCTTCACGCGGCCCGTGATGCGCAGGCGGCCCTCGGCATCGATCTCGCCCTTGTCGCCCGTGCGCAGGAAGCCGTCCTCGGTCAGGGTTTCGCGGGTCTTCTCGGGCTCCTTGAAGTAGCCGGTCATCAGCGCCGGGGAACGCATCTGCACCTCCCCGCCCTCGCCGATGCGGCACTCCACGCCCGGATAGGTCACGCCGACATAGCCCGGCTTGCCCTGCCCTGGCAGGTTGCTGTGGGAGCAGCCGAAGTTCTCGGTCATGCCGTAGCCCTCCAGCAGTTCCAGGCCCAGGCCGTGATACCAAGTCAGCAGGTCCGGCGGCATCGGCGCGGCGCCGCCGCCGGCGAAGCGCACGCGGTCCAGGCCCATGCCGGCGAGGATCTTGCGCTTCACCAGGCCGCCGACCAGGGGAATCTTCAGCAGGCGCTCCAGCTTCTCCTTGGGCATCCTGGCGTAGACACCCTGCTGGAACTTCACCCACAGGCGCGGCACCGAGATGAAGACCGTGGGGCGCGCGCGACGCAGATCCTGCGGGAAGGTGTCGAGCGACTCGGCGAAGAACACCCGGCTACCGGCGCTGAGCGAGCCGGCTTCCACTACCCAGCGCTCGGCGACATGCGCCAGCGGCAGGTAGGACAGCATGCGGTCGTCCGGCCGGCTACCGAAGCGCTGGCGCAGCGATTCCGCCGACCAGGCGATGCTGCGGAACAGGTGCATCACACCCTTGGGCATGCCCGTGGTGCCGGAGGTGTAGACGATGGTGGCCAGGTCGTCGGTGCGGCGCAGGGGCTTGCCCGGCAGCGGCGCCGTCTTCGCTACGATCTCGTCCCACTCGGGGAAATTCTCGGCCGGCGACAGCGGGTAGCGGATGCACTTCACGGCGCTGCCGAACACGCCGGCGCGCATCATGTTCCAGTCGTCGAGCTTGCCGACAAAGCAAGCGCGCGATTCGCTGTGCTGCAGGATCTGCTTCACCGAGTCGGCGGTCAGGGTCGGGTAGATCGGCACGCTGACGTAGCCGGCCATCCAGATCGCCAGGTCGGACATGACCCACCAGGCGCAGTTCTTCGACAGGATCGCCACGCGCGAGCCCGGCTCCCAGCCGAAGGACTTGAGGTAGGCGGCCATGCGCCGCGCCTCGTCGGCGACCTGCGCCCAGTGGTAGTCGCGCATCTTCCCGCCACCGAGCGGCTGCGACAGGTAGATGGCCTGGGGCTGCGTGGCCTCCCAGTGATACAGGCGGTTCAGCGGCAGCAAGGACTCGTCAATGACGGCCATCGTCACTCCTCGATAATTATTATTACCGAACGCACAGGGTTGCGTGACGCTCGGCGCGGGGATTATGTTGTGACCATCGACAACCACGAACCGCCCCCGCGGTAATAAACATAACCATGAAGCATCCGTTCTACACCGAAGACCACGAGGCCTTCCGCCAGCAGCTGCGCCGCTTCGTCGAAAAGGAGATTGCCCCCAACATCGACAAATGGGAAGCCGCCGAGGAGCTTCCGCGCGAGCTGCATCGCAAGGCCGCCGAGGCCGGGCTGCTGCAGATCGGCTTTCCCGAGGCCTGCGGCGGTACCGAGGTCGATCCCTTCTATGGCATCGTGGTGACCGAGGAACTGGCCCGCGCCGGCAGCGGCGGCCTGATCGCCAGCCTGATGTCGCACGGCATCGGCACCCCGCCTGTGGCGCACGTCGGCAATGCCGAGCAGAAGGAGCGCTTCGTGCGCCCAGTGCTGGCCGGCGAGAAGATCGCAGCCTTGGCCATCACCGAACCCGGCGGCGGCTCCGACGTGGCCAACCTGCGCACCAAGGCCGTGCGCGACGGTGATCACTACGTGGTCAACGGCTCCAAGACCTTCATCACCTCGGGGATGCGCGCCGACTTCATCACTACGGCGGTGCGTACCGGCGCCGACGGCATGGGCGGCGTCTCGCTCCTGGTGATCGAGGGCGACACCCCTGGCCTGACGCGCTCGCCGCTGCACAAGATGGGCTGGTGGTGCTCGGACACGGCAACGCTGTACTTCGACAACTGCCGCGTGCCGGTGGCCAACCGCATCGGCCCCGAGAACGCCGGCTTCATGGCAATCATGATGAACTTCAACAACGAGCGCCTGATGCTGGCAGCCCAGGCCTGGGCCTTCGCGCAGGTCTGCTACGAGGAATCGCTGGCCTATGCCCGCGAGCGCCAGACCTTCGGCAAGCCGTTGATCCGCAACCAGGTGATCCGCCACAAGCTGGTGGACATGCGCATGCGCAACGAAGCGGTCAAGGCCAACCTGGATTTCCTGGCCTGGCGCATCGGCCAGAAGCACTTCCCCGTGGCGGAGCTCAGCATGCTGAAGAACTTCGCCACCACCTCGCTGGAGTGGGTGGCCAACGAGGCGATGCAGATTCTCGGCGGTGCCGGCTACTTGCGCGGTGCCAAGGTGGAGCGCATCTACCGCGAGACCAAGGTGCTGACCATCGGCGGCGGCTCGCTGGAGATCATGAAGGACTTGGCCGGCAAGCAGATGGGCTACTGAAATCCCCGCATCGAGCCGGTCCTGAGGCGCATTTGCCAACGGATCAGCGCCGCGTCAGACTAATTCAAATCTTCGACCGCTCAACATCGGACCTCTAATGAACGACCATCACAAATCCACAGCACTCGACGATCTGCCAAAGGGCTGCCCCGCGAGCGCAGCGCCCACCGCTCGCCGTCCTTATCAGCCGCCGCGCGTGGTTGATCTCAGTCCCGTGCTGAAAACCGAGGGCAAATTTTACAAAGTCGCATCCGAGGTCGGTAGCTTTGGGCCGTCGTGAGCGCGGCAGAGTGGCCTAGGCCGAGCTACGGCTCCTTCACCCTGAGGGGCAACCTCGCCGCTGAGCCTCACTTGGCTTTTTCCTCGTCAAAGTCGCAGCCTTTCCATGGGCTGTCCTTGTGCCGTCAACGTGCCGGCCATGCTCTCGCCTGAGTTTCCCAAGCGCTCTTTCCTGCGCTTCGCTGTCGTCATCGACGTCGCCGCACTGCAGGACGAGTGCCTGAGAATCACTTCCCGGTCCTGGCTGGCGAACGGCTCCGAGGACATTCACCCAGCCACTACCATGTGCGTCCTGCGCGGCGGCCAGCAAGGCGATGCCCGCGACATCTGCGAGGGCGAGCCCCATGACCACCCGATGCTGGAGTCGGCACCGGAGCTGCGGCGCCTGCTGGCGGTGGATGGCCCCTTTGGTGGGGCCCGGTTCGCCTACCTGTTCCGCGTAGCCGCGCAGGGAGTGAGCCTCAGCCATGTAGACAACGCCAGGGAGTGGCAGGACAACTACCGGATTCACGTGCCGGTCTTCACCAATCCCGGGGCCTTCATCGTTGCTCAGGACCGCTCGCTGCACTTCGGGCTGGGCTCGGCCTGGAGCTTCGACAACAGTCAGCCCCATGGACTGGTGAATGGCGATGCGGCGCGCGTGCACCTGCTGATGGACGTGGGCTTCAACCAGACTCTGCGCCGGCGCCTGGAGGAGGCGGAGTTCCTGCACGGCGAGGAATACCCCGAGCACCAGGCCCGTATCCGCGACAAGACTCTCAGGCGCGCGCCTTACCCTGGGGATGTCGCGATCCGGGAGGCCATCGCCCGCAACCGCGCCGACGGCGTGAGCGACGCCATCGTGGCCTCCATGCTGAACCTTCAGAGGATTCCGGCACGCGATCCCGATGCCCTGTGCTGGACGGCAGACATGATCGCCCGCCTGTCCGGGAACCCCTCTCTGCCCTGAGCGCCTAGCCCGCTGCCCCGGCGAAGGCGGCAGCCCGGCGGCGCAGGAAGGCGCCGGGCGAGAAGCTCAGGAGGTGCTTCTCCGGCTCCGGGTCTGCCTCGAATTCGGGCGTTTCAGACAGGAACTTGTGGACGGCGGCCGCGGGCCCCGGCCCGAACTCCGGCCACGCCGGGTAGTGGTCGAAAGAGGTATCCTCCGCGATCAGGTAGTTGCCGGGCGTCACGAATTCCGCATAGAGCTTCATCTCGAAGAACTTGAAGGGCATCTCGTGGCGCGAGTCCAGAATCACCATTCGCGACCGGGCCTGGCAGGCGATCTCCCGAACCTGCTCGAGAATAGCGCGCGTCACCGAGGAACCCGTTAGGTAGCGAATCCGCGGATGCTGTGGCAGGTTCTGGCGCTGCTTGATGTCGATAGTGATCACCTGCCCGCGTCCCATCGCGTCGAAGAGCTGCGCAAAGTACAGCGCGGAGCCACCCTTGTAGGTGCCGGTCTCAATCAGGAGATCAGTCTGCTCCCGGTGCATCAGCTCCTGGTAGGCCCACATGTCCATGGGACACTTCGCCGAGGGATAGCCCATCCAGCTGCCGGTCTGGTAGCCGCCGCGCTGGAAATACAGGATATTGGCTTGGCGGACGATCTCGATTTCCGCGTCACTTAGCGTGGTGCTGCTGGGGTTCATAGGAGGACAATGGCTCGGTCGCCGCAGAGGATCCTGGAGACTAGCGGCGGCGGCCTCCGCCAACAAGCATTTGGTCGCTAGAATGCCGGCTTGATTCCCAAGGAGCCACGATGACCGACCAGGCACGCCAGCTGATCGGCCGCTATTACGCCGCCTTCAACGCCGGTGACATGGACGCCTTCCTCGGCATGTTGACCGAGGACGTGGTGCATGACGTCAACCAGGGCCTGCGCGAGCACGGCCGCGAGGCTTTCGCAGCCTTCATGCAGCGCATGAACCGCAACTACCGCGAGCAGATCGCCGACATCGTGGTGCTGGCCGAGCCCTCCGGCCGCCGTGCGGCGGCGGAGTTCACGGTGCTCGGCGAGTACCTGGCTACCGATGCTGGCCTGCCGGAGGCCAACGGCCAGACCTACCGCCTGCCGGCCGGCGCCTTCTTCGACATCCGCGACGGCAAGATCGCTCGCGTAACCAACTACTACAACCTGCAGGACTGGCTGGCCCAGGTGCAGTAATGGACGGTGAATTGCGCGTGGACCTGCTGCGGGGCAGCGACATCGCCCGCCACGTTGAGGCACTCGCGCAGTTGCGCATCACCGTTTTCAAGGAGTTCCCCTACCTCTACGACGGCACGGCCGACTACGAGGCGCATTACCTGCAGACCTACATTGCCTGCGCCGACAGCCTGATCGTGATGGTCCGCGACGGCGAGAAGGCGGTGGGCGCCTCCACCAGCCTGCCGCTGGCGGCTGCCCACGAAGAGATGCGCCAGCCTTTCCGGGCCGCCGGGCTGCCGCTGGAACGCTACCACTACTTCGGTGAGTCCCTGCTGCTGCGGGCCTACCGAGGGCGCGGCCTGGGGGTGCGCTTCTTCGAGGAGCGCGAGGCCCACGGCCGCGAACTGGGCCTGGACTGGGCGACCTTCTGCGCGGTGGACCGCCCCGGCAACCACCCCATGCGTCCTGCGGGCTACGTGCCCAACGATACCTTCTGGGGCCGCCGCGGCTACGTGCGGGACGCTGCCCTGCAGTGCCGCATGTCTTGGCTGGACGTGGGCGATGCCGCCAGCAGCGACAAGACCCTGGTGTTCTGGCGCAAGCGGCTGGCAGCGGCATGAGCGGCTTCATCGTGGCGGCGGCGCAGTATCCGGTCGGCGAATTCGCCGCCTGGGAGGAATTCGAGGGCAAGCTCTCGGGCTGGTGCCAGGAAGCGGCTGCGCGGCAGGCCCGGCTGCTGGTCTTCCCCGAGTACGCGAGCATGGAGCTGGCTTCGCTGTTGGGCCCCGCGCTGCGTGCCGACCTGCACGGCCAGATCGCCGCCATGCAGGATCTGCTGCCGCGCTGGCAGGCGCTGCATGCCCGCCTGGCGCGGGAACTGGGCGTCTACCTGGTGGCCGGCAGTTTCCCGGTGCGGGAAGGCGACGCTTACCGCAACCGCGTATTCCTGTTCGCGCCGGACGGCGGCATGCAGCATCAGGACAAGCAGATGATGACGCGCTTCGAGCGCGAGCAATGGGACATCGGCGCCGGCATCGGCCTGAAGATCTTTGACACCGCGCTGGGGCGCATCGGCGTCTGCACCTGCTATGACGTCGAGTTTCCGCTGATCGCCCGTGCCATGGTGGAGGCCGGGGCCGACCTGCTGCTGGCACCCAGTTGCACCGACACCCTCGCCGGCTACCACCGTGTGCGCATCGGCGCACAGGCCCGGGCGCTGGAAAACCAGTGCTATGTGATCCAGGCTCCCCTGGTGGGCGAGGCCCCCTGGTCGCCGGCGGTGGACGTCAACATCGGCGCTGCCGGTTTCTATACCCCGGTGGACCGTGGCTACCCGGCGGATGGCGTACTGGCCGGCGGCACGCTCGACGAGCCAGGCTGGATCTACGCCAGCATCGACCCGCAAACCCTCGCCGCCGTGAGGGAAACCGGCCAGGTCTTCAATCACCGGGACTGGCCCCGCCAGCCGCCAGCCGGCACCCCGGTCGAAACGCTCAAGCTCGGTTAAATTGCAGGATTGCCGCCAGATTTGCCTCCGGCGGCCAAAATTCCTACTGCCGACGCGGCGATAGCGTTGATACCTCATGCTGGAACCGGCTAAGATCGCGCGAGCGGTACATATCCAATTCCGGGGGCCACATGTTTAACAAGCGGTTGGGAGCGGCGCTGAAGAGCGCCGCCGTGATCGGAGCGACGGCGGCTGCAATGCTGTCGACCTCTGCAAATGCCTACGAGCCGGGCTGGTATTTCGGCCTCAGCGGTTCGTACTCCGCGGTCGAGGATTCGGACGGCACGCTGAATACGTCCATCACCTCCACCACTCCGGCCACACCGGGTTCCCAGCAGAACTGCCTGCTGCAGGCGCTGCCGGGCCTCGGCCCGCTGCTCAACGGCGCCGTCGGCGGCCTGGGCGTCCAGGGCTGCCTGCTCACTCTGCTCGGCCCTGGCACGACCACCCCGGGCACCCCCGGCAGCACCAACACCCAGCGCCTCGCTCCGGCGCGCGCGCAGATCACCTTCGATGGCGGCTACAGCATTGCCGGCAGCCTGGGCTATCTGTTTGACGGTGGCTTCCGTCCTGAACTGTCGCTGGCCATCTCCGAGAACGACGTCGATGGTTCCAGGGTCAATACCCAGGCGGGCGCCGTCTCCCTGAGCAACGACGGCAAGCTGACCACCGCGCGTCTGATGGCGAACGCCTGGTATGACTTCGACTTCGGCTCCTCCATCATCCCCTACGTGGGCGTGGGCGCCGGTTTCCAGCAGAGCGACCTCGACCTGAAGTCCGCCGGCCTGTCGGACAAGGCTTCTGGCCTGGTGTACCAGGCGGGCGCCGGCGTCGGCTTCGTCCTCAGCGACGCTACCACCCTGTCGCTCGACTACCGCTACGTCGTGGGCGATGACATGGAGGCCTCGGGCCAGTCGCCCACCGCCGCCGACGGCTCGTTCACCTCCTCCACGCTCGAGAGCGAGTACAAGGCCCAGACCATTGGCCTGAGCCTGCGCCGCAGCTTTGGTGGCACCCCCACCGACAGCGATGGCGACGGCGTACCCGATCGCCTCGACAAGTGCCCCAACACGCCCAAGGGCGTGACGGTGTACTCCGACGGCTGCCCGGTCGACACCGACGGCGACGGCGTGCCCGACTACCTCGACAAGTGCCCCGGCACCCCGAAGGGCACTGCGGTTGATGCCAACGGCTGCCCGGCCGACTCCGACGGCGACGGCGTGCCCGATTCGCTCGACAAGTGCCCCGGCACCCCGCGCGGCGTGATGGTGGGCCCGGATGGCTGCCCGATCGACTCCGACGGCGACGGCATCCCCGACGCCTACGACAAGTGCCCCAATACCCCGAAGGGCGTGATCGTGGGTCCGGATGGTTGCCCGGCCGCGGATGCGGACGGCGACGGCGTGCCCGACTTCATGGACAAGTGCCCGGAGACTCCGCGCGGTGTTGCCGTGGGGCCGGATGGCTGCCCGCTGGATAGCGATGGCGACGGCATCCCCGACTACCTCGACGAGTGCCCGCGCTCGCCGCCGGGTGCCAAGGTCCTGCCGAACGGCTGCGCCCTGACCGGTGACTGCCGCAAGCCGCGTCCGGGCGAGGCGGTGGACGCCAACGGCTGCGCGCTGGACAAGAACTTCATCCTGCGTGGCGTGAAGTTCGAGTTCGACTCCGACCGCCTGACCGAGCCGGCCAAGCTGATCCTCAACGAGGTGGCCGAGACGCTGAAGGCCTACCCGACGATCAAGGTCGACCTGGAAGGCCACACCGATAACGTCGGCACCGACGCCTACAACCTGGGCCTGTCGGAGCGCCGTGCCAACTCGGTGAAGACCTACTTGGCAGGCCGCGGCATCGAAGCCCCGCGCATGAACCCCGTGGGTTACGGCGAGTCCCGCCCGATCGATACCAACGACACCGAAGAGGGCCGCGAGGAAAACCGCCGCGTGGAACTCAAGGTCATCGAGTAAAGCCCAAGCCGTAGTGACTCAAGAACCCCGCCAGGCTTGCCTGGCGGGGTTTTTCTTTGGCTGGTCCCGCATGGCATGCGATCCGTGGCGATGGCAGCAGCTATCTGATTGAAGCCGGGTACGGCCCCCATGGACTGGCGCTCGACGCCCCAGGTCCAGCCGGTCAGGCATCAGCCAAGGCACGCCCCACCTCATCACCAGGCTTGATCCCGGCGGGCCGTCATCCTTGTGTGACGTGCCGAAGCAGGCACGAGGCTGCGGTGACCGCAGCGAGTGCCCGCCTGCATCCATGAGCAGGAATCGGTTACCCCCGACAGGACACCCGGCAACGCGCGCTGCCCGCTGGCTGCCATTGCTGCCAGCAGGCACCTCGTCCCCTCCGGGTGATTTCGTGATGCGGTATCAACCATCAATCAGCAGTTCACCGGCGGCAGCGCAAAGCCCATTTGGCGGGTGAAGGTAAAGGGCGATGGCTCGAACCGCTTTCCGTCAAGCACCAGGGCAGGAAGCAGCGGGTCGTAGCTCTGCGCCCGTCCGCGATCCAGGTTCACGAACTGACCAGACTTCCGGAGAGCCGTCCCCAGGAGCAAGGGGACGTCCCCGCCCTCCAGAGGGTCGAGTGGTGGTACCTGCAGGAGTCGCCACTGGCCAGGGGCGTTCAAGCAAATGCCCGTCCGGAAGGCAGGCAAAAAAAGGGCGCCACAAGGGCGCCCTCTTCAAAACCAGGATGCAAAGGCTTACGGTGTCGCCGGGCGAGCGCGCGAGCAAGCCGTGTTGACGTTGACCGCAGCCAGCAGCGACAGCAGGCCGCCGCGGAACGTCAGCTTCACGGCATCGTAGTTCTGCGTCGTGTTGCCGGTGGTCAGCAGGAACTGCGGGGCTTCCGGCAGGCGGATACCCAGCAGCGTCAGGCGCAGCACTTCGGAGTTGGTCGCCGGATCGTCGATCTCGACCAGGTTGGCACCTTCGCGACGCAGGGTGACCACTTCCAGGCTACCCAGCAGCTGGGCCGCCAGGATGTCGTTGGTGGTGCGGCTCAGCAGGAAGCCCACCGGGCTGCCGGACAGGATCGTGGTCGGGCTGACCACGGTCACCGAAACGTTGGACAAGGTCAGCAGGCCCAGCGGGATGTTCAAGGTGGCGAAGGTCTCGAGATTGGCATCCGTGATGCGGCTCGGATCGCCATCGCTGACGGAGCAACCCAGGCAGGTTTCGGTCAGGATTTGGGAGCCCGCCGGGAATTCGGTGTCGCAGAACTCGTTGGCCGCCGTAACGTTGAGGGTGGCATCGGCCGACGCCGGCACCGGCAGCGGGGTGACGCCACCGGTGACTTCACCGGCGATCACCGTCGAACCGACGTTGTCGGTGCGGAAGGTGCTGCTGGCGGCCGTGGTGTTGGCCGCCACCGTCGGCACGGTGCTGGTCCAGGCCAGGGTGTGCGGCGGGTTGGCAATGCGATAAAGCTGGCCGTCGGAGAAGCGGCCGATCGCCTCGAAGGTCACGTCGATGCCCGGGGTACGGCTATAGACATCGCTGGTCGGGCAGGACGGAGCCGCGGTGGTGGTGGGGCGGATGCACTCCACCGAACCACCGGCCAGGGTCGCGCTCGTCACCGTCACCGCGAGGGTGTCGGACTTGCCCTTGTAGCTGGCCGTTATCGTGGTGTTGCCCTGGACCTTGCCAGTGATGCGGCCGTTGCCATCCACGCCGGCAACGGTGTCGGGCGAGCTGCTCCAGCTGGTATCGGTAGTCACATCCTGGTCCTGCAGCCGCACAACCTGGCGACCCTCGACCGTCACCGGCGCGGGAGTGCCCGTGTATCCGGGAGGTACGGTGGTGGTGATCGTCGCCAGCGCACGCACGTCCCGGGTGGCGCCGACCGGCACCGACTGCGGGCCCAGTTCAGCCGTGGCGGGCGCAGGGCCGGCGATCCGGAAGTCCGAGATCGTGGTCTCCGGCTCGAAGTCCGGACTCTTGGGGCCGCCGTCGCAAGCAGCGACAGCCAGCGCACTCATCACCAACAACCAACGAAGTCCTTTCATCTCGAAACGCTCCCTGAGCGGATGGGTTACCGGCGGGCCTGTGGAGTTTGCACCCGGGTTCGTGGAAAATATTATGCCATTGGGCGAACCGGTTGCGCGCCTGCAAGTGGTTTTCTGACGATTGGTAGCAATCAGCCCCTCGGGCGTTGCCTAAAAATTCGTCGCGGACCCCCTTTGCACGGTACAGTCGCCTCCGCAGCTCTTTCAGGGATGGGAGATACAAGAATGTCGAAATTTGCATGGTTGGCCGCGGCGGGCCTGCTCTGGGCCGCCACGGCGTCCGCGCAGGACGCGGGCAAGTACGACCAGCGCTGGTACGTGTCGCCCTCGATCGGCGGGGTGTTCGCCGACAAGCAGGACATGAACAGCGGCATCGCCGGCTCGATCAGCGTAGGCCGGGC
>NZ_JAUASX010000015.1:0-55569 GCF_030345715.1 Solimonas sp. SE-A11
CGCAGGCCAAGAAGCTGGCGCCGACGCTGTCGGCGGAGCAGAACATCGTCATCAACCTGTCCGGCCGTGGCGACAAGGACATCTTCACGATCGCCAAGCTCGAAGGGATCTCGCTGCTATGACTGCCGAGGCGAGCCGGGGCGCAAGCCAGAGCAAGGCGACCCAGTGAAGCCATCCGATCATATCCAGGGTCCCGCGCGTCGATGCGGTGTCCTGCTGGTCAACCTCGGCACGCCCGACGCGCCGACGGCACCCGCGATCCGCCGCTACCTGCGCGAGTTCCTCAGCGACCGTCGCGTGGTGGAGTTCAGCCGCCTGTTCTGGCTGCCGGTGCTGCACCTGTTCATCCTGCCGCTGCGGCCGCTGAAGCTGAAGCACGCCTACGAGTCGGTCTGGACCCCGCAGGGCTCGCCCCTGATGGCCTTCTCCAAGCGCCAGCAGGCGGCGCTGCAGGCCGCCCTGGGGTCCGAGGTGCCGGTGGCCCTGGCGATGCGCTACGGCAATCCGTCGATCGCCGATGCGCTCAACGCGCTGGGCCGCCAGGACGTGCGCCGCATCGTGGTGCTGCCGCTGTATCCGCAGTACTCGGCCACCACCACGGCCACGGTGCTGGACAAGCTGTTCGAGCTGCTGCGCGCCTGGCGCTGGCTGCCGGAGCTGCGCACCGTCAACCAGTACCACGACGATGCCGGCTATATCGGCGCGCTGGCGCAGAGCGTGGAGACCCACTGGCAGGCACAGGGCCGCGGCGAGCACCTGCTGATGTCCTTCCACTCGATCCCGCTGAGCTACTTCAAGGCCGGCGATCCCTACTTCTGCCACTGCCACAAGACTGCGCGCCTGCTGGCCGAGCGCCTGGGCCTGGCCGAGGGCCAATGGTCGGTGAGCTTCCAGAGCCGCCTGGGCCGCACGCCCTGGCTGCAACCCTACACCGAGCCGCGCGTGCAGCAACTGGCCAAGAAAGGCCTGCGCAAGCTCGACGTGATCTGCCCCGGCTTCTCCGCCGACTGCCTGGAGACCCTGGAGGAGATCGCGCTGCGCTACGGCGAGAGCTTCCGCAAGGCCGGTGGCGAAGCGCTGCGCTACATCCCCGCCCTCAACGACAAGCCGGCCCACATCGAAGCACTGAAGGCAATCGTCGAGAGAAACTTGGCTGGCTGGCGAGAATAGAGCCCGTATGGAGGCTGCAACGATCGTGCTTTACGCCGCATACGCGGCACTGCCCGCCTTACCGGATTTCGGGGTGCCTGGGCCATCGGCTATGGCAAGGTCACGCACAGTTTAGCCAGCGCAGAGAACTAACCCTGGGGCTGCCCTCCGGTCTGCCGGATGGCGCGGGCCTTGAGCGTGATGGCTTGCCTGCGCGCCAGCCCGAAGCCATCCAGATGGCGCAGTGGCATGGCCATGCGCGGATTCTTGCGGAGACGCTCCTGGTGCCGGATCAGGAAGTCCCAGTACAGCACGGTGAAGGGGCAGGCACCGTCGCCCTCCGACTCCCGCGGTGAGTAGCGGCAGCCGCGGCAGAAGGGGCTCATGCGATCAATATAGGCGCCGCTGGCAACATACGGCTTGCTCGCCATCAGCCCACCGTCGGCATATTGGCTCATTCCCAGCGTATTCGGCAGCTCGACCCACTCGACGGCGTCGACGTACACGGACAGGTACCAGCCATGCAGCGCCCTGGGCTCCACTCCGAGGAGCAAGGCATAGAGGCCGGTCACCATGAGCCGCTGAATATGATGGGCATATCCGTGACGCAATGTCTGGGCTAGTGCGTCGCGTAGGCATGCCATCTCGGTCCTGCCGGTCCAGTACCAGTCCGGCAGCGGCTCGCGCGCGTCCAGCGCGTTCCGATCCATGTATTCGGGCATCTGGGTCCAGTAGACACCTCGCACGTACTCGCGCCAACCCAGGATCTGGCGGATGAAGCCTTCTGCCGCCGGCAGCGGGACTTTGCCGCTCTGCCAGGCGTGTTCGGCGGCGCCGACGACCTCGCGTGGATCAAGCAACTTGAGATTCAGCGCGGCGGACAGCTGCGAGTGGAACAACCAGGGCTCCTGCGGCCACATGGCGTCCTGATACCGGCCGAAGTCCGGTAGCCGCTGCTCGATAAAGCGCTCGAGTGCGTGGAGGGATTGCTCTCGCGTGACGGGCCAATGGAACTCGTCAAGCGTCCCGGGATGATCGGGAAACTGCTCCAGGACGAGTTCGATCACCTCTCGGGTGATGGAGTCGGCCTCGAATCGTGGAGGGGCCGGATGTCCCTCAGGACCCACCCGTCCGAATGATGCCCGGTTCTGCGCATCGAAGTTCCAGGCCCCTCCAGCTGGCGCACCGTCCCGCATCAGCACATTATGGCGCCGGCGCATCTCCCGGTAGAAGTACTCCATGCGCAGCTGCGAACGCGACTCCGCATGGCGGCGGAACTCGCGGACGCTAAGATAGAAATGGCGGTCATCGCGGACCTCCAGGGGAAGGCGATGGTCGCGAGCCACCGCGCGCAGTGCCTGCAGCACTCGCCAATCACCCGGCGCCGTCATGATCAGCCGCTCGGGCCGATGGCGTTCGATGGCAAGCCCGAGGCTGACCGCGAGGGTATCGGAGCCCCGGGCGTCATCGAGCCTTCCGTAACTCAGCGAAAGGCCGCTCTTGCGCAGTTGATCTGCAAAATGTCGCATGGCCGAGAGGAACAGGGCGATGCGTTGCTTGGAGGACCAGACATGGGTCGATTCCTCGCGGACTTCGGCCATCCAGACCTGGTCGCGGCTCCGGTCGAATCCGTCCAGGGCGGACGCATGGACGTCCAGTTGGTCACCCAGGATCAGAACCAGGTTCCTGCACTTGCGCATCACCCGCATCCCGCCACGGGCGAGCGCGGGGGAACCTCAGGCATGAGGGGGCCTGACTCCGACGAAGTTGATCGCCGCATGCTTCTTGGTTTTGTCACACCTGCTCTACGACTGCGGCGGGGGTCGCGGATGCACCGGCAGGCGAACGAGGCCTCAGGTACCGACCTTGCCGCCGTCGGCCTTCCAGATCACCACCGTGGCAGGACGCGGGCGGCCGCCGGCACCGTTGTCGGGCCAGCGTGAGAAGGCCAGCGGATCCTGCTCCGGCCTGGTCTCCGGCTGATTGGGATGGCCGCCGTACTCGCCCGGGTGCTGGATGTTGACGAACACGCAACGCTGGTCGGGGGTGAAGCTGATGCCGGTGATCTCGCAGGCGGAGGGGCCGACCATGAAGCGGCGGATCTCCTTGCTGTGCGGATCGGCCACCAGCATCTGGTTGTTGCCCATGCCGGCGAAATCGCCGGTGTTGGAGTACTTGCCGTCGGTCTCGATCCACAGGCGGCCGTCGGCGTCGAAGGACAGGCCGTCCGGGCTGTTGAACATATTGTCGGCGTTGACGTTGGACGAACCGGCCTCCAGGGTGCCGGCATCATGCGCCGTGGGGTTGCCGGCCAGCACGAACAGGTCCCATTCGAAACGCTCGGCGGCCGCATCGCCACCGGCCTCGCGCCAGCGCACGATCTGGCCATAGACGTTCTTCTGGCGCGGGTTGACGTCGTCGGTGCTGCTGCGGCCGCTGTTGTTGGTCAGTGTGCAGTAGACCTCGCCGGTCTTCGGATGCACCGCCACCCATTCCGGGCGGTCCATCCTGGTGGCGCCCGCCGCATCGGCGGCCAGGCGGGTGGACACCAGCAGCGCGCCCATGTCCGGATACAGATCGCCGAGCGTGCCACCGGCCACTGCGGGCGTGTCGAGCCGCAGCGGAATCCACTGGCCGTCACCCATCATGTCGCCGCTGGCGGCGCCCGCGCCGAATTTGGCGACGTACAGCGTGCCACTCTCCAGCAGGTTGCGCGCCTTGTTTCCGGCATCGGACAGCGCCGGATCATGGGCGGCGTCGGAGACGAACTTGTAGAGGTAGTCGTCCGCCTGATCGTCGCCCATGTAGACCACGACGCGGCGGTCAGCCGCCAGCCGCAGCGCGGCGTTCTCGTGCTTGAAGCGGCCCATCGCGGTGCGCTTCTTCGGCGTGGACGAGGGCTCGAAGGGATCGATCTCCACGATCCAGCCGAAGCGGTTGGATTCGTTCGGCTCCTTGGCATAGTCGAAGCGCTCGTCATGCTCCTCCCAGCGGTATTCGCTGGCGGCGGCGGAGACGCCGTAGCGGCGCATCAGCGGGCTGCGGGTGTCTTCGCCGCCGGTCGTGCCGAAGTAGTTGTTGAAGTTTTCCTCGCAGGTCAGGTACGTGCCCCAGGGGGTGTAGCCGTTGCCGCAGTTGTTGATCGTGCCCAGCGATCCCTCGCCCGTGGGACTGGCGGTGGTGCGCACCTGGGTATGACCGCGCACGGGGCCGGTGAGCTCCATCGCTGTGTTGGCATGGATACGGCGGTTGCAGGGCGCGCCCACCACCACCTGCCAGCTGCCGTCGGCCTGGCGCTGAACCTGGGCCACCGACACGCCGTGGGCGTGCTGGCTCTTGCGTACGTGGTCCTGCGACCAGGGCGTGTCGCCCGACTGCACGTCTGGTGTGAAGAAGTATTCCGGGTTGATGTACTCATGGTTCATCACCAGCAGGCCTTCGCGGCTGTTGCCGGCACCCAGCGGGAAGAAACGCATGCCGTCGTTGTTGTCGCCGAACTGCATCACCTGCGCGGCCGCGTTCTCGCTGGCGTCGCCCTTCCAGGCCGGCGAGTCGGCAAACAGCGGATCGCCCCAGCGGCACAGCACGGCATGGCGGTAACCCTCCGGTACCACCACGTCGTCGCCGCTGTTCGCGGCCACCGACTTGAAGCCCAGCAGCGGATAGGCGTCGCTGCGGTCGCAGGCGGAGAGCCCCGCCCCGAAGAAGCCGACCGCGCCGAAAGCCAGGCCGGCCTTGAGCACGTCGCGGCGGGAGTAGATCATCGCGGCAACCTGGTTCAGGTGCAGGTTGGCGGAGGGATTGCTGGAGACGTCGTCGGCGTCGGTGGCTTTCATGGTCGCGGGTCCGATTGGCGTTAGGCGGCCATGGATGGCCGCGGCAAACCGGGCACGCTAGTGACGGCAAATGACAGCAGCATGACCCCAGGGCTGGGAAAAATGGCCTAGCGAACCGACCGTAGCCGGCCCGCCAGGAAAACCCCAGTCAGTGGAGGACCAGCGTGAAGCCGGAGATGGCCTCGGCCCGGTCGAAGCCCCGCAGTTCCGCGAAATCGGCCGGCCGCTTCGGGAATCCGACGGCGCCGCTGATGCAGAGCGCGCCCCGCCGGCCAGCCAGCGCGCCGCTGCCGCTGCCCTGCACACCCATGCAACCGGTGGCGCGATAACGCACGGGAAAAGGGCCGCTGCCTCCGGGGATCGGGCCGAGCTCGAACAGCAGGCGCCCCTGCAGCGGGATATCGGTCTCCGTCAGGGGCGTGGCGGGGTCGTCGAGCAGTTCGGTCAGCACCGAGCCATCGGCCAACTCCAGGCGCAGGCGCGTGGAGCCAAGATCTGTGAGGGTATTGGGGGGCAACCCGACAGATGTGCGATCGACACGCAGGCGGATGTTCCACCCGACCACCTGCCCGACCACCGGGCCCTCGCCTTGCCATTGCGCATCCGCGGCATCCACGGTCGCCACACGCACTGGGCCGGAGAAGTTCCAGCTCACCCAGTCCTCGCCGCTGCCGCTGCGTTGTCCCTGCAGATCGTAGTGCAGCGAATACTTCAGCACCTCGGCACCGCTGAAGCTACGCAGGCTCCGCAGCAGGATGTCGAGCGCACTTTCGATAAGGCCGGCGGAGGCGGACAGCGAAAGTCCCAGTAGCAACGCGGCGAGGCAGAGGCGCTTCATGGGCGCTGGCCCTGCACGGTGATGGCGCAGTCCGAGCGTCCGGTCAGCAGACTGCCCGCCAGCAGTTGCAGCAATGCCGCCAGCTCCGCCGCATCGCCGCCGTCGGCGAAGCCGGCCAGGGCCTGCGCCAGCGTGGCCGGTGAAGGGCTGGAGAAATCGAATTGGCCGTTCATGCAGATGGTGCCGCGTCCGCCGGCCAGCAAGCCCAGGCCCATCACCTCCTGAGTGCCGCCGCAGCCGACGCCGCGCAGACCGAAGCCGATACCGCCGGTCTGGGGCGACAAGGCACCGAGGTTCTGCAGGAAGTGTCCCTGCATGGGGATATCAAAGACGGCGGAGCGCAACGGCTCGCCGTCAGGCGCGGTCGCATCGCCGGGAAGCAAGGGGCGCAGCAGGGCACCATCCGCGAAATGGATGCCGCAATCGATGCAGCGGAACGTCAGGAAATCACTGCTGGTGGGCGAGCGTGCGGGATTCACGCGGAACGCCACCACCGCCGGGCCGAAGCGGCCCAGGCTACGGCTGCCCTTGCCGGTCACGCGCCCCGTGGCGGGGTCCACGGCCGAGGCCACCATGTCGCCTTCGAAGCGGAAGAACACCTCGCCAGCCGCCAGGTCCACGTAGGGGGCCTGGGGCGTGGCGTTGACCTCGAAGTGGATCAGCAGCGAACGCAATCCCGCCCCGCCCGGGGGCGAGGAGGGCTCGCTGCAGGCCGCGAGCAGGCCCAGGCAGACATACAGTCCTGCCCGGGCCCGCCGCTTCAGCCTCAAGGGCAACCGTTGGCCTTGACCGCGACACCGGCCGGCGTCGCCGGGCATTGGTCGGCACCGTCCTTGATGCCATCGCCGTCGCTGTCCACGCCGCAGTCCTGGCGACGGCCGCTGGGATCGACCACGGCCACGCTGCACTCGGCCGGCGCCGCGTTGCGGAAGCCGCCCTCGCGCAGGAAGTACAGCGGCACCTGCAGGCCGACGTTGATGCGGTAGTCCAGCAGCCAGTCCTCGCCGCTCACCGACTTGTCGTTGACCTGGAGTTGGGCGCGCGCTTCCGTGCGCAGCGCCAGCCCGTACCAGGGCAGAGGGAACAGAAGGCCGGCACCGGCGCTGGCGCCGAGGTGCAACTCTTCCTCGCCGTCCACGTCCTCGTTGACCAAGCCGACGCCGCCCAGGATCAGCGGCGTGAAGGCCGGCAGCGCGGCGATGCCGACTTTGGTGCTGGCGTAGTGATGCACCCAGTCGACGAACAGCGCGGTCTGGTAGTCCTTGCCGCCGTCGAGGTCACGCTTGCGGCTGACGTCGAACAGGCTCACTTCCAGCGCGTTGTTGGTGCCGTAGTCGAGCGGAATGCCGACGCTGATCTGCAGGCCGCGGCCGCTGTCGGAATCGCGGGCGCTGTCGGAAATCTCGTGTCCGTAGGAAATGCCGGCATACGGGATGTCGTAGCCGGCGGTGGTGACCGCAAAGGCAGGCGCGGTGCTGAGCCCTGCGAGCAGGGCCATGGTCTTGAGCTTCATTGCTTCCCCTTGTGCGCCGGCATCCCTGCCGGCTCCCTTGTAATCGTTGGTTTGCCGCTGCCGCTGTATCAGCAGGGGTTGGCCGGGTTGATGGCGGCGCGCAGTTCGCTGGCGCTGATCGACTGCGTCGCTCCGTTCAGGTCGAGATCGGCGCTGCCGTCCGGCTTGAAGCGGAACACCGCCTTGCTCGACGCCGACGTCACTTCCAGCGTGCCCGCGACGATCTGATCGCCGTTCTCGCCGAAGGCCAGACCGTCGCTGGTGCTGACGGTGGCCGTGCCGCCGCTGCAGGTCCTGGAGCTGTAGCCGTAGGGGCCGCTGACGCTCAGCAGGTCACCCTGCACGACCTTGAACGGCGTGCTGGTGTTGCCGACGTCGGCACTGAAGAACTCGCCGCCGGAGCGGGCATAGCGGTAGGCGTAGACGGCGCGCGCGTCGATCGGGGTGCCCTGCAGGCTCTTGACCTCGGACAGGCCGCGATAGCTGACCTTGGTGCTGTCCACCAGGCGGGAGCCGTCCTTCTTCTCGAACAGCTCGGTGTAGAAGTCGCTGCCGCTGCCGGCGCTGCCGTAGCTCAGGCCCGCCGCGCTGCCGCTTTCCTGCACGCCGTTGAGCGACAGGGTCTGCGTGACGTTGCCCTGCTGCGGGAAGGCCGACTTGCAGTTGATCTCGCTGCTCCTGGACAGCGCCGTGTCCGCTGACTGCCCGCCGAACAGCGTGTAGTTGCGGCTGGCGCTGCTGTCCTCGGTGGTGAAGCTGCCGCCACCCGGGCAGTTGCCGGAGCTGCTGTCGGCGGCGCCGACCTGCGCACGCTCGTTGTTGTTGAAGGCCCAGGGGCGAACGCGCTGCGAATCGGCGTTGCCGCTGTTCCAGGCGGAGGCGCCGCCGGCCACCTGGTTGGCCAAAGCGCCGATCACGCCCAGCTCGCGCAGGGCGTCGGCCTTGGACCCCAGCGCCGCAGCGCTGGTGTTGATGTCGCGGCTCTGCGGCACCGCCGAATCGGTCGCCTGGTCGCTGCGGCTGCAAGCGGCCAGCGTCAGCAGCGAACCTGCCAGTGCGAATCCCAGAATCTGTTGAATCTTGTGCGTCGTTGCCATGAATCCCATCGCTCCCTGATTTCTGAGGACCGCAAGCGGTCCATGGTGTCTTGATTTGCCTGAACTCTAGACAAGCGTTCCCTGCGCCAGAAGGAATTTTTTTGCGGCCTTCTTCCAGACCGTGGCATATGTTTATTCCGCTTGGTTAAGGTACTGCTCGAGCAGGGCTCCGCCCTGCACCACCCGGCGCTCGCCGGCACCCCAGGCTGCACATTGCGGCCCGCGCTTGAACACGAAACGCTCGGGTGCCGCATGCAGCCAGACGCCAGACTCGCCATTGCCCAGTGCCAGGCAGCCCTGGCGCGCGGCCTGCGCTTCCGGTGCCGCAGCATCCAGCTCGATTCGGTGCAGCTCGCCCGGCAACAGCGGTCGCGGCGGCGGTGACTGCGCCTCGAACAGCAGCTTCCAGCCGGTACCGCCGCGCTGCGGCTCGCTGCCGCGGTAGAGCAGGGGCAACGCGGCGTCGCCCAGGCGCAGCGTCGCGCCACGCAGCCGCGACGGCAGCGTGGCGTCATGGCTCAGCGCGGCGAGCTGCAGGCGCTGCGGATCGGCGATCTCGAACAGCAGCTGCCCCGCGGACACGCGCTCGCCCTCGCGCACCGGCGCGCTGGCCAGCGTGCCATCGGCAGGCGCACGCAGCGGTTGCGGCACCGCCAGGCCCAGGCCGGCCAGCTCACGCTGGCGCTGCAGTGCACGCCATTCCAGGTCGGCCTGCTCGTAGTAGACGTTGTTCTGCGTGGCCGCGGGATTGTCCAGCGCATCGGCCTGCACTCGCAGGCGCTCGAAGTTCATCCGGGCAATGCGCAGCTTCTCGTCCAGGCGCGCGATCTCGGCCTGGCGACGCGCCGTTTCGGCCTGCGCCATCGTCGGCCGCAGCCAGGCCAGCAGTTCGCCCTTGCGCACCCGCTCGCCGGGCAGGCGCCAGCGCTCCGCGGGCTCCAGGGTCCCGGACTGCGCAGCGCGCAGCTCGCCGGAGTAGCGTGGATCAGCCACCACCTCGGCCAACAGCGATCCGGCGGACACGCCGCCGCCGACCGCGGTGCGGATGCCCAGCAGCCGCTGCAGGCTCTTGGGCACCAGGAGTTCGGCCTCGCCGATGCGGCGCACACTCTCCGCCGGCACCGTGGCCGCCTGGACGGAAGCAACCATGGCCAGTGCGACCACCAGCGGCGAGAAGCGCAGGGTCTTCACGGCTCGCGCCCCGACAAGGCTGCAGCGCCGTCGATAACCACCCGTGAATCCGGCGCAAGACCTGCGACGCGAACCCAGCCGTCCGCCAGCACGGTGGCCGATACCTCGCGGAGCGCGAAACGCTCCGCGGCCTCATGCAACCACACGAACTGTTGCGCGCCACGCGTCTGCAGGCTGCGCGCCGGCAGCAGCCAGCCGGCCTGCGTACGGCGCGACAACCTCATGCGTAGCGGCTGGCCAACGGCCAGGGGCTGCGCCGTTGCACCGGCGGCATAAAGGGTACGGCGCGAGCGCGAAACCGGGTCCAGGGTCTCTCCCAGGAAGCCCAGCGGCAGTCGCTCCCCCTGCAGCGTCCAGGCCGCATTGGCCGAAGCGCTGTCGTAGTCCTCACCGTCGAACAGGAGTTCCACCGCCACGCCGCCGCTACTGTTCAGCTCCAATAATGTCTCGCCTTCCGCTGCGACACGCCCGCTGCGCAAGCCGGAACGCAGCACGATGGCGGAGGCCGGTGCACGGATCGCCACGCGGCCATCCAGCGCATGCCGCAATTCCAGCTGGCGAGCTTTGGCGATGCGGTAGTCGGTCAGGATCTGGATGGACGGCGTCGGCAGGCGCACGTCGAGGTTCTCCGCCTCGTCGATCGAGTAGCGGTCGATCTGCAGGCGGCCCAGTTGCACGTCGCGCTCCACGCCGACGCGTTCGGCTTCCAGGTCGCGGCGCTGCGGTGCCGTCAGCGCCGGACGCAGCCAGGCCAGCAACTGCCCCGCGGCCACCGTGTCGCCCGCCACCGCGAAGCCTCCCGGCGGTGGTTCCAGCGTGCCGGCCTGGATGCTGGTCACGCGCAGGTGCCGCCGCGGGTCCACCACCACGCGCGCCGGCAGCAGCACCGTGGCCGGCGCGTCGGCGCGCTGGGTGCGCAACAGCAGGCGTCGCTGCTCGGCCTTGTCCAGTTGCAGCACGCGCTCGCCCGGCGCCGCCCATGCCAGCAGCGGCAGGCACAGCAGCAGGGCGGTGGCGCGGCGCATCAGCGGTGCGTCAGGGCGTGGCGCGGGCGGCCGTCGCGGGCGATGGCGCGTCCTTGAGCAACGCCACGACTTTCTGCAGCCCCTTGAGCTGGGCGATCCGCAGCGGTGTGTAGCCGGCCTTGGAGGCCAGAGCCGGATCGGCACCGCGCGACAGCAGGTAGCTGACCTGCTCCTCGCGCCCGCTGACGCTGGCGAGGTACAGCGCGGTGATGCCGCGGTCGTTGCGGCCGTTGACGTCGGCGCCGGCCTCGAGCAGCAGGCCCAGAAGGTCCGGGTCGGCACCGGCATAGACCGCATGGATCAGCGGCGTCCAGCCTGCGCGATCCGCGAGCTCGGGATTGGCGCCGCTATTGAGCAGCAGCTTCACCGCCAGGATCTGCTTGTGGCTGACAGCACCGATCAGGGCCGTCTGGTCCAGCGAGTCGAAGGCGTTGACGTCGAGCCCGGCCTTGAGTTCGCGCGCGACATCGAGCAGTTCACCCGCGCGCGCGTGGTTGACGAAGAAGGCGACGCGCTCTTCCTGCGTCAGCGCCGGCTGTGCGTCGGCGACCGGCGTGGCAGCCGGCTTGTCCGCTTCCGGCGAACCGGTGGTGGCGCAGGCGGCCAGCAGCAGCGGCAGCAGGGCGAAGACGACCTTGTTGGGATTCATATCGGTCCTTACTTGCTGTTACGGGCGACGGTGCCGGGGTTGCTGATCTTGGCGCCGGCGGTCAGGCGCGCGGTCAGTTCCTCGATGCGGATCTGCGCGGCCTTCTGGCGCAGCGCTTCCTTGACCGAGTCATCCAGCGCCTCGAAGGTCTCGGGGTTGGCAACCGCGCGCGGGGCCTCTTCGAGCTTGATCACGTGCCAGCCGAAGCGCGTGCGTACCGGCGTCTTGGTGTATTGGCCCTTCTTCAGCGACTCGACGGCGTCGGTGAAGTGGTGATCCACGAAGATGTCGGGGCGGAACCAGCCGAGGTCGCCACCATTGGCCTGGCCGCCCGGGTCCTGGGTGCTGCGCTTGGCCAGCGCGGTGAAGTCCTCGCCCTTGCCGAGCTTGGCGATCAGGTCCTGGGCCTGCTCCGGCGTCTGCACGAGGATGTGGCGAATCTTGTATTCCTGGATCTTGCCGTTGGCCTTCTTGAAGTCGTAGCTCTTCTTCAGCACCGAATCGGTGATCGGATCCTTAGCGAAGAAGTCCTCCAGGTAGGCGCGCGACAGGATCACGCGGTTCTGGAAGGCCAGTTGATCGGCGATCACCGGGACCTTGTCCAGGCCCTGCTTCCTGGCTTCCTGCGCCAGCACTTCCTGGGTGATCAGCTCGGCGCGTGCGGCCGCCTGGGCGTCGGCATTCTCCGAGCGGTTCGACTTGTTCTCGGGATCGATGCCCTGGCTCATCAGCAGCACGTGGTTGCGGCTGATGGGCTGGCCGTTGACCAGCACGTCCGCGGCCAGGCCCTGAGAGGCGGGGGCGGCGAAAGCTGCGGTGGAGGCAAGCAGGCTGCCGAGCGCCAGTGCGTAGATTGTCTTCTGAAGTTTCATGTGTCTCATCTCAGGTGAATCAAGGTCGGTTACACGGCCGTTGAAGCCGAAAAGGACGCTGCCTGCTTGCGCAGGCAGCGTCCGGTTTCCATCACGGCCGCTTTGTCGGCCTGGTGTTACTGCGCGCCATCCGCGTCGATCGGCTTGGCCGGGTAGTAGCCCGGGCCAAACAGTGCCGCGCCGTCACGCTCGAAGGCCGCCGCGTGCGGCTTGGCGCCGCCCTTGGCACCGCGAGCGCCCGGCCAGGTCCAGCCGTCGCGCGCCTTGCTGTCGAAGTCCAGGCAGGGCGTGCCGAGCAGTTCGTCGGTGAACGAGGTGTCGAGCACCGTCGCGCCGGTCTTGCGGTCGAACTTGCCGAGGCAGATCGTGCGGTCGCCGTCGGAGCCGGTGCCCGGACCCGGGACGTGCTGCAGTTCCACGAAGTACTGGATGAAGGCGAAGCGGGCGGAGCCCGAAGCCTCCGGCTGGCCTTCCACCTGGTCACGCGGCGGGCCGAGGCCGTTGACGACCTTCGGACGCAGGTCCAGGTAGCCACCCTCGCCGTTCGGTGTGCGCTGGTGCCCGACGCGGTCGTACAGCGTGAAGTGCGGACCACCGTGCGTGTACAGGTTCTGCAGCGAGTTGAGGTTGCCGCTGCCCGGCGTACCGCCGTCGCCCGAGGGCTCGCCGCCGGTCTGCTGGCCGTTGAGGATGATGCCCGCCACGTCCAGGCCATCCAGCAGGCCCAGGCCGTCGACGTTCAGCTCCAGCAGGCTGCGGATGGCACTGCCGTCCAGCACGTTGCCGGCCGCGTCGGTGATGTTGTTCAGCAGCGTGCCGGGGTTCAGCACGTTGTCGAGCACGCTCACCAGGCGCAAGCAGCCGGTGCCGACCTGGTCGGTGTTGGAGGACACCGTAGTGGGCAGGCCCTTGCCGTGCGGGCCGGTCTCGAACTGGCCGATGGCGCCGCGGATACGCGGGCAATCGTCCGCCTCGTTGTTGTGCTTGAGCACATTGAACTTGCCGCTGGCACCGGCGAAGCGGTTGCTGCGCGTGGCCGAGGTACCCAGCGAGGTGTTGGCCGGCCGCGTGGCATCCGGCGGCGGGAAGTCGCAGGCGATACGGGTCGCGGCGGTGTCTGCCTTGCCCTTGGCCAGCAGCGGACGCACGTCCACGGTCAGCACGCGGCGGCTGTGCTGGCGCGGGTAGTCACGGTCGAACACGGCACTGCCCGAGGGATCGATGCTGGGCGGGCTCTGGATGCCCGATACCGGCTGGATCAGGAAGCGGTCGTCGTCCGACAGCGTGAAGTACGACACGCCCGAGCAGGGGCCGACGTCATACACCGGACGCCAGTAGGGGCCGTTGCCGCCGTAGGCGTTCGGCTGGTCGCCGCGGATGGTGATGTCCGGCGAGTAGTACAGCACGCCACCGCACATGCTGGCGGTGAAAGCGCCGTCATGCGGCACGTAGTCGGCGTCGCCCGGCTTGCAGTCGGAGGAGCTGATCTTGGAGGCGTCGTTGGCCGACACGCCGGCCTTGGTGACGGCGGCGTCGTAGGACGGATCGCCCAGGTTTTCCCAGCCCTTCTGGCCCACGCAGTGATGCGACTGGTGCGCCAGGCCGAAAGCCATCAGGCCCTCGTTCTCTTCATGGAACAGAACCTCCTCGCGGCGAGGACCATCCGGCACGGCGCTGACCGAGCGGATGTAGGAGTTGCCGGAGTAGACGTTGGCTTCCTTCAGCGAGTCGCGCGTCTTGCCCAGGTTGTAGACGCCGCTGGTCTCCCACACGCGCACCGAGGCGCCGTAGGTGGAGCCGCAGATGCCCAGGGGGCCAGCGTTGACGGTCTGGTTCTTGGCACAGAACACCGACAGTGCGCCGTTGATAGCGGCGGCACCGATGGAGGCCGGCACGGCGTAGTCCGAGGTCGCCAGGTACTTGCCGTCATAGGTCAGGCCCATGCCGTGGGGCTGGGACTCATGACCGGCATCGGAGTTGCCCAGGAAGAACACGCCCTGGTTGCGCTTGCGTGACTCGCGCTGGTCCGGGTAGCTCGTGTAGTTGGTCGGGTTGCGCGACTGATTGGCGCTGACACAGCCCGGGTACTCGGTGATGCCCTTGTGTCCCGGCTCGGCGCTGTCTTCCGGCGTGGTGCCGCCAACGCAGCCCAGCAGGCCGACGGTCTCGAGCAGCGGCGCCACCGCCGGAACCGACGGGGTGCAGATGCCGGCCACCGTCGGCGCGTTGCGGCCCGGGTCGATCTCCGTGACCGTGCCCATGGCGCCATAGCCGTAGCTGCCCATGTAGGTGTAGATGATCTTGTGATCACCACCCGGCGCCGGCATGACGATGAAGTCGTCGGTCAGCGAAGAGCGCTTGGGCTGCGTACCGCAGACCACCAGGTCGGCCTTCTGGATGTTGCGCACGCTGGTGATGTCGTAGCGGAACACGTTCTTGCTGATCACGCCGCCGCCGAAGGTGTACTTGCGGCCCTTCTGCAGGCCATCGCCACCACCGGAGATGTACGAGGTGTAGCTCAGCATGTGATGCGGGTCGTTGTGCGCATCGGAGTTGGCGATGATGCCGCCCGGCAGGATGTTGGACAGCGTCACGCGCGGCAGCTCGGCGGTCCAGATGACGTCGCCGTAGCGGGTGGAGTTGGGCTCCACGTCGACCACCGCCAGGAAGTCCTGGGCGCTGTCCGGGCTGCAGGTTCCGATGGGGACCGGCAGGGCGCAACCGTCGCCCGTCCAGACCAGCAGCACCGAGCCGTTGGGAATGATCTCCCCCGTGTACTTGTTGATGGCGGCAGGCGCAGACGCCTGAGCCGCTCCCGCCGCGGCAATCACGCCGCTGGCCGTTGCCGCGAGTGCAACTCGCCGCAACGACCGCAGGACTCCCTTGGAAAATTTGTACATATCCACTCCTGTGGCTTTCGCTTGTTTGTGCCGCACGACAGGCGGCATTCGGAGCGGAGAATAGCGATGCACAAGAGCTCGTAGACCCTTACGGAAATAGAAGATTTTCTGCTGGGTTATGGTCGGCATGGGTATAAGCTCATGCCTTGGTGGCGATAAGCTGCAGCAAGGGCTTCTGTCCATGGCGCAGGAACAGCGCCGGCGTGACGAAGCTGTCGAGCAGCGTGTTGCTGAACAGGCCGCCGAATACCACCAGCGCCACCGGATGCAGGATCTCGCGCCCCGGTGTGCCTCCGGCGAGCACCAGCGGCAGCAGCGACAGCGCCGCGATCAGCGCGGTCATCAGCACCGGCGCGAGCCGTTCCGCAGACCCACGCAGCACCAGTGCCTCGCCGAAGGCTTCGCCCTCGTCACGCGCCAGGCGGATGTAGTGGCTGATCTTGAGGATGGCATTGCGGACGGCGATGCCCGCCAGCGTGACGAAGCCCACCAGGCTCGCCACGGACAACGGCGTGGCGGTGATCGCCAGCAGCAGCACGCCACCCGCGCAGGCCAGCGGCACATTGCCCAGCACGATCAGGGCGAGCCGCAGCGAGCGATAGCGCCCATGCAGCAGCACCAGCATGAGCAGCAGCGACAGCGCCGCCAGCAGCAACACCCGTCGCGCGGCCGCGCGCTGCTCTTCCGCCTGGCCCTCGAAGCGCAGCTCGTAGCCTGGAGGCAGGGACAGGTCCTGCAACTGCTCGCGAGCCTGCGCGCCGGCGCGCTCGAAGCCGCTGGCGGCCGGAAAGGCCGACACCGCGATGCGCCGCCGTGAGCCTTCGCGGCCGACCGGGTAGGCACCGGGCTCCAGCTCCAGGCTCGCGATCCAGGACAGCGGCACCAGGCCCGCGGGGGTTTCCAGCGGCAACTCGCGCAAGGCTTCCACCGTGCGCTGATGCTCCGGCAGGCGCAGCACGAGATCATGGCGGCGATCGCCGTCGACGAATTCCGACAGCGGCAGGCCCACGGTCAGGCTGGAGACTTGGCGCAGCACCGCGGCCGGAGAAAGGCCATAGAGCGCCGCGGCGCGCGTGTCGACGCGCAGGCGCGCCTGCGGCACCGCGTCCTGGCGTTCCACCTGCACGTCGGCCAGGCCCGGCAAGGCTTGCAGGCGTGCCTGGACCTCCTGCGCCAAGTGCCGCAGCGTCTCCATGTCGTCGCCGAACACCTTCACCACCAGCGGCGCGCGCACGCCCGACATCAGGTGATCGATGCGATGCGAGATCGGCTGGCCGATGGCAATGTCGCCCGGCAGCACCGACAGGCGCTGGCGCAAGGCCGCCACCACCTCGTCGCGCCGCGCATCGGCGGACAGCGACACGTCCAGTTCCGAGTAGTGCAGGCCCTCGGCGTGCTCGTCGAGCTCGGCGCGGCCGGTGCGCCGGCCCACGGCCTCAACGCCGGGCAACTGCAGGATCAGCTGCTCCGCCCGTTGGCCCAGGCGGTCCGACTCCGCCAGCGAGATGCCCGGCTGCAGCACCAGGTTCACGGTCAGCGTGCCCTCGTTGAAGGGCGGCAGGAAGCTGCGCGGCAGAGACAGCGCCGCGGCGGCGGCGATCGCCAGCAGCGACAGCGTGACCGCGAGCATGGCCCTGGGGCGGCGCAGGCTCCACGCCAGCAGCGCCATGTAGCGCTCACGCAGGCGCGCCAGCCAGCGCCGCTCGCCGATATGGGCCGGCGTGCCGCTGCGCAGCAGCAGACTGCACAGCACCGGCGTCAGGGTCACCGCCACCAGCAGGCTCGCCAGAATGGCGGTGACGTAGGCGATCCCCAGCGGAAGGAACAGGCGACCCTCGATGCCGCCCAGCGCGAACAGCGGCAGGAAAGACAGCACGATGATGAAGGTGGCGTAGAGGATGCCCGAGCGCACCTCGACGGTCGCCGCCAGGATCGTTCCCAGCACGTCGCCGCTGCCGGCCCTCAGCCGTCGCATGACGTTCTCGACGCCGACCACGGCATCATCCACCAGCTCGCCGACGGCGATGGCGAGGCCACCCAGGGTCATGGTGTTGACCGACAGCCCCAGCCACTGGAACACCAGCACCGCTGCGAGCATCGACAGCGGGATGGCCGCCAGTGCGATCAGGCTGGGACGCAGGCCCGCGAAGAAGGCCAGCAGCGTCAGCGCCACGATCACGCTGGCATGCAGCAGCGAGGCGCCGAGGTTGTCCACGGAACGGTCGATGAAGTCGGCCTGGCGGAACACCGGCGACACGCGGGCGCCCGGCGGCAATCGTGGAGCCAGCTCCGCCAGGCGTTGCTCCACGGCGGCGGTGACGGCGACGGTGTCGGCACCCGGATGCTTCTGCACCGCGAGGATCACCGCCGGCCGGCCGCCGTGACCGGCGGCGCCGCGACGGATCGCGTGGCCCTGCCCGATCTCCGCCACCTGCCCCAAGCGCAGCGGCGATCCGTCGCGCCAGTCCACCGCGACCTGGGCGAGATCGCCGAAGTCTGCGGCTGCTGCGCGGCTGCCCACCGGGATTTCCTGCCCGTGGTCCTCGGCATAGCCGCCGCCCGCGGCGCGGGCATGCCCACCCAGGGCTTGTTCGATCTGCTGCAGCGAGACCCCGAGTGCGCGCAGCCGTTGCGGATCAGGCCGGACCTCGATCTGCAGCAGGTCGCCGCCGATCACGCTGACCTGGGCCACGCCCTGCACGCCGATCAGCGCCGGGCGGAGCGTCCAGTCGGCCGCATCGCGCAGGCCGACGGGGTCGGTTGCTTCGACATCCTGCCACTGCAGCGACAGCAACAGGATCTCGCCCATCAGCGAGGTCATCGGCCCCAGCCGCGCCTTCAGGCCCGCCGGCAGACGCGCAAGGTCGAGCCGCTCGGCCACCAGTTGTCGCGCGCGGTAGGGATCCATGTCCCAGCCGAATTCGACATAGGCCAGGGCCAGGCCGGGCGCGGTGGTTGTGCGCAGGCGCTGCAGGCCGGGGATGCCCTGCAGCGCCGCTTCCAGCGGCACCGTCGCCAGGGTCTCCACGTCGGCCGTCGCCAGGCCCGCCGCTTCGACATGCACGGTGACGGTGGGGCGGTTCAGTTCGGGCAGCACGTCTACCGGTAGGCGCTGCAGGCTGGCCAGTCCTGCGATCAGCAGGGCCAGCGAGAGCAGCAGCACCAGCGCCCGGTTGTGCAGGCTCCAGTGCAGGATGCCGGAGAAGCTCAAGCCCGCCCCCGGCGCCGCCGGGCGAAGCCGATGCCGGCCAGGGCCAGCAGCACGGTCAGCGCAGCAGCCGACCAGGGCCATCTGGCCAGGTGCGGCGCCGGTGATTCATCGGCGACGGGCGGCGGCAGGCTCAGCGCAAAGCTCTCTTGCCAATGCGGTCCACGCAACTGCAGTTGCAATGCATCACCTGGCGGCAGCAGGTCCAGCGGCAGGCGATAGACGCCTTCGCCCAGCGCCTGCGCTTCGACGCGACGATCCGCGGCGGCCACAGCTACCGCCAGATGTTCCAGGGGCGCGTTGCTGCTGTAGTCGTCGGCATAGACCAGCAAGGCCTCGGCGCCACGCACCACCACCACCTCGACGCGCTCGGAGTGCAGTGCCACCCGCGGCTCCAGCACCGTCGCGGAGGCGGTGGCGGCCGGCTCGCCATGCTCGTGGCCTTCATGGGCCTGGGCCGACCAGCCCAGCGCCAGCATCAGCACCGTCACCAGCCGTTTCATGGCAGGGGCTCCGAGTAGCGTTCGTCCTGCAGGAAGGCTTCGTCGGTCAGCGACTCGAGGAAGGCCACCAGCGCCTGCTGCTGCTCCGCGCTCAGGGCCATGCCACCGCGCAGCGCCGGATCCAGCGCCGGGGAGTCCTGCACGCCGGAGGCATAGTGCCGCAGCACCTGCGCCAGCGTGTCGAAGCGGCCGTCATGCATGTAGGGCGCGCTGACGGCGACATTGCGCAACGAGGGCACCTTGAAGCGGCCACGATCCTCGGCCTTGCCGCTGACGACGCTGCGGCCAAGGTCGGCGCTGTCCGCGTCCAGTCCATTGCCGCGGTAGCTGTAATCGGTGAACAGGGGCTCGCGGTGGCAGGACGCGCAGTGCCGACGGAACAGCGCCAGGCCCTCGCGCTCCTGTGCCGAAAGCTCGTCGCGGTCATAGCGCGAATCGGCCGAGCGCAGGGTGCCGACGAACTGCGTCAGCGCCAGCAGCATGCGGCGGCTGTCGATCTCGCCCGGGCCGAAGGCGGCCTCGAAGCGACGTCGATATTCGGCGTCGGACTGCAGCTTGGGCAGCACACCCTCCAGGGCCTCGCCCATCTCCACCGGATTTCCGAGCGGAGCCAGGGGTTGCAGCTCGAGGTCGTGGATCGCGCCGTCCCACATCAGTTCGGGCTGCCATGCGAGGTTGAACAGCGGCGGTGCATTGCGCGTGCCATTGGCGCCGTTCAGGCCATGACTCACGCGATGGTCGAGGTGCGCGAAGGCGGCGAACTGCTGGTGGCAGCTGGCGCAGGAGATGCTGCCGTCACGCGACAGGCGCGGATCGTGGAACAGGCGACGGCCCAGTTCGAAACCGGAGGCCGTGACCGGGTTGGACGAAAAATCGTACTGCGGCGCCGGCCAGCCCGCGGGCACCGCGGGCCGCGGCGTCGGGAAGCTCTCGATGATGTCCGCCAGGCGCTGGCGCAGCACACCATTGGCGGCGATCAGCAGCACCACGATCAGGGGCAGCAGGATCACGGCACGCCGCCTCATCCGCCGCCGCGCCGGCGCGGTTCATGGTGCAGGTGATCGACCCGGAACATGGCCGCCGCATTGTCGGCCAACGGCCTGGCCGCGACCGGGTCCATGGCCTCGGGCAACTGCGCGATCCGCACCGGGTTCACGGCGGACAGCAAGGCGCCCACGTCCACTGCCAGGTGCACGGTCGGCTTCACCCGCTCCTCGACGCGGATCGACCGCTCGCCGAACGGCAGGTACACGCGGCGCGCCAGCGAGGGCTCGCCGCCACCCAGGTGATAGCTGTAACGGCCACCGGGCGCCGGCGACTCCGGGGAGGTTCCTTCCAGCACCAGGAAGATGTAGCCGCTCTTCCAGGTCCAGAACATGCCGCGCGCGGGATCCAGTGCGCCGGTCTGCGCGCCGCCATGGTTGCGGGCGTCATCGACGCCCAGCAGGAACTCGATGCCCACGTACTCGCCCGCCGGTACGCCGCCGATCCGCAGGCGACGGCTGTCGGCCTTGGCCTCGTCCACCAGGTGATAGGCGTCGACCGACTCCGCCGGATACCGCGGCTCGAACCAGCTGCCGTCGGCACGGCGCAACCGCGGCAGGCTCAGGTAGTAGCGCAGGCGCCCGACCGTGAATTCCTCCCCCGCCGCGTTGCGGTAGTGGCCCTCATCCAGGCGCAACGGCTCGCCGCCGACGACGTGGCTGATGTCGATCTCGGCATCCAGCTCCGGCGCGCGGCCGCAGGCGGCCAGACCCGGCAGCATGGCCAGGATCAGCAGTGCCGCCCGCTTCATAGCGTGCGCAGTGCCGGCAACAGCTCGCGCACGCGGTTGCGGCGTTCCTCGGGGTCGGCCAGCCGGCCCACCTCGTCGACCACATCGCGGCTCAGGTGCGGCGCGAACAGCTGGATGAAGTCGTACATGTAGCCGCGCAGGAACATGCCGCGGCGGAAGCCAATGTGCGTGGTGCTGGACTCGAACAGGTGGCCCGCAGGCAGGCGCACCAGGTCGCTGTCGGTCTGCGGGTCGTAGGCCATGTCCGCGACGATGCCGACGCCCAGCCCGAGTCGGACATAGGTCTTGATCACGTCGGCGTCCACCGCCGTCAGCATCAGGTTGGGCTTGAGTCCGCGGGCACCGAAGGCCTTGTCCAGCTGCGAGCGGCCGTTGAAGCCGAAGGTGTAGGTGACGATCGGATACTGGGCCACGTCCTCCAGCGTCAGTTCGCCGAGCTGCGCCAGCGGATGCTCGGGCTTGACCAGCACGCAGCGGTTCCAGCGGTAGCAGGGCAGCATTACCAGCTGGTCGTAGAGGTCCATGGCCTCGGTGGCGATGGCGAAATCAGCCTGCCCTTCCGCGGCGGTCTTGGAGATCTGCACCGGTGAGCCCTGGTGCAGGTGCAGCGAGACCTTGGGATAGCGTCCGGTGAAGGCGCTGACCACGCCGGGCAGCGCGTAGCGCGCCTGCGTGTGCGTGGTGGCGATCGCCAGGTCGCCGGCATCGGTATCGCGGTACTCGCCGGCGATGCGGGAGATGTTCTCGATTTCGGTGAGGACGCGCTGCGTGTGTTCGAGGATGCGGCGGCCCGCGGGCGTCACCTGGGTCAGGTGCTTGCCGCTGCGTTCGAAGATGTCGACGCCGAGCTCCTCTTCCAGCACGCGGATCTGCTTGCTGACGCCGGGCTGGGAGGTGAACAGCGCCATCGACGCGGCCGTGACGTTGAGCCCGCGGCGCGAGACTTCGTGGATATATCGCAGTTGCCGCAGCTTCATGACCGGACTCCCGATCGCCTGCTGCTCCCCACCCTGTCTTGCTGTTGCATTGCCGCCACCCTTAGAACCGGTTCACCGAACCGGCGTGCAATCTAGGGCAGCAGCGTTATATATCAAAAGAATATGGTGTTTTACTTATATTCCCTTAGAGCCTATCTGTTGGGTATAGCCACCACATTTCAACCGGCCTGCCCCAGACAGCCACCGAACAGCGCGCGATGCACGCCGAAGGCCGCCTCGTCGTTGGCGGCGCGATAGATCGCCGAGGTGACATCCTTCAGGTATTGGGTCGGCAGCGTCTTGCCGTAGATGCCCTGCAACTGCGCCAGCGTATCGGCTTCCCCGGCACCGCCGGCCTTGCGCAACTGCGCCACGGCGGGCACGCCAGCCATCTGGAAGCAGCGCAATTCCACATCGCCGAGGCGCGACTGCAGCTGGTGCCGCTCCAGGCAATGGGTGAAGCGGCTGCGCGCCACCATGCCGGGAGCCGTGGTGCGCTTCCAGACCGCGAACTCGCGACGGCGCTGCTGCAGTTCGTCGTCCTCGTCCACGCCCCGCAACAGCGCCTGCTCGATGCGCGCAGGGTCGGCCTTGGCGAAGCGCAGCGCCATCAGCCCGTAGTTAAGCCGCAACGCCTGGTCGAGGCACTGCTGGGGCGGATTCGGTTCCGGCGCGATCAGCATCTGCAGGAACAGCAGGCGTAGCTGCTCGGGCGTCGGCTGCGGCAGGACCTCCGGCGGCTGGACAGGAGCCTGGAGGCTGACCGCATCGGCTTCCGGCGTAGCCGGAGGGCTCGAAGCGGCCCGGGACGAGGTGATGACGCCAGCCAGGGCGACGGCCAGCAAGGCGACGGACAAGCGGCACTTCACACGAAACTCCGTAAGCAGAGACGGCGCGAGTCCAGCATGCAGCGGCCGGCACCGCAAGCCCTGGCGCGCTTCAGGCGGGCCAGCGGCTGCCACTGCAGCGTTCCGCCAGCGCCCACAGCCGCGCGCCTACGGCAGGGTCCAGGGCCAGCGGATTGGGGCGCTGCAGGGCCGGCGCGCCCGCCATCTGCATCCAGCCGGACGGCCCCACGAAGGCGGCGGCCGGCAAACCCTCGGCGCAGAGCGCCACCATCACCGAATCCGCGGCCTGCTCGGCTTCCTGCCCGAAGCGCATCTGCGTGTAGGCGAAGAAATCCGCCTTGAAACGCTGCAGCCGGCTGTCGCTGGCCTGGCGGCGGCGGTTCTGCCCCAATTGCGTCCGGCACACGCCGGGGTGCGCCGCGAGGCTGCTGACACGGCTGCCGGCCTCGGTGAGCCGCCGCTGCAACTCCACCGCCAGGGTCAGGGCCGCGAGCTTGCTCTGGCGGTAGGCATCGATCGGCCGGTAGCGGCGCGTCAGGAAGGGGTCGTCAAAGTCGATGCGACCCTGGCCCTGCACCAGGCTGGTGATGCCTACCACGCGCCCGGCCTCGCTGCGTTCCATCAGCGGCAACAAGTGCAGCGTCAGTGCATGGGGGCCAATCAGGGCGATGGCCAGGCTCAGCTCCCAGCCCTCGGCGGTCTGCATGCGCTGCGCCGGCGGATAGATGCCGGCATTGTTCAGCAGCAGGTCCAGGCGATCGGCTCGCGCCGCGACCGCCGTGGCCAGCGCGCGCACGCTGGCCATGTCGGAAAGATCCACGGGCAGGAACTCGACCTCCGCGCCGGGGTGGCGGGCTCGCAGCGCGGTGGCTGCCGACTCGCCGGCAGCGGCGTTGATGTCGGCCAGCAGCACGCGCGCGCCCAGCGCCAGCAGGCGCGAGGCGCTGGCCAGGCCCAGGCCGCCGGCACCGCCGGTGACCAGGGCCGTACGGCCCCGTAGCAGGCCGGGCGTATCGGGAATGGCAAGATGCATGTCGCGCTCCATTCGGGAATCGCGATAGTGTCGCGGGGCGGCTGGCTCCTCACCTCGTCCGAAAGCGTGGCGCGCGGCGATCGCCGCGCGCCATTGCCGCCGGCAGTTCCTAGTTCCGGGCCCGTGCCAGCCGCTGCACCACCCGCGCCAGCAGCTCGACTTCCTCGCAGGTGTTGTAGAAGGCCAGCGAGGGCCGCACCGTGGCCTCCACACCGAAGCGGCGCAGGATCGGCTGGGCACAATGGTGGCCGGAGCGCACCGCGATGCCTTCCTGGTTCAGGGCCTTGCCGACCTCCTCGGTCTGGTAGCCCTGCAGCACGAAGGACAGCACACTGGTCTTTTCCTTGGCCGTGCCGATCAGGCGCAGGCCCGGGATGTCCCGCAGCAGGTGGGTGGCGTACTCCAGCAGGTCATGCTCGTAGGCCGCCACGTTCTCCAGACCCAGGCGTTCCAGGTAGTCCAGCGCCGCGCCCAAGCCCACCGCGTCGGCGATGTTGCCGGTGCCGGCCTCGAAGCGTGCCAGAGCGCCGTGATAGACCGTCTTCTCGAAGGTCACGTCCTGGATCATGTTGCCGCCGCCCTGCCAGGGCTGCGTCTGCTCCAGCACTTCGCGCTTGCCGTAGACCACGCCGATGCCGGTGGGGCCAAAGATCTTGTGCCCGGAGAACACGTAGAAGTCGGCGTCCAGCGCGCGCACGTTGACGCGCAGGTGCGACACCGCCTGGGCACCGTCGATCAGCACCTTGGCGCCGGCGCGGTGGCCCATCTCCACGATCTGCTGCACCGGCACGATGGTGCCCAGCGCATTGGAGACCTGGGTGACGGACACGATCTTGGTGCGGTCGTTCAGCAGCTTCTGGTATTCGTCCAGGCGCACCTGGCCCGTGTCGTCCACCGGGATCACGCGCAGCCTGGCGCCCTTCTCAGCCGCCAGCATCTGCCAGGGCACGATGTTGGCGTGGTGCTCCAGGTGCGACACGATGATCTCGTCGCCCTCGCGCACGTTCTGCCGGCCCCAGCTCTGCGCCACCAGGTTGATCGCCTCGGTGGCCCCGCGGACGAAGATGATCTCCTCCACCGAGCTGGCGCCCAGGAAGCGCGCCACCTTGTTGCGCGCGCCCTCGTAGGCATCCGTGGCGCGTGCCGCCAGCTCATGCGCGGCGCGGTGGATGTTGGAGTTCTCGTGCGCGTAGAAGTACGCCAGGCGGTCGATCACAGCCTGCGGCTTCTGCGTGGTGGCGGCATTGTCCAGCCACACCAGCGGACGACCGTTGACGCGTTCCTGCAGGATCGGGAAGTCACGCCGCACGGCCTGCACGTCGAAATGACGGCGGCCTTCGGGCACGGCCGGCGTGCCGCGCGCGGGCGGCGTGGCGGACTCGGTGAAGTAGTACTGCGGCGCGGCCGAAGCCTTCGGCGCAGGCGCCGAGGGCTCGCGCAGCACGCGCGTATCCAGGCCCGCCGGCACGGCGAAGTCGGGCACCGTCGGTACCGGCGCCGGAGTGGCGGCGGACGAAGGCCAGCCACTGGCCTCACCCAGGAAGTAATACGGGGTGGATGGCGTGGACGGCGGCGCCACCGGCGCGCCCGGCAGGGCTCCGTCGGTGGGCACCGGTGCGGCGGCCGGCAGGCCGGCGGCGTAGGCTTCAGGCACGCCTTGCGTTACACCGCCGCCATGCGGCAGCGCCGGAGACACGGTGGTGTTGAAGCCGTGCGGGTCCACCGTCTGCGCCTGCGTCGGCAGCACGCGCGGCGTGATGGCCGAGGGCGGTGCCACGGCGGCGGCCGCCGCCGGCTGCGACACCACGAAGGGCGGCGTCGCCGACAGGCTGGTGGCCAGCGGCAGCGGATTGGCCGGCAGCGCGGGTGCGCCCGGAGGCTGCGGCAGGGTCAGGCCGGCCGGGCGCGTGGGCGCGGTCGGCCATTGCCCGCCGGTGGGCAGCTCGCGGAACAGGTCGTTGGCGATCTGCGTCAGCGCGCCAATGTCGAGCAAGCCACCCGCGTCCGGTCCCCGGCCTGCAAGCTCACTTGTAGGTGTCGGGGTAGTCATGGAACTTGTTCACTTCCACGTCATCCAGGATCGCCACGGCGTCGTCGGTCAGGATCGCCAGCGAGCAGTACAGCGAGATCAGGTACGAGGCGATGGCGAACCGGTCGATGCCCATCAGGCGCACCGACAGGCCCGGGCTCTGCTCGCCCGGCAGGCCGGGCTGGAACAGACCGACCACGCCCTGGCGCTTCTCGCCCACGCGCAGCAGCAGGATCTTGCTCTTGCCGTCGGCCACCGGGACCTTGTCGGACGGAATCAGCGGGATGCCGCGCCAAGTCAGGAACTGCGCGCCGAACAGGCTCACGGTCGGCGGCGGCACGCCGCGGCGGGTGCACTCGCGGCCGAAGGCGGCGATCACCAGCGGATGCGTCAGGAAGAAGGCTGGCTCCTTCCACACCTTGGTCAGCAGCTCGTCCAGGTCGTCCGGCGTCGGCGCGCCGGTCAGCGGGAAGATGCGCTGGCTCTCCACGACGTTGGCGATCAGGCCGTAGTCGGGGTTGTTGATCAGCTCGCTCTCCTGATGCTCCTTGATCGTCTCGATCGTCAGGCGCAGCTGTTCCTTGATCTGGTCGTGCGGGCTCGAATAGAGGTCCGAGACGCGGGTGTTGATGTTGAGCTTGGTGGTCTGCGCGTTGAGGAAGTACTCGCGCGGCGCCGGATCGTAGTCGACGAAGGAGTCCGGCAGCTCGCCGGATTCCTTGGCGGTGCAGGCGGTGCGCACGTCGGCCGGATTGGCCACCTTGTTGACGCGGTAGATACCCGCTTCCACCGGCTGCCACTGCAGCAGGTGCACCAGCCAGCGCGGCGTGATGATGGAGTACTGCGCCGGGGTCTTGGTGGCGTTCGCCAATTGGCGCGCGCCGCTGTCGCCCAGGGTTTGGGGGGCGGTGTACTCAGCCATGAGGGATAACTCCTGTGAAGCAGACTTGGAATAAGCTCAGATTCGCGCGTTATGAAGCGCGCTTCTACAGGCTATCGCCGCCATTGAGCTGCGCTTCGTAGGTGCGCTGCGGCACCAGCACCGTCCGCTCGCTGGTTTCGATCAGCGCGGCGATCGACGAACCCAGCGCGGATGCCAGCTTGTGGATGGTGGCCAGCGAGGGGCTGACCACGCCGCGCTCGATCTCGCCGAGATAGCTGCGGTTGAGATCCGCGGCTTCCGCCAGACGCTCCTGCGACCAGGCATTGCGCTTGCGCGCGATGCGGATGACCTGGCCGAACTGCCTTTCCAGACTGCTCATGATGATTCCCTGTTTGTTTCAACCGGCTGATGCCGGCCCCTGTTGTGAGCTTTCCTGATGCGAACGCGCCTGCGTGACCTGGCTGCCGGGCGGCACGCTGCGGGTCAGCCAGACGTTGCCTCCGATGCTGGAACCCCGGCCGATGGTGATGCGCCCGAGGATCGTGGCGCCGGCGTAGATCACCACGTCGTCCTCCACCACCGGGTGGCGCGGCGCGCCCTTCTGCAGGCTGCCGTCTTCCTCGGTCTCGAAGCGCTTGGCGCCCAGGGTCACGGCCTGGTAGAGGCGAACGCGGTCACCGATGACGGCAGTCTCGCCGATCACCACGCCAGTGCCGTGGTCGATGAAGAAGCTGTTGCCGATCCTGGCGCCGGGGTGGATGTCGATGCCGGTCTCGGAATGGGCGATCTCGGCGAGGATGCGAGCCAGCAGCGGCACTCCCAGGTTGTAGAGCTGGTGCGCCAGTCGGTGATGGACGATCGCCAGGATGCCCGGGTAGCACAGCAGCACCTCGTCAACGCTGCGCGCCGCGGGATCACCGCGATAGGCGGCTTCCACATCCGAATCCAGCACGCCACGCAGCGCCGGCAGCGAGGCGGCGAATTCACGCACGATGGTCACCGCGCGCTGCTCCAGGTCGGCAGTGCCGAGTTGCTGGTGCCGCGCGGTGTAGGTCAGCTCCAGGCGCACCTGGTCGAGCAGGCCGTTGAGGGCCGCATCCAATGTGTGGCCGACGTAGAAGTCCTCGCTTTCCTGGCGCAGGTCCGCCGGACCCAGGCGCATCGGGAACAGCGAGCCGCGCAGGCCTTCGGCGATCGCCTTGAGAGCATCGCGCGACGGAAACTCGCGGCCACCGTACTCGCGGTTGCGCTGCTGCGCCTCGCGCCAGCGACGACGCGCCTCGTGCAACTCGCCGACGATGCGCTCCAGGTCCCAGTGCTGTGCGGGCACCAGCGGCGCCACCACCAGATCATGTCGGCTCATGCACGCACTCCCGTCGGCTGCGTCATCGTCGTTCCGTCGAGGCCCGCCAGGCTCAGTCCTGGATCCAGGGCAGGTCGTGTGAGCGCCAGCCGCCACGCTGTCCGCGGCGGTTGTGTTCGTCGATCTCGCCTTCGAAGCCTTCGAGGATGTTGAACACGCTGCCGAAACCGGCCTTGGTGGCGGCCTCTGCGGCCAGCACCGAGCGACGACCGCTGCGGCACAGCAGCAGCAGCACCGCACCCTTGGGCGCCTTGGCTTCCAGCTCGCGCACGAAGCGCGGGTTGCGGATCAACGAGGTACCGGTGGCCCAGGCCACGTGCAGGCTGCCCGGCACATGACCGACGAACTTGCGCTCCTCGGCGGTGCGCACGTCCACCAACACCGCCAGTCCGGAGGAGTACAGCCCCCAGGCTTCCGCCGGCGTAACGCCGCCGGCATAGTTGAGCCCGGCGGACTGGGCATGGCCGCGCGCTTCCACCAGCGTGGGATGCGACGGATCACCGACCACGACGGGCGGAATCGCAGCGGCAGCAGCCTGGGGACGGATAGCGGCGGACATGGTGACCTCTCTTCGTTGGCAGTCCTATCGGGGGACTGGTTGATCGCCATCCTAGACGCCCCGCAAGCAATCTCTAACTAATATAAATTCAGGTCTAAATTCCTTATCGTTATAAATGATCAGAGCTGATCCCCTGCAGTCAAGCCGCGACCTGCTGTCTTTAGCCACCAAAACCAAGGGTTTAGGCATATAAATATCAGCCGATATTCTTTTACTTTAGGGTGTACGCCGCATACCCTGCCGCCATAACTATCGTCAGGCCCAGGGTATTCAGAACATGTTTGGGGAATCCACTTCACGCTCGCCGAATTGGCGCCGACTGGCGCTGCTCGTTGCCCTGTCGGCACCGCTGCCGGCGATGGCCACCAACGGTTACTTCGCGCACGGCTACAGCGCCTCGCAGCGCGCCATGGGCGGCGCCGGCACGGCGCTGACCGAAGATGCCCTGGTGTCCACGATCAATCCGGCCGGCCTGGTCTGGGTGGGCAACCGAGTCGACGTCAACTTCAGCGTGTTCGCGCCGGTGCGCGACTACACCACCTTCGCGCGCGGCGAGAATGCCAACATCGGCATCATCTCCATCGACCCGGCAACGGTGAAGAGCGACAACGACCTGTTCTACATCCCCGGCTTCGCCTACAGCCGCCGCATCGACGATTTCTCCAGCTGGGGCGTCGCGGTGTACGGCAATGGCGGCATGAACACCGAGTACCAGGGCAATACCGCGCAGTTCGGCCAGGGCTTCGGCCTGGGTCCGCTGAGCTTCGCCACGCAGTGCAACGGCACGCTCGGCGGCGGCACCCCGGTGGCCGGCCGGGCCGATCCCATCGGCTTCTGCGGCGGCGCCACCAACAAGTCGGCGGCCTCGGTGAACCTGATCCAGCTGTTCGTCGCGCCGACCTACTCCTTCAAGGTCGGCGACCGCACCTCGATCGGCATCTCGCCGCTGATCGCCGGCCAGCGCTTCCGCGCCGACGGCCTGAGCGCCTTCAAGCCCTTCTCCAACTCTCCGGACAAGGTCACTGACAACGGCTACGACTTCTCCTACGGCTACGGCGGCCGCGTCGGCGTGCTGACCGGCGTGATCCCCGGCATCGGCATCGGCGCGTCCTACCAGACCCGCATCCGCATGACCGAGCTGGATGAATACTCCGGCCTGTTCGCCGAGCAGGGTGGCTTCGACATCCCCTCGTCCTGGAACGTGGGCCTGTCGCTGCACCTGAGCGACAACCTGCGTGTCGCCCTGGACTACCAGCGCATCAACTTCAGCGAGGTCGCCTCGGTCGGCAATCCGCTGGACCCGAACCGCTTCGTCAACGATTGCGCCCTGCCGCGCCTGCTCAACGGCATCATCCCGATCGTCGGCAGCAGCGACCAGAGCAGCGCCTGCCTCGGTGCCGACAAGGGCCCGGGCTTCGGCTGGCAGGACGTGCAGGTCTACAAGCTGGGCGTGCAGTACAAGTTCGCCGCGTTCAAGTTCCGCGCCGGCTACAGCATCAATGACGGCCAGCCGATTCCCAGCGACGAGGTGCTGTTCAACATCCTGGCTCCCGCCGTGATCGAGAAGCATTACACCGCCGGCCTCAGCTACCAGTACTCCAAGAGCATCGGCTTCGACCTGGCGGCGATGTACGCACCCAGCAACCCGGTGCGCGGCAAGAATCCGCTGAGCAATGTCGAGGCGACGCTGCCGGAGATCCTGCTCGGCGGCGCGGCTGGCGGCAGCGCGGCGCTGGACAACGCCTTCGGCGTCGATCCGGAAGACCAGGACATCTCACTGGACATGCACCAGTGGGAAATCACGCTCGGCTTCAACTACCGCTTCTGATCCTCACGGACGACCTCTCCCCATGAACATCGCCCGTCGCCCCGCCCAGCGCCTGCTGCGCGACACCCTCGTCGTCCTCTCCGCCGCCGTGCTCGGCATGCTGCTCAGCGCCGGCCCGGCCTGGTCCGCCGAACTGCTCAAGCCCTACGTGCTGGCCTACACCAACACCGCCGATCTCAACACCGAGATCGCCGCGGTGAAGGGCAAGCTCGCCGCCGCCGGCTTCGAGGTCGTCGGCGAATACAATCCCTACCCGAACGCGCACGTCGTCTCCTTCACCAGCGCCGAGCTGAAGGCCGCCGCCGCCAAGCCGGCGTTGTCGGCCTTCGGTGCGGTGCTCAATGTCGGCCTCACGGTGGTGGACGGCAAGCTGCAGGTCGCCTACCTCAACCCTCGCTACCAGGCTGCGGCCTACCGCCTGCCGGTGGACCTCGCCGGCGTCGCGCAGGCGCTGGCCAAGGCGCTGGGCGCCCAGGACAGCTTCGGCGCCGACAAGGGCCGCACGGCGGAACAACTGCGCAGCTTCCGCTACATGGTGGGCATGGAAAGCTTCGAGGACACTTACGACCTCGGCAGCCACGCCAGCTACGAGGATGCGGTGAAGACCGTGGAAGCCAACCTGCAGAAGAAGGTCGGCGGCGCCGCCAAGGTCTTCCGCCTGGACCTGCCGGGCCAGCGCACGCTGTTCGGCATCTCCCGCGCCCAGGTCACCGACCAGCGCGCCAATGACAAGCACATCCTGCAGGACACGGTGGACCAGAAGTTCGCGGTCAAGACTACCTCCTACCTGCCCTACACCCTGCTGGTGGACGGCAAGAGCGTGAAGGCCCAGCACATGCGCTTCCGCATGGCGGTCTGGCATCCTGACCTGACGATGGTGACCTTCGGCAAGCTGATGAGCAGCCCCGGCGCCATCGAGGAACTGCTGGCCAAGGTCAGCGGCGGCAAGAAGGAAAGCTTCAGCTTCTGAGCATGCCCCGCTCAAGCTCCCGTTCGCACTGAGCCGGTCGAAGTGAGAACGGGAGCCGCCGACCCGTACGGTGGACGATCCGCTCATGCTTCGACAAGCTCAGCACGAACGGATAGCCGCCCTTGGAGAGACAAGCCCATGACCACCATCGTCTTCAGTATCCCGGACGCCGCCGCCTCGCTGGCCGGCGGCCTGCTGATCGGCGCCTCGGCCTCGCTGCTGCTGCTGGGCAGCGGCCGCATCGCCGGCATCAGCGGCATCTTCGGCAACGCCCTCAGCACCGGCCGCGACCGCGTGCGCGTGGTCTTCCTGCTGGCGCTGCTGGCCACGCCCTGGCTGTGGCGGCTGGTACAACCGCTGGAGCTCGGCGGCGCGCTGGCCACGCCGCAGTGGGGCGCGTTGATCGGCGCCGGCCTGCTGGTTGGGGTCGGCACCCAGCTCGGCAATGGCTGCACCAGCGGCCACGGCGTCTGCGGCCTGGCCAACTTCTCGCTGCGCAGCCTGGTCGCGGTCCTAACCTTCATGGGCGTGGCGATGCTGGTCGTTGCGCTCGGCTTTGGGGTGACTTCCGCATGAGCAAGCAAGTGATCGCCGCCGCTGCTGCCGGCCTGCTGTTCGGCTTCGGCCTGATCCTGTCGGGCATGACCGACCCCGCCAAGGTCCGCGCCTTCCTCGACATCACCGGGCAGTGGAACCCGGCCCTGGCCTTCGTCATGGGCGGCGCCATCCTGGCCGCCCTGCCGGCCTTTGCCTGGGCCCGGCGCCGCCGCACCACGCTGGCCGGCGCTCCCCTGAGCCTGCCGGATCGCACGCTGATCGACGCCCGCCTGGTCGGCGGTGCTGCCCTGTTCGGCGTCGGCTGGGGCCTGTCGGGCCTCTGCCCCGGCCCGGCGCTGGTGGTCGGCTCCAGCGGCAGCCTGCCGGTGCTGGTCTTCGTCGCCGCGATGGCCTTAGGCCTGCTGCTGTCCCGGCGCTTCCTGGCGCCACGCGCCTCGACCCTGGCCTGAAGCGGCTATCCGCTCCTGCCATTGACAGGTGTAACAGCCGGCGCTGATAGTGAGGCGGTCGGGGCTTCTTCCCCCGATGCTGGTTTCCGCTCCTGCCCCTGACGCCCCTTCCCCGCGTTGGGGGTAGGGGTTGGTTCAGTGCCGCACGGCACTGTGCCTGCGGGCCTCGGAGAGGATTATCCCATTGATTTTACTGCGTTCAAGGCATGTTCCGCTTGCCTTGGAGCAGCCTGCTGCCCGATGTTTTCGAGACGGTCTCCGGCTGGCGTCAGGGCTCTAAAAATCGTTCAGCCAGCGTTCGGTTTCGATCCGTAGAATCTGGTTCCAAGAGATCACCCCCTTCGGTCTCCCAGGAGGTTCCCCCAACCTCCGCACCCCCAAGGTCCGCAGTCCTCCCCCGGCTGCGGGCCTTTTTTGTTTGTGGCGCGACTTAGGTCCGGGTCGCCATCCATGGCGGGGCAGCCGTTACCCGATTAGGCCCCGGGGCGGCCATCCATGGCCGCCCGTGATCCGCCGCAGGCGATGCCATTTAGGCATCGCCTGCGGCGGATCACCCCCTTCGGGCTCCCAGGAGGTTCCCCCCAACCTCCGCACCCCCAAGGTCCGCAGTCACCCCCCGGCTGCGGGCTTTTTTATTTGCGGCGGGATGGCCGTCACCAGTACGCCGTCAGCCCCAGGCGCACGCTGCGCGGCTCTGCCGGGTGGAAGTGGCGGTCTTCAACCCCGACCGGCGGGTCTTGCACCGGCGTTTCGCCCGGCAGTCTCGACTCGTAGTAGTACTCGATGTCGTTGACGTCGCGGTCGAAGACGTTGAACACGTCCAGCGAGACTCTCAGGCGCGGCGAGAAGGCATAGCCGCCACGCAGGTTGACCAGGGTGGAGGAACTGGCTCGCACGGCGTTGTCCTCGATCAGCGGACGGCTGCCCAGGTAGCGCAGGCGCGCGCCGCCGAACCAGCCCTTCCAGCCGTTCAGCACCACGCCGACCGAGGCGGTGCGCTCGACCGCGCCCGGAATGCGATCACCCGCCGGGTCGCTGTCGCGGAAGCGCGGCCGCGACCAGGCCAGGTCGGCGTCCACGATCAGGCCCTTGTGCGGGGTCCAGTAGTTGGAGAACTCGATGCCCTGGCGCCGACTCGGCCGCGTGGCCTCGGTGTTGCCGGCGTCGCCGATGAACAGCAGCTCCGAGTCCAGGTCGAGCTGCCACAGCGTCAGCGCGGTCTGCAGCGAGGGCAGCAGTCGCGTCTGCAGGCCAACCTCGTAGGATTTGGCACGCACCAGCAGGTCCACCTTGTCGGCCGGCTCCACCGGGTTGCTGCCCGGCACCACGGTGATCGTCGCACCGCGTGCGTCGTTGCTGTGGAAGCCGTAGCCGCCGTTGAGGAAGACATGGGTCTGCGAGGTCGGGGACCAGATCAGCGACAGCTTGGGCGAGAGGATGGCGTCATCGGCCTTGCCGGAGTTGGCGGCGTTGTCGGAATCCACGTCCACACGGTAGTGATCGGCACGCAGCCCCAGCACGCTGCGGAAGGCCTTGTTCCACTCGATGCTGTTGCTGTACCAGGCGCCGGCGCTGAGCTGCTCCACGCCGTCCTCGCGCACGGTGCTCAGCCGCTGCCGCCGCACGGTACGGTGCAGACCCACTTCGCCGATGTCGTCATAGCGCAGGTCCAGGCCCAGGCGCTGGTGCATATGCCTGCCCAGCCACTCGCCATGGTGCTCGTGCACCAGGCCCAGGCCGCCGTAGCGGCGCTGGTCCACCTGCTCGAACTGGTCGCCGTCGGCGGGTTTGTCGAGGAAGTAGGTGAAGTTGGAGAACAGGTCCAGGTCGTAGTCGACGAAGTAGGCAGTGGCCCGTGTCTCCGACGTCTCCTTGCCCCGGGCCCAGTCCAGCGACAGGCTGTAGCGGTGGCTGTCGCCACCGGTGGAATCGTCCAGCGAATCGAAGCGGCCGATCTGGCCGCTGTCCACCGCGCGCTGCGGGATCTGGTCGGTGGCGGTCCAGCGATTGGAATAGGCCATGCCGGTGACGGACCAGGCACCTGCGTTGTTGCGCCAGCCGTAGCGCAGCAGCGCGTTGTACTTCTCGGTGTCTTCCGGCACGGTCCAGGGGCCATCCTGCGTGCTGGCTTCCACGGCGGCCAGCAGCGTGCCGGCGCCCACGGCGCCGGAACCGGCGGCGAGCACGCGGCGGTAGCCGTCCTCGCCGATCTCCACGGTGGACAGCGGCCGCGGCAGTTGCTGCATCAGTTCCAGGTGCGCCGCGCCCGCCGCGGAGAAGTCACCCTCCTCGGCGTAGTAGGAACCCTTGCGGTATTCGATGGAGGAGACCAGCTCGGGGATCACGAAGCCCAGGTCGGTGTAGCCCTGGCCGTGGCCGTGCGTGGGCATGTTCACCGGCATGCCGCCCACCGTGGTGCGGAAGTCGGTGCCGTGGTCTAGGTTGAAGCCGCGCAGGAAGTACTGGTTGGCCTTGCCGTCACCGCTGTGCTGCGTGACGATCAGACCGGGCACCACCTCGAGCAGTTCGCCCGGGCGCAGACGCGGGCGGTTGGCCAGCTGCTCGGCGGTGACGGTGCCCTCGCTGGCGCTGCTGCGCGCGGTGTTGGCGCTGGCGCGGATCTCCACCGGGGCCAGCTCCACCGGGACCGTCTGCAGGCCGCCGGCCATGGCCTGGCCGGACAGCAGGCAGGCAGCGGCGGCACCCGATCGTGCGGCGATTCTCATGAACGTCTCCTCACTATTTGTAATTTTTACAGCCTGTCCAATTCTGTAGGCAAGCGGGGCCGGCACTCAAGGGGCGCCGCCACCCAGCTCGCCCAGGCGCTGCGCCCGGTAGGCCATCGGCGAAATACCCTTCCAGCGCTTGAAGGCGTGCACGAAGGCCGCCGGCTCGGAATAGCCCAGGCGCATCGCCACTTCCTCGAGCTTCATCTTGGCCGTGGTCAGCAATTCCTCTGCCAGGGCCTGGCGCACCTCGTCCACCAGCGCGCGGAAGGAGGTGCCCTCCTCGTCCAGCCGGCGGCGCAGGCTGCGCACCGCCATGTTCATCTCCGCCGCCACGGTCTCGACCCCAGGCATGTCGCCGGGGTTCTGCAGCAGGCGGTCGCGCACGCGGCCGGCAACGCCGATGCGTACCCGACGGCGCGCCAGCAACTGCCGGCACTGCTCCTGGCCCATGCTCGCCATGATGCTGTTGCCCTGCGGCAGTGGCGCGTCGACGTAGGCAGCGTCGAGCCAGGCGCTGTGCTCGGCAGCGTCGAAGCGTGGCTCGGCACCCAGCAGGGCGGTGTAGCGATCGGCGTAGGCCGGCCGGCGGAAGGCGAACTGCGCGCCCAGGATCGGCAACCCGCCGGGACGCAGCTCGCGCACCATGTTGATGAAGGCGGCGAAGTCGCGCTCCAGCAGGAAGCGGCGCGTGTCCTCGGGAATCTCGCGGTCGTCCATCAGCACGTGCAGCTCGCCGCGCTGCTCGCGCAGGCCGAAACGCACGAAGGCGTAGGACAGGTCCAGGTAGCGCAGGGCGATGTCGGCGGCGCTGCGGAAGGTAGGGCTCGACAGCAACGCGAAGCCCCAGATGCCGTAAGCCGAGAGGTGATAGCGCTGGCCCGCCTCCAGACCCAGGCCGGGAACATGGCCCAGGGCCTTCACCAGGTTGCCGGCCAGGCGCAGCTCCTGCGCCGCGGTGATCTCCTGCTGCGGGTCGGCCAGCGCCTCGGGGCCAATGCCGGTGCCCTCCAGCGCCGCCGCCGCGGGCAGGCCGTGGTCCGCCGCCAGCTGCAGGAGCAACTGGGCACTGACGACGCTGCGGCGAACCTGTTGGTAGGGCATAGTCTGGGATGGGAGACGTGGCCGGAATTATCAATGTAATGGCCGTGCCCGTCATCCACGCAAGGGGCCGGTGACGCCATGATCCGCCCCACGGTTAACAGAACGACGAGGAGAACCATGGCCACTACCACCAATGGACCGCTGCAGGTCGCCATCATCGGCGCCGGCTTCGGCGGCCTGGGCCTGGGCTATTACCTGAAGCAAGCCGGCATCGAGAACTTCACCCTCTTCGAGAAGGCGGACGAGGTCGGCGGCACCTGGCGCGAGAACACCTACCCGGGCTCGGGCTGCGACATTCCCTCGCACCTGTACTCGTACTCCTTCGAGCCGCACTACCCCTGGGCCTACCGCTACGGCAAGCAGTCCGAGATCCTGGAGTACCAGCGCTACGTCACGCGCAAGTACGACCTGGGCCGGCACATCCGCTTCAATGCCGAGGCCGCCAGCGCGGAGTTCGACGAGGCCAGCGGCCTGTGGACGCTGCAGCTGGCCAATGGCGAGTGCATCCAGGCACGCCACCTGGTCAGCGGCGTGGGCCAGCTGCACCGCCCCGCCTATCCCAAGCTGCCGGGCCTGGAGCGTTTCAAGGGTAAGGCCTTCCACTCCGCCCGCTGGGACCACTCCTTCGACCTGAAGGGCAAGTCCGTGGCGGTGATCGGCACCGGCGCCAGCGCCGTGCAGTTCGTGCCCGAGATCGCCAAGCAGGTGGACCAGCTCTACGTCTACCAGCGCACGCCGGGCTGGTTCATCCCCAAGTTCGAGAAGGCCTTCGGTCCGTTCACGCAGTGGCTGCTGAAGACCTTCCCGGTGATCCACGACATCGACCGCTGGCGCATCTTCCTGATTACCGAGACGCTGGCCAACGCCTACAACGGCACCAAGTGGATCGAAAGCCTGGTGACGCTGCTGGCCAAGGCGCACATGCGCATCCAGGTGCGCGACCCGGAGCTGCGCAAGCGCCTGACCCCGGACTTCCCCGTGGGCTGCAAGCGCATCCTGCTGAGCAACGACTGGCTGCCGACCATGGCGCGGCCCAATGTCGAGGTGGTCAGCGAGGCGGTGCGCGAGATCACCGAGGACGGCGTCATCACCGCCGACGGCAGGCTGCGCAAGGTCGACGCCCTGGTCTACGGTACCGGCTTCACCGCCACTGACTTCCTGGCGCCGATGAGCCTGCGCGGCCTGGCCGGCCGCGACCTGCACCAGAGCTGGAGCAAGGGCGCCGAGGCCTACCTGGGCATGACGGTCTCCGGCTTCCCCAATTTCTTCATGATGTACGGCCCCAACACCAACGTCGGCTCGGGCTCCATCATCTACATGCTGGAGTGCCAGCAGCGCTACATCGTGCAGATGGTGCAGGCACAGCAGAAGCAGGGCTGGCGCTACGCCGAGCTGCGCGCCGAGGCGCAGGCCGCCTACCGCGCCGAGATCGAGCGCCGCAGCGCGGAGACCACCTACTCCGGCAACTGCCAGAGCTGGTACAAGACCGCCGAGGGCCGCAACACCAACAACTGGGTCGGCACCATGCTGGAGTTCCGCCGCCGCACCAAGCTGCCGGACTACGCCGCCTACCGCACCGCCCCGCAAGAAGCCGCCTCCACGCTGTCGCGCGCGGCCTGAGGAGAACCCATGTCCGGAACCCTTCTTCGCAATACGCTGCGCACGGTGGTGCGGCTGACGCTCAAGCCGATGCTCGGGCCCTCGCTGTCCATCACCTCGCAGCGCCGCATGCTGAAGCTGCTCGGCGTCGCCACGCGCGTGCCGCGCGACGTGCGCGTGACCCCGCGCATGCTCGGCTCCGCACCCGGCGAAACCCTGCAGCCCTCCGGGCCGGCCTCGCGGGACGGCGTGATCCTGTTCCTGCACGGTGGCGGCTACTGTGTCGGCTCGCTGGACTCGCACCGCCCGCTGAGCGCCACGCTGGCCAAGGCCAGCGGCCTGACCGTGTTCGCGCTGGACTACCGCTTGGCGCCGGAGCATCCATACCCCGCCGCGCTCAACGACGCGGTGTCCGCCTACCGCACGCTGCTGGATGAAGGCCACACGCGTATCGTGCTGGCCGGCGACTCCGCCGGCGGCGGCCTGGCGCTGGCCACGGCGCTGAGCCTGCGCGATGCCGGCCTGCCCCCGGCCGCGGCCCTGCTGCTGATCTCGCCCTGGGGCGACGTGGGCTGCAGCGCCTCCACCATGGCCAGCAAGGCCGCGGTCGACCCGATGCTGTCGCAGCCGTCGCTGCAGCGCTGGGCCGCGGCCTATGTCGGCCGCGTGCCCACCGACCACCCGCTGTGCTCGCCGCTGTTCGCCGACCTGCGCGGCCTGCCGCCGGTGATCCTGCAGAGCGGCGAAGACGAGATCCTGCTGGACGACACGCTGCGCCTGGAGAAGGCGCTGACGCAGGCCAAGGTGCCGGTCACGCTGCAGGTCTACCCCGGCCTGTGGCATGACTTCCACCTGCAGGCCGGCATCCTGGGTGACGCCGACGAAGCGATCGGCAAGCTCGCGGATTTCGCCAGGTCCACCCTGGCGGCCGGCAACGCGACCGCCCGTCGCGGCGCTTGAAAACAAGACAGATCGAGTTCCCGTAGCGCAACGGAGGAGAGAGCCGTGGCCGAGTACGACTACATCGTTGTCGGGGCCGGCTCTGCCGGCTGCGTCGTCGCCAACCGCCTGTCGGCGGACGGGCAGCGCCGCGTCTGCCTGCTGGAAGCCGGGCCGGACGACACCAATCCGCTGATTCACATGCCGCTGGGCGTGGTGGCGCTGGTGCGCGGCTGGTTCGCCAACTGGAATTTCTGGACCGAGCCGCAGCCGCATTGCGCGGGCCGGCGCATCCACCAGCCGCGCGGCAAGGTGCTGGGCGGCAGCAGCAGCATCAACGCCACGGTCTGCACCCGCGGCCACGCCTGGGATTACGACCACTGGGCCGAGCTCGGCTGCGAGGGCTGGTCCTATGATGAGGTCCTGCCCTACTTCGTACGCTCCGAGAACTACCAGGCTCCACTGGCGGAACGCGACCGGCGCTTCCACGGCCAGGATGGCCCGCTCAATGTCACCGAGCGCCGCTACACCAGCCCGCTGAGCGAAACCTTCATCGAGGCCGCGCAACAATGCGGCCATGCGCGCAACGACGATTTCAACGGCGCCGAGCAGGAGGGCTTCGGCACGTTCAAGGTCTTCCAGAAGGACGGCGAGCGCTGGAGCAACGCCCGCGCCTACCTGACGCCTGAGGTGCGCAACCGCCCCAACCTGACGATCCTTACCGGCGCGCAGGCGCTGCAGGTGCTGCTGGAGGGCAAGCGCGCCGTGGGCGTGAAGCTGCGCCGCGACGGCCGCGACGAGGAGATCCGTGCGCAGCGCGAGGTGATCCTGTCGGCCGGTGCTTTCCAGTCTCCGCAGTTGCTGCTGCTCTCGGGCATCGGCCCGCGCGCGGAGCTGGAGAAGCACGGCATCCCGGTGCGCCACGAGCTGCCGGGCGTGGGCGAGAACCTGCAGGACCACCTCGACGTCATCATCGAGACCAGGGCCCGTAGCCGCGCACCAATCTCCTGGCACCCCACATCCTTGCTGCGCTCGCTGCGCAGCCTGTTCCAGTATCTGTTCCAGCGCAAGGGCGAGCTCAGCAGCAACGTCGTGGAGACCGGCGGCTTCTTCAAGTCCTCGGCCGACGAGCCGATCCCCGACCTGCAGTGCCACTTCGCGCCCACCGCCAACGTCGAGAACGGTTTCCGCCTGGCGGCGATGCTGGACTACCGCTACATCGCCTTCGTCTGCGACCTTCGCCCGCTGGCGCGCGGCCGCGTGGGCCTGGCCAGTGCCGACCCGCTGGCGCCGCCGCGGATCGACGGCAACTTCCTCAGCCAGAAGCGCGACGTCTCCCGCCTGGTGGCCGGTGTGCGCGCCATGCGCCGCATCCTGGCGCAGGCTGCCTTCGACCCGCATCGCGGCGAGGAGCTGTCGCCCGGCCCCGCCGTGCAGAGCGACGCCGAGCTTGAGGACTGGGTACGCCGCAACGCCGGCTCCAACTTCCACCCGGTGGGCACCTGCAAGATGGGCGTGGACCCGATGGCGGTGGTGGACCCGCAGCTGCGCGTGCACGGCCTTCAGGGTCTGCGCGTGATCGACGCCTCGATCATGCCGACCCTGAACGGCTCCAACACCAATGCCCCCTCGACCATGATCGGGGAAAAAGGCGCCGCTCTCACCCTTGCGGGCGGGGCGGAGCCGGCACGCTTGCGGCAGGCTACGCACCCCGCAGAAAAACCAAGAGTCCTGGAGACCACAGCATGAAAATCGAGAATTCCGTCTTTATCATCACCGGCGGCGCCTCCGGCCTCGGTGCGGCCACCGCCCAGGCCCTGGCCGCGCGCGGCGGCAAGGTGCTGATCGCCGACCTCAACGAGGCCGCCGGCACGGCCCTGGCCACGGAGCTGGGCAACGGCGCGCGCTTCGTGCGCGTGGACGTCAGCAACGAGGCGCAGGTGCAGGAAGCGGTGGATGTCGCCGTCAAGGACATGGGCGGGCTGCACGGCGTGATCAATTGCGCCGGCATCGGCACCCCCGAGAAGGCCCTGGGCAAGGAAGGCCCGCAGGCGCTGGCCAACTTCCAGCGCGTGATCAACATCAACCTCACCGGCAGCTTCAATGTCATCCGCCTCGCCGCCTGGGCCATGAGCCAGCAGGCGCCGAACACCGACGGCGAGCGCGGCGTGGTGATCAACACCGCCTCGGTCGCGGCCTTCGACGGCCAGATCGGCCAGCCCGCCTATGCCGCCTCCAAGGCCGGCGTGGTCGGCATGACCCTGCCGCTGGCACGCGAGTTCTCGCGCTTCGGCATCCGCGTGCTGACCATCGCCCCGGGCCTGTTCGAGACCCCGATGATGGCCAGCCTGCCGCCGGCCGCGCAGGAGGCCCTGGGCAAGTCCGTGCCCTTCCCGCCGCGCCTTGGCCGTCCCGCCGAATACGCCCAGCTTGCCGTGCAGATCGTGGAAAACGTGATGCTCAACGGCGAGACCATCCGCCTCGATGGCGCGCTGCGCATGGCACCGAAGTAAAGCCACCGCTTGTCTCCTCTCTCCCGCTGGCGGGAGAGAGGCCGGGAGAGAGGGTCTCTGTAACGCTCCACCGGAAACAGACACCCTCCCCCCACCCCTCTCTCGCACGCGGGCGAGGGGAGTTATTTCAGGATCTTGATATGAACGCCCCGCTCTCCGCCCCCGCCGTCATCCAGGCCCCCGCCCCCTGGGACCTGGTCGGCCGCGGCTACATCGCCATGCTGCGCTTCTCGCCCGACAGCAAGGTGCAGGACACGTTCCTGCCCAAGACCCTGCTCGGCAAGCGCGGCCGCTCGCCCTACGGCTGGCTGATGTTCGTGGACTACCAGAGCTCGGACGCGGGCCCCTACCACGAGCTGCTGTTCATCCCCGGCAGCTTCCCCTTCGAGGACGGCCAGCGCCACCTGTCGATCAGCCGCATCTTCGTCTCGACCATGGACAGCGTCGTCAACGGCCGCAACAACTGGGGCATCCCCAAGGAGCTGGCAGACTTCGACGTGCGCTATGGCGAGAAGGGCGTGGACCGCGTGACCCTGTCCAAGGACGGCCGCGTGTTCGCCGAGCTGGAGTTCAAGAGCTACCCGTTCTGGATTCCGTTCCTGACCGCGCTGATCCCCAAGTCCCTGCGCACCCTGGGCCAGCACCATGACGGCAAGACCTTCGTCTACACGCCCTCGGCCCGCGGCTGGATCAAGCCGGCACGGACGATGCGCGCCCGTGCCGATGCCGCTATGTTCCCCAATCTCGGCCGCGCCAAGGCCCTCATGACGGTGGAAGTGCCGCGCTTCCGCATGACCTTCCCCGTCTCGAAAATCATCAACCGCAAATAAGGTCCTGCCTATGAAACGCCCCGCCATCGACTCCGACATGGAGCTGTTCAGGGACAACGCCCGCAAGTTCTTCCAGACCGAGATCCGCCCGCATTCCGAGCGCTGGCGCGAGGCCGGCATCGTCGACCGCGAGGCCTTCCTCAAGGCCGGCGAGGCGGGCTACCTGTGCATGTGGATCGACGAGAAGTACGGCGGCCTGGGGCTCAAGGACTTCCGCTACGAGCAGATCCTGATCGAGGAGAACGCGCTGCACGGCGACAGCGGCTACTTCATCACGCTGCACAGCCGCCTGGTGGCGCCGTACCTGGAGCATTTCGGCACCGAGGAGCAGAAGCAGCGCTTCTACCCGGGCATCATGAGTGGCGAGAAGATCATGGCCATCGCCATGACCGAGCCGGACGCCGGCTCCGACCTCGCCGGCATGAAGGCCCGCGCCGAGGACAAGGGCGACCATTGGTTGCTCAACGGCTCCAAGACCTACATCTCCAACGGCATCCTGGCCGACGTGGTGATCGTGGCCGCCAAGACCCATCCGGAGAACCCGCACGGCGTGACGCTGTTCCTGGTGGAGCGCGGCATGGAGGGCTTCGAGCGCGGCCGCATGCTCAAGAAGATGGGCATGAAGTCCCAGGATACCGCCGAGCTGTTCTTCCGCGACGTGAAGGTGCCCAAGGCCAACGTGCTGGGCCAGCCGCATGCCGGCTTCTACCAGTTGATGAAGGGCCTGGCCGAGGAGCGCCTGATCGCCGCCGCCGGCAACGTCTCCGGCGCCCGCGCCGCGCTGGACGTGACCAAGGAGTTCGTGCGCAATCGCAAGGTCTTCGGCAAGCCGCTGTCAAAGATGCAGAACACCCGCTTCAAGCTGGCCTCGCTGGATGCCGAGCTGGACATCGCCCAGGTCTACGTGGACCGCTGCGTGGAGCAGCACAACCTCGGCAAGCTCGACCCCACCGACGCCGCACGCGCCAAGCTCTACACCAGCGAGCTGCAGGGCCGCATGGTGGACGAGGGCGTGCAGCTGCACGGCGGCGCCGGCTACATGGAGGAATACCCGATCTGCCGCATGTACCAGGACGAGCGCATCCATCGCATCCTGGCCGGCACCTCGGAGATCATGAAGGAAATCATCGCGCGCTCGACGCTCGACTGATACGACGGAGGTCGGCGTGGACTACCAGGAAATCCTCTACGGCGTGGATGACGGCGTGGCCGTCATCCGCTTCAACCGCCCCAAGGTCTACAACGCCATCACCGGGCAGATGCTGACGGAGCTGGACGATGCCTTCGTCCGCGCCGGAGCCGATGCCGCGGTGCGCGCGATCGTGCTCACCGGTGAGGGCAAGGCCTTCTGCTCCGGCGCCGACCTCGCCGCCTCGCTGGCAATGACGCCGCGCGACGCGCAGGGTCGTCTGGACCCGGGCCAGGCCCTGGAGGATTTCTACAACCCGCTGATCCTGAAGATGCGCGCGCTGCGCAAGCCGATCATCTCCGCGATCAACGGCATCGCCGCCGGCGCCGGCGCCAACCTCGGCCTGATGGCCGATCTAACGGTCTGCGCCCGCTCCGCCTACTTCCTGCAGGCCTTCGTCAACATCGGCCTGATCCCCGACGCCGGCGGCACCTGGGTGCTGCCGCGCTTGGTCGGCCTGCAGCGCGCCATGGGCATGGCGATGCTCGGCGAGAAGCTGCCCGCCGAAAAAGCCTTGGCCTGGGGCCTGGTCTGGGACGTGGTGGACGACGAGCAACTGCTGCCCACTGCGCTGACCCTGGCCCACAAGCTGGCCAATGGCCCGGCCGCCGCGCTGGAGCGCATCAAGCAGGCGATCTACGCGGGGAATGGCAGCACGCTGGAAGAATCTCTGCAGATCGAGCGCCGGCTGCAGGGCGAATGCGGGCACTACGACGAATTCACGGAGGGCGTGAGTGCCTTCCTGGAGAAGCGCAAGCCGGTGTATCGCAAGGGCTGAACGCCAGCCCTGACCCGCAGGCCCTGAACGCCATGCCGGCTCCCGCTGGCGTGGCGTTCCTGTTTGCGCGGCGCAAAAAAAGCCCGGCGTGCGCGGCGCCGGGCCGAGCCCCACGACCATTGCGGGAGACGCCCCAGGGCGCTTCCCTCGATGTTCCTGGCCGCCATTGCAGTGGCCGATGAATGAGACACTACGTAGTACGTGTCTCTTAGTCAATACATGATATTGCTCGTGTCTCAGGCCGGCCGTATGCTGTCGGCATGTCGCCCACCGCCCCCAAGCCTGCCCGGATCGCGCCGATCCCCGCGCTGCAACGCAGCGCCGCGCAGGCGACTCCGACGGACATGTTCCGGGCGGCGCGGCGGATCTACCTGGCGGGCGAGAAGCTGGACATGAACCAGCTGGCGCTGCAGCTGGGTATCGCGCGGGCCACGCTGTATCGCTGGATCGGCGACCGGGACCGCTTGCTGGTCGACGTGATCTGGTCGCTGACGCAGCAGACCCTGGAGCGCGCCGCCGCCCGTGCCGCCGGCCAGGGAGTGGCGCGCCTGGAGGCGATCTTCGGCGAGCAGGTGGAAGTGATCGCCACGGCGGTGCCGCTGCGCCGCTTCCTGGAGCACGAAGGCCAGGCCGGCTACCGCCTGGTGACGCATCCGGATGGCGTGCATGGCCGCCTGGTGCACGCCGACATGGCGTTGATCCGCCAGGAGATCGAGGCCGGGCGGTACCGCCCGCCAGCCGACCTGGAGACCCTGGTGGAAGCCATGGTCAGCGTGGGTGAGCACTTCCTCTACTCCGGCCTGATCGGCGGCTTCCACCCGCAGCCGGACAAGGCGCGGCGGGCCATCGGCCTGCTGCTGCGGGAAAACACCGGCGAGCCCCCGCGGGCCGGGGCCGGCAAGCGCCGCCGGGCCTGATCCCCCCGGCGGAGGGGTATGCCCTGGGGCGCCGCCGCCCTAGGCTGCTCGCACCTTCCCCGGGGACCCGGTTACTGTGCCACCCTGGATCACCGGTTGCCGTCATGCGTCCGCCCTTTGCGCTGTTCAACTACCAGGCCTACCCGCCGCCGCTCGCCACCGAGATGCTGGCGCTGGGCTGGAGCAGCCTGCGCCCCTGGCTCTCGCCGCTGGCGGTGGCGGTGGTGGCCGGCCTGTGCTGGGACGTCAACGATCACGGCTTCCTGCTCGGCTGGCTGGCGATTAGCATCGCCAACGGCATGATCGGCCTGGCCATGCGGCGCCACTACCAGCAGCTCAGCGCGCCGGTGCTGCCGCTGGCGCAGTTGCGCATGGGCGAGTGGCTGGCGCTGCTGCATGGCGGGGTGATGCTGGGTGCCATCTGGGGGGCGCTGGGTTTCCTGCTGGTGCCGGCGCCGGCCGGGCACAACCTGATGATCGTGATGATCTACATGGGCGTCAGCGTGTCGGCTTCCTCGATGGCGTCCTTCGGCCTGGCGCATGTGTGCTCGGCCTCGCTGGTTTCGCTGCTGTTCCTGCTGCCTTCGCTGCGCCAGACCTTTGCCGACAACTGGCTGCAGCTGGCGATCATGTTCGTGTTCTTCCATGCCACCATCATCCAGGCGGTGCTGCTGCGCCATCACGGCAATGCCCGCACGCTGATGCTGGAGAAGGAGAAGGACCGCCTGATCGAGGAACAGCGCATTGCCGTGGAGAGCGCGCAGCGCGCCAACCGCGAGAAGTCGGCCTTCCTCGCGGCGGCCAGCCATGACCTGCGCCAGCCGCTGCATGCACTGATGCTGACCAGCCACGCGCTGCGCATGCGCGTGCCGGGGGAGGAAAGCCGCGAGCTGGTGGACCGTGTACTGGAAGCCGGGCAGGCGCTGTCGGACCAGTTCAACAGCCTGATGGACCTGTCGAAGCTGGAAGGCGGCGCCTACCGCCTCAATCTGCAGCCGACCCCGTTCCTGGAGCTGCTGCCGCGTGCCATCGCGGCACACCGGCAGATCGCCGGCTACAAGGGGATCCGGCTGCGGCTGCGCATCGACCGGCGCCTGCAGCAGCGCGCCCTGGATACGGACCCGGTGCTGCTGGGCCGCGTGCTGCACAACCTGCTCGACAACGCCATCAAGTTCTCCACGCCCGATCGCGCGGTGCTGCTCACGGCGCGGCGGCGCGGCGGTTCGGTGGAGCTGGCGCTGCAGGACCAGGGCATCGGCATCCCGGCCGAGCAGGTGGCCGAGGTATTCAAACCCTACGTGCAGTTGCACAACCCCACCCGTGACCGCAGCCAGGGCATCGGCCTGGGCCTGAGCATCGTGCAGGAGGCCTCCAACCTGCTCGGCGCGCGGCTGTTGCTGCGCTCGTGGCCCGGCCGCGGCAGCCGCTTCACCCTGCTGCTGCCGGCCACGGCGTTGATCGCCCTGCCCGTGCGCGGGCTCGCGCCGCGGGAGTCCGTGCCCCAGGCCGCGCCGCTGCAGCGCCTGCGCGAGCGTCACCTGCTGCTGGTGGAGGACGACCCGATGGCGGCGAGCGCGCTGGCCACCTGGGCCGGCGACTGGGGCCTGCGCGTGAGCCACCGCAGCGATCCGGCACAGGTGGAAGAGACACTGGCGCCCGACCTGATCCTCTGCGACGTGCGCCTGCCCGGCGGACGCGACGGCATTGACTGGCTCACCGACTGGCTGGCGCAATGGCCGGATGCGCGTGGCCTGCTGGTGTCCGGCGAGCTGGCGCCCGAGACTCACCAGCGTGCCGAGCAGGAGGGCCTGCTGCTGCTGACCAAGCCGGTAGCCCCGGAGCTGCTGCTGCGCACCCTGGCCGGGATGGCGCCGTGAACGCCGCCCCCACTACAGAGGGGTACTCGCCGGCCACCACGGCGGGTCTAATGGCGCAGCCCTTCCGCTCCAGGCTCGCCCACCCATGGCCGACGGCTCCCATTACGCTGGCTATACCCGCTACGAGGCTGCCGAGCTCGAAGCGGCGTTCGAGCGGGTGCGGGAGCAACTGCCGGTCATGTTCCGCAGCTTCTGGCATCGCGCGGAGATACCGTCCGGCAAGCCGGCGCTGTTCCGCATCCATGCCGAGGACGGTTCGCCGGTCCTGCAACTGGAGCGCATCGACACCGGCCGCTATCGCAGCGTCGGCCTGTGCCGTGGACGACGGATCGTCTTTGCCAACTGCTGCCCTTCCATCGACGACGCGTTGCGCGCCGCCGGCCTGCTGTAGTCTCGACCCATGCGCCTACTGATCGTCGACGATCACCCCATGACCTGCGCCGGCCTGCGCAGCCTGCTGCAGGCCTGCTATCCACAGGCGCGCATCGACACGCTGCACCAGCTCGACGCCGAGGCCCAGAACGGTCGCTGGGACTACCTGTTCCTGGACATGCATTTGCCGGGCATGCGTTTCGAGGATTCGCTTGAGAGGCTGGCACCGCGCCTGTCGCGCGTGATCCTGATCTCTGCCGCGCCGGAGCCGGAGGCGGTGGACCTGGCACGCCGCCGCGGTGTCTGCGGCCTGCTGCTGAAGAACGCCGACATCGACCACCTGCTGGACGGCTTCCGCCGGATCCAGGAGGGCGAAAAGGTATTCGTGGATTCCGAGGAGATGATCGGCCTGCGCGCGCCGCCGCAGGAAGCACTGACCGAGCGCCAGCGGCACATCTACGAGGCGCTGCTCGGCGGCTTCTCCAACAAGCAGATCGCCCGCACCCTGGGCATCAGCGAGTACACGGTGAAGGAACACGTCACCGCGATCCTGACGATCTTCGGTGTGCGCAACCGCCTGGAGCTGGTGCTGAGGCAGCAGAAGGCGCCGGTGGTTTAGCGGTGGGACGCTGCCGCTCCGCCCCCCGCGAAGACGAAAATCTCCGGGATTCCCAACCTGGGGCGGGGTCGCCATCCATGGCGAGACTTCAGTGACTCGAGCAAACCCCTGGGCGGCCATCCCTGGCCGCCCGCGAAGACGAAAAATCTCCTTTGGAGATTTATTCGTCTTCGCCCATACCCAATTCCTTGATCTTGCGTGACAGCGTGTTGCGCCCCCAGCCCAGGCGGCGAGCCGCTTCCTGGCGCTGGCCGCGGGTGGCGGTCAGGGCCGCTTCGATCATCACGCGCTCGAACAGCGGCGTCGCCTCGCCCAGCAGATCATCCTTGCCGGACTGCAGGGCGGCATCGGCCCACTGGCGCAGTTCCTCGTCCCAGGCACCGGACGACGCGCCGGCCAGCGGCGCGCTCGGCGGGGCCGGGGCCGTGACGGGTGCAGCCACCACCGGTGCCGATGTGGCCGTGGGCATGACCGGCACCGGCGCCACAACGGCCGCCACGACCGGGGCCGCAGCAGGCGCGGCGGCGTAGCTTGCGGGGCGCACTTCCGGCGGCAGGTCCTGAAGGTGGATGTCCTGGCCCGGCGCCATCACGGTGAGCCAGCGGCAGATGTTCTCGAGCTGGCGCACGTTGCCGGGCCACTCGAAGGTCTTCAGGCGCTCCACCACCTCGGGCCGCAGACGCTTGGGCTCGGTCTTCAGCTCCTCCGCGGCGCGGGCCAGGAAGTGGCGCGCCAGCTGCGGCACGTCCTCCGGGCGTTCGCGTAGCGCGGGGATCCGCACGCGAATGACGTTGAGGCGGTGATAGAGGTCTTCACGAAAGCGACCGTCCTTTACCAGCGACTCCAGCGCCTGGTGGGTGGCGGCGACCACGCGCACGTCCACACGGATCGGCGCGACACCGCCCACGCGATAGAACTCGCCGTTCTGCAGTACGCGTAGCAGGCGGGTCTGCAGGTCGGCCGGCATGTCGCCGATTTCGTCCAGGAACAAAGTGCCGCCGTCGGCCTGCTCGAAGCGGCCCTTGCGCTGCGTGGCAGCGCCGGTGAAGGAGCCGCGCTCGTGTCCGAAGAACTCCGATTCCAGCAGGTCCTTGGGGATCGCCGCAGTGTTGATGGCGATGAAGGGCTTGGAGGCGCGCGGGCTGTTGACATGCAGCGCGCGGGCCACCAGCTCCTTGCCGGTGCCGGACTCGCCGGTGACCAGCACGGTGATGTTGGATTGGCTCAGGCGGCCGATGGCGCGGAACACGTCCTGCATCGCCGGCGCCTCGCCGATGATGTCGGCGCTGGACTCCAGGCCCGCCGGCTCGGCCGGCTCTTCCAGCTTGCGCGCGGCTCGGCGCACCAGGGAGGCGACGCCGTCCACGTCGAAAGGCTTGGGCAGGTACTCGAAGGCGCCGCCCTTGTAGCTGGCCACGGCGGCGTCGAGATCGGAGTGGGCGGTCATGATGATGACCGGCAGTTCCGGCTTGGAGCGGTGAACGCGCTGCATCAGCTCCAGGCCGTTGACGCCGGGCATGCGGATGTCGGAAATCAGCACGTCGGGCGTGTCGTCGTTGAGGGCGTCGAGCAGCTCGGCGGCGCCGGGGTAGCTCTCCACGCGCATGCCTTCACGCGCCAGCGAGCGTTCGAGCACCCAGCGGATGGACTCGTCGTCGTCCACCACCCAGACGCGCAGTGCGGCGCTCAAGGCGACACTCCACGGGACTGCGGTTGGTGGCTGCCGGTCGATCCGTCGTCCAGCAAAGCCCGGAGAAGTGGGGCGGTCATGTCGATTCCAGGGGTAGGTACAGGGAGAACACGGTGCAGCCCGGCCGGCTCTTGCATTCGACCAGGCCACCGTGGGAATGAATCAAATACTGAGCAATCGGCAGGCCAAGTCCGGTGCCCTCGGCCCGCGTGGTGATCATCGGATAGAAAATTTTCTCCAGCATCGCCGGGGCAATGCCTGGCCCGTCGTCCTCGATGTCGATCTGCACGACCAGCTTGTGGCGCACGGCAGCGATGGTGAACTGGCGGCGGGTGCGCGAGCGCAAGGTCACCGTGCCTTCGCCGCCTATCGCCTGCATGGCGTTGCGGACGATGTTCAGCACCGCCTGGATCATCTGCTCGCGGTCGGCGCTGACCTCGGGGATGCTGGGATCGTAGTCGCGCAGGAAGGCGATGTCGCCGGAGGACTCGGCCTGCACCAGCTGGCGCACGTGCTCGAGCACCTCGTGGATGTTGAGCCAGTTCTTCTGCGGGGCGCGGTTGGGGCCCAGCATGCGGTTGACCAGATTCTGCAGCCGATCCACCTCGCGGATGATCACGCGGGTGTACTCGCGGTGCTCGGAGTCCGGGAACTCGCGCTCCAGCAGCTGGGCCGCGCCACGGATACCGCCCAGGGGGTTCTTGATCTCGTGGGCCATGCCGCGGATCAGCTCGCGGCTGGCTTGGTGCTGGGCCAGCAGCAGTTCGTCGCGAGAGATGCGCAGGTGGCGATCCAGGGCCTGCACTTCCATCAGCAGGCCCGGCTTGCGGCCCAGGATGAAGGGGGTGACGGTGCAGTCCACGGTGACCGCCGCATCGCCAACCCGCTGCAGCCGCAGTTCGCGCTCGATGAAGCCGGTGGCGTTGTCCAGCGAGCGGCGCAACCTCAGCTCATGCGGCGCCAGGTGGGGGATGGCCTCCGCCAGCGGCGCACCAATAGCGTGCTTGCGGGAGATGCCGAACAGGTTTTCACAGGCCGAATTCAGCGAGGTGACGCAGAGCTGCTCGTCCAGGCCGATGACGGCCGTCGTCAGACCGTCCAGCACGTCCTCCGGCCGGACCGATGAGCTGCGGGGAATGAATTTCATGCGCGGGATACAGCAAGAGTCGCGCCAAAAGGCAGCAGCCCCAGACTAGCGCAGTCCGGGGCAATTTGCACCGTTTTAGTGCATCAACGTGGTGCAGGACGGGGCGGGCGGGTACCTACCGGGTTCTTCACCGTGGGCTGGCGCAGGTACACGGTTACCGGCGCGGACTGGGCCACTTCCTTGCCCTCCGGGTCCAGCAGGCCCACCGTGAGATTGTGCTCGCCCCGCTCCACGCCGCTGAGGGTGGTGCTGGTGCTGACGGTGGGTTCGCCGTTGGGCGAGCCGTCGACGTAGTAGACCAGCCGGTAGCCGTCGGGGATTCCCGGCGAAACCTCCACCGACACCGCCAGCGTGCCGCTGGCATCGCGGGCGGTCTGGTTCTGCACCGGCGAGACGATCCGCAGTTCGAAATCCCCGGCGACGGCCGCCGACTCGGCCTTGGCCTTGGGCTTGGCGCCCGCCGGCGTGCTGCCGCCCGCCTCGGAGCCTTCCGGGGCGGACACCGGCGCATAGGTATGCAGGGGCGGCAGGTTGGCCGGCTTGGCGCCCTTGGCGGGCGCCTTGTCGGTGTAGTGCACCACGCCCTTTTCGTCCGTGTACTTGTAGACCTGCGCCGCCAGCGGCAGCGGCAGGACCAGGGCGATCAGGAGGGCCAGTTTGCGCATGTCCCGAGGGTAGCGCCGGGGGACGGTCAGGTCTAGGTCTGGGCGGCGCCGCCAAACTGCCGTAGCAGCGCTTCGCTGGCGGCATCGGCCGGGTAGAAGCTCTCCACGCGCAGTTCGTCGGTGGTGATGTCCTGCGGCGTGCCGAAGGTGGTGAGCATGGAGAACAGCTTGAGGCTCACCGGCCCGACCCGGAAATCGGTGGGCAGCACCGGCAACGGCAGCGGATGCACCTCCTGCACGCGCCAGCGCGACGGGATGCCCGGGTAGGTCAGCACCTCGTCCAGCACCGCCTGCACCTCGGGATGCTCCAGGCCCTCGCGCGCGGTGCGCGCCAGCAGCGGCGCGGCCACCTCGGCGAAGTTGGCGATGTAGGGCTGCAGGCCCTGCGGGTGCAGGGTCAGTTTCAGGACATTGCGCGGGCCGTCACCACAGACACGGGCATAGATCTCGTCGAGGTTGCCGAGCAGGCCGAAAACGCGGGGCACCGCGTCGTTGGCCATGAACAGGTTCCAGGCCCGGTCCACCACCACCGCCGGATAGGGCTCGTGGTGCTTCAGCAGGCGCTCCAGGGCCTGCCGCACCGGCCCCATGTCGCCGGTCTCGAGCCGGCGCTGCGGAAACAGCCCGGCATAACCCGCCGCCTGCAGCAGGCGGTTGCGCTCGCGCAGCGGCAAGTCCAGGGCCTGCGCCAGTTGCAGCACCATGTCCCGGCTGGGCTTGGCCCGCCCCGATTCGAGGAAGCTCAGGTGACGCTGCGAGACCTCCGCCTCCACGGCAAGATCGAGCTGCGACAGGCGGCGCCCGCGGCGGCAGTCACGCAGCAGGTGGGGAAAAGCGACGACATCGGCGAGATCTCCGGCCATGAACGGTCTCCAGCGGCCCCGTCGAGCGGGGCGGCCTTGCCTCCTGCAGTGTTTCGGTCCGCGGGCAGTTTCCTTCGCCCGCAGCGGCCATTCAATTACCCCTGGGGTAAAGCAGGCGCCTCAGGGCGCGCCCGGCGACCAGCGCTGCACGCCACTGTCGCCGACCGTCAGCAGGTCGCCGCGCCAGGCCAGCAGGTGGCTGAAGGCCCCGAGCTCATGGCCGGCCACCGCCGCCGGCGCGCCGGCGCGGTGCCAGTCCAGCGGCTGGACGCGACCCGCGCTGTCCACCACCTCGAGAAAACCATTGAGGCCGGCCATGCCGACACTGCCGCCCGGCATCGGCGCCAGGCCGAACACCGACTGCACGCTGCCGGTATCCACGCGCTGCCAGTCACCCGCCGCGACGTCGGCGCTGCGATAGGCATTGCCGCGCAGTCCGGCGACCACCGCACCTGAAGAACCCGACGCAAGCACCGCGAACAGCGAGCTCTCGTAGGGCGAGGCCAGGCGCTCCCAGGTGCCGCCGGCATCGCGCGACAGGGCCATCATGCCCTCCTCGCCCACCACCAGCAGGGAGCCGTCACCGAGCCGTGTGAGGGCGTTGAAGTGCAGACCCTCCTGCGTCAGCGGCGTATCCAGCCGGATCCAGTGGGCGCCGCCATCGCGGGTTTCCAGCATCAGGCCATAGGCGCCCACGGCCAGCCCGTGCTGGGCGTCGAGGAACAGCACGTCCAGCAGCGCCAGGTTCAGCTCCGGCTGGAAGTTCTGCAGCTTCCAGCTGCGGCCGCCGTCGGCGCTGTGCAGGATGCTGGCGTCATGGCCCACGGCCCAACCGTTGCGGGCGTCAGCGAAGAACACCGACGTCAGCAGGGCATCCACCGGGGCCGCCACCTGGGTCCAGGCGGTGCCGTCCTCGGAACGCAGCACATGGCCACGCGCACCGACGGCGACTAGGGCGGAGCCCGCTGCCACCACGCGCGTCAGCAGGCTGCGCTCCGACATCGGCGCCATCTCGGCCGCTCGCGGCTTGGGCGCCTCCGCGGAGTGGGCGGGCGCGGCGGCCAGCAGGGCGGCCAGAACGGCCACGGCAGGGATCGGACGAAACATGGTCGTTCCTCTAGAACTGGTACTTGACGAAGAAGCCGAGGTTGTCACGGTCGGCGTAGAGGTTGTTCTTGCCGCCGCCGAAGAAGGTGTTGTACGCGATGGTGAAGGCCATCGACTTCTCGTAGCGGGTCTCCAGCAGGAAGTTCAGCGACTTGCGGCCTTCCACGAAATTGCCCGCCGGGCCCGGCGAATTGCCCTGGATGTCCTGCTGCCAGATGAACAGCGGCTGCACGCTGATGCCCGGCAGCACCGACTCGTAGCTGATGCGGCCGACCACGCGGTATCCCCAGGAGAAGGCGTCGGCGAAGGCGCTGCGCGGAGCCTGGAAGGGATTGAAGCGCAGGCCGTCCGGGCCGATCGAGCAGGACGGGTTGGTGGAGCAGGCCAGTTGCGATCCGTCGGCACCGCTGCCGTTGGCGCCGGCGCTGGCATGCGTAGTAGCGGTCAGCGGGCCTTCGATCTGCAACTGGTCGAAGCCCGGCATGTTGAGCACGTGCGTCGCCGCCAGTTCGTACAGAAGGATCACCTGGTCGGCGCCGATCCAGTTCTCCGAGGCGCCGAGCACCTGCGTGGCGCCGATGTTGTATTGCGCCACCTTGCCCGGGATCCAGCCCTGGATGTAGCTGTTCGGCGCGTTCTCGCCGACCACGCCGCCACGGTACGGAATGATGAAGTTGGGGAAGGAACGCGCCGAACCCGGCGCCGCGCCCACGATCAGGTTGACCGCGTCCGGATAGGGGTTGTTGCCGTTGGCATCGACGAAGTTGTTCTGGTCGTAGATGACGTACTGGCCCTGCTCGTTGAAGCCGATGCCGGCGCTGGCGCCGGCGCAGCCCAGCGAAGCATCGTGGCAGCGCGTCAGCGTCGGACCGAAGGAGGCGAACGCCAGGTCGATCAGCGCCACCTGCAGCGGTACGTTGGGGCGGTACGACACTTCACCCTGGAACGACAGGTCGCCGGCCGTGGTGGTGAAGCTGAAGCCGTACATCTTCAGGTTCTCGGGATACTCGATCTGAATCTTGGCGGTATCCAGCGGCACGGCATCGCTCTGCGGGCCGTCGCGCGGAATCAGCAGGCTGGTCATGCCACCCAGGGCGGTGCCCAGGTCCAGGCCCAGGCCAAGTTCGCCGAGGATACCCGGGCGCTGCAGGGCCAGCGCGCCGATGTCGGCCAGCACCGGGATCGAGGCGCGGGGATTGGCCACCGGCAGGTTCGGGCAAGCCTCCAGGAACTGCAGCGTGTTGGTGGCGTCGATGCCCATCGCGTTGCCTTCGCGGCGCGCACAGCTGGCATCGGTGGAGTAGAAGCTGACATAGGGCAGCTTCGAGTGGTAGTTCATGAAGTACAGGCCCAGCTCGGTGCCGTCGTTGAGCCAGTCGGCGTAGTACTTCAGCGACACGCCGTACTGGCCCTGGTCGCTGGCTTCCTTGTCCTTCAGGCGGTCCAGCGTCAGCGTGGTCGGCGTGATCAGCGCCAGCGGGCTGTTGAGCTGGAAGCCGCGATGATCGGGATCGTCGGCCGAGCCGCCGAAGGCAGCGTTGACCGAGTCGCGCAGGTTGTCGGTGCCGATGTCGACGAAGGACATGTAGCTGCCCGGGGTTGGGATTTCGATCGGCTGCCATTCGAACTGGTAATAGCCCTCGACGCTGACGCCGCCGGCGATCTCGGTGCTGGCGCGGACCATGCCGACCGGCACGAACAGCTCCTCCAGCAGGCCGAAGCCGAGACGGTACAGGCTGTTGGCGTTGACCGGCTGGGCCTGGTTGACGCTGTTGATGACCGCCACCGTGCTCTGGCCCCAGTTCACGGTCTGGCGGCCGACGCGGAAGATCAGCTCGCGCTCGCCATCGAGATAGGGCATGACGCCGTAGAAGTTGGCGTCGAGCAGGTCGTAGCGCATGCCGATCTCGCGCGCCTCGGCCTCGTCGCGTTCCGAGCGCACCCGGGCGCCCGGCCCGTAGCTGCGCGCGAAGTAGCGGTTGCCGACACCGGCGTCGCCGGTGATGCCGACCTGCTGGTAGTTCTCGTTGGTGATCTTGTTGGGATAGGTCTCCTTGAAGCCGCGGTAGTTGATGTCATCGTAGATGCCGATGCCGCGGAAGAAGAAGCCGTAGTTGCCGAACTTGATGTTCAGGTCCTGCGACAACTTGAGCGGCGCCTGGGTGATGTCACCCTTGTCGTAATTCAGGTTGCCGTCGTCGAAGTTCATCGACGCCATGCCAGGCGCTTCGAACAGGTGCTGCGCCGGATAGCTCTGCGCTCGGTGCACGCCCTGGCAGGACTGGTAGGCACCACTGCAGACGTCCGGATTGAGGTTGGACTTGCCGACGAGATCGTCGGAGCGTTCCTCGATACGCCAGGACGCGCCTAGCGTGACGGTATTGTTCAGCACCGCGCTGAACGCGGTATCGCCGATGTTGAAATTGAACTCCGCGGCCTGCGTGGCCAGCGGCGCGAAGGCGCAGGCGAGCAGCAGCGTCGCCCTGGAAAGGATTCTGGTCGGCATCTTCGTGATCTCCTGCACGGACGCTTCTATTGGGGGGGGGGGGGGGGGGGGGGGG
>NZ_JAUASX010000015.1:55579-123601 GCF_030345715.1 Solimonas sp. SE-A11
AAGCTCCGAAGGGGCGGCGGCTCGTGCCGCCGCCCCGTCTTCTTACTTGGACGTGCGCTTCTGCACCGTCTCGGCCTCGAACGTGCTGTCGGTGAAGGACACCGTCGCGTCGTAGGGCTGGTCTTCGTTGATCATCGCGGTGACGAAGTAGCGGCCGGAGTTGAGGTGATAGATCACCTCCGGCTGGGTGGTCGCCGCCAGGATGTTGAAGTACGGCACCAGGTGCCCTTCCTGGAACTGCATCAGCTTGCCCTGCTGGTCATAGTCGTCGATGGCGACGATGTTCCAGCTGTCCTCGTCCAGGTAAATGCGACGCTTCTTGAAGGTGTGGCGCTGGTCTGGCTTGTTGTCGGCCTCCACCACCCAGACACGGTGCAGCTCGTAGCGCGGCAGATCCTGGTTGATGTGGTTGGGCCGCGCGATGTCGGCATACTTGGTCTTGTTGCCGGCGATGCGGTAGGCGTTGTACGGGATGTACATCTCCTTCTTGCCCACCAGCTTCCAGGTGAAACGCTCCAGCACGCCGTTGTACATGTCCACCTGGTCGTAGAACTGGTGGCCGTCGGTGCCTTCATACGGGTTGTCGCAGCAGACCGCAGGGGCGCGGCGGATGCGCTTGAGCACCGGCGCGTACAGCCAGGCGGCGCGACCTTCCGTGCCGAAGCCCGCCTTCTCGTGCACCAGGATGAAGGTGCCGGCGATGCGCGGCGGCGAGATCGTCTCCGACAGGTAGCGCAGGAAGTCGGTGCCCGGCTTCAGCTCCGGCGGGTTGGCGTTGCCGACGTTGGCGTAGTAGAACTTCACGTCCTCGACGATCTTGGTCAGCGTGAACTTGCCGTCCTGCTGCACGATCATCTGGTTGTTGTAGCGACGCAGCGCGTCACCGCGCCACTTCACGCGGTGATTCCAGATCGGCTCGGCACCGGAGCGCGGGATCGGGAACGGAAAGCCGACGAAGGCGCCCTTGGGGTTGTCCACGCCTTCCAGCTCGGCGCGGGTGGCATTCTTCACCGTCTCCGCCAGCACCTTCTCGGGGAAGTTCACCTTGCGGTGGCTGGGGTAGACGTTGAGCTTGTAGCTGGCCGGGAAGCGCTTGAGCAGCTCCTTGTGGCCCTCGGTCAGCTTGTCGGCGTACTTCGCCTGGTTCTTGGCGTCGATCGTGAACAGCGGCTTCTCGCCTTCGATCGCCGGATCGGAGGGGAACTGCCCCTTCAGCGCGCCCGACTGCTTGGCGGGCTTCCACTCGGGGATGGTGCCGTCCTTGTTGCCGGCGCGCTCGGCGCCCACCGGGGTCAGCTCCTTGCCCAGCTTGGCCGCCTCTTCGGCGGACACCTTGGCCAGCGCCGCCGATGGCAGCGCGGCCGCCAGCGCCACGATGGCGAGTATTCGCATCTTCATCTCGATTTCTCCTCTGTCACTTCTGTAAGGGGGGACAACTCAGGTCACTTGCGGGCCGGCCACCGGTGCCGAAACCGCGGTATCGGTGGGGGGACGCAACAGGAAGGCGGCGAAGGCCGGCAGCAGCACCACGGCGGCCACGGCGTTGGCGACGAACATCATGGTCAGCAGGATTCCCATGTCGACCTGGAACTGCAGGCCGGAGAACAGCCAGGTGCAGACCGTGGCCGCCAGCGTCAGCGCGGTGAAGATCACCGCCTTGCCGGTCTGGTGCAGGGTGTTCTCGTAGGCCTCGCGCAGCTTCATGCGCTTCTGCAGCACGTTCTCTTCCAGCACCGAGTAGATGTAGATGCCGTAGTCCACGCCGATGCCGGCGGCGAAGGCCGCCACCGCCAGGTTGGAGATCTTGATGCCGATCTCCAGGTAGACCATCACCGCATAGGACGCCACGTGCACCAGCGCCAGCGGCACCAGCACGCAGACCAGGCCGGCGACGCTGCGGAACGAGGCCAGCACGCAGATGCCGATACCCACGAACAGCCACAGCAGCACCGAGAACTCGGTGTCCTTGATGACGTCGTTGGCCGCGGCCATCACGCCAACGTTGCCGGTAGCCAGGCGGAACTTGACCGGCGCGTCCTCCGGCAGCTCGGAGACGAACTGGTTGACCGCGGCCACGATGGTGTCGATGGTCTCGGCCTTGTGGTCGCGGGTGAAGACCAGCACCGGCATGGCGCTGCAGTCTTCGTTCAGCAGGCCCGTGGAGCTGGGGAAAGGCTGCACGGTGATCACCAGCGCGCCGCTTTCACGCGGCAGCGTGTTGAACTTGGGGTTGGACTCGCTGTAGCTGTTGAACACCTTCTGCTGCAGCTTGGGCAGCGACAGCGTGGACTGCACGCCCGGGGTGTTCTCCATGCGCCAGGCGAAGCGGTCCATCAGCGAGACGATGGAGTGATCGATGCAGCCGTCGGTCTTGCCCTCGGCTACCACCTTGAGCACGTCCACGCCGATGGAGAAGTCGCGCACCACGGCGGCGGAGTCCAGGTTGTAGCGCGAATCCGGGCGCAACTCGGGAACGCCGGCATGCAGCTCGCCGATCTTCAGATCGCGCGCCACCCACTCGCCCCAGCCCCACAGCGCGGCGGCAGCCACCAGCACCACCGCGGCCACGGGCTTGGCGGTCAGGCCCGACAGCATGCGCCAGATCGGGGCGAACTGGCGGTCACGAGCCTTCTGGTGGGCACGGAACTTCACCGGGTCCTTGACCGTGGCGAAGGTCAGCAGGCAGGGCAGCAGCATCTTCTTGCACAGCACGATCGCCAGCAGGCCAAGCATGGCGTTGATCGCCATCTCGCGGATGATGTCGATGGGGATCAGCAGGATGGTGCCGAAGCCGATGAAGTTGGTGGCCAGCGCCGACAGGCCCGGGATGACCAGACGGCGGTAGGTGGCCACCGCAGCTTCCAGCGGCGGCAGGCCGTTGTCGGCCACTTCGTTGAGCCAGAAGCTGGTGATCTGGATGCCGTGCGAGGTGCTGATGGCCAGCACAATGAAGGGCATCAGCACCGCGAACGGGTCCAGCGCCAGACCGACCATGTGCAGCAGGCCCAGTTCCCAGATCACCGCGAGCACGCCGCAGGCCAGCGGCAGCAGCGCCACCTTGGGCGAGCCGCAGTAGCGCCACAGCAGCAGCCACACCAGCAGCACGGTCAGGCCGAAGAAGCTGAACACCTCGACGGCGCTGTCGGCGATATCGCCCACGGCCTTGGTGAAGCCGATGATGTGCACCTCGATGCCCGGGTTGTAGTCCGGGTTCGCCACTTCCTTCACGTCGATCTGGTAGCCGCGGAAGCTCTGCGCCACGCCATCCTCGCCCGGCGCTGCGTTGACGCTCTTGAGCGCGAACAGCAGCCCGCGCGGGTCGCTGTAGGTGCTGCCGACCAGGGCACCGGCCTGCAGCGGTGGCGCGGCGGACTTGAGGTGGTACTCGTAGAGCTTGGGGCTGGTGAAGCGGCCACGCACCTCTTCCAGCCGGTGGGCGGTGTCGATGTAGTCGAGCTTCACGCCGGTGACCGGATCGCGCTCCAGCAGTTCGGAGAACACCATGGCGCCGCCATGGTCGTTGGCGATCAGGCGGCCGACGATGCCGGCCTTGTCGACGTTGGCGCGCACGCGCTGCAGCGACTCCGGGGTCGGCTGGAAGTCGGCCGGCACGACGTTGCCGCCGGCGAAGCCGCCTTCCACTACCTCCAGGTAGCGCACGTCCGGCGTGAAGATGGAGCTGACGCGGGCGCGGTCCATGCCCGGCGTGAAGTACACCGCGTCGGTCAGCGCGCGCAGCGTGCGCATGAAGGAGGCGTTGTAGATATCGCCTTCCTTCTGGCGCAGCGCCACCAGCGTGACGTTGGCACCGCCGAATTCCTTCTGGTACTGCTTGTAGACGCCGATGTAGGGATGGCCCAGCGGCAGCTGCTTGTCGAAACCGGTCTCGACGCGCAGGTGCGTGGCCTGCCAGCCCAGGAACACGGTGATGATGGCCAGGACGGCCAGTGTCAGGCGACGGCGGCTGAAGATCAGCGGCTCCGTCAGGCGAACAAACGCCTGCGCGAATGCGCTACGTGAATCGTGCATGGAAGGACCTCAGATGTTGTCGGGTGTGGGCGGCGAAGCCGCCCGGGCCAGTTCAGAGCGGAGCGAAGTCCGGCTTGTCGCGGACGGCGCAGTGCGGACAGCTCCAGTCCGCCGGCAACCGCGCCCAGGGCGTACCCGGCGGGAAGCCCTCGGGCAGGTACCCGAGCCTTTCGTCGTAGATGAAGCGGCAGTTGGGACACTGGTACTGCGCCGCCCCCTGGACCGGCGCCTGCGGCGCGGGTGCGGCGCCGAGCAGCGGCGGCCCGCGATCGCGATCCGCCACCGAGCGGCCCATCCAGCGGGCCAGCAGCTGCCAGCGGCGCGAGGGCTGCAGGTTGGCGCGGGTCAGGTCGCCGCCGTGGTGCGCCACCACCCTCGGGTCCATCAGGCGGAACCACAGCGGCGGGAAGTAGGCGATCAGCACCATCGCGGCATAGCCCGAGGGCAGCTGCGGGCTGTCGTCGAAGTGGCGCAGTCCCTGGTAGCGGCGCGTGGGATTGGCGTGGTGATCGGAGTGGCGCTGCAGCTGATACAGCAGCAGGTTGGTGACGACGTGGTTGCTGTTCCAGGAGTGGCGCGGCTGGCAGCGCTCGGGACGGCCGTTGGCGTCGCGCAGGCGCAACAGGCCGTAGTGCTCCAGGTAGTTCACCACCTCCAGCAGGGTCGCGCCGTAGGCAGCCTGCGCCACCAGGAACAGCAGCGCCCAGGGACCCAGCCACACGGTGAGTGCGCCGAACATCAGCACGGTCATCGCCCAGGCCTGCAGGTTTTCGTTGCCCAGGGTCCAGGCGCCCTTACCGCTGCGCGCCAGGCGTGCGGCCTCGATGCTCCAGGCCGAGCGGATGCTGCCAATCACGGTGCGCGGCAGGAAAGCCCAGAAGCTCTCGCCCATGCGCGAGCTGGCGGGATCTTCCTGGGTGGCGACGTTCTTGTGGTGGCCCTTGTTGTGCTCGATGCAGAAGTGGCCGTAGGCCACCGGTGCCAGCGTGATCTTGGCCAACCAGCGCTCAAGCGCGTTGGTCTTGTGGCCCAGCTCATGCGCGGTGTTGATGCCCACGCCGTTGGTCATGCCCACGGTGACCACCAGGCCCACCAGTTCCCAGGCGGCCAGGCCACCATGGGCGGCGAGCCAGGCGCCGAGGATCGTCGCGGCGTACTGGCTGGGGATGTAGGCGTAGACGATGCGGCGATAGTAGGTGTCGCGGTCCAGCGCGGCGACGGCGGATTCCGGCGCGTTCACCGGATCGGTGCCGATCAGCCAGTCCAGGAACGGCACCAGGCCGTAGAACACCACCGGCATCAGCCACAGCAGCAGGCCGTTGCCGCCCAGCATCACGCCCAGCACCGACACCGCGCCCAGCAGCGGCAGGGCCGGGCTCAGCAACCACCACCAGCGCTTGCCGTCGCGCCAGCTGGCGGTTTCTCCCATCGTCGTTTCGAACGTATTCATTTTTATAACTTTCTCCAGACGGCGTGCATGCTGCCCGTGCCTACCCACCCGTTCTTGTCTTTTTGCGCCATGTTGTTGTCATAATGAGACAGGACCCCAGGTAGGAGCCCCCATGGCCAGGCAGGAACTGCGCGTGCCAGCGCGGTACTACATGCGCTTGCAGGAAGTGCTGGCACGCCAGGGCATTGACATGCGCGACCTGCTGCGCGATCTGTCGCTGCCGGTGGCCGCGCTGGAGCAGCCCGACGCCACGCTGTACTTCTCGCAGGTGGAACAGATCATCGCGCGCGCGGTGCAGGCCAGCGGACGCAGCGATCTCGGCTTCGAGCTCGGCAAGCTGCTGACGGTGAGCTCGCACAGCATCGTCGGCTTCGGCATGGTCAACAGCCCGACGGTAGAGCACGCGATGCATTTCGTGGCGCGCTACTTCCGGCTGGTGCTGCCGAGCTTCCGCATGCGCTACTCCAGCGGCCCCGATCACGGCGAGCTGCTGTTCACGCCGACCGCCGCCATGGGTCACCAGTGCCTGTCCTTCCATATCGAGACCATCGCCATGGCCTCGCTGCGCGACGTGCACGACATGGTCGGCTCGCGCATCCCCTGCCGCATGTACCTGACCATCGCCGAGCCTTCGCACCTGCATCGCTATACCGAGATCCGCGACCTGCACTGCACGTTCGGCACCGACCGCGAGCCCAGCGTGCGGCTGCAGTTCAACGTCGATTTCCGGCGCTACCCGATCGCGATGGCCGACGCCAATGCCCTGAAGGTGGCGGAGGAACGTTGCCGCGAGCTGGTGCAGCAGGTCACCGACGTTCGCCAGTTCGCCGACTGGGTGGCGATGACCCTGCGGGAGGTCGGCGACGGCGTGCCCACGCTGGCCGAGCTGGCCGGGGCGCTCAACCTGTCCACCCGCACCCTGAACCGCTACCTCGAACGCGAAGGCACCAGCTACCGCGAACTGGCCGGGCGCATCCAGCACGAAATGGCCTGCGAGCGGCTCGCCGCCGGCGTGCTCAGCATCACCGAGATCGCCTATTCGCTGGGCTTCCGCGACACCGCCAACTTCACGCGTGCCTTCCGCAGCCGCGCCGGCTGCAGCCCGCGCGACTACCGCATCCAGCTGGCCAGCAAGGCGCCGTCATTACCTGAGGGGTAATTGAGACTCCGCGCCCACGGCGGGAAGCTGCAGCCTCCCAAGACAAGGAGACTGCGATGAACCTCAACACCCTGCTGCTGGCCGTCCTCTTCGCCGCCTTCGGCGCGCTGAGCCTGGTGGCGATCGCCGAACACGGCTACATCGGCATCTTCACCAACCTGTTCCAGAACACCGCCGGCTGGCAGGCCCTGGCCGACCTGGGCATCGCCTGCCTGTTGATCGTGATCTGGATGGTGGGCGACGCCCGCCGCAGCGGCCGCAACGCGTGGCCGTATGTGCTGCTGACCCTGGCCGCCGGCTCCTTCGGCCCGCTGCTGTACCTGCTGGTGGGCCAGTTCAGCGGTGCCAAGGCACGCCATGCGCTGGCCTGAGGCCCTGCTGAGCTTCAGCTTGGTCGCGGCCGGAGTGCTGCACCTCCTGCCGCTGACCGGGCTGCTGTCCGCCGCCCGGCTCGAAGCGCTCTACGGCATCCCGGTGCGCGACGCCTCGCTGGAACTGCTGCTGCGCCACCGCGCCCTTCTGTTCGGCCTGCTCGGCGCGCTGCTGATCGCCGGTGCCTTCCGCAGCGAACTGCGGGCCGCCGCCATCATCGCGGCGCTGGCCAGCATGGTCGGCTTCCTGCTGCTGGCCGTGCAGGTCGAGGGCCTGGCCGCGCCGCTGCGCCGCGTCGCTCTGGCCGACGGGCTCGCTACGCTGCTGCTGCTCATCGCCCTGGCCGTGCATGCCTGGGGCCCCAAGGGAGACTCTGCTTGATCCAGGCCCAACCCCTGTCCCTGCGCTGCGCGGACAGCGTCACGCTGTCCGCGCGCGAATACGCCGGCGGCGATGCCGGCGCGGTCGTGATCTCCGCCGCGCTCGGCGTGCCGCAGGGCTTCTACGCCGCCTACGCCAGCTGGCTGGCAGCGCAGGGACTGCACGTCATCACCTGCGACAACCGCGGCTTCGGCGATTCCGCCAAGGCCCTGCGTGGCATCGCCGTGGACCTGGCCGACTGGGGCCGGCAGGACCTGGAAGCCCTGCTGCAGCGCGCACGCTCGGTGAACGCACGCCACTTCCTGGTCGGCCACAGCATCGGCTGCCAGATTCCCGGCCTGGCGCCGTCCAGCTCAAGCCTCAGCGGCGCCGTGTTCGTCGCCGGCACCGCGCCGCATCTGCGCTACTACCCCTGGGGCCAGCGTCCCGCGCTGGGCCTGCTGTGGTACGGCCTAGTGCCCTGGTTCACGCGCGGCCGCGACGCTGTGCCGCAGTCGAAGCTCGGCCTCGGCAAGGGCCCCGCGCTGCCGGTGGGCGCCGCCGCCGGCTGGGCCCGCTGGGCGCGCTCGCGCGACTACCTGTTCACGCCGGAGCTCGGGCTCGACCTGTCCGGCTATGGCCAGATCCGCGCACCGATCCTGGCCTGGAACTTCCCCGACGACCAATATGCCCCGCGCGCCGCCGTGGAAGCGCTGCTGCGCCACTACCCGCAGGCACGCATCGAGCGCTGCGGCGACGAGTTCACGCAGGGCGTTGGCCACTTCGGCTATTTCCGCGAGGCCCACCGCGACACGCTATGGCGCCGCACCGCCGACTGGCTGGCACAACAACCACCAGCTTCAGGAGCAACCCCGTGATCGATGCCGGCCGCCTGTACCGCTCCCTGCCGGTGCGCGAGCTGCAGGTCGGCGACGCCAGCCTGCCCTACTGCTGCCATGGCGGCGGCCCTGACCTGCTGCTGATCCACGGCTTCCCGCTGTCCGGCTACACCTGGCGGCACCTGCTGCCGGAGCTGGCCCGGCACCATCGCTGCCATGTCGTCGATCTCGCCGGGCTCGGCGACTCGCGCTGGCGCGACGACACGGACTTCACGTTCACCGGCCACGCCCGCCGCCTGAAGGCGATGGCGGAGCAACTCGGCCTGACGCGCTACGACATCCTGGCGCAGGACACCGGCGCCACCGTCGCGCGCTGCCTGGCGCTGCTGGCCCCGGAGCATGCGCGGCGCCAGGTGCTGATCAACACCGAGATTCCCGGGCACCGCCCGCCCTGGATCGTGGAGTACCAGCTGCTGATGCGCCTGCCCTTCACGCTGGCGATCTTCCGGCAGTTGCTGAAGTCACGGACCTTCCTGCGCTCCGGCATGGCCTTCGGCGGCAGCTTCTGTGAGCTGGACCTGATCGACGGCGACTTCCAGCGCCGCTTCGTGCAGCCGCTGATCGAACAGCCTCAGCGCCTGGAGGGCCTGAAGCACTACCTGCTCGGTATCCACTGGCCGACGCTGGATGCGCTGGCCACGCGTCATGCGGAGCTGCGCGAAGCGGTGCTGTTGCTCTGGGGCGAGGAGGACCGGACGTTTCCGCTGGCACAGGCCCGGCAGATGCTGCCCCAATTCCACGAGGCGCAGCTGGTCTCCATACCGGGCACACGGCTACTGCCGCAGGAGGAGAAGCCGGCGGCCGTGATCAAGGCGACGCTGGAATTCCTCGGAGCCTAGACTCGGGGATCAGGAACGCTCTGCCCGCAACTTGCGCGTCTGCGTCGGCGCGCCCGTCACCAGGCGGTCGCCGATGTGCCGCGTGAAGTACTTCCAGGTCCACTGCACGAACACGCGCAGGCGCTGCGCACCATCCACCAGCGCCGCGATATGCACGAAGGCCCAGGTCAGCCAGGCGAACCAGCCGGTGACCTTCATGAACTTCAGGTCGCCCACGGCCTTGTTCATGCCGATCACCGCCATGGTGCCGCGGTCCACGTACTTGAAGGGCTCGGGCGCCTTGGCGCCGGTGACGCGGGAGTGCAGCAGGTCGGCCGCGTAGCGGCCCTGCTGCATCGCGGCGGGCGCCAGGCCCGGCACTTCGCTGCCGGTGGCGTCGGTCAGGCGGGCGAGGTCGCCCAGCACGAAGATTTCCGGGTGGCCCGGCAGCGAGCAGTCCGGCTCCACCTTCACGCGGCCGCCACGGTCCAGTTGCACGCCGGTGCGCTGCGCCAGGATCTCGCCGAACAGCGAGGCGCGCACGCCGGCGGCCCACAGGATGGTCTGCGTGCGGATGGTCTCGCGGACCTCGCCCTTCTTCGTGCGCACGGAGTCGGCGTCGATGTCCTCGACCATGGTCTCGGTCAGCACCGTGACGCCGAGCTGCTCCAGGTGCTTGCGGGCGGACTGGCGCAGGCCCTCCGGGTATACCGGCAGAACGTCCTTGGCGCCTTCCACCAGCAGGATGCGCGCTTGGCTGGGGTCGATGCCGCGGAAATCGCGGCGCATGGTCTTGTGCGCCAGCTCGCCGATGGCGCCGGCCAGTTCCACGCCGGTGGGGCCTGCGCCGACCACGACGAAGGTCAGCAGCTCGCGGCGCAGCGCCTCGTCGTCGGTCAGCTCGGCGCGCTCGAAGGCACTGAAGATCTTGCGGCGCATCTCCAGCGCGTGCTCCAGCGTCTTCAGGCCGGGGGCGAACTCGCGCCACTCGTCGCGGCCGAAGTAATGGTGCTTCACGCCGGTGGCGACGATCAGGGTGTCGTACTTCAGCTCGCCGAACTCGTGCTTCAGCACGCGCGCCTGCGGGTCCACGTCGAAAGCCGTGGTGGCCAGGCAGCGCACACGGGGATACTTGCGCAGCACCACGCGCTGCGGGATCGCGATGTCGCCGGTGGACAGCGAGCCGGTGGCCACCTGGTACAGCAGGGGCTGGAACAGCTGGAAGTTGCGCTTGTCGAGCAGGGTCACCTGGTAGCCGCGCTGGCCGAGACGCTTGGCCGCATGCAGGCCGGCGAAACCGCCGCCGACGATGACGACATGATGCTGGTCGGGGAGGGACATATTCGAGCTTTCTAGTGGTAATGTTGCACTGCGGCAAAGATTACCACAGGCCCTCAGCCGGGCGGGGGCAGGACCTTGAACGGCGCCGATAAAGCCTTGTTTTTCGGGTACTTGGCATGCAGCCAGCGCTCCTGGAAGACGTAACGCGCTACCCCCGCCACGTCGTGCACGTACCAGGCGTTCATCGATGCGCCGACCGCCGCGCCCAGCACCGGGACCACCCCCATGACCTTGCGCCGGCCCATCTGCACGCCGATGCGGCTGGCCAGGGTCTGCATGCTGAATACCGCCGCCTCCTTGGCCATCTCGCGCTCGGCCACGCGCTCCACGCCATCGCGCCAGGCCGCGTCCAGCAGGTCGCCGCGCGAGCGCAGGGCCGCCAGCGCGGCCTGCTTCTCTTCCATGGAGTTGGCCGAGGCCAGCGCGAAGATGCCGATGGCCATGGCCTTGTGGGCCTGCAGGCCGTCCTCGCCGTAGCACATGGCGGTGCGGTGGATGGTGCGCAGGCCCATGCCCAGCAGCGCCGGCACGTCCACCACCATCCCGGCCGCGCCGGCCACGCCCAGCACCGCGCCGCCCGCGCCGGCCAGGGCCATGGCGCGGCGTTCCACCTGCCGGGACAGCTGGTCGCAGACTTCCAGCGGCAGCTCGCGCAGCTGGCGCGGCTCGTCGATGCCGGCGGTCTTCAGCAGCGCCTCGCGGCCGGAATAGCGGAAGGCCACGTCGTTGAGCCCGTTCAGCGCGGCGCGCAGCGCGGACACCGGCACCAGGGTCTTCACCGCCACGGCGGCCTTGCTGCCCGGCTTGGCCAGCAGGCGCGTACCCCAGCCCGGCGTCTCCTGCTCCCACTGGCGCAGGGCTTCCAACTGCTGCTGTTCGTACTCGGTCATTTCGGCACCCGGTTGACGTGATATGCAGTCTGACAACATTCTGGCGCATGTGTTTGATCGCCCTGGCCTGGCAGGCCCATCCGCGTTACCCGCTGGTCATGGCGGCGAACCGCGACGAGTTCCACCACCGCCCCACGGCGGCGGCGGCGTTCTGGCCGGACGCACCCGGCGTATTCGGTGGCCGCGACCTGTCGGGCCACGGCAGCTGGCTGGCCGCCTCGCGCGATGGCCGTATCGCCGCCGTCACCAATGTGCGGCGCATGGTCCCGCCGAGCCCGCATGCGCCCTCGCGTGGCGTGCTGGTGTCCGACTTCGTTGGCGGCCGGCTCAGCTGCGCCGAGTATGCCGCGCAGCTTACGGGCGGCGCGGCGCTGTTCTCCGGCTTCAACCTGCTGCTGATCGACAGCAACAGCGCGCTCTACGTCACCAATCAGCCGGAGTACCGCGTGGAGGTGCTGCGCCCGGGCGTGCATGGCCTGAGCAATGCCACGCTGGACACGCCCTGGCCCAAGCTGCGGCGCCTGCGCGACGGACTCTCGACCTGGGTGGCGCGCGACCGCACCGACAGCGACGCACTGTTCGAACTGCTGGGCGATTCACGCAGCGCCGACGACGCCGAGTTGCCCGACACCGGCGTGGGCCTGGAGATGGAGCGCTTCCTGTCGCCGCCGTTCATCCGCGGCACCAGCTACGGCACGCGCAGCAGCAGCCTGCTGCTCTGCGAAGACGGCCAGCTCAGTTTCAGCGAGCGCCGCTACGGCCCCGACGGCCAGCCCGCCGGCGAAACCCTGGAACGCTTCGCGCTTGGCGACTAGGCTGCGGCCATGGACGCACTGGAGCAGGAAGAGCAATTGCTGGACCAATGGCTGGAGCGCTTGCCGCAAGGCAGCGGCGCCGCCGATGTCTGGCTGCGCCGCATGCACACGCCGCTGGGCACGATGCTCGCCGGCGCAGCTGCGCAGGGCGTGGTGCTGCTGGAGTTCGCCGACGCGGCACGACTGCGCCGCGCCGGTGCCGCGTTGCGCCAGCATTTCGGCGATGACTGGACCGCCGCGGATCATCCCTGGCTGCGCCAGCTGGAAGCAGAACTGTCGGCCTACTTCAACGGCCGCCGCCATCGCTTCGAGGTACCGCTGGTGTTCCCCGGGACGCCGCTGCAGCAGTCGTTGTGGCAGGCACTGACCGAGATCCCCCATGGCGAGCGGCGCAGCTACGAGCAGATGGCGGCTCAACTCGGCGTGCCCGGCGCCGTGCGCGCCATCGGCACCTGCAACGGCATCAACCGCCTGGCCATTGTCGTGCCCTGCCATCGCCTGGTGAACAAGGATGGGCGTGGGCTTGGCGGCTATGGTGGAGGCTTGTGGCGCAAGCAGCGCCTGCTGGAGCTGGAATCCGCCATCTCTGTGCGAACCACGTCCTTGTCGGAGCCTCCCCGCTCGCCGACACTCTAGGACCAACCCTCCCAGCGAAGGTCCCACCAGGAGCAGGCAGTGTCTTACAGCGGCGATCTCGCCTTCCTCCGTCTGCTCTGCAGCTCGGGGGCCGACATCATGGTGCAGATGCCGCTGGCCTCTGAGGTGCTGCGCCGCCTGATTCCGGCGTTCAGCCTGTCGATGATCCGGGTCGATGCGCAATGCGCGCCCCAGGAGCACTACAGCGAATACTTCGACGAATACAGCCATCAGCTGTTCGCCAGCGCTGGCCATGTCTTTTCCGCGCGCAGTGACGATCCCGCTGCCTTCAGCAGCCTGCTGGCCGCACCACGAGCCTATGGCAACCTGATCGATACCTCGGTCGACTACCAGAATGGCGCCACCTACCAGCACCTGTTCCAGCGCAATGGCATCCATCATTGCCTGGATATCGCGTTGCGGGACGACAACGGCCCCATCGGCATCCTCGGCATCTTCCGCGAGCGAACAGCCCCTCATTTCTCGCGAAAGGACGTCGACACGGTTGGCGCCCTCTACTCTCACCTGGTACATGCCTGTCTCGCGCGCCCGGTACCGGGCGATTTCGACGAGGTCGATAGTGCCCTGCTGATCGCCACTACCGATGGGCGTATCCAGTGGGCTTCGGAGCAGGCCTGCGTCTGGCTCGAAGCCTCGAGCTTCGGCCAGGAGCGCAGCCTGCTCCGGGATCATCGCGTTTTGCCCGAGGCCTGCCGCCGTCTCTGCCGTGATTGGACGGCGCAGCGGCGTCCGCTGCGCAGCCACGCTTCAACCGCGCATCGGGCTCCAACCCTGACGCTGCCCGTCGCCGGTGGGCGCCTGCGGTTACGCGCCTATGGCCTGTCCTCCTCCAGCGCCGATCAATCCACCCATGTCGGCATACAGATCAGCCTGGAGATGCCGCGCGAACTGCGCGTACTCGGCGCGCTGGAGCGCAGCCCGCTGACGCCACAGCAGCGGCGTATCGCCTTCGCGCTGTGGCGCGGTCATTCTCCGATGGAACTCCGGGCCACTCTTGGCATTGGCCTGAGCACACTCAAGGCCTACCAGAAGGACCTGTATGCCCGCCTCGATGTGAGCGGCGTCACAGGCCTGCGCGAATTGCTGACACGACAGTCCGACTCCGTTGTGCTTGATCTGCAGAGGCATCAGCCCCGCTCCAACTAGGTCTTCAGGCTCTGTCCTGTGCAAATACCCCCCTGGGGAGGTATTTGCAAGATCAGGCTTCCCCTAGCATCTGACGCACCCCTCCTTGGCGCGCGTCCCATGATCCAGCTTTGTCGTTGCCTTGCCCGAGCCCGGGCATACCCGTCCGTACTGCCCGGCCTGCTGCTGATGACCTGCGCCGTCACGTCCCACGCCGGCAGCGCCGTCGTCGAGAGCGGAGCCGGTGCTGATCGCCAGCGCGCCGCCCTGGACTATCGCGGCGACCGGCTGCGCGTCGACGTGCAGGGTCAGGCCGGCGGCGCCCTGATCGTGCGCGAAGGCAGGGCCTATGCATTGGCCGAGGGCATGGTGATTGACCTCGGCGGCATGGGCGGAATGCTGGGACAGATGCAGCAGGGCGCGATCAGCGCCGGTCCCGACGATCTCGCCCGCTACATCGGCCTGGAACGCACCACGCGCAAGGAAACCATCGCCGGCGCGGCCGGCACGGTCCACCTCTTGCGCTATGAAGATGGCGCCGGGCACCCGCATAGCGAAGAGCTGGTGCTGTCAGCCGATGTGCGGGCACGCGAACTGGCCGACGCGCTGCAGCAGATGGCACTGGCCTTCCGCAACATGACCGGCAAGGCCGAAGCCCCGGGCGAGGCCGCCCTGCGCCAGCAGCTTGGCAATCAGGGCGTGCTGCGCTACGGCAGCGAGTTCCGCGTCATCAGCTTCGGCGGCCAGCCCGACGCAGCACGCTTCGACCTGCCCTCGGCGCCGCAGCAGATCCCGGCGCTGGGCAGTATCGGCGGCGAAGCCGCCGTACCCGAAGCTGCGAACAACGACGGCGGATGGCTGGGGCGCGTCCTCGGCGGCAAGGCGCAGCGACAGCAGGACCGCATCGAGGGACGCACCGAATCGGAGGCCGATGCGGCGACCGACCGGACGGTGGACCGTGTCCTCGACAAGGCCTTCGGCAAGATCTTCGGCGACTGAACATTTCCTGGATTCTCCTCATGAACATGAAAACAAGATGGCCTTTTGCGGCCACCCTGATCGCCGGCCTGCTGCTGGCGGCCTGTACCGACCAGGATGATGGCGGTCCGGACGGCCGCCCACCGAGTCCCGGGCCCGGCAAGATCATCGCCGCGCCGCTGGGCAAGGCCGTGCCCTGCCGGCTGACGCTGACCCCCGCCCGGGCTGAGCCAGGCGAGGTCGTGCAGGTCAACGGTATCCCTGCAAGCTTCGTCCGCCCCGGCATGCGCGTCATCGCGCGCGACGGCTCGTCCGAAGCGATCGGCGCGGCGTTCTTCGAGGCGCCCGCCAGCGGCCAGCCCTCGCGCTTCACCGTGCCACCGCGCCCGGCCAAACCGCTCGAAGGCGGCCCTGTGCTGATCGAGATCGGCGACGGACGCCAGCGCTGCGAGGCCGTGTCGCTGGAGATCGGCGCTTTGCCGGATGCCGAACCCGCGCTGGTCGGGCGGGTGGCGGACAAGCTGGAGGAATGGCTGGAACTGCAGGTCCGCCTGCTTGGCGGCGATCCCGCAACCCTGCTGACCGCGGACCGCAGCGCGATCGATCCCTCCCTGCTGCCCTTTGCGCTCAACCTGCGCCTGCTGGGCAGCGAGGCACAGCCGGGCTGGTTGCGCAGGCAGGTGACGCAGGCCGTCGCCAGCGGTGATCGTGTGATCCCCGGCGTGATGGCAGCCGCCGATCTGGAAGGCGAACTCGACCGCGCCATCGCCGAACTGCGCGAACTGCCGCTCCCGACTCTCGCCGCAGCCGTCCTGGCCAAGAACGCGCTCTGCCAGGGTGAGCAGCTGACCCCCAACCCTCCGCCGATCGGCAGCGCCGCGGAGTTGTCGCGTCGCATGCTGGCCGCCGGCAAGGGCGGGCTGTACCAGAGCAATGCGCTGGGTCAGCTCCTCGGCACGGTCGGCATCGCGGCCAGCGAGGAGGCCAGCAACGGGGCCAATGCCTTCGGAGCCGGCAACGTCAGCCTCGGGGCCAACGCCCTGGGCGCCAAGCTCTACATCCTCAAGACCACGGAAGCCGCCCGCCAAGCGCTGGAGCCCCGCACCATCGAATCCTTCGACGTGCGGCGCGCCGACACGCTGTTGGTAGAGGACCGCCCGGCCAACCAGCCAGGCCGCTGGGAGAATGCTTCGGTCATCGCCGTCGGCACGGAGTTCAACATCAATGCCGCCGCACTGGAGGGCCTGATCACCACGGTCGGCATGATTCCCGGCCCGGTGGGCGCCGCCGTCGGCGTGGGCAGCACCGCTTTCGCCAATCCGCTCAGCAATATCCAGAGCGAGCTGACCGAGGACGGCTGCACTCGCATCAAGGCTCCGCGCTACGGCCCGATCAACGTCTCTGACGAGGACTGGACGCGCTCCGAAATCATCGGCGATGCAGTGACGCGCATCGATCACCGCACCTACCGTGGCGCAGCCATCGGCGGCGCGGAACTCAAAATCACCCTGCGCGGCGAGAAGTTCGGCGTGCTCAGTGTCGGCATTTCCCGGACCTTCGCCATCGCCGTGAATCCGCAGATGCTGTCGCTGCTGCCTTCCTCGGTACGCCTGTCGGCACCGGGACAGACCGCCAGCATCGGCGCCACCATCGCCAATTCCGAGGCCGGGCCCAATGGCCCGGTCAACATCGCACGGCGCATCCTGACCCTGGGCGACCACCAGATCAGCAACACCCGGATCAGCGGTGACCTGCTGGAGGCGGATGTGCAGACCAGCGCCAAGCGTGAGGACTTCCCGCTACGCATCGAGTTCAAGCCGCTGAATCCGGTGCTGCCCGGCGGGCCGCCGCGCGAGCGCATCGCCGTGATCGACATCGGCGGCGAACTCACGCTGAAGCGCCAGGGCAGCGCCTGCCTGCTGCCGGGCTCGGAGGTGGAGTTCCAGGCCAACCTGGCCGGATTTGCGGCCAACGAACTGGGCGTGGACCTGCAGCTCAGCGGCGGCACACTGGTCAGCCATGCCAACAACCAGGCCGCTCAGCGCATCGTGGTGCGTGCCGGCGAAGCCGGCACGCTGAGCCTGCGCGCCACCTCGCGCGCCGACCGCAATGCCAGCGACGAGATCAGCCTGCCGGTGCTGCGCAGCTGCCTGCGCAAGGTCCACTACTCGGGCACCTCCTTCGACGCCGGTGGCATCGGGACCGAGTCCGACGGCAGCGAATCCTGCCCGCCTTTCTCGACCGTCGAGCTGCAAAGCACGCGCATCGGAGTCGATCCGGAGGAGATCGTGTTGCCGCCTGCGATCCCGCCGGACGGAAAGCTCTGGTTCGAGCGCAGCGAGCGCATCACGGCAGACTTCCTCACCGATTTCACCCTGCGCCAGGGTGACGGCGAGGGCAACTGCCCCAGCGCGCGGCTCAGCGGCAGCAGCAAAGGCGAGGGCCTGACCTATGCACGCGAGGACGGCACGCTGGGCCTGCGCCTGAATGCCGACATCAGCGGCAGCTGTGTATCCCAGGGAGATATCTCGGGCTGTAGCGGCAACCAGGCCACCGGCGTCATGAACACCCTGAGCTACTTCGAGGTCACCGAGGACACGCCCGTACGCATCGAGGGAGAGTTGCGATGCGCGAACCTGTCCGGGCTGGTCCTGATGACGGCCTTCTCCGGTATCGCCTCGCGCTATGAAAACGGCGTGACACCCTACATCCCGACCGACCCGATTGAGGGCAGCCTGATCCGCAAGCCCGACGGCAGCGGGCGGGTGCCGGTTCTGTGGGTGGCGGAATGCAAGTCGGCGAACCAGGTTATCCCCTTCTCCGAGACCGTGATTTTCCAGGCGCCCCGGCGGGTCGGCGGCAAGGATCTGATCATCGTCTCGACCAGCGGATCGGCCCAGGTTCTGGCGAGTGGCAAGCCCGCCATGGTACCGATCAGCGATCCGTCGCAGATTCCCTTCCCCGCCCCCGGCAACTACCGCAGTACGGCTGATGTGGAGTTCCGCGTGAAGCTGCTGCCGCAGTAGAGGCTCCAGACTTCAGCGGCTGACCGCGCGCAGCAATGCCAGCGGGCCCATCAGCCGCAGCCGCTGAAGTTCCTCTTCCCCGCGCAGCAGCAAGGTACCGGCAAAACCCAGCGCGTTGACCCCCAACCCTTCGTGCGCGCCGCGGCTGCGGCGCACCACCATCATCCAGTCCGGCGTCATCAGCAGGTTGTAGCCGCTGTAGCCCGCTGCCCCGCCGAGGCCGATCCCGGCAATCAGATGATCGTAGCGTGCTCGCAGCCGCGCGGGCTGTGCCAGGTCCTGCGGCGACAGCTCCACGCAGGCATGGGCGAAGGGCCAGCCGGCTTCCCGCTGCGCCCACTGCCGCGGGTCGAAGGGCTGCGCCTCGGCGGCTGGCATCAGCGGCCAGGGCAGCAACTGCACATGGCGGTGCCGCTGGCTGGCACCGGCGGCCGCGCCGCCGTTGAAGAAGGCAAGTCCCGCGGTCTGCCGCAACACCTGCGCCACCGCGGCGAAATCCGCTTCCTCCAGTGCCGCTTCCTGCTCGGCGAAGGCACGGGTCACCACCAGCACGTGGCCTTCCAGCACCTGGAATTTGTTGAGTAGCAACGCGTGCGTGTCAGACAGCTCGGCCACGAGCATCGCGGGGTCATAGGGCAGGAAGGGATTCGTCGGCTGCGGGGCGGCACGCTGGCGCTGCTCGGAGTCGCTCTTGCGGCGCAGGTCGCCGACACGCAGCACGAAGTCCAGCCCCTGGTCGCGCACGACCTGCGGCCGCGTCGGGATCGGCTGCAGGGCGCCGCTGTCCAGCGCGCGGCGCGTGGCCGCGCGGATCCGCTCCGGCAGGTCCATGCTCAGCCCAGGCGCAGGCCGCCATCCACCGGCAGCACGGCACCGGTGATGTAGGCCGCCTCCGGCGACAGCAGGAATTTCACGGCACGGGCGATCTCCTCACCGCCGCCCAGACGCGCCATCGGCACGCGCGCGAGTTCGGCGTGCTGCTGCAGCTTGTTGAGGCTGCCGGCCTCGGGCCAGATCATGTGACCCGGCGCGACGCCGTTGACGCGAATGCGCGGCGACAGTTCAAGTGCCAGCGATTCCGTCACCGCCCACAGGCCGGCCTTGGCCGCGGTGTAGGCGCTGTAGCCGCGCTGCGGGCGCCGGGCATGCACGTCGATGATGTTCACCACCGCGCCCTGCTCCATGCGCGCGGCGCAGGCCTGGGTCAGCAGCAGGGGCGCGCGCAGGTTGCTGCCCACCAGGTCCTCGAAGGCCGCGGCGGTCAACTCGCCGACTGGCGTGGGATACCAGGTGGAAGCATTGTTCACCAGCGCATCCAGCCGCCCCCAGCACTCGTGCGCCGCCTGCGCCAGCTTCTCCAGTGCCGCGGGGTCCAGCAGGTCGGCCTGCAGGGCCTGGGCCGAGTCCGGGCGGGCCTGGTTGAGGGTCATGGCCAGGGCCCAGGCCTCCTCGAAGGAGCGGTTGGCGTGGATCACAACACTCCAGCCCGCCGCATGCATCTCGCGCACGATGGCCGCGCCTACGCGCCGGGCGGCGCCTGTGACCAAGATCACTGGTGACATTGCCATGACGTACCTTTGCTTTATCCTTAGACGCTCTTTCCTCAATGCCAAGTGTAACTGTCCTGTGGACGGCATCCTCGAAGCGATTCTCCTCGGCGTCATCGAAGGCGTCACCGAATTCCTCCCCATCTCCAGCACCGGTCATCTGTTGATCGCCCAGCACTGGCTGGAGCGCCGCTCGGACCTGTTCAACGTTGCGATCCAGGCCGGTGCCATCCTGGCGGTGACCCTGGTCTACCGCCGGCGCCTGCTGGACCTGGCCACCACCTGGCGCGATCCCGGCACGCGTGACTACCTGGCCAAGCTGGCCACGGCCTTCGGCGTCACTGCCGCGGGGGGCCTGACGGCCAAGAAGCTGGGGGCGGAATTGCCCGACACGGTGCAGCCGGTCGCCTGGGCCCTGATCGTCGGCGCTTTCGTGATCTTCGCCGTGGAACGCTGGAACCGCGGACGTCCGATCGTGGAGGCCGTAACCTGGAAGGTGGCGATTGCAGTGGGCGTGGCGCAGGTGATCGCGGCGGTCTTCCCCGGCGCCTCGCGCTCCGCCGCGGCGATCTTCGCGGCCTTGCTGTTCGGCCTGTCCTGCCGCCCGCGCGCGGCGGAATTCGCCTTCATGGTCGGCATCCCGACGATGTTCGCCGCCACCGGCTACGAGCTGTACAAGACCCTGGGCAACCCCGCGGCGGCACAGGCGGAGAACTGGGCGGAACTGGGCATCGCCTTCGGCGTATCGGCGGCGGTGGGCTTCTTCACCGTGAAATGGCTGATGAAGTTCATCTCCAGCCACAGCTTCGAGCCGTTCGCGTGGTATCGGCTGGCGCTCGGCGGGGTACTGCTGACGATGCTGTAGCGGCGTCCCTGTCCGCAAGGGCGGCCGTGCGGATGCAGACGCGAGCTTGCTGGCGGCAAGCTGCTGGTCGCCAGCAAGCTGACTCGTGCATGCGTGGCGCTCACATCGAGTCGGGTTGCCGGACCGCCTGCTGCTGCGCCTTCCAATCCTTCAGACGCCGCGTGCGCCGCTCCTTCAGCGCCTCGCCGATGGCCGCGCCGCTGATGCCGTCGGCCATCACCTGGGCCGCCTGGATCTCGTTGGCGGCCACGCGCGCCGCGCGCAGGTAGTCGGCCTGCTCGTAGGGGCTTTCCTCGAAGCCGAGACGGCCGCGCGCATCGCAGACACTGGCCTGCAGTACCTGCTCGAAACGCTCACCCTTTGCAAAGCCTCCCATCCGCTCCAGCAGGCCCAGCAGCGTCGAAGGCTTGAGCTGCAGCGCCTGGTGGATGATCAGGTGCTCCTTGGTATGCACCAGCGCGAGGTCGCGGCAGGCCGAAGGCACGCGCAGGCGCGCACTGAAGGTCTCCACCAGCGGCACGCCGCGCATGTCGTGCATGCGGTGGCTGGGCCACTCCTGCTGCGGCGTAGCACCCTTGCCAAGGTCGTGCACCAGCACGGCGTAGCGCACCTCCAGCGGCAGTTGCAGCGCCGCCGAGGTGTCCACGCACATCAGCACGTGGACCAGCGTGTCCACTTCGGGGTGATAGTCGGCGCGCTGCGGCACTCCGTGCAGCGCCGCCAGCTCGGGCATGATGCGCGCCAGTGCACCGCACTCGTGCAGCGTGCGGAAGTAGGTGCCGGGCGAATCCGTCATCAGGCCCTTCCTGGTCTCCTGCCAGACGCGCTCGGGCACCAGGTGATCCACCTCGCCGCTGTCGACCATCTGTCGCATCAGCGTCAATGTCTGCTCGGCCACGCGGAAGCCCAACGACGCGAAACGCGCGTGGAAGCGCGCCACGCGCAGGATTCGCACCGGGTCTTCGCAGAAGGCCTCCGACACGTGGCGCAGCAGGCGCGCGTCGAGGTCGCGCTGGCCACCGTAGGGATCGACCAGCCGGCCGTCATCGTCGCGGGCGATGGCGTTGATCGTCAGGTCACGCCGGATCAGATCGTCCTCCAGCGTGACCTCGGGGCCGGTGTGGAAGCTGAACCCGCGGTAGCCCGGTGCAGTTTTTCGCTCGGTGCGCGCCAGCGCATGCTCTTCCTTGGTCTGCGGATGCAGGAACACCGGGAAGTCCTTGCCCACCGGCAGGTAGCCGGCCGCGCCCATCTCCTCGGGCGTGGCGCCGACCACCACCCAGTCGCGCTCACGTATGGGCAAGCCCAGCCGCTCGTCGCGTACCGCTCCACCAACGAGATAGCGCTTCACACGCAGCCCGGGCTGCCCTTCAGGCAGGCCGCCGCTGCCGGCGTCGGGATCGACACCGGCAGCAGGAGATTGCTCGCATCCTGCGGCTGGCCCGAAGCCAGCCAGCCGTCGGCGGTGATGTGCCAGATGATCTTCTGGATGTAGCCGCGCGTCTCGTTGTACGGCACGTTCTCGATCCACACGTCGGCGTCGCGCGGCTCTTGCGGCAGCCAGCGTGCCACTGCGTTGGGACCCGCGTTGTAGGCGCCCAGCGTCAGGATGAAGCGGCCGCCGAAACGGTCGGTCTGGTCGCGCAGGTAGGCGGCTCCCAGCGGCACGTTAATGGCGGGGTCGAACAGCGACTCGCGCGTAGGCGCCGGCTGCTTCCACTTGCGCGCCACCTGCTGCGCGGTGGGCATCAGCAGCTGCAGCAGGCCCAGGGCCTGCGAGCGCGATACCGCGGTGGGCAGGAACAGGCTCTCCTGGCGCATCACGCCGTAGATCCAGGGCCCCGGGATGCCGGCGAACTGGGCGCCCGCCTCGATCTCCTTGGTGAATGCCTGCGGATACAGCAGCGTCAGGTCGCGGGTCAGGTTCATCTGGTTGAGCATGCCCACCGACTGGATATGCCAGCCCCAGGCCGAGGCCAGGCGTGCGGCCTGCACGCGCGTGAGCTCGTCCGCACCCTGCAGCGCCAGGCGCCACTCGGGGTTGGCCAGGTCGGTACGCTCGATCAGGTACAGCTCGCGGGCACGCTGCATCTCCGGCTTGGCCATCAGCTGCTGCTGCACGGCCTCGTCCACCACCAGCTTCTGCGACACCGGCACCAGCTTCTTCTGCAGGCGCCAGGCGGCCAGCACGGCGTAGTAGCCGTTGTCCTGCATCAGCGTGCTGTAGATCGGCTCGGCCTGCGCGCGACGGCCCAGCGTCTCCAGCGCGCGGGCGCGCCAGTAGCTCCAGCGCGGCTCCGCCGCCTGCGCCGCCGGCATGGCGTGCAGCCACTGCGCGGCCAGCTCCCACTGGCCCTGCCACAGCGCCGCGCGCACGCGCCACTCCTGCGCCTTGTCGTCCAGGGCGTCTTCGGGCACCAGCTTGTAGAGCGACAGCGCCTCGGAGCGGCGGTCCAGCGCGTAGCCCATGGCCAGGTCGCGGCGCAGCTCGGCGATCTGCCGCGCGTCGATGCGGCGGCGCTCGATCATCTTGGGCAGCAGCGGCGCGATCTCGTCCGGCTTGCTGCGCGCCAGCTTGGCCCAGGCGGCTTCCAGCGGCGCCCACTCCACGGTGTCCTGCGGCGCGGCGATCAGCGCCTCGATGGCGGGGCGCGGCTCGCGCAGCAGGCGCGACCAGCGCTGCAGCGGCGCCGCGCGTGCGGCCGGCACGCCGCGCAGCAGCCAGTCAGCCAACTCCGTGTTGCCGGCCTCCAGCGCCAGGCGGGCGCGCTGCTCCAGGCGCTCCGGCGTCAACACGCCGCGCTGCTGCAGCCACTGGAACGGCGGCACGCAGGCCTGCGGCAGCTGCTGGCCGGTCATCCACACGCCCAGAATCTCGTCGCGCAGGCCGTCCTCGATACCGCCGGTCTGCAGCCAGGCGTTGTAGCGGTGACAGCGCAGGGTATCGTCGGACGCCGTCGCGTCGCTGTTGGCCAGCAGGGTGGTCCACTGCTGGCGCTGGGCCAGGTTGCCCAGCCAGTCGCGCTGCAGGGCACGCGCGGCCGGCAGCGCGGAGTTGGCCCGCAGCCAACCGGCGATCTCGGCGTCCAGCGCCTCGCCCGGGCGGGTCTTGAGCGCCTGGCGCAGGCGCGCCGCCTGCAGGTACGGATACAGGATGTAGTTGCGCAGGCCCGGGCTTTCGGCGGCCTCACCGCCGCTCTCGACGGTCTTTAGGGCGGAACGGAACTCGACGCGCAGCACGTCGCTGGTGGTCTGGGCCGAGACGGTGCCGCTCAGGAATAAGCACAGAAGGAATGCTGGGAGACGGAGCATCAGTGGGGGGTGCCTGTTGTAGGATGCGCGCCTCATTGTAGTGCGCTGCAACCTGAGAGTTCGCTGAATCATGGAATCCTTGCTCATCTACCTTCTGACCGGCGCAGCGGCCGGATTGCTCGCCGGATTGTTCGGGATCGGCGGCGGCATGGTCATGGTGCCGGCGCTGGCGCTCGTGCTCCCAGGCCAGGGCGTGCCACCGGAAGTGACCATGCAGGTCGCCGTGGCCACCTCGCTGGCCGTGATCTCCGCCACCTCCATCTCGTCCATGCTCAGCCACCAGAAGCACGGCGCGGTGATCTGGCCGGTGTTCCGCTGGATGGCCCTGGGCCTGGTCGCCGGCTCGGTGGGCGGCGCCTTCGTCGCCGACCAGCTCGCCAGCCGGACCCTGGCCCTGATCGTGGGTTGCGGCGCGCTGGCCGTGGCCGCGCAGATGTTCTTCGACCTCAAGCCCAAGGCCGCCGCGCCCCTGCCCGGCCCCACCGCGCTGACCGGCACCGGCGGCGTCATCGGCCTGCTGTCGGCCCTGGTCGGCATCGGCGGCGGCTCGCTGACCGTGCCTTTCCTGACCTGGCGCAGCGTGGACATCCGCAAGGCCGTGGGCACCTCGGCCGCCTGCGGCGTGCCGATCGCCTGGGCCGGCGCCGTGGGGTTCATCCTGTCCGGCTGGGACCGCGCGGACCTGCCCTCCCCGCACCTGGGCTACGTCAGCCTGCACGGCTTCGCCGGCCTGGCCATCGCCAGCGTGCTGATGGCGCCGCTGGGGGCGAAGCTCGCACACCGCCTGCCGCCGCGGCAGCTGAAGCGCGGTTTCGCCCTGCTGCTGACCGGCGTTGGGATCAAGATGCTGATTGGCTAGAATCAGCGGGCGGCGATCATCGCCGCGGGTGAGAAAAGTCTTGGTCAGACGGGGAGTTATCGGGGGTATCCGCCGCAGGGGCAGCGCCATGCTGCTGGGCCTGCTACTGGCCGCCGCCAGCGCCCAGGCCGCCGAGGTCTACGTCTACCGCGAGCCCGCCGGCACCCGCCTGTTTACCGACCAGCGCGTGCGCGACCCGGCCTACGTCTTCATCTCCAAGTTCGGCCGCCCCACCGCCTATGTTTCCTGCAAGGGCATCAGCTCCGCCGGCCTGGAGGCGCGCCTGCGCAGCTACGAGGATCTGATCGTCAAGTACGCCGATCAGCAGGGCGTGGAACCGGCGCTGGTCAAGGCCGTGATGCGCGTGGAGTCGTGCTTCGACCACCGCGCCGTGTCGCGCGTGGGCGCGCGCGGCCTGATGCAGCTGATGCCCGGCACCGCCGCCGACATGGGCGTGAGCGACAGCTTCGACCCCGCGCAGAACATCCGCGGCGGCGTCACCTATCTGCGCCTGATGCTAGACCGCTTCGGCAACAACCAGAAACTGGCCCTGGCCGCCTACAACGCCGGCCCCGGCGCGGTGACCAAGCACCAGGGCGTGCCGCCGTTCAAGGAAACCCAGGCCTACGTCGAGAAGGTGCGATCGCATTACGAGCGCTACCGCTCGAGCTAGCCCGGCTTCAGCTCGGCCAGGAAAGCCTCCAGCGCCGGACTGTGCCAGGCGCTCTTCAGCAGCACGCGGTACAGCGGCCGCCGGATGCGCAGGCCCTTCACTTCCACCACCCGAAGGATGCCGGCCTTGAGCTCGGTGCGGGTCGCCTGCGCCGACAGGAAGGCCAGCGCCACGCCGCTGGCCACGGCGTGCTTGATGGCCTCCGTGCTGGCCAGGGTCATCGCCGGACGCGGGCGGATGCCCTTGGCGGCCAGCGCGCGCTCGGTCACGGCGCGGGTGCCGGAGCCGGGTTCGTGCATCAGCAGCGGGCACTCGGCCAGCGCCGCCAGCGTCAGCGGACCCGCCGCCGCGAGCGGATGGCGCGGCGCGGCGATCAGCACCAGTTCGTCCTCGGCGTACACGCGGTAATCGAGCTGGTCGCTGCTGACCACGCCCTCGGCGAAGCCGATGTCGATCTCGCCGGCCAGCAGCTTGGCCTCGATGGCCTGTGTGTTCTCCACCTGCAGGCTCAGCTCCACGCCCGGATGGCGCCGGGCAAAGGCCGCCAGCATCTCCGGCAGCATGTAGCCGCCGATGGTGCGGCTGGCACCGATGGCCAGGCGCCCGCGGCCGAGCTGCTGCAGGTCGCCCAGGGCCTGAGTGGCCTCGGCCTCGATCGCGAACAGGCGGTTGGCATAACCCAGCAGCAGGCGGCCGGCCTCGGTGGGCCGCACGCCGCGCGGCAGGCGGTCCAGCAGCACCACGCCCAGCGCCCGCTCGAACTCCGCCAGCTGCTTGGAGACCGCCGACTGGCTGATGTGCAGCTCGCGCGCGCCGCCACTGACACTGCCGCTGGCGGCCACGGCCTGGAAGATGGCGAGATGGTTGAGATTCATGCCGGCCTACATATGTATTAAAGAGAACGATGGCATCTATATATTGCAATTTATTTATGGTTCCGTGGGGGCCTACAATGCCGGTCCGGCGCCCGGAATCCCGGTGCCCGCCCCCTCACCCAAGCTGGACACGACCATGATCAAGCCCCACGGCTCCGACACCCTGAACCCGCGCTACGTCGCCGACGATGCCCGCCGCGCCGCCCTGCAGAAGGAGGCCGAGGGCCTGCCGAGCCTGCTGCTGAACTCCGCCGCCGCCGCCAACGCGGTGATGCTCGGCGCCGGCTACTTCAACCCGCTGACCGGCTACATGAACAAGGCCGACGCCCTGGGCGTGGCCAAGGACCTGAAGACCAGCGCCGGCCTGTTCTGGCCGGTGCCCATCGTCAACCTGACCAAGGAATCCGGCATCAAGGCCGGCAGCCGCATCGCGCTGCGCGACCCCAATGTCGACGGCAACCCGGTGCTGGCGGTTATGGACGTGCAGGCCGTGGAGAGCGTCAGCGACGACGAGCTGCAGTTCATGGCCAAGGAAATCTTCGGCAACCTCGACGCCAAGCACCCCGGCGTGCAGACCTTCCTGAACCTGGGCAACACCCTGGTCTCCGGCCCCATCGAGGTGCTGAACTACAGCTACTTCCAGGGCGAGTTCCCGGAAACCTTCCGCACCGCCGTGGAGATCCGCAACGAGATCCAGCAGCGCGGCTGGAAGAAGGTCGTGGCCTTCCAGACTCGCAACCCGATGCACCGCGCGCATGAAGAGCTGTGCCGCATGGCACAGGAGCGCCTGCAGGCTGACGGCATCGTCATCCACATGCTGCTGGGCAAGCTCAAGGAAGGTGACATTCCGGCGCCGGTGCGCGACGCCTGCATCCGCACGATGGTGGACCACTACTTCCCGAAGAACACGGTGATGATCACCGGCTACGGCTTCGACATGCTCTACGCCGGCCCGCGCGAGGCCGTGCTGCACGCGCTGTTCCGCCAGAACATGGGCGCCAACTACCTGATCGTGGGCCGTGACCACGCCGGCGTGGGCGACTACTACGGCCCCTTCGACGCGCAGACCATCTTCGACGAGCGCGTGCCCGCCGGCGCCCTGCAGATCGAGATCTTCCGCGCCGACAACACCGCCTACAGCAAGAAGCTGGGCCGCGTGGTGATGATGCGCGAAGCCCCGGACCACACGCCGGAAGACTTCATCGCCCTGTCGGGCACCAAGGTGCGCCAGATGCTGGGCCAGGGCATCGCCCCGCCGCCCGAGTTCTCGCGCCCGGAAGTGGCCAAGGTGCTGATGGAGTACTACCAGCTGGAAGACGCCAAGAAAGCCTGAAACGGCCGAGGCGGCAAGCGTTGCAAGGGAAAGGGGCCTGCGGGCCCTTTTTCTTTTGCCCGCCCGCCGTGTGATCCAGGTCCATGACCGCCGGGCCCGCCAGGCCTATAGTGGCAGGACTGGGAAACTGCGGGGGCAGATACTCATGAGCGGACCGACATCATCGCGGCTGCTGGCGGCGGGGGCCGCCCTGGCCGCACGCTACACCCTCGAACAGCTGACACCGGAGAACGTGGCCGACACCACGGGCCTCACGCGCGAGCAGTTCGCGGCGCAGTTCGGCAACCTGGACAGCTACCTGACCGAGATGAACCGGCAGTTCCTGGATCACATCCTGGACCGCCTGGTGCGCGACGCCGCCAGCACCCCGCCGGGGCTGCCGCGCATGTGCCGCGCCACCGAACTGCAGCTGGACCTCTGCCTGGAACACCGCAGCCTGCGCCTGCTGCTCAGCGAGGCGCGCCGGGTTCTGCCCGGCATGGCGCAGGCCTTCCACAAGCGCAACCGCACCACGGCCATGATGATCGGCGTGGAGCTCAAGTCCCTGGGTTGCCCCAACTCCAATGCCATCGGCCGGGTCTATTGCCAGATGGTGCTGGAAGCCGCGCAGATCGAATGCGAAGCAGGCTCGCCGAACCCGGCCTTGCGCCGCGTGCTGGCGGAGTTCCTGGCCAACGCGCTGGCGGCACCGCCGGTGGCCAAGACGGCCAGCGCGCCGGTGGCGGCGAAGGACTAGGCAGGTCAAGGCATACAGGCAGGCCGTGCTGTCACTGCATATTCAGAAGAACTGACTGGAGCGTTCAAGCGCGAACGTGCGCCTGCAGCGGCTCTTTAGCTTTCATACGCGACGTGGTTGTCATTCTCACTGGTCAGCCTTGCCATACTTGCTTGAACGCCAGACCGAACAGTCGGTGTTCTCTCACGAGCCCCAGAAGGTTCTCCGAACCATCTTCGTGATCTGCGCAAAAAATCCCGAAGGGCTGTGCTTCGATCTTGAACAGCAATCTACGAGGAACGGCTTCCTTGATGAAAGAATACTGCTCAATGAACAACCGCTTCCCCGAGCCCTGATGAACGAGCCAAGTCGATTCTTTCTCATCCAGGCAAGGCGACAGCCCCAGCACATTGACGAGAGCTCCGTCTCCTCCGCCCCAGAAAACAGGGAGCAGTTCGCAATAGGCCTCGAGCCTTGGCCCCAACAACTTCCTTGATTCAGACCATATCAGCAGATTCCCCGCACCAAAGCTGAATATCTGAGGCACCAAAGCCTTGTCGTTATCAAACTCCGCAGCAATGGGAGTAGTCCATTCGGCCTTTTTTGAGGAACCGTCCAGGGCCAAGAGCCTCCGGTCATTTACCGAGTCGTCCTGAGGTAAAAGACTTTTAAATCGATCAACCTCAAGTTCTATCTTGTAGATTTTCATCTGATGATCGTAGGGCGGGAAAGCGCAGCGCATCCCGCCTTGTGGATGCTCTCAAGGCGGGATGCGCTGCGCTTTCCCGCCCTACGGTCATCACCCTATCGACCCTCAGTCCTTGTCTTCAATCCAGACGCAGAAATATCGCCCATCCTCGCGGGCCACGATGATGCCCGCGGCGAAGGGGGACTCGGTGAGGGAATCCGAAATCTCTCCATCGAGCCAGTTGCCGTTCGAGTAGTACCGACTCCCGGGCTTGGCATGAGCGGACAGGATCGCGTCCGCCATCTGCTCGGCTTCGGGCCTGGACATAAGCGGCATCTGGAACGGCAGGTCCTTGTGCAAGAGAGCCGTGAGAATGGCATGAGCCGCCGTCTGATCGTGCTCGCGGAGTTGGCTGTCATCCGCCTTCAATCCCGCCTGCTCGAGCACCTTGCCCATATCCTGCGAAGGCTCGGAGATGAGCAGGCAGCGGGCATCGCCCGCGCCACGCGCGTCGATGATTTCCTGTGAGTCAACCATGAATCCAGCCTTTCGATTGCGTTGATAAGAGTGTTGCCGCTGCGTACATCAGGCAAGAAGACCGTTCCAGACCCTTGCCATGTCGCCTAAGCTCCCTCGCGGATCTTGGCGACAAAATCCTGCAGATACGGCTTCTCCGCCAGGCTCTCCGGCATCGCTGCATACAACTCACAACGCAGGCCCGATTCCCCCAGCGGCTTGGCCACCACGTAACCCCGCTCCAGATACGCCTGCACGCTCCACGCCGGTAGTGCCGCGATGCCGCGCCCACTGGCGACCAGTTGCAGGATCGCCACCGTCAGCTCCGCATTGCGGCGCTTGGGCTTCACGCCGGCGGGGGCGAGGAAGTGGCGCACCACGTCGAGCATGTCGTCGTCCACCGGGTAGCTGATCAGGGTTTCGCCGGCGAAATCCTCCGGCGCCAGCCAGAGCTTCTGCGCCAGCGGGTGGTGGCGCGACAGGATCGCTACCGTCTCGTAGGTGAACAGCGGCGCCATGGCCACGCCCGTGCGCGGCGCGGGGCGGTCGTGCACCACGGCGAAGTCGGCCACGCCGGTTTCCACCAGCGAGATCGGCTCGGCCTGGAAGCCGCTGACCAGGTCCAGTTCCACCTGGGGCCAGTGCTCGCGGAAGGCGTCCATGGCGGGCATCAGCCAGTCGAAGCAGGTGTGGCATTCCACGGCCACGCGCAGCTGGCCACCCCCGCCGGAAACCCACTGCGCCACCTCACGCTCAGCCTCGGAGGTCAGCTCGCGCACTTCGCGGGCCAGGGCCAGCAGGCGTGCGCCGGCCTGGGTGAAGCGCAGCGGCTTGGTACCGCGCTCGAACAGGGGCGAGCCGTAATGGCTCTCCAGCAGCTTGAGCTGGTGCGACAGGGCGGACTGGGTGACGAAGACCCGCTCGGCCGCCTTGGACAGGGATCCGGTGTCGGCCAGGGCCACCAGCGTCTGCAGGTGGCGCATCTCCAAGGGAGACTGGATCATGAATTTCTCTCAATAAAACCATTAAAACTACGAGATTGAATCATAGCAGCGACCGGCCGACCATGAGCACCCCTCAAATCAATAGTCTCCAGACATGTCCCACGCTCATATCCTTGGCTTTCCCCGCATTGGCGCCCGGCGCGAGCTGAAGACCGCCGTGGAGGCCCACTGGCAGGGCCAGCTGAACGAAGCCGGTCTGCGCGCCGTGGGCCGCGAGCTGCGCAACCGCCACTGGGCGCTGCAGCAGGCCGCTGGCCTGGACTGCGTGACGGTGGGCGACTTCGCCTTCTACGACCACCTGCACAACGCCACGGCGCTGTTCTCCGCCGCCCCGGCCCGCTTCGGCCTGGCCGGCCCGGTGGACCTGGCGGGCTACTTCGCCATGGCGCGCGGCACGCCGGAGCAGCCGGCGCTGGCGATGAAGAAGTGGTTCGACACGAACTACCACTACCTGGTGCCGGAGGTGGATTCCCACACCACGTTCCGCCTCAACCGCGACTGGTTGCTGCCGGAACTGCAGGGCGCGCTGGCCGCAGGCCACCGCGCCAAGGTGGTGCTGCCCGGCCCGCTGACTTGGCTGTGGCTGGCCAGCGCGCCGGCCGGCTTCGACAAGCTCTCGTTGCTGCCGGCGCTGCAGTCGGTCTACGCCGAGCTGGCGGCTGAACTGCGCGCGCTGGGCGTGAGTTGGCTGCAGCTGGACGAGCCGATCCTGTCGCTGGACCTGCCGGGCGAATGGCTGGCGGCCTACCCGCAGGCCTATGGCGCCATCGCACCCGCGGCCCCGCCGGTGCTGCTGGCGACCTATTTCGGCAGCGTGGCCGAGCATGCGGCGCTGCTGAAGGCACTGCCGATCGTCGCGCTGCACCTGGACCTGGTCCGCTCACCGCGCCAGCTCGAGGCCTTCCTGCCGGACTGGCCGCAGGACAAGGCCCTGTCGCTGGGCGTGATCGACGGCCGCAACCTGTGGCGCACGGACCTGGCCAAGGTGCTGGCGCTGCTGCACCCGGCCAAGGCCCTGCTGGGCGAGCGCCTGTGGATCGCGCCGTCCTGCTCGCTGCTGCACGTGCCGCATGACCTGGCGCGGGAGGCCCAGCTCGATCCGACCATCAAGAGCTGGATGGCCTTCGCCGCGCAGAAGCTCGACGAGCTGTCGCTGCTCAAGCGCGCCCTGGAGCAGGGCGAGGCGGCCGTGTGGCGCGAACTGCAGGCCGCGGCTACCGCCATCGAGAGCCGCCGCCAAGCCCCGAGCACCCAGGTGGCCGCTGTGCGCGCCCGCGTCGCCGCGCTGAAGCCGGCGGATGCCGAGCGTGCCGCACCGTTCGCGCAGCGTATCGCCGCCCAGCAGGCGGTACTGAACCTACCCAAGCTGCCTACCACCACCATCGGCTCCTTCCCGCAGACCGCCGAGATCCGCGCGGCGCGCGCCGCATTCAAGGCCGGCAAGATCGGCGAGGCCGAGTACACCGCGGCGATGAAGGCCGAAATCAAGCTCTGCGTGGACAAGCAGGAGCAGTTGGGGATCGACGTGCTGGTGCACGGCGAGCCCGAACGCAACGACATGGTGGAGTACTTCGGCGAGCAGCTCGACGGCTACACCTTCACCCAGTTCGGCTGGGTGCAGAGCTATGGCTCGCGCTGCGTGAAGCCGCCGGTGATTTACGGCGACGTCTCTCGCCCCACGCCGATGACGGTGGAGTGGTCCCGCTATGCGCAGACCCTGACCGACAAGCCGATGAAGGGCATGCTCAGCGGCCCGCTGACGATGCTGTTCTGGAGCTTCGTGCGCGACGACCTGCCCAAGCGCGACGTGGCGCTGCAGCTGGCGCTGGCGCTGCGCGACGAGGTGGTGGACCTGGAAGCGGCGGGCATCAAGGTGATCCAGATCGACGAGCCGACGATCCGCGAAGGCCTGCCGTTGAAGAAGGCGGACTGGCCGGCGTATCTCGACTGGGCGGTTCAGGCCTTCCGCATCACCGCCGCGGGCGTGCGCAACGAAACGCAGATCCACACGCACATGTGCTACTCGGAGTTCAACGACATCCTGTCGTCCATCGCGGCGCTGGATGCGGACGTGATCACCATCGAGACCTCGCGTGCGCGCATGAAGCTGCTGGATGGCTTCGCCGAGTTCCGCTACCCGAACGACATCGGGCCCGGGCTCTACGACATCCACTCGCCGCGCGTGCCCGCGCAAGCGGAGATGCAGGAACTGCTGCAGCGCGCGCTGAAGGTGGTGCCGGCCGAACGCCTGTGGGTGAACCCGGACTGCGGCCTGAAGACCCGTGGCTGGGCGGAGACGGAAGCGGCACTGAAGACCATGGTGGCGACGGCCCGCGAGGCGCGGGCGGCGCTGAACTGATGGGCTTCGGTTTCGCCAAGCGCAGCCATGACGCGGCGAAGGACGCCGCCCGGGAGGAAACCCGGGCGGCGGACCCGCTGACTCGCTTCGCCTACGTGGAGCCCACGGAAGAGGACGAACCCGAGACACACCGGCACGGCGAATCCTGCGCCTGCCGCCTGCGTGGAGAATGATCATGTGGACCAACGCCCCGAGCCTTTCCGAATTCGACCCTGAGCTGTCCTCTGCCATCCGCAAGGAAGAAGGCCGGCAGGAAGCGCACATCGAGCTGATCGCCTCCGAGAACTACGCCAGCCCGGCGGTAATGGACGCCCAGGGCTCGGGCCTGACCAACAAGTACGCCGAAGGCTACCCGGGCAAGCGCTACTACGGCGGCTGCGAGTTCGTGGACATCGCCGAACAGCTGGCCATCGACCGCTTGAAGCAGGTGTTCGACTGCGACTACGCCAACGTCCAGCCGCACTCCGGCGCCCAGGCCAACGCCGCCATCTTCCTGGCCCTGGTCAACCCGGGCGACACCGTCATGGGCATGAACCTGGCCCAGGGCGGCCACCTGACCCACGGCAACCCCGCCAACTTCTCTGGCAAGCAGTACAAGATCGTCCCGTATGGGCTGGACACCGAGACCGGCCTGATCAACTACGACGAGATGGAACGCATCGCCCTGGAGACCAAGCCCAAGATGCTGATCGGCGGCTTCTCCGCCTACAGCCGGGTCAAGGACTGGGCGCGCATGCGCCAGATCGCCGACAAGGTCGGCGCCGTGTTCTGGGTGGACATGGCCCATATCGCCGGCCTGGTGGCCGCGGGTGAATACCCCAGCCCCCTGCCGCATGCCCACGTGGTGACCAGCACCACCCACAAGACCCTGCGCGGCCCGCGTGGCGGCGTCATCCTGACCAAGGGACAGTCCGAGGACTTCAACAAGAAGTTCCAGTCCGCCGTGTTCCCCGGCATCCAGGGCGGCCCCCTGATGCACGTCATCGCCGCCAAGGCCGTGGCGTTCAAGGAAGCCCTGGACCCAAGCTTCAAGGTCTACCAGAAGCAGGTGGTGGCCAACGCCCGCGCCATGGCCCAGGTCCTGCTGGACCGCGGCTACAAGGTTGTTTCGGGCGGCACCGACAACCACCTGTTCCTGCTGGACCTGATCGCCAAGAACGTCACCGGCAAGGACGCCGAGGCCGTGCTGGGTCGAGCCCACATCACGGTCAACAAGAACTCGGTCCCGAACGACCCCAAGAGCCCGTTCGTAACCTCGGGCCTGCGCCTGGGCTCGCCGGCCTCGACCACCCGCGGCTTCAAGGAGCCGCAGATGGCGCAGGTGGCGAACTGGATCGCCGACCTGGTGGACGCGATGAGCGCCGGTGCGGATGTCGACGCCGTCGTCGCCCGCGTGCGCGGCGAGGTCGAGCAGCTTTGCGCCGGCTTCCCGGTGTACGGCGCCATCAGGCGTGCCGCCTGACCGGGAATCGAGAATCGGGAATGGAGAATCGTAGAAGAAGGGGCGGGGAGTCTTTTGACGATTCCCGATTCCCGATTCCCGGAAAAGCTAATCGTCGCGCATTTCCAGGTTGCGGTTCACGCCCAGCGCCAGCAGCGTGCCGACGGCACCCGACAGCAGGTACAGGCCGACATAGCCCACGCCGAGATTGGAGGCCAGGAACAGCGCCACCAGCGGTGCGAAGGCGGCACCCACCAGCCAGGCGAAGTCCGAGGTGACGATAGCGCCGCTGTAGCGGTAGCGGCTGGGGAAGGTGGAGTTGATGGCGCCGGCAGCCTGGGCATGGCTGAAGCCCAGCAGCACGAAGCCGACCAGGATGAACAGGTAAGCGCCCAGGCGGCTGCCCTCCTGGAACACCGGCAGCATGCCGACGATGCTGAAGATGGCGATCAGCACGGCGCTGATCGCGAGCGTGGCACGGCGGCCGATGCGGTCGGCCACCTTGCCGGAGACCAGCATGCTGATCACGGCGAGCACCGCGCCGGCGATCTGCACGAACAGGTAGTCGGTGATGGCGTCCTGCGTGAACAGCGAGGCCCAGGACAGCGGGAACACCGTGACCAGGTGGAACAGCGCGAAGCTGCCCAGCGGCGCGAAGGCGCCGAGCAGGATGCTGGCACGCTGCGTGCGGAACAATTCACCGAGCGGGGCCGGTTCCAGCTCGCGTGACTTCAGCAGGTGACTGAACTCGGGTGTCACCACCAGACGCAGACGGGCGAACAGTGCAACAACATTGATGGCGAAAGCGACGCAGAAGGGATAGCGCCAGCCCCAGGCCAGGAAGTCATCGGGCTTGAGCTGCAGCAGCAGGAACACGAACAGGCCGGCCGCGAGCAGGAAGCCCAGCGGGCCGCCGAGCTGCGGGATCATGGCGAACCAGCCACGGCGCTCCGGCGGGGCGTTCAGCGCCAGCAGCGAGGGCAGGCCGTCCCAGGTTCCGGCCAGGGCCACGCCCTGGGCGATGCGGCAGATGGCCAGGATCACTACCGAGGCCACGCCGATCTTCTCGTAGCCCGGCAGGAAGGCGATGCCGGCGGTGGCGGTGCCCAGCAGGAACAGCGCGATGGTCAGCTTGGTGCCGCGCCCGTACCAGTCGTGGATCAGGCGGAATAGCAGCGAGCCGAAGGGACGCGCGACGAATGCCAGCGAGAAGATGCCGAAGGAGTAGTACATCGCCGTGGTCTTGTCGACGAACGGGAAGACCACGGACGGAAACACCAGCACGGCGGCGATGCCGAAAACGAAGAAGTCGAACATCTCCGACAGGCGGCCGATGATCACGCCGATCGCGATCTCGCCCGGCGCGACGCGAGCGTGGTCGGCTCCGGCGACGTGGGCCTGGCCTTCCAGCGAGCCGGGGCCCGCGTTCGATTCATGGCTGACGGTCGACATCCTGCTCTCGGTCAAAAAAGGTTGAGGGATTACCCCATCTGGTGCATAACCATCTCATGGTCCGGGGTGCGCGCGACATAGGACAAAACGTCCAATCGCGGGGTCCGGTCCGGCTGCTTAAAGTGGGTCATCCGGTAACACCGAAAGATACGCCATGGCTGCCAGAATTGCTCGCTGCATGCTGTTGTTCCCGCTGGTCTTTCTGCTGGCCGGCTGCGACTGGGTGGTGCTGCGCCCATCGGGCGATATCGCCATGCAGCAGCGCGATCTGATCGTGGTGTCCACGATCCTGATGCTGCTGATCGTGCTGCCGGTCATGGCTCTGACCGCGCTTTTCGCCTGGCGCTACCGCCAGTCGAACAAGGAAGCGAATTATGACCCCGAATGGCACCACTCGACCCAGCTGGAGCTGGTGATCTGGTCGGCGCCGCTGCTGATCATCATCGCGCTGGGCGCGGTCACCTGGATCGCCACCCACACCCTGGACCCCTTCCGCCCGCTGGACCGCATCGACGCCCAGCGCCCGGTGCAGGCCGACGTGAAGCCGCTGAAGGTGCAGGTGGTGGCCATGGACTGGAAGTGGCTGTTCATCTATCCCGACTACGGCATCGCCAGCGTCAACGAGATGGCGGCGCCGGTGGATGTGCCCATCGAGTTCAGCATCACCGCCTCCACGGTGATGAACTCCTTCTTCATCCCCGCCCTGGCCGGACAGATCTACGCCATGCCGGCCATGGAGACCAAGCTGCACGCCGTCATCAACAAGGCCGGCGACTACGAGGGCTTCTCGGCCAACTACAGCGGCCACGGCTTCTCGCACATGCGCTTCCGCTTCGCCGGCATGAGCGGCGCCGACTTCGACGGCTGGGTGGCCAAGGTCCGGGAGGCCAAGGACCCGTTGAACCGCGAGGAATACCAGCGCCTGGATCAGCCCAGCGAACGCGTGCCGGTGCGTCACTACGGCTCGATCATGGCCGGTCTGTTCGACGCCGTGGTCAATCTCTGCGTGGACCCCAACAAGATGTGCATGCGCGACATGATGGCGATCGATGCCCGCGGCGGCCTGGGCATGGCCGGCGTCTACAACGTCTCGCGCCTGGCCTATGACCGTCCGCGCTCGCAGGTCAGCCGCGCGCAGGCCGAGGCCTTCGTGCTGTCGCTGTGCCAGGTCGGCCCCGAGGTGATGCTCTCGGCCGCCGCTGATGCCCCGATGTACGGCCTGCTTCGCTAGAGATTCACCATGCAAGAACGTTCGGAACTGATGCAGACCCTGTTCGGCCGCCTCACGCTGGAGGCCATCCCCTACCACGAGCCGATCCTGATCTGGACCTTCGTGGCCACGGCGATCCTGGGCATGTCCCTGTTGGCCTACATCACCAGGAAGCGCGCCTGGGGCACGCTGTGGAACGACTGGTTCTGCAGCATCGACCACAAGAAGATCGGCGTGATGTACATGATCCTGGGTATCGTCATGCTGCTGCGCGGCTTTGCCGACGCCATCATGATGCGTGCCCAGCAGGCCTTCGCCTTCGGCGACTCGATGGGCTACCTGCCACCGCACCACTACGACCAGATCTTCACCGCCCACGGCGTGATCATGATTTTCTTCGTGGCCATGCCCTTCGTCACCGGCCTGATGAACTACGTGGTGCCGCTGCAGATCGGCGCGCGCGACGTGGCCTTTCCCTTCCTGAACAACTTCAGCTTCTGGATGACCACGGCCGGGGCCATCCTGGTGATGATGTCGCTGTTCGTGGGCGAGTTCGCGCAGACCGGCTGGCTGGCCTATCCGCCGCTGTCGGGCATCGACTACAGCCCCAGCGTCGGCGTGGACTACTACATATGGGCGCTACAGATAGCCGGCGTCGGAACATTGCTGTCCGGCGTCAACCTGCTGGTGACCATCGTCAAGATGCGCGCTCCCGGCATGACGCTGATGAAGATGCCGGTGTTCACCTGGACGGCGCTGTGCACCAACGTCCTGATCGTGGCGGCCTTCCCGGTACTGACCGCGGTGCTGGGCCTGCTGTCGCTGGACCGCTACGTCGGCACCAACTTCTTCACGAATGACTTTGGCGGCAACGCCATGATGTACGTGAACCTGATCTGGATCTGGGGCCACCCGGAGGTCTACATCCTGATCCTGCCGCTGTTTGGCGTGTTCTCGGAGGTAGTCTCCACCTTCAGCGGCAAGCGCCTGTTCGGCTACACCTCGATGGTCTACGCCACCGTGGTCATCACGATCCTGTCGTACCTGGTGTGGTTGCATCACTTCTTCACCATGGGCTCGGGTGCCAGCGTCAATTCGTTCTTCGGCATCACCACCATGATCATCTCGATCCCCACCGGCGCGAAGATGTTCAACTGGCTGTTCACGATGTATCGCGGCCGCATCAAGTTCGACGTTCCTATGCTGTGGACCATGGGCTTCATGTTCACCTTCGTCATCGGCGGCATGACCGGCGTGCTGCTGGCCGTGCCGCCGGCCGACTTCGTGCTGCACAACAGCCTGTTCCTGATCGCACACTTCCATAACGTGATCATCGGCGGCGTGGTGTTCGGCGTGTTCGCCGGCATCAACTACTGGTTCCCCAAGGTGGCCGGCTTCAAGCTGGACGAGTACTGGGGCAAGGTCTCGTTCTGGTTCTGGCTGGTCGGCTTCTGGGTGGCCTTCGCGCCGCTCTACGTGCTGGGCCTGATGGGCGTGACGCGCCGTGTCAGCCACTTCGAGGACATGAGCCTGCAAATCTGGTTCCAGATCGCCGCTGTCGGCGCAGTGCTGATCGGCATCGGCATCCTGGCCTTCCTGGTGCAGATCTTCGTCAGCATCCGTCGCCGCGAGTCGCTGCGCGACGAGACGGGCGACCCCTGGAACGGCCGCACCCTGGAGTGGGCCACCTCCTCGCCGCCGCCGGCCTACAACTTCGCCTTCACGCCGCGCGTGCACGACCAGGACGCCTGGTACGACATGAAGCGGCGCGGCCACCAGCGTCCGACCAGCGGCTTCGTGGACATCCACATGCCGAAGAACACGGCGGCGGGCATCGTACTGGCCGGCATCAGCATGCTCTGCGGCTTCGCACTGATCTGGCACATCTGGTGGTTGGCCGCGGCCTCGTTCTTCGGCCTGATCGCCGCCACCATCATTCACACCTTCAACTACGACCGCGACTACCACATCCATGCCGATGAGGTGACTTCGGTCGAAGACCAGCGCACGCGCCAGCTCGCGGCGCAGCAGGGATAGGCTCCAATCATGAGCGCACATACCGCTGACACCACGTTCCCGCCGGACAGCTTCTACGACACCGGCGAGCATCACCCGCAGAACGGGACGATGCTGGGCTTCTGGCTGTACCTGATGAGCGACTGCCTCATCTTCGCCGTGCTGTTCGCCATGTACGGCGTGGTGGGTGCCAACTACGCCGCCGGCCCGGGCCCCAAGGACCTGTTCGACCTCGGCCTGGTGGCGGTCAACACCGCCATGCTGTTGCTGTCGTCGATCACCTACGGCTTCGCCATGCTGGAAATGGCGCGCGGTCGCCAGAATGCCGTGCTGGGCTGGCTGGCCATCACCGGCCTGTTCGGCCTGGCCTTCGTCGGCCTGGAAATCTACGAGTTCGCACACCTCATCCACGAGGGCGCGGGCCCGCAGCGCAGCGCCTTCCTGTCGGCATTCTTCGCGCTGGTGGGCACCCACGGCCTGCACGTCAGCTTCGGCATCGTCTGGCTGGTGGTGCTGATGATCCAGGTGCGCAAGATGGGCCTGACCGAGCCGAACCGCCGGCGCCTGGCCTGCCTCAGCCTGTTCTGGCATTTCCTCGACGTCATCTGGATCGGCGTCTTCACCTTCGTCTACCTGATGGGAGTGCTGCGATGAGCACCGCCGATACCGAGCAGGCCTACGACCCGCGCCACGTCCACAGCCACCACCATCCCGAGGGCGAGGCCCACGGCACATTCAAGGGCTACGTGACGGGATTCATCCTGTCGGTGATCCTGACGGCGATCCCGTTCTGGCTGGTGATGGGTGACGTGCTGCCCAGCAAGCAGGCCACGGTGTTCATCATCATGGGCTTCGCGGTCGTGCAGATCCTGGTGCACATGATCTACTTCCTGCACATGAACACCAGCTCCGAGGGCGGCTGGAACATGCTAGCCATGATCTTCACGCTGGTGCTGGTGGTGATCACGCTCGCCGGCTCGCTATGGGTCATGTTCAACATGAACGAGAACATGATGCCGGTCTCGGCGCACGAGATGCGCAACGCTCCGTGACGCATGAAGGCGCCAGGCCGCGCTCCATCATCAGCCTCGCGCTGCTGGGAATCGTCGGCCTGACGCTGATCGCCGGGCTGGCCTGGCTCGGCAGCTGGCAGGTACAGCGTCGCGCCTGGAAGCTGGACCTGATCGAACGGGTGGAGCAGCGCCTGCGGGCCGTCGCCACGCCGGCGCCCGGCGCCAGCGCCTGGCGCGCCATCGACAAGGACGACGAATACCGCCGCGTCTTCGCCGAAGGCGAATTCCTGCATGACCGCGAGGCCTGTACCCAGGCCGCCACCAAGCTCGGTGCCGGCTGCTGGGTGATGACCCCGCTGCGCCAGGCCGATGGAACCCTGGTGCTGATCAACCGCGGCTTCGTGCCACCCGAGCGGCGCGATCCCGCCAGCCGCGCGGCCGGCCAGCCTGCCGGGATGCAGCGGGTCGAAGGCCTGCTGCGCCTGACCGAGCCTGAAGGCGGCTTCCTGCGCCACAACGATCCCGCCGCGAACCGCTGGCATTCGCGCGACGTGGCCGCCATCGCCGCCGCCCGCGACCTGCCGGTCGGCCAGGTCGCGCCCTACTTCATCGATGCCGCCACCACGGTGGAAAACGGCCCGGTGGGTGGCCTGACGGTGGTGAGCTTCCACAACAACCACCTGGTCTATGCCCTGACCTGGTACGGCTTGGCGCTGATGGTGGCGGGCGGATTGGGCATGGTGGGCCGACGCGAATGGCGGCTGAGACGCAGATAGACCCGGCCCGCGGTAGGATCACGCCCATGTCGCTGATCCAGTCCACCGCTCGCAACCTCTCGCTGCTCGCCTCCATGGGCCAGACGGCGGGGCAGCAGAACCTGATGCAACTGATCCAGCTGCGCTGGATGGCGGTGTTCGGCCAGGTGCTGACCATCGCCCTGACCACCGCCCTGTTCGGCATCCCGCTGCCGCTGCAGGAGATGTTCGCGGTGGTGGGCTGCCTGATCCTGCTCAACCTGTTTAGCCTGCTGCGCCCGCGCCAGTTCGGCGAGGTGCGTAACGGCGACCTGCTGGCCGGCCTGCTGCTGGACGTGGCGGCGCTCACCGCCCTGCTCTACTACAGCGGCGGCGCCACCAACCCCTTCGTGTTCCTCTACCTGCTGCAGGTGGCGCTGGGTGCCGTGCTGCTGGAGACCTGGTCGGCCTGGCTGCTGCTGGGCGTCACCAGCCTCTGCTTCGCCGGCCTCACCCGCTGGTACCTGCCGCTGCAGATGCCCACCCACGAGGAACTGTTCGAGCTGCACGTGCTGGGCATGCTGGTCTGCTTCGTGCTCGACGTGGCACTGATGGTGGTCTTCATGACGCGCATCAACGCCAACCTGCGCCGGCGCGACGCGCGCCTGGCCGGCCTGCGCCAGCAGGCGGCGGAAGAGGACCACATCGTGCGTATGGGCCTGCTGGCCTCCGGCGCGGCGCACGAACTGGGTACACCGCTGGCCACGCTGTCGGTGATCCTCGGCGACTGGAAGCGCATGCCGCAGTTCCGCGACGACCCTGAGTTGCTGCAGGAGATCGTCGACATGGAGGGTGAGGTGCGGCGCTGCAAGTCCATCGTCACCGGCATCCTGATGTCGGCCGGCGAGGCCCGCGGCGGCGCCCTGGCCGTGACCACCGCCGGCAGCTTCCTCGATGAGCTGGTCGGCGAGTGGTGCAACACGCGGCCGTCGGTGAGCCTGGAGTACCGCATCGACGACAGCACGCCCCACACCTGGATGAAGGAGCCGGTGATCTCGGATTCCGCGCTCAAGCAGGTGATCTGCAACGTGCTCGACAATGCCGCCGACGCCTCGCCAGCCTGGGTCGGCCTCAGCGCCGGTTGCGCCGACGGCCTGCTGACGCTGACCGTGCAGGACCGCGGCCTGGGCTTCGCGCCGGAGATGCTGGAGAAGATCGGCAAGCCCTACCAGTCGAGCAAGGGCCGCCCCGGCGGTGGCCTCGGCCTGTTCCTGGTGGTGAACGTGTTGCGCAAGCTGGGCGGCCAGGTAATCGCGGAGAACCGGCCGGAAGGCGGCGCGCGCGTGCGCTTGCAACTGCCGCTGTCCGCCCTGGCGATCGGAGAGGACGATGAACGACGCGGCTGAACGCCTGATGCTGATCGTGGAAGACGATGCCGCCTTCGCGCGCACGCTGAAGCGCTCCTTCGAGCGCCGCGGCTACCGTGTGCTGCATGCCGCCAGTGCCGAGGAAACGCGCGAGCTGCTGACGACCGCGCGGCCCGAGCGCGCCGTGGTGGATCTCAAGCTGGGCCAGGAATCGGGTCTCACGGTGGTTCAGCTGCTGCACCAGCACGATCCGGAGATGATGATCGTGGTACTCACCGGCTTCGCCAGCATCGCCACCGCGGTGGAAGCGATCAAGCTCGGCGCCTGCAATTACCTGGTCAAGCCCTCCAACACCGACGACATCGAGGCGGCCTTCAGCAGCGAGCCCGCGGAGCCGCAGGCCCAGGCCCCGGTGGCGGCGCGCCCCACCTCCATCAAGACGCTGGAGATGGAGCGCATCCACGAGGTACTGGCGGAGACCAACTTCAACATCTCCGAGACCGCACGCCGCCTGGGCATGCACCGCCGCACGCTGGCCCGCAAGCTGGCCAAGCGCTGGGTGCCGTAGGGCCGGCGCCTACGATTCCTTGCGGTAGAGGCTCACGATGCTGGAGAAATCCAGCGCGCCCGATGCGGCACTGTGCAGGCCGTAGAGATTGCGCGCCAGTTCGCCCAGCGGGATCGGGCTGCCGCTGGCGATGGAAGCTTCCGCCGCCAGGCCCAGGTCCTTGAGCATCAGGCTGCTGCCGAAACCGCCGCTGTAACCACGCGAGGCCGGCACGTTGTCCTGCACGCCCGGCCAGGGGTTGTACAGCTCCAGCGACCAGTTGCGGCCGGAACTCTTCACCATGATCTCGGATAGCACCTTGGGATCCAGGCCGTTGGCGACACCGAGCGCGAGCGCCTCCGCGGTACCGGCCATGTGGATCGCCAGCAGCATGTTGTTGGCGATCTTCGCCACCTGGCCCGCGCCATTGCCGCCGGCATGGAAGATGTTCTTGCCCATGGCCGACAGGTAGGGGCGCGCGCGCTCCAGCGCCTCGGCCGCGCCGCCGACAATGAAGGTCAGCGTGCCGGCCGCTGCACCAGCGGTGCCGCCGGAAACCGGGGCGTCGATGAAGACGATGCCGCGCGCCTGCGCCGCCTCCGCCACCTTGCGCGAGCTGGCCGGGGCGATGGTAGAGCAGTCGATCACCAGGGTGCCTGCGGCGATCTTCCCGATCAGGCCATCCGTGCCCAGGTACAGCGATTCGACATGCTGGCTGGCCGGCAGCATGGAGATCACGGTCTCCGCTCCCTGGACGGCCTCCGCCGGGCTGGTCGCCACCGTGGCACCGGCGGCACGCGCGGCCTCCAGCGCGGTGGGCGAGAGATCGAACACGCGCAGGGCGTGGCCGGCCTTGATCAGGTTGAGCGCCATGGGGCCGCCCATGTTGCCGAGGCCGATGAATGCGATTTGGGTCATGAAAAATCCCTTCTGTTCTCCTCTCTCCCGCTTGCGGGAGAGAGGCTGGGAGAGAGGGTTTCTGTAGATCTTTCGAGAACTACAGAAACCCTCTCCCTGAATCCCTCTCCCGCAAGCGGGAGAGGGGACGGCAATCCGCTACTAGATGCCCACCGACGCCGCGCTGTCCGTCCAGGGTGCGCGGAAGTGTTCTTCCACCCACTCCGGCGTCACCTCCGCCAGCGTCGGCGGGGTCCACTTCGGCACGTTGTCCTTGTCGATCAGCAGCGCACGTACGCCTTCCGCGAAATCCGGATGGGCACAGCACTGCAGCGCCACGACCAGCTCCAGACGGAACACCTCGGACAGGCTCAATGCGGCAGCGCGCTCGCGCAGCGCCCAGACCAGCGCGGCCGTGGTGGGCGAGCCGGCCGCCAGGGTGGCGGCGGCGCGCTTGAGCCAGGGATCGTCGCCGGCATAGCCGGTAATGGCGACGTGGACCTCCGCCAGCGTGGCGCCGGCGGTGAGCGCTTCGATGGCCTGCGCATGCTGCTGCAGCGGCGAGGCCGGCAGCAGCTCCCGTGCAGGCTCGGCAAGCGTCGCCAGTACAGCACTCAGCACCGCACGATTGGCGTCGGCGTCATCGCTCCAGTCCACGGCCGCCAACTGCTGGAACAGGCTGTCGCGATCGGCGCTGCGGACGAAGTGATCGCCCAGGCCCGCCACCAGCAGGTCATGGCCGTTGATGGACGCGCCGGTCAGCGCCAGGAACAGGCCCATGCGTCCCGGCATGCGGCGCAGGAACCAGCTGCCGCCCACGTCCGGGAACAGGCCGATGGTGATCTCCGGCATGGCCACGCGCGAGGTCTCGGTGACCACGCGATGGCTGGCGCCCGCCATCAGGCCCAGGCCGCCGCCCATGACAATACCGCTGCCCCAGACCATCAGCGGCTTGGGGTAGCGGTGGATGCGGTAGTCCAGGCTGTATTCCTCGTCGAAGAAGGCGAGGTTGGCCAGGTTCGGCGGCGGCCCCTGGTGATCCAGGATGGCGCGGTACAGGCTGCGCACGTCCCCGCCGGCGCAGAAGGCCTTTTCGCCGGCGCCGTGCAGCACCACGCAGGCAATGCCGGGATCGGACGACCAGCGCTGCAACTGCGGATCGAGCAGGCGGATCATTGGCAGGCTCAGCGCATTGAGCGACTTCTCGACGTTGAGCTGGGCGAAGCCGATGCGCTTGCCGTTGGCCGCCTTGACCTCGCGGAACAGGACCGGCGCGTCCTGGGTGGTGGCGTCAGCCATTGCGCCACTCCGGCTTGCGCTTCTCCAGGAAGGCGTTGACGCCTTCCTTCTGGTCCTGGGTGTCGAACAGGTCCACGAAGCGCTCGCGCTCCACCGGCAGGATCTGGCGCAGCGGGTTGCCGCGCGCACCCTGGATCAGCGTCTTGCAGACGGCGACGCTGGTGGGGCTCTGCTTGCTCACCTGTTCGGCCAGCTTCAGCGCCGCCTCCAGCGCACCGCCGCTGGGCACCACCTGTTCCACCAGGCCGATACGCAGTGCGGTGGCGGCGTCGATGCGCTCGCCGCAAAGGATCAGGCGCTTGGCCCAGCCCTCGCCCACCAGCCAGGGCAGGTTTTGTGTGCCGCCGGCGCAGGGCAGCAGGCCGACGGTGGCCTCCGGCAGCGCCATCTGCGCATGCTCCTCGGCGATGCGCAGGTCGCAGGCCAGCGCCGCCTCCAGGCCGCCGCCCATAGCGTAGCCGTTGATCGCGGCGATGCTGACGCCACGGAAGTCCGACAGCGCCTCGAAGGCCTCTCCGAAGCGTCGCGCCATGTCGCGTGCACGCGCCTTGTCGCCATCGGCGAACAGCTTCAGGTCGGCGCCGGCGGAGAAGAACTTGGCGCCTTCGCCGGTGACGACCAGCGCATATATCTCGCGATCCGCGTTCAGGTCCGCCACCAGGCGCCTGAGGTCGGCCAGGCTCTCCGCCGTCCAGGTGTGGGCCGGCGGGTTGCTCAAGAACAGGATGGCGGTGTGGCCGCGCTTCTCCAGCTTCAGGTTGGTGTAGCTCATCTCAACTCCTCGGTTGCGCCCTCGCGCAAGATGGCGCGGGCGACGATCACCCGCATGATTTCGTTGGTCCCTTCCAGGATCTGGTGCACCCGGTTGTCGCGCAGGTGGCGCTCCAGCGGGAATTCCTTCATGTAGCCGTAGCCGCCGTGCAGCTGCAGCGCCTCGTTGGCCACCTTGAATCCCGCATCGGTCGCATAGCGCTTGGCCATGGCGCAGTAGGTGGTGGCATCGCTGCTGCCGGTATCCAGCTTCCAGGCGCCGAGCCGCACCATCTGCCGCGCCGCCACCAGTTCCGTCAGCATGTCGGCGAGCATGAACTGCAAGGCCTGGAACTGCGCGATGGGGCTGCCGAACTGCTTGCGCTCGTGGATGTAGCCCTGCGCACGATCCAGCGCCGCCTGCGCGGTGCCGATCGAGCAGGTGGCGATGTTGATGCGCCCGCCGTCGAGCCCCTTCATGGCGATGGCAAAGCCCTGGCCCTCGGCGCCGATGCGGTTCTGTTCGGGCACCTCGACGTTGTCGAAGCTGATCATCCGCGTGGGCTGGCTGTTCCAGCCCATCTTGTGTTCCTTCTTGCCGTAGGAGATGCCCGGGCTGTCCGCCGGCACCGCGAAGGCGCTGATGCCCTTGGGTCCTTCCGCGCCGGTGCGCGCCATCACCACGAGCCAGTCGGTGGAGCCGGCGCCGGAGATGAACACCTTGGTGCCATTGAGCAGGTAGTAGCCGCCACGCTTCTCCGCGCGGGTCTTCAGCGCCGCCGCATCGGAGCCCGCTCCGGGCTCGGTCAGGCAGTACGAGGCCAGCAGTTCACCGGCCGCGAGCCTGGGCACCCACTGCCGGGCAAGCTGCTCCTGCCCCCAGGTGGCGAACATCCAGGTCGCCATGTTGTGGATGGTGATGAAGGCCGTGGTGCTGGTGCAGCCGGCCGCCAGCTCCTCGAAGATGACCGAGGAGTCGAGGCGTGACAGGCCCAGGCCACCGAGCGCCTCCGGCGTGTAGAGGCCGCAGAAGCCCAGCTCGCCGGCCTTGGCGATCGTCTCCCGTGGAAACTCGGACTCCGCGTCCCATTGGGCAGCGTAGGGCGCCAGTTCATGGCGCGCGAAATCACGCGCCGCCGCCTGCAACGCACGCTGCTCGTCGTTGAGTGAGAACTCCATGACGCATGGCCTTATTTCAGGCTGATCGTGGTGTTCACGCCGACCGACAGCGTGCTGTCGTCGAACCAGCGCTGCGTGACGGTCTTGGTCTGGGTGTAGAACAGGATGACCTGCTTGCCGTAGGGCCCCAGGTCGCCCAGCTTGGAACCGCGCGAGCCGGTGAAGGAGAACAGCGGCACCGGTACCGGGATCGGCACGTTGATGCCGACCTGGCCGACGTCGATGTCTTCCTGGAACTTGCGCGCGGCGGCGCCGGACTGCGTGAACAGCGCCACGCCGTTGCCGTTGGGGTTGCTGTTGATCAGCTCGATCGCTTCATCCAGCGTGTCCACCGAGACGATCACCTGCACCGGCCCGAAGATCTCCTGGTCGTAGATCGACATGCCGGGCCTGGCGCCCGAGAAGATCGTGGGGCCGACGAAGTTGCCGCTCTCGTAGCCGGGAACGGACGGATTGCGCCCGTCCAGCTCCAGCGTGGCGCCGTCGGCCAGGCCGCGGGCGATCAGGCCGTCGACGCGCTCGCGCGCCGCGCGGGACACCACGGGGCCGACATCGGTACCGGGCTCATGGCCGGCATTGACCTTGAGCGTCCTGGCCTTGGCGACGATCTCGGGAATCCACTGCTTGGCCTCGCCCACCAGCACCGTCACCGAGGCCGCCATGCAGCGCTGGCCGGCGGCGCCGAAGGCCGCGCCGGCGAGGTTGTTGAGCGCCTGCTCCTTGTTGGCGTCCGGCAGCACCACGGCGTGGTTCTTGGCGCCCATCATGCACTGGGCGCGCTTGCCGGCCAGGGTTGCGCGGTTGTAGACGTGCGTGCCGACCTTGGTCGAACCCACGAAGGACACGGCCTTGATGTCCGCGTGATCGCAGATGCCGTTGACGATGTCCGGGCCGCCGTGGATCACGTTGAGCACGCCCTTGGGAATGCCGGCCTCCAGGGCCAGCTCCACCAGGCGCATGGTCACCATCGGGTCCTGCTCCGAAGGCTTCAGCACGAAGGTGTTGCCGGTGGCGATGGCCATGGGGAACATCCACAGCGGGATCATCGCGGGGAAGTTGAACGGCGTGATGCCGGCGCAGACGCCCAGCGGCTGCAGGATGGTGTAGGTGTCCACGCCGCCGGCGACGTTGGTGGCCAGTTCGCCCATCTGCAGCGTGCCGATGTTGGCGGCGTGCTCCACCACCTCCAGGCCGCGGAACACGTCGCCCTCGGCGTCCGGCAGGGTCTTGCCCTGCTCGGCGGTGAGGATGGCGGCGAGTTCCTTCATGTTCTCGCGGATCAGCTGCTGGTACTTCAGGAAGATGCGTGCGCGCACACCGATCGGTGTCTTGCGCCAGGTCTTGAAGGCGTCCTTGGCGGCTGCCACGGCGGCGTCGAGCTCTGCCGGCGTGGCAAAAGGCACGCGGGCCAGAACCTGCTGCGTGGCCGGGTTGATCACGTCGCGCCACTCGCGCGACTGCGACTCGATGAATTCGCCGTTGATCAGCAGCTTGACGCCGGGGATTGCCGCGTTGGGCTTGAGGACAGCCGACATGATGTGTGCTCCGCAAAACGTCGCGGTCTGCCCGGGGAAGGCGCGCACAGCCGCCCGGCCGGACAAGGCTCAGGTCAGGGCACGCACGCTTCGTGTTTCCGTCTGCAAACCGCCATGCCGTCACGCCCACCGCGAACGGGATTCTTGAACGCATGGCCTGGCTTTCCAGGTCATGCGCATGCAGGCCGGTCTCCGGACTTGCAAGGATTTCTGCGCGGCCTTCCCGATGCATGACATCAGTGGCGTAGAAGCGCAGCGACGCTTGCTTACCGTTGCGGGGGCAGTTGCGGAATGTCCGGGCGAGTTCGCCGGGGGCACCGTATTCCCGTTTCACCCTGCGTCCGGAAAGGACCAGGGCACCTGCATGGCGCGGATTCTAGTGCGAGTCCCGGACGATGGCAGTGACGGAATCCGTCCATCGGCATGATCTTCTTTGCCATGTCCGGCCCATTGCGGGCCGGATTACGGCGATGGAATTCAGCGCAGGCGGTCGAGGATCGCCGCCTCGTCCGCCGCGGCAAAGCCCGCATGCAGCCAGCCATCTTTTGCAATGACCGGCCGCTTCGCCAGCGAAGGCTGGGCCGAGAGCAGCGCCGCCGCGTTGACCGCCGTGAGCCCTTCGCGCGTCGCCTCGTCCAGCTTGCGCCAGGTGGTGCCCTTGCGGTTCACGATGAGGTCCATGCCCAGCGCGTCGACCCAGGTCTGTGCCAGCTCGCGCGGCAGCCCTTCTGCCTTGAAGTCGTAGAAGCGATAGGCGATGCCCGCCTCCGTCAGCCGGCGCAGCGCGCGCTGCACCGTGTCGCAATTCTTGATGCCGTGCACGACGACCATGCGGGCCACCGGTGATGAAAGGGCCGCCGAGCTTACTGCATGTCCGACTGCAGCACCGTCTGCAGCAACGCGCGGTAGTAGGCCACGCGCGGGAAGCGGTTGATGCCGAGGTTGAAGGTCCGGTAGCTCACGCCCCAGTGGTGCGTGCGCACGGCGCCGAGATGCAGGCGGTGCTGCGGCGGAACCTGCGGCGCCTCGGGCAGCAGGTTGTCGGGCAACGCCACCTGGCCGTCGTTGTAGACGGTGAGCGGTGCGGTCACCAGCGCCTGGCGGTGCATGGCCCAGTCGTCGAAGTTGAACTGCCACCAGCGCCGGCGGTAATCGGTCAGCGGCATGATGGCGGCGGCGGTGTAGTAGCGCAGCTGCGGCGGCAGGCGCGGCGCATAGTCCCGTGCCCGCTGCTGCCGTACCTCGTGCCCCAGTGCGCGCACACCGTGGATCATGTCGTCGCAGAGCTGCGGCGTGCCCAGGCCCAGCAGCCTGCCGATCCAGGGATGCCGCCGCGCGAAGGCCACCAGCTTGTCCATGGGCACCAGCTGCGGCGACTCGCCGACGCAGTCGTCCGCCAGGTACGAACCACCGATATCACCGCAGAGCCCCAGGAAGCCGCGCGTCGCCGGCAGGATGAACTCGTCCGCGAACACGCCGCTGTGCAGATCAGCCAGCAGTTCCAGCGACAGCGGCGCACCATAGGAGTAGCCGACGAAGAACAGGCGATAGCCCTCGCCCACCCAGCGCCGCAGGCTGGCGCTGCCATGCAACATGCGGAACATCGTGGGCACGATGTGCTCGCTGGCGGCGTTGGAGCGCGGGTAGCGTAGATACACCAGCTTGAGGCCGTCGCCGCTCTGGTAGAGCTGTTCGCGCGTCTCGCCTTGCGCCGGGTGCAGCATCAGCACCGTGTGCGGCGAGCCCTTGCGTTGCACCTGCTCATGCCAGGAGAAATTCTTCAGCGTCTCGTGCGTGAAGCCCGGCACCATCACCAACACGGTCTTCTGGTTGCGGAAGAAGGCCTCGTCGATGCGCGGCTGCGGCTCCTGCAGGCCGGCGAGCGCCGACTCCACCTCCTCGGTGCTGTAGGCGATGCCGGATAGGTCCAGGTCGCGACGCGCCCCGGCGATGCGCAGGTCCTCGACGCGGTAGGGCTTCCACATCCAGCGCGCGATCTGCGCCGGATCATGGCCCTCGGCCCGCAACTGCCACAGGAAATTGTCCCGGAAGCGCCGGGCGGCCTCCTCGCTCATGCTGTCCCCTGGATCTTCATGTCCTTAGTTTTGCTGGCAAGATAGCGCGAAGAACCGCGATTCATCGAGTCGCGCTTGCAATGTGCCATTGAGCGATGTAAATATTTCGACATGACGAGTCGTCTGTCGGAGTCCGAAACATCATGACCCGCAGCACCGAGCAGCATCCGCTGAAGGCGCGCCGCGCCCGCTTCGATTTCAGCGACACGCCGCTGCACTGGATTCCCGGCGACGCGTTTTCCACGCACCTGGTCAACGGCATCCACCTGCTGCTGCCCGCCGGCGAGCTCTGGTTCTGCCGCGTCTACAACCAGGCACTGCCGCTGATCCGCGACGAGCGCCTGCGCGAGGACGTCGAGGGCTTCATCCGCCAGGAGGCCTGGCATGCGCGCGCCCATATCGGCGCGCAGGCCTACCTCCAGCGCCACGATCTGCAGACCGAGGCCTTCCTGGCGCGCGCCGACCGCCTGTTCGGCGAAGTGCTGGGCGATGCGCCCTTCGGCCTCAAGCAGATGCAGCGCGATCCGCTGAAGCGCTACTGGCTGGTACTTCGCGTGGGGCTGATCGCCGCCATCGAGCACTTCACCGGCATGCTCGGACAGTGGGCCATGGACAACAAGACCTGGGACAAGGCCGACCCGGTGATGGCCGACCTGTTCCGCTGGCACCTGGCCGAGGAAGTGGAGCACCGCTGCGTCGCCTTCGACCTGTTCGAGCACTTGTGCCGCACGCAGCTGGGCTTCTACGTCAGCCGCCAGGTGCTGATGGCGGCGGTGTTCCCGCTGTTCATCCACTTCCTGCTCGACGGCTACCGCGAGCTGGCCGCGCAGGACCGTGACGACCGCGCCAGCCGCCGCATGGCGCGGCGCTCGCTGCTGCGCCTGCTGGTGGAGCTGGAGCGCGTGGGCCGCCGCACGGAGAACATCCCGCCGCTGAGTTTCCTGCTGGCCGGCGCACTGCGCTGGATTTCGCCGCGCTTCCACCCGATGACCGAGGGCGACACGCAGCAGGCACTGGACTACTTGGCGCGCTCGCCGGCCGCCAGGGCGGCGACGCTGCAGTAGCGCCTCCGGCGCGCGCGGCAAGCCTTCAGTGCTTGCCGTCTTCCTGCAGCTCGGCGTCCGGCAGGTAGCTCACGCCCTTCATGCCGGACTCCAGGATCGCCTGGCGCAGCACCGCGATCGCCTTGCGACGCGGCCAGGATTTGCGCCAGATCAGCGCGATACGGCGCTGGGGGCCGGGCTGCACGAAGGGCTTGGACAGCAGGTGCCCGGGGTCATCGCCGCGGTTCTCCACCGAGGCACGCGGCAGCACGGTGATGCCCAGGCCGCCTACCACCATGTGGCGGATCGTCTCCAGGCTGCTGCCGGTCTGCGGGCGCGGGCCGGCGCCGTCCGGCTCCACGCATTTGGGGCAGGCCTCGATCACCTGCTCGCGGAAGCAATGCCCGGGACCCAGCAGCAGCAGTGGCTCGCCGGCGAGCTGGCGGGCCGGGATCTGCTTCTCGTTGGCCCAGTGATGGTCTCGCGGGAGCAGCACCACGAAATCCTCGTCGTAGACCGGCCAGGCCGCCAGGCCCGTCAGGTCCACCGGCAACGCCAGCAGCGCCACGTCCAGCTCGTTGTCGCGCAACTGCTCCAGCAGCTTGGCGGTGAAGTTTTCCTCGATCACCAGCGGCATCAGCGGCGCGCGCTCGCGCATCAGCGGCACCAGGCCCGGCAGCAGGTAGGGGCCGACGGTGTAGATCGCGCCGAAGCGCAGCGGGCCGTTGAGCTCATCGCGGCCTTCGCGCGCCATGTCCTCGATCAGCTTGGACTCGGCCAGCACGCGGCGCGCCTGGGTGATGATGCGCTCGCCCACCGGCGTGGGCTTGGCCTCGCCGCGGTTGCGCTCGAACAGGATCACGCCCAGCTCGTCCTCGAGCTTCTTCACCGCGACCGACAGCGTCGGCTGCGACACGAAGGAACGCTCGGCGGCGCGGCCGAAGTGGCGCTCCTTGTCGAGGTTCACCAGGTAACGGAGTTCGGTGAGGGTCATGGCCTTTAGCCTAAACGCTGCCGGCCCCGGCGCAAAGCCATGCCAAGGTATCCTTGCGGCCCGCCCCATGGATGGAGCCGCCGTGCTGCGCCGCCTGCTGATCCTGCTGTGCTTCTGCGCCCTGCCCGCCAGGGCCGGCTTCATCGACGAGCGCCCGGACCTGGAACCCCTGTTCGGCGGCACGCCCGGCTGCTTCGCGCTCTACGACGTGGCCGCCGACCGCCTGCTGCTGGTGAACCCCGGGCGGGCGAACACGCGCTACATCCCCGCCTCCACCTTCAAGCTCGCCAACAGCCTGATCGCGCTGGAGACCGCGGCCGTGCGCGACATCGACGAGGTGATCCCCTACGGCGGCCAAGCCCAGCCCTTCAAGGCCTGGGAGAAGGACATGCCGATGCGCGAGGCCTTCCCGGCGTCCAACGTGCCGGTGTACCAGGAGATCGCGCGCCGCGTCGGCCTGCCGCGCATGCAGGCGATGCTGGAACGCCTGGACTACGGCAACCACAACGCCGGCACCGTGGTGGACCGCTTCTGGCTGCGGGGCCCGCTGCAGATCAGCGCGGTGGAGCAGGCCCGCTTCGTCGCCCGGCTGGCGCAGGGCCAGCTGCCGTTTTCAGCGGGCAGCCAGTCCGCCGTGCGCGAGATCGCGGGGATCGAGACCCGTGGCGGCGACGTGCTTTATGGCAAGACCGGCTGGGTCTTCGGCACACAGCCGCAGATCGGCTGGTGGGTGGGCTGGGTGGAACGGGAGGGGCGCGTCTACGGCTTCGCCCTCAACATCGACCTGCAGGGCGAGCAGGACATCGGCAAGCGCCGGCAGGTCGGCGAGGCCATCCTGCGCCAGCTGCAGTTGTTCTAGATCCAGGTACCCGGCTTGAGATAGCGCTCCAGCAGCGCCGCCTCGGGCGAACCCGGCTCGGCGTGATGGTCGTACTCCCAGCGTACCTGCGGCGGCATCGACATCAGGATCGACTCGGTGCGGCCGCCAGACTGCAGGCCGAACAGGGTGCCGCGGTCCCAGACCAGATTGAACTCGACGTAGCGCCCGCGGCGCAGCAACTGCCACTGCCGCTCGCGCTCGCCGTAGGGCTGGTCCTTGCGGCGCGCCACGATGTCCGCATAAGCCGCGCCATAGGCATCGCCCACACGCTGCATCAGCGCGAAGCCGGCCTCGAAGCCGCCCTCGCTCCAGTCGTCATAGAAGATGCCGCCGATCCCACGCGGCTCGTTGCGGTGCTTGAGAAAGAAATACTCGTCGCACCACTGCTTCAGCTTCGGATAGACGTGAGCCCCGGCCGGCGAACAGGCGTCACGTGCCGCGCGATGCCAGTCGCGGCAGTCCTCGTCATAGCCGTAATAGGGCGTGAGATCAAAACCGCCCCCGAACCACCAAACCGGCTCTTCACCCGGCTTCTCCGCCAGGAACAGACGCACGTTGCAATGGCTGGTGGGCGCATGCGGGTTGCGCGGATGCATCACCACCGACACGCCCATCGCGCGCCAGCTGCGTCCCTGCAGTTCCGGCCGGTGGGCCGTGGCGGAGGGCGGCAGCCTGGTGCCATGCACCAGCGAGAAGCCCACGCCACCACGCTCGAACACGGCACCGTCCGCCATCACGCGCGAGACGCCGCCACCGCCCTCGGCACGCTGCCATTCGTCACGCCCGAAACTCACCTGGCCGTCGATGGCTTCGAAGCGTTCGCACAGACGCTGCTGCAGGCCGCGCAGCCAGGATTCGACAGCGGTGAAGTCGGGCGTGCTCATCGGCGCAGGATATGTCCGGTCGAAACATCACGGATCGTGGTCGGCTTGCTCAAGTGGCCCAGCGCCCCCGGCATCAGGAAGTCGATCTCGTCGCCGAAGTACAGGCGCACCTGCGCCACCGTCATGGCCGGCGCACGGCCAGCGGGGTTGGCGCTGGTGGAGACGATGGCTCCGCCATAGGCCTCGCAGAGTTCTACCACGGCCGGGTGGCTGCTGACGCGCACGGCGACGCCGTCATGGTCGCCGCTGATCCACATCGGGGTGTAGTCCCTGGCCGGGAACACCCAGGTCGCCGGGCCCGGCCAGGTGGCGGTGGCGCGCTTCAGGGCGTTGTTGGACGGCACCTGCACGTAGGGCTCCAGCTGCTCGAAGCGCGAGGCGATCAGGATCACGCCCTTTTCCCAGGGGCGATCCTTGATCTGCAGCAGGCGCATCACGGCGCGCTCGTCCTGCGGCTCGCAACCCAGGCCCCAGACGGCCTCGGTGGGATAGGCGATCACACCGCCGCGCTGCAGCGCGCGGCAGGCAGCTTTCAGGCGCAGCGGTGCAACGTTCACGGACTAGCTCTTATTCCTGGCGGCGGCTTTCTTCGCCGGAGCCTTCTTGGCAGTGGACTTCTTGGCAGTGGCCTTTTTCACGGCGGTCTTCTTGACCGCGGCCTTCTTGGCGGCCGGCTTCTTCGCTGGAGCCTTCTCGGCACTCTCGGCCTTGGCGGCGGCCGCCTTCTTGGCCGGCGCCTTGCCCTTCTTGCCGCCCTTCTTCGGTGCCGCCGCGGCGGCTTCCGCCAGCCAGGCCTCGCACTCGAAGACCGTCACGTCGTCGACTTCCTTGTTGCGCGGAACATTCGCGCGACGCGTGCCGTCGGTGATGTAGGCGCCGAAGCGGCCCTTGATGATGCGGATGCCGGTGCCGTCGAAGACCTTGAGCGTCGCCGCTTCCAGCGCCGCCGCCTTCTGCTCGATCAGCTCGATCGCGCGCGGCAGCTCGATGGTGTACGGATCGTCGTCCTTCTTCATCGAGACAAAGCTCTTGCCGTGCTTGATGTACGGGCCGAAGCGGCCGATGTTGGCCTCCACCTCGTCGCCGTTGGGCAGCGTGCCGATCTTGCGCGGCAGCTGGAACAGGGCCAGGGCCTGCTCCAGCGTGATGGTGTCGATGCGCTGGTTGGCCCGCAGCGAGGAGAAGCGCGGCTTGTCCTGGTCGTCCTTGGTGCCGATCTGCACGAAGGGACCGAAGCGACCCAGGCGCGCGCTGACCGGCTTGCCGGTGGCCGGGTCGGTGCCGATGATGCGGGCCTCCGACACGTCCTTGCGCGACAGCTCCATCTTCTCTTCGATGCGCGGCTTGAAGCTGTTCCAGAACTGCGCCAGCAGCGGCTTCCACTGCTTCTCGCCGCGCGAGACGGCGTCGAGATCGTCCTCGAGATGCGCCGTGAACTCGTAGTCCACGTACTGCTCGAAGTGGTCGGTCAGGAACTTGTTGACGATCATGCCGACGTCGGTCGGCACGAAGGCCTTGCCCTCCAGGCGCACGTAGTCGCGACCCTGCAGGGTGGAGATGATGGTGGCGTAGGTCGACGGGCGGCCGATGTCAAACTCTTCCAGCGTCTTGACCAGGCTGGCTTCGGTATAGCGCGGCGGCGGCTGGGTGAAGTGCTGCTCGGGCAGCAGTTCCAGCAGCTTCACGCGCTCGCCTTCCACCAGCGCCGGCAGGCGCTTGTCGTCCTCGTCACCCTCGTCGCGGTCTTCCGGATCCTGCGCGCGGATGTCGTAGGCGGCCAGGAAGCCCGGCGTCACCAGCACCGAGCCGGTGGCGCGGAAGGCATGCTCGCTGCCGGCACGCAGCTCGGCGCTGACGGTGTCGAACACCGCCGCTTCCATCTGCGAGGCCACGGTGCGCTTCCAGATCAGCTCGTAGAGCTTGGCCTGGTCGGGCTTGAGGAACTGCGCCACCTGGCGAGGCAGGCGCGCAGCCGAGGTCGGGCGCACGGCTTCATGCGCTTCCTGGGCGTTCTTGGACTTGGCCTTGTAGGTGCGCGGCTCGGACGGCAGCGCGTCGGCACCGTATTGCAGCTGGATGACGTTGCGGATGTCCTTGATCGCATCCTGCGCCAGGCTCACCGAGTCGGTACGCATGTAGGTGATCAGGCCCACCGTCTCGCCGTCGATGTCCACACCTTCGTACAGCTGCTGCGCGGTCTGCATCGTGCGCTTGGAGGTGAAGCCGAGCTTGCGGTTGGCTTCCTGCTGCAGCGTCGAGGTGGTGAACGGCGCGCCCGGGTTGCGGCGGCGCTGCTTCTTCTCGATGGACTTGACCAGCAGCGTGCCGCCGGCCGCCTCCAGGATGCGCTCCCGGGCAGCCTCGGCACCGAGGCCGTCGGTCAGCGTGAACTGCTCGGCCTTCTTGCCGTCCAGCTCGATCAGGCGCGCGCTGAAGGCCTGGTTGGCCTTCTCGGCGCGGGCATCCAGCGACCAGTATTCCTGCGGCTTGAACGCGCGGATCTCGAGCTCGCGCTCGCAGATCAGGCGCAGCGCCGGCGACTGCACGCGGCCGGCCGACAGGCCCGGCTGCACCTTGCGCCACAGCAGCGGCGACAGGTTGAAGCCCACCAGGTAGTCCAGGGCGCGGCGCGCCTGCTGGGCATTCACCAGGTCCTCGGAGATGTCGCGCGGGTTGCGGATGGCTTCCTGCACTTCGCGCTGGGTGATCTCGTAGAACACCACGCGCTTGACCGGCTTGCCCTTGAGCGCGTTCTTCTCGCGCAGCAGCTCGGCCAGGTGCCAGGAAATGGCCTCCCCCTCGCGATCAGGGTCGGTGGCCAGCCAGAGCTCATCGGCTTGCTTCAGCGCGGAAACGATCGCCTTGACGTGTTTTTCGTTGCGGTCGATCACCTGGTACTTCATGGCGAAGCCGTTCTGGACATCCACGGCGCCATCCTTGGGCACGAGGTCGCGCACGTGGCCGTAGGAGGCCAACACCTCGAAATCCTTGCCCAGGTACTTCTTGATCGTCTTGGCCTTGGCGGGCGACTCGACGATGACCAGGTTCTTAGTCATTAAGAGCCTATCCGTGAGTGATACGCGCACGCGACGGCGTGCCATTTTTGTGTCCCGCTAACCCTATCGACCCGCGGTGTACGCGAGTACATAAGGGGCGATAGGGGCTGCGGGGCGCAAAAATAGCCCCGTCCCTCCGGATTGCGCCGGAAATCGCGCCATGCGGCGCCAGCCGCTGCTTATTGGGACCCACCCAACCGCGCATCGGCTGACTTGCCTGGCGCGATTTCTGGCAGCAACGCGTGTGCGTATGACTCACGGATAGGCTCTTTAAAGCGCTCGGCGCGGCGGGCGACTGCCCGCAGGGGCCTGCTTATATGCGGAAGACGCGCCGCCTGTCCAGCGCCGAAATACGGTGGCGGACCGGCAAGCCCCTGATTCAGTGCAGGAATTCGCCGCTGTAGTAGACCATCTCCTCGAGATGGGCAAAGGCGTCTTCCGCGTCCGGCTCGTTCATCAGCACCAGCAGGCAGACCCATTTGACCCGTTCCAGGTCGATTTCTTCGTTCAGCGCCATCAGCCGGTCGATCACCAGCTCGCGGGCCTGGGCGCCGAAGATGCCCAGCTGCTCCAGGTACATGATGAAGCCGCGCACCTCGGTGGATAACTTCGACAGCTCCTCCCGGGCGTAGACGCGGATGGCCCCACCGGGGCCGAAGACGATCGGGAGTTGCCGCTGCTGCGCCAGGCCGTCGACCCAGTCGAACGCGTGGGCAACCTCCTGGTCGGGAAATCCGGCCGCGATCAACTCGTCGCGCAAAGTGACCTGATTGTCGGAATCGGAGAACTCGCCTTCCTGGTAGTTCTCGAACAGATACATCAGCACATCCAGTACGGTCTCTTTCATGAAACGCTCCGGTGCTGTGTGTTTTTAATGTATTTCAAAGCAAATATGTTGAAATTATGTGAATCCCTTGATTTCGCCACCCTGTTGTTGTGATTTTATATATCACAATTTACGAGACTCTCAAGTTAAATCACGAGCGGGCCACTGCCCAGGATCGTGCAGCAATCATGCCGTAACCCGCAGCTTTTGGTATGTCCCTCCCGCCGCCGACGCGACCTCCCCGGCCAACTCCAGCGCCAGCAGCGCCTCGCTGAGCGCCGCAGCGTCCAACCCGCTACCCATCAGTAGTTGATCGAAGGACTGCGGTTCGGTTCCCAGGCTGTCCAACACCCGCGCCTGCACGGGATCCTCTGGCGGCGGGGCCGCCACCAGCGCCGCGCGCCGCGCGCGCAGTTGCGGGGCGATCTCCTCCAGGATGTCGTCCACCGACTCTACCAGCTTGGCGCCCTGGCGGATCAGTCGGTGGCAGCCACGCGCCATCGGGCTGTGGATGGAGCCGGGGATCGCAAACACTTCGCGGCCCTGCTCGTTGGCATAGGCCGCCGTGATCAGCGAGCCGGACTCCGGCGCCGCCTCCACCACCAGCACGCCCATCGACAGGCCCGAGATGATGCGGTTGCGACGCGGGAAGTGCTCCGGCAACGCCGCCACCCCCACCGGAAACTCCGAGATCATCAGCCCCTCGCGCACGATGTCATGGGCGAGCTGGCGATGGCGCGCCGGATAGACCCTATCCAGGCCGGTGGCGCAGACCGCGATCGTCATGCCGCCGGCCTCCAGGGCGCCGCGGTGGGCCGCCCCGTCGATCCCCAGGGCCAGGCCGCTGGTGATGCACAGCCCGCGGCGGGCCAGCTCCGCGGCGAAGGCACGGGCGTTCTCCAGGCCCTGCGGCGTCGCCGAGCGGGCTCCGACGATGGCCAGCTGCGGCAGCGCCAGCAACTCCGGATCGCCCTGGTAGAACAGCGCCCCGGGCGCCTGGGCGATCTGCCGCAGCCGCTCCGGGTAGCGCGGGTCGTCCAGCGTCAGCAGGCCGCGTCCGGGCTGGTCCAGCCATTCCAGGTCCAGGGCCAGGCCCTCCGGGTCACCCTGGACGAAGAACTGCAGGGTTTCGTCGGACAGACCCAGGGGGCGCAGCGCCGCAGCGCCGGCGGACACAGCCGCCTCCGCCGAGCCGAAGGTGGCGAGCAGGCGCGCCACGGTGGTGCCGCCGACGCCAGGGGCGCGCAGCAGGGTCAGCCAGGATTGCAGGGCAGGAAGTTTCACGACCGGAGCGTGAAACAGAACGCCCGCCGGGGGCAAGCCGTCTTGTGACGGGTTGCTGCCGGCGGGCGTGCAAAATCTCCGTGGCGCGGGGCGCTTACTCGATGGCGACGCGCGTACCAGGCTTGACCACCTTGTCCAGCGCATGGACCGGGCGGATCGCCGACATGACCAGCGCGTAGGACACGCGATCCTCGAGCTTGAACACCATCACCTGGCCGGCATAGGTCTCCGGCAGGGCGACGTACTTGATGCCATGCGGGTCCTTCGCGCTACGGCCGGCTTGCAGGATATCCAGCACGTGGCCCGCTTCCAGGCCATCGCGCGCGCCCTTGCTCAGCGTCACGACCTGGTACTGGCCGATTTGCGAGACGCCGTCGAACACCGACAGGATGCGGCCGGTGAACGGGCCCTTGGGCACGTGCGGGTAGAAGTTGGCCTCGAAGGTCTCGGACAGCGGCTTGATCAGGTAGTCGCCGGCGCGGGTCTCGCGATAGCTCTTGGTTAGCATCACCGTGCCGGGCTCGGCGAACTCGCGCACCTCGGCCTGCGCCACCGGGATGGCCTCGTAGCCGAGCAGCTCCTTGGTGTCCGGATCGATATAGCTCTGCCCCAGGCGCACCGCCTCCAGCGAGCTGCCGTGGCTGCGCTTGAGCTTCTTCACGTAGGCACCGTTGCCGCTGGCGCCGACGATGTGCAGATCGACGAAGTCGAGGATGTACGGCGCCTGCTTGAGCTGCTCCAGCGTCACCAGGCGCGGGCTGCGCAGGAAATCGCGGATCGCGTCGAGCGGGATCACCGGGATGGCCGCGCCCAGGTCGGACTCACGGATGCGCGGCGACAGGCGGTCCGAGGCTAGCTCCGGCTCGCGCGCCACGCGCGGGCGGCCATCGCGCCAGATCAGCGTCAGCACGTCGCCGGGGTAGATCAGGTGGGGATTCTTGACCTGGTCGTTGACGATCCAGACCTCGGGCCACTGCCAGGGCTCGACCAGGAACTTCTGCGAGATGCCCCAGAGCGTATCGCCCTTCTTGACGACATAGCGCAGCGGCGCGTCCTCGCGCACCGGGCTGCCCTCATCGGCGGCCACCGCCGCACGCTCGTCGTAGCTCAGCCCCTCGACCTCGGCCTGCAGCGGCTCCGCCACCGGCGCAGGACGCGCCACGGGCGCAGGAGGCTGCACGTTGGACGAGCTGCGTTCGCCCGGCGCCGTCGCGCAGCCGGCGGCGAGCGCGGCCGCAGCCAGCGCCAGAGCTTGAACTCGGTATAAAACGCTATACTTCCGCATGGCGGCACCTTCCCCGCGGTTACGCCGGATTTGCAGCAAACTCTAGATGAGTCAATCGTTTGCCGTCAAATCCAACAGTCGTTTCTAAGTTGTAGGCTGGTTCCTGACATGGCATTACTCGAAATCCTGCAGCATCCCGATCCCCGCCTGCGGCAGAAAGCCGCCCCGGTGACGCAGTTCGACGACGCCCTGCAGCGTCTGATCGACGACATGTTCGAGACCATGTACGCCGCCCCCGGCGTCGGTCTGGCCGCCACCCAGGTCGGCATTCCCAAGCGCCTGGCGGTGATGGACACCAGCGAGGACAAGGGCGAACCCAGGCCCATGGTAGTCATCAACCCCGAGATTTTCGAGGCCGGCGACCGCCAGAGCATGGACGAAGGCTGCCTCTCCGTAGCCGGCTACAGCGACAAGGTGGACCGCTACAACCGCCTGAAGATGCGCGCCCTGGACCGCCACGGCCAGCCTTTCGAGCTGGAGGCCGAGGGCCTGATGGCCCAGGCCATCCAGCACGAGATCGACCACCTCGACGGCAAGCTCTACATCGACTACCTCTCCAGCCTCAAGCGCGAACGCCTGCGCAAGAAGATGGAGAAGGAAGCCCGGCACAAGGCGAAGGGTTAGGCCACGTGCGCCTGGTCTTCGCCGGCACGCCGGACTTCGCGGTCGCGGCGCTGGATTCCCTGCACACCGCCGGCCACCAGATCGTCGGCGTCTATACCCAGCCGGATCGCCCCTCGGGCCGCGGCCAGAAGCTCAGCCCCTCGCCGGTGGCGCTGCGCGCCGCCGAGCTCGGCCTGCCCCTGTTCAAGCCCGAGAAGCTGCGCGGCGAAGCGGTGGACGAGCTGCGCGCCCTGGCTCCGGACGTGATGGTGGTGGTGGCCTATGGCCTGCTGTTGCCACAGGCTGTGCTGGACATCCCCCGCCACGGCTGCCTCAACATCCATGCCTCCCTGCTGCCACGCTGGCGCGGCGCGGCGCCGATCCAGCGCGCCATCGAGACCGGCGACGCGCAGACCGGAGTTACCATCATGCGCATGGACGCCGGCCTGGATACCGGCCCGATGCTGCTCGAAGAAGCCATCGCCATCACGGCCGACACCACCGCCGCCTCGCTGCATGACGAACTGCAGGCGCTGGGCAGCCGCCTCATCGTGGAGGCCGTGGCCGGGCTGGAGCGCGGTGGCTTGCAGGAACGCACGCAGCCCGTCGACGGCGCCACCTATGCCCGCAAGCTGAGCAAGGAAGAAGCGCGCATCGACTGGACGCGCCCCGCCGAGGAGATCGCGCGGCGCATCCGCGCCTTCAACCCGGTGCCGGTGGCCTGGAGCGAGCTGGGCGGCGAGCGCCTGCGCCTGTGGCTGGCACGTGCCGAGGCCGGCCGCGGCGAGCCGGGCACCATCGTCGCGGCGGATGCCCAGGGCATCGCGGTGGCGGCGGGCGAGGGCATCGTGCGCCTTCAGCAACTGCAATGGCCCGGCGGCAAGGCCATGGACGCCGCCACCGCGGCCCGCGGCCGCAAGCTCGCAGGAGAGCGCTTCACATGAGCGGTGTACAGCCCTTCCGCTACCCGACCCCGGACGAAACCGACCTGCCGCCATACCCGGACCAGCCGGACTGCTGCAATGGCGGCTGCGCCGTCTGCGTGCTGGAAGGCTGGCCGGAAGAAGTGGCTGCGTGGAAACAGCAGGTGGAAGAGATCAGGGCGAAGCGCGTGCCCGCCAGCCCGGGTCCGGAGCAAGCCTCATCGTAGGAGCGGCCGTTGGCCGCGACCTCTCGACTTTGGTGACTGCCCTGTCGCGGCCAACGGCCGCTCCCACCCAAAACCTGGAAAGCCAGGCGCCCGCCCGTTCCTCGGGACGGGCGGTGCTTCGCCACTACCCATCACCGCCCCCGCGATTCCGTGTTCCCCTTGCGCCCGCGCGCGCACTCACTGCGCCAGCAGTGCTTCCATGTCCTTGGGCGACATCGCCGCCCCCAGCAGGTTGCCCTGCACCAGGTCGCAGCGGTGCTCACGCAGGAACGCCAACTGCTGCTGCGTCTCCACGCCCTCCGCCACCACTTGCAGGCCCAGGGTTCGCGCCAGCGCGATGATCGCCTTGCAGATCGCCGCGTCGCTGTCGTCCACGCTGATGTCGCGAACGAAGGTCTGGTCCACCTTGAGGCGGCTCAGCGGGAAGCGCTGCAGGTAGGCCAGCGACGAGTAGCCGGTGCCGAAATCGTCCAGCGCCAGCTTCACGTCCATGCCGCGGATTTCCTGCAGGATGCCGACCACGCGCTCGACGTCCTGCATCAGCACCGACTCGGTGACCTCCAGCTCCAGCCAACGCGGGTCCAGGCCGCTGGAACGCAGCGCACGACTCACCTTGGAGACGATGTCGCGGCGGTAGAGCTGGAAGCCCGACAGGTTCACCGACACCGGCACGGTCCTGAAGCCACGCGCCTGCCAGTCGCGCGCCTGCCGGCACGCCTCGTTGAGCACCCAGTCGCCGATCTCCTCGATCAGCCCGCTCTCCTCCGCCACGCGGATGAACTGCCCGGCCAGCAGCAGTCCACGCTGCGGATGCTGCCAGCGGATCAGCGCCTCCATCGCCAGCACCTCACCACCGGCCGTGTCGAACTGCGGCTGGTAGTGCAGGCGGAACTCGCCGTTCTTCAACGCGCTGCGCAGGTCGTTCTCCACGCGCAGGAACTCGCGTACGCGGGCGTTCATGTCGGCGGTGAAGAACTGGAAGCTGTTGCGTCCAGAATTCTTCGCCACGTACATCGCGGCGTCGGCATTCTTCATCAGGCTCTCGGCGTCCTCGCCGTCGCCCGGATACAGGGCGATGCCGATGCTGCAGGTCACGCTGAGCAGGTGCTGGTCGATGGTCAGCGGCTGCTCGATCATGGCCAGCATCTTGGTGGCCACCTGCGACACCTGCGCCGCGTCCTGCACCTGCGGCAGCACCACCACGAACTCGTCGCCGCCGTGGCGCGCCAGGATATCGCTGCCGCGCACGCACATGCCGAGGCGCCGCGCCATCTCCTGCAGCAGCGTATCGCCGGTGCCATGGCCCAGCGAGTCGTTGATGTTCTTGAAGCGGTCGAGGTCGATGAACATCACCGCGAACGGCTGGCGGCTGAGGCAGGCCTCGGCCAGGATCTCCTCCAGGCGGCTGGCCAGCATCGAGCGGTTCGGCAGCCCGGTGAGCGCGTCGCTCTGCGCCAGGTAGCGGATATGCGCCTCGGCGTTCTTGCGCGCCTCGATGTCGGTGCAGACCACCACGTAGTGCTGCGGGCGGGAATCGCCGACGCGGATCGCGGACACCGTGGAATCGGTCCAGGCATGGCGTCCACCGGCCGCGCGGAAGCGCTTCTCCAGGCGGTAGCTGTCTCGGCGCCCCGATTCCACCTCCCGGAACAGCTCCATCTCGCGCGCGATGTCCTCCGGGTGTGTCAGCGAGGGGAAGTCCATGCTGCGCAGCGCCTCGGCGGAATAGCCGAGCTGCGCCTGGAACGCGGCATTGCTCTGCAGGATGCGTCCGCGGGCATTGGCGAAGGCGATGCCGGTGCTGGCGCTCTCGAAGATGCCGCGGAAGCGCTCCTCGCTCTCGCGCAGGGCCGCCTCGCTGCGCTGGCGCTGCTCCACCTCGCCGGACAGCGCGCGGTTCTTCTGCTCCAATTCGTCGGTGCGCTCGCCCACCAGCTGCTCCACGCGCGCCGCGCGGCCGGTGAGCACCAGCAGGAAGCCACCCAGCAATCCGGAAAACAGGAACACGCCCGCCTGCGTGATCCAGGCCTGCAGCGAGCGGTGCGCCTGCAGGTAGGCGTTGCCGGCGACCACCTGCAGATGCCAGTGGGCAGGGCCGAAGCTGAGCTCGCCCTCATGCACCAGACTGTTGGCATCCCGCAGCGGCATGCGGCCCGAACTGGAATAGAGCCGCGCACGCTCATGGCTGGCGCCGCGGTCCATCAGGACCAGCTCGACGCCTTGCGGCAGGCGGTCGCCCGCGACCTGCTTCATCAGGGCGTCGAACTGCAGCAGCGCGAAAACCAGGCCATCCCGGCGCCACGCACCGTTGGCCTGCGTCCTGCCCAACGGCGCCGCCACCAGCACGCCGCCACTGCCGTAGGCCACCGACGCCGGCAGATCGTGTGAAACCGCCAGCGCACGCGATGCCGTGAGGTTGTCCAGCAAGGTCTGCTGGCCGACGTCGCTGGCCAGGTCATGCCCCAACAGGGCCTGGTTGCCGTCGCGCGGCATGATGTAGGTGACCGGATAGTGCTCGCCGGCCAGGCGCGGGGCCCAGCCTAGCGAACGGATGCCCGGCGTGCCCAGCAACTGGCCGCCGGCAAAGGCGATGAAGTCCTCGGACGTCACCTCGGTGGAGGCCTGGTAGAAATCACCGAGTGTGCGCACCGCGCGCTCCGCCCCGACCAGCCGCTCTTTCAGGCCACGCTCCACCGCCTGTGCCTGTTCGCTGAAGGCGCTGCGGATGCGGCTGCTCTCCACCAGGTTGGTCTGCTGCACCACCAGGGCGCCCAGCAGCACCGAAATCGCCACCGAACCGACCACCGTCGGCAAGCGGCGCTGCCAGCTGCGGCGGCGCTCCAGCGCCCAGACCACCAACAGGGGAGCGATCAGGAACACGCCCATGGCGTCGCCCACCCACCAGGTGAAGCCGGTGAACAACAGGTCGCCCGGCACCACGCGGCGGCTGAAGTACAGCGTGGCAGTCCCCACGCTGGCGGCGATCACGCAGGACAGCACGCCGCCCAGCAGCATGAAGGAGAGCACATCGCGGCCGGAATCGAGCATCGTCGGCCAGCCGACATAACGCCGGATCAGCGTCGCGCCGCAGATCGCCTGCAGGCTGGAACCACTGGCGATGGCCACCGCCACCAGCACGCTCTGCGGCGAAAGGCCACCGCCAACCTTGTAGCCAACCGCGCAGTTCAGCAGCAGCGAGCCCAGCCATACGCCGGGCCAGAGCCCGCGGCCCCAGAGCAGCAGCAGGGCCAGGGAAATACCGGAGGGCGGCCAGATCGCGGTGGCATAGCCCGGAGGCTGCGCCAGCTGCAGGCCCAACCAGCCGGTACCCAGGTAAGCCAGCACCAGGACCAGCAGGCGCCAGGCAACGCCCACCCAGCGGTCCGCCGGACGGGCAAGGCGTTGGCGCCAGTCGCCGGCATCGTCCCCCTGGCCCCCACGGGCAGAGGGTCCTTCGGCGCCGGCAAGGTCCAGGGTTCTCATTCCGCCACGCTACGCGGATACCGGGGTCAGGGCAGTAGATACTATGTACCCGCGGCGCCGCTGCCGCCGCCATCGCCGCCGCTCGTCGCAAACCCATGAAAACCATCGTCATCGACCGCCCGGGCAGCTATGACCGCCTGCAACTGCGCGAGCAGCCGGACCCGAAGCCGCGCGCGGGAGAACTGCGCATCGCCGTGCGCCATATCGGGGTCAACTACGCCGACTGCGTCATCCGCATGGGCCTCTACGAATCCGCCAAGCGCCTGATGGGCTGGCCCATCACCCCGGGCTTCGAGGTGGCAGGCGAGGTCGATGCCGTGGGCGAGAGCGTGGAGGGCTGGCAGCCCGGCGATCCGGTGCTGGCCCTGACCCTGTTCGGCGGCTACGCCAGTCGGCTCTGCGTGCCGGCGATGCAGGCCTTCCGCATCCCGCCAGGGCTGGACAGCCCCCAGGCCGCTGCCCTGCCGACGATCTTCCTGACCGCCTGGTTCGCCCTGCACGAGCTGGCCCACCTGCGTCGCGGCGAGCGCGTGCTGGTGCATTCCGCCGCCGGCGGTGTCGGCAGCGCCGCCGTGCAGCTCGCCGCCCGGCACGGTGCCGAGGTCACCGCCGTGGTCGGCGGCGCGCACAAGCGCGAGTTGCCGCTGCGGCTCGGCGCCCGGCACGTCATCGTCAAATCCGAGCAGCCCCTCTGGGCCGAAGCGGAGCGCGTTGCCCCCAAGGGCTACGACGTGATCCTGGACCCCAATGGCGTGGAGACGCTGGGCGACAGCTACCGCCACCTGGCACCGCTGGGCCGGCTGGCGATCTACGGCTTCCACACCATGCTGCCGCGCACCGGCGGCCGGCCCAACTGGCTCAAGCTGGCCTGGGACTGGCTGCGCACCCCGCGCTTCGACCCCTTGAAGCTCACCGTGAACAACCGCAGCGTGCTGGGCTTCAACCTCAGCTTCCTCAGCGAGCGCGCCGATCTGCTGCTACCGGCCATGACGCAGATCCTGGCCGGCGTGGCCGCAGGCACCCTGCAGGCCCCGCCGCTGACCATCTACCCCCTCTCGGCCGCCGCCGAGGCCCACCGCGCCCTGGAATCCGGCCAGACCCAGGGCAAACTGCTGCTGAGCCCTGACGCTTGAAATGACCGCCATGCCTGACACAAGCTCCCCCTCAGGAGAGACCACGATGAGCGAACAGTTGCCGGACACCGACACCTACTACATGGGCATCGCCTTTGCCGTGCGCGAAAAGGCGAACTGCACCGGCAACCGCGTGGGCGCCGTGATCGTGAAGGAAAACCGCGTCATCTCCACCGGCTACAACGGCGTGCCGGAAGGCATGCCCAACTGCCTGGACGGCGGCTGCCTGCGCTGCCGCAATCCCGGCAGCCAATTCCGCTCCGGCGTCGGCTACGACCTCTGCATCTGCGTGCACGCCGAGCAGAACGCCCTGCTGTCCGCCGCGCGCTTCGGCATCTCGGTGCAGGACGCCACGCTCTACACCACCATGCAACCCTGCTTCGGCTGCGCCAAGGAGATGCTGCAGGCCAAGATCAGGAACGTGGTCTACGTCCACCCCTGGACCCCCAGCGATCCCGACCCTGAGATGGACCGCATGAAGAAGGCGGAGTACGACCGGATCGTGACGCGGCTGGGCGCGAAGCAGTTGAAGCTGGAGGATTCGCGGGCGACGTGGGCAGTGACGAGTTTGAGGAAAGCGCCGTTGGTGTGAGGCAGGACTTCTCCACGTTTACCGAGTGCATCGCGAAGAGCTGGGATGCCGGCGACTACGTCGGTCAGGTGCAGTGGATCTCTGATGGTTTATTTCGCCCAAGGGCGAGTCACTTTCTTTTCTTGTGAACCAACAGTAGGCGCCTCCAGGCGAAGAAAGTAATCAAAGAAACACACCCTGGGCCCGACCACCGGTCAGGCATCCGGGCAACAGGGGCCCGTACATCAGAAGCATTCGCTTCCGCTCACCAAGATTCGGAAGAGTGATTCCGAATTAACCTCGGCTGATCTCTGCCAGATCAGAGAAGCCGCTAAGCCCCCCTCGCGGGAGAGGGGTTGGGGACGAGGGCATGGATGCTCGAGGTAGGGCAATGCAGGAGCAATTGCCGAGGAGAGGAGCCTTCAAGTATCAATCCAACCGTTCGCCCTGAGCCTGTCGAAGGGTGAACGCTTCAGGTAGCCGCCCAACAAAAAAAGGCCGCGATCTCTCGCGGCCTTTTATTTCAACCTGACCCGTCCTGCCCAGGGTTGACACCTTTTCGAAGTCGAGAAGGAGAGTCAAATGGAATCAAGGGTTAAGAGGACGCAGCGCGATTACACGATGGCCTTTAAGTTGGCGGTTGTGGATCA
>NZ_JAUASX010000016.1 GCF_030345715.1 Solimonas sp. SE-A11
TCCGCTTCCTTCAGAAATCCGATGATCTGCTCTTCCGAATACCGCTTCTTCACGTCCGACCTCCTGGGGTCTTGGGTCGGACTCTAAACCACGGTGCTACTCAATTTTGGGGTAACGTCGCCCTGTACGCTGCTTTCGTAGCGCCCATTCAGGTTCCAGGTCTCAGCCCGTGCCAGGCTGGGGGCGAGTAACAGAAAGAGCAAGGCTATTGAGCCAAGGATCTTGTAGGTACAAAGCTGAGGCTGCATGAATCTATTCCTTTAATATTCGTCCTCGGCAGCATAGCGGATATACGGGTTACTCCAAGGCTCTGCACAAAAATTCCACAATTCTGAAGCTTTGGCTCTAAGCTGCTTGAAAGTGGACGCCCAGGCTCTTCTCCGGAGGCGCCGAGCGAATATTGACCAGAGGCGTTTGAGCACCTAATTTACAAGAGACTATAATCGAGGCTATGGACAACAATGAGCCAGCAATCTGCATCGTGTACGCCCTGACGTTCTTGGCCTTTCCAGAAAAATTCGGCGTGCCCTGAAGGTTCGTGCAAGAGGCGGATGGTGTTGTGCCAGGCCCTGCAGCATTTGATCAAGATGCTCCGAAACCCCGCCTCTCCGGCGGGGTTTCTTTTTTGCCCGGGGCTTTCCGTTTGCATCCGGGCGGCTGGTCCTTGAAATCTCCCGGCCTGGGCTGATCGCCTGGCGAATAGCGTCCGGATAGACAAAATCCACTACAGCAACGCTGCCAGGCGGTTACTGCCCCCGGCGTTGACATGCCGGTTACATGGCGGCGACTAAGGTGCAGGCTCCCTTTCTTACAGGTGCCTGCATGTCCTCGTTGCCCAAGACCACGTCCCGTGCCCGGGCAGAGACCGCTGCGGCGCCTCGTGGGGGGCTGCTGGCCCGTGTCTGGCCCCGCGGGCTGTCCCTGGCGCTGCCGGAGGTGGGGCCCAATACCCTGCTGATGCTGGTGGTGGCCTACCTGGCGCTGACCCAGAACCTGTCCTTCTTCCGTGCCGTGGCGGCGTCGCTGCCCTCGCCGGCGGGGTGGCAGGAGTGGCGCATCATGGGCAGCGTGGCGGTGGCGCTGGTGGTGCTGCTGGGCCTGGCGCTGTCGCTGCTGGCCTGGCGGCGCACGCTGAAGCCGGCGCTGGTGGTGTTCCTGGTGACGGCGGCGGTGTGCAGCTATTTCATGGACCGCTTCGGCACGGTGATCGACCGCGCCATGCTGGTGAACGTGGCGCGCACGGACCGGCATGAGGCGGGCGACCTGCTGCAGCTGGCGCTGTTCGCGCATGTGTTCCTGCAGGGTCTGGTGCCGGCCTGGCTGGTGTGGCGCTGGCCGCTGCGCTGGGACAAGGCGGGGCCGGAGCTGCTGCGGCGGCTGATGCTGGCGGGCGCGCTGGTGGTGATGCTGCTGGCGGTGTTCCTGCCGCAGCAGCATGAGCTGATGATCTGGGGGCGTATCCACCGCGATGTGCGGGTGTACGTGAACCCCACGTTCCCGCTGCACTCGGTGAAGCGTTACGTGCAGGATATCCTGCCCAAGGGGCCGCGGCTGCCGCCGCAGCCCATCGCCACCGACGCGGTGCGCAGCCTGGCGGTGTCGCCGCGGCCGTTGCTGGTGGTGCTGGTGGTGGGCGAGACGACGCGTGCGGCCAACTTCCAGCTCAACGGCTACGGGCGCGAGACGACGCCGCGGCTGGCCAAGATCCCGGGGCTGGTGAATTTCTCCAACGTGACGGCCTGCGGGACGTATACGGCGGAGTCGGTGCCCTGCATGTTCTCCATCGACGACCGCGGGACTTTCAGCCGCGGGCGCGAGGAGAAGCAGGAGAACCTGCTGGACCTGCTCAAGCGCGTGGGTGTGAAGATCGGCTGGCGCGACAACGATTCCGGCTGCCAGAACGTCTGCACCCGCGTGGGCATGGAGTCGCTGGATGCGGCGGTGGACCCGGTGCTCTGCGAGGACGGGGAGTGCCATGACGGCATCCTGCTGCGTGACCTGCAGCAGTTCTACCCGGCGGCGGGCGCCAAGCTGCTGGTGCTGCATACCAAGGGCAGCCATGGCCCGGCCTACTACAAGCGCTACCCGGAGTCGGCGCGTGCTTTCACGCCGGACTGCCGCGACGCCAACGTGCAGCGCTGCACGCGTGAGCAGATCGTCAATGCCTACGACAATACGATCGTCTACACCGACCAGGTGCTGTCGGACCTGGTGGGGCGCCTGGCGGCGCAGCAGGGGCAGATGGACTCGGTGATGATCTATGTCTCAGACCACGGCGAGAGCCTGGGCGAGAAGGGGGTCTACCTGCACGGCCTGCCGTGGCAGCTGGCGCCGCCGGAGCAGAAGCAGGTGCCGATGGTGGCCTGGTTCTCGCGCGGGGCGCCGCAGGCTCTGGGCGTGGACCTGGGCTGCATCGGCAAGTCGGCGGCGCAGCCGCGCTCGCACGATGCGGTGTTCTCGACGCTGCTGGGCCTGTTCTCGGTGAAGACCAAGGCCTACGAGGTGCAGGAAGACCTGTTCGGGGCCTGCCGCCGGCCGGTGATCGCGGACAACGAGGGCAAGGCGGCGGAGCGGGACGGCTGAGGCGGCTGCCGGGGGGCAGGAAATCCCCTTGGCTTCCCATGGCCTGCCGCCGCTTCCTGCCGCGGCAGGTGAGCTGGGTCATGCATTCGTCATCGGGCCGGAGTAGCCTCCCGGGGCCGCTGCCCTGCCGGCGGTGCTTGCTGTGAAACACAGGAGGTTCGCGTCATGGAAACCCGCTCCATCCGCCTTGGCCCCCCCCAGATCGAACTGCTGGAGAGGATTTCCCATGCCGGCACCCTGTCGCTGGACGCCCTGCAGCTGGACGAGGTGATGGCCCTGGGCAGCCTGCGCCTGATCTCGCTGGAGGCCGGGGCGGTGAGCCTGACGCCGCGCGGCAACCGCTTCCTGGCCTACAGCCTGGAAACCGCTCCCAACTGAAGTCGTGACGCAAGACCGCTGATTTCTGGCGGATTTTGCGTAAGATGGCCTCCACGCCGGCGCTTCGACCGGTGACGGAGGAGAGCGCGGGATGTCGGTGGCGGCTGGGCTGGAGGTTCGCCCGCGCGGCGAGCGCCATGTGCGTTCGCAGCCGCCCCTGCGCCAGCTTGCCTACTATTCCCAGTTCCTCTACCGCGCGGTCTTTGCCGGCCTGCTGTTCTCCTACGTGAGCCTGCTGGGCCTGGCGTCCGGCTTCCTGGACCGCTTCGGCATCGCGCTGGCCATGGGCGGCTATATCGCGGCGGTCTGCGTGATCATGGTGCTGGCCCGCGGGGAGCGCCTGACCCCGGGGCTGCAGCGCGCCATCATCGGCGTGGATCTCTGCGCGATGGTGGTGGGCGTGCCGCACGACCCGCTGCCGGGCATGCCGACGCTGCTGGTGTTCTACCTGGCCTATGCGGACCTGGGCCTGCGCAACCAGTACCGGCACTACGTGGAGGCCCTGGCGGCGGGCGCGGTGGCGGGGTCGCTGATGCTGCTGCTGCGGGCGCACTACACCCCCGGGGGGCTCTACCCGGCGGACATGTGGCAGGCGCTGATGGTGACGATCATCGTGCTGCACGGCCTGCAGATCTTCTCCGGCCGTGACCGGGCGCTCAAGCTGGCGCGCGCCACGCAGGAGCGCCTGCAGCTGGCGCTGGACTCGCCGGGCCTGGGGGCCTGGTCCACCAGCGACCCGCTGGTGGAACTGAAGGTGGACGGGCACATCCAGCTGGTGCTGGGCCTGGACTCGGAGCAGTTCTCCGACCGCATGGAGGACTACATCGCCTGCATGCACGAGGACGACCGCCCGCGCGTGGTGGAGCGCTACACGCGCTTCGTGAAGTTCGGCGGCAGCGACTACGAGGACGAGTACCGGGTGCGGCGGCCCAACGGCGAGGTGCGCTACGTCAGCTCGCGCGGCAAGGCCGAGCGCGGCCCGCTGGGCCAGGCGGTGAGCATCGCCGGCATGGTCTGGGACCTGACCGACCAGCGCCGCCAGCAGGAGCGGCTGGCGCGGATGGAGGAGCGCTACCGCGTGGCCACCAGCTCGGCGCGCATCGCGGTCTGGGTGTGGCACTGCCTGGAAGACCGCCTGGAGTACGACGATGCCATCAGCGGCTTCCTGGCGCCCGGCGAGCAGCCGCAGGCGCTGACGTTCGAGCAGGTGCTGCGGCTGGTGCACCCGGAGGACCGCGAGCCCTTCTCCGGCCGCATCCGCGAGGCATTGGAGGGTGACTCGCTGTCGTTCTTCGACGAGGTGCGGCTGCGCCTGCCCGACGGCAAGATCCGGGTGATCCAGTGCCGCGCCACGATCCTGCGCGACGCGCAGGGCAAGGCGCTGCGCGTGGCCGGGGCCAACTGGGACGCCACCCGCCTGGCCCAGGCGCGCGAGGACCTGGAACGCTCGCACCGCGAGCTGGATGACTTCACCTACACCGCCTCGCACGATCTCAAGGAGCCGCTGCGCGGCATTGCCAGCTTTGCGCAGTACCTGCAGCAGGACTATGCCGAGCGCCTGGACGACGAAGGGCGCCTGATGATCCAGAAGATCCGCGACCAGGCGCGGCGCATGGAATCGCTGATCGCGGACCTGCTGCATGTCTCGCGCATGAGCCGCGGCGGCATGGTGCGCGAGGACACCGACCTGAACGCGGTGCTGCACGATATCCTGGAGTCGCTGGACTTCAGCCTGAAGGAAAAGGCGGTGGACGTTCGCGTCCCGCGGCCACTGCCGCGTGCCTACTGCGATCGCATCCGTGTGGGCGAGTTGTTCCGCAATCTCATCACCAATGCCGTCAAGTACAACGATCGCTCGCAGCGCTGGATCGAGATCGGCTGTGAGGTGATCGAGATGGAGCGCGTGTTCTACGTGCGCGACAACGGCATCGGCATCCGGCCAGAGCACCATGCCCGCGTGTTCAGCCTGTTCGAGCGCCTGCACAAGCGCGACGCTTACGGCGGCGGCACCGGCGTGGGCCTGGCCATCGTCCAGAAGATCGTGCAATTGCATGGCGGCCGCGTCTGGATCGAATCCACGCCCGGAGAGGGCACTGCTTTCCACTTTACGCTACCGGAGAGGAACCTCCATGAGTAAGAACCCGATGCCTGCCCATAGCTTCCTGCTGGTGGACGACAACCCGGACGATTTCTTCGCGGTGAAGCGCACGCTGCAGCAGGCGGGCGTGCAGAACCCGCTGCTGCACTGCGAGTCCGGCGAGGAGGCCCTGGAGCGCCTGCAGGCCGCCGCGGCCGCCCGCGCGCTGCCGGCCCTGGTGCTGCTGGATATCAACATGCCGGGCATGAAGGGCGCCGAAGTGCTGGCGGCGATCCGCGCCGACCGCGCGCTGGCGAGCCTGCCGGTGATCATGCTGACCTCGTCCGACGACGACCGCGACGTGCACGCGGCGTTCAAGGGCCATGCCAGCGGCTACCTGAACAAGCCGCTGGAAGTGGAGGCGCTGGAACGGACGCTGGAGCGCGTCCGGGGTGCCCGGGTGGCGGTGCTGCGCTAGCGGCCTCGCTGCCGGCGATGCTAAGCTGGTTCCATGAACAGAACGACGCACATCGTGGTCCGCCGACTTCGCGCCCTTACCGGGAAGACGGGTTGCGGATAGCGTTGTCTGCGTGCAGACAAAACCCGCCACCACGGCGGGTTTTTTATTGCCCCGCGTGGTGGCTTCACACGAGAGGGACAGGGCATGGGCAAGATCGAGATCCGCCACAGCGGCGAGGCCGATATCGAGCAGATACGACAGTTGTATGCCGAACCCTCGGTGTATGCCGACATGCTGCAGTTGCCGTTTCCTTCGGCGGCGACCTGGGCCGCGCGCCTGGGTACCTTGCCCGAGGGCAGCTACAGCCTGGTGGCTTGCCGCGGGCCCGAGGTGCTGGGGCAACTCGGCCTGTCCCTGGAGTCTGGGCCGCGCCGCCGGCATGCCGCCCATTTCGGCATGGGCGTGAAGGGCAGCGCCCGTCGCGAGGGCGTGGGCAGCGCCTTGCTGGCGGCGGCGGTGGACATGGCCGAGAAGTGGCTGGCCGTGCGTCGCCTGGAATTGCTGGTGTATGGCGACAACCACGCGGCCATCGGCTTGTATGAGAAATTCGGCTTCCGCGCCGAGGGCACGCTGCGCCACTATGCGTTCCGTAACGGCCACTTCGTGGATGCCCGGATCATGTCGAGAGTGACGCAGGACGCATGAATCCGCAGACCTACGAGAGACTGGAAGCCGCCGCCTTTGCCGCCTGGCCGTCGCTGGAGGCGGAGGAGAGGGTGCACGGCTGGCGCCTGCGCTACGCCGGCGGCTACACCAAGCGGGCCAATTCGGCTAACAGTGGCCTGGAATCCTGCGAGCTCGATGCCGGGCGGATCGCCGACATCGAGCAGCGTTACCGGGGCCGCGGGCTGACGCCCATCTTCCGGCTCAGCTCGGTGTCGGCGCCCGGGCAGGTGGATGCCATGCTGGAGCGGCGCGGCTACCGCCGGGTGGACCCTTCCTGGGTGATGGTGCTGCCCGTACTGGAAGCGGTGCCGGCGCAGGCGCCGCTGCGTGGCCTGGAGCCGGATGACTGGCTGTCGGCCTTCCTGCGCGTCAGCGGCAACACGGACGCGGGCCAGGACATGCACCTGCGCATGCTGCGGGCGATCCAGGGCGAGTCTGCACGGGCGGTGGAGTACCGGGGCGATGACCCGGTCTGCTGTGGCCTGGGCGTGGTGCACGACGGCCTGCTGGGTCTGTTCGACCTGGCGACGCTGGCGGCGCAGCGCCGGCAGGGATGGGCGACGCGGCTCTGCGGCAAACTCTTGGCCTGGGGGCGCGATGCGGGCGCCGGGTCGGCCTACCTGCAGGTGACGGCGTCCAACACGAATGCGATCCGGCTGTACGAGCAGATGGGTTTCCGCTGCGCCTACGACTACTGGTACCGGGTCGCAGGCCCCGATGGAGCGGCATAGCCTGGCCGTTGGCGTCGGTGCGTCCCACGCCGCGCAGCCAGGTGCGGTCGGCGAAGTTGCCGCCGTTCATGCTGCCGCTGTACTGGCTGTAGCTGCTGCTTCGATTGCAGTGCCACACGTAGATGTAATAGCCCGCGAGTACCGCGCAGCTGCCGTTGACGTTCTGCAGCGTCATGGTCACCGTCAGAGGCGTGCCGGTCTGCGTGTAGCTGCCGTCGAAGTCCGAGCGGATGTCGGTGCGGAAGCTGCGCGAGTCGGTGAAGACGTTCGTCGGGCATGGACGAACTCTAGGAAATCCCGACGGGGCACCCCGGAATCTTTACACAAGGTTTACATGGCGGCGATGGACGGCGGGTTCCGGGGGATGAACGTGCCCTGGAACCCGCCGCGTATCAGCCGGCGAGGCGCTCCGCGAGGGCGTCGATCAGGCGCACACCGAAGCCGGTGGGACCCTTGGGGATGCCCACGACCGGGCGGGTCACCCAGGCGGTTCCGGCGATGTCCACGTGGGCCCAGCGGCTGCCCTTGGCGAACTTCTCCAGGAACTTGGCGGCGGCGATGGCGGAGCCGCCGGAGGAACCGAACATGCCGGGGGCGCCGAGGTTGCGCACGTCGGCGATCTCGGACTCCACGGTGTAGTCGTAGTGCTTGCTCAAGGGCATGCGCCACAGGCGTTCGCCGCTGTCGGTGCCGGCGGCGCCCAGTTCTCCGGCCAGCGCGTCGTCGGCGCTGAACAGGCCGGCGTATTCCTCGTGCAGCGTGGCCATGATCGAGCCGGTGAGGGTGGCCAGGTCAACCAGGCGCTGCGGCTGGTACTTGCCGATCAGGTAGCTGATGGCGTCGGCCAGCACGATGCGCCCTTCGGCGTCGGTGTTGTCGACCTCGATGGTCAGGCCCGACAGCGAGGTGATGACGTCGCCCGGACGGAACGAGGTGCCGTCGATGACGTTCTCGCACAGCGGGATCGCTGCAGCGATGTTGAGCGGTGCCTTGCGCTGTGCCAGTGCCCGCAGGGCGCCGACCACGGCGGCGGCGCCGGCCATGTCGAACTTCATCTTGGAGATGCCGGGATAGGGCTTCAGGTTGAGGCCGCCGCCATCGAAGGTCAGGCCCTTGCCGACCAGGCCGAGGTCGGTGCCCTGGCCGCGCCGGCCGTTCCACTCGACGATCAGCATGCAGGGCGGATGCTCGCTGCTGCGCCCGACGGCGAGCAGGCCGCCGGCGCCGATTTTCTCCAAGGCCTTCTGGTCCAGCACCTGCACGCGCAGGCCATAATCCGTCAGCTCCTTGGCCGCAGCGGCGAAGCCCTGGGGCGTGAGCAGGTTGGCCGGTGCCTCCACCAGCGCGCGGGACCAGTTGACGGCCTCGCCGAGCTGGCGCGAACGGGCGGTGCCCTTCCACAGTGCGGTCGGCAACTGCAGCGCCTTGACCTCGAAGTGGCCCTTGGGCGGCGAGGTGCGGAACGCGGTGCAGCGGTACGAGGCCAGCGTTGCGCCGAGCGCGAAGGCGTTCATCGCCGCCTGGGCATCCTTGGCCAGCGGTGGCGCGATCAGCGCGGCGGTGTCGATGCGCAGGGCGCGCAGGGCGTCCAGCGCGGCGGCGCCCGCAGCTTCCCAGAAGCGCGCTTCGCTGTCGAAGTCGCTGGGCTTGCCGCAGCCGACGGCGACGATCCGGCCGGAGCCGGTGAACAGGTCGGCCCGGTCGCCGGGAATGCCGCGGAAGCTTTCCGGCAGTTTCGGCAGCTTCAGCCCGGTGTGCAGGGGCTTGAGTTCGCCGCTGACCAGCAGCACTTCGACAGCGGCGGCCTTCTTGCCGCGCGGGCCTAGGGGGGCGGTCTTTGCATCGGTGAGTTTCATGTGTGCGTCCTTCAGGCGTTCAGCGACTTTGCGTAGTTCATGATCTGCTGCGCCACGTCGGTGGCACCGGCAGGGGTGAAGATCATCGCACCGTGTGCATGCGGTGTCGTCTGCCAGCGCGCCTGCGGACCCTGCAGCGGTGCGCGGTGCAGGGCATGCATGCGCTCGACCATCTGCCGTGCCCTGGAGGGCGAGATGAGCAGGCGCGTGACGCCCTTGATCTCGGTGGCGGCGTCGGCGCTGATGGTCAGACGCGGCACGGCGGCCGTGCCGCGCGCGATGGCGGATCGGATCGCCGGAAGCAACCCGAATTCGTCCATCCCGGCGCTCAGCGAAGACACGGAGCTGAAGGCGCGCTGCACCACCAGGCTTGCCTCGGGCTGCGGCAGCGTGCGTGCGGCGGGGCAGAAGATCGGATCGGGAATGCCCAGCCGTGCGCACAGCCTCGCGAGGCGCGCGATGTGCTGCGTCCAGGAAAGTTGCTGATCCACCCAGGGATCGTCCGCCTCCGGGGTCGGGTCGAGCTGCAGCAATGCGCGCAAGCGCTGCGGCTGCTGGGCGGCGTGCAGCACGCCCATCAGCCCACCATACGAGTGGCCGATCAGCAGCACCGGCCGGCGCTGCTCCAGGGCATCGAGCAGGGCGGCCAGATGGATGCTGATGTCCGCGGCCGTGTGCGGGGCGGTCTTGCGGCTGCCACCGATGCCGGCGCGGTCGTAGAACAGCAGTTGAGTTTGCGGAGCCAGCAGGCGCTCGACCCAGGCCCAGCAATGCCAGGATGAGCCCCAGCCGTTTTCGAACACCAACAGCGGCAGCCCGCTGGGACGGCCGGACAGGCGATACGCCAGCTGCGCGCCGGGGACATCGACGACTCCCTCGCGGACCGGGATGTCGGCCGCCAGCGGCGGCGGAAGGGTGGTTTCGCTCATGTGGGGTCGGATCAAGGTTGGAAGCTGTAGCCCATCTCCACGCCGAAGCAGCGCGGGGGCGTGATGAACTTGAGGGAGAGCACGTCGCCGGTCACGCGGGCGTAGTTGTTCGATGCGGTGACGCCGCGCTCGTCGGTGAGGTTCTTGCCGAAGGCGGTGAAGTTGAAGTTGCCGCGCTTGAACCCGGCACGCAGGTCGAACAGGTTGTAGTTACCCTTGGTCACGTCCTGGTACGACAGGTTGCTGGCGGACTCGCCTTCGTAGCGATGGATGAAAGTGATCGAGGGCTGCCAGGCCGGAAATACCCAGGCGGCGGTCAGCGTGTTGCTGAGCGACCATTCCGGGGAGCCGGGCAGGCGGTCGCCCTTCTTCGCGGGAGGGCGGCCGTTGTTGGGGTCGTAGTCATTCAGCAGTTGCGCATCCAGCCAGGTCACCGAGCTCTGTGCGGTCAGGAAGTCGAAGGGACGTGCGACCAGCGACAGCTCCACGCCCTGGATGCGGGCATCGCCGGCATTGTCGAGGAACTTGAAGACGCCGCTGCGATCCGTAGAGATCAGCGGGATGTCGTGCCAGTCGATCTGGAACACGGCGATGTCCAGGGTCATGCGGCGCTCGAACCAGGCGGTCTTGGCGCCGATCTCGTAGTTCTGCACCTCGTCCGGGTTGTAGCTGCGCTTGGTTGGCGTGAGCGGCGTGCTGGGCACCAGGTTGGGGCCACCGAGGCGGTAGCCGCGGGAGTAGAGGCCGTAGAACAGCACGTCGTCGGTCGCCTGCCAGGCCAGCGATACCTTGGGATTGAAGCCCTTGGCGGAACTGCTGCGGGATTCCTTGAACTCCGGGCTGCCGCCCGGCAGCAGCAGCAGGCCGCGGCCATTGATGGTGCTGTCGACGAGATTGTCGTAGTAGCGCCCGCCCGCGGTGAGCTTGAAGTCCTGCGCGAATCGCCAGGTCAGGTCGACGAAGGCGGCCTTCTCGGGCGCATTGATCTTGGCGTTCTGGCGGAACAGGGTCGTCAGGCCGGCGAGCGGGCCTGGCGGGGTGATGCCGAGGCCCTCGAGCAGTGCGTTGATGACGCCCGTCGTGTCCTCCAGGACATTGGCATCCAGGTTCACGTCGAACTCTTCGTCGCGATCGGCATACGACACGCCGGCGAGGTACTCGAAGGCTTCTCCCGGCGGCGAGACGAAGCGCAGCTCGGCGCTGTAGCCCTTCACGCCGCCGCTCTGGGTCAGCGGGAAGTCGAGGCCCAGCGCGCCGATGCCCAGGCTGCTGGCGCCGTCATAGGACAGGCTGCTCGACTTGTCCTGCACGCCGGCGATGAAGGCCCAGCTGCCGTAATCGGCATCGAGCTCGTAGCGCAGCGTGGCCAGGCTGAACTCGTTGCTGCTGGGTTCCGGGACGATGGTGTTCTTCTTCAGGTCGCCGAGACGCTCGTCGACATAGCCGCTGTCGTCCGTCCTGGTCTGCTGGTAGAGCGCGCTCAGGCGCAGGCGCGAGTTGTCGGTCGGGTTCCAGCCGAGGATGGTGCGCCCACCCTGTGTCACGGAGTTGTTGGATTGCTCCTGGCCGGTGCCGACGTTGTCGATGTATCCGGGCGTGCGCGTGTAGTGCCCCACCAGGCGCAGCGCCAGCGCGTCCTCCGCGATCGGCATGTTGACCATCAGCTTGCCGCTGCCGCCGAGGGAGCTGTTGGTGGCCAGGCTGCCCACGCCCTGCGCGGCGAAACCCCAGCCCGAGGCATCGGGCGCCCGCGGGATGTAGTTGATGGCTCCGCCCAGCGAGGATGAGCCATACAGCGCGCCCTGCGGGCCGCGCAATACTTCCACGCGCTGTGCGTCGAAGGCATCCACGTCCGGCACCACCATGGGCGCGGCAGGATCGGTCAGCGGGATGTCGTCGTAGTACACGCCGACCGCGGTTTGCGCCAGGGACGGCACGGTGTCGGAGGACACGCCGCGGATGGTAATGACGGAGTAGCCGGGCACGCCGCTGTTGAAGTTCACGCCCGGCGACAGCGAGAGATACTCGCCGAAGCCGCTGGCACCGGCGCCTTCGAGCTGCTCCTGGCCGATGGCGCTGACGGCGCCGGCCACCGAGGAGAGGTTCTCCGTGCGCTTGTTGGCGGTGACCACGATCTCCTCGATGGCGGACGGCCGGTAGCCGGGTTCCTTCAGCGGGGCCGGCGGCGCGTCCTGCTGGTTGGCCACCGGGATCGTCGGCAGGATGTCCGCCGCGGGATCGGGATCGGCAGGGGCCTCGGCCTGCGGCGGCGGGGCCTGATCACCGGCTGCCGGAGTGTCGGGCGTCGGTCCGGTGTCTTGCACCAGCAGCTCGTCCAGCCCGGCCAGCGCATCGTCGGCCGGTTCCTGCGCCGGGGCGTTTCCGGCGGCGACCAGCCCGGCCAGCATCAATCCCGACAGCGTGGCCTGCCTTGCACTGCATTTCATCGTGCGCACTCCTCGATCCATGCCTGCATGTGCTGTTCGAGCACCGGCAGGGTCACGGGGCCCGCGGTCATCAGCCGATGATGGAAGTCCTTCAGGCGGAAACCGCTGCCGAGCGTGGTCTCGGCCCGGCGGCGCAATTCCAGGATCTTCAGCTCGCCCATCTTGTAGGACAGCGCCTGGCCCGGCATGCCGATATAGCGATCAACCTCGGCTTCGATGGTGTCGTCGGACTGGCTCATGTGGCGTCGCATCAGGTCGATGGCTCGCTGCCGGCTCCAGCCATGCAGGTGGATGCCGGTGTCGACCACCAGTCGCAGCGCGCGCCACATCTCCATCTCCAGGCGACCGAAGCGGCTGTAGGGATCGCTGTAGAATCCCATGTCTTCACCCAGGCGCTCGCAGTACAGTGCCCAGCCTTCCAGGTAGGCCATGTAGCCCATCGCGCCATGGCGGCGGAAGTCCGGCAGGTCCTGCATCTCCTGCAGCACGGCCAGGTGCATCAGGTGCCCCGGCCAGGCTTCATGCAGCACCAGCGGCACATGCATGTAGGTGGGGCAGCGGTCCGGCAGGCTGCTGACCCAAAAGATGCCGGCGCTGGAGCCGTCCGCGGGATTGGGCTGGGCATAGGCCGGCGGCGCGTTCTGCGACAGGGCCGGCGGGATGCTTTCGATGCCGTAGGTCATGCGCGGAATCCAGGAGAAGAACTCCGGGATGCGGCGGTCGATGCGCTTGGCGAGCACCTCGACGTGCTCCAGCAGCGCCTCGCCGGAGCTGGCCAGGAAGGCGGGATCGCTGGCCAGGCGCTGGCGGAACCCGGCGACGTCACCAGGGTAACCGGCCTCAGCCGCGGCGGCCTCGATCGCGGCGGCGATGCGCTCGACCTCGGCCAGGCCCTGGCGGTGGATGTCCTCGGGCGGCGTGTCCACGGTGGTGTAGTGGGCGGCGATGAAGCGGTAATAGGCCAGGCCCTGGGGTGCGTCGGTGCAGCTCAGGCTGTCTCGGCAGCCGTCCGCATAGAGGCGGCGCAGGGTATCGGCATGGGCCTGGTAGGCCGGCTTCAGGGTGTCGGCGATCAGCGCCCGGGCGCGTTCGTGCAGCGCCGGTGCCAGCGCCGTGCCTGCCCGGCGCAGGGGCTTGTACCAGATGGAGTCGTCCACCGGGCCGGCAAGGTAGCTCTCGAGGTTGGAGAGCACGCGCGGCAGCAGGATGCCGGGCAGGCGATGCCCGCGCTCCAGGCCCGCGCCGAGCCGTGCCGCGAGGTCGGACAGGTACTGCGGGATGGTGCCCAGGCGGGCGAGATAGTCCTCGGCGTCGGCGGCGTTCTGCAGTACGGTCTTGTTGATGGACAGGCCCACGTAGGCGTCTGGCCCGAAGGGGAACATGGACGGCCGCAGGTACTCTTCCAGCCGGTAGCGTTCGCGTGCTTCGCCCAACTCGCGCTGCAGCAGGGCGGCGCTCAGGGCGTCCTGCCCGGACAGGGCCGGCAGGTCGATGGCGGCGAGGCGAGACAGGAAGCCGGCATGGGCGTGGTCGCGCCGTGCATGGTCTTCAGCTGATTCGCGGAAAATCCGCCGGCGCGATGGCTCGTGGCCGTGGTCGATGCCGAGCAGCGGTTCCTCGTCGAGGCGGAACTGCCAGTAGTCCTGGGCCAGGCGTGCCAGCTGCGTCGCGGGCCCATCGGTTTTCATGTCCATTGCCGCACACTAGGACATCGTTGCCGCAAAGACTTTTTCTGGCGTCACGCAAATTTTGGCGCCGGTCCCTTTCGGATTCCCCCGCCGGGAGAATCCGGCTAGGCTTGGGCAATGAGTAGCCACAGGAAGAGCCCCGAGGTTCCGCCCACCCTGCTGCTGAGGCAGGCACTAACGGCCCTGGTGCGCCCCAGCCCCGAGGAGCTGCAGCAGCTCACCGAGCAGCAGGTGCGGCGCACCGGCTTCGGCATCCGCTTCGAGATGCAGGGCAAGGGGACCAGCGGCTACATGGACCTGGCCCTGCCCTCGGGAGGGCTGAAGGTCTTCCGCAGTGTCTTCACCCTGCGGACGTCGCACGAGGCCGTCGCCACCGCCGAACGCGACTACCTGCGCATCCGCCTGGGCCTCAGCGGCGACATGCAGATGCGGCTCGCGTCCGGCGCGGCGGTGGATATCGGCGCGCCTTCGGCCATGGTGATCGTTCAGCCCAAGGGAGCCGAGTTCTGCGGGGCTAGCCTGCCGCCGCAGCCGTTCCGCCAGGTCAACATCATCATGCCGCGCGGCATGCTGACCGATACCTGGGGCTTCGACCTGGCGACCTTGCCGGAGCTGTTGCGGACCCTGGAGAATGGCCAGGCCCGGGAGGTGCAGTTCATCAGCATCGCGCTGACGCCGTCACTGGTCAGCATCGCTACCGATATCCTCGAATGCAGCTTCTCGGGCCCGCTGCTGGACCAGTACCTGGAATCCAAGGTGCGCGAGGCGCTGTGCCTGCTGATCGCGGCCATGCAGGAGCCAGAGGCGGAGGAGTCGTCCGCCGATGCGCCGCGGCTGACAGCGCACGACCGGGAGCAACTGGCCCTGGCGAAGCAGCTCATCGACGGCAGCTTTGCCGCGCCGCCCGGGCTCACCACGCTGGCACGCCGGGTGGGCCTGAACCGCAACAAGCTCTGTGCCGGCTTCCAGACCGAGTATGGCCAGACGATCCACGAGTATGCGCGGGAGCTGCGCCTGCAGAAGGCGCTGCAACTGCTCCGCGGGGGAGACATCTCCATCACCGAGGTGGCGCTGGAGGTTGGCTACGAGCATTCCTCCAGCCTGACGACGGCGGTGAAGAAGCGCTTCGGCGTGAGTCCGCGCCAGTTGCAGCAGAAGACCGGGCGCACGCGCGGCAAGCCCTAGACGGGGCAGGAGGAGGCCGGCCGCGGAATTCTGTTGTAACGTCGGCAGACTTGGCACTCACCCACGGCCCTCAACTCAAGGAAACTGCGATGTCGCACATCAGGACCTCTGTCGGTGGACATGTGCTGGAGATCAAGGTCGACCGGCCGGAGAAGCTCAATGCACTCTCGCCGCAGATGTATGACGACCTGTGCCTGGCGCTGGGTGAACTCGACCGCCGCGACGAGCTCCGGGTGGGGCTGATCCATGCCGAGGGCAAGCATTTCAGCGCCGGGATCGAGCTGGACAAGTGGGCGCCGCTGTTTGCGGGCGGCAAGGGCTTCCCGATCCCCGAGGGCGGCATCGACATCTTTGCCTTGTCCGGCCCGCGCTGCCGCAAGCCGCTGGTGATGGCGGTGCAGGGTTATGCCTACACCTGGGTGGTGGAGATGATGCTGACCACCGATGTGCGCGTGGCTGCCGAGGACACGAAATTCGCGATGCTGGAGGTCAAGCGCGGCATCTATCCGTGTGGCGGTGCGACGCTGCGCCTGCCGCAGCAGATGGGTTGGTCCAATGCCCAGCGCTACCTGCTCACGGGCGAGCCCTGGAGCGCAGCGGAGGCGCACCGGACGGGACTGGTGCAGCAGGTGGTGGCGCCCGGCGAGCAGTACCCTGCGGCGCGGGCCATTGCCGACGGCATTGCCGCGGCGGCGCCGCTGGGGGTCGCTGCGATCCTGAAGTCCTCGCGCCTGGCGCAGGCGGAGGGCGAGGCGGTGGCGGCCAGCCGCCTGTTCGATGACATGACGCGCGTGATGGGCAGCGAGGATGCGAAAGAAGGCGTGCGCTCGTTCATGGAGCGGCGCAACGCGGTCTTCCAGGGGCGATAGACCGCGACGATTCCGCAGGGTCCCGCCTACCGCATTGGGGCGATCCCGATCCTCCCGGTGAATGCGACGCTTCGTGCATGAAACCGGGCAAGGTTGCCGAGGCGGGAATGAGCAAGACCACGCTGGAAGCGTCCGAATACTCCGGAGCGGTGTTCGAGAAGATCGACTGGAGCGGAGCCGATCTGCAGGGCATCAGCTTCTACGAGTGCAGATTCGTCAAGTGCAGCTTCACGGACGCGACGCTGTCCCAGTGTCGTTTCGACAACTGCCGCTTCGAGGGTTGCAATCTCAGCCTGGCGAAGCTGCGCGGCAGTTCGCTGCGCGAGGTGTCGTTCTCGTCCTGCAAGCTGGTGGGAATCGACTGGACGGCGGCGCGCTGGCCCAGCGTGGCCTTGAGCGGCCAGCTCCGCTTCGAGGAGTGCCTGCTCAACTCGTCCTCCTTCTTCGGGCTGTTCCTGCAGGAGCTGAAGATGGAGGCCTGCCAGGCGCACGACGTCGATTTCACCGAGGCGGACTGTGGGCATGCCAGCTTCCTGCAGACGGACTTCTCGGGGGCCACGTTCCACCAGAGCAAGCTGGTCAAGGCGGACTTCAGCGATGCGACGAATTACGTGATCGACGTGCGCACCAACAAGATCAATGGCGCCCGCTTCAGCCTGCCGGACGCGGTGAACCTGCTGCGCAGCCTGGATATCGAGATCGTGGATTGAGGCAGGCTGGCGCGGCTGGGCATGCCCCGCGTCGTCCGGGATGAGTGGTGCCCGGAGGCGTCGCCGGAGTTGAGGGATGTTCCGGCACTCATTGTCTCACCAGCCAACCATAGAGAATTAGCGTGACCGCCAAAGCTGCCAGCAGCACGGCCGGCCCGCTCGGACCGATGAGCGATTCTGCCAGCTGGTAGAACATGGTGAGCCTACCTGTCTCGCGGTCCGCTGCGTCCCTCTCCATCAGGCGCAGTCCCGCCAGCATGAGTAGGACCAGTCCCACTCCAATGAAAAATCCACGGTTGGAATGGCGTAACTCCCGGGGAAGATTTCCCTCGCGCACCATGGCGGACGCTGCCAGGTCGAAGGATGCCCGGTAGTGCTTGAGGCCGAGCACGGCCAGTCCGAGCAGCAGGATGACTCCGATGAAGAAGGCCGCAAGAGGTGGCGGCACGCGTGCCCTACCAGTCAGCGAGGGGATCAGCGCGAATCCGACCAGTAGAAGCACCATCACCAGCAGGGCGCCGATGACCGAAGCAGCAGTGATGGTTTCGCCCGGACGCCTGCGACACCACCACAGGCCGGACAGCGTGATGCTCGCGACCAGGAGCGGCAGCTTGAGGAGCCCGGCTGGGGAGGAGTAGCCCTCGGCCGTTGACCAGAAAGCGAGGGCCACCAGCGTGAATCCCAAGGCCAATGAAAAGAACACGCCCGCTCCGATCGATAGAGGACTTCCTGCCTATTCTGGGAGGCTGTGGATGCCGGCTGTCAATCTGATCCGGCTGTCAGGTTCGCGCCAGGGCAGCCCCGGAGGGTTTTGGATGGCTCAGTGCGGCCTTCTGTCCCGCAACACCATCCGCTGCAATGCCGCGATCTCCGTCGACAGCATCGCGTCCTGCGCGGGCGTGAGGTCCACCAGGCGCAGGCCCAGGCGCAGCTGGCCGTTGCGTTCGTGGCGGCTGCGGACTTCGGCGCGGGTCTGCAGGCTGGTGCCGGGCAGGCGCAGGACGCACTGCAGTTCTTCGCCCGGCGCGCCACGTCCGCCGGTGACGACGGTGGCGGCGCCGCCGCGGGAGAGGTCGGCGAGCATGCCGCGGAAGACCATGCCGTCATGCGTGAACTGCGAGGCGGGCAGGGCGACGTTGGCGGGCAGGGCGATGCGGAAGGCGCCGCGGCGTTCGCGGTATTGCAGGCGCTCGGGGAAGCGCAGCTGCAACAGGTCGCCGCTGCTGGCGAGCGTCGGGGCTTCCACACTGGTGCGGAAGACGAAGCGGCCGCCGTCGAGCTGGCCGCTGATCAGCAGCGCGGTGCCGGGCGACAAGGGAATGTCGGGAAACGGGGCATCGACCAGCAGGCAGCCGCGCAGGGGCGAGACCTCCAGCAGCAGGCTGCTGCACTGCTCGCCTTCGCCGAGGCTCAGCGACAGCAGACTGCGCGCATGCAGCACGCGGCCGAGCAGGGCGGCGATCTGGCGGCGGTCCTCGATGACGGCGGTGCGGTCGCGCTCCGCCGGGGCCTGCACATGACTGGCGAGGGCGCTCATCGGTGTGCAGACTCCGTCAGGCGCTGCCGAGACGCTGGCCGCCGAGCGCGACGGCACCGTAGCCGCTGCGTCCGTAGGTCTGCTGGGGTACGTCGCCGCGCAGGTTGGCCAGGGTCTGGCGCACCTGGCGGTGTCGCACTTCGAGCACCATGGCGTTTTCCTGGTTGGCGCGCTGGCAGCGCTGGGCCAGCGTCTGCAGCTCCTCCCAGTCGGCCAGCAGGCGCGCGGCCTCGGGCAGGCGGGCAAAGTAGTCCTTGAGCGGACCCTCGGTGGCGCGCAGGCGCAGCAGGGGTTCGCCGAGGCGGCGCAGGATATCGGCGCTGCCGGACTTGGCGGCGGTGACGCGTTCGAGCACGTCGGCGTCGTCGGCCAGCAGGGCCTGCTTTTCCGAATCCAGCGTCTGCAGCAGCTGTCGCGTGTGCTCGAGCTGCTGGCGCAGGTTCTCCGTCATCGGGAGGGGCTGCGGGGCCCAGGGGTTGTGGCTCATCGGGTGGCGAGCTCCCATTCAAACCGCGTGAGTTTCGAGGCGATGCGTTCCGCATTCACCTGGTAGCTGCCGTCGCGAACCTTGTCGCGCAGCTCGCTGACTTTCTTGAGGTCCACGTCCGGTGCCTGCGAGGCGGCCTTGCCGGCCTGCGCCAGCATCTGGGCCTCGCCAGTCAGCTTCACCGACTCGGTTGGCAGCACGGCCGCGGCCGGCTTGCCGGTGGAGGCATTGGGCTGGGCGGCCTGCGCCTGGCGGGCACGGGCGGCGGCGGCGGGTCCCTGGGGACCGTAGGTGTTGTCGATCTTCGAGCTCATGGCGGACTGCCTGGGGCAAGGGTACTGACCCTGTTAACGGCGCCTGCCAGGAAAACTTGAGGACTTCTGCAAAGCGGCCGACGGAAAGCCGTCGGTGCGCCGTGGGTGACTGATTCACATGGCTTTCCCGGGCGGCAAGCATGGGGCGGGCCGTTACAGGCGGACCTCGACCACACCGCCGATGGTCACCTGTCCTTCCACCACCCGTCGCGAGCTGCTGTTCTCCACGGGGATGCGGTCGCCCTCGGCGCCGTCGCGCAGGGCCTTGCCCTGGCTGCGCACTTCCATGGCGCCGGCACGGCCGACGACGGTGACCATATCACCGCGGCGCACGAGCTTCTGCGCTTCCACCATGTCGGGGGTGAGGACGCTGCCGGCGGTGGCGGGGCGGCGCAACTGGCGGCCGGCCAACTGCGCCGGGTCGCTGAAGTAACCATAAGGAAGGCTGGCGATATCGCGCTCCTGCGCCAGCAGCAGGCCGGTGCCGATGGCCTCGCCGCGCTGCGCGCCGCGGGCCAGGGTGAGCACGGGGCGGATGTCGGTGAGACGGACGCCGACATAGACGGTCCAGGCGGCGGGTGCGCCGCAGCTGACGGCGACGCGCACCTGGCCGCCGCGGATCGGTTCGGGTGCGCTGCGCAGGGCTTCGGCGCAGGCGGGCAGGCGCAGGCGGTCGTCCAGTGCCAGGGCCTCGGCACGGGCGCTGGGGGCGGCCTGGGCGAGCACGGTGGCGACGGCGGTGTCGCGCAGGGCGGCCAGCGGCTGCACGGCGTCGGCGGCCTGGGCCGACAGGCTGGCGAGCAGGAGGATCAGGAGGCTGGGGAGTTTCATGCGGGCTCCGGGACTTGGTGGAGTGGAGGCAAGGCTTGTTCCAGCCTCGGCCTCGCGAAGCGCTAAAGAAATGCCGGCACCCGCCGATACAGGCCGCATACGGAGACGCACATGGCGACCGGCCTACTCGAAAGCATCGACCGCAGTACCCAGCTGGCCGGGCACAACCGCCTGGCGCTGCTGCTGTTTCGTCTCGGGCCGCGGCAGGTCTTCGGGATCAATGTATTCAAGGTGCAGGAGGTCATCCGGCGGCCACGGCTGTCGTCGATGCCGTCCTCGCATCCGCTGGTGGCGGGCGTGGCGGACATCCGCGGGCGCGTGGTGCCGGTGATCGACCTGCACCGGGCCATCGGCGGGCCGGCGGTGACCGAGACCTCGGCGGCGCACGTGATCGTGGCGGAGTACAGCCGCTCGGTGCAGGGCTTCCTGGTGCAGGCGGTGGACCGCATCATCCACGTGGACGTGGCCACGGTGCAGCCGCCGCCGGAAACCGGCACGGAGAGCTTCCTGACCGCCATCACCCGCTACGGCGAGGAGCTGGTGGAGATCATCGACGTGGAGAAGGTGCTGGCGGCGGTGACCGGCGATCGGCCGGGCATGTCGGATGCCATGCAGGCCCAGGCGATGGAGCTGGATGCCCGCGGGCGCCGGGTGCTGGTGGTGGACGACTCCAAGGTGGCGCGCACGCAGATCGAGAAGGTGCTGGCGCAGCTCGGCATCGAATGCGTGACGGCCACCGACGGCAAGGACGCCCTGCGCCAGCTGCAGGGCATGGCGGACCGGGGTCCGCTGGACGAGCAGCTGCTGATGGTGATCTCCGACGTCGAAATGCCGGCGATGGATGGCTACCGCCTGACGACGGAAATCCGTCGCGACCCGCGCATGAAGGGCCTGTACGTGCTGATGCACAGCTCGCTGTCGGGCATCTTCAACCATGCCATGGTGGAGCGGGTGGGGGCCGACCGCTTCCTGCCGAAGTTCAGTTCCGACGAACTGGCAGAGGCCGTGGTCGAGCGGCTGAAAGCCATACAGATCAGGCACTAAGAGAGCACTCTAGGGGCCGCTCGTGCTGAGCCTGTCGAAGCGCGGGCGGGCCGGCTGATCCAGGCCTCGGGCCCCGCCGCCCGCCCTTCGACAGGCTCAGGGCGAGCGGCCTCCAAGCGTTGTCCGACCACCGGTCCCTCGTCTGGTACGGCAGTTGCCTTGATCCCTCCACAAAGGCTTTTCGCCCGGAGGACCACATGGCCAACGACCCGCTGTTCGGCATCCACGCCGACGCCCTGCAACTGCAGCGGCGCCGCATGGAACTGCTGGCCGCGAACATCGCCAATGCCGATACCCCGGGCTATCGCGCGCGGGACATTGACTTCCAGAAGCTGCTCGCCGCGGCCCAGCAGCCCGCCGCACCCGCGGCTGGCGGTGCCGCTTCCGTGAATGGCGGCCTGGATGACGCCCAACTGAAGGCCGCCACGGTCTACCGCCTGCAGACGCAGCCCGCGGTGGACGGCAACACGGTGGACACGCAGGTGGAGCAGTCGCAGTTTGCCCAAGCCTCGCTGCAGTACCAGGCGAGCCTGAGCTTCATGGATGGCCGGCTGCGCTCGCTGCTGACTGCCATCACGGGGCAATAAGCCATGTCCATGAAGATCTTCGACATCGCCGGCTCCGCGCTCAGCGCCCAGTCCGTGCGTCTCAACACGGTGGCCTCCAACCTGGCCAACGCGGACTCGGTCAGCGGCGACGCCAATTCGGTCTACAAGGCGCGGTTGCCGGTGTTCCAGGCCATTGCCGACGCGCAGAACCCGGAAGGCTCCGGCGTGCAGGTGCGCGGCGTGGTGGAGAGCCAGGCCGAGGCGCAGAAGCGCTACGAGCCGGGCAACCCGCTGGCGGACAAGGACGGCTACGTCTACGCACCCAACGTCAACATCGTGGAGGAGATGGTCAACATGATCTCCGCCTCCCGCTCGTACCAGGCCAGCGTGGAGGTGATGAACACCGCCAAGGACATGACCCTGCGTACGCTCAACCTCGGCAAATAAGGGACCGATCCATGGCCGCCGTCGGCAACACCACCTTCGACAACCTCGGGCTCTCGCTGCAGCAGGACAGCGGCAAGAAGAAGCAGCAGCTCGGCCAGGAGGAATTCCTGAAGCTGATGACCACGCAGCTGAAGAACCAGGACCCGACCAAGCCGATGGACAATGCCCAGTTCCTGGGTCAGATCGCACAGTTCAGCACCGTGTCCGGGATCCAGCAGATGCAGGAGTCCTTCTCCAGCATGGCGGCCTCGCTGCAGTCCTCGCAGGCCCTGCAGGGCGCGCAGATGGTGGGGCGCGGCGTGCTGGTGCCGTCCAAGACCTCGCTGCTGCCGGACACCGGCGGCCTGGGCGCGGGCGCCGAGTTGCCCGCCGGCGGCACGCTGAACGTGGAGGTGCTGGACAGCGCCGGCCAGGTGGTGCGCCGCCTGGACCTGGGCACGCGCCCGGCGGGCCTCAACCAGTTCGTCTGGGACGGCAACGACGAGTCCGGCACCCGCATGGAGGCCGGCACCTACACCCTGCGCGCCACGCTCGACCAGGGCGGCAGCACGCAATCCGTTTCCACCTACGGGCTCGATGTGGTCGACAGCGTTTCGCTGGGCAGCGACGGGCTCACGCTCAACCTTTCCGGGCTCGGGGCCACCAAGCTCTCCGACGTCCGCCAGATCTTCTAGGAGTCACCCATGACCTTCCGTATCGCCCTGTCGGGCCTCAATGCCGCCTCCGCCGATCTCGGCGTGACCGCCAACAACATCGCCAACGCCAACACCACCGGCTTCAAGGGCTCGCGCGCGCAGTTCGTGGACTTCTTCCCACAGAGCTCGGGCGGCATCTCCGACAACGCGGTGGGTGCCGGCGTGCGTCTGGACAAGGTGGCCCAGCAGTTCTCGCAGGGCTCGGTGAACTTCACCAACAACAGCCTGGACCTGGCCATCAGCGGCCAGGGCTTCTTCACGCTGAGCGACAACGGCGCCACGGTGTACTCCCGCGCCGGCGCCTTCGGCACCGACCGCAACGGCTACGTGGTGAACGCCAATGGCCAGCGCCTGCAGGCCTATCCCCCGGTGGCCGGCGGCTCGGCCTTCGACACCGCGCAGCTGTCGGACCTGCAGCTGTCCACCAACGACAACCCGCCGGCCGCCACCACGCGCATCGACACGGGCATCAACCTGCCGGCCAATGCCACGGTGCCGGCCACGGCCACCTTCAGCGCCACCGACCCCACCAGCTACAACCACACCACCTCGGTGACGGTGTACGACTCCCTGGGCGCGCCGCACACGGCCAACCTGTTCTTCTCCAAGACGGCCAATCCCAACGAGTGGAGCCTGAACATGCAGGTGGACGGCGCCGCGGTCGGCCCGGCCACCACGCTGACCTACTCGGACAGCGGCCAGATGCTGACCCCGGCGGGCGGCAACATCGCCCTGCCGGCGGTGAACACCAGCACCGGCGCCGCGCCGCTGAACCTGACGCTGGCGCTGAACAACTCCACGCAGTACGGCGAGCGCTTCAGCGTCAGCAGCCTGCGCCAGGACGGCTACGCCACCGGCCGGCTGACCGGCATCGAGGTGACGGACGAAGGCATCGTGCAGGCGCGCTTCACCAACGGCCAGGCCACCCCGCTGGGCCAGGTGGCACTGGCCAACTTCGCCAACCCGCAGGGCCTGCAGCAGCTGGGTGACAGCACCTGGGGCGAGACCTTCAGCTCCGGCTCCGCCCTGCGCGGCCAGGCCGGCGGCACCAACTTCGGCGAGATCCAGAGTGGCGCCCTGGAGGCCAGCAACGTGGACCTCACCGAGCAACTGGTGAACATGATCACCGCGCAGCGCAACTTCCAGGCAAACGCGCAGATGATCTCCACCAGCGACCAGATCACGCAGACGATCATCAACATCCGCTAAGCAAAAAACGGGAATCGGCAATAGGGAATCGGGAGTCGCAAAAGCGGCCCTGCTTCTACGATTCCCGATTCTCCACTCCCGATTCCCGGGTTCCGGAGGAAGCCATGGATAGAGCCCTTTACGTTGCGATGACCGGCGCCAAGCAGACCCTGCAGGCGCAGGCGGTCAACAGCCACAACCTGGCCAACGCCAGCACCGTGGGCTTCAAGGCGGAGCTCGCGGCGCAGCAGGCCATGAACGTTGAAGGCGGTGGCCTGCCGTCGCGCGTCAACACGCTGCTCAAGGGCAGCGGCTGGGATTCCACCATGGGCGCGGTGCAGCAGACCGGGCGCGACCTGGACGTGGCACTGGACCAGGACCGCTGGCTGGCGGTGCAGGCGCCGGACGGCTCCGAGGCCTACACCCGCGGCGGCGAACTGTCGCTGGACGTGAACGGCCAACTCCGCACCGCCTCCGGCCTGGCCGTGCTGGGCGACGGCGGCCCGGTGTCGATCCCGCAGAGCAGTTCGCTGACCCTGGGCAGCGACGGCAGCATCTCCATCGTGCCCCTGGGCCAGGGCGCGGAAACCACCGCCACCGTCGGCCGCCTTCGCGTGGTGGAGGCCCGGCCCGAGCAACTGGAGCGCGGCCCGGATGGCCTGTTCCGTACCAAGGCCGGCCAGGCGCTGGACGCGGCCCCGGGCAAGGTGATGACGACGGGCGCGGTGGAGACCAGCAACGTGAACATCTCCGAGGCCATGGTCAACATGATCCAGCTGGCCCGCGCGTTCGAGATGCAGGCCAAGCTGATGCGCGCGGCGGAGGACAACGCCCAGGCCGCGTCGAGCCTGGTGCGCATGGGCTGAGGGTAAGTCAGGCTGGCCAGGTGACGCTCAGCACTCCGCCCACTCGCGGATCAGGTTGTTGTACAGCGCGGTAAGCCGCACCAGCTCCGGCTCTGCTTCTCCCAGGCGGCCACGCAGCCGCCGCAGGGCACAATCCATGTCGTAGAGCTGGCGCCGTCGCTCGGCGCTCTTGATCACGCTCTGCATGAAAAAGTAGCAGGCCAGTCGCTCGCCGCGCGTGACCGGGCGCACCTGGTGGATCGACCCCGAGGGGTAGGTGACCAGGCTGCCGGCCGGCAGCTTGATCTGCTGTTCTCCATAGGTGTCCTCGATGCACAGCTCGCCGCCGTCGTAGTCCGCCGGGTCCGACAGGAACAGCGTGGCGGAGATGTCGGTGCGCAGCCAGCTGCCATCCGGCAGGCTGCGCAGCGTGGCGTCGGCATGCATGCCGTAGGCATTGCTGCCGCCGGCGTAGCGGTTGAAGTCGGGCGGCAGGATCTTGTTGGGTAGCGCTGCCGACAGCAGCTCCGGGCTGCGGTTGAGCGCGCGCATGACCAGCACCCGCAGCTCGCGCAACGCCGGCGTGGATTCCGGCAACTGTTCGTTGTTCTTGACGAGCACGGCCTGGGGGCCGGCGGAGACGCCGGTGGCCCAGCCCGCCCCGACGAGCTGGCGGCGGATCGCCGCCAGCTCGTCGGAGTTCAGGATGGCCTCGAAGGTGACGACCATGGCCTGGCTCAGAAGTCGTGGCGAAGGGTCACGACGGCTTGGCGGCCGCGGCCCGGCGTGGCCTGCCCACCACCCTCGGCGAGCTGCGAGATGTAGCGCTCGTCGAAGGCGTTGAGCAGGTTCAGCCGGAACTGGGTATTGCCCGTGAACTTGTAGGTTCCGTAGAAGTCGACCACCGTGTAGTCGTCCGCCCGCACCGTGACGTTGCCGGCGTTGGGCAGGGGGTCCACGCCGCTGGTGACCTCGTCCATGTACTGGATGCCGCCGCCCAGCGTGATCCGGGCGGTGACGTCATAGGTGCTGAAGAGGTTGAAGGAGTGGCGCGGCGTGCCGCCCAGCTCCTGGCCCAGCACGAAGTCGCGGTCCAGCGCGGGCGAGGTGGGCGGCGCGTCCTCGATCTTGGACTTCAGGTAGGTGTAGCCCGAGTACAGGCGCCACTTGTCGGTGATCTTGCCGGCGGCAATGATCTCCACGCCCTCGATGTAGTACTCCACGTTGGGCGTGGTGATGTTGGCGGGGTCCTGCCCCGGGAAGCGGCCCTCGGAGGTCTCGGTGCGGAAGATCGCCGCGCCCAGGTCCAGGCCCGCGCCCACGGTCCACTTGGCGCCCAGCTCGTAGGCCTTGATCTTCTCCGGCGGCGTGTCGAAGCCGGCGCCGACGATCGGCTCGGCGGCGCCGCCGCCCGCGAGCTGCACGCTGTTGCGATCGAAGTTGGCCGACATCACGTAGGCATTGCCGTAGGCGGCGTAGAGCGAGGCGTTGGGCGTAAGCTTGTAGACCAGGCCGAGGTTGTAGCTGATCTCGTCGTCGTCGCGCTCGTGGGTGGTGTTGTTGGTGGTGGGCGCGTTCACGCCGTCGAAGCCGCGGCGGGTCGCCTTGGCGTCCACCTGGTCCCAGCGCGCGCCGAGGTTCAGGTCCCACTGCGGGGCCAGCGCCACGGTGTCGAGCAGGTACACGCCGACCTCCTCGGTCTGGAGCCGGTAGGTGGTGCCGTCATGCACCGGCAGGCCGAACAGCGTGCCGCCGATGTTCTGGTGCGCCGGCATCGCACGTCGCGTCGGGTCGGCCAGGCGCGTCCAGGGGCCGCGGGTGTCGCGGCGGCGGTCGTTCTCGTAGCTGTAGCGCGCCACTTCCACGCCGGCCACCAGGTTGTGCTCGATGGCGCCGGTCTTGAAGTCCAGCAGCAGGTCGGTCTGGTTGTTGAGGCCCTCGTCCACCTGGTCGCGCGGCTTGGTTTCGCCGCGCACGCAGGGGTCGGCTACCGAGCAGCTCAGGTTGTCGGGGTTCAGGCCGCCGGGGTTGGCAGCGGTGGAGATGCGCGGCGAGGAGGCCCAGCCGTCATTGTCCACGCGGGACAGGCGCAGCTGGTTCTTGATCACCAGGTTGCTGCCCAGCGCGTGCTGTATGGCGAGGCCCAGCTGGTTCACGTTCACTTCCTTGCGGTCGTTGGTATGGCCGTAGAAGTTGTCGTAGTCCAGGCCGGCGGGGATCACGCCACCCTGGCCCAGCAGGTTGCCGCGGTCCGCGGGCAGGCCGGCGTCTGGCAGGTCGTCCTGGCGCAGGTGCAGGAAGTCCGCCGAGAAGCGGGTGGGGCCCTTGAAGCCCCAGCTGTAGGCGGCGTACAGGCCGTAGCGCGACTCGTCCACCACGTCGCGGCCGGGGATGTCGGCGTCATGGGCGAGCAGGTTGACGCGCATGGCGCTGTTGTCGCCCAGCGTCTTGTTCATGTCCAGCGTGGCGCGGTACAGATTGTCGGTGCCGATGCTGCCCTCGAAGCGGTTGGCGTCGGTCTGGTGCGGCTTCTTGGTGACGAAGTTGATGGTGCCACCCGCGGAGCCGCGGCCGGCATAGGCGGAGTTCGGCCCCTTCACCACTTCGAGTTGGTCGATATAGAAAGGATCGCGGAAGTAGTTGCCCAGGTCGCGAGTGTCGTTGACGTTGATGTCGTCACGCGCGTTGTAGCCGCGGATCTTGAGCTGGTCGCCGCCGGGTGGGTTGCCTTCGCCGGCCTGCAGGCTGATGCCAGGGACGTTCTTCAGCGCGTCCTTCAGCGACAGCGCGTTCTGCTCCTCCAGCAGTGCGGCCGGTAGCACCGAGATCAGGCGCGGAGTGTCGCGCAGGTCTCGCGAGTACTTGGTGCTGTCCATGCGGCTACCGCGGAAATCGACCACCGGCACCGCGGGCAGCGTGGCGGCCGCCTCGGGCTGCGTGCTGGCAGCAGCTGGATCGGAGGCATGCGGGGCGGGCGCTTCCTGCTGCGATGCCTCGGCGGCGGGAGCCTGCGCGTGCGCACCGAAGCTGGCGAGTCCGCCGGCATACAGGATGGCGGCGGTGATGGGCTTGAGGCGGAAGCCGCCTTGGGGGGTCCGGTGGGAGAGGGTGCGGGTCATCGTTGAATCTCTTGCGCGAGTGGGCTGCGGCGAGGCACGCGACGATCGGCGGCCTGCGGCATGCCCGTGTCTGGGGCGACGAGGGAGAACAGCGGGCTGGCCCTTCAGGGCCGGCGGGGGCTCAGGCCAGTGGAGGGGCCTGGGCGCGCGGGCTGCGCAGCCCGGGATCACGTAGCCGCGGTGGTGTACCGGGTAGGGCTGTCGCGCTGGACAGATCCAGGCAGGGCTGCGCTTGCAGCGGATTCAGCGAGGAAGCGGCGACGTGCGCCGCGGGCGGTTGTGGCAGCGCCGGAGCGGCGGCTGTATCCCGGCGCAGGCGGCTGCTGCGCAGGCCCTGGCCCAGGTCCGCCGCCGGCTGGCCGCGATCTTCGCCGGGGCGAAGGTCCAGCGCCTGCATGCCCTGCTGGCATTGCAGGCCGGCCGGGAGCGCGGCGGCTGCGGCGGGCGCCGATAGCCAGGACAGCAGCACCAGCGCGAGCATCGCCAGGCCGGACCACGCGCTAGCGCCCGGCGAGCCGGGCCTGGGTCGCACGAGACGCGCGTGGGAGGTCATTGGGAAATTCTAAATGTGCATGATTCTCATTGCAATGTGCAACGATCAGAGGGCAAACCGTGGTGTTGCCGGGCCGGGCGCCCCTGTCGCGGGTCTGTTTCTTGTATCGGCGGGTAGCCCCTGCTTGCTGTAGGCGCGCCAATTTCCCGTCGCGATTCCTGCTGGTCCGGAACTTGTAGCCCTCCTGGGCAAAGGCGGATTTCCGCCGCTTCAGCAGGATGACAGCCATGACCCAATCGCTCTGGGTTGCCAAGACCGGTCTCGATGCGCAGCAGACGCGCATGACGGTCATTTCCAACAACCTCGCCAACGTCAACACCACGGGTTTCAAGAAGGGTCGGGCGGCCTTCGAGGACCTGATGTACCAGACCGTGAAGCAGGCGGGCGGCGCGACCACGCAGCAGACCGAGGCGCCCTCGGGCCTGAACCTGGGCACTGGCGTGCGTGTGGTGGCCACGGAGAAGATGTTCACCCAGGGCAACATGCTGCAGACCGGCAACAGCCTGGACGCGGCGATCAACGGCCGTGGCTTCTTCCAGGTGACGATGCCGGACGGCTCCACCGCCTACACACGCGACGGCTCTTTCCAGGTCAGCAGCCAGGGTGAGCTGGTCACCTCCAGCGGCTATCCGATCCAGCCGGGCATCACGCTGCCGGAGAACGCGCAGAACGTCACCATCGGCGCCGACGGCACCGTCAGCGTCACCGTGCCGGGCCAGTCGGCCCCGCAGCAGGTGGGCCAGATCCTGATCGCGGACTTCATCAACCCGGCGGGCCTCCAGCCCAAGGGCGAGAACCTCTATACCGAGACCGCCGCCAGTGGCGGCCCGCAGAGCGGCGCGCCGGGCCTCAACGGCCTGGGCAACCTCCAGCAAGGCTCGCTGGAATCCTCCAACGTCAACGTGGTGGAGGAACTGGTGAACATGATCGAGACGCAGCGTGCCTACGAGATGAACTCCAAGGCGATCTCGACCGCCGACCAGATGCTGCAGTACGTCAACAACAACCTGTGAGCGCCGTGATGAAAATCCGCCTCGCCCTGATCGCTGCCGCTTCCCTGATGCTGCAGGCCTGCGCCAGTGCGCCGGCCATGCCGCCGCCGGCCTCGCTGCCGATGCCGGCCCTGCCGTCCGCCGCCGCCAGCGAAGGCTCGATCTACGCCGTCGGCGGCATGGCGCTGTTCGAGGACCAGAAGGCGCGCCGCGTCGGCGACACGCTGACCATCGTGCTGGTGGAATCCACCACCGCACAGAAGAAGGCCAGCACCAACACGGCCAAGGATTCCAAGACCAGCATCGATGGGCCCAAGCTATTCGGCCGTCCGGTGACGGTCAACGGCGTGCCGGTGCTGGAGGCGGAGCTGGGTTCGTCCAAGGCCTTCAAGGGCAACGGCGACAGCAGCCAGTCCAACCAGCTGCAGGGCAGCGTCGGCGCGATCGTCATGCAGGTGCTGCCCAACGGCAACCTGGTGGTCAGCGGTCGCAAGCAGGTACAGATCAACCAGGGCAGCGAGACGGTCAGCATCGAGGGTATCGTGCGGCCGATCGATATCCGTCCGGACAACACCATCACCTCCGACCGCGTGGCCAACGCGGCCATTTCCTACTCGGGGCAGGGCGCGGTGGCGGACAGCAACGTGATGGGCTGGGCCAGCCGCTTCTTCAACTCGGGCTGGTTCCCGTTCTGAGGTTTAGGCCATGAAATTTCGTAATCCGTTCGCCCTGAGTCCTGAGCCTGTCGAAGGATCGAAGGGTCTGCGCTCTTCGAAGCCAACTCGCGGAGCCGTTCATGCCTCGGCAGGTTCAGCACGAACGGCCTTGATCGCCTTTCTGCTCATGCTGGCCCTGCCCGCCCAGGCCGAGCGCGTGAAGGACCTGGCCAGCGTGGCCGGCGTGCGCGGCAACCCGCTGGTGGGCTACGGCCTGGTGGTGGGCCTGGACGGCAGCGGCGACCAGACCACGCAGGCGCCGTTCACGGTGCAGAGCCTCAAGGCCATGCTGGCGCAACTGGGAGTGACCATTCCTCCGGGCGTGAACCCGCAGCTCAAGAACGTGGCGGCGGTGGCGATCCATGCCGAACTGCCGGCCTTCTCCAAACCCGGCCAGGCCATCGACGTCACGGTGTCCTCCATCGGCAACGCCGGCTCGCTGCGCGGCGGCGCGCTGCTGATGACGCCGCTGAAGGGCGCCGATGGCCAGGTCTACGCGGTGGCGCAGGGCAACGTGGTGGTCGGCGGCCTGGGCATCTCGGCCAAGGACGGCTCCCGCGTGTCGGTCAACATCCCGAGCTCCGGCCGCATTCCCAACGGCGCCATGGTGGAGCGCGCGGTGCCGAACAGCTTCACCGCCTCGCCCGATATCCGCCTGAACCTGCACGTGCCGGACTTCACCACCGCCACCCGCCTGGCGGAGGGCATCAACCTGGCCCTGGGCGGCGGCGTGGCCGCGGCGCAGGACCCGGTGACGGTGTCGGTGCGCGCCCCGGCCGACAGCAACAGCCGCGTGGCCTTCCTGTCCATGCTGGAGAACATCGAGGTGCAGCCGGGCGACGCCCCGGCGCGCGTGATCGTCAACAGTCGCACCGGCACGGTGGTGATCGGCAGCGGCGTGCGCGTGTTGCCGGCGGCGGTGGCGCACGGCTCGCTGTCCGTGACCATCTCCGAGAAGCCGCGCGTCAGCCAGCCGGCGCCGTTCTCGGAAGGCCAGACCGCGGTGGTGCCGGACTCCGCCATCGAGGTGACGCAGAACGGCGGCCGCATGTTCAAGTTCGACGCCGGCGTCAGCCTGGACGACATCGTCCGTGCCGTGAACCAGGTGGGCGCCGCTCCAGGCGACCTGGTGGCGATCCTGGAAGCGCTGAAGGAAGCCGGCGCCCTGCGTGCCGAGCTGGTGGTCATCTGATGGCCCTGTCCCCGCTCGATTCCGTCACCGACTTCGGCCAGTTCGCTGGACTAAAGGCGCAGGCGCGCGAGCAGGACCCGGTTGCCCTGCAGAAGGCGGCCAAGCAGTTCGAATCCCTGATGCTGCAGCAGATGCTCAAGGCCATGCGCGCGGCGACGCCGGGCGAGGATGCGCTGGGTGGCAGCGAGCAGGGCAGCTTCTACCGCGACATGTTCGACCAGCAGCTGGCCGTGCAGCTCTCCAGCGGCAAGGGCGTGGGCCTGGCCGACATGCTGGTGCGACAGCTCAAGATGAGCCAGGGGCTGGGGGAGGGCGCCACGCTGGATACGACGCTGCCGGCGCGCGGCGCTGCGGCTTCCGTACAGGTGCCCCAGGCCACCGAGGCGGCGCAGGAATCCAAGCCGCCGCTGGCCCTCAAGAGCGACGAGACCCTGTCGGAGTTCAAACCCAAGACGCCGCAGGAATTCATCGACGCGGTACTGCCGCATGCCGAGAAGGCCGCCAAGGAGCTGGGCATCCCGGCCCGCGTGCTGGTGGCGCAGGCGGCGCTGGAGACGGGCTGGGGCAAGCACCAGATCCGCCATGCGGACGGCAAGGCATCGTTCAATCTCTTCGGCATCAAGGCCGACAAGTCCTGGGACGGCGACCGTGTCCGCACCATGACGCATGAATACGAAGACGGCCGCATGGAGCGGCAGGAGGCGAAGTTCCGCTCGTACGGATCGATCGCCGAGTCCTTCGACGACTACGCGCGCTTCCTCAAGTCCAACCCGCGATACGAGCAGGCCCTGCGCCATCAGGGCAGCGCGCACCAATTCGTCTCCGGCCTGCAGAAGGCCGGTTACGCCACCGACCCGGCCTATGCGCAGAAGATCATGCGCATCGCCTATGGCCCCACGGTGCAGGCCGCCATGAATGACACCGGGACCCGACTCGCATGAGTGATCTCCTTTCCATCGGCGTCTCCGGCCTGCTGGCCTACCGCAAGGCCCTGGACACCGCCGGCCACAACATCGCCAACGTCAACACGCCGGGCTACTCGCGCCAGCGCGTGGAGCTGGGCTCGCGCATCGGCGGCCCGCAGGGCGACGGCTACATCGGCGCCGGTGTCAGTTCCAGCACGGTCAAGCGGCTGGCGGATGCGCTGATCACCACGCGCCTGCAGGGTGACGCCTCGGCCTACTCGAGGGCCGAGACCTTCGCCGGCCTGGCCTCGCGCGTGGACAGTTGGCTGTCGAGCAGCGACTCCGGCCTGACCAAGCCCCTTCAGGGCTTCTACGATTCCCTGAGCGGCCTGTCGGCCAACCCCGGCAGCAGCGCGGCGCGGCAGACCGTGCTCTCCGCCGGCCAGAGCCTGGCCAGCCGCTACAACGACATGCAGACGCAGTTCGACGGCCTGGAGAGCGAGATCAACCAGCGCCTCAGCCAGACCGCCGACGAGGTCACGCGCTATGCCAAGCAGGTGGCCGATCTCAACGAGCGCATCGTGCTGGCCAAGGGCCAGTCGGGCGGCCAGCCGCCCAACGACCTGCTCGACCAGCGCGATTCGCTCATCAAGGAGATCGCCAGCCGCATCGGCATCACCACCACCGAGCAGGACGACGGCGGCATCAACGTCTTCACCGGCAGCGGCCAGGCCCTGGTGCTGGGACGCCAGGCCAATTCGCTGACGGTGGGCGACGATGCCTACGGCAGCGGCCGCAAGGAGTTGTTCTTCTCCGGCGGCCAGAACATCACCGCGCAGACCAGTGGTGGCGTGATCGGCGGTCTGCTGGATTTCCGCCGCGAGGTGCTGGACCCCGCCAAGAGCGACCTCGGCCGCATGGCCGCGGGCCTGGCCGAGGCGATGAACGCGGTCCACGCCCAGGGCATGGATGCCAGGGGCCAGATGGGCGGCGATTTCTTTGCCGACATCGCCGGCTCGGTCTATCCGGCGCGCGCCAACACCGGCAGCGCCACGGTCGCTGTGGGCCTGAGCGATGCCGGCGCGCTGACCGGCGACGATTACGCCCTGTCCTTCAACGGCAGTGCCTGGCAGCTGACCCGTGCCCGCGACGGCAGCAGCGTGCCCCTGACGGGCAGCGGCACCGCCGCCGATCCGCTGCGAGCCGAGGGCCTGTCCCTGATCCTGAGCGGCACGCCCGCTGCCGGCGACCGCTACCTGCTAAAGCCCACCGCCAACGGCGCCGCGCAGTTGCGCGTGGCGGTCACCGATGCCTCGCGCATTGCTGCCGCCTCGCCGGTGCGCGCCAGTGCCGGGCTTTCCAACACCGGCTCGGCCACGGTCGGCAGCATTGGTGTGACCGACTCCGCCAACGCCAACCTGCTCAGCGGCGTCAGCATCCAGTTCACTGGCCCCAATACCTACAGCGTCAACGGCAGCGGCAGCTACAGCTGGAACGCCGGCGACAGCATCGAGGTCAACGGCTGGAGCCTGAAGCTCAGCGGCGCTCCCACCGCTGGCGACAGCTTCAGCGTCGGCGCCAACACCGCCGGCAGCAACGACAACGGCAATGCCCGGGCGCTGGCCAAGCTGTCCACGCTCGGCGTACTCGACGGCGGTCGCAGCACCCTGTCGGACTCGCAGGCCGCCTTGGTGGGCCGGGCCGGTGCGCAGTCGCAGCAGGCCAGCCTGCAACTCGACGCGCAGGCCTCCGTGCGCGCACAGACCGAGGCCGAGCAGGCCTCGCTGTCCGGCGTGAACCTGGACGAGGAGGCCGCCGACCTGGTGCGCTTCCAGCAGGCCTACCAGGCGGCCGCGCGCGTGATCGCGGTGGCCAACGAAGTGTTCCAGACCCTGCTCGACGCATCGAGGAACTGAGGTAAGCGACCATGAGAGTCTCCACGTCCATGCTGCAGCAGAGCGCCATCGGCCAGATGCAGAAGCAACAGGCCGCCCTGGCCAAGACGCAGCTGCAGCTGGCCACCGGCCAGCGCCTGCAGAGCGCGGCCGACGATCCTTCGGGCTCTGCCTCGGCGGTGCGCCTGGACCAGGCCAGCGCGCAGTACGGGCGCTACCAGCAGCAGATCGACACCGCGCGCAATCGCCTGGGCCTGGAGGAGAACGTGCTGGCCGACAGCGTCGAGCTGCTGCAGCGCGTGCGCGAGATCGCGGTGGAACTGAACAACGGCACGCAATCCACGCAGACCCGCGGCATCCTGGCCAACGAACTCAAGAGCCTGCGCGAGCAGCTGCTGTCCTATGCCAACGCGGATGACGGCCAGGGGCGCTACCTCTTCGGCGGCTCGCAGGACGGCACGGCGCCGTTCGCCGGCAGCGGCACGGTGAGCTACGCCGGCGACCAGCAGCAGCGCCTCCTGCAGGTGACCGGCAGCCGGACCGTGGCGGACTCCGACCCGGGCAGCGAGGTGTTCCAGCGCCTTCGCGACGGCAACGGCACGTTCACGGTCTCGTCCGGCGCCAACACGGGCACGGCGGGGCTCAAGAGCGCGCGCCTGACCGATGCCTCGCTGTGGGACGGCGGCAGCTACACGCTGAGCTTCACCGGCGGCAACTACGAGGTGCGCGATGCCGGCAACACCGTGGTGACCAGCGGCGCCTACACGGATGGCCAGACCATCGCCTTCCGCGGCCTGGACCTGAGCTTCACCGGCACGCCGGCCGAGGGTGATCGCTTCACCGTGGGCGCCAGCGGCCAGAAGGACATGTTCGCGCAGATCGATGAGCTGGTACGCATCGCCGGCATGCCGCAGGACACCGCCGCGCAGCGCGCCCAGGTGCAGACCGCCATGCACCAGTCCCTGAGTGCCATCGACAACGCCAGCCTGCACCTGTCGGACGTCCGCGCCGCCGTGGGCAACCGCCTGGCCGCCCTGGACGACGCCGAGGCCCAGAACGGCGCCCAGCAGGTGCAGACCGAGACCGCGCTCGACAAGATCCGCGGACTGGACTACGCCGAGGCCGCCACGCGGCTGTCGCAGCAGCTCACGGCACTGCAGGCGGCGCAGCAGACCTTTGCCAAGGTGCAGGGGATGAGCCTGTTCGATTACCTGCGCTGAAGGGTCGTTGACGGCAGCCTGACGGCGCCCGGGTGGCGCCCCTGCGGATTTATCATGGCGCATCTGGTTTGCAGGATGCCCGGTGAAGGTTTTCGGTATCTATTCCGCGGTTCTCATGGCGCTGACGCTCGCCGCCTGCAGCCTGTTCGTGGACGGCCGTATGGAGTTGGCGCAGCGAGCGCCGGCCGGGCCCCAGGGGGGCGGCGAGGCCATGCCGGTGGCGCCCTCCGCTCCGGCCAAGACACCCCGGATTGCGCTGTCTCGTTGAAGTCTCGCCGTACCCCACGGCCAATCACCCCTGCATATGAGGGATGAATCCGGGTTGCCCGCCTCTCTAGGCTGGATGCCTGGTGCAAGACCAGCCCAAGGCGCCTTTACCCAGGGTCATCCCTCCGGTTGAGCGGTCGTTGGCGCGTGTCTCGAGCACCGCAAGCCCGAAACCATCCGCCCAACGGGGGACGCCATGTCCAGCGCATCAGCCGAAGCATCCAGCCCAGCCCATCCGTCCGCGAGCCTCAGCCTGGCCCAGTTGCTGGAGTCCACCCGCCTGGAACGCTGCCCGTTTCCCATCCCCAGCAGCTGGTTCTTCGTGGACTTCTCGGAGAACCTGAAGGTGGGCGAGGTCCGCAACGTCAAATTGTTCGACCAGGAGTGGGTGTTGTTCCGCGGCGAGAGCGGCAAGGTCGGCATGTCCGATCCCTACTGCCCGCACCTGGGTGCCCACCTGGGTCACGGCGGCACCGTCTGCGGCGACCACATCCGCTGCCCCTTCCACCACTGGGAGTACGACGCCGACGGCTGGTGCAAGCAGGTGCCCTACGGCAAGGGCGCGCCGGCCATCACCAAGGTCCGCCCCATCTTGCGTACGCTGCTGGTGCAGGAGCGCTACGGCCAGATCTGGGCCTGGTTCCACCCGCGGGCCGAGCCGCCGAGCTGGGACCTGCCGCACATCCCCTGCATGGAAGACCAGGGCTGGGTCGGCGACCAGCGCGGCACCTGGCAGGCCAGCACCGCGATCCAGGAGATCGTCGAGAACTCGGTGGACATCGCGCACCTCAAGTTCCTGCACGGCGCGGCAGGCATCCCGCCGATCGAGGTGGAGTACGAGCAGCACATGCAGCGCTTCAATCTCGGCGGCGGCTACATCGTGGGCCAGACCTGGGGCGCGGGGTCCGTCGGCACCGTGACCTTCACCCAGGAGGGTGTCAGCGCCACGCTGTTCTCCTACACCCAGCCGATCACGCGCGAGCTCACCAGGATGAACATGAGCTTCCGCCACCAGGCCTACCCGGAAGGCTCCAAGGAGCTGTACATCGCCCGCAAGCTGATCGACCACATGCAGCGTGAAGCCGAAGACGAGCAGGGCGCCGGCTTCGAGAGCGTGGACATGGTGATCTGGAACAACAAGAAGTACCGCCACAAGCCGCTGCTCTGCGAGGGCGACGGCCCGATCTTCCAGTTCCGCGAATGGTTCCGCCAGTTCTACGTGGCCGACCCGGACGTGATGGCCAAGATCTAGCTGGCACACACACAAAGGGCGCCGCGGGGTTTCCCCGCGGCGCCCTTTTTCATGCGCGGCGGCGTGCGGTGTCCCGGCTGGCTCGATGCGCTACGCTCCCCGCATCAAACCTTGAGGATCGTCCCCGCATGAATGCCGACAACGCTGCAACCCTGCATCCACTCGACCTGGCCACTGCACTGAGCGGCGAGGGCGGGCAGTACAGCGGCCAGACCTCGGCCGGCTACGCCAACATGGTGGGCCCCTTCGGTGGCGTGATCGCTGCCACGCTGCAGCGCGCGGTGATGCAGCACCCGGAGCGCCTCGGCGAGCCGGTGGCGCTGACGGTGAACTTCGCCGCGCCGATCGCCGACGGCGACTTCAACGTGGTGGCGCGCCCGGCGCGCACCAGCCGCAGCACCCAGCATTGGACCATGGAGCTGTCGCAGGGTGGGCAGGTGTCGGCGACCGCCACCGCCATCACCGCGCTGCGCCGCGAGACCTGGGACGCCACGGACCTGCCATTTCCGCCCGCCCCGGCGATGGACGGCCTGCCCAGCCTCAAGGGCTTGCCGGGTCTGCCGAAGTGGGTCGGCCGCTACGACCTGCGCCTGGTGCGCGGCGGCATCCCGCCGCTGCCGCAGCATGACAAACCGCAGGTCGACAGCTCCGAAACCCTGCTGTGGGTGCGCGACGAACCGCCGCGCCCGCTGGACTTCGTCGCGCTGGCCTCGATCTGCGACGTGTTCTTCCCGCGCAGCTTCATCCGGCGCCAGCGCATGGCGATGGCGGGCACTGTGTCGATGACGGTCTACTTCCACGCCGACGCCGCGGCACTGGCCGCGCACGGTGAGCGCGAGCTGTTGGCGCACGCGCGCGGGCTGCGATTCCACGGCGGCTACTTCGACCAGGCCGCGGAAATCTGGAGCCCGGAGGGCGTGCTGCTGGCGACCAGCAACCAGGTGGTTTACTTCAAGGAGTGAGCTGGCCGTGGCAGAGTGCGGGATCGGAGCCGTTGATGGGATCAATAGCTACTTTCCGTCTTTACGCTAAGCCGCTTTCGGTACAGGCTCAGTCGGTACCATCAAGGGGTGACCATGGATCAGGTGGAACTGACGGAACGGCTGCGCAGGCTTGGATGCCCGGACCCTGAAGGCTGGGCGAGATCGCAGATGGAGGAAGGGATTCCCCAACTGGCGAGGTATGTGTTTCTTCGCCAAGCCTGGAAGCGGATTCTTGGTGAGAACGACCATGGCTGGATTGAGAATGTGCTGCAGAATCTGCAGCGCAGTCCGGATGCTCCCTATGCTGGCCAGGGGCATGCACTGAAGAGACTGAGGGAACTCGGTGCAAGAGATGAGGACCTGACCGACTTGGTTCGCGGTGCCCAGGCGGAGCTTCTCTTTGATTTCTGCTACCTGCTGGAGGATCCCGGGGAATTGGAAGGGGGAAATCTCCGAGCTATCTTGGGCGCTGGTGGAACTGGATTCGGAGGGCCACGTTTTGGAACGAATCGGCAGCCTGCACGAATCAGTGCTTGAGACGGACCCGACAGGCCGCGAGATGGCACCACGGCCCAGTGATTTGCGATGAATCTCATTGCATTTTGCATGCGCCGCCGTAAAACCCACCGCAGACTGCAAACTACTGATTAAATAACAAAAAATTAATCCGCACGGCAGCGATTTTAAGCTGGCGTTCAGCCTGGGAACGCATCCTTGTCACACGCCCGCCGCATCGGGGGCGGAAGATGCCGCCGGTCAACCGGCCTTTTGAACCCAGGAGAGAAACGGATGACTCTCGAAGACGCCCTCGATTTCTGCAATGACCTCTCGCGCATGGTGCGGGCCTGGGCCGTAGAGCCCGTGAAGGCGCTGAGCCAGCTCGAGCAGATCGAACAATGCTTCATGCTGGATCGTCCCGGCGATCATTTCCTGGTGATGAAGGTCTCGGCCGCAGTGGCGGCGGTGCAGGACTGGCTGAAGTCCGGCCTTTCGCAGACGCAGGAACTGCATCAGATGCGCACGGCCAACCAGGCCATTGAGTTGCTGCGTCAGGCGATCCCTGAAAGCTATGAGGCTGTGGAGTCGCGCTCCAGCCTCGCGGCCTGACCAAGAAAACTGCGGGACAGCGGTAACGGCGGCCCCGGAACAAGGACTTCCGGGGCCGTTTTTATTGGAGCGCCACACGGCATGCGTTGCAGGATGGCCGGGTCGCTGCAACAGTAGCGCCCCTCAGCGGCGAGAATGCGGGTACAGGTGCAGGTGATCGGGGGCGGCGGGACTCAATGGCGGATGTGCAGCCTCGGGCTTTGCGCCGTGCTGCTATCGCTGGCCCCGGCATGGGCCTGGGCGGATGCGGCGGTGGAACTCGCCCCCGTGCAGGTGAGCGCGCAGAAGCGCCCGCAGGATGAGCGCGAGGTGCCGCTCTCCATCACCGTGCTGGACGGCGAGAAGATGCAGGCCGCGCGTCTGAGCACGGTGGACGATCTCTCCCGCTACGCCGCCAACACGCAGTTCAGCAAGAACCAGCTCTTCATCCGCGGCATCGGCACCGGCGCCAATCTCGGCTTCGATCCTTCCGTGCCCTTGTTCGTCGACGGTGTCTTCCTGGGCCGCGGCACGGCGGCGCTGATGCCGTTCTGGGACCTGGCGCAGGTCGAGGTGATCCGGGGCCCGCAGGGCACGCTGCTGGGCAAGAACAGTACCGGTGGCGCGCTGAGCCTGCGCACCACGGAGCCAGGCGAGCAAAGGGGCGGTTCGCTGGCGGCCGTCCACGGCGACCTGGATCCCTTGACGCTACGCGCCGCGGTGGACCTGCCGCTGGCGCGGGACTGGGCGCTGCGCTTGTCGGGCCTGCAGGAAAGCCTGGGCGCGTATGGCGACAACAGCGCGCTGGACGAGGAGACGCTGGGCCGCCGCAGCCGTGGCCTGCGCGCGCGCCTGCAATGGCGGCCGGAAGGGGACTGGTCCGGCTGGCTGAGCCTGGAGGCCAATCGTACGAGCCTGGAGCGCTTCGGCAGCGAGCTTTCGGCGGTAACGCCCGCGAGCCTGGCGCTGTACCGCCAGTACGACCCGCAGACGGATGCCCGGCTGGATTACCACAGCTCCACGGATACCGAGGGCAGTGAAGCGGATCGCCGCGCGGCGAGCGCGACGCTGAACCTGGAGTGGGGTGGGGAGGAATTGCGCTTCACCTCGCTGAGCAATGTCTCCGGCTCGCGCCTGGGTTACTTCTACGACGCCGACTATTCGCCGGTGCCGCTGCTGACCCTGGCCTTCGACGAGGACTACCAGCAGTTCAGCCAGGAGCTGCGACTGGAAGGGCGTCATGACGCGGTCGACTGGCTGCTCGGTGCCTACACGCTGCAGGCGGACCTGGACGTGGACAGCCGCATCACGGCCTTTCCGGGTGGCGCGGCCTCCTTGCTGTCCGGGCCTACGCCGTCGCTGCTGCAGCCGATCCTCGAACTGCTGCGCCTGCCCGCCGCACTGGACCCGCTGTCGGACCAGAGCCGCAAGGACTTCCGGCAGCAGATGGCCAGCTACGCGCTGTTCGGGCAAGCGGTCTGGCATTTCGCGTCACGCTGGGACCTCAGCGCAGGCCTGCGCTGGACGCGCGAGCGCAAGTCACTGCGCATGCAGCAGTCCTTCGAGAACAGCGGCCTGCTGTTCCGCCAGGCCCTCGGCGAAGAGCCCTTCATCGCCGATGTGAAGCGCGAGGAAGACGACTGGTCCCCGCGCGTGGTGCTGCAGTACCGGCCCGGCGCGGACACCACGCTGTATCTGCTGGCGGCGCGGGGCTTCAAGAGCGGCGGCTACAACGACCTGGCCTCCAGCGCGGACAAGCTGGAGTTCGACGCCGAGCGTGCCGCGACACTGGAGGGCGGCGTCAAGACACTGTGGCTGTCGAGGCGCCTCGCGCTCAACCTCAACCTGTTCGAGAGCCAGGTGAAGAACCTGCAGGTGAACGCCTTCGACGGCACGTCCTTCTACGTGCAGAACGCCGCGTCCGCGCATCTGCGCGGCGCCGAGCTGGAGACGCGCTGGCTGCTGGGGCGCGGCTGGAGCGCGCAGGGCAGCCTCGGCTGGCTGGACGCGCGCTACGAGTCCTTCCCCAACGCGCCCGCGCGCGCGGACCAGCAGGGCGACTCGCAGGACCTGAGCGGCCAGCGCCTGTCGCGCGCGCCGCCGTTCTCCGGCGCGCTTGGCCTGGAGTACTACGCCGTGCTCGGTGCCGGCTGGAGCTGGCGCGCCGCGGCCGACCTGCTGCACCGCGGGCGCAGCTTCCTCTCGCTGGACAACGATGCGGCCGACGCACAGCCGGCGGTGACCACCTTCAATGCCCAACTCGCGCTGGCCTCCACGCAGGGCTGGGCCCTGTCACTGGAAGGGCGCAACCTCAGCGACGAGCGCGTGCGCAACGCGGCCAGCGACGTGTCGCTGTTCAGCGGCAACCACTGGGCCGAGCTGGACCCGCCGCGCCGCTGGTCGTTGACGCTGGCGCACCACTGGTAGCAGAGCCCGCCGCCCCCTTTTCCTGGTGATTTTCTGCCCGGCGCCGCTCTTCCGGCGATTCCTACCGTTGATCCATCTTCAGAAAAACTCCTAAAGGTTTGTCAGACGACGCCGTTAAGCGCCTCAGTAGCGGCAAAGAGCTGCGAAGGGCCGGAACAACGTCACCGGCAACATCCAACCCAGGAGAAAGCCATGCAAGGTATCAACACCAACGTGATGTCTCTGAATGCCCAGCGCAATCTGAACTCGTCACAGTCTTCCCTTTCCACCTCGATCCAGCGCCTGTCCTCGGGCCTGCGCATCAACAGCGCCAAGGACGACGCCGCCGGCCTCGCCATCAGCGAGCGCTTCACCAGCCAGATCAAGGGCCTGAACCAGGCGCAGCGCAATGCCAACGACGGCATCTCGCTGGCGCAGACCGCCGAAGGCGCGCTGGGCCAGGTCACCAACAACCTGCAGCGCATCCGCGAGCTGGCCGTGCAGTCCGCCAACGCCACCAACTCCTCGACCGACCGCGCCGCCCTGCAGACCGAAGCCTCGCAGCTGCTGAGCGAAATCGACCGCGTCGCCAACCAGACCTCGTTCAACGGTGTCAAGCTGCTCGACGGCAGCTTCAGCTCTGCGGTGTTCCAGGTCGGCGCCAACGCCGGTGAGACCATCAGCGTGTCCGGCCTGGTCGACGCCAACGTTGCCGCCCTGGGTTCGGTGACCGCCGCCTCGGGCCAGTCCAGCGCGGTTTCGGGCATCACCTCCCTGGGCGCCGTCGGCGCCGGTGCGCTGGTGATCAACGGCACCGACGTCGGCGCCGGCATCGGTGCCGCCGGCACTTCCTCGCAGCGTGTGGGCCAGGTGGTGGACGCGATCAATAACGCCGCCAGCACCACCGGCGTGAACGCGGCCTACGACTCGGCCACCGGCCGCATCAACCTGACCTCGGCGGCCACCATCGCGGTCACCGGCACCGATGACGGTACGGCCACCGGCTTCAACGTCGCCGGCGGCGACGGCAGCGGCACCGCCAGCACCACCACGGGCCTGAGCTCGCTGAGCATCGCCAGCTACGCCGGCGCCTCGCTCGCCATCCAGCAGATGGACAGCGCGCTGGCCCAGGTCAACTCGGCTCGCGCCACCATCGGTGCGGTGCAGAACCGCTTCGAGTCGGTGGTCGCCAACCTCGCCACGACCTCCGAGAACCTGTCGGCTGCCCGCAGCCGCATCCAGGACACGGACTTCGCGGCGGAAACGGCCAACCTGACCCGCTCGCAGATCCTGCAGCAGGCCGGTACCGCGATGCTGGCCCAGGCCAACTCGGCGCCGAACAACGTCCTCAGCCTGCTGCGCGGCTAAGCGACGGAAACCCGACGGGGCGGGCCGCAAGGCCCGCCCCCAAGGGACTCCCACTCCGGAGTCGCTGAAGGAGTAGCACATGAGTACAGACATATTGGCGGTAGCGGCAGTGGCGGCCTCCCGGGGAGGCGAGGGCCACCGCGCTGCCGTTTCCGTGTTCGTGTTGCCTGCCGCGGCGCCCGCCGCCAAGGCACCGGCGCCCTCTCCCGACACGGCGGAAGCGCTGCAGGCCCCCACCGCGGAAGACCTGCGGGAAGTGATCAGCCAGATCGAGCGCTACCTGGAGTCCAGCCGCACCGGCCTGGAATTCCGCGTGGACCGCGATCTGAACCAGGTGATCGTCTCTGTGGTGGACCCCCGCGACGGCACCGTGTTGCGACAGATGCCCAGCGAAGAGGCCTTGCGCATCGCCCGCGCCATGGCCGACGAAGGCGACGGCGGTCTGTTGGACGCCCTGGTCTGAAAACTGCATAGGGAATCCATATGGCCACCAGTTCCATCAATGCTTCCAGCTTCAGCTCCGGGCTCGACGTCGTCAGCCTGGTGGCGCAGCTCGTCGCCGTGGATCGTGCCAAGCCGGACGCCCGCATCGCCGCGGCACAGTCCAAGGCCCAGACCCGCCTGTCGGCGCTGGGTGTAATGAAGTCCGCCCTGTCCAACCTGCAGACCACCGCCAAGACCCTGGTCGGCGGCGGCGCGGTGGCGACACCGGCGGTCAAGTCCTCCCGAGAGGACCTGTTCACCGCCACCACCGCCCCCGGCGCCGCGCGCGGCAGCTTTGCGGTGGAGGTGGTGTCGCTGGCGCAGTCCAGCAAGCTGATCTCCGGTCCCGTGGCCAGCGCCGATACCATCCTCGGTGCCGGCGACGTCGATATCACGGTGGGCGACAAGAGCTTCAAGGTTACCCTGGGCAGCACCGACAACAGCCTCGGCGCGCTGCGCGACGCGATCAACAAGGCCACCGACAACCCCGGCGTCACCGCATCCCTGGTGACCGAGTCCGGTGGCGTGCGCCTGCTGCTCACCGGCAACCAGACCGGTGCCAGCCAGGCGGTGAGCGTCAGCTCCTCGCTGATCTCGCTCAACCAGACCCAGGCCGCGGCCGACGCCCATGTGAAGGTGGAAGGCTTCGACGTCTACAGCGCCAGCAACACCGTCACCGGCGCGCTGGACGGCGTCACGCTGAACCTGGTCAAGGCCGAGCCCGGCACCACCGGCACCCTGGCGCTGAGCACTGACAACAGCGCCTCCGCCAAGGCCGTTCAGGACTTCGTCACCAAGTACAACCAGGTGTTGACCACCATCAACAACCTGACCAAGTACGACGCCGCCACCAAGACCGCCTCGACGCTGACCGGCGACAGCACCGTGCGCCAGACCGCCGCCGAGCTGCGCTCCATCATGAGCGGCTCGGCCCCGGGCGGCGCCTACAGCTACCTCACCCAGCTCGGCATCAAGACCGGATCCGACGGCCTGCTGAGCGTGGACAGCGCCAAGCTCAACGAGGCCATCGCCAAGGACTCCGGCAGCATCGCCCGCATGTTCGGCGGCGACGACGGCTACGCCACCAGAATGAGCAAGAGCATCGACGCCATGCTCGCCGACAACGCCGGCCTCGACGCGCAGACCGACACCCTGCAGGCGCGGCTCAAGGACATCGAGAAGCAGAAGGACGCCCTGGACCGACGCATGACGCAGGTGGAAGCGCGCTACACCGCGCAGTTCACCGCGCTGGACACGCTGATGACGCGCATGAGCACCACCAGCAACTACCTCACGCAGCAGCTCGCGGCGATCGCGAATAATAACTAGCAATTTTCATGTGGGAGACACTCGCGTCGCTCCCACATGAAAGGCCGTCTTCTCGTAGAAGCGGCTGTCGGCCGCGATCAAAACTCATTGCGACCTCGGTGTTCGCGGCCAACGGCCGCTCCTACGGGAGTTCAATGCGCCAGCTTCAACCCGATCACCCCGGCCAGGATCAGCGCCACGCTGACCAGCCGCGCCGCATTGGCCGGCTCGTTCAGCAGCACGATTCCCAGGATCACCGTGCCGGCGGCACCGATCCCCACCCAGACCGCGTAGGCCGTGCCCACCGGCAGCGTGCGCATGGCCAGGCCCAGCAGGCCCAGGCTGATCGCCATGGCGCCCACGGTGAGCACGGTGGGAAGGGGACGGGTGAAACCCTCGGTGTACTTCAGGCCAACGGCCCATCCGATCTCGAACAGGCCGGCCAGCACCAGCAGTAGCCAGGACATGATGACGCTCCGCAAAGCGGGGTCGTCCCCGGGGTGTTCCGACGAATCGACGGGGTCGTCCCCGTGTCGGTGGTCGGCGGCTTGGACCAGCCGTCGGCAGGGGAGTTCCCCCGTGTTCCAGCCGCTCAAGTCTAAGCCATTGCGGCCGATAAGGGTCTGGACGACAACAGGAGTTTCTCCCATGCCCGCCCTGCAATCCGGCGCTCTCCGGCAATACCAGAACACCGCGGTGATCGACGCCGCCAGCGCCGACATTCCGCCGCAGCAGTTGATAGCCATGCTGCTGTCGGGCGCGCTGGAGCGGCTCAACACCGCGCGCGGCTGCATCCTGGGCGGCGACCTGGCGCGCAAGGCGCCGCTGATCGCCTCCGCCAGCGGCATCATCGAGCACCTGCGCCTGTGCCTGGATCACCAGGCCGGCGGCGAGATCGCCCGCAATCTCGACGCCCTCTACGACTACATGGGCCGCCGCCTGCTGCGCGCCAACCTCGACAACGACGCCGCCGGCATCGACGAAGTGGCCGGCCTGCTGCGCACCATCAAGGCCGCCTGGGACGACATCGGCCGCCCGGGCCCACGCCCGGTGCGCTGAGCGGCGTGGTTGGCCCGTCTGGCACAGGGACTGCAGGGTCTGGTGATACCGCCAGAGTTCCGCTTATGAGCAACCCAACCTCCCTGGATCAGCAACTGGGCTACCGCGACACCCTGCCACTGGGCTGGGTGCCGCTGGCTACCCCGCCGCCGCCCGAGCAGCTCCAGCAACTGCAGGAGAACAACCTGCGCGTGCTGGCCGTGGTCGCCGCCCTGGAGGAGCGCCACTCCTCCCGCGGCGAGAGCGACGAGCGCGTGGAACAGGAGCTGGACCGCATCCACCAGAAGCTGGACATGCTGCTGGTGCTGTTCGGCCAGTTCCTGCGCCGCATGGACCCCTCCGCCCCACCGCGCCCGGTGCGCCTGACCTCCGCCGGCCTCGGCTGGGAGGGCGGCAGCGCCCTGGAGGGCTACGGCCTACTGTCGGTGATGTTGCACCCCTGCATGCCCGAGGCCTTCACCTGGCCGGCCCACGCCGTCAACGTCGGGGCCCAGGGCGAGGCCCGCTTCGAGCCCCTGGGAGAGCCCCTGGAGGCCGCCCTGGAGAAGCACGTCTTCCTCCACCACCGCCGCTCAGTCGCCGTCTCCCGACCGCCTGCCGCCCGGAACGCGTAGGGCGCCCCCTGACGGGGGTAGTATCTGGCCAAGATTCACTGGAGGAGACCCGGGATGCGGCTGATACTCGCAGAACCGCAGACGCTGGTCCGCGCAGGGCTGGCCCGCCTGCTGGAATTGCACGCGGGCGCCGAAATCGTCGGCGAGGCCGACGATGGCCAGCAACTGCTGGAGCTGGCCGCCCGCCTGCGCCCCGACATGATCGTCAGCGAGCTCGCCCTGGGCCGCATGAGCGGCCTGGAGCTGCTGTCGCAGCTGCGCCGCCACTACCCCGAGATCGCCGTACTGATGATCTCCGCCCAGCTCGACAGCCACTCCGTGCGCACCGCCCTCAAGCTGGGTGCCGCCGGCTTCCTGGGCAAGAACGCCGAGCCCAAGGAACTGCAGTTGGCGCTGCAGGCCGTGCAGAAGGGCCAGGTGTACCTCAGCCCCGGCATCGCCCACCTGGCCTTCGAGCGCCGCAGCGCCTCCCAGCGCGCCGAGGACCACGTTGCCCTCACCCCGCGCCAGAAGCAGGTCCTGCAGCTCATCGCCCGCGGCCGCTCCACCAAGGAGATCGCCTCCCTGATGGGCGTCAGCATCAAGACCGTGGAAACCCACCGCGCGCGCATGATGCAGTCGCTGGGGCTCTACGGCACCAACGCCCTGATGCGCTACGCCATTCGATTGGGCATGGATAGCGGCACGCTGTAATTCTTAGCTCCCTCTCCCCGCCTGCAGGGAGAGGGCTGGGGTGAGGGGGAGTACTCGCCGTGCTCCCCGCAGTGAGCCTTGCCATCGTTTCGTCATCCTCGCAGTATTCCTCCCATACGCCGCCTGGCGAACGTAGGACGTGCCTGGCCTGCCGTATGCGATCGGCGGGTCAATGACCCGCCCTACTGCACTGAATTGGATATCAGGCTTAGATATAAAAGTTAAATCTAATTGGCGTTAGAGCGCGATGAAGTTCAGCACTCCCAGAAGAGACATGGATTTTGAGATTCCAGACGAGTAGTGGTCATTTACGGAGATGGCGTCATTCCATCCAGACGGGGACGCCTACTACCCGTACTCACTCTGTCATGCAGGGCTCGTTCAGGTCGTTCCGCTTTCGCTCGTACAGCCCCCCACACGAAATGCTGGCATTGCTCTGCTAAAAAAATCAAACTAGTGCCGGTGCTTCTTGCATTCCAATCCCCTGAGTGCGCATTACCACCTGTAGAGGTCGTTTCCCTGAATCAGCCTAATTCGTATCAGTATCGGGTCCGCAATGGCTGTCATCGCTACTACGCTTCGGTGGCTGCTGGCTACACCAATCTGCCCGTTGTGAGTGTTTCGTAGCGAGGGTTCCAATCAGCGCTTCAAGCTGACAGTCCCGCCTTGGGCAGGCCCGCAACTTAAGATAGGCGTTAGCTAACAACAGAGGAAGCACAATGGCTCACACCGAGAAATCGATCGATACTCTTGTGTCGATAAGTGGAACCTTAGCCAGCATTGGGCTTGCACTTGTGGCAATTCTTGTCTCGAAGACATCGATCGATCATGTCGAGGTTGTCGCTGACGATCTATTCTTATTTTCATCGCTTGGCTTCCTTTTCGTCGTCGTGCTTGGCTACATGGCGCAAAAGCGGTTAAACGCTGCCCAGACCACAAAATTGGTAACAGTCGCCGAATGGATGTTTTCTGCGTCAATGGCAACCATCGTTATCGGCGCGATCCTGATGGTCTACTCTGTCGTATAAGCGGGTGCTAGCAAACAAGTCATTCAAGCCTACGCCGCTTCGCGGCGCTGTTGAATCCGAACGTTGGGTGACTCAGCGGGAGCGTGCCATGGGAATCTTGACCTTCAGCCTTAACGTCACCCTGGATGGTTGCGTCGACCATCAGGAAGGCATCGCCGACGATGAGACGCATGCCTTCTTTACCCGCCTGATGGATGGGGCGGGGGCGATGCTGTGGGGGCGCGTCACCTACGAGATGATGGAGAGCCACTGGCCCGCGGTCGCCCGCGGCGACGTGGAGGCGCCACCGGCCATACATGAGTGGGCGGTCAAGCTGGAGGCCAAGCCGAAGTACGTGGTGTCCTCCACGCGAAAGGACTTCCCGTGGACCAACAGCCACCACATCGCCGGCGACCTGCGCGCGGTTGTGCAGAAGCTCAAGGATGCGACCCCGGGCGACGTGCTTCTGGGCAGCGGCAAGCTCGCAGTCGAACTGGACCGGCTGGGCCTGATCGACGAGTACCAGTTTCTCGTCCACCCCAGGATCGCCGGCCACGGCCCGACCCTGTACGAGAGCGGGCTCGCGAGCACGCGAAGGCTCGATCTGGTATCGGCGAAGCCGCTGCGCTGCGGGGCGGTCGCCATGCACTATCGGCGCGGGAGCTGAGGCACTGCCTTCATCGCGACATGAAGCAACCGTAGGGCGGGTCGAGACCCTCGAGCACGGGCAGAATTTCACCCTGCGATAGCCGGCGACACGGAAACATCAAAGCAGGTATGTCACGCATATGAGGACGGCCAGATGCTGATCAATCCAATCCACAAGGCATCCTGTCATTGCGGCGCAGTGCAACTGGAACTGACCCTGCCCAACGGGCTGGTTGATCCCCGGCACTGCACGTGTTCCATGTGCCGTCGGCGTGGCGCCATCGTCGCATCCGTCTCGCTATCCGGCTTGAAGATAGTTCGGGGAGAGGAGCATCTGCGGCTGTACCAGTTCAACACCCGAACCGCGAAGCACTACTTCTGCTCCATCTGCGGCATTTACACCCATCACCAGCGCCGTTCGAACCCTGAGGAGTTCAGCTTCAACATCGGCTGCCTGGAGGGCATGGAAAACCCCTTTGCGCTGGAACCCGTACGGGTACTGGATGGGATCAACCATCCGCGGGATCGCAAGTAGTCCCTGCAGGCCGGGCCGAGCGCCTGGCGGAGTTGTCAGACGGGCGATTCCAATTTCCTGGCTTTGGCGGCAGCATGCCCGGCATCAACTCCTTTTCCGGACCCGCTCCCATGACCGACCGTGTCACCCTCGAGATCGCCGACGGCATCGCCACCGTCGGCCTCAACCGCCCCGAGAAGCACAATGCCCTGGACATCCCGCTGATCCAGGCGCTGGTGGACACGGCCAAGACCATCAAGGCGGACCGCTCGGTGAAGGCGGTGGTGCTGCAGGGCAACGGGCCTTCGTTCTGCTCGGGCCTGGACGTAGCCAGCGCCTTCTCCAGCCTGCCCAAGTTCTTCAAGCACTTCGCTACCTTCGGGGTCAAGAAGCGCAACATCTTCCAGGACGTCAGCCTGTGCTGGCGTGAGCTGCAGGTGCCGGTGATCGGCGCCATCCACGGCAATTGCTTCGGCGGCGGCCTGCAGATCGCGCTGGGTGCGGACATCCGCATCGCCACGCCGGAGTCCAAGCTGTCGGTGATGGAAGTGAAGTGGGGCCTGATCCCGGACATGTCCGGCACCGTGCTGCTGCGCGAGCTGATGCCGATCGACGTGGCCAAGGACCTGACGCTGACCGGGCGCGTGGTCTCCGGCACAGAGGCCAAGGATCTGGGTCTGGTCACGCGCCTGTCGGCAGACCCCAAGGCAGACGCCCTGGCCCTGGCGCAGGAGATCGCCGCCAAGTCGCCGGACGCGGTGGCGGCCGGCAAGCAGCTGCTCAACGCCAACTGGCTGTGCAGCGAGAACCAGGCGCTGAAGCTGGAGCGCAAGCTGCAGTTGCTGATGTTCCGCAGCAAGAACCAGCGCATCGCGGTGAAGGCCGGCCTGGCCAAGCAGCCTGCGCAGTTCAGGCCGCGCGAGCGCGATTACTGATCGCCGGCGGCTTCGCCGGTCTGCTGCTCGCGGAAGGCCGAGGGCGACATGCCCTTCCAGCGCTTGAAGGCGTGGATGAAGCTGGCCGGCTCCGAGTAGCCCAGGCGCAGCGCGATCTCGCTGAGCTTGATGCGGCCGGTGCTGAGCATTTCCTCCGCCAGCGTCTGGCGCACCTCGTCGAGCAGCGCGCGGAACGAGGTGCCTTCTTCCTCCAGCCGCCGCCGCATGCTGCGCGGCGACAGGTGGAGGCTATCGGCGATGCGCTGGATGTCCGGCATCTCGCCGGGCGAGCGCAGCAGCAGGTCGCGCACCTTGCCGGCGATGCCGGCGCGCGACTGGCGCTGTGCCAGCAACTGGCGGCACTGCTCCAGGCATAGCCGCGCGAGCTGGCTGTCGCCCTGCGGCAGCGGTGCGTCGAGCACGGCGGCGGAATACAGCACCGAATTCTCCGGCGAATCGAACTGCGGCTCCAGCCCGCAGAGCTCGGCATAGCGCGCGGCATGCGCCGGGCGCGGCCCGCGCAGCTGCACGCGCGTGGGCGGGATGCCCCCGGGCCGGATCTCGCGCACCGCGTTGGTCAGCGCCGCGAAGTCGCGGTCCAGCAGGAACTGCCGCAGGTCTTCCGGAATGCCGCTGTCGTCCAGCACCACGGCGATGTCGCGCCCGCGAGGCTCCATGCGGAAGCGCACGAAGGCATAGGACAGGTCCAGGTAGCGGGTGGCGATATCCGCCGCGCTGCGGAAGTTGGGGCTGCTGACCAGCGCGAAACCCCAGATGCCGTAGACCGCCAGGTGATAGCGCAGGCCGGCGTCCAGCCCCAGGTCGGGAAGATGCTGGAGCTGGCGCACGATATTGCGCACCAGCCGCAGTTCCTGCCCGGCGCTGATCTCGCTCTGGGGGTCGGCCAGTGCCTCGGCGTCGATCCCGGTGCCCTGCAGGCAATCGGCCGCCTCCATCCCGCGTGAGACCGCGAGCTGGGTCAGCAGGTTGGCACTGATGGCGCTGCGGTTCGTGTCCTCGGGGACCATGTGGGCCTGGGGGAGGGGCGTGGCCACAATTATCAATGCCTTGTCCCTTGGAGTCATCCACAGGGGACGAACGGCAGCCCATGATGGACGAATTACCCAGCGTAGCTTCAAGACTGCGCCCCGAGGAGTGTTCCCAGTGCCCCAGAGCTTCGACTACATCGTCATTGGCGGTGGTTCCGCCGGCTGCGTGCTGGCCAACCGCCTTTCCGCCGACGGCCGCTACCAGGTCTGCCTGCTGGAAGCCGGCCCGAACGACCGCAACCCGCTGATCCACATGCCGCTGGGTGTGGTGCCGCTGGTGCGCGGCTGGTTCGCCAACTGGAAATTCTGGAGCGAGCCGCAGCCGGAGCTGGGCGGGCGCCGCACCTACCAGCCGCGCGGCAAGGTGCTGGGTGGTTGCAGCAGCATCAACGCCACCGTCTGCACCCGCGGCCACCGCTGGGACTACGACCACTGGGCCGAGCTGGGCTGCAAGGGCTGGTCCTACGACGAGGTGCTGCCGTACTTCCGCAAGTCCGAGAACTACGAAGCGCCCCTGGCCGAGCGCGACCGCCCCTTCCACGGCCGGGGTGGCCCGCTGAACGTGACGGCGCGGCGCTACACCAACCCGGTGAGCGCGGCGATGGTGGAGGCCGCCCTGCAGGCTGGCCATGCCCACAACGAGGACTTCAACGGCGCCGAGCAGGCCGGTGCGGGGCAATTCAAGGTTTTCCAGAAGGACGGCCAGCGCTGCAGCAATGCGCGCGCCTACCTGACGCCGGAGGTCCGCGCCCGCCGCAACCTGCACATCCTTACCGGTGCCCAGGCCACCCAGGTGTTGATCGAGAACGGCCGCGCCGTGGGCGTGAAGCTGCGCCGCAGCGGCCGTGACGAAGAGCTGCGCGCCCAGCGCGAGGTGATCCTGTCGGCCGGTGCCTTCCAGTCGCCGCAGCTGCTGATGCTCTCCGGCATCGGCCCCAAGGCCGAGCTGCAGAAGCACGGCATCGCAGTGAAGCAGGACCTGCCCGGCGTGGGCGAGAACCTGCAGGATCACCTGGAAGTGATCGTGGAGACCAAGGCGAAGAGCAGCGCCGGCATCTCCTACCACCCGACCTCGCTGCTCGCCTCGATCAAGGCACTGTTCCAGTACCTGTTCGGCAAGCGCGGCATGCTGACCAGCAATGGTCCGGAAGCCGGCGGCTTCCTCAAGTCCGCTCCCTCCGAGCCGATCCCGGACCTGCAGTGGCACTTCGGTCCCTTCCCCAACGTGACCCACGGCTTCAACCTGGCGCCGATGTTCCAGCGCTACGGCTACATCGCCTACCTCTACGACCTGCGCCCGTTGTCGCGCGGCCGTGTCGGCCTGAACAGCGCCGATCCGCTGGCCGCGCCGCGCATCGACCCCAACTACCTCGCCGAGTCGCGTGACGTGGACAAGCTGGTGGCTGGCGTGAAGCTCACACGTGAAGTGCTGAAGCAGCGCGCGCTGGACCCGCATCGCGGCGAGGAGCTGAGCCCCGGCCCGGGCGTGCAGTCCGACGCCGATATCGCCGCCTGGGTGCGCAAGGCGGCCGAGACCACCTATCACCCGGTGGGCACCTGCAAGATGGGCGTGGATGAACTGGCGGTGGTGGATCCGCAGTTGCGCGTGCGTGGCGTCCAGGCACTGCGCGTAGTGGATGCCTCCGTCATGCCGACGCTGATCGGCGCCAATACCAATGCGCCGACGACGATGATTGCGGAGAAGGCGGCGGAGATGATCCTGCGGTCCTAGCGTATGTTTGCCATCTCCTAATCTTGAAATGAGGGAGAGCTTGTAATCGTAGGCCGGTAAAGCGAAGCCCATCCCGCCTTGCGAATACCTCCAAAGGCGGGACGCGCTTCGCTTCGCCTTGAGGCGCCTACTTTTGCCCCCCTCCTACAGATTCTTGACTGATCAGTGCCAAAAGAAAGAGGAGCCTCTAAGCCCAAGGCTTCACCGAGAACGCCATGATCGTGCAGGAAGGGCGCAAGCCGATGACGCTGCCGCTGGTGCCCAACCTCAAGCCGGAGCAGGTGGCGCGCGAGTCTTACCAGGCTTGCATGGCGGGCAAAGGCGCTGCGCGTGAACGGCCTGTTGAACCGCCTGGCCATCGAGGGCATGCGGCACCAGCCGCTGTGGCTGCGCCGTGAAATGGTGGCGCTGATGGAGAAGTGGGGTATCTAGACGGGTGCTTGCAGCAAGCCGGCTCCTGCACTATGCGTCGCTGTCGCCGCTCACCGGCCGTTTCAGCTTGCGGTACGCCGAGGGCGACATGCCTTTCCAGCGCTTGAAGGCACTGATGAAGGCCGCGGGCTCGGTGTAGCCCAGGCGGCTGGCGATCTCGGCCAGCTTCATGTGCGCGGACAGCAGCAGTTCTTCCGCCAGCGCCTGGCGCACCTCGTCCACCAGCGCGCGGAAGGTGGTGCCTTCCTCGTCGAGCCGGCGGCGCAGGCTGCGCGAAGCCATGTGCAGTTCCTCCGCCACGGTCTCCAGCGACGGCATCTCGCCGGGGTTGCGCAGCAGGCGGTCGCGGATCTGGCCAGCGAGGCCGGAGCGCACGCTGCGCTTGGCCAGCAACTGGCGGCACTGCTCCTCGCACATGCGCGCCATCATCGGGTTAGCCTGCGGCAGCGGCGCGTCAAGGTCCTTGGCGGCGATCAGGATCGCGTTGAGCGGTGCCTCGAAGCTGGGGCGCACGCCGCAGAGCTTGTCGAAGCGCCAGGCGTAGTCGGGCCGCGGAAAGCGGAACTGCGCGCTGCGGCCGGGGAAACCGCCGGGGCGCATCTCCCAGGCGGCATTGGCCCAGGCGGCGAAGTCACGCTCCACCAGGAACTGCCGCAGGTCCTCGGGCACGTCGCTGTCGTCGAGCACGATCAGCAGGTCCTTACCGACGTTCTCCAGGCGGTAGCGCGCAAAGGCGTATGAGAGATCGAGATAACGCACTGCGATCTCCGCGGCGCTGCGGAAGTTGGGGCTGCTGATCAGCGCGAATCCCCAGATGCCGTAGGCCGAGAGGTGATAGCGCAGGCCGGCATCCAGGCCCAGACCCTGGCTCGCGGCCGGTCCGAGGCCCGACAGCAGGTTGCGGATCAGCTGCAGCTCCTGCGCCGCGCTGATCTCGGTAGCGGGGTTCGACAGGTCGGCGGCGTCGATGCCGGTGTTGCGCAGGCAGGCGTCCACCGGCAGGCCGCGCTCGGCCCCGAGCCGTGTGAGCAGCTGGGCACTGATGACCGGACGGCGTACTTCGGCAACAGGCATGGATCGGGCTCCGGGAACGGCCAGGGCAAGTCTTGGCCGCAATTATCAGTGAGTTGGCCGAAAACGTCATTTTTCCGGTTTCCCCCTCGCGGAGGAGCCTTCGGGGCGTCGCTTCCGGCCTGTCATCTGGCCGAAATCATTAACTGTTTGTCCCCTGGCCTCATTCCCCGCGGGTGGTGACGGGCGGCAGCATTCCCGGCCATGAAAACACAGCCCGGCGCCGGAACAGGCGCCGGCTTTTCTTTGCCGGGGAGCTTTTCGATGGACATCCAAGACCGCGTCTTCCTGATCACCGGTGGCGCCTCCGGGCTGGGCGCCGCCACCGCACGCGCGCTCGTCGCCCGCGGCGGCAAGGTGGTGATCGCCGACCTCAACGACAAGCTCGGCAACGAGCTGGCGCAGGAACTGGGCGCCGCCGCGCGCTATGCACGCGTGGACGTGGCCAGCGAGGCCGACGTGCAGCAGGCCGTGGCGCTGGCGCTGGCCGAGCTCGGCGGCCTGCATGGCGCGGTGAACTGCGCCGGCATCGGCGCCGCCGAGAAGGCCCTGGGCAAGGAAGGCCCGCTGGCGCTGGAGCGATTCAACCGCATCATCAACGTCAACCTCGTCGGCAGCTTCAACGTGATCCGCCTCGCGGCGCACGCCATGAGCCTGCAGGCGCCCAACGCGGGCGGCGAGCGCGGCGTGATCATCAACACCGCCTCGGTCGCGGCCTTCGACGGCCAGATCGGTCAGCCCGCCTACTCGGCCTCCAAGGCCGGCGTGGTTGGCATGACGCTGCCGCTGGCGCGCGAGTTCGCGCGCATCGGCATCCGCGTGATGACCATCGCTCCCGGCATCTTCGAGACGCCGATCCTCGCCGGCCTGTCGCCCGAGGCGCTGGATTCGCTCAACAAGTCCGTGCCTTTCCCGCCGCGCCTGGGTCGCCCCACCGAATTCGCGCAGCTCGCCGTGCAGATCGTGGAGAACCCCATGCTCAACGGCGAGTGCATCCGCCTGGACGGCGCCATCCGCATGGCGCCGAGGTAACAACATCCGTTCCCTCTCCCGCGTGCGGGAGAGGGTGCCCCGAAAGGGGCGGGAGAGGGTTTCTGTAACTCCTTCGAGCTCTACAGAAACCTCTCCCCCAACCCCTCTCCCGCAAACGGGCGAGGGGAGAAACCCAAGTTTTTTACTTAACCAGAGAAAACCATGACCGAAGCCTTCATCTACGACCACGTCCGCACCCCCCGCGGCAAGGGCCGCACCGACGGTGCGCTGCACGAGATTACCCCGCTGCAGCTCGGCACCCAGGTGCTCAAGGCGCTGCGTGACCGCAATCAGCTCGACACCGCGCTGGTGGACGACGTGATCATGGGCATCGTCTCCCCGGTCAGCGAGCAGGGCGCGGTGCTGCCGCGCTCCATGGCGCTCAACGCCGGCTACGCCGAGACCGTGTCGGGCGTGCAGGTCAACCGCTTCTGCGGCTCGGGCCTGGAGGCCGTGAGCCTGGCCGCCGCGCGCGTCATGTCCGGCATGGCGCCGGCCGTCATCGGCGGCGGCGTGGAGTCCATGTCGCGCGTGGCGATGGGTTCCGACGGCGGCTCCTGGCCCACCGACCCGTCCTTCGCCCCAACCGTGAACTTCGTGCCGCAGGGTATCAGCGCCGACCTGATCGCCACGCTCGACGGCTACTCGCGCGAGGACGTGGACAGCTTCGCCGTGGAGAGCCAGCGCCGCGCCGCGCAGGCCTGGGCGGAAGGCCGCTTCGCCCGCTCGATCCTGCCGGTGCGCGACGTCATCGGCCAGATCGTGCTGGACCGTGACGAGCACATCCGCGCCGGCACCACCGTGGCGGACCTGGGCAAGCTCAAGGCCTCGTTCGAGATGCTGGGCCAGCAGGCCGGCTTTGACGCCGTGGCGATCCAGCGCTATCCGCAGGTAGAGTCGATCAACCACGTGCATACCGGCGGCAACTCCAGCGGCATTGTCGATGGTTCCTGCGGCATCCTGATCGGCACCAAGGAATTCGGCCAGAAGGCGGGCCTTAAACCCCGCGCACGCATCCGCAGCTTCGCCGCCATCGGCTCCGAGCCCTGCATCATGCTGACCGGGCCCGCGGCTGTGTCGCACAAGGCGCTGAAGCTCGCCGGCATGAAGGTCGGCGACATCGACCTGTGGGAGATCAACGAGGCCTTCGCCTCCGTGGCCATGCGCTTCATGCGCGACATGGGCATCTCGCACGACGTGGTCAACGTCAACGGCGGCGCCATCGCCATGGGCCACCCGCTGGGCGCCACCGGCGCCATCATCGTCGGCACCGTGCTCGACGAACTCGAGCGCACCGGCAAGTCCACCGCGCTGTGCACGCTCTGCGTCGGCGCCGGCATGGGCAACGCCGCCGTCATCGAGCGCATCTGAGGGGCCGGCGCGGGTTCCCCCCCATGCTTCGACAAGCTCAGCACGAACGGGAACCGTGGGGTTCCGTTCGCCCTGAGCCTGTCGAAGGGTGAACGGAATCGCGCAGGACTTCGCAACGAATACCTGGATTCAAACATGACTACCGCACTGAAATTCGATCTCGACCGCAACGGCTTCGCCATCCTGACCATCGACGTGCCCGAGCGCCCGATGAATGTCATCACGCCGGAGCTGACCGCCGAGTTGGCCCAGGCCGTCGAGCGCATCGCCACCGACGCCGCCATCAAGGGCGCCATCCTCACCTCCGGCAAGCCGGGCGCCTTCGTCGCCGGCGCCGACCTCAAGGACCTGGTCACTGCCTTCGACAAGGGCATCGACGCCGTCGAGGGCTCCAAGGCCTCGTTCGAGCTGTCCGCCCTGTTCCGCCGCATCGAGACCAGCGGCAAGCCCTTCGCCGCCGCGATCAACGGCCTGGCCCTGGGCGGCGGCCTGGAGCTGTGCCTGGCCTGCCACTTCCGCGTGCTGAGCGATGACCCCAAGGCCGTCGTCGGCCTGCCGGAAGTCAATGTCGGCCTGCTGCCGGGCGCCGGCGGCACCCAGCGCCTGCCGCGCCTGATCGGCATCCCCAACTCGCTGCCGCTGCTGCTGCAGGGCAAGCAGGTCAAGCCGGCCGAAGCGCTCAAGCTCGGCATCGTCCACGCTATCGGCCCGGCTGACCAGCTGGTGGCCAAGGCCACCGAGTGGATGCTGGCCACGCCGTCCGCCGAGCAGCCCTGGGACAAGAAGAACTTCCGCGTCCCCGGCGGCGCCGGCCCCATGGCCGCGCACGCCAACCAGACCTTCGTCGCCGGCAACGCGCTGACCTCGGCCAATACCAACGGCAACTACCCGGCGCCCAACGCCATCCTGTCCTGCGTGTTCGAAGGCACCCAGGTGCCGATGGATACCGGCCTGCGCATCGAGAGCAAGTACTTCGGCAAGCTGCTGTCCGGCGCCGTGGCGCGCAACCTGATCCGCACCATGTTCATCAACAAGGGCGCCGCCGACAAGCTGATCAACCGCCCCAAGGGCGTGGCCAAGTCCAAGGTGCAGAAGCTGGGCGTGCTCGGCGCCGGCATGATGGGCGCTGGCGTGGCGCACGTCAGCGCCAAGGCCGGCATCCAGGTGGTGCTGCTGGACTCCACCCTCGAGCAGGCGCAGAAGGGCCTGGACGGCATCAAGGCCATGCAGGCCAAGGACCTGGCCAAGGGCAAGACCACGCAGGACAAGGTCGACGCCATCCTGGGCCGCATCAAGGCCACCGCCGACTACGCCGACCTGGAAGGCTGCGACCTGATCGTCGAAGCCGTGTTCGAGAAGCGCGAGATCAAGGCCGACGTCACCGCCAAGACCGAGGCCGTGATCCCGGAGACCGCCACCTTCGGCTCCAACACTTCCACGCTGCCGATCACCGGCCTGGCCAAGGCCTCCAAGCGCCCGGCGCAGTTCATCGGCATCCACTTCTTCTCGCCGGTCGAGAAGATGCCGCTGGTCGAGATCATCCTCGGCGAGCAGACCTCTGACGAGACCCTGGCCAAGGCCCTGGACTACGTCGCGCAGATCAAGAAGACCCCCATCGTCGTGCGCGACTTCCCGGGCTTCTACACCAGCCGCGTGTTCGGCACCTTCTGCTCGGAAGGCCAGAAGATGCTGCTCGACGGCATCGAGCCCACGCTGATCGAGAACGGCGCCAAGCTCGCCGGCTTCCCGGTGGGCCCGCTGGCGGTGTCCGACGAAGTCACCATGTTCCTGCAGCAGAGCATCTACAAGCAGCAGGAAGTGGACAACCTGCCGGAGAAGTACCGCGGCAAGCTCGGCCGCCCGGTGGTGGACAAGATGGTGGACGAGCTCAAGCGTCCGGGCCGCCGCTTCGGTGCCGGCTTCTACGACTACCCGGAAGGCGGCGGCAAGAAGCTGTGGAAGGGCCTCAAGGAGGTCTTCCCGGTGAAGGCCGAGCAGCCGACGCTGGCCGAGGTGAAGTCGCGCTTCCTGACGATCATGGCGCTGGAGACGGCGCGCTGCTTCGAGGAAGGCGTGATCGCCTCGCCGATCGACGCCGACATCGGCTCCATCCTCGGCATCGGCTACCCGGCCTGGACCGGCGGCACGCTGTCCTACATCGACACGCAGGGCCCCAAGGCCTTCGCCGACGAGTGCTCGCGCCTGGCCGCCACCTGGGGTCCGCGCTTCGAGCCCTCCGAGTGGCTGAAGGCGCGCGGCACGTCCGGCGAACTGTTCTACAAGAAGGCGGGCTGAAAGCCCGTCTCGTTCCAGCAGGAGGAGCCGTCCCATGTCTGCCGTTGCCGAATCGTTCACCCACGTGGTGCCCCTCGCGGGTAGCGACAATCCCCTGGCGGGCCTGCTGGCCCGCCAGCGTGCGGCATTCAACGCGCGGGGCGAACCCTCCTCGCTGGCCGAGCGCCGCGAGATGCTGCGCAAGCTGGAACAGGCGCTGATGGACCAGCGCCTGGCCCTGGCCGACGCCATGGCCGCCGACTTCGGCGGCCGTGCGCGCCAGGAGTCGCTGCTGGAACTGTTCGTGGTGATCGACGACCTGCGCTACGCGCAAGCGAAGCTCAAGTCGTGGATGCGCCGCCGCCGCGTCTCGGCCAACTGGCAGTTCCTGCCGAGCCGTGCCTGCCTGATGCCGCAACCGCTGGGCGTGATCGGCGTGATCGGTGCCTACAACTACCCGGTGATGACGACCCTGTCACCGGTGGTGGGCGCCATCGCGGCCGGCAACCACGTGATGATGAAGCCCTCCAGCCTGACGCCGCGCAGCACCGAGCTGATGCGGCAGATCATCTCCAGCCTTTACAAGGAAGAAGTGGTGGCGGTGGTCACCGGCGACAGCAGCGTGGCCAAGCAGTTCTCCAAGCTGCCCTTCGACCACCTGGTGTTCACCGGCTCCACGCGGGTGGGCAAGCTGATCATGCGCGACGCCGCCGAGAACCTGGTGCCGGTTACGCTGGAACTGGGCGGCAAGTGCCCGGCCATCGTCGGCGAGGGCTATGACCTCAAGACGGCGGCCGAGACCATCGTCCAGACCAAGTTCCTCAACGCCGGCCAGACCTGCGTCACCGGCGACTACGCCATGGTGCCGGAGGCCTCGGTACCGGAGTTCCTGCAGCACGCGCGCAACGCTATCAAGGCGTTCTACCCGAAGCTGGTGGACAACCAGGACTACGGCCGCGTGCTGATCAAGAGCGACTGGACGCGCCTGTCGGACTGGGTCGAGGAAGCGCGGGGCAGGGGAGCGAAGGTGGAAACCTTCAACCCGGCCAACGAGAGCTTCGGCCCCGACAACCGCGTGTTCCCGCCGACGCTGGTGTCGGACTGCCCCACCGATACCACGCTGTGCCGCGAGGAAATCTTCGGGCCGGTGCTGCCGGTGCTGGGCTACAAGACGCTGGATTCTGCGCTGGCGCACGTCAACGCGGGCGAGCGTCCGCTGGCGCTGTACTTCTTCAGCAACCGCAGCGCCGACGTGGAGCGCGTGCTCAAGCGCACCATCTCCGGCGGCGTCAGCATCAACGGCTGCGGCTACCACGCCATCCAGCACAACCTGCCGTTCGGCGGGGTCGGCGCCAGCGGCATCGGCGCCTATCACGGCCAGGCCGGCTTCGACCGCTTCTCGCATCTCAAGCCCGTGCTGTTCATGAGCAAGCTGACCAAGGCCAGCGTGTTCCTGCGCCCGCCCTTCGGCGTGTTGGCCGCCTGGGTGCTGGGATTCATGCTGCACAACCGCCCGCGTCGCGAAAACCTCTGAACGGAATCAACACCCGATGGATCTGAAGAACATCCTGTACCGCATCGAGCAGGGCGTCGCCGTCATCAGCTTCAACCGGCCCAAGGCGCTCAACGCCATGACGCTGGAGCTGATGGAAGAGCTGGGCCAGGCCTTCGACGCGGCCGCGGCCGACAGCGCCGTGCGTGCCATCGTGCTGACCGGCGAGGGCCGCGGCTTCTCCACCGGCGCGGATCTCGCCGCCACCAGCGACAAGCCGCCGCTGGACCTGCAGGGCCGTCTGGATCTCGGCTTCGTGCTGGACCGCTACTACAACCCGCTGATCCTGAAGATGCGCGAGCTGCCCAAGCCGATCATCTCGGCGGTCAACGGCGTGGCCGCCGGAGCCGGCGCCAACCTGGCGCTGATGGCCGACCTCACCGTGGCGGCGCGCTCCGCGTCGTTCCTGCAGGCCTTCGTCAACGTCGGCCTGATTCCCGACGCCGGCGGCACCTGGATCCTGCCGCGCGCCATCGGCCCGCAGCGCGCCATGGGCCTGGCCCTGATGGGCGAGAAGCTCTCAGCCGAGCAGGCCAAGGAATGGGGCCTGATCTGGAGCGTGGTGGACGACGAGCAACTGATGCCCGCCGTGATGGGCATGGCGCGGCGCCTGGCCGAAGGCCCGGCCGTGGCGATCGAGCGCATCAAGCGCGCGATCCACGCCGCCGCCGAAAACGAACTGGACAAGCAACTGGACCTGGAGAGCGACCTGCAGCGTGACTGCGGCCAGTCCCAGGATTTCATGGAAGGTGCGATGGCTTTCGTGCAGAAGCGCAAGCCGAACTTCAAGGGGCGTTGATCATGGATACGAATCTTTCTTCCTGGACCCTGCGTGCCGACGCGGGACGCATGGGCAGCCCGGCCATGCCGCTGACCGAGCCGCTGACCCCGCGAGAGCGCGAGGTGCTGGACTGCCTGTCGCGCAAGATGATGGACAAGGAGATCGCCGACTCCCTCAAGGTATCGATCAACACCGTCAAGCATCACCTGCGCAACATCTACTCCAAGTTCGGCGTCGGCAGCCGCCGCCGCGCGGTGGAGTTCTACCTCGCCCGGGTCTGACCCGGCACCGTTTCTCCAGGGCGCCGGCCCCGCTGCCGGCCGCCTTCCAGGCGATGGATACGGGCCGCTCTGGCGGCCCGATGCCGCCTGCCGGGCCTTGGGGCTCTCCCTGGGCCTTTGCCCGGCCGTCTCCCGTCTCCGCCTGTCGCCCCCTTATCAGGGGTGCCCGTCCGTCCGCCCGTGCTTATCCCGGGCCGTCAGGCAGGCTAACATTGACATCCAGCGCTGGAATCGACGGCGCGGCCGGAAGTGACACTGCCGGCCCGGCGAACCTAGAATGGCCACAGGGCCAGTACTACGACGACATAAAGCCCGCAGGAGAGACGAGCCGATGAAGGATTCGGGGCAACTGCTCCAGATCATCCATGTGGGGATGGTCAAGGCCGGGCTGGACGTGGACGCGATCTACCGCCAGCTGGGCTACCACGCCGAAAAGCTGCCCCTGCGCGAAATCCGGACCGAGCACGCCCTGCAGACCCTGTTCTGGCAGGTGGTGGAGCAGGTCAGCGGCGACCAGGAGGTGGGCCTGCACCTCTGCCCGCACCTGCCGGTGTTCCATGGCGAGGTCCTGGAATACCTGATCTTCAGCAGCCAGACTCTGGGCGAGGGCGTGGGACGCTCGCTGAAGTACCTGCGCCTGCTCAGCGACGCCATGAACCTGCGCATCATCCAGGATGAGCAAGGCGCGCGGGCGGTGGTGCAGGGCGGCGCCCTGGATGCCCCGCAACTGCGCCATACCGAGATCTGCGTGCTCTACGAGCTGATTGCCTTCTCCAAGTCGGTGACCGACCGCAATTTCGCCCCCCTGAAGGTACGCCTGCGCTTCGACCGCCGCATCGACCAGGCCGACTACGAGAAGGTCTTCGGCTGCCCAGTGGAGTTCGGCGCCTCCGAGAGCGAGATCTGGTTCGATCCCCGGCTGCTGGCCTACCGCTCGCCGCGCTGGGATCCGGACCTGCTCAAGCTGCACGAGGAGCTGGCCGAGAAACGCCTGTCCAACCTCAAGCGCCAGGACCTGATCGAGGGCATCCGCAAGGTGTTTTCCCAGCGCCTTGAGCTGGACAAGTGCGACCTGGAGGACGTGGCCAAGGAACTGGGCGTGCCGACCCGCCGCCTGCGCTTCGAGCTGTCCCGGGCCGGCACCAGCTTCAGCCAGGTGCTGGCCGACTTCCGCTATGCCCTGGCGCGCAAGCTGCTGCGCTCCACCGACGAGCCGATCGAGAACATCGTCTACCTGACCGGCTTCTCCGAGCCCAGCACCTTCTACCGCGCCTTCAAGCGCTGGTCCGGCATCACGCCGGTGCAATACCGCGAGAGCCGCCGCCAGCGCATGAACCGGGCCGAGACGGCCGACTAGGAGCCGTTTCCGGCCAGGACGGTTGCTGCGGGGTAGGCCGGCCGCAGACACGCCGGCCGACGTTGCCGCGGCGTGATCCGCCAGAGATGCGGCGCGGCTTCTTCTTGCGGATTCTCGCGGACAATCCCGGACCGTTCACCCCGAGTGCCGCGCAGCGGCGTATCGAGGGGCGCGCGGCCCAGGCTCACTCCGGGCCTCACCCACTCTTGCCGTCGCCCTCGTCCTCGTCGTCATCGAAGTCGTCTTCCGGCGGCGGGTTGCCGTCGTAGACCAGGCTCTGGCGGCGCTGCAGGTACAGGCCGCGGACGAAGACGTAAGGATCGAGCTGCTGCTCCAGCAGGCCCTCGCTGCCCAGCAGGCCACTGCGCAGGTCCACCAGGCGCACACCCTGGTAGCCGAGTTCCGCGCGATCATGCAGGTCGGCGTAGAGCAGGGGATTGGTGAAGTAATCGCCGCCGCTGCCGACCAGATCGCGGTTGGTACTGGGACCGAGGAAGGGCAGCATCAGGTACCAGCCCGGCCCCACGCCCCAGTATCCCAGGGTCTGGCCGAAGTCCTCGTTGTTGCGCTCCAGGCCCACCATCGTCGCCGGGTCGAGGAAGCCGGCCAGGCCGAAGGTGGTGTTCATCAGGAAGCGCGTGGTGTCGAGGCCGGCACGCTTGAACTTGGCCTGCAGCAGGTCGTTGGCGATGACCCGCACGTAGACCAGGTTATCCAGGAAATTGTGGATGCCGGTGCGGAATTCCACCGGCGTGGCGGCGACATAGCCCTGCGCCAGGGGCTTGGCCACGTACTCGTCCACCTTCAGGTTGAAGGCATAGACCTTGCGGTTGACCGGCTCCAGCGGGTCCTGCGGGTCGTAGCTGGGGCTGTGGGCACAGCCCGCCAGCAGCAGTCCCGCCATGGCAATCAGTTGGGTACGCATCGCTTGGCCGCCCCCCGCGGCCCTACCACGTCACGCCAGCTTCAGCAGCGTGTCCACTTCGAAAAACGCCGCCAGCCGGCGCAGGCGTTCGCCAGCGCCGCTGAAGACCAGCGTGCGCTGCTGTCGCTGCGCACGCCGCTGCAATTCCACCAGGAAAGCCACCCCGGCGCTGTCCACCTCCTGCACGCCGGACAGGTCCAGCGTGCCGCTGGCGGCCAGGGCGTCGGCGCGGGACATCAGCCCCGGCACGCTGGCCAGATCCAGCCGGGGCGGCAGGCCGCTCACTTCTGGGCCGCGCCGCCCGACTTGGGCGTGTCGGTGCTGAACTGGCCGCCTTCCATGCGTGCCAGCAGGCTGTTCAGGTCGCTTTTCTTCAGTTCCGAGGCGAACTGGCCGCGGAAGTTCTGCACCAGCGACAGGTTCTCGATGGTGATGTCGGTGATCTTCCAGTCGTCGCTGACCAGACGCATCGAGAAACCGATGCCCACCGGCGGCTTGCCATTGCGCAGCAGGTTGGTGTTGACCGTGGCGTCAGAGGCGCCATCCGCCATGCGCACCGGCTTCCACTCCACCTTCACGGAGTCGTAGTTTTCGAGCATGGCGTCGGCATAGGAGCGGATCAGCATGTTCTTGAAGGCCTCCTGGAAGCGCGTCTGCTGCTCCGGGGTGGCGGTCTTCCAGTTGCGCGCCAGCACGCTGCGAGCGATGTACTGCACGTCGAAGTGGGGCACGATCTTCTCGTCCACCATCTTGAAGTAACTGGGCTTGTCGGCCTTGTACTTCACGTGGTTCTTGGCCAGCAGGTCCTGGATCTCGGCCACGGCCGACTTCAGCGTCTCGTCCGGCGCCTTGGGCGCGGCCACGGCCTGGGCGGCCAGGGTCAGGCCCAGTGCCGCGACGATACCGGTCATCCATTGCTTGATCATGACTGCTTACTCCTGCTTCTGTGCCGCGTTGCCCGCGTCATTGCTGCGCGATGCCATGTTGGTGAGGAACTGCCCGATCAGGTTCTCGAGGACCAGCGCGGACTGGGTCGACTTGATGCGGCTGCCTTCCTTCAGCACCTCTTCCGCACCGCCGACCTCCAGGCCGATGTACTGCTCACCCAGCAGGCCGGCCGTCAGGATCTTGGCCGAGCTGTCTTCCGGCAGCGTGCTGTAGGCCTGGCTGATGACCAGCGTCGCCACCGCCTCGAAGGTGTCCGGGTCGATCGCGATGTTCTGCACCCGCCCGACCTTGACGCCCGACAGCGTCACCGCCGAACCCACCTTCAGTCCGCCGATGTTCTCGAACATCGCGGTCACCCGGTAACCGTCACCGCGGCCCACCGTATCCAGGCTTGCCACCCGGAAGGTGAGGACGAAAACCGCGGCCACGCCGAGGCAGACGAACAGCCCAACCAGTATTTCCAGCGCTCTCGATTGCATGTCTTGTGCTCTAACGTATTCGGGGACGGTTTAACGGAACATGAACGCCGTCAAAACGAAGTCCAGGGCCAGGATCGCCAGGGAGGACACCACCACCGTACTGGTGGTGGCGCGCGAGACGCCTTCGGAGGTCGGGGCCGCATGGTAGCCCTGGTAGACCGCGATCCAGCTGACGGTGAAGCCGAAGACGCCGGCCTTGATCAGCATCTGCTGGATGTCGGCGATCTCGGTGCTGGAGCGGATCTGCGACCAGTAGCTGCCGGCGTCCACGCCCAGCAGGTCCACGCCGATCGCATGGCCGCCGGCGATGCCGATCGCCATCACGCAGAAGATCGCCGTCAGCAGCGGCACCGCGATCACGCCGGCGACGAAGCGCGGCGCAATGACGCGCTTGATCGGGTCGGTGGCCATCATTTCCATGGCCGACAGCTGGTCGGTGGCCTTCATCAGGCCGATCTCGGCCGCCAGGGCCGAGCCGGCACGGCCGGCGAACAGCAGGGCGGTCACCACCGGGCCCAGCTCGCGGATGATCGACAGCGTCACCAGCACGCCCAGCGAATCCTCGGCGCCGAAGCGCACCAGGGTGCGGTAGCCCTGCAGGGCCAGCACCATGCCGATGAAGCTGCCGGAGATGACGATGATGATCAGAGACAGCGCGCCGACCATGTAGAGCTGCTGGATCACCAGGCGCGGGCGCGCCAGCGCCGCCGGCACGCCGCCGAGGATGTTCAGCAGGAAGAACTGCGCGCGGCCCAGGCCGGCCAGGAAGCTGGCGATGATTTCGACGGCGGCAGTCACTTGGCGGCTCCCATCAGGTCGGCGAGGTAGTCCGGCGCCTTGGCGTGGAAGCTCACCGGGCCGTCGTCGGCGCCGCTCAGGAACTGCTGGACCCAGGGCGAGGCATGCGCGCGCAGCTCGGCCGGCGTGCCGTGCGCGGCGATCTTGCCGTTGGCGATCACGTAGGCCTGGTCGGCGATCGACAGCACCTCCTGGATGTCATGCGACACCACGATGGAGGTCAGGCCCAGGGCATCGTTGAGCGTGCGGATCAGGCGCATCAGCACGCCCATGGTGATCGGATCCTGGCCGGCGAAGGGCTCGTCGTACATGACCATCTCCGGGTCCAGCGCCAGCGCACGGGCCAGCGCCACGCGCCGCGCCATGCCACCGGACAGCTGCGACACCCACAGGTCGCGCGCGCCGCGCAGGCCCACGGCCTGCAGCTTCATCAGCACCAGGTCGCGGATGATCGACTCCGGCAGCTTGGTGTGCTCGCGCAGCGGGTAGGCGACGTTGTCGAAGACGTTGAGGTCGGTCAGCAGGGCGCCGTTCTGGAACAGCATGCCCATGCGCTTGCGCAGCGTATAGAGCTCGCGCCGCTTGAGCTGGTGCACGTCGGTGCCGTCGAAGGCCACCGTGCCGGCGCCCGGCTGCCATTGGCCGCCGATCAGGCGCAGCAGCGTGGTCTTGCCGGTACCCGAGGGGCCCATGATGGCCGTGACCTTGCCGCGCGGGATGTCGACGTCGATGCCGTCATAGATCACGCGGCTGCCGTAGCCGAAGGACAGGCCACGCACGCGTACCAGCACATCGTCCGCTTGTGGGGTGGGGGTCGTCATATTTGTTCTTGGATGCCGTCACCGCCGTTCGGTTCACGGCCATGGCTGCATTGCGATGGGGCCATTTTAGCCCAGACCGGGTAGGTCGGACCGCCATAACGGACCTGCGTCACACCCCACTATGGGGGGGATAAACGCAAACGCAAGTGCTTTTCGAGTTCCGCTGCCACCACGGACAAGTCCGCCGGCCCGCCCAGTTCACGCACCTGGACCATGCGCAAACCCTGGTAGCCACAGGGATTGATGCGCGAAAACGGCTCCAGGTCCATGTCCACGTTGAGCGACAGGCCGTGGTAGCTGCAGCCCTGGCGCACGCGCAGGCCCAGGGAAGCGATCTTGGCGCCGTCCACGTAGACGCCCGGGGCCTGAGGGTCGGCGTTGGCGGCAATGCCGTAGGCCGCCAGGGTGTCGACCAGGGACTGCTCGATCCGCGTCACCAGCGGGCGGATCGAATACCCCAGGCGGCGCAGGTCCATCAGCAGGTAGACCACGATCTGTCCCGGCCCGTGGTAGGTCACCTGGCCGCCGCGGTCCGATTGCACCACCGGGATATCCCCCGGCATCAGCAGGTGCTCGGGCTTGCCGGCCTGCCCCTGGGTGAATACCGGATCATGCTCCAGGAACCACAACTCGTCGGCCGTATCCGGCCCGCGCCCATCGGTGAACGCGCGCTGCTCCTCGAAGACCTCCGCGTAGTCGCGGCGGCCCAGGTGGCGGACGATCAGCGGCGGGGGGGGATTCATGGCCGAACCTTACCCAACTTTCCGAAAATGCGGAGAGGCCGCCGGGAGCGGCCCGAGGTTGCATGGAGCACCGGAGCCGTACTGAAGTACGGCGAACACCGGCAATGCGAGATCGGGCCGCGCAGCAGGCTTATCCGTATTTTCAGGCGAACCAGAGACGGATGGTGTCGATCAGGCGGCGCCAGAAGCCGCCCTTCTCCACGTCCTGCAGCGCCACCAGCGGCTCGGTGCGCAGCACCTTGCCGTCCAGCGTCAGCGTCAGCGTGCCCAGCTTCTGGCCAGCGGCGAACGGCGCGATGGCCTCGCCCTCCTGCTGCCAGCTGGCCTGCACGCGTGCGGCTTCGCCGCGCGGCAGCGTGATCGCCACCGGCTTGAGCGTGCCCACCTGCACCTCGGCGGCGGCACCCTTCCAGACCTTGACCGTGCCGGCCGGCTTGGTCGGGCCCAGCAGCTGCGCGCTCTCGAAGAAGCGGAAGCCCCAGTTCAGCAGCTCCAGGCTGGCCTGCTCGCGGTAGGCCCAGCTCTTGGTGCCCATCACCGCGGCGATCAGGCGGCGGCCATCGCGCTGTGCCGAGGACAGCAGGCAGTAGCCGGCTTCCGAGGTGTGGCCGGTTTTGATGCCGTCCACGCTCGGGTCCTTCTTCAGCAGCAGGTTGCGGTTGGGCTGCTTGATGCCGTTGTAGGTGTAGTCCGGCAGCGCGAACCACTTGTACTCCGCCGGAAAGTTCTGGATCAGGGCGCGGCCCAGCAGCGTCAGGTCATGCGCGGTGCTGTAGTGCTGCGCGTCCGGCATGCCGGGAGCGTTGGTGAAGTGGGTGTTCTTCATGCCCAGCTTGGCGGCCTGCTGGTTCATCATCGTGGCAAAGGCGTCCTCGCTGCCGGCCACGTGCTCGGCCAGGACCACGCTGGCATCGTTGCCCGACTGGGTGATGATGCCGTGCAGCAGCTCCTCCAGGCCTACGCGCGTGCCGACCTGCACGAACATGCGCGACTCCGAGGAGTCGATGCCCTGGCGCCAGGCCTTCTCGCTGACGAAGGCCGTGTCCTGCAGCTTCATGCGGCCCTGGCGGACCTCCTCCAGCACCACGTAGGCCGTCATCACCTTGGTGATGCTGGCCGGCCCCACGCGCTGGTCCGGGTTGCTGGCCGCCAGCAGTTCGCCGCTGTCGTAGTCCAGCAGCGCGAAGCTGCTCGCCTCCAGCGCCGGCGGTGCCGGAATGGCCGCATGCAGGGACAGGGACAGGAACATCAGGGGCAGGGCGAGCAGGTGTTTCATGGCTTTCTGGTCTTAGAAACGAACATTCACATTTTACCGCGATGCAGCAATGAAAGGCGTATTCCGCCCTTGCCGAGGGTGGCGAAGGAGCCGTCGCGAGCTCGGCGCGCTCGCGACGGCTCCTTCGCCGCACTCACTGGAGCATCCATTCGGCGGCGTATCCTGAGCCACGCAGCCGGCGGCGCAGGTCAAACGCCGAGGCCTCGTCGCGGAAGGGGCCGGTCACAACACGATGCAGCACCTCGCCACCCAGGTCGGTGGTGATGACCGTGACGCCGGCAAAGCCCTTGGCCTTCAGCTCCTCGCGCAGCGCCACGGCATTGATCGGGTCGATGAAGCTGGCCACCTGCAGCCATCCCGGCGCCGTCGCGGGCGACGAGCGCAACTCGGCTTTCGGCACGGCAGGATCGGCCGGCGGAGCAACCGCGACCGTGGGGGGCGGGCTGTCGGCGGTCACGGCCTCGATCTCCACGTCGACGGCGCCGTGGTTGATGATTTCGAGCTTGGCGGCGGCGGCATAGGACAGGTCGATGATGCGGTCCTTGTGGAAGGGGCCGCGGTCGTTGACCCGCACGATGGTGCTCTTGCCGTTGGACAGGTTGGTGACCCGCACGTAGCTCGGCAGCGGCAGCGTCTTGTGCGCCGCGGTCATCTTGAACATGTCGTAGATCTCGCCGTTGGCGGTCTTGCGGCCATGGAATTTCTTGCCGTACCACGAGGCATGGCCGCGTTCGCGGAACGCGCCGGCCTCCTGCATGGTGCGGTAGGTCTTGCCGAACACTTGGTATTCCGGCGAATTGCCCGAGCGGCTGCGGGGCTCGTCCTGCGGCACCGCGTCCGGCGTCAGCTCGATGCCTGCCGGGATCTCCTCAGGCGCGGGGCCGCGGTCGCGCTCGCTCAGCGGCGCCGGGCCGGGGACGTAGTCCGGATTCAGACCCGGGGTCCGGGAGACCTTCGGGGTGATCTGCTGTGGCGGGGGCGGTACGCGCCGCGGTGTCTTGCGCTCCGGTGCCGGGGGGGCGGTGACGCAGGCCGTCAGCAAGGCGCAGAGCAGGACGACGCCCGCCGTGCGCAACCTCACCTGGCCTCCGCCGCCAGCTGCTGCTGGATGCGCTGCGCCAGCTGCGCCACGGCCATGGCGTAGAAGGTGCGCGGGTTGTAGGTCATCACGGTGTAGAAATTGTGGAGCGCCAGCCAGTACTCCTGGCTACCGTCGTCCAGCGGCAGCTGGATGATGCCCACCGGCGTATCCGGCGGCAGATTCACGTCGATGGCGAGAAAGCCGGCACGCAGCAGGGCTCCGGCGTTGTAGGCGGTGGCCTTGCCGTTGACCTCCGTGCCCGCTGGCAGCGGCGCCAGCAGGCGGGCCGGGATGATCAGCGGCTCGCCGCGCTGCCAGGCCTGGCTGGGCCGGTAGCGCACGAAGTAGTTGCCGATGGAGCCGATCGCGTCCGGCAGCGTCCACAGGTCGCGCCCACCACTACCGTCGTAGTCCAGGCTCAGGCGGCGGTAATTGCTGGGCATGAACTGCGCCGCGCCCATGGCGCCGGCATAGGACCCCTTCATGGCCACCGGGTCCATGCGGAAATCGCGGCAGAACACGAAGAAATGCTCCAGCTCGCTGGAGAAGAACGCCGAGCGGGTGGGGTGCTCGAAGCCCTGCGTGGCCAGCGCGTCGAGCACGCGGATGCTGCCGGTGATGCGGCCGTAGCGGGTCTCGATACCCAGGATCGCCGCGATCGCGGCCGGAGGTACGCCGAACTCCTCCTCGGCCCGGTCCAGGAACGGTTGCTGGTCGCGCAGCAGCGCCACGCCGCCGTCGATGCGGCTCTTGTCGATGCGTGCGGAGTAGCGCGTCCAGGTCTCGGTGCGCTCCGGCGCCTTCTGCTCCATCTCCACCAGCTGTGGCAGGCGCTGCGCCTGGGTCAGCGCGGCCTTGACCGAATCCAGCTCGGCAGCGCTGAAGCCGTGCTCCTGGCGCAACTTCTCCAGCAGCGCAGCGGCCTTGGGATGGCCGCTGTAGTCGGCCAACGCGGAAGTGGACAGCAGCAGCAGCGGGACCAGCGCGAGGGGAATTCGCATCAGTTTGCCAATAGCTTTCTGTGAGTATGGATGGACATGAGCATACCGAAGCCCGCCAGCAGGCTCACCATGGAGGTGCCGCCGAAACTGAACAGCGGCAAGGGCACGCCCACCACCGGCAGCAGGCCGATGACCATGCCGATATTGATGAAGACATAGATGAAGAAGGTCATTCCCAGCGCGCCGGCGAGCAGGCGCTGGAAGCTGTCCTGCGCGCGTACCGCGATCCACAGGCAGCGCCCGACGATGCACAGGTACACTGCCAGCAGCACCAGCACCGAGATCATGCCCAGCTCTTCGGCGAACACGGCGAAGATGAAGTCGGTATGCGCTTCCGGCAGGAAGTCGAGCTTGGCCTGGGTGCCCTCGAGCCAGCCCTTGCCGAACAGCCCGCCGGAGCCGATCGCGATCTTCGACTGCGTGATGTGGTAACCCGCGCCCAGCGGATCGCTCTCCGGGTCCAGCAGCGTCAGGATGCGCTTGCGCTGGTAATCGTGCAGGCGCTCCCACAGGATCGGCGCGGCGGCGCCCACCGCGGCCAGCGCGCCCAGGATCCAGCGCCACTGCAGGCCGGCGAAGAACAGCGTGAAACCACCGGCCGCGATCACCAGCATGGACGTGCCGAGGTCCGGCTGGATCATGATCAGCACCGTTGGCACGCCCAGGATCACCAGCGCGCCCAGCAGGGTCAGCGGGCGCGGCGGCAGGCGGCGGTGGTGCAGGAAGGCGGCCAGGGTCATCGGCATCGCCAGTTTCATCAGCTCCGAGGGCTGGAAGCGGATGAAGCCCAGGTCCAGCCAGCGCTGCGCGCCCATCGCATGGTCGCCGATCACATCCACCAGCAGCAGCAGCAGCAGCGTCAGGCCGTAGAGCCAGGGTGCCAGCATGCGGTAGAACTCGGGCGGCGCCTGCGCCACAACGGCCATCACGAACAGGCCCAACAGGAAACGCTCGGCCTGGTTCACCACCGCCGGGATCGAGTGGCCGGAAGCGGAATAGATCACGAACATGCCGGCACCGGCCACCGCGGCGAGCAGCAGCAGGAGCCACATGTCGATATGCCAGCTTTCCAGCAGGTCGGCCATGCCCGGCTCGGGCTTGTCGGGGCCACCGCGGCGTACGCGTGAGATGACTTCGGTGATCATGGAGCGGCTCCGAATCCGTCGGTCATGTCAGTCCTCCAGGTCCTCGGAGTGGACGTGCCCGCCGGCCGCGGCAGGCGCCACGGACGTGGCGGGCGCCGGCGCGCCGGGGTTGTAGCGCACCTCGCCGAGCAGGTACATGTCCATCACCTGGCGCCCGATCGGCGCCGCCACCGCGCCGCCGTGGCCGGCGTGTTCCGCGATCACCGCCACCGCGATCTTGGGATCCTCGGCCGGAGCAAAGGCCACGAACAGCGCGTGGTCGCGCAGGTGCAGCGGGGTGGATTCCAGCGAGCGTGCCTTCTTCTCGTCCTGGCGCATCGCCGCCACCTGGGCGGTGCCGGTCTTGGCGGCGATGCGGTAGGGCGAGTCGCGGCCGATGCGCGTGGCCGTGCCGCCGGGGGCATGGGCCACATCGACCATCGCGTCGATCACGCGCTGCCAGTTATGGTTGTCCTTCAGCTCGATGGCTTCCAGCGGCTCGGGCGGCACGCGGGTGACCTCGCGCGTGATCGCATCCTGCGTGGCGTAGACCACGTGCGGCTTGAAGCCCTTGCCTCGCATGGCGATGCGCGCCGTCATCTGCGCCAGCTGCAGGGGCGTGGTCAGGGTGTAGCCCTGGCCGATGCCGATGCTCAGGGTCTCGCCGGGATACCACTGCTCCTTGCGCCGGCGTAGCTTCCACTCGCGCGACGGGAACAGGCCGGCATTCTCCAGGGGCAGGTCCACCTCGGTCTTGTGGCCCAGGCCCAGGCGCGTCATCGAATCGTGCATGCGGTCGATGCCGAGCTTGATCGCCAGCTCGTAGAAATAGATATCGCAGGAGCGCATCACGCCGCCGACCATGTCCTGGAAGCCGTGGCCGGTGCGCTTGTGGCAGCGGTACTTGCGGCTGGAGCCGGGCAGGGTCATCTCGCCGCGGCAGTAGACCCCGTCCTCCGGCGTCACCACGCCGTACTCCAGGCCCGCCATCGCCATCGCCGGTTTCACCGTCGAGCCGGGCGGATAGGTGCCCTGCAGTGCGCGGTTGAACAGCGGTCGCTTGGGATCGCTGGACAGGGCCTTGTAGGTCTTGGTGTCGATACCCTCGATGAACAGGTGCGGATCGAAGCCCGGCTTGCTCACCAGCGCCAGCACCTCGCCGGAGCGAGGATCGATCGCCACCACCGCGCCATCGAGTTCGCCCAGGGCCTGTTCGGCTACCAGCTGCACCTTCGAGTCGATGCTCAGGTACAGGTTGCGGCCCGGGTAGCCGCGGCGGTAGTCGAGTTCGCGCAGGGGCCGGCCGTAGGCATTGGCCTCGATGATCTTGGCGCCCGACTTGCCGCGCAGGGTGTCCTCGTGGCTTTTCTCCACGCCGGTCTTGCCGACCAGGGACAGCCCCTCGTAGGTGTTCTCCGGGGCCTCCGAGAGCTCCTTCTCGCTGATGCCGCCGACGTAGCCGATGATGTGGGCCCCGGAGGCCCCCAGCGGGTAGTTGCGCGTCAGGCCGGCGGAGACGTCCACCCCGCGGAAGTCATAGCGGTCCAGCTCGTAGCGCGCCAGCTCCTCCATGGTCAGGTTGTTGCGCAGCGGCACCGGGCGATAGCGCGGCGTCTTGCGCACCCGGTCCTTGAAGCGGGCGATGTCCTGCTCGGTGAGCTGTACCACGCTGGACAGTCGCTCCAGCAGCGCGTCCATCTCCTTCACCTGCTCCGGCACCACCTCCAGCATGAAGGCCGGCTTGTTCTGCGCCAGTAGCGCGCCATGGCGGTCATAGATCAGGCCGCGCACCGGCGCTACCGGCATCACGCGCATGCGATTGTCGTTGGCGCGCGACTGGAAGTACGCACTCTGCAGTACCTGCAGGTCGAACAGGCGTGCGATCAGGATGCCGGTCAGTGCCAGGCAGAAGAAGGTACCGAACAGTGCCCGCGCCAGGAAGGCCTCGCGCTCGCGGTGCAGGTTCTTGATGGAGCCGAGCGCCATGGGGCTCTCACTCCTCTTCCGGCGGCTGCCGGATGAGCTCCATGACGGCGTAGACCAGTGGCCAGAACAGCGAGGTCGAGACCACCGGCAGCCAGCGCAGCCAGTCGTCGCCGCGGTGCTGGGTCAGGCCGTCGATCCAGAACATCAGGAAGGCGTAGGCCGTCCAGGCCGGGATCAGTGCCAGCGTGGCCTGCCACAGCGGGAACAGCACGAAGAAAGCGCGCAGGCGGGCCACCAGGTAGGTGACCAGCACGAAGCCCAGCGCATGCTGCCCGAGCACGCTGCCGAACAACACGTCACAGCATAGCCCGATCAGGAAGGCCGGCAGCAGCACCGGCACGCGCGGCTCGCGCAAGGCCCAGTACGACAGCACGAGCGGAATCCACAACGGCCGCGCGGCCGCCAGCCAGTCCGGCAGCAGCACCATCTGCAGCACCAGGGCCAGCAGCAGGCTGATCAGGAAGCCTGCGTTGAGCAGGCTGGTCATCGGCCGGCGCCCGGAGCGGCCGGCGCGGGCGCCGGCTGGGGTGCGGGGCGCGGGGCGGCGGCAGGCACTGGGGCAGCGGCCGGTGCCGGGGTGCCGGCGCGCGCCGCAGGTGGCGGAGCCGCCGGCTGGGTCGCGGCAGGAGCCGTCGTGGCCGGCGTCGCCGGTGCGGCCGGCACTGCCGTGCCGGCCGCAGGCGCCTGGATCGGCGCTGGCTCCGCGGCCGGCATCGGTGCGACACGGGCCGGACTGGCCGCGCCCGTCCCGGTTTCTTCCACCCAGACCAGCAGGGTCTGGCGGCCCTGGTTCAGCTTGGCCGCCGGGTAGGCGTAGGCTTCCATGAAGTGCTCGCCGGCGACGTGCTTGACCTCGTAGACCTGGCCCACCGGGTAGCCGGAAGGGAAGCGGCCGCCCAGGGCCGAGGACACCAGCAGGTCCCCCACCCGGATATCGACGTTGCTGGGCAGGAAGGGCAGGCGCAGGCCCTTGCCGTCGCCGCGGCCCACCGCGATGGTCTGCAGGCCGCTGCGGTTGATCTCCACCGGGATGCCGTGATCGGGGTCGGTGATCAGCAGGGCCTTGGCACTGCCCGGCGCCAGCTCGGTCACCTGGCCCATGATGCCGTGCGCATCGACCAGGGCCTGCCCGCGGTACACACCCTGGCGTTCACCCTTGTTGAGGGTGATCTGGTGGCGGTACGGGTCCTGGTTGACGCTGACGATCTCGGCGACCATCACGCGCTCCTTGAGCTGGCTGGCCGAAGACAGCAGTTCGCGGATGCGGCGGTTCTCGGCTTCCAGGGACTCGAGCTTCTGCAGGCGGGATTCGAGCACCAGCTGCTTCTGCACCAGCTCGGCATTCTCGCGTTCCAGGGAGCCGCGGGTATCGATGTCACCGGCGGCCTGCAGCATGCGGGAAGGCACCGAGGCCAGCCAGACCACCGGCGTCAGCAGCCATTCGACCGTGCCGCGGGTCGACTGCAGCCCTTCGCCGCGATAATCGTTGACCATCAGGCCGATGGCGCACAGCATCAGGAAGAACGCCCGCAGACCCACGCCCGGACCCCTCGGAAACAGGGGACGACGGTGGTTGCTGTCGTACAGGGTCGTGTTCAAGTTGCGCGCGTTTAGTAAGAAATGTCAATGAATCATCACGCGCAGCATAGTCCTGAAGCCCCTGGGGTGCAACGACTGTTGGAGGGCGGCAACGCCCTCTGGGTTCAGGACCTTGTTTTGAGAGGCCGGGACCGGGGCTGACGCCGCCCGGCCCCGGCCCGCAGCCGCATCAATCCAGGCTGTAGAAATCGCCCTGGCGATCCAGCATGTCCAGCACCATGCCGCCGCCACGGGCGACGCAGGTCAGGGGGTCGTCGGCGATGATCACCGGCAGGCCGGTTTCCTCGGAGATCAGCTTGTCCAGGTCGCGCAGCAGGGCGCCGCCGCCGGTCAGCACGATGCCGCGCTCGGCCACGTCGGAACCCAGTTCCGGCGGGGTGCGCTCCAGGGCCTGCTTCACGGCCTTGACGATGCCGGACAGCGGTTCCTGCAGGGCGTCGAGAATCTCGTTGGAGTTCATCGTGAAGTTGCGCGGCACGCCAGCGGCCAGGTGACGGCCCACGACGTCGATTTCCTGCACTTCATGGCCCGGGAAGGCGGTGCCGATCTGGATCTTGATGCGCTCGGCCGTGGCCTCGCCGATCAGCATGTTGTACTGGCGGCGCACGTAGGAAACGATGGCCTCGTCGAACTTGTCGCCGCCGATGCGGACCGACTCGGCATAGACGATGCCGTTCAGCGAGATCACGGCCACCTCGGAGGTGCCGCCGCCGATGTCCACCACCATCGAGCCGCGGGCCTCGCCGATGGGGATGCCGGCGCCCAGGGCGGCGGCGATCGGCTCCTCGATGACCCAGACCTTGCGCGCGCCGGCGTTCTCGACCGACTCACGGATGGCGCGGCGTTCCACCTGGGTAGAGCCGTAGGGCACGCAGACCACCACGCGGGTCAGCGGGCGCGCCATGCGGCCCTTGGTGACCTTGCGGATGAAGTGCTGCAGCATCTTCTCCGTGACGGTGTAGTCGGCGATCACGCCGTCGCGCAGCGGGCGCACGGTGGTGATGTTGGTGGGGGTGCGGCCGAGCATCTGCTTGGCTTCGATGCCCACGGCCTCGACCTTCTTGGCGCCGCGGGAATCCATGCGGATCGCGACCACCGAGGGCTCGTTCAGCACGATGCCTTCGTCACGCACGTAGACCAGCGTGTTGGCGGTGCCCAGGTCGATGGAAAGGTCGTTAACGAACAGACGGCGAACGGCGTCGAACATCGGAAGTGTCTTTTGGGCGTGATGATTCGTGTTGTGGCGGGCGACCGGCGATGCGGGCGCATGGCACAATTCATTAGAATTGCGTATCCGCACATCTTAAACGATTCCTACCCAAAAAATGAGCCTGAGCCCCGAGCAGATCCGGCAGGTCGCCAAGCTGGCGCGCCTGGAACTGAATCCTTCCTTAACCGATGCCTATGCGGGCCAGATTTCCAACATCCTGGAGCTGGTCGGCCAGCTGTCGGCCGCCAAGACCGAGGGCGTGGGACCCATGGCCCACCCCCTGGACATGACCCAGCGCCTGCGCCCCGACGAGGTCAGCCAGCCCGACCAGCGCGAGGCCTTCCAGGCCATCGCCCCGGCGGTGCAGGACGGCCTGTACCTGGTGCCGAAGGTCATTGAGTGATTTTTGCCCGGGCCTGCCCGGGCTCTGAAGGACATCCATGCATACCCTGTCGATCAAGCAGTTGGGCGAGGCCCTGCGGGCCAGGAAGTTTTCCTCCCGCGAGCTGACCCAGCACTACCTGAAGCGCATCGAGGCTTTCGATCCGCAGCTGAACAGCTACATCACCGTCACCGCCGACCTGGCCCTGGCCGCGGCCGATGCCGCCGACGCCCGCCTGGCCCGCGGCGAGGGCGGTCCGCTCACCGGTATCCCCTTGGGGCAGAAGGATATTTTTTGCACGACGGGGGTGCGGACCTCCTGCGCCAGTCGCATGCTGGACAAGTTCGTCTCGCCCTACGACGCCACCATCGTCAAGAAGCTGCAGGCCGAGGCCGGCATGCCCATGCTGGGCAAGCTGAACATGGACGAGTTCGCCATGGGCTCCTCCAACGAGACCAGCTGGTATGGCCCAGTGAAGAACCCCTGGGACGTGACCCGCGTGCCCGGCGGCTCCTCCGGCGGCTCGGTGGCCGCCGTCGCGGCCGGCCTGGCCCCCGTGGCCACCGCCACCGACACCGGCGGCTCCATCCGCCAGCCCGCCGCCCTGACCAACCTCACTGGCATCAAGCCCACCTACGGCCGCGTGTCGCGCTTCGGCATGATCGCCTTCGCCTCCAGCCTGGACCAGGCCGGCGTGGTGGCCCGCTCGGCCGAGGACGCCGCCCAGGTGCTGCAGGCCATGTCGGGCTTCGACCCGCTGGATTCCACCAGCCTGGACCGCCCGGTGGACGACCTGGTCGCCCCCCTAGGACGCTCCATCCAGGGCCTGCGCGTGGGTCTGCCCAAGGAGTACTTCGCCGAGGGCCTGGATGCCGGCGTGCGCGCCTGCATCGATGGCGCCATCGCCGAGCTCAAGAAGCTGGGCGCCACCTTCACCGAGGTCTCGCTGCCCAACTCGCCGCTGTCGGTGCCGACCTACTACGTCGTCGCCCCGGCCGAGGCCAGCTCCAACCTGGCCCGCTTCGATGGCGTGCGCTACGGCCACCGCGCCGAGGGCGTCACCGCCCTTGAGGACCTGTACAGCCGCAGCCGCGCCGAGGGCTTCGGCCCCGAGGTGCAGCGCCGCATCATGATCGGCACCTACGTGCTGAGCCATGGCTACTACGACGCCTACTACCTGCAGGCGCAGAAGGTGCGTCGCCTGATCTACGACGACTTCCGCCGCGTGTTCGAGCAGGTGGACGTGATCCTGGGCCCCACGGCCACGGACGTCGCCTTCAAGCTTGGCTCCAAGACCGACGACCCGGTGTCGATGTACCTCAACGACATCTACACCATCGCCGCCAACCTCGCCGGCATCCCGGCCATGAGCCTGCCCTGCGGCTTCAAGGACGGCCTGCCCGTCGGCCTGCAGCTGATGGGCAATTTCTTCGACGAGGCCAAGCTGCTCAACGTCGCCCACCAGTACCAGCAGGTCACCGGCTGGCACCAGCAGTCGCCCAAGGGTTTCGAGTAAGAACATGAGCTACGACAACTGGGAAGTCGTCATCGGCCTGGAAGTGCATTGCCAGCTGCAGACGAAAACCAAGATCTTCTCCGGCGCCGCCACCGCCTACGGCGCGGCCCCCAACACCCAGGCCGATCCGGTCACGCTGGGCTTCCCCGGCGTGCTGCCGGTGCTGAACCATGACGCCCTGCAGATGGCCGTTAAGTTCGGCCTGGCCGTGGATGCCACGGTGGCCGAGCGCAGTGTGTTCGCGCGCAAGCATTACTTCTACCCCGACCTGCCCAAGGGCTACCAGATCTCGCAGTACGAGCTGCCGATCGTAGCCTGCGGCCACCTCGACATCGAGCTGGCCGACGGCTCCATCAAGCGCATCGGCATCACCCGCGCGCACATGGAGGAAGACGCCGGCAAATCGGTGCACGACGCCTATGCCGGCCAGTCCGGCATCGACCTCAACCGCGCCGGCACGCCGCTGCTGGAGATCGTCTCCGAGCCGGACATCCGTTCCTCGGCCGAGGCCGTGTCCTACCTCAAGAAGCTGCACCAGCTGGTCGTGTACCTGGGCATCTGCGACGGCAACATGCAGGAAGGCAGCTTCCGCTGCGACTGCAACGTCTCCGTGCGCCCGCGCGGCCAGAAGGAATTCGGCACCCGCACCGAGACCAAGAACGTCAACTCCTTCCGCTACGTCGAGAAGGCCATCGAGTACGAAATCGGCCGCCAGATCGACGTCATCGAGGCCGGCGGAAAGATCGTGCAGGAGACGCGCCTGTTCAACCCGGATACGGGCGAGACGCGTTCCATGCGCAGCAAGGAAAACGCCAACGACTATCGCTACTTCCCCGATCCGGACCTGTTGCCGGTGGTGGTGAGCGCGGACGATGTCGCGCGCATCCGGGCCACCATGCCGGAGCTGCCCGAGGCCAAGCGCAACCGCTTCGTCGAGCAGTATGGCCTGCCCAAGTACGACGCCACCGTGCTGACCGGCGAAGCCGCCCTGGCGGACTACTACGAGGCCGTGGTCAAGACCTCCGGCGGCGACGCCAAGACCTGCGCCAACTGGGTGATCACCGATCTGCTGGGCGCGCTCAACAAGCTGGGCAAGGAGATCGGCGAGTCGCCGGTGTCCGCGCCGATGCTGGCAGGCCTGGTCGCGCGCATCGCCGACAAGACCATCTCCGGCAAGATCGCCAAGGACGTGTTCGAGGCCATGCTGGCGGGCGAGGGTGACGCAGACGCCATCATCAAGGCCAAGGGCCTGGTCCAGATCACCGACGAGTCGGCCATCATCAAGGCCATTGAGGACGTCATGGCCAAGAACCCCGGCCAGCTCGCCGAGTACCGCTCCGGCAAGGACAAGCTGTTCGGCTTCTTCGTCGGCCAGGCCATGAAGGCGACCCAGGGCAAGGCCAACCCCGATGCCCTCAATCGCTTGCTCAAGAAAAAGCTGGCCCCGTGAACGAGTTGCGCGAGCTGCTGTTTCCCGAGCGCGGCGTCCGCGGTGCCTACCTGGACCTGCGCGAAGGCATCCGTGACATGACCGGCTGGCGCGAGTACGCGTCCGACGTCCACCGCCTGCTGGGCCAGGCCCTGGCGGCGACACCGCTGCTGGCCTCGCACCTGAAGTTCGAAGGGCGCATCAACCTGCAGTTCAAGGGCAGCGGCGACCTGCAACTGCTGGTGACGCAGATCGACCACCAGCTGGAACTGCGCGGCATGGCCAAGGCCACCGATGGCGCCAGCGGCGCCTTCCGCGAGCTGATGGGCGAGGGCATGCTGGCCATGGTGATGGAGCCGGCACGTGGCACGCAGTACTACCAGGCCATCGTCGAGATCGCCGGCAACTCGCTGGCCGAGGCGCTGGAGGGCTACTTCACGCAGTCCGAGCAGCTGGCCACCTTCATCCGCCTGGCCGCCGGCCCGGATCGCCTGGTAGGCCTGATGCTGCAGCGCCTGCCTTCCGACGAGGTCAAGGACGGCGACGCGCACTGGGAGCACATGCTGGCCCTGGCGCACACCGTCACCGAGCCGGAAATGCTGCAGAAGGACGGCGACACCCTGCTGCGCCACCTGTTCCATGAAGAAGACCGCCGCGTCTTCGAGCCGCGCCCCGTGCATCTGCGCTGCCGCTGCAGCCACGCCGGCATCTCGGCGATGCTGCTCGGGCTGGGCCAGGAAGAACTGCAGCCGGTGCTGGACCAGCACGGCAAGGTTGCCGTGACCTGCGAGTTCTGTGGCCGCGAGTACAGCTACACCGAGGCCGACATCCGCGCGCTGCTGGATGCCGACAATGCCACCGGCGACAACGAAACCAGGCAATAGCCCGCATCCATGATCCTGCCGCGCTACCGGGTCGATGTCTCCGGCATTTCCGGCGCCGGCAAGGGCCTGTTCCTGGACGAGGCCGTCCTGCGCGGCCGCGTCATCATCGCGCCGGACAACATCCATACGGTCTGGCCCGAGGCGCAGTTGCGCCGCCATCCGGCGGATTCGCGCGAAGTGGAGTCCAGCGTGCGCTGGTTCGAGGACCAGTTCTCGCTGACGCCGGAGTGGAGCGACGAGTGCTACGTCAATCACTCGTACACGCCGACCGCGCTGTGGCACCTGGGCTTCATCTTCGCGCTGGCTGACCTGCCAGTGGGCACCGAGGTGACCATGGATTACCGCTACGTGATCGGCGACGGCGAGCGCATGCCCTTCACCGATACCGCCACCGGCCGCGAGATCGTCGGCTTGCCCTGGAGCGAGGTGCTGCGCGACGGCGCACGTGCGCTCCTGGCACTGACCGACTGAGCCGCGCATGAACTCCGCGCGCGGCGGCATCGCGGCCCCCTACCGGCGCCTGCTGGGCGCCCTGCTGTACGCTGCCCTGGTGGTGATCGCGGCCACCCTGGCCGCCACCCGCCAGCCCTGGCTGGGCCTGCACCTCGGCTACGCCGCCGGCAGCAAGGCGGCGCAGGTGCAGGTCGCGGAAGGCCCGGCGGCGGCGCTGCCTCGGGGCATGATGCTGACCGCGCTGGCCGCACCGGGCGCCGCCCCCGTGGAGCTGCGCGAGGCAGACCTCACGCCGGAGCCGGATGGCAGCTTCGGGCGCTACGCCGAGTTCCACGAATTCCTCCAGCGGCAGGATCGCCTGGCCGGCCTGATGCACGAGCCCGAGCTGCGGCTGATCGACGCCGACGGCCAGGCGCACCGCCTGCGGCCGGGCGACCATCGCCCGCTGCGCTCGCTGCCCTTCGAGTTCTGGCTGCAGATCATGGTCGGCCTGCTGGCCTGGCTGATCGCCACCGGCGTCTGGGCCTTCAGGCCGGGCGAGGCCTCGGCCCGCTACCTGCTGCTCAGCGCCTGGGGCGTGCTGACCTTCGCCCCCGCAGCGGCGGTCTACAGTACGCGTGAGCTGGCCCTGCCGATGCCGCTGTTCCGCCTGCTGTCGGAGCTGAACTGCCTGGGCGCCTTCGTGTTCTGCTCGGCGCTGATCGCCCTGCTCTGGTACTACCCACGCCGCCTAGGCCGCTCCCCGCTGGGGCCGGTGCTGGTGATGGGCTATGTCGCCTGGGTGATCGCCCAGGCGGCCGGCGCCTTCGAGACGATCCCGGTCGGCCGGCATGCGCCGATCATGCTGGGCTTCCTCTCCACCTTCATCCTGGCCGGCGCGCAGTGGCGCAACACCCGCAGCGATCCGGTGGCGCGTGCCTCGCTGCTGTGGTTCCTGCTGTCCTGGCTGCTGGGCAGCGGCGCCTTCGTGATGCTGACCGTGGTGCCGCAGATGTTCGGCGTGGATACGGCCAACCTGCAGGCCTATGCCTTCCTGCTGTTCCTGCTGATCTACGTCGGCATCGCGCTGGGCATCCTGCGCTTCCGCCTGTTCGATCTGGGCGACTGGTGGTTCCGCATCTGGACGCTGTTCCTCGCCGGCGCCCTGGTGATCGCCGCCGACCTGCTGTTGGTGCTGTGGTTCGGCTTCGAGCCGACCCTGGCGGCGTCGCTGACGCTGGCCGTGATCGGCTGGGCCTACTTCCCCGCGCGCCAATGGCTGCTGGAACGCCTGGTGCAGCGCCCGCGCCCGGACGTGGAGGCCCTGCTCGGGCGCCTGCTGGACACCGCCGAGCCGGACCCGCGCGAGCTATGGCGGCGCAGCCTGTCGGAACTGTTCCGCCCCCTGCAGATGGAAACGGTCGAGCCCGGACGCGGCGGCCACCAGATCGGCGACGACGGCGTTAGCCTGCGCGTGGACCCCGGCCCCGGCCACCCGGCCTTCCGGCTGCGGTACCCAGCCAGCGGCCGGCGCCTGTTCTCGCGCCAGGACCTGGCCCTGGTCGAGCTGCTGCAGCGGCTGATCGAGAAGCTGCTGCTGCGTGATCGCCTGGTCGGCGAGGGCGCCGAAATCGAGCGCCAGCGCATCGCCCAGGACCTGCACGACGATGCCTGCGCCAAGCTGCTGACCGTGGCCTGCCAGACCCGCGAGCCGACCACCGAGGGTCGCCTGCGCGAGGTGCTGGAGGATGTGCGCGTGGTGGTGCACTGCCTCAGTGGCGGTGCGCAGCGCCTGCAGGACCTGGTGCCGCAGTGGCGCTCCGAGGCCGCCGACCGCTGCGAGGCGGCGGGCGTGGTGCTGGACTGGCGCTCGCCGGACTCTTTGCCGGAGTGCTGGCTGTCGCCGGTGCTGACCGCCAATGCCGCGCGCATGCTGCGCGAAGCCCTTAGCAATGCCCTGCGCCATGCGCGGCCCGCACGCATCGCCGTGCGCCTGCAGATCGCCGAGGGCCCGCTGTCTTTCACGGTGGAGCACACGGGCCAATTGCCGGAGTCCGTCGGCCAGCGTCCGGGCATGGGGCTGCGCAACCTGCAGCGCCGCGCCAGTGAAGTTGGCGGCGAGTTCAGCCTGCAGCAGCAGGGCGCGCTGATTCGCGCGCAGTGGCAGCTGCCGCTGCCGCAGTCGCTGACCTCGACCGGAGCCTAGGGAGCAGTCTCCACCGGCACCGGCACCGGCTGCGCGTCGGGCGGCGGCGGCAGTGCCGACTTCTGCGGCGGGGCGGCCGGGATTTCCTGCGGGGCTTGCGGTGTCATGGGCGGCACCGGCTCCGGCCGCATTTCCGGCGGCGGGATCGCGATGACGCCCTCCACCTCCTGCGACACCGGCACGGCGCGCTCCCGCTCCTCTACGTCGGTCAATGCCCGGATGCGGTTTTCCACGATCCGCCGCTGTGCCTGCGCGCGGGCGATCTTCAGGCGGTTGCCGGCCAGGTAGAGCTTCTGCTCCAGCTCGCCGTCGCCCGCGCTGAGCGAGTCGGCCGCGGCATCGATAGCCCGGTCGGCCTCGACCATCGCCACCGGCGCCAGCCCGCCGAGCTGCGGGTCTTTCTCCAGTTGATCCAGTTCGGCGCGCAGGGCATCCAGCTCCGGGCTGGTCTTGGGCGCCGAGGCGCAGGCCGCGATCAGCAGGCAAGCCAGCAGGGCAGCGCAGGCACGCATCAGGGCTTCTCCGCCGCGGTGGCCGGCTGCAGTTCCCGCAGCTTCGCCTGGGCCTTGGCCAGGTCCGCCAGCGCGATGGACAGCTCGGCGTCGGCCCGTGCCTGCTCGGCAAGCCGGCGTGCCTGCGGGTAGTCGGGTGCCTGCAGCGCGCTGCGGGCCTGGTCCAGCTTGCCGCGTGCGCGTTCCAGCGGCCCCTGCGCCTCGGCCACCGCCGTGCCGGTACCGGCCTTGCCCACCGCCACTTCGGCAGCTTCCAGAGCCTCATCGGGCCGCATCGGCTTGCTGCTGCAAGCGGCGAGGAGCAACAGGCCCAGGCAGGCCAGGGTGGCAGAATGTGTCTTCATGGACGCAATTCTTGATCCGCCATGAGAAGTGGCGCAAGCCGTGGGCCGGAAAATGCCGGCTAGAATCCGGATCAGCGCCAGCGACGTATACACGCAAAAGCCCACGGGATTTCCATGACTGCACTGCTTACCGCCGCAACCGGATTAGCCTGCGTCTTCGCCTTCATCAGCCTGGCCTGGGTGGTGCAGTGGCGCAGCGGCAATGCCGGCATCGTGGATGCCTTCTGGTCCTGGAGCCTCGGCTTCCTGGGCCTGTGGTACGCGCTGCTGGGACCGGCGCCAGAACCACAGCGCCTGCTGCTGGGCGTCATGGCCGCGCTGTGGGGCCTGCGCCTGGGCCTGCACCTGTTCCTGCGCAACCACGGAAAGCCCGAGGATCGGCGCTACAAGAAGTTCCGCGACGAGTGGGGCGCGCAGGCCAACCGCAACATGTTCTTCTTCTTCCACTTCCAGACCCTGTTCGCGATGCTGCTGTCGGCGGCGTTCCTGGTGGCGGCCTACAACACCCAGCCGGTGGCGCCCGCGCTGCTGGCGCTGGCCGCGGCGATCTGGCTGGTGTCGGTGATCGGCGAGGGCATCGCCGACCGGCAGATGGAGCGCTTCCGCGCCAATCCTGCCAACCACGGCCAGGTCTGCCGCGACGGCCTCTGGCGCTGGTCGCGGCATCCCAACTACTTCTTCGAGTGCCTGCACTGGCTGGCCTACCTGCCGCTGGCCGTGGGCTCGTCCTGGTGGCCCGCTGCGCTGGTCTCGCCGCTGGTCATGTGGTGGCTGCTGATGCGCATGTCGGGCATCCCGATCCTGGAAGCCCACATGGCTGCATCCAAGACGGGCTACGCCGAGTACATGCGGACGACCAGCGCGCTGATTCCCTGGCCGCCGAAGAGCCGGGAATCGGGAATGGGGAATCGGGAATCGTAAAAGACCCCCCGCTTCCACGATTCCCGATTCCCCCATTCCCCATTCCCGCTTAAACCATGAACCTGATCCAGTTGACCGAGCGCGGCCTTTTCCCGGATGTCCTGGTGCGCGCCGGCATGCGCCAGCTGATCTCGCAGCGGCTCAGTGCCGAGGAGAGCGTGAAGGGCGAGCTGCGCTCGCAGCGCTACAACCGCTGGCTCGACGAACTGCGCGCCAGCCCCATCGCCATCGAGACCAAGGCCGCCAACCAGCAGCACTACGAGGTACCGGCCGACTTCTTCAACCTGCACCTGGGCCCACGCCTGAAGTACTCCTGCGCGCTGTACCCGCAGGGCAGCGAGACTCTGGGCGAGGCCGAGGAGAAGATGCTGGCGCTCTATGCCGAGCGTGCGGGCCTGGTCGACGGCATGCGCATCATGGACCTGGGCTGCGGCTGGGGCTCGCTGTCGCTGTGGCTGGCCGAGAAATACCCGCGCTCGCAGATCGTCGGCCTGTCCAATTCGCACGGCCAGCGCGAGTTCATCGAGCGGCGCGCGAAGGAGCGCGGGCTGTCCAACGTCCGCATCCTCACCGGCAACGTCGTGGACTTCGATTTTCCGGCCGGTGGTGTAGACCTTGGCTTCGACCGCGTGATATCGATCGAGATGTTCGAGCACATGCGCAACTACGGCCTGCTGCTGGCCAAGATCTCGCGCTGGCTCAAGGCCGACGGCAAGCTGTTTGTGCACATCTTCGCGCACAAGCTGCTGAGCTACCCCTACGAGGTCAAGGACGAGACCGACTGGATGACCCAGTACTTCTTCCTGGGCGGCATCATGCCCTCCGAGAACCTGCTGCTGAACTTCCAGGACGACCTGAAAGTGGAGCGGCAGTGGTGGGTGTCCGGCCAGCACTACGAGAAGACCTCCAACCACTGGCTGGCCGGCATGGACGCGGCCAAGGCGCAGATCATGCCGGTGTTCGAGACTGCCTATGGCCGCGACGCGGCCATCTGGTTCCAGCGCTGGCGCATGTTCTACATGGCCGTGGCGGAATTCTTCGGCTACGCCCAGGGCAACGAGTGGGGCGTGGCGCACTACCTGTTCTCGCGCAGGGGCTGACATGCCGCGCCATCCGGTGTCCGACCACTGCGACGGCGAGCGCTTCCACAACGCCGAGCCCTTCAGCAAGAGCGCCGCGGAACTGCTGCGCTGGCGCCTGTCGCGCCAGCGCGGCAAGTGGCTGCGCGACCTGAGCCCGCACAACCAGCCGCCGCCGCCGGCGCGCGTGGGCGAGGGCAACCTGCGCGCCACCTGGGTCAACCAGGCCACCGTGCTGCTGCAAGCCGACGGCCTCAACCTGCTGACCGACCCGGTCTGGTCGGAGCGCGTCAGCCCGGTGCAATGGGCCGGCCCGCGCCGCTTCCGCGCCCCCGGCATTCCCTTCGATGAACTGCCGCCCATCGACGTGGTGGTGGTCAGCCACAACCACTACGACCACATGGACGCCGATACCCTGCGGCGCCTGTGGCGCGAGCATGATCCGGTGTTCGTCACTGCGCTGGGCGACGGCCAGCACCTGCGCGGCTGGGGACTGCAGAAGATCGTGGAGCTGGACTGGGGGCAGGCCTGGACCCTGCCCAACGGCCGCACGCTGACCGCGGCCCCCGCGCAGCACTGGAGTGGCCGCGCCGGCTACGACGCCAACCGCACGCTGTGGATGGCCTGCGTGATCCAGACCGCCGGCGGCCCGGTGTACTTCGCCGGCGACAGCGGCTACGGCGGGCACTTCACCGCGGCGCGCCAGCGCCACGGCGCCATGCGCCTGTCGCTGCTGCCCATCGGCGCCTACCTGCCGCGCTGGTTCATGGCCTACCAGCACATGGACCCGGCCGAGGCCGTGCAGGCGCATCTGGACCTGGACTCGGCGCTCAGCCTGGGCATCCACTACGGCAGCTTCGAGCTGGCCGACGACGGCCAGCACCAAGCGGTGGAGGATTTGCACAAGGCGCTGGACGCGCAGGACCTGCCGCGTGAACGGTTTCACGCCGCGGCATTCGGCCGGGGCTATGATGTGCCTGCACTCGCCACGGGGTTCTACGGATGAAACTGACGCTTGCCGTGCTGTCGATGCTGCTGGCAACCGCCGCACAGGCCGAGGTCCAGCGCTTCTACGGGCATGCCTACGACCTGAAGAGTGGCGCCTACCTCTACACCGAGGTGCATGCCCAGACCGTGGAGAACGGCCGCTGGCTCGGCGGCACCATCGACTACTTCGGTCCCAAGGGCGATAAGCTGGGCCACAAGACGCTGGAATTCCAGAACCACGAGTTCGTGCCGGTGTTCCGGCTCGACCTGAACTACGGCTACATGGAGGCCATCAGCGACAATCGCGACGCCGTGACCATGGAGCGCCGCGAGCGCGCCGGCGGCAAGACCGAGACCAAGACCATCAAGAAGGTCTCGCCGATGTGCGCCGACTCCGGCTTCCACAGCTGCCTGCGCGCCCACTTCGCCGAGCTGCAGGCCGGCCAGAGCGTAAAGTTCACGCTGGCGGTGGCCGGCAGCCTGGACAGCTTCCGCTTCCGCGCCGCCAAGGCTGGCGACACCCAGTGGCAGGGCATCAAGGCCGTACTGATCAAGGTGGAGCCCGACTCCCTGCTGCGCCTGCTGGCCGGCCCCCTGGAGTTGGTCTACGAGCCCACCCAGCGCCGCCTGCTGGAGTTTCGGGGCATCTCCAACATCCACGACCCGCGCTCCGGCAAGCCCTACGACGTGCGCATCATCTACCCGGACAAGCCCCCGGCGGACGCGCCCTCGCCGTTGCCGCCGCTGGGAAGCTGAGGCCGACCCAGGGCAGACGGGGACGGGGGGAACCCCTACAATCGCGGCTTTCGCCTGCCGTTGTGCGCGTCATGACCACCCTGCCCGAAACCACCGCCCGCCTGCTGATCACCTGCCCGGACCGCCCGGGCATCGTCTCGGCGGTGACCACCTTCCTGTACCACCACGGCCTCAACATCACCGAGCTGGACCAGCACTCCAGCGACCCCAGCGGCGGCAAATTCTTCATGCGCCTGGAGTTCCAGACGCCGAACCTGGACGTGTCCCGCCCGGCGCTGACGCAGGCCTTCGGCGAGGTGGTGGGCAAGCGCTTCGAGATGGACTGGCGCCTGAGCTTCGCCGCCGACAAGCCGCGCATGGCCCTGCTGGTGTCCAGGCATGACCACGCCCTGCTGGAGCTGCTGTGGCGCTGGCAGCGCGGCGAGCTGCACGCCGACATACCCCTGGTGATCTCCAACCACCCGGACCTGCGCGAGAGCGTGGAGGGCTTCGGCGTGCGTTTCGAGCATGTGGCCATCGACGCCGCCACCCACGCCGAGGCCGAGGCGAAGATGCTGGGCCTGCTGGCCGGCCAGGCCGACCTGATCGTGCTGGCGCGCTACATGCGCATCCTCAGCGGCGAGTTCGTGGCCAACTACTCCAGCCGCATCATCAACATCCACCACTCCTTCCTGCCGGCCTTCGTCGGCGCGGACCCCTACCAGCAGGCGCAGTTGCGCGGCGTGAAGATCATCGGCGCCACGGCCCACTATGTGACCGCGGACCTGGATCAAGGCCCGATCATCGAGCAGGACGTGGTGCGTGTCTCGCACCGTCACGAACTGGTAGACCTGAAGAACCTGGGCCGCGACCTGGAGCGTCAGGTGCTGGCGCGCGCCGTGCGCTGGCACGTCGAGGACCGCGTCATCGTCGACGGCAACAAGACCGTGGTCTTCTCCTGATTCCGTCAGGCAACGAAAAAGGCCGGCGCATGCGCCGGCCTTTTTTGTTCTGCAGCCTGGAGATCAGAAGCAATCGCCCGGCACCCGCACGTTGCCTTCCATCAGCACGCGAGCGGAGCGCGACATGATTGCCTTCTTCACCACCCACTGGCCGTTCTCCTGCACCGCCGCCGCGCCCACGCGCAGCGTGCCCGAGGGGTGGCCGAAGCGCACCGCCTCGCGGGCGCCGCCGCCGGCCGCCAGGTTCACCAGCGTGCCGGGGATGGCCGCCGCCGTACCGATGGCCACCGCCGCCGTGCCCATCATGGCATGGTGCAGCTTGCCCATCGACAGCGCGCGCACGTTGAGGTCCACGTCCTTGGCATCCACCGCCTTGCCGCTGGACGACTTGTAGCTGGTCGGCGGCGCCACGAAGGCTACCTTGGGCGTGTGCTGGCGCTTGGCGGCCTCGCTCACGTCCTTGATCAGGCCCATGCGCAGGGCGCCGTAGGCACGGATGGTCTCGAACTTCTCCAGCGCCTTGGCGTCGCCGTTGATCGCCTCGCGCAGCTCGGTGCCGGTGTAGCCGATCTCCGCCGCGTTGATGAACACGGTGGGAATGCCGGCATTGATCATGGTGGCCTTGAGCGTGCCAATGCCCGGCACCTCCAGGTCGTCCACCAGGTTGCCGGTGGGGAACATCGAGCCGCCCTCGTCACTGTCCTCTGCCGGATCGAGGAACTCGATCTGCACCTCGGCCGCCGGGAAGGTCACGCCGTCGAGCTCGAAGTCGCCGGTCTCCTGCACCTGGCCGTTGGTGATCGGCACGTGCGCGATGATGGTCTTGTTGATCTGCGTCTGCCAGATGCGCACGATGCAGATGCCGTCCTTCGGCACGCGTGCGGCATCCACCAGGCCGTTGCTGATCGCGAACGAGCCCACCGCGGCGGTGAGGTTGCCGCAGTTGCCCGACCAGTCGACGAAAGCCTTGTCGATCGACACCTGCCCGAACATGTAGTCCACGTCATGATCGGCCTTGGCGCTCTTGGCCAGGATCACGGTCTTGGAAGTGGACGAGGTGGCGCCACCCATGCCGTCGATCTGCGCGCCGTAGGGGTCGGGCGAGCCGATCACGCGCAGCAGCAGCTTGTCGCGCGCCTCGCCGGGCTTCTGCGCCGCCTCCGGCAGGTCCTGCAGGCGGAAGAACACGCCCTTGCTGGTACCGCCACGCATGTAGGTAGCGGGAATCTTGATCTGGGGTACGTGGGGCATCGATGTCACTCCAGTGCTGAATCCGTTGCACCCCTCTCCCCTTGCGGGAGAGGGGATGGGGGAGAGGGGGAGGCCTCGGAGACCGCCGCCCAGATTGTTTCGAGTACCGCTTCCGTGTTCTTCAGGATATCGTCGTTCCAGAAGCGCAGGACCTTGAATCCATTTCGCTCGAACCAGGCGTCGCGTTCACGATCCCTGGTGCTTTCATCGTGCTGCCCACCATCCGCCTCGACGATCAGTCGTGCTCCGAAATGCACGAAGTCCGCGAAGTACGGACCTATCGGCTGCTGGCGACGGAACTTCTGGCCATCCAGCCGGTGAGCCCTCAAATGACGCCAAAGCATGGCTTCGGCGTCGGTCATGCCTTGTCGCAGGTTCTTGGCGAAGCTCTGCTGGTCCATCGGGCTTCCCCCTCTCCCCAACCCCTCTCCCGCGAGGGGAGAGGGGCTGAAAAGAAGGTGATTTACCTTCAGGCCGCCTTGTTCGACGCCAGGAAGTCCTGCGCAAACCGCTGCAGCACGCCACCGGCCTGGTAGACCGACACTTCCTCGTCGGAGTCCAGTCGGCAGGTCATCGGCACTTCCAGCTTCTCGCCGTTCTTGCGCGTGATGACCAAGGTCAGCGTCGTGCGCGGCGCCAGCTGGCCGACCACGTCGTAGGTTTCGGTGCCGTCGATGCCCAGCGTCAGGCGGGTGGTGCCCGGCTTGAACTCCAGCGGCAGCACGCCCATGCCGATCAGGTTGGTGCGATGGATGCGCTCGAAGCCCTCGGCTGCGATCACTTCCACGCCGGCCAGGCGCACGCCCTTGGCGGCCCAGTCACGCGAGGAGCCCTGGCCGTAGTCCGCGCCGGCCACGATGATCAGCGGCTGCTTGCGGTTCATGTAGGTCTCGATGGCCTCCCACATGCGCATGACCTGGCCTTCCGGTTCGACGCGCGCCAGCGAACCCTTCTTGACCTTGCCGTCCACCACCGCCATCTCGTTCACCAGCTGCGGGTTGGCGAAGGTGGCGCGCTGCGCGGTGAGGTGGTCGCCGCGGTGCGTGGCGTAGGAATTGAAGTCCTCTTCCGGCAGGCCCATCTTGTGCAGGTACTCGCCGGCGGCGGAGTCCATCATGATCGCGTTCGAAGGCGACAGATGGTCCGTGGTGATGTTGTCCGGCAGCACTGCCAGCGGACGCAAGCCCTTGAGCGTGCGCTCGCCGGCCAGCGCGCCTTCCCAGTACGGCGGGCGGCGGATGTAGGTGCTCTGCGGGCGCCAGTCGTACTGCGGCTTGGTCTTGTTGTCCTCGACCACCTTGAAGTTGAACATCGGCTCGTAGACCTGGCGGAAGTGTTCCGGCTTCACGCTCTTGGCGATCACGGCGTCAATCTCCGCGTCGCTCGGCCAGATGTCCTTCAGGCGGACCTCGTTGCCGTCCTGGTCCTTGCCCAGCACGTCCTTCTCGATGTCGAAGCGCACGGTGCCGGCGATGGCGTAGGCCACGACCAGCGGCGGCGAGGCCAGGAAGGCCTGCTTGGCGTAGGGGTGGATGCGGCCGTCGAAGTTGCGGTTGCCCGACAGCACGGCGGTGGCATAGAGATCACGGTCGATGATCTCCTGCTGGATCTTCGGATCCAGGGCGCCGGACATGCCGTTGCAGGTGGTGCAGGCGAAGGCCACGATGCCGAAGCCGAGCTGCTCCAGATCACCGAGCAGGTTGGCTTCCCTCAGGTACAGCTCCACGGCCTTGGAGCCGGGGGCCAGCGAGGACTTCACCCAGGGCTTGCGGCTCAGGCCCTTGCGCGCCGCGTTGCGCGCCAGCAGGCCGGCGGCGATCACGTTGCGCGGGTTGGAGGTGTTGGTGCAGCTGGTGATCGCGGCGATGATGACGCCACCGTCCGGGATCAGGCCCTGCGCCTCTTCGGCGCGCGCGGCCTGCAGCTTCTCGCTGGTGGCGATCTCGCGCTCGCCCAGCGCGCTGACCGGCAGGCGCTTGTGCGGGTTGGACGGGCCGGCCAGGTTGCGCACCACGGTGGAGAGGTCGAACTTCAGCACGCGCTCGTACTGCGCGGTCTTCAGGTCGTCCGCCCACAGGCCGGTGGCCTTGGCATAGGTCTCCACCAGCTTCACCTGCGCGGACTCGCGGCCGGTGAGGGTCAGGTAGTCCAGCGTCTGCTGGTCGATGTAGAACATCGCTGCGGTGGCGCCGTACTCCGGGCACATGTTGGAGATGGTGGCGCGGTCGCCGATGGTCAGACCGTTCGCGCCTTCGCCGAAGAATTCGAGGTAGGCGCCGACGACCTTCTCCTTGCGCAGGAACTCGGTCAGCGCCAGCACCACGTCGGTGGCGGTGATATTCGGCTGCACCTTGCCGGTCAGCTCGACGCCGACGATGTCCGGCAGGCGCATCCACGAGGCGCGGCCGAGCATGACGTTCTCGGCCTCCAGTCCGCCGACGCCGATGGCGATGACGCCCAGCGCGTCCACGTGCGGCGTGTGGCTGTCGGTGCCCACGCAGGTGTCCGGGAAGGCGACGCCGTCCAGGGTGTAGATCACCGGCGACATCCGCTCCAGGTTGATCTGGTGCATGATGCCGTTGCCCGCCGGGATCACGTCCACGTTCTTGAACGCCAGCTTGGTCCAGTCGATGAAGTGAAAGCGGTCGTCGTTGCGGCGATCCTCGATCGCACGGTTCTTGGCGAACGCGTCCTTCTCGAAGCCGCCGTGCTCCACGGCCAGCGAGTGGTCCACGATCAGCTGCACCGGCACCACCGGGTTGACCTTGGCCGGGTCGCCGCCCTGGTCGGCAATGGCGTCACGCAGGCCGGCGAGATCCACCAGCGCGGTCTGGCCGAGGATGTCGTGGCACACCACGCGCACCGGGAACCAGGGGAAGTCGAGATCGCGCTTGCGCTCGATCAGCTGGCCCAGGTAGGCGTTGATCTTCTCGGGCTCGCCCTTGCGCACGAGGTTCTCGGCGTGGACGCGGGCAGTGTAGGGCAGGGTGGCATAGGCGCCGGGCTTGATCGCGTCGACGGCGGCGCGCGCGTCGTAGAAGTCGAGCTTCGTGCCGGGGAGGTTCTTGCGGAAGGCAGTATTCATGGAGCGGGAAACCGGATGATGTCAGGTGTGGCTATGCGCGATGGCTGGGCCTGAAACGAGCGACCGCGCCAGGGGCGCGGTCGCTCTTGCAGCTCTTACTTGCGGTCCTTGATGGGGACGAACTTCAGGTCCTCGGGGCCGACGTAGTTCGCCGACGGGCGGATGATCTTGCCGTCGATGCGCTGCTCGATGATGTGCGCGCTCCAGCCGGAGGTGCGGGCGATCACGAACAGCGGGGTGAACATGTCGGTGGGCACGCCCATCACGTGGTAGCTGACGGCGGAGAACCAGTCCAGGTTCGGGAACATCTTCTTGATGTCCCACATCACCGTCTCCAGGCGCTCGGCGATGTCGAACATCTTCAGGCTGCCGGCTTCCTTGGACAGGTCGCGCGCCACTTCCTTGATCACCTTGTTGCGCGGATCGGCGATCGTGTAGACCGGGTGGCCGAAGCCGATGACCACTTCCTTCTTCTCGACGCGGGCCTTGATGTCGGCTTCCGCCTCATCCGGGTTGTCGTAGCGCTTCTGGATCTCGAAGGCCACTTCGTTGGCGCCGCCGTGCTTCGGGCCGCGCAGGGCGCCGATGCCGCCGCAGATCGCGGAGTAGATGTCGGAGCCGGTGCCGGCGACGACGCGGGTGGTGAAGGTGGAGGCGTTGAACTCGTGCTCGGCGTACAGCACCAGCGAGGTGTGCATGGCCTTGACCCAGCTCTCGGGAGGCTTGGTGCCGTGCAGCAGGTGCAGGAAGTGGCCGCCGATGGAGTCGTCGTCGGTCTCGACGTCGATCACCTTGCCGTTGTAGGCGTAGTGGTACCAGTACAGCAGCATCGAGCCCAGGCTGGCCATCAGCTTGTCGGCGATGTCGCGGGCGCCGGGGTGGTTGTGGTCGTCCTTCTCCGGCTTGACGCAGCCGAGCACGGAGACGCCGGTGCGCATCACGTCCATCGGGTGGGCGGAGGGCGGCAGCTGTTCCAGCGCGGTCTTCACGGCGGCCGGCAGGCCACGCAGCGACTTCAGCTTGGTCTTGTAGGCGGCCAGCTCGGACACGGTCGGCAGCTTGCCGTGCACCAGCAGGTGGGCGATCTCTTCGAACTCGCACTGGGCAGCGACATCGAGGATGTCGTAGCCGCGGTAGTGCAGGTCGTTGCCGGAACGGCCGACCGTGCAGAGGGCGGTGTTGCCGGCGGCGGTGCCGGACAGCGCAACGGACTTCTTCGGCTTGAACGTCGGGGCGGTAGGTTCGCTCATGGTTCTCTCCTGGAAAATTGGGGTGGGCGGTCTTACTTCTTCTTGGCGGCGAAGAGCGCGTCGAGCTTGTTCTCGAACGCGTGGTAACCGATGCGGTCGTACAGCTCCGCACGGGTCTGCATCTGGTCGATCACGTCCTTCTGGTGGCCGTTCTGGCGGATCGAAGTGTAGACCGCCTCGGCGGCCTTGTTGGCGGCGCGGAAGGCCGACAGCGGGTAGAGCTGGATGCCGACACCGACCGAGGCCAGCTCGTCGCGGGTGAATAGCGGCGTGGCGCCGAACTCGGTGATGTTGGCCAGCACCGGCACCTTCAGCGCGTCGACGAATTTCTTGTAGGTGGGCAGGTCGTAGGCGGCCTCGGCGAAGATCGCGTCGGCACCGGCCTCGGCGCAGGCGATGGCGCGCTCGATGGCGGCATCCACGCCCTCGGCCTGGATCGCGTCGGTGCGGGCGATCAGGAAGAAATTCGGGTCGGTGCGCGCGTCGGCGGCGGCCTTCACGCGGTCGGTCATCTCGCCCTGGGTCACGATCTCCTTGCCCGGACGGTGGCCGCAGCGCTTGGCGCCGACCTGGTCCTCGATGTGGCAGGCGGCGGCGCCGGCCTTGATCAGGCTCTTGATGGTGCGCTCGATGTTGAAGGCCGAGGGGCCGAAGCCGGTGTCGATGTCGACCAGCAGCGGCAGGTCGCAGACATCGGTGATGCGGCGCGTGTCGGTCAGCACGTCGTCCATGGTGTTGATGCCCAGGTCCGGCAGGCCGAGGCTGCCCGCCGCAACGCCGCCACCGGACAGGTAGATCGCCTTGAAGCCGGCGCGCTTGGCCAGCAGGGCATGGTTGGCGTTGATGGCGCCGATCACCTGCAGGGGCTTCTCGGCGGCAATGGCGGCGCGGAAATTGGCGCCGGCGGAAAACGTCATAGGGTGCTCCTCGATTGGCGGGGAAAGACGGCGATTCGTACCCAAGAGCTGTGCCAGCCTGGAACATGAGATCAACTAATTGATATTTAAGGATTTAATCTGATATTTGACGAGCGCTCCTGTTGCATGTCTTGGCGTGTGATGTTTCATTGAAACAAATGAAACAAAAAATGAAACATAATGAGTGCCATGCAACTCAATGACGCCCCGCTACCCACGATCTGGACCGTCAGCGTCACCCGACTGTCGAGCCTGATGCGCGAGGTCACGCCGGAATTCGACGGCCGCGCCCATATCGAGACCATCGACCTGGGTTTCGAGGAAGCCGTCACCCATATCCGCGAGCGCCTGCGCAGCGAGGACTGCGACGTCGTGCTGTCCGCCGGCTCCAACGGCGAGTACCTGCGCAACCGCATCGACAAGCCCATCGTGCTGGTGCGCCCGGACGGCTTCGACCTGATGCAGGCCCTGACCCGCGCGCGCCGGCATTCGGACCGGATCGGCGTGGTCACCTATGGCTCGGAGCTGCCGGCCTTCTCCGCCTTCAAGCAGCAGTTCGGGCTGCAGATCGAGCAGCGCTCCTACACCAACACCGAAGAGGCGAGGGACCTCGTTGCCGAGCTGATCTCGATCGGTTGCGGTGCCATCGTCGGCACCGGCTACGTCTCCGAGCTGGCCGACCGCTCCGGCGTCGCCGGCATCCTGATGTATTCGCCGGACGCGATCCGCCGCGCCTTCGAGCAGGCCATCGACCTGGCACGCATGCTGTCGGCGGCGCGTGCCGGCCCGCGCCGCGACCCGGCGGTCACGGCGGATGCGCGCTACAGCCTGCGACGGCTGATCGGTAACAGCGAGCCCATGGTGGCCCTGCGCGACCAGGTGCGCCTCTACGGCGCCAGCGACCGCACCGTGCTGATCAGCGGCGAGACCGGCACCGGCAAGGAGCTGGTGGCCCAGGCCCTACACGGCGCCAGCCCGCGCCGCGCCGCGCCGTTCGTCGCGGTCAACTGCGGCGCCATCGCCGAATCGTTGCTGGAGTCCGAGCTGTTCGGCTACGCCGACGGCGCCTTCACCGGCTCGCGCCGCGGCGGCCGCGTCGGCCTGATCGAGGCCGCCAACGGCGGCACGCTGTTCCTGGACGAGATCGGCGAGATGCCGCTGCCGCTGCAGACGCGCCTGCTGCGCGTGCTGGAGGAGCGCGAGGTGCTGCGCGTCGGCAGCGTGCGCCCCACGCCGGTGGACGTGCGCGTGATCGCCGCCACCCACCGTGAACTCGACGGCCTGGTGGCCGAGGGCCGCTTCCGCCGCGACCTCTACTACCGCCTCAATGTGCTGCGCCTGGCGCTGGCACCGCTGCGCGAACATGCCGAGGACGTGCCATTGCTGCTGATGGGTTTCCTGCGCGCCGCCGGTGCCGGCGCCATGGTGATCGACGAACCGGCGCGGGCCTTGCTGCTGGGGCATTCCTGGCCTGGCAACGTGCGCGAGCTGCGCAACCTCGCCGAACGCATCGCTGTGCTGGTGCCGGCGCAGTCGCCGCTGTCGGCGCTGACCCGGCCGCTGCTGCTGCGCTACGCGCCGGAGCTGGGCACGGTGGCGCCGGCCGTGGCCGAGGCTTTGCGGGCGCCCAAGGGACGGCACCGCCCGGATGCGGCGTCCATCGAAAGGGCCTTGCAGGTGTCCGGTGGAGACCGGGCGAAGGCAGCGCAGATGCTGGGAGTTTCCAGGACCACCTTGTGGCGGTGGCTGAACGCTAGCTAGGAGTTCACAGGTCTCTCAGCCGTTCGCCCTGAGCCTGTCGAAGGGGTGAGCCGGGGTTTTCGTGGAGTGCCTTGAATGGCGCTCCACGCCGGCGAACGCCCGGCCGTGGATGGCCGGGCGAGGGCTGAATGGGCGAGCTGAAGTCTCGCCATGGATGGCTTTGACGAGCCCTTTCCCTTTTTGCTCTCTTAGCGGCTCGCTCTGGTCAGATTTGCCGCTGGTGATGCCATTTAGGCATCACCAGCGGCAAATCACCACTTGAGCAGCGCCGCCCCCCAGGTCATCCCACCACCCACCGCCTCCAGCAGCACCGTCTGCCCGCGCTGGATGCGCCCATCCCGCACTGCCGTATCCAGCGCCAGCGGCACCGAGGCCGCCGAGGTGTTGCCCTGGCGTTCCAGCGTGGTGACGATGCGGTCGGTGGGCATGCCGAGCTTCTCGGCGGTGGCCATGATGATGCGGATGTTGGCCTGGTGCGGCACCAGCCAGTCGATATCCTTGCCCTGCAGGCCGTTGGCGGCCAGGGTCTCCTTGCAGATCTCGTCCAGCGCCTTCACCGCGAAGCGGAACACCGATTGGCCGTCCATCTGCACGAAGGCGTGGCCGCCGATCGAGCCGTTGTCGATGAAGCCAGGCACCTGCAGGATGTGCGCCTGCGAGCCGTCGGCCTTCAGGTGGGTGGACAGGATGCCGAACTCGGGATCGGGCTTCAGCACCACGGCGCCGGCGCCGTCGCCGAACAGCACGCAGGTGCGGCGGTCGCTCCAGTCCAGCAGGCGCGAGAACTTCTCGGCGCCCACCACCAGCGCGCACTTGGACTGGCCGCTGTTGACGAACTTGTCGGCGGTGGCCAGGGCGTAGACGAAGCCGGTGCAGACCGCCTGCACGTCGAAGGCGGCGCAGTTGCGCACGCCCAGCTTGGACTGCAGCAGGCAGGCGGTGGACGGGAAGATCATGTCCGGCGTGGTGGTCGCCACGATGATCAGGTCGATGTCGGCGGCGGTGACACCCGCCATCTCCATGGCCTGCTTCGCGGCCTGCAGTGCCAGGTCGGAGGTGTGTTCGTTCTCGGCGGCCACATGGCGGCTGCGGATGCCGGTGCGCTGGAAGATCCACTCGTCGGTGGTATCGATGCGGCTTTCCAGCTCCAGGTTGCTGAGGCTCTGGGCCGGGAGATAGCTGCCGGTGCCGACAATGCGTGAACGCATGTACCGCTCCTGCGACGAACGAGTTGGGGGGCGGGCATCTTAACCGACACAGAACGGCGATTCGCCACCCACGGACAAGGTAGGCGGCGCTGCTACACTCGCCGCCTTCCGGAGAGGGCGGCATGGAACTGATCAAGGCCTACAAGAGCGAAGAATTCCTGATGAGTGAGGAGGCGCGGGCCATCCGCATCCTCGCCGAGTACATGGAGCCGGCGCGGCGCTTCAAGCGGCTGGGCATCCGCCATGCGGTGATCTTCTTCGGCTCGGCCCGCACCCGCGCCAAGCCGGAGCTGGGCCGCGACTTCTATACCGAGGCGGCGGATTTCGCCGAGCAGGTAGCCCGCTGGACCACGGACTCGCACGAGCGCGGGGAGCGCTACTACATCTGCACCGGCGGCGGCCCCGGCATCATGGAGGCCGCGCACGAGGGCGGCGCACGCGTGGACCGTGAGCTCAACATCGGCCTGGGCATCTCGTTGCCCTTCGAGCAGCACGGCAATCCGCACGTGGAATTCTCGCGCGCCCTGGAATTCCACTACTTCTTCATGCGCAAGTTCTGGTTCCTGAACCTGGCGCGCGCCGCGGTGATCTTCCCCGGCGGCTTCGGCACCATGGACGAGCTGTTCGAACTGCTGACGCTGACGCAGACCGGCAAGTCGGCGCCGATGCCGATCGTGCTCTACGGCAAGGATTTCTGGGAGGGCTTGTTCGACTTCCGCCTGCTGGCGGAGCGCAAGCTGATCAGCGAGGCCGATCTGAGCCTGTTCAGGATCTGCGACAGCATCGACGAGGCCATGGCCTACCTCGTGCCGACGCTGGAAAAGTACCACTCACCGGGTGGGGCCTGAGAGATAGCTGTCCGCAAATCAACGCAAGGATCGCAAATGGGATCGCTCCCATTTGCGTCCATTCGCGTTCATTTGCGGACTGAAGCGCTTTTACAGCTATCGCGTCCCTCAGCGCCTTCGACGTGGCTCGTCGAAATCCGGATCCTCGTCGATCGCTCGGCGCAGCATCCGCTCTTCCTTGAATTTCTCCACGTCGCGCCAGTCGCGCGACTTGGACGGTGGCGCGTTCCGGGCGTTCTCGGCACTGGAGACGTCTTCGTCCACGCCCTCGGAGTCGTCCACGAACTCGTCGTAGCTCTTGGGGGCTTCAGGCTGCTGTTGGGCTTTCTTCGGCTTGCGCGGCATCGATGCTTTGACCTCAGTAAAACTCGCGTCAAAATCGGGATGCGTATGTATCAAGCTTTTTTTCGGGAGGGAAGTCCCCCGCAAAAGAGCTTGCCGATCATCGGCTTGGCGAAGCCGTTTTAACGCCCCCTGCATTCCTTGCGCAAGCACCCAGGATTTCCTGATGACCCGCATCCACCAGCAGGCATTGAACTTCGACACCCGCGGACGCGGTTTAACCGAGATCAGCGATCAGGTGGCGGGTGTCGCCCGCGCCGCCGGGATCGGCACCGGTCTGTGCCATGTCTTCCTGCGCCATACCTCCGCATCGGTGTGCATCACCGAGAACGCCGCGCCCGCGGTGCGCACCGACCTGGAATGCTGGATGGCCGGCGCGGTACCGGACGGCGACCCTCGTTTTGCGCACGATGAAGAGGGGCCGGACGACATGCCGGCGCATGTGCGCAACCTGCTGGGCGGGCATGAGCTGACCATCCCCGTACGCGACGGGCGGCTGGCGCTGGGCACCTGGCAGGGCATCTACCTCTGGGAGCACCGCCGGCGGGGGCACCGGCGCGAACTGATCGTGACCATCCAGGGCCAGTAGCGCCCAGCGCCGCTCGCTGGCGTTTTGGCGTCGAATTGCTAGAATACCGGCCCTTCACGGGGCGATAGCTCAGCTGGGAGAGCGCTGCGTTCGCAATGCAGAGGTCGAGGGTTCGATCCCCTTTCGCTCCACCAAGACCCGGGAAAGAAAAAGCCAGGCTCGCGCTTGGCTTTTTGCTTTTCTGCCGCTGCTTCCGCCGGCCTCAGTGCAGCGCGTAGCGCTGGCGCATGCCGCGCAGGTCCTGGTGATGGCGCAGCAGGCTGTCGTACTGGCGCTGCACCAGCGCGTGCATCGGCTGCGGCATCTCCACGCCCAGGGCGTGTTCGTAGCGCCGCTCGGCATCGTGCTCAAAGCGCTCCACCTCATCCAGGATCGCGCCTTCGTCCCGGCCCAGCGCGAGGGCCTTCAGGTGCATCCAGCCGCGGTCCAGGCTCGAGGCCGTGGTGCCGGTTTCCTCGGGCCTGCCGCCCAGGGAGCGTACTGCCTCCTGCAGCTCCGTGGCGGCGTGGGCGCTGTCCCGCGCGCAGCCTTGCAGCATCTGCTTGAGTTCAGGGTGATGGGCCTCCTCGGCGGCCGCCCGGAAGCCGCGTTCGGTATCCAGGGAGGTTTCGATCAGCTCGTTGAAGGCGGTGATGGTGTCCAGATCGCTCATGGTGACTCCTTCGCTCGCGTGCAGGGGCCCGTAAGAGGGCGGGGCGCCGGAAGAGTCCTGACCACGGGCTACGGCCGGCGGTTTTCCTTCGGACTCTACGATGTGCCGAAAGATTCCCGGCGTAAACAGCGCCCGAAGTGGTGTGAGGTGAGGGAAAGCCTTACATATCGAGCCTGGCCCTTTTTGACATCCCACCAGTATAATTTATCTACATTTATGATTTTAAACATTTAAATTGCCGCCGGTCCCTTGACGCCTGCCGTTCGTAGGCTGCGACGGTTTCCTGTCGCAGGTCGATGTAAGTATTGGCTTACACAACCCGTGTACCCAGGAGATTGCGGTCATGAACAGATTCCAGGCGGCCGTTACCGCCATTGCAGCGATGGCATGCGCCACGCCCGCCTTCGCCGCGTCGGTGACCGGCAACTTCCAGGCGCAGATCACCATCACCAACACCTGTGCGCTGATCACGGCGCCGACCAACCTGAACTTCGGCAGCCAGGGCGTGCTCGTCGGCAACGTCGACGTCAGCTCCACGGTGAAGGTCACCTGCACCACCGGCGCACCCTACAACATCGGCCTGGATGCCGGCGCCAACGAGTCCACGCTCAATGACGTCACCACGCGCCGCATGACCGACGGCTCCTCGCACTACGTCAGCTACTCGATGTACACCACCGCTGGCCGCACCGCGGTCTGGGGTGACACCGTGAGCACCAACACCGTGGGCGGCACCGGCAGCGGCTCGGAGCAGTCCTTCACGGTCTTCGGACGCGTGCCGGCGCAGACAACCCCCCAGGCTGGCGACTATGCTGACACCGTAGTGGTGACCGTGACCTACTGAGGATCCCGGCGCCTTCGACAGGGGGAGACATGCTGCGCCGTATCCGTATCGCCTGCGCTGGCCTGTTCCTGCTGCTAGCCAGCGGAGCGGGCCAGGCCGCCGGGCTCAGCGTCACACCGATCTCGCTGGAATTCGCCCCTGCGGTGCCGGTGCAGGCGCTGTGGCTCAGCAACACCGGTGAGCAGCAGCTGGACGCGCAACTGCGCGCCTATGCCTGGACGCAGGGCGCGGCGGGCGACCAGCTGGCGCCATCGCGCGAGCTGGTACTGAGCCCGCCGATGGTGTCCCTGCAGCCCGGGCAGCGGCAGCTGGTGCGCGTGGTGCGCGCCGGCACGGCCGGCACGGCCGAGCAGGCCTGGCGCATCCTGGTGGACGAACTGCCGGTGGCCAAGCCCCAGCAGGGGCTCAACTTCGTCATGCAGTTCTCGATCCCGGTGTTTGCCGACACCCCCGCCGGTGCCGTGCCGCGGACCACCTGGACGCTGCAGCGCGAGGCCGGCCGGCCGGTGCTGGTAACGCGCAACCATGGCGCGCGCCGCGCCAAGATCACCGAACTGGGGCTGCTGGACGCGCAGGGCCGCAGCCTGCAGCAGCGGGCCGGCCTGCTCGGCTACGTGCTGCCGGGCGCCGAGCGCCGCTGGCCGCTGGACCTGGAAGACAAGACCAACAACGCCGTGGAGATTCAGGCCCAGATCAATGGCGAAGCGATCCGCCAGAAGCTGTCTGCCGATAGCGGCGCTCGCTAGCCTGCTGGCATTGCCGGCTTCGTTACCGGCCTCGGCGGCCGGTGCGGACGCCGCACTGCAGGGCAGCTTCATCGGTCTGCTCAACGGCCCGGGCATGCCCGATGCCGCTACCGACCTATACCTGGAGGTGACGCTCAATGGCGTCAGCACCGGGCGGGTGCTGCAGGTCGCGGTCGATGCCAAGGGCCATCACCATGCCTGGCCGCCCAACCTGCAGGATGCCGGCATCCGTACCGACGGCCTGCCGTCGGATCGCTACGTCGACCTGGCCACGGTGCCGGGGCTGGGCTACAGCATCGACATGCCCAACCAGCGCCTCGAGTTCATGGCGGCGGTGGATCGCCTGGACCGGGACACACAGCAGCTCAATGGCCGCCCGCAGCCACGCTACGCGGCCTCGGCGGCCGACGGCGCCCTGCTGAACTACGATCTCTACGGTATCGCCGGAGACGACGGCAGCCGCGCGCTCAGCGCCTACACCGAGCTGCGTGCCTTCGGCAGCTGGGGCCTGCTGAGCAACACCGGCCTGTCCGGCTTCGGCGACAGCGGCACCGCCGACCGCTACACCCGCCTCGATACCACCTGGGTGCGCTCCTTCCAGGACGACCTGGTGACCCTGCGCCTGGGTGACGTAGTGTCCGGCAGCCTGTCCTGGAGCCGGCCGACGCGCCTGGGCGGCCTGCAGTGGCGCCGCGACTACGGTCTGCAGCCGCAGATGGTGACCTTCCCGCTGCCGGCCTTCTTCGGTCAGGCGGCGCTGCCCTCCTCGGTGGAGCTCTACGTCAACGGCATCCAGCAATACGCCGGATCGGTGGCGCCCGGTTCCTTCCAGCTGACCACGGTACCGGGCATCAACGGCGCCGGCCAGGCGCAGGTGGTGCTGACCGACGCGCTGGGCCGGCGCAGCGTGATCAGCTTTTCCTACTACAACGCCAGCCAGTTGCTGAGGCCCGGGTTCAGCGACTGGTCGCTGGAGGTCGGCGCGGTGCGTCAGGGCTACGGCCTGGAGTCCTTCGACTACCGCTCGCAGCCCGCCGCCAGCGGCAGCCTGCGTTACGGCCTCAACGACTGGCTGACCCTGGAATCCCACGGCGAGGCCAGCGCCGGCCTGGGGCTGGGGGGCGTCGGCGCCGTGCTGCGCCTGGGCCGCGGCGGCGTGCTCAGCGGCGCCTATGCCCGGGCCGCGGGCGACAGCGACGGCGGGCAGTCCAGCCTGGGCTATTCCTGGGTGGTGGGGCGCTTCAACTTCGACCTGGGGTCCCAGCAGCGCGATACCGGCTACCGCGACATCGCCAGCGCCGACAGCCGCGACCTGCCGCGGCGCAGCCAGCGTGCCCTGGCGGGCCTCGCACTCGGCGGTCGCGCCAGCGTCTCGGTCAGCTACAACCGGCTCGACACCGAGCAGGACGGCCGCCAGCGCTATGCCGGCGCGGGCTACGGCCTCAACCTGCCCTACGGCATTGGCGTCTTCGCCAGCTACACGCGCGCGCTTGACGGCGAGCATGACAGCACCCTGTTCGCCGGCCTGTCCTGCAGCTTCGGCAACCGCGTGCATGCCGGCCTGACGCTGCAGCGCCAAGCCGGCCGCGACACCCTGGGCGCCGACCTGGTCAGCAGCCTGCCGCTGGATGGCGGCGTCGGCTGGAGCCTGCGCAGCCAACAGGGGCAGGGGATCGAGTCCTACCAGGCGGAGGCCGCCTGGCGCGGCGACCTCGGCCAGCTCAATGCCGGCGTCAATGCCATCGACGGACATGACAGTGTCTTCGCCGGCTACAGCGGCGGCGTGGTGCTGATGGATGGCAGCCTGTTCCCGGGGCGACGCATCGACGAGGGCTTCGCGCTGGTCACCACCCATGGCGTGCCGGATGTGCCGGTGTTGCTGGAGAACCGCCCCATCGGGCGCACCGACCGCAGCGGCCACTACCTGCTCACCGGCCTCAATGCCTGGCAGCCCAACGACATCACGGTGGACGCCGTGGGCCTGCCCGCCGGCCTGCAGGTGGGCGCCACGGAGCACCGCGTGGTGCCGGTGGCGCAGGCCGGCGTGCGCGCCGACTTCGACATCCGCCCCTTGCGCGCGCTGCTGCTGACACTGGTGGATGGTCAGGGCGCGCCGCTGCCGCTGGGCAGCACGGTCCATGTTTCGGGCCGGCCCGACCCGACCGGCGTGGTCGGCTACGATGGCCAGGCCTACGTGGAGAATCCGCCGACGCGGGCGACCGTCGCCGTCCGGCTGCCCGACCGCCGTGTCTGCGAAGTGCGTATCGACCTGCCGGCGAATGCCGCCGGCATCACCTCACTCGGACCCCTGGCATGCCGCTAGCACGAATCATCAAGGCGGTACCGGTCTTGGCGCTGTGGCTGGCGGTACTCGGCGGCGGCCTGCTGGGCTACGCGCCGGCGGCCCAGGCCAGCACCAGTTGCAGCGCCAGCATGAGCAACGTCAGCTTCGGCAGCGTCAGCCCCTTCGGCGGCAACATCGACGTCACCGCCACCATCAACTACAGCTGCAGCATTACCAGCATCCTGTCCTCGTCCAAGGTGCGCGCCTGCTTCGGTATCGGGTCGGGCGCGCAGGGCGGCGGCGCGCTGGACCCGCGGGTGATGACCAGCGGCGTCAACAGCCTGGGCTTCAACCTCTACAAGTCGGCGGCACGCACCGATATCTGGGGCTCGCGCTCCAACGCCTACGGCGGCGTCGAAGTCACCCTGGAGCTCGGGGCCCTGATCGGAAGCACCACGCAGACCGGTAGCCTGACGGTCTACGCGCGCGTGCCGTCGGGGCAGCTCACCGCGGTGCCGGCCAGCGACTACAGCAACAGCTTCAGCGGCGTGCACACCGAGCTGGTCTACCAGTACAACGAGTTCCTGCTGGGCCTGCTGCCGACACCGGCCAGCTGCACCAGCGGCGGCAACGGTGGCAGCAGCGGCACTTTTCCCTTCACCGCCAGCGCCACGGTCACCGCCAGTTGCGACCCGGTCTTCACCATCGACGGTATCGATTTCGGCACCCGCGGCCTGCTGGCCTCCAACTTCGATGCGGTGGCGGTGATCCACCCGCGCTGCACCAACACCACGCCCTACCAGCTGGGCCTCAACGACGGGCTTTACGCCTCCGGCAGCCTGCGGCGCATGAAGAGCACGGCCGGGGCCTACGTCGGCTACCAGCTCTACCGCGACAGCGGCCGCAGCCAGCGCTGGGGCAACACCCAGAACGTCGACACCGTGGCCGGCAGCGGTAGTGGCAGCGCCCAGAACGTCCAGGTCTACGGCCGCGTGGCTCCGCAGGCGACGCCGGCGGCGGGCTCGTATACCGACACGGTCACCGTCACCATCTATTACTAGCCCAATTCTCCTCTCCCCTCGCGGGAGAGGGGTAGGGGACCAGGGCATGGATGCCCGAGGTAGGGCAACGCAGGAGCGGTTGCCGAGGAAGGGGGAACCCTCAAGCGGTGGCACGGCACGCTTCATCGCATGCGGTCCTCTCGCTTCGACGACAGGGGAAAACACCTCCCCACCTCGCCCCACAACGCTATAATTGCCCTCCTCGGGCCCCCAAGAAGGCGGGCCTTTTGCTGTTGTGGAGATTGAAGATGTCGCAGCTCAACCGCCAGCTGTTCAACGAGGTGATGGTTCCCAACTACGCGCCGGCGGAGATCATCCCGGTGCGCGGCGAAGGATCGCGCATCTGGGATCAGCAGGGCCGCGACTACCTGGACCTGGCCTGCGGCATCGCCGTCACCGGCCTGGGCCACTGCCACCCGGTGCTGGCACAGGCCATCGCCGAGCAGTCGCAAAAGCTCTGGCACATCTCCAACGTCATGACCAACGAGCCGGCGCTGAAGCTGGCCAAGCGGCTGACCGAGCTGACCTTCGCCGAGCGCGTGTTCTTCTGCAACAGCGGCTCGGAGGCCAACGAGGCCGCCTTCAAGCTGGCGCGGCGCTGGGGTAACACCCAGAACCCGGAGAAGAACGAGATCATCTCGTTCTACAACGGCTTCCATGGCCGCACCCTGTTCACGGTGAGCGTGGGCGGCCAGGAGAAGTACACCAAGGGTTTCGAGCCACTGCCGGGCAACATCACGCACCTGCCGTACAACGACTTGGCGACGCTGGCCGACCACATCAGCGACAAGACCTGCGCCGTGGTGCTGGAGCCGGTGCAGGGCGAGGGCGGCGTGACGCCGGCCACCGAGGCCTTCCTGAAGGGCGTGCGCGAGCTTTGCGACCAGCACAACGTGCTGATGGTGTTCGATGAGGTGCAGAGCGGCAACGGCCGCAGCGGTTTCCTGTTCGCCTACATGGGCATGGGTGTGACGCCGGATATCCTGACCACGGCCAAGGGCCTCGGCGGCGGCTTCCCGATCGGCGCCATGCTGACCACCGCGAAGCTGGCCGAGACCCTGGCCTTCGGCACGCACGGCTCCACCTACGGTGGCAACCCGCTGGCCTGCGCCGTGGCCTGCGCTGCGCTGGAGGAGATCGCCAGGCCCGAGACCCTGGCCAACGTGCAGGCCCGCGGCGCGCAGCTGCGCCAGGGCCTGCAGCAGATCGGCGAGCGCTACAGCCTGTTCGAGGAGGTCCGCGGCATGGGCCTGCTGCTGGGCGCGCCGCTGCGGGATGCCTGGAAGGGTCGCGCCAAGGACGTCGTCAACGCCGGACTGAAGCACGGCGTGTGGCTGCTGGTGGCGGGCCCGGACGTGCTGCGCTTCGCGCCGGCCCTGAACATCTCCGAGGCCGACCTGGCCGAGGCCCTGCGCCGCCTCGACGCCGCCTGTGCCGAACTGGCGGGTTCGGCCGGCGCCGCGGTGGCCTGAAGCCGGGCAGGCGGTCGCCGCAACGAAAAGGGCCCGCTGATGCGGGCCTTTTTCGTTTCCAAATATGGAGCAGTGACGCCATCAATGGCGCGGCCTCTGCTCGTTCATCGAGCCCCGGGGTGGCCATCCCTGGCCGCCCGTGATCCGCCACAGGCGATGACATTGAGTCATCGCCAAAGCGTGGCGGATCACCCGATTGCGGGAGAGGGACGCAAAGATCAAAGCTTCAGCAACTCCTCGCCCGCCACCTGCCGGCGCCAGCCCTGCAGCAGCGGCACCTGGGCCTGGTCGCCCTGCAGCAGCAGCGCCAGCATGTCGGCGCGCGGGGCGATGAAGGTGGGTGGCAGCTTCAGGCCCGCGGCGATGTCAGCCAGGCGTGCCTGCAGGGCCTTGAGGCGTGCCTTCTGCTCGGGGGCGAGCTGGTCGTCGGTGGCCAGCACCTTGGCGGGCGTCGCCATGCCCTGGGCCACCAGCGCCAGCAGGCGCTCGCCGTGGCGCTCCAGCGTCTTGGGCGGCAGCACCTTGAGGGCTTCCAGCTGCGCTAGCGTCTGCGGCTTGCGCTCGGCCAGGCGGTAGACCGGATCGTCGTCCAGGATCCACTTGCGCGGGCGGTTGCGCTCCTGGGCCTCGACCTCGCGCCAGGCAGTCAGTGCGGCGGCGATCTGCTGTTCGCGCGCCGGCATGCGTGCCAGGCCTTTCAGGCGTTGCCAGGCGTCCTCCGGGGCGGTGTGATAGCGCGCCGGATCGCAGAGGCGCGCACAGTCCTCCTCCAGCCAGGCCAGGCGCCCGGTCTGCACCAGCTCCTCGCGCAGGCGCGGGTAGATTTCGGCCAGGTACTTCACGTCGGCGGCGGCGTAGGCCAGCTCCGCCTCGCTCAGGGGCCGCCGGGCCCAGTCGGTGCGCGACAGGCTCTTGTCCAGGGTCACGCCGCAGAGTTTCTCGATCAGGCCGGCATAGCCGATCTGGTCGCCATAGCCCAGCAGGGTGGCGGCGATCTGGGTGTCGAACAGCGGGCTCGGCGCAGCGCCGGTGAGCTGCACGAAGATCTCGTAGTCCTGGCTGGCCGAGTGCAGCACCTTGGTGGTCTGCGGCTGCGCCAGCACCGACAGCAGGGGCGACAGGTCCTTGATCGCCAGGGGGTCGACGCAGACGGACTGGCTGCCGTCGCCGACCTGGATCAGGCAAAGACGGGCGTGGTAGGTGTCCACGCGGACGAATTCGGTGTCGATCGCCAGCCAGTCGCGGCCGGCCCAGCCCTGGGCCAGGGCCGCCAGCGGGGCGGGGGTATTGATGAAAGGGGTGGACATGGGAGTCTTGGCGGATATTCCCATTAGAATACCGGCTTTACGCACCAGACCGCCGACATGCTCGCCTCCGTTTCCTCTGCGACCCTGAAGATCCTGTTCTTCCGTGCCGGCCCTGAGGACTTCCCCTTCGACCAGGGCCGCAACCTGATGCTGGCCTGCATCGCCTTTGCGGTGCTGGCCAATGCCGCACTGCTGAGCTTCCTGGTGCCGCCTGGCGTGGCGCTGGCCGGTGCGGCCGTGAACACGGCCTTCCTGGCCCTGTTCACGCGTTTTGCCCTGGCCACGCGCAAGCTCGACAATCGCTTCCAGCAGACCTTCAACGCCGTGCTGACCACCACCGCGGTGCTGACGCTGTTCATGCTGCCGTTCTTCGCCAAGCTGGCGCCGGTGCTGGCGCAAATCGCCGAGCTGCTGCAGAAGGACCCCTCGCTGGCCAACAAGCCTGAGATGCTGCCCAAGCCGCCGTCCTCGGCGACCAGCGCGCTGATGGTGCTGGGCATCTGGCAGATCGTGGTGATCTGCCGCATCTTCATGATGGCCGCCGGTGGTTGGGCGATGATGGCCTTCATCGGCATCCTGTTCCTGATGGTGGGCCTGCAGCTCGGCGCCGCCTGAAACTCCAGTCATGCACATCCATATCCTCGGCATCTGCGGCACCTTCATGGCCGGCATCGCGGCGATCGCACGCGAGGCCGGGCACACCGTCACCGGCTCCGACGCCAACGCTTGGCCACCGATGTCCACGCAGCTGGAGCAGCTCGGCATCGCCGTGATGCGCGGCTACGAGCCTGACCACCTGATGCCTCGTCCGGACATGGTGGTGGTGGGCAACGTTGTCACGCGCGGCAATCCCGCGATGGAGTACGTGCTCAACGAAGGCCTGCCCTATATCTCCGGCCCGCAGTGGCTGGCCGAGAACGTGCTGCAGGGCCGCCATGTGCTGGCGGTGGCCGGCACCCATGGCAAGACCACCACCACCAGCATCCTGGCCTGGCTGCTGGAGCATGCGGGCCTGGAGCCTGGCTTCCTGGTGGGCGGCGTGCCGATGAACTTTGGCTTGTCCGCGCGCCTGGGCAAGGGCAAGACCTTCGTGATCGAGGCGGACGAGTACGACACGGCGTTCTTCGACAAGCGCAGCAAGTTCGTCCACTACCGCCCGCGCACCTGCATCCTCAACAACCTCGAATTCGACCACGCCGACATCTTCCCGGACTTGGCCGCCATCGAGCGCCAGTTCCACCACCTGGTACGCACGGTGCCGGGGCAGGGGCGGCTGGTGGTCAACGCCGCCGACGCCGCGCTGGCGCGGGTGCTGGAGCAAGGCTGCTGGAGCGAGCGCGAGGCGTTCGACAGCGAACTGGGCTGGCGTGCCGAGCCCAATGCCGAGGGCTTCCGCCTGTTTGTCCATGGCGAGGACCAGGGCCAGGTGGTCTCGCCTCTGGCCGGCACGCACAACCGCTCCAACACGCTGGCCGCCTTCGCGGCAGCGCATCACGTCGGCGTGCCGGTGGCGACGCTGATCGAGGGCATGGCGCAGTTCCAGAGCGTCAAGCGGCGCCTGGAGCTGGTGGGTGAGGTGCGCGGCGTGAAGGTCTACGACGACTTCGCCCACCACCCTACGGCGATCGCGGTGACGGTGGACGCGCTGCGCCAGCAGCCGGGCTCCGGCCGCATCCTGGCCGTGCTGGAGCCGCGCTCCAACACCATGCGCATGGGCTCCCACGCCACGGAGCTGGCGCACAGCCTGCACGCGGCGGACAAGGTCTTCGTCTACGCCCGCCCGGACCTGAAGTGGGATGCGGCGGCGGCATTGCAGGAGGTCGGCCCGCGCCTGCGCGTGCACCACGACCTGGCGCTGCTGGTGGCCGCCATCGCCGGCGAGGCCCAGGAGGGTGACCGCGTGCTGGTGATGTCCAACGGCGACTTTGGCGGCATCCACGGCAAGCTGTTGAAAGAACTGGGCACTTGAGAAAAGTCCGGGGCTGCATCCAGCCCCGGCCCCTGCCCGTACCTCTGGTATCCGACCCGCCTGCCCGCCCTGGGCAGGACGGCCCTCGTCGGATCCACCGGAGGAAACCATGCAGAACAAAGGATTTACCCTGCGCGGCAGTCTGCTGCTGACGGCCATGGCAGGCCTGGCAGCCTGCAGCAGCGACAACAGGGAGTTCATCGAAGCGGCGCCCGGCGATACCTTCGTTGTCACATCCAGCGCCGCCGGCCAGCGGCTGCTCAGCTTCGATCGCGCCACGCCCGGCAGCCTGCGCACCGCCCGGGATATCACCGGCCTGGCCAGCGGGGAGCGCATCGTCGGCGCCGACTTCCGCCCTGCCGACGGCAATCTCTATGCAGTGACCAGTGCCAGCCGCGTGCTGCGCCTGAATCCTTCGACCGGCGCGGTCTCGGCGCCCGTCACGCTCAGCGTTGCGCTGGACAGCACCGCCACCGACTTCGGCGTGGATTTCAACCCGGTGCCGGATCGCCTGCGCGTGGTCAGCAATACCGGGCAGAACCTGCGCATCAACGTGGCCGACGGCGCCACCACGGTGGATGGCACGCTCAAGCAGGATCGTCGCACGGCGACAGTGCCGGATGTCTCCGGCATCACCGCCACGGCCTACACCATGAGCTTCAAGGAGGCCTGCCGCACGACGATCTACTACATCAACAGCGCCACCGGTAACCTGATGACGTCGGCCGATCCCAATGCGGGCACCGTATTCACGGTGGGCAGCCTGGGCCTGGGGGCTCCGGCAGCGGTCAATGGCTTCGACGTGCTGACCGGCACGGCGGCGGATGGCCTGCCAACCAATAGCGCCGTCGCCGTGCTCAGCGTTGCGGGGGTACCCACCTTCCACACCATCAATCTCAGCACCGGTGCGGCGACCGCCACCGGTGCGGTGGCGGTGAAAGCCGGCGAGCAGATCGTGGCACTGACCAGCCCGGTGTCGGCCTCGCCGACGAAGCAGGCGCGCGGTGAGCTGGTAGCCCTGACCGCCGGCAACAAGCTGGTGAGCTTCAACCGCGGTTCGCCCGCCAAGCTCTGCACGGCAGCTACCGACGTGACGGGTCTCGTCACCGGCGAGAGCGTGGTGGGTATCGACACGCGCCCCGCCACCGGCGAACTGTATGGCCTGACCGACGCCAGCCGCCTGGTGGTGATCAACCCGGATACCGGCGCTGCCACCGAGCGTGCGGTGCTCAGCACGGCCCTGCCGGCGGGTACCAGCTTCGGCGTGGACTTCAATCCGGTGCCGGATCGCCTGCGCGTGATTGCGGCCAACGGCGTGAACCTGCGGATCGATCCGCGGGCCGGCATCAATCCCAACGTGACCACTGATGTGCCGCTGTCCGGCGCCAGCACCGCCAACGTCACCGCGGTGGCTTACAGCAACAGCCTGCGCAGTGCCGCGGAGAACGTGAACAGCACAGCCAGCACCGCGCTATTCGGCGTGGACACCACGCGTGACCAGCTGGTGCGGATCGGCAGCGATCCGGCGAGCGGCGGTTCCTGCGCGCCGGTGGCCCCCGCGCTGCCGGATGCGGGCAACCCGAACTGCGGCGTGGTCGCCGATGTCGGAGCGCTGGGCGTGAATCTGGAGGCGGTGAGTGCCTTCGAGATCGACGGAGCCAATGGCGCAGCGCTGCTGGCGGGTTCCACGGCCGCTGCAACCAGTTCCCAGCTCTATACGGTGAATCTGGCAACCGGTGCCGCGGTCCTGGCAACCGGGGTGGCGGCGTCCAGCACCATCGGCGGCGGCGAGTTGATCCGCGGCCTGGCCCTGGTGCCGGCAGCCTTGCCGGGTGCGTCGGTCACCGTGTTCGCGCTGCTGGAGAACGGCACCGACCTGGTCAGCTTCCTGCCGTCCGCCGCGGCCACGCCCTCGGCGCCAGTGGCGATCACCGGCCTGGCCGGCGGTGAAACGCTGCTCGACATCGATTTCCGTGTCACCGGCAACGCGCAGCGCAATCGCCAGCTGGTCGGTGTCAGCAACCAGAACCGCCTTTACGACATCAATCCGGCGACCGGTGCGGCCACCAACGGCCGTGAGCTGAAGACGGCGGCGGGCGCGAACGTGGTGCTGAGCGGCGGCACGGCCCTGGACTTCAATCCGGTGCCGGACCTGCTGCGCCTGATCACCACCAGCGGACAGAACCTGCGCATCAACGTGGACTCGGCCACGGGCGTGACGATGGACAGCACCATCAGCGGTGCCACCACCGGCCTGATGGCGGCGGCCTACACCAACAGCTTTGTGGGTACCACGTCGACGGCCTTGTACGGTATCGACGCGGCTACCGGTGCGCTGGTGCGGGTCGGCGCCGATCCGGCGACCGGCGGCGCCTGCACCGCCCCGGCTGACGCAGGCAACCCGAACTGCGGCGTGGTCACCACCGTGGGGCTGCTGGGCGTGGTGACGCCGCCGCTGAGCCAGTTGGGTGACATGGACATCGTCGGCGGGCGTAACGGCTATGCCCTGGCGGCGCTGCAGCCCTCGGGCGGTGGCCTGTCGACCCTGGTGCGCGTCAACCTCGGCACTGGCGCGGCAACCACGCTGGGCACGATTGGCGCTGCGGGTGCGCCGGCGGTGCGCAGCATCGCGCTGCGCGTCCAGTAAGCGGAGCGGCAAAGACAAAGGGGCCGGCGAAAGCCGGCCCCTTTTTCGTTCAGCGCTTCACCAGCGGGAGGGATCAGTCCTCTTCCGGTGCGGCCTCGCCGCCGGGGCCCTCATCCTCGTCCAGTTCTTCTTCCAGCTTCGCCAGCTTGGCCAGGAAGCGCTTGAGGATGCGCTCGCCCACGCCTTCCTCCACCAGCAGGTGCGTGATGGCGTCGCGCAGGGCGTCGGCGTCGAAATGCTCGTGGCTCGGGTCGGTGATCTCGCCGATGTCCCCGATCTGGTCCCAGCCTTCTTCGATGCTGAACACCACCGGCATGATCGGCGGGTCCAGCTCCACCGACAGGAAATCGAAGCGGTGGGAAAAACCGTCCCAGGTGACCCACTGCGGCTCGCCGGAGTCCAGGTAGGTCAGGATCGCCTCGGCGCAGACGGCGGCAAACTTTTCGACGTGACTGTCTTCGATATCCATGGAAGCGGGGTAAGGCGGGTTCAGATGACGCCGTGGGCCTGCTGGTCGGCGTGATAGCTGCTGCGCACCATCGGGCCGCTGGCGACATGCTTGAAACCCATCTGCTCGCCGAGCACGCGCAGGCGCTCGAACTCGGTGGGATGCACGTAACGCGCCACCGGCAGGTGGTTGCGCGAGGGCTGCAGGTACTGGCCCAGCGTCAGCATGTCGACGTTGTGGGCGCGCAGATCACGCATGACCTGCTCGATCTCTTCGATCGTTTCCCCTAGGCCCAGCATCAGGCCGGACTTGGTCGGCACCTCGGGGTGCAGGCCCTTGAAGCGCTCCAGCAGGTCCAGCGACCACTCGTAGTCCGAGCCGGGGCGGGCCTGCTTGTAGAGGCGCGGCACGGTCTCGAGGTTGTGGTTGAAGACGTCGGGCGGTGTGTCGTTGAAGATCGCCAGCGCCGGGTCCATGCGGCCGCGAAAGTCGGGGACCAGCACCTCGATCTGCAGTGAGGGCGACAGCGCGCGGCTCTCGCGGATGCAGGCGGCGAAATGTGCTGCGCCGCCATCCCGCAGGTCGTCACGGTCCACACTGGTGATCACCACGTAGCGCAGGCGCATGTCGCGGATGGTCCTGGCCAGCTTGGCCGGCTCGTCTGCATCCAGCGGGTTGGGGCGACCGTGGGCGACGTCGCAGAACGGGCAGCGCCGGGTACAGATGGCACCCATGATCATGAAGGTGGCCGTGCCCTTGCCGAAGCACTCGCCCAGGTTGGGGCAGCTGGCTTCCTCGCAGACCGTGTGCAGGTCGTTGTCGCGCAGGGCCTTCTTGATGCGGGCCACCTCGGCGGACTCGCCCAGCTTGGCGCGGATCCACTCTGGCTTGCGCAGCAGGGTGGTGGAGGCCTCGATCTTGACCGGGATGCGCGCCATCTTGTCGGCGCCGCGCAGCTTCTCGCCCTGGACGATGGGTTTCACTGCGGGGGGAGGCGTGGTGCTCATGGGCGCTCGGGGATGAACCTGGGCCCTATTTTACAGCCCTTTGGGACAAGGGCGGCCCCACCCCGCCCAAAGGGCGGATTCTCAGGCTACTGCGGCTTCTTCCAGGGGCAGTTCGGCCAGCGGCAGGCCCGGGCTGACCCGGTCCCGCACGGCGGCCTGGGCGGCGGCGCAGAGGCTGTCGCGGTCCATGCCCTGGGACTGGATGGGGCGGCAGTAGGTCACCTCGGCCACCAGCTCCGGGGTGCGCAGGATGCGCAGGATGTGGCTGATCAGGTCGTCGTCGCCGATGAAGGGGGCCACGGCGGCTCCGTCCGGGGCGCGGCCGTAGCGGATCGCCACCGGCTGCACCGGGCAGCAGGCTTCAATGGCGGCGCCGAACAGGCGCGGGTGGAAGGGCAGCACGTCGCGGCCGTCGGTGGTGGTGCCTTCCGGGAACACGGTGATGTTGCCGCCGGACTGCAGATGCGGCACCAGCTGGTTCAGCAGGGGGCGGGCGCCGCCCTTGCCGCGGCGGATGTAGAAGGTGCCGGAGGCCTCGGCCAGCATCCCCGCCACCGGCCAGTCGCGCACCTCGGACTTGGACAGGAAGTGGGTGGCTTCGCAGGCGCCGATCAGCGGGATGTCCAGCCAGGAGACATGGTTGGCCACCGTGAAGCGGGCCCCCGTGGCCGGCTGGCCGCTGACGAACAGGCGGATGTTCAGGATCTCCAGCAGGATGCCGGTCCACCAGTGCATCAGGCGCGGGCCGTGCAGCCGGCGCGTGAAGTCCAGGCGCACCGCCGCCGCCAGCGCCAGGCCCACCGCGAGGTGGATGACCAGGCGCAGGCCGCGCAGCCAGGCGATCGCCGTGTTCATGCGGTGGCGGCTCAGGCGTGGCCAGCCGCGACAGGAGCGGCCTCCTCGGCGCCCTTGCCGAGGAAGTGGCGCGCGTAGCGCGGGTGCAGGTCCGTCACGTTCAGCAGCATGAACACGTCGGCGCAGTTGAAGTCCTGGTCCCAGTAGGGTTCGCCGCAAGCCTTGGCGCCCAGGCTGAGGTAGGCCTTGAGCAGCGGCGGCAGCTTGGGCTTCTCGGTGGGGCGGGCATCGGCTGCCGGCAGCGTGACGTAGGGACGCACGTGCTGGCCGGCCGGCGCCAGGTACTTGCCGCGGATCTGGTCGAGGATCGCGTGCGCGGTGGCGCCGCCGTCTTCCAGGCCGATCGAGGCGCAGCCGAACAGGTAGTCGTAGCCTTCGTTGGTGATGTAGGCGGCGATACCCTGCCACAGCGTGGCGATCACCGCGCCGCTGCGGTACTCCGCGTCCACGCAGGTGCGGCCGATCTCCATCACGCGGCCCGGCAGGCCGTTGATCATGTCCAGGTCGAACTCGCCGGCCGAGTAGAAGCCGCCGGCCAGGGCCGCGCGGTCGTCGGTGAGGATGCGCGTGCAGGCGATGATGCGGCCGGATTCCAGTTCGCGGACATACAGGTGACGGCAGTACGCATCGAACCGGTCGCGATCGACGCCTTCGGCGCCGCTGTCGATCTGGGCGCCGAGCTCGCCGGCGAAGATCCGGTAGCGCAGCTGCTGGGTTTCCAGCACTTCTTCCGCGGTCTCCGCAAAGCCCAGTTCAAAGCGGGGCTTGCGAGGCAGGTCACCATCGATGATTGCGGACATTCCGTTCGCTCCTATTTTGACGGAGCGAACTCTATGAACCGCGCGTTGAAGCTGTATTACGGCGTCATGTCAGTTCGGTGACGCTGGAGTCCATTCCGGCGATGCCTCCGGCGCGGTCCAGGTGAGACCGTGCAGGCGCGAAAGAGAGACCGGGTCCGACAGCAACAAGTTGCGTTCGGCGTCGTTCAGGCCCGAGGGACCCCGGGCCAGTGCTTTTTGCACGAGCAGGCTGCGATGGCGCCGCATCTCTTCCGGCTGCATTTCGCGCGGCATGCCGAAGGCGCAGGACAGGGCGTTGACCCGTGGGTCGGTCACCGCTAGGCGGAAGTCCGGCGGCTCGGTGCTGTTGCGGCGCAGGCCGGCGCGCAACCAGCGCAGTTCGCGCGGCGGGAAGGATTCCTCCGGGATCAGGAACAGGCGACGCTGGCGGAACCAGCGGCCGATGCTGGAGCGCGAGCTCCACACCGACACCGGGATGGCGATCACCAGGCTGCCGACCACCGGCAACAGCCACCACAGGAAGTCCTTGTCCAGGGTGTAGACATAGTAGCCCCAGCCCAGGCCCAGCACGGTGCCCAGGCCGTGGCGCTTGATCGCCTCGCCCCAGGGGGTGGCGGCGTCGTCGCGCGGCGGTGATTTCCACTGCACGGCGAAGCCCAGCAGGGCGCCGAGCACGTAGCGTGCATGGAACAGCATGCGCACCGGTGCCAGCACGGCGGAGAACAGCATCTCGAGCAGCAGGCTGGCGCCCAGGCGCCCGGGGCCACCGTGCAGCCGCAGGTCCTGGCGCCGGAACAGGATCAGTACGGCACTGAGGATCTTGGGCAGGAACAGCAGCGTCATGGTGGCGCCGAACAGGCGCATGGCCCATTCCGGGTGCCATTCCGGCCAGTTGGGGAACAGCTGGTAGGGCTCGGTGAAGTACTGCGGTTCCACGTGCACGCTCATCGCCAGCGCGGCGGTGGACAGGATCAGCAGCAGGAACCACAGCGGCGCCGACAGGTAAGCCATGACGCCGGTCATGAACACGGCGCGGTGGGCCGGGTGCAGGCCCGAGGTGAAGAACAGGCGGAAGTTCTGCAGATTGCCCTGGCACCAGCGCTGGTCGCGCTTGAGCTCGTCGAGCAGGGCGGGGGGCATTTCCTCGTAGGAGCCCGGCAGGTCGTAGGCGATCCACACCGACCAGCCGGCGCGGCGCATCAGGGCAGCCTCAACGAAGTCGTGCGACATGATGGCGCCGGACAGCGCGCCCTTGCCCGGCAGGCTGCCGAGGGCGCAGTGCTTCATGAACGGCGCCACGCGGATGATGGCGTTGTGGCCCCAGTAGTGGCTCTCGCCCAGTTGCCAGAAATGCAGGCCCGAGGTGAACAGCGGGCCGTAGACGCGGGTGGCGAACTGCTGGATGCGCGCATACAGCGTCTCGCGCCCCGCGGCACGCGGCGCGGTCTGGATGATGCCGGCCCCGGGGTTGGCCTCCATCAACTGCACCAGGCGCTTGAGGCAGTCGCCGGACATCACGCTGTCGGCGTCCAGGATGATCATGTAGCGGTACAGGCTGCCCCAGCGGCGGCACCAGTCGGCGACGTTGCCGGCCTTCTTCTTGATGCGATGGCGGCGCAGGCGATAGAAGATGTGGCCGAAGCCATTAACCTCGCGGCACAGCTTGAGCCAGGCATCCAACTCGGCGACGCGCACATCGGCCTTGGAGGTGTCGCTGAGGATGTAGAAGTCGAAGTGCTCGCGCACGCCGGCGCGGGCCAGCGAGTCGTAGGTGGCGCGCAGGCCGGCGAACACCCGCACCACGTCCTCGTTGCAGATCGGCACCAGGATCGCGGTGCGCGCCTTGGGCGGCAGCGGGGCCTCCGGCGCCGCCGAGGCCGAGATGGCGTACTTGTCCTTGCCCCACAGCAGCACCCAGAAGCCCATCATCGCGGTCCAGAAGCCGGCCGAGATCCAGGCGAACAGCACGGCGTAGACCACCAGCAGGGCCATCTCCAGGGTGTGGCGGCCGTGGTAGGGCAGCACCGCCATCATGAAGTAGCTGGCGATATAGGTCTGGGCCAGCACCAGGCCCAGCAGCAGCAGGCGACGGTTGCGGCCAGCGTTGCGCCAGGGTGCCTGCGTCACCGGGGAGTCGGGCACGAAGGGTTCGTCGCGCGACTGCAGATGCGGCTTTTCACGGCCCAGGCGGTCACCCAGCCAGTGCCAGAGGCGGCGCAGGGGACTGCGATCCCAGGGGCGGGGCACCATCGAGGCGCGGCGCATCGGCGGGGTGGTGACCAGGCGCATGCGGCCATGCCGGTCATGCTGGAAGGCATGCCCCAGGGCCTCGTCGCCACGGCGTGGGTGATCGGCGCCCAGGCGCTGCAGGCGGGCCTCCAGCGAACTCAGCGAGGGAGTGTCCGGCTGCGCGGGCTCACCGCCCAGGGCTTCATGCAGTTCGCTGAACACCGCGGCGGCGTCGGGCGTGGGGTGGCGCCGCAGCAGGGCGTCGGCGCGGATCCGCAGCCGTTCGGCCTCCTCCGGCGCCAGCGGCAGGCGGGAGAGGTAGTCGTCGACTCGGGTGCGCAGCGACTCGGCGTCCATCACGTGTGGATTCCGTAGCCCTTACTTCGGCTCGCCCGGCAGGATGTAGCTCCAGGTTTCGGAGAGCGTGTCCTTGTCGTTGCGCAGCACGGCGCGCATCTCCAGAGGCTTCTCCGGGTCCTGGCGCTTCACGCGCAGACTGATGCGCCAGCCGCCGGTGACGTTGTTGCGGTAGGTCTGGCGCTCCAGTAGTTCGCCGTTATCCCCCACCCAGATGCCGCCGACCAGCTTGGCGTCGTTCGGCAGGTCCGGCAGCGCGCCGCCCTCGAAGTCCACATGGAAGCGGATGCTGTCGTCGGGGCCGCGCATCAGGCCATGGCCGAAGCGGGACTGCACCACGCGGGCCAGGCATTCCGGCCGGGTTTCCTTGTTCTTCTGCCAGTGCAGCGTGTACTCCAGGTCCAGTGGCTTGCCCGGTGAGGGCAGTTGCTCCGGCACCCAGTAGGCCACGATGTTGTCGTTGGTCTCGTCCGGCGTGGGAATCTGCACCAGTTCCACCCGGCCCGGCCCCCAGTTGCCCTTGGGTTCCACCCAGGCGCTGGGGCGCATTTCGTAGTGCGCCTCCAGGTCCTCGTAACGCTTGAAGTCGCGGTCACGCTGCATCAGGCCGTAGCCCTTGGGGCCGCTGGTGCCGAATGAGGTGATCAGCAGGCGCCGCGGATTGGACAGCGGGCGCCACAGCCATTCCTTGTCGGTCTGCACCAGCAGGCCGTCGGAATCGTGGACCTCGGGGCGGTAGTCGGCATTCTGGTTGGGCTGGTTCTCGCCGAACAGGAACATGCTGGTCAGCGGGGCGACGCCGAGCTTGCCGACCTCTTCGCGCAGGTAGATGCGGCTCTTTACCTCGATCTGCGTGGTCTCGCCCGGCTTGATGCGGAACTGGTAGGCGCCGGCCAGGCGCTTGGAGTCCAGCAGCGCGTAGATCGTCAGCTCCTGGTCCCCGGTCTTGGGGGCCTGCACCCAGAACTCGTTGAAGTGCGGGAATTCCTCGCCGGACATCAGCCCGGTATCCACCGCCAGCGCGCGGGCCGACAGGCCGTAGCGCTGGCCCTTGCCCAGGGCGCGGAAGTAGCTGGCGCCCAGGAAGACGATCAGCTCGTCCTTGTAGGCCTTGGAGTTCAGCGGGAAGTGCGCGCGAAAGCCCGCGTAGCCCAGGTCCTTGAACTTGGACTTGTCGATGTTGTTGCGGCCGTAGTCGAAGTAATCCGGGTTGAAGCGGAACGGCGTGACGCCCTGCGCCGTGACCAGGTTGATCTTCACCTCCTGGTTGTAATACAGCCCGGGGTGGAAGAACTGCAGTTCGAACGGCAGCTTGGCCTTGCGCCACAGCGACTGGTCCTGCTTGAAGCGGATGTCGCGGTACTGGTCGTAGCCCAGGTCGGCCAGTTCCTTGGGCAGCCGGGTGTCCGGCTTCTCGTAGGAGCGCTCGGAGAGCGTCTGCGCTCGGCGTGCGACGTCGTTGAAACTGAACGCCTGCGCCGGCCCGGCCAGTGCCAGGGCGAGGAGCATGGTCAGCAGGCAGCGGGGCAGGGTCGGCATCAGGTTGGGGCTGGCTAAGATCCGGGGTTTGCGGGCGATTCTAAAAGAACGCAGGAGATTGCAGGTTGCGGCCTTGCTCCGGGCTTAACGCGGCCCGCCCGGCGCACGAGCCTTGGCTCACTCCGCGTCCCCGGCTTCCCCCGGTTCCTCGCCGCCAGCGCCGCCGTCGGCGGGGAGCAGGCCCTTGAGACGGTTGACCAGCAGGCAGAACAGATCGGCGGTCTTCTCGGCGTCGTAGATCGCCGAGTGTGCCTCGCTCTGGTCGTGGCCGAGTCCGGCCAGCTGCAGCGAGCGTGCCAGCACGGTCTGGCCCAGCATCGCGCCGGCCAGGGTCACGGTGTCGAAGGCCGAGAAGGGGTGGAAGGGGCTGCGCTTGATGCCGGTGCGGGCAATGGCGGCATTGAGGAAGCCCAGGTCGAAATGGGCGTTGTGGCCGACCAGGATGGCGCGGGTGCAGCCGTTCTCCGACACCGCCTGGCGGATCGGCTTGAAGATATGGGCCAGGGCCTCGGTCTCCGGCCGTGCCAGGCGCAGAGGGTTGTCCACCTTGATGCCGTTGATCTCCATCGACGCCTTCTCCAGGTTGGCGCCGGGGAAGGGGGTGACATGGGAGAACACGGTCTGGCGCCGCACCAGGTCACCGTTCTCGTCCACGCCCAGGATCACGGCGGCGATCTCCAGCAGGGCGTCGGTCTGGGCGTTGAACCCGCCGGTCTCCACGTCCACCACCACGGGCAGGAAGCCGCGGAAGCGATGGCCGAGCTTGGGCGGCCGGGGGGAGGGGGCAGGGGCGGTCTGATCGTTCAAGTTGGGTTCCAGATAGGGCGTGCGCGGACCTTCGGGGACGCGCGGTCCGGTATTTTCCCCGATTCCGGGGGCGCCGTGGGGTGGCGTCTGCGTCTGGCGGCCCCCTTCCGGTCAAATTTCAGGCAAAATCCGCGCGCTTTTTCCTCGATCCCGGTTCAAGAAGAAACCATGAGCAACGTGCGCAAAGTCGCGCTCGCCTATTCGGGCGGGCTGGATACCTCCGTCATCCTCAAGTGGCTGCAGGATACCTACAACTGCGAGGTGGTGACCTTCACCGCCGACATCGGCCAGGGCGAGGAGCTGGACCATGTGCGTCCCAAGGCCAAGGCCCTGGGCGTCAAGGAGATCTTCATCGACGACCTGCGCGAGGAGTTCGTGCGGGACTTCGTGTTCCCCATGTTCCGCGCCAACGCCATCTACGAGGGCGAGTACCTGCTGGGCACCTCGATCGCCCGCCCGCTGATCGCCAAGCGCCTGATGGAGATTGCCGCCCAGACCGGCTGCGACGCCATCGCCCACGGCGCCACCGGCAAGGGCAACGACCAGGTGCGCTTCGAGCTGGGCGCCTACCACTTCGACCCCAGCATCAAGGTTATCGCGCCCTGGCGCGAGTGGGACCTGACCTCCCGCGAGACCCTGCTGGCCTACGCCGCCAAGCACAAGATTCCCATCACCAAGAAGAAGGGCGGCGGCTCGCCCTACTCGATGGACGCCAACGCGCTGCACATCTCCTACGAGGGCGGCGGCCTGGAAGATCCGTGGTGGGTGCCGGATGACTCCATCTGGCGCTGGACCAAGAACCCTGAAAACGCGCCCAACACGCCCGAGTTCATCACCATCAAGTTCGAGAAGGGCGATGCGGTGGCCGTCAACGGCAAGCGCATGAAGGCCTACAAGATCCTGGCCACGCTCAACGAACTGGGCGGCAAGCACGGCATCGGCCGCCTCGACATCGTCGAGAACCGCTATGTCGGCATGAAGTCGCGCGGCTGCTACGAGACCCCGGGCGGCACCATCCTGCTCAAGGCCCACCGCGCCATCGAGAGCCTGTGCCTAGACCGCGAGCAGGCTCACCTGAAGGATGAGCTGATGCCGCGTTATGCCAAGCTGATCTACAACGGCTACTGGTTCAGCCCCGAGCGCCTGGCCCTGCAGGCCCTGATCGACAACACCCAGGAAAAGGTGAACGGCGAAGTGCGCCTGAAGCTGTACAAGGGCAACGTCTACAACGCCGGCCGCCGCTCCAAGGACTCCCTGTTCGATGCCCGCGTGGCCACGTTCGAGGACGACAAGGGTGCTTACAACCAGAAGGACGCCGAAGGCTTCATCCGCCTTAATGCGCTGCGTCTCCGGACCGGTGCGAAGCGCGACCGGAAGGCGTAAAGGCACCATAGTCCCCTCTCCCGCTTGCGGGAGAGGGCTAGGGAGAGCAACTGTCTTAAGGGGTCGCCAGTTCGGTCTGTTGGAGGAGGAGTTCGTCTCGACGCCTGGCATTGAGGATCACCAGGAGTTTGCGCATGCAGGCGACCAGGGCGACCTTGCCGG
>NZ_JAUASX010000017.1 GCF_030345715.1 Solimonas sp. SE-A11
TCCGCTTCCTTCAGAAATCCGATGATCTGCTCTTCCGAATACCGCTTCTTCACGTCCGACCTCCTGGGGTCTTGGGTCGGACTCTAAACCACGGTGCTACTCAATTTTGGGGTAACGTCGCCGCCACCGTGAAGAGCGCGCGATCACGCTTCCAGCGCAGGGCCGCTTCATCGGCTTCACTCGCCTGCCAGTGCCGGTCTGCGTCAGCGACGAGTGCGGCTACTCCCGTGAGCGCTCCGGCCAGTGCGGCATGAGTGGTGTTCGCCAGAGACGGCAATGTCGCGAGCGCTTCCAGCGCCAGCAGTTGCGCAGCGGCTCGCTCAATCCAGCCTCGCGGCCAGCGCAGGCGTAGCGCCTCGCGCACCAGGTACGCCAGCACCGCCGCCTGCACGTGCAGATCCTCCACGGTGCGGAAGGGCTTCACATAGTGCAGGTAGCCATCGCCCGGAAGCACGGCGGAATCCGCGACCGTAACGTTCTCGAAGCACAGGCTCGCATGCGGTACTTCCGGCACGAAGGGCGTCGGCGGCATCGCCTCCACCTGCACGCCCGCCTGATCCGCAGAGATGCACAGCACGCGCAGCACCGGCAGGTCAGACAGCACCTCGGCATCACGCGCCACCACCAAGAACAGTTGGCCCTCCGGCCCCAGCGTAGCCCAGCGCTTGGCGCCGTTGAGCAGGCCCTCCCGCAATTCGCTGCGGATCGCGCGTGGGCTGTTGCCGTCCTTCTCGGTCACGCAGAGTGCGGCGACCGTATCGGCAGGCAGCTGCGGCACCAACGCGCGCAGGGCGGCCTGGTAGGCAGAGGCAAAGGCCCAGCCAACGCGGTCGGCGTGATAGCCGCCGAGGATGGCCTGGGTCATGGTGTCCGGCGTCTCGCGCGAGCGGGCCAGGTGGCGCGGCCACCAGGAGGCGACATCCGGGCAGGCCGGGGCCTTGCAGGGGCCGGTGAGCAGCGTTTCGAGCCAGTGGGTCATGCCGGCACTATAAGCGGGCCGGCCACGGGACTTGGCCCGACTCTCAGCCCTTCTCGGGATACTTGATCAAGGGGCCGAGGTTGTCGCGCACCTGGCGGGCGTCGAAGGCGTCGGCGGACTCGGCCGGGCGCTTGCCCTTGTACATGGTGACGTAGGCCTGGGCCTGGTATTCATTCACCGGGTAGGCGGTGCTGACCCCGGTGCCGAGGCCGTAGTAGCGCGAGTACCAGCCGTAGCCGCCGACGGCGCTGACGGTCTGCTGGTAGCGGGTCTGCTTCTCGGTGTCGCTGCCGCTCATGACGAAGTAGTCATAGCCCTGCTGCAACGTCAGTTCCGCGGCGCGGAACAGCAGGTAGTTCTCCACGGTCTCGCGCGAGGTGGTGGAGTTGCCGGCGAAATTGATGCGGTAGCGGTTGTTCTCGATGCGCTGGTCGCCGTAGCCCTGGCCGTTCTTCATCGGCTGGTAGGGGGTAACCGTGGCGCAACCGGCCAGCAGCAGCACCGTCAGAGCGGCAGCCAGGCCACGATATGGATGGGTAGTGGGAAACATGACAAACCTCCAGTGCCTGTTACCAGGCCATACGCATCCGGAACCGCTCCGGATGCCCCTGTGACCGCGAAAGCCCCAAAACGATCCCCGCTTTACAGCGGATCCAGCAGGAAGGCCACGGCCGAGTCGGAAGCGATGGCGACCCCCTGGATCGTTTCGGTGGTGTTCGGCGCCTGGTTCAACGTGGCCAGGCCTATAGTGGAGATCGTGGTGTTGCCGCAGAGCTCCGAAAGGGACAGGCGGTAGAGGTTGTAGTGCAGGTCAATGATGGTCAGGCTGCCCTGGTAGGTGCACTTGGTCTTGTCGTCACTGCCGGTGATCTGCCCGTCCTGGCTGATGGTGTACCGGGTCGTGGCCAGGCCGAATTCGTCCTCGATGCCCCAGATGCCCGCCAGGGACGCCAGGTTGGAGCGCTGTTCGTAACGCAGCTTCGAATACGCCAGGGTCAGGGAGCCGAAATCGTTGTCCGAGGTGGTATAGGTCAGCTGGATGGACTTCTCGGGTTCAAAGCCGCCCTGGCCCTGCAGCGTGGTGACGTCGGTGCTCGTGGTGGTGACGTCCGCGCCGGTCACCGGATCCTTCGTGGTGGTGATCACCTTGCGGTACACCTTGGCGGTCCAGGAGAGGCTGGGGCTCGTGGCGGTGTAGAGGCCGCCGGCCACCAGCTTTCCATCCTCCGTGAACACCAGGAAGCGCTTCTTGTCACTGTCCAGGAAGGCCACCACGTCCTGGGTGACACCGGTCTTGGTGGAGCTCAGGCGCCCTTCGTAGATGCCGGCGGGCGCCTGACTGACCGGCCGCGTGTCAGGATTGTCGATACTGTCCATCTGCGAGCCGCAGGCGGTGAGGCCGGACAAGGCGAGCAGGGCTGCCGCGAGCAGTTTGCAACAGGGCACCGATACATCTTGTCTACGGATCATGACTTGACTCTGCCCTAGAATGAGAAAATGCGCGTAGGGTTCTGTAAATAAAGCGTAAACCTACCTGAAAAGACGGGCCAAGTGCAGTTGTCCCCATATATTTCACCTGAGACAATGGTCCGGTCATCCCTGGCACCACCGAGAACCGAAGTGGCCCTCGACAACCGCAGCGAAGAATACTTCCGCAACACCCCTCGCCCGCAGGCGGCGCTGGCGGTGTTGCGCACGCTGGCGGTGGAACTGGCCCAGCAGGTGCCGACCGAGCAGTTGCGCGCGCTGGTCTACCTGGCGGGCCGCCGTATCGCCTCCGAGCAGGCGGCAGTGGACCTGAAGACACTAGCCGACTTCGAGGTCTTTGCGCAGAAGACCCTGGCCCGGCTGGATTTCGGCTGGGTACGGGTGGAAGAGAACGCCGCCGGCGTGGATTTCGTGCACGGCTGCTCGCCGTTGCCCGGCCTGTTCGGTGCGGACAGCGGCCATTGGGCACCGGGTTTGCTTGAGGGAATGTATGCGGAGTGGATGCGCCAGCTCGGTGCGGGCGACCAGCTGGACGTGCGCGAGGTAGCCTCGCCGCCGGGCTCGGACCTGATCCGGTTCCGCCTGGCGCATGCAGCCAATTTCGGAGGGTAGCAGCGGTGACGGACAAGAAGGATTTCGACGACGTGAGTCAGCTGGTGGACCGCCTGCAGCTCGACGGCTTGAAGTACCGCGAGTTCGGCGACCACCGCCCGGCCAAGCTCAAGCTGGCCGGCGGCACCGCGCCAACTGCAGCCCCGGCTGCCGCTCCGGCGCTCCCGGTGCAGGCGTCCAGGCCGGCCGCAGCGGTACCGGTCGCCGCAGCGCCCGCCGAGGCTGCGCGAACCATCGCCGCACCGGCGCCGGCACCGCTGCCGGAGCCCGCGCGCACGGTCGAGCAGCCGCTGTCCTTTACCTTCGAGCGGCTGCGCCGCCAGGTGATCGGCTCCCGCGTGCAGGCGCCGGTGCTGCAGCTACAGCTGGCGCCGCGCAAGGCCTCGGGCAGTGAGCCGCAGGACTCGGTGATGCAGAAGCCGGTGTCCAACCTGTTTGCCCAGATGGGCCAGGATGCCTCGTCGGCGGTCGTCGATCCGCTGCGCCTGAAGCGCTAAGACAATCCTCTGCCAGGGAGCGGCACACTCAATGCGGCTGACCATCCTGCTCGTGCTGCTGCTGCTCAGCGTCCCGTTCTATGCGCTGGTGACGGCGCCGCTGACGCTGGGTTGGCAAGCCGTCACCGGCACGCTGATGGTGGTCTCGGCCTTCGGCCTGAAGCGCATGCGCGGGCACCGCGGCGCCCTGGCCATGATGGCGCTGTCGCTGATCGCCAGTACCCGCTACCTCTACTGGCGCATCACCGAAACCCTGCCGATCGGCCCCGGCTTCGACGCCTGGGACCTGTTCCTGTCCAGCGGCCTGCTGTTCGCCGAGCTCTACGCCTTCACGATCCTGCTGTTCGGCTTCATCCAGACCGCGTGGCCGCTGGGGCGCAAGCCTGAGCCCCTGCCCGAGGACCCGGCGCAGTGGCCGACGGTGGACGTCTTCATCCCCAGCTACAACGAGCCGCTCAGCGTCGTGCGTCCGACGGTACTGGCGGCGCTGGCGCTGGACTGGCCGCGCGACAAGATCAAGGTCTACGTGCTGGACGACGGCCGCCGTGACGAGTTCAAGGCCTTCTGCGAGGAGGTGGGCGCCACCCACTTGATCCGCCCGGACAACAAGCACGCCAAGGCCGGCAACATCAACCGCGCGCTGAAGGTGACGCAGGGCGAATACATCGCCATCTTCGACTGCGACCACATTCCCACCCGCTCCTTCCTGCAGCTGACCATGGGCACCATGGTAAGTGATCCGAAGGTCTCGCTGGTCCAGACGCCCCACCACTTCTTCTCGCCCGACCCTTTCGAGCGCAACCTGCGCACCTTCCGCAAGGTGCCCAACGAGGGCGAGCTGTTCTACGGCCTGATCCAGGACGGCAACGACTTCTGGGATGCGTCCTTCTTCTGTGGATCCTGCGCCGTGCTGCGCCGCACCGCGCTGGAAGAAATCGGCGGCATCGCCACCGAGACCGTCACCGAGGACGCCCATACCTCGCTGCGCATGCACTCGCGCGGCTGGAAGAGCGCCTACATCAACATCCCCCAGGCGGCTGGCCTGGCCACCGAATCGCTCTCTGCGCACGTCGGCCAGCGTATCCGCTGGGCGCGTGGCATGGCGCAGATCTTCCGCGTGGACAACCCCTTCCTGAAGCCGGGGCTCCAGCTTGGCCAGCGATTCTGCTACGCCAACGCGATGATGCACTTCTTCTACGGCCTGCCACGCATCATCTTCCTGACCTCGCCACTGGGTTACCTGCTGCTGGGCGCGGAGATCATCAAGGCGCAGGGCCTGATGGTGCTGGCCTACGCCGCGCCGCACGTGATCCTGGCCACGATGACCAACAGCCGCCTGCAGGGCGCGTTCCGGCACTCCTTCTGGTCCGAGGTCTACGAGACGGTGCTGGCCACCTTCATCCTCGGCCCGACGATGCTGGCCTTCATCAACCCCAAGCTGGGCAAGTTCAACGTGACCGCCAAGGGCGGCGTGGTCGACCGAGACTACTTCGACAAGGACATCGCCAAGCCCTACTACTACCTGTTCCTGCTCAATGCGCTCGGGCTGGTGGTGGGCATCATCCGCCTGGCGGGCGGCGAGGCGCACCCCGATACCCTGCTGCTGAACCTCGGCTGGACGATCTACAACCTGGTGATCATCGGCGGCGCACTGGCCGTGGCATCCGAGAAAAAACAGATACGCACGGCCGTGCGCGTACGCACCCGCATCCCGGGCGCGATCCGGCTCGGGCCTGAACACCCGGCACACCTGACACCGACGGTGGACCTGTCCTATTCCGGCGCGCAGTTGCTGCTGCCGGACGGCTTCGTCACCACGGTGGGCGACCGGGTGGAGATCCTGCTGATCCCGGATCGCTCCGACGTCTGGATTCCCGTCACCGTGCGCCGCAGCGGCCACGGCGTGGTCGCCGTGCAGTTCGAGACCCTCGGTATCGCCGAGGAAAACGCCCTGATCTACGCGCTGTTCGGCCGTGCCGATGCCTGGATCCGCTGGCGCGAGACCCAGGCGCCCGACCGGCCGCTGCACGCGCTGGCACTGGTCGGCCGCTACGGCGTCATCGGTGCCTACGAATTCTGGCGTTGGTTCACCGGCGACCTGCTGGAGCGCCTGCACGCCCGCATCACCCGACGCAAAGTCGCTGGCTGAAGGCCAGCGGGGCGGTCCCTGACGCTCCGGCGGATGGACCTGAAACAATAAAAAGCGGTACAAAAGAAGCTGTTACACCCTACGCCGGACCGAGAACATGCGGACAAGACCTTATCGCTGGGCGACTTTCCTGGGCGCACTCTGGCTGTCGGCCGCCACCGCGGCTGCCGCAGAACCCGGCACACCCGTCGCAACCTCGGACACCGCCTTCCTGGCGCCGCAGCGCGAGCTGAGCTTCGAGGAACTGGGGCTGGCCTACCCGCTGCGCCTGCGTACGGTCTTCGGCCAGGCCTCGGTGCCGCTGAACATCCGCGCCGACCAGGTGGTGACCGATGCCACGCTGTCGCTGCGCTACTCGCACTCCCCGTCACTGCGCTTCGACACCAGCCACATCAACGTGCTGGTCAACGACCAGTTGGTGCGCACCATCCCGCTGACGGCAGAGTCTGCCTCCGGCGCGGTGGCACAGATCGCGCTGAACCCGCTGCTGCTGGTGCCCAAGACGCAGATCCGCCTGGAGCTGATCGCCCACTACGCCCGCAACGAGTGCGAAGACCCCACGCACAGCTCGCTGTGAGCCGAGATCAGCAACGAAAGCAGCCTGAAGCTCCGCTTCTCCACGCTGCCACCGCCACCGGCACTGGAGCGCCTGCCGGCCCCGCTGTTCGACGACGGCGAAGCCGGCCTGCTGACCCTGCCCTTCGTGTTCGAGCGCAGCCCCACGCCGGGCCAGATGAAGGCGGCTGCGATCGTCGCGGCCTGGTTCGGCGCCAAGGCCGACTACCGCGGCGCCGATTTCCCGGTGCGTTACGGCACGCTGCCGCCAGGCCACGGCGTGGTGTTCACCACGCGGGCGCAGTCCTTCCCGGGCCTGGACCCGACTGCGGTGTCCACGCGCCCCTCCGTCGCCATGGTGGAAAACCCGGACGTGCCGCAGGCACGACTGCTGGTGATCTCTGCCGCCACCGATGAGGGCCTGGTGCAGGCCGCCCAGAGTCTGGCCCTGGGCCAGATGCTGATGCAGGGCCGCAACGCCAGCATCGACACCCTGCAGTTGCCGGAGGCGCGCAAGGCCTGGGCCTCGGGTCGCTGGATCAATCCAGCGTCGCCGCGCCCGCTCACCGAAGGCGCCCTGAATCCGCTGTCGGTCACCGGCCTGATGCCGGGCCCGATCAGCTTCGAGTTCGCATTGCCGCCAGACCTGTATCCGCTGGACAAGGACAGCGTGAAGCTGCGCCTGAAGTATCGTGCCGCGCCCATCACCGGCGCCAACTCCGCGCTCAACGCCGTGCTCAATGCCCAATTCGCCGGTGGCGTCGCGATCGACGCCACCGCGCTGGGCAAGAGCCTGGGCGAGAGCCGTGAACTGACGGTGGACCTGCCCGGCGGCGTGCTGCGCACCAACAACCGCCTGGACGCGCAGTTCCACTTCCGCCGCAACACCGACGCCGTCTGCCAGGACTTTGACCCCAACTCGCTACAGGGCTCGATCGACCCGGCATCGACGCTCGAGTTCAAGCGCTATGCCCACTTCGCCGAGATGCCGGCGCTGCAGCTGTTCGCGCAGGGCGCCTACCCCTACTCCCGCCTCGGTGACCTGGGTGGTACCGCGCTGATCCTGCCGCAGGGCGCGCAGGAGTCCGAGGTGTCGGCCGCGCTGATCCTGGCCGGGCACATCGGCCGCTGGACACAAGATGCCGCCACGCGCCTGGAAGTGGGCAGCTTCGAGAACGTCTCCGAGTTCGCGGATCGCGACCTGCTGATGATCGGCCGCGCCGGCGCCCTGCCGGTGCCGCAGGACTGGGCCGGCGAACTGCCGCTGCTGTTCAGCAGCGGCAAGACCGAGCTGCGTCCGGTGGACCTGTTCGACTCGCTGCACGAGCGCCTCGCCGGCCGCAACCTGGAACAGGCCGCCGAGTACGCCAGCCGTGTGGTGATGCAGGCCGGACAAGACTTCGAGGCCATCATGGGCTTCGAGTCACCGCTGAAGTCCGGGCGCAACGTGGTGGTGCTCGCCGCAGGCAGCCAGGGCAACCTGCGCGACGCCGCGCTGGCCGTGGTCAAGCCGGGCCAGGCGCAGTTCGTGCGCGGCGGCCTGACCCTGGTGCAGGATGACAAGGTCAGCGGCTACGACCTGGGCAACGGCTACGAGGTCGGGAGCCTGCCCTGGTGGTATGGCCTGAAGCGCTGGCTGGGCCTGCGGCCCTACCTGATGCTGCCGCTGACGCTGCTGGTGGTGCTGCTCGCGGCGATGGTGCTGCGCGTAGCGCTGCGCCGCCGTGCGGAACTGCGGCTCAAGGGCAAGCTATGACACGCCTGCTGGCCGCCGTGCTGCTGCTGTGGTCCGCCGCCGGTTGCGCGGCGCAGCCACAGCAGCGCGGCTGGCCGGAATGGCAGTCCTTCGCCGAAGGTTTCGTCGACGAACAGGGTCGCGTGATCGACTGGACCGCGGAGTCGCGCACGGTGTCCGAGGGCCAGGCCTATGCGCTGTTCTTCGCGCTGGTGGCCAATGACCGCGAGCGCTTCCAGCGCATCCTGCAGTGGACCGAGAAGAATCTCGCCAAGGGCAATCTCGGCAAGAACCTGCCGGCCTGGCTATGGGGCCGGATCGATGCCGACCACTGGGGCATCAAGGACCTCAACTCGGCCACCGACGCCGACCTCTGGTTGGCCTACACGCTGCTGGAGGCTGGCCGCATCTGGAACGACGCACAGTACCGCACGCTGGGCCGCAGCCTGCTGGAGCAGGTCAAGCAGCATGCGGTGATGCAGGTGGAGAACGGCCCGCTGCTGCTGCTGCCGGGCCGCGAGGGCTTCGTCGACGGTGACCGCATCCGCCTCAACCCCAGCTACTACGTACCGGTGCAGTTGCTGCGCTTCCAGCAGGAGGATCCGCAGGGCCCCTGGCGCCGCCTGCTGGCCGACTACGCCGCCTGGCTGCCACAACTGGCCCCGCTGGGCCGCGTGCCGGACTGGGCCCAGTGGCAGGCCGGCAATGTCGTGCAGGACAAGGAGACCAGCGGCGTGGGCAGCTACGACGCCATCCGCGTCTACCTGTTCAACGCCTGGGGCCCTTCGGGCAACGGTAGCGCCGCCGCCCTGCAGGACGCGATACGTCCCTTCGGCGGCATGCTGGGCGAGATCGGCCGCGTGCCGGAGCGCTGGTCCAACGGCAATGCCGGCATCGAAGGCCAGGCCCCGGTGGGCTTCTACGGTGCCCTGCTGCCCTACTATGCGATGACGCAGGACGACACCGGCCTGGCACGTGCCCGTGCCGCGCTCGAGAAGGCCCGCAACAACAAGCTTTACGGACACCCGGCGCACTACTACGACCAGGTGCTGATCCTGTTCGGCAAGGGTTATGCCGACGGAAAATACCGTTTCGACGGCAACGGGGGAGTCGTTCTTACATGGAAGCGCTAAAGGCCTGGAGGCTCACTGCCCTCGCCGCCGGCTGTCTGATCGCCTTCGGCGCCGCCGCAGCCGACAGCGCCGCCGTCAACCAGCTGGTGCAGCAGGCGCAGTTCTGGGAACAGAAGCAGCGCCCTGACCTGGCGCGAGACAGCTGGAAGCGTGTGCTGGAGACCGACCCCAATCACGCCGAGGCGCTGAACCGCCTCTCCGTGCTGGAAGCCGCCGCCGGCAATGCTGCCGAGGCCCGGCGCTACGAGGACCGGCTGCAGAAGGTCGCCCCGGGCACCGCCGCAAAGCGCGCCCAGGCCGACGCCACGGAACGCAGCGGCGCCGACCAGCTCGCCACCGCGCGCAACCTGGCCCGCCAGAACCGGCCCGACGACGCGGCCGCCGCCTATCGCAAGGCCTTCAACGGCTCCACGCCGCCGGACGACCTGGCCCTGGAATACTACGAAACCCTGGCCGGCACCCGTGATGGCTGGAACGAGGCCCGCCGCGGCCTGGCGCAGCTCAACCGTGCCCGCCCCAGCGACACGCGCGTGGCCCTGGCCCAGGCGCGCGTGCTGACCTACCGCGCCGAGACCCGCCGCGAGGGTATCGACCAGCTGCAGGAGCTCAACGGCAATCCGGCTGCGCAGGCCGAAGCCCGCCGCGCCTGGCGGCAAGCGCTGATCTGGCTGGCGCCGACCGCGGCCGACCGGCCGCGCTACGACGGCTATCTCCAGCAGGTGGGCGAAGACGCCGCCGTGCGCGCCCGGATCGCCGACACCCAGCAGCAACAGCAGCAGGCCACCACGGCCGCCAAGCCTGCCGCGCCGCCGGCTCCACGCGTCGATGCGCAGGCCGAAGCCGAGCTGCGCGACGCCTTCGCCGCACTGGACCGCAACGCGGTGGAGGAAGCCGAGACCGGCTTCACCCGCCTGCTGGCGCGCAAACCGGCCGACGCCGATGCCCAGGCCGGCCTGGGTGTGGTGCGCCTGCGCCAGGGCCGCTTCGCCGAGTCCGAGCAGTTGCTGGACCGCGCCTCGCGCGGCAAGCCGGCGTTGGCCTCGCGCTACCGCGACGCACGCCAGACTGCCGCCTTCTGGAGCCACGTGCGCACCGCCGAAGCGGCGGTGGAGAAGAACGACTACCGCGCCGCCGAGACCGCCTACGAGTCGGCGCTCTCGCAGGCCCCGAACGGTCGCCCCGAACCCGCCGTGGTCCGCGCCGCCGCCGACGTGCTGGTGCATAACGGCAAGAGCGCCCAGGCCGAGCGCGAACTGCGTGCGGCCCTGAAGAATTCACCCGGCAATCCCGACCTGGTGGGAGGCCTGGCCGGATTGCTGCAGCGTGATGGCCGCAGCCGCGAGGCCCAGCAGCTGCTGGGCAACGTCGCCGCCGCCGACCAGCTGAAGCTGCAGGACGTGCGTGTGGAGCTGGCACGCCAGCAGGCCGCCACCGCGATCGAGGCCGGCCGCCTGACCGACGCCGAGCGCCTGCTGCGCGAAGCCATGGTCAATGCCCCTGCCAGTCCCTGGGTGCGCCTGGACCTCGCCCGCCTGTATCGCAAGATGGGACGCGACAGCGACGCCGATTCACTGCTGGATTCCATGGTCGAGGCGGCCGGCGACGGCAAGCCCGGCGGCGGCGCCACCGCCGAAGGCTGGCTGGCGCAGTCCTATGCCTACGCCGAGGGCCAGCGCTGGTACGAGACGCTGATGGCCCTGGAGAACCTGCCCGCCGCCAATCGCACGGGCGCCGCGCAGCGCCTGCAGCGCGAGGCCTGGGTGCGCTACCAGATCCAGCGTGCACAGCAGGCCGCCCGCCAGGGTGACCCCGGCCGTGCCGCGCAGTGGATCAGTGCCGCGGTGAATGCCTCCGGCGAATCGCCGGAACTGGCCCCGGCCATTGCCCAGGGCTGGGCCGCGCTGGGTGACCCGGCGCGCGCGCTGGCCGTGCTGCGCCGCAGCTTTGCCGCCAACCCGAATCCCGGAGCAGGCGATCGCATCCAGTACGCCGCGCTGCTGCTGCAGCTGGACCAGGATGCCGAGTTCGAGGCCGTCAGCACCGAGCTGATCCGCCGTGGCGGCATGACGCCGCTGCAGCAGCGCACGCTCGAGGACCTGGTGGTCGGCTACCGCGTGAAGCTGGCAGACCGCGCCCGCGAGCAGGCCAATCTGGCCGAGGCCTACCGCCAGCTGCGCGATGTGATCGCGCGCTACCCCGACGAGACCCGCGTGCAGCTCGCGCTGGGCCGCCTATTCAGCTCGGCCGGCGAGCCGGAAAAGGCCATGGCGATCGCCCAGGCCCAGATCCAGCGCGGCGGCGGTGTCGAGCACGTGTCCGACGAAGTGCTCTACGCCGCCATCGACGCCGCCCTGGCCGACCAGGAGCCTGAGCAGGCCTCTCGCTGGATCAATGCCGCCTTCGAGCGCAACACCGACCCCGCCGGCGCCCATCTCGCGGCGGCACGCCTGGCACAGAGCCGTGGCCGCCAGGCCGATGCGCTGAGTCACTACCGCGCCGCCGAAGCCCTGAAGCAGCAGACCCAGGCCGGCCCACCGCTGCTGGCCATGATCGACCCCGCCACCGGCGGTAACCGCTCGCTGCCGGCCGGCGTCTTCGAAGCCCTGGAAGGCGAACAGCCGGTGGGCCCGCTGCTGCCGCGCGCACTCGGCCCGGATCCGGAGCCGATGCCCGCCGGCATCGTGCGCCAGCCCCAAGCCCCCGCGGGTGCGGAACGCCAGGGCGGCTTCCTCTGGGACCGCGGCCTGGACAGCCCGCGCGCCGAATCCAAGGCGGCGACCGTGTCGCGACAGCAGCCGCTGTCGCTGCGCCTGGCACGCTCGGTCAACGCCGGCAGCCTGCCCGCCTCCGCCGAATTCATCCCGGACTACAACCCGGCCGGCGACTCGCCGACCGCGCGCCTGGAAGCCGCCGTCAGCGGCTGGGCCCAGGGCGAATTCATGAGCCGCAACCGTCGCGGCGAAGAAGGCCTGTCCAAGCTGATCGACCTCGAATTCGGCGCCGACTGGATCAGCCCGGAGTGGAGCATCGGCCGCATTGGCGCGCGCTTCCGCCCGGTATTCCTCGACGCCGGATCGGTGTCCGGCACCAACCTGCTCAAGTTCGGCACGCTGGCCCTGATCAACGGCGAGACCGCCGAGCAGGACCAGTCCGAGACCGGCCTGGCCTTCGCCCTGGGTTACCAGCTGGGCTCCTTCAGCGCCGACATCGGCACCACGCCGCTGGGCTTCCCGGTCGAGAGTCTGGTAGGTGGCATGCGCTGGACGCCGCAGTTCGGCAAGACCGCGGTCGGGGTCGAGCTGTCGCGCCGTGCCGTTACCGACAGCCTGCTGTCCTATGCCGGCGCCTACGATCCGCTGACCGGCCGCAACTGGGGCGGCGTCATGCGCAGCGGCGCGCGCCTGGACCTGTCCCATGACCTGGGCAACTACGGGATCTACGTCAACGGCGGCTTCTACACGCTGGGCGGGCTCAACGTGAAGGAGAACGCGCAGTACGAGTTCGGCGCCGGCTTCTATTCGCGCCTCTACCGCAGCATGCGCCACACGGTGACGGCAGGCCTGAACCTGACCACCTTCGGATACGAGGAAAACCTGCGCCACTACACCCTGGGCCACGGCGGCTACTTCAGCCCGCAGTTCTTCGGCGCCCTGACCGTGCCGGTGACCTGGACCTACAACCGCGGGCCGTTGTCGATCCGCGCCGATGCCGCGCTGGGCTCGCAGACCTTCCGCGAGGACGGATCACCGCTGTTCCCCGGTCGCCAGGCCCTGCAGGACGAACTGGAGCGGCTGGCCGCCTTTGAGCCCGCGGCCAACCTGCCTCTGGGCTACGCGGGCCAGGACAACAGCGGTCTCGGCTACAAGCTGGGCGGCGCGGCGCAGTACCGCATCACGCCGCGCTTTGCCGCCGGGGGCAGCCTCAGCGTCGACAACGCCCGCGACTACAAGGAATTCCAGTTGCTGGGCTACATCCGCTACCACTTCTCGGGCTTCCAGCCCCTGCCCGACCAGCCGCAAGTCCCGAACCTCTTCGGAGCCCCGCTGCCATGAAGCGCATCCTTCCCCTGCTGTTCATGCTGCTGGCCTGCGGCGGCGCCCGGGCGCAGGACAGCGCGCCGGCCCTGCAGTCGCTGCTGGAAGCCGGCCGCGTCGACGTGGCCATCGAGAGCCTGGAACAGGAACTGGGCGAGAACCCTTTCGACCCGATCCAGCTCAACAACCTGGCCGTGGCGCGCACCCGCAAGGGCGATGTCTATGCCGGGCTGGACCTGCTGGACCGCGCGGCACGCCTGTCGCCCAACCAGCCGATCATCGCGGAGAACCGCAAGCAGCTGCGTGAATGGTTGGCAGCGCGTATCGGCGCCAATGCGCAATTGCTGGAGGCCAATGCCCGGCCGATTCCGCCGAGCCTGCCCGATCCGCCGGCGCTGTGGGGCTCCGCCAGCAAGGTTCAGCCGTAGCGGATCGCCACGACCTCCAGCTCCGCCTCGCCGGCCGGCAGGCGCACCTTCACCACGTCGCCCTCGGCCTTGCCCAGCAGGGCGCGTGCCACGGGCGAGTCGACACTGATGCGGCCCTCGGCCGCGTCGGTCTCGTCGGCACCGACGATGCGGTAGCTGCGCTCCTCGCCCTGCTCGTCCGCCACGTCCACCCAGGCGCCGAAGAACACGCGCGAGACATCGGCGGGCCGGCCGCCGGCGATCTTCACTTCTTCCAGCCGCGTGGTGAGGTACTTGAGCCGCGCGTCGATCTCGCGCAGTTCCTTTTTGCGGTACTGGTACTCCGCGTTCTCGGAGCGGTCACCCTCGGCGGCGGCGGCGGACAGCGCCCGCACCACCTCCGGGCGACGCTCGCGCCAGAGGTGCTCGAACTCGGCCTTCAGGCGAGCCTGGCCTTCGGCGGTGATGTAGGGCGAGGACTTCTCTGCAGGGGGGCGCCAGCGCGACATGAACCAAAGCCATTCGTGAACGGTCCCATGGACAGTATCATCTGCAGGCCCGGCTCCGCAGCCCTGTCGCGCTGACGGAGGTCCCGCCCTCGAATGCCGGCTCTCGCTCGCATTCCAACAGACCCAAGACATGAAGGAATTCCTGCCGCCCTGGCTCCAGCAATGGCTGGACATCATCGTCCCCGGCACCCAGATCCTGGGCATCCTGCTGGTGGCCTGGCTGCTGCGCCTGCTGGCGGGGCGGCTGATCCTGCGCGTGGCACAGCGCTATCACCTGCCGCCGGAACTGGCGATCGGCGCGCGCCGCAGCCTGAGCTTCCTGATCTACTCGGCCACGGTGCTCCTGGTACTGGAACGGCTGGGCGTCTCCGGCACCGTGCTGTGGACCGCCTTCACCGGCTTTGCCGCGGTGGGCGCCGTAGCCTTCTTCGCCGCCTGGAGCGTGCTGTCCAACATCTTCTGCACACTGCTGATCATCACCACGCGGCCCTTCCGGCTGGATGATCGCATCGAAGTGCTGGAGGCCGGCGACAAGCCCGGCTTCGGCGGCCGCGTGATCGACATCAACCTGATCTACACCACGCTGGAAGAGACCCGCGAAGGCCTATCGCCCACCGTGCTGCAGGTGCCCAACAGCCTGTTCTTCCAGCGCGTGACCCGCCGCTGGCGCTGAGCGCCAGCGGGAGCCTTGCTCTTCAGCCCGGCAGCGCGGGCGTATCGTCCGGAAGGAAGAAGTCCGGCAGGAACTGGGTGGTGCCCGGCACCGCCGCGTACTGCGAGAAATCGCGCACGCCGGCTTCGTAGAGCACTAGGTCGTCGATGCAGAACTGGCCAGTGAATTCGCGCGAGTTCTTCGTCAGGATCGCGTGGGCGGCATCCGCCATGACCTCGGGCGTGCGCGACTGCTTCAGGAAAGGATCGCCGCCGATCATCTTCACCGCGGCGGTGGCGATGGTGGTGCGCGGCCACAGCGAGTTGGCGGCGATGCCGTCCCTCTTGAACTCCTCGGCCCAGCCCAGCGTGCAGAGGCTCATGCCGTACTTGGCGATGGCGTAGGCCAGGTTCGGCCCGAACCACTTGGGCTTCATGTCCAGCGGCGGGGACAGCGTCAGGATGTGCGGGTTGGCGGACTTCTTCAGGTAGGGGATGCAGATGCGCCCGCTCATGTAGGTGCCGCGCGCGTTGATCCCGTTCATCAGGTCGTAGCGCTTCATGTCGGTCTGCAGCGTGCCGGTCAGCTGGATCGCGCTGGCGTTGTTGACCAGGATGTCGATGCCGCCGAAGGTCTCGGCGGTCTTCTGCACCGCGTCGGCCAGTTGTTGCTCCTCGCGAATATCGCAGAGGATCGGCAGCGCCTTGCCGCCGGCCTTCTCGATCTCTTCGGCCGCGGAGTAGATCGTGCCCGGCAGCTTGGGGTGCGGCTCGGCGGTCTTGGCGGCGATGGCCACGTTGGCGCCGTCGCGCGCGGCACGCACGGCGATGGCCAGGCCGATGCCGCGCGAACCGCCGGTGAGGAACAGGGTCTTGCCCTTGAGACTCATGGGGACTCTCCAGTAACGATGATTTCCGATCAGGCGGCGCCTGCTGCGGCTGATTCTAGCCAGCCTGCGGGAAATTGATATCGTCCGCATGGAAGACGAGGTTACCGTCAAGGATAGACGGCAAGATTGCGGCCGTTCGCCCTGAGCCCGGCGAAGGGTGAACGGCGATTGATCGGCACCTCGTCTTGCGCTTCGATCCTTTGACCGGATCAGGACTTCAAAGCGAACGGACGGAGGTCAGGCTTTTATTGAAGCATCGCTGTCGTGCGCGCGATGCGCTCGGCCTGCACGCGGTTGAGATTGCGGAAGATGATGGCGGCGATACGCGGATAGCGCAGGCGCAGGCGCTCGAGGTCCTGCGAGTCGAAGCGCAGCACGCGCGCCGGGGTCACGGCGTCGACGCTGGCGGTACGGCGCTGGCCGAAATAGCCGGCCTCGCCGATCACGGCGCCGCGTCCCAGCGTGGCCAGGGTCTTGCGCTCGCCACCGCGGTCGATCCAGGCCTCCAGCGTGCCGTCCACCACCACGTAGATGTCTCGCGACAGGTCGCCCTGGCGGATCAACTGGCCGCCCTCGTGCATCTTCTCCATCTTGGACATCAGCGCGAACACGCGGGCCTGGCGCAGGCTCAGGCCCGACAGCAGCGGGATAGTGTGCTGCGGCGACTGGCCAAGGTCCAGGCGCAGCAGGTCCCAGAGCGTGACGATGCGCAGCTTGGAGCCCAGGGCCGGCGTCAGCAGGATGTCGGCGAACCAGGCGACGAACAGCGTGAACGAGGCCAGCACGCCGAACTGCACCTGGTTCTTCAGCTCGCTGCCGGTGAACACCAGGAAGCCGATGCACAGTGACAGCACGGTGAAGGTCACCGGCCGCAGGATGCTGGCCAAGGCGCTTTTGACCGCCGCGGTCTCGTTGCCCTTGGCGCGCGCATCGGCATTGAAGCGCGCCAGGAAGTGGATGGTGTCGTCCACCGCGATACCCAGCACGATGCTCGCGATCATGCTGGTGGTGGGGTTCAGGCTGATGCCGCTGATGCCCAGGATGCCGAAGTACAGCAGCACCGGCAGCAGGTTGGGCAGCATAGCCAGCAGCGCCGCGCGCGGCGAGGTGAACATGAAGGACAGCATCACCCAGATCGCGAACGACGCCAGCGCCAGCGAGGAAATCTGTCCGGAGGTGATGGCGTTGACCGCACGCGTGGCCAGTACCGGGCTGCCGGTAAGGCTGGCGTTGAGCGGCGGCTTGAGCTCGCCCAGGCGCTCCTCCACGCGCTGGATCAGGTCCTGGATCTGCGCGGAACTGTCGACGTTGATGCGCACCGTCAGCAAGGCGCTGCGGAAGCGCGAGTCGATGGCCCGCTTGATCTCGGAACTGCCGCCGAACACCAGCAACTGCTTCACCGAGGCTGCGTCGCGCGGCACCGCGTAGTAGGCCGGGTCGCCCTCGTTCATGCTCTGGTTGATCAGCTTGAGGTGGTCCACGTAGGACACCACGCTGCCGATCTCGGGCTGGCGTCGCAGCCAGTGCTGCAGCGATTCCACCTGGCCGATCAACTCAGGGTCGGTCAGGGCATCGTTGACGTGGGTCTCGATCAGGATCGAGACGATGCTGGCGCCGTTGAAGGCCTGGTTGATGTGCTCGAAGTCGCGTCGGGCCTCGGCGTCCTCGTGGAAGCTCTTGATGTACTCGGTGCCCACGTGGATGCGGCTGGCGAAGTACAGGTCGATGGGTACCGTCAGCAGGGCGATGCCGATGATCCAGTTGCGCCAGCGCAGGTCGAACACCGCCAGGCGCCGGGCCTGCACCAGGAAGAAGCGCTCGCCCAGCGGCCGCCGCGCGGTGCTTTGCCGCTGCAGCCGCAGGGCCGAGGGCAGGAACACCATGGTCAAGAGCATGCCGAAGGTGACGCCCAGGGCCGACAGGCCTGCGAACTGCTGGATCGCCGGCAGGGCCTGCGGCATCAGCGCCAGGAAGCCCGCCACCGTGGTGGCGCCGGACAGGAACAGCCCGGGCCCGACCTTGGACAGCACGTGCTGCACCCGCGCCTCGGGGCTGGTCTCGCGCACGGCGTAGTAATCGGCTTGCAGGTGCACGGCGTAGGACAGGCCCAGGGTCAGCAGCAGCGGCGGCACGATGGCCGTGACCAGGTTGATGGGAATGTCCAGCAGAACCGCGGCGGCCATGGTCCACAGCAGCGAGATCAGCACCGTGGCAGCGCCCGCCAGCATGCCGTAGACGCTACGGCTGACCAGCAGCAGCATGATGACGATCAGCGCGAGCACTGCCGGCAGCGTGAAGGCCAGCGTGTCCAGCAGCGCATCCACAGTGGCGGCCTTGATCACCGGCCCGCCGGTGATCCAGACCCGGTCGGAGCCGGCCACTTCCACCGCCAGCGCGCGGATCTTGCCGGTGTAGTCCTGCTTGCGGAAGTCCTCCTCGCTCAGGTCGCCGAGCGAGATCGAGAAGGCCACGGTGCGGCCATCCTTGGAGACCAGAGCATCACGGTAGATCGGGTTGGCGGCGATCTGCGCCGGGAATGCCCTGACCCGCTCCGGGTTCTCGCGCGCCTGCGCGCCGAAGGTGCTGATCTCCAGCATGTCGCCTTCGGCCAGCGGGTTCGGCACGTTGGCCAGCGACGAGGCCTGGCGCACACCGGGCAGTTCGCCGAAGTGCCGCGTGAGCGCGTCGATCCGGGCGATGCCTTCCGGCGTGAAGACCTCGTCCATCTCCACCGCCACCAGCACGGCGTCGCTGTCGCCGAAGGTCTCGCGCGCACGGTCGAACACCGCGCGGTCGTCCCCCTTTTCCGGCAACAGGCGCTCGATGGTGGGGTCGATCTTCAGCCGCAGCCGGCTATCGTGCAGGTCATAGACCGTGACGAAGGCCAGCACCGACAGCAGCGCCACTACCGCCATGCAGTACAGCGGGTGAGCCGCGATCCAGCTGGTGAGCCGTTGCATGGGCCGGAGGTTCCGGGAGCCGGTGTCTTAGTTGCCGACGTAGAACGTCGCGGGATTGAACAGGCGGTCCGCCAGTTCCTTGCCGGCCGCCACGCCCGTGACCTTGATGCGCGTCTGCGTGCCTTCCTTGAGATCGGCCACCACCATGTCGGCCAGGTACCAGTGCGGGCCGGACTGCTTTAGGTCTTTGGCGCTGCCGGAGAAGCGCTTGCGCACGACCTGCAGGCCTTCGTAGAACTCGGCCTTGAGTGCCATGCAGCTCTTGGGCTCGACCCAGGCGCGGATCGAGGTATAACGCGAGGCCTGGTCGGGCTGCGGCGTGAACTGCAGCACCTGCACCGGCGTGCCGTCGAGCACGGCCTTGCCCTCGAGCTTGGCCTGCTGGTCCTGGAACGCGTTCTGGACCTGCTTGAGGTCGTTGTAGGAGAGGTCGGTGCCCCAGAGCGGGCCGTCCATGTTGCCGCCGGTCACGCGGCGCACTTTGTTCAGTGCCGGCACGAAGACATAGATCTCATCGGCCTTGGTCCCTTCCCTCATCAGGTAAGCAGCACCGGCGAGGTCGGGCGGCGAGCCGATCTTGAGCATCGCCTTGACGCGATCCTTGTCGTTGGTGGCGTAGAGCCGCCCGCGCAGCTGGCGCTCCCCGCCGGTGCGGTCACGCGAGATCAGCTCCACTTCCTTGACCTGCACCGAAGGCGGGATGTTGGCGCGCATGCACTGGACGATGGGGGCCGCCGTGGCCGCCGCAGGGGCCGCGGCGGGAGCCTGGGCCTGTGCCAGCAGCGGAGCAGCCGCCAAGACGATTCCCGCGAGCATTCTGATCATGACGCGCTCCCGAACCCCTGTGATGGGCTGCGCTTTTCAAGGCAGCCGTTTGTTTGCGGACAGAATAATGCATCCGCGGGGGGCGTTTCGCGCGCTGGTTCGCAAAGGACTGGCGGCAGGCGCTTTTTCAGGCGGGCAGGACCTGCAGCGGAACCTCGCCGCGGCGCAGACGCTCGACGTGGAAGTCCGCGCCCAGAGCCAGGAAGGCCGCCTCCGCGGCGTCGTGGTGGCGGCGGCGTTCGCCGGCATCGCCGGCCCAGTGGGCCCGTGCCAGGTGCAGCCAGGGCTCCAGGCCCTGCGCTCCGGTGGCGCCGATCAGCTCGCGCAGCCGCGCCAGGGTCACCTCCGGCTCCACCTTATCGCGGAATTCCAGCGGCAGCCGCAACAGCGCCAGCAGGGCCTGTGACTCCCAGATGCGCGAGCCCGAGCGCCGCCCGGAGGCGATGCCCTCCCGCGCCAGGCGCAGGCCGTCCAGCGGACGCCCGGCGCCGATATAGGCCGTGGCCAGCACGGCGCAGTGCCCGGCCTCGAACTGGTGCGCGTAGGCCCCAGGACGCACCAGGTGCAGCATACGCTCCAGCGGCTCGATCGCCTCGCCGAAGCGCCGGTGCAGGCACAGGGCCAGGCCGGTGACGCGCGCGGCGATCTCCTCGAAGAAGGGGCTGCCGAACTGGCGGGAACGCAGCGTCGCCCGCTCCGCCCAGGCCAGCACCTCGCGGGTGTCGCCGGTCAGCATCGCCAGGTCCACGCGGTTGGCCTGGATCCAGCTCGCGGTGCGGTCGTCGGTCTCGGCGAAGGTCGCGGCGGCGGCCAGTTCGCACTCGGCCTCGCGGAACTGCCCCAGCCAACCCAGCATCAGTGCGCGGAAGGCGCGCGACATGAAGTTGTCGCCGTCAATGGGCCGCGTGCGCCATTCCTCGCCGGCTTCGTCGAGCAGGGCGATGCCGTCGAGTGGACGCCCGGCGGCGGTATGGGTCAGCAGGATGCCGAGGCGGAAACGGTTGACCAGTTGCGCCTCGCCGGCATCCAGCGCCAGGCGCGCCGCGCCTCCCTGCAACTGCGCGGCGGACTCACAGTCGCCACGGTGCAGCTGCTCGGTGCCGTAGGACATCATGAGTTCGGCGATGGTGGCGACGTCGGCGCCCTCCTCCGCCATCAGCCGGGCCTCGTTGTAGGCGGTCTCGACCTCGGCCTCCGGCACGTTGGCGAACTGCGCCATGCGGATCAGGCCGGAGCGGGCCAGGATGCGCAGCTGGCGCAGCTCCTCGCCCCCCGAGGCCCGGTCCAGGTGGGCCTGCGCCAGCCGGAATTGCTCCAGACCCAGGCGCATGTCGCGCGGCGAGGCCCAGCGCGCCGCCTGCAGGTTCCAGCGCCCGGCCCGCAGCCAGTCGCCGGCGTGCTGCCAGTGGTGCGCGATACGCAGCGCCAGCTCGGTAGGCTCGTCCGCCTGCGGATGCTGGCCTTCCAATTCGGCGGCAAGGCGGCCATGGGCGGTGGCTCGGCGCGACTCCAGCTGTGCCTGGTAGGCCACCTCCTGCATCAGCGGATGGCAGAAGGCGTATTCCGAGACGTCACGCTGGTGCACGAAGCCGGCTTCCTCCAGCAGGCCCAGCTGCTCCTCGAACTGCGCGTCCTGGCGCTCGGCCAACGTGGCCAGCAGCGGCGCACGGAACTCCTGGCCGATCACGGCGGCCGACTGCAGCAGGGTCTTGGCCTCGTCCGGCAGGCGGTCGATGCGCGCGGCCAGCAGCGCATGCACGGTGTCGGGCACGGTCCAGTGGCGGATCTCGCGGGCCAGGCGATAGTCGCCGCGCTCCCCTTCCAACTCGCCGGACTCGGCCAACGACAGCACCGCTTCCTCGACGAAGAAGGGGTTGCCGCCGGCGCGCTCGCGCAGGGTCTGCGGCAGTGTCTGCACGCTGGGGTCGTCGCCCAGCAGGCTGCGCGCCAGGCGCTCGATCTGGGCGTCGTCCAGGGCGGTGACGCGCACCTGTTCATCAAGCCACGGAATCAGGTCCTCGCTGACATAGTCCGGCCGATAGTTCAGCAGCAGCAGGGTCCGGCCACTGCCGCGCACCTGGGCACAGAGCTGGGCCACGAATTCCTCGCTGGCGGGGTCTAGGAAATGCAGGTCCTCCAGTAGCAGCACCTGCGGCTGCTCGCCCTCGTCGCAGGCCAGGTGCTGCGCCAGCAGGCCCATCAGCCGGCCGCGGACCTGCTCGGCTTGGTCCTGCGGCAGGGCGGCGCCACCGGCACCCAGGAAATCGAAAACCGCCGGCAGCAGCGGCGCCAGGCCGGGGTTCTGCAGCAGGAAGGTGCCGGCCACCAGGCGGCGCACTTCGTCAGGCCCCGACTCGCCGGTCAGGCCCAGGCGGCTGCGCGCCAGCATGCGGATCGGCTGCATCGGCACGGCGTTGCGGTAGGGCACACCGGTGGCACGGTGCACCGGCAGCCCGGCCGCTGCGCAGGCCCGCGCGAACTCGTGGCACAGCCGCGATTTGCCGATGCCGGCGTTGCCGATCACCGCCACCACCTGCCCATCACCGCCGCGCACGCGGTCCAGCGCCGACAGCAGCAGGCCCAGCTCGCGCTCGCGGCCGACGAAGGGCGAACCGGCACGCGCCAGGCTCAGGTCCAGGCGCGTGCGCCCGGCGTTCTGCCCCTCCAGCTCGTAGACTTCCACCGCCTCCTCGACACCGGAGACCTGCATGGGCCCCAGTTCGCGCAGGCGGAAGTAGCCCTCCACCTGGCGTGCGGTGAGCCGCGTCAGGTAGATGCGCCCCGGCTCGCAGATATGCTCCATGCGCGCCGCCAGGTTCACGGTGTGGCCCTGTGCGGTGTAGTCCATGCGCAGGTCGTCGCCGATGCGGCCGACGATCACCTCGCCGGTGTTGATGCCGACGCGCATGGAAAGATTGAGGCCCTTGCCCAGGCGCAGTTCGTCGGCAAAACGCCGTACCTCGCGCTGCATCTCCAGCGCGGCAAAGCAGGCGCGGCTGGCATGGTCCTCGTGCGCCACCGGCGCCCCGAACAGGGCCATGATGCCGTCGCCGGTGTACTGGTTGACGGTGCCCTCGTAGCGGTGCACCGCCGCCGACAGGATCGAGAAGAAGCGATCCAGGATGGAATGCCACAGCTCCGGGCCGGCCTCCTGCGCCAGCCGCGTGGAGCCCTTCACGTCGGCGAACAGCACGGTGACGCGCTTCCGCTCGCCCTGCAGGGCGCCGCGGTTGCGCAGCACCTGCTCGGCGAGGTGGCGCGGCGTGTAGCTGCGAGCCGGCGCCGGGACGGCGTCCAGGCGCTGGCCGCATTGGTTACAGAAGCGCGAGCCGTCCGGGTTGGGGCTACTGCAGGAAGGGCATGTGGGCATGCCCCATCATAAGCCTGGGCCTTGGTCCCGGATCAATTACCTACGGCTACCCCTTGCCGCCACTCTTGGGACCGAGGAAAAACCACAGGATGAAGCCCAGCAAGGGCAACACCAGGACCAGCACGATCCACAGGGCCTTCTTGCCCGAGTCCGCGCCGCTCTGGGCGATGTTGATGATGGCGTAGACCACTGCGATGAGCAGGAGGATGCCAAAGATGCCGCTGTATCCGTAGTTCATTTGAAGCTCCCTTCCTTGGATTCTGGGCCACTATGGATCAGGCATTTTGAACGGCACATGAACGGCCCCGGCCGCCGTCGCGCTATCCTGCGCGCCATGCCGAACCTGTCCCTGCACGACCTGCCGCTGGACCACGCCTATGCTGCCCTGGGCGACAGCTACCACGCCCGCGTCCACCCCGCCTCCCTGTCCGACGCCCGCCTGCTGCACTTCAATGCGGACGCGGCCGCCCTGATCGGCCTGCCACCGGCCGCGGCGCAAGACCCGCGTTTCCTGGATGTGATGGCGGGCAACGCGGAGCTGCCCGGCGGCGACTACCTGGCCAGCCTCTATGCCGGTCACCAATTCGGCCAGTGGGTACCGCAGCTCGGTGACGGCCGCGCGATGCTGGTCGCCGCCGTCGGCAGTCCCGGGGGCGGCAGCTGGGAGCTACAGCTAAAGGGGGCCGGCCAGACACCGTTCTCGCGCTTCGCCGACGGGCGCGCGGTGCTGCGCTCCAGCATCCGCGAGTATCTGTGCAGCGAGGCGATGCACCATCTGGGTATTCCCACCACCCGCGCGTTGAGCCTGGTGGGCAGCGCCGAGCCGGTGCGTCGCGAGACCCTCGAGACCGCCGCGGTGGTCTGCCGCATGGCGCCGAGCTTCGTTCGCTTCGGCCACTTCGAGGTGTTCTACTACCGCAACCAGCACGATCAGCTGCGGCCGCTGGCGGACCACGTCATCCAGCGGCATTTCCCCCAGCTGTGGGACCGGCCGGATCGCTATCGCGCCTGGCTGACCGAGGTCTGCGAGCGCACGGCCCGCCTGATGGCGGGCTGGCAGACCGTGGGCTTCTGCCATGGCGTGATGAACACCGACAACATGTCGATCCTGGGGCTGACGCTGGACTACGGCCCCTATGGCTTCATGGACGGCTTCGAGTCCGGCCACATCTGCAACCATTCCGACGAGGGCGGCCGCTACGCCTACGACCAGCAGCCGCGCATCGGCCACTGGAACGTCTCGCGGCTGGTGCAGGCGACGCTGCCGCTGCTGCACGAAGACCCGGAGGCGGCGGTTGAGATCGGCACCGCGATACTGGAAGCCTACGGCCTGGCCTATGGCCAGGACGTGGTGCAGCGCTGGCGCGCCAAGATCGGCCTGCGCGAACACCGCGACGGCGACGAGCAGCTGATCAACCGCTTCCTGACCCTGCTGCACCAGGGCCGCAGCGACTTCACCCGCAGCTTCCGCCACCTGTCGCGCATCCGTGCGGCCGATACCGGGCCGGCCACCGGCGTGCGTGAGGAAATCCTGGCGCAGGAGGCTTTCGACGCCTGGGTGGAGGACTACCGTGCGCGCCTGCGGGCGGAAGGCTCCGACGATGCCGCGCGCGCAGCCGCCATGAATGCCGTGAACCCGAAGTACGTGCTGCGCAACCACCTGGCGCAGCACTGCATCGAGCGCGCCGAGGCCGGGGACAGCAGCGAGATCGGCCGGCTGATGGACCTGCTGGCCCGGCCCTTCGACGAGCAGCCGGAGTCCGAGGCCTATGCCGCGGAGCCGCCACCGGAGGCGCGGCACATCAGCGTCAGCTGCTCGTCTTAGGGTCCCGCTCCCACGATCGGATGAGGCGGCGTTCACCACCTTGACCGATGCTGCCCCTCGCCAGAAGAACCCGGGGGAGAGCCCATGACCATCCGCATCGCTACGCTGGCCGCGCTCGCGGCCGCCGCCCTACTGTCCGCCTGCAGCGGTGGCTCCGCCTCGGGCGAGGCCGGCATCGCCGAGCCGCCGCTGGAGACCGACGTCGCCAAGCTCGACGCGGCGCTGGACTGCACCGAATTCACCCACCCGGACAAGCCGCCGGTGCTGCTGGTGCACGGCACCTTCACCGCCGGCTTCGAGCAGTACGAGTGGACCTACAAGCCGCTGCTGGTGGAACGCGGCTACGACGTCTGCACCGTCACCTACCCCGACCGGGGCCTGGGCGACATGCAGGTCTCGGCGGAGTACGTGGTCCATGCGCTGCGGCGCATGCATGCCGAGAGCGGCCGCAAGGTCGCGGTGATCGGTCACAGCCAGGGCGTGGCGGTGCCGCGCTGGGCGATCAAGTGGTGGCCCTCGGCCCGCGACGCGGTGGACGACTTCGTGATGCAGGCCGGCCCCAACTACGGCATCAGCATCGCCGCCCTGGGCTCGCTGCCGCTGCTGCCGGCGCTGGTCGGCCTGCCGGAGGTGTTCTACCAGTTCGGCGGCGACTCGGCCTTCATGCAGGCCACCAATCGTGGCGACCAGACGCCGGGCGACATCTCCTACACGGCGATGTACACGCAGTTCGACGAACTGGTGCGGCCGGTCGAGACCGCCATGATCGAGCCCGGCCAGAACAACCCGAACGTCACCAATATCCTGATCCAGGATATCTGCCCGGGTCGCATCGTCGAGCACGCCACCATCGGCCTGGTCGATCGCGTGGCCTTCGAGCTTGCCCTGGATGCGATCCAGCATCCGGGGCCTGCGAACGTGGAGCGCGCCGGCGGCGCAGCGCTGTGCGGCCTGCTGCCGGTGGTGCCGAATCTGGTCATCGCGCCCTTGCCCCAGTTGCTCGGAGGCCTGTTCACCATCCTGCTGAAGGAGCCGGGCAACGGCCTGCCGGCGCTGCACCTCGCCCGCCAGGAGCCTGAGCTGAAACCCTACGCCCGGTAGGAACACCGAAAGTGGATCGGCGTTCAGGCCCCTCCGCCCCGGATGCCGTACAGTGGCGCGGTACGGAAACCATCCATGCCCGCCGAATCCACCAAGGCCATCCTGCTGCTGGCGCAACCCGATGCGTCCGGCCTGGATGCTTTGCGCGCGGCGCTACAGGAGCGCTACACGCTGCTGTTCGCCACCACGGGCGAAGCGGTGCTGGCCTTTGCCTATGACGACCTGGCGCCCGACCTGATCCTGCTGCCGGCAACGCTGCCGGACATGACCGGCCTGGAAGCCTGCACCCGCCTTAAGGCCGACACGCGCGCCCGGCACATCCCGGTGATCTTTGTCGCTCAGGGCCAGGAGATCGACGACGAGGCCTGCCTGGCTGCGGGCAGCGCGGACTGCCTGCCGGGGTCGCTGCGCCCCGCCCTGCTGCGCGCGCGAGTGGCGGCGCAGTTGGCACTGGCCGACCAGGAGCATCACATGGGCGACCTGGTGCGCAAGCGCACGCAGGACCTGGAGGACAGCCGCCTGCAGCTGATCCGGCGCCTGGGCCGTGCCGCCGAGTGGCACATCAACCCCGAGGGCGAAACGGCCGACCATGCCGGTTCCCTGACCCTGCTGCTGGCACGCGCCGCGGGCCTGGACGAGGAGGCCGCCGGCAATCTCGCGCTGGCGGCGCTGCTGCGCGACGTCGGCAAGATCGGCGTACCCGACAGCATCCTCTACAAGACCGAGGCGCTGACGCTGGACGACTGGGAGCTGATGCGCTGCCACCCGCTGATCGGCGCCCAGATCATCGGCCGCCACCCGCACCCGCTGATGGCGACGGCACGCCTGGTGGCGCTGACCCACCACGAGCACTGGGACGGCCTGGGCTACCCGCAGGGCCTGGCCGGCGAGGCGATTCCGCTGGAAGGCCGCATCGTCGCCATCGCCGACACCTTCTGCGCGATCGTCTCCACGCGCAGCTACCGCCCCGCACGCTCGCCGGCGCAGGCGGTGGCGCTGATCCAGGAGCGCGCCGGCAGTTATTACGATCCAGGCCTGACTCAGCACCTGGGCGCCCTGCTGCCGGAGATCGAGGCGCTGCTGGCCCGGGGCTGATACCCCAAACGGCGGATGCAGGCCTCGCCGGCCCTGCCGGACACTGCGGGCACGCCCCGAACCGCCGGTTGCATCATGAGCGACACCCCCCATCCCACCCCGCACCCCATCGTCATCGTCGGTGCCGGCCAGGCCGGCGCCGAGACTGCCGTCGAGTTGCGCAAGATCGGCTACCAGGGCCGCGTCGTGATCGTCGGCGAAGAGACCCACCTGCCCTACAAGCGCCCGCCGCTGTCCAAGGCCTACCTGGCCGGCAGCGTGACCGCGGAAAGCCTCTACGTGATGCAGCAGGCCAACCTCGAGAAGGCCGGCATCGAGGTCCTGACCGGCCGCCGCGCCGAAAGCCTCGACCGCGCCGGCAAGACGCTGGCACTGTCGGACGGCAGCCGCCTGCCCTATTCCAAGCTGTGCCTGGCCACCGGTGGCCGCGCCCGCCTGCTGACACTGCCGGGCGCCGACAAGCCCAACGTCTACCCGCTGCGTTCCATCGCCGATGTCGAGGCGATCCGCGCGCACTGCCAGCCGGGCAAGCATGCCGTGATCGTCGGCGGGGGCTTCATCGGCTTGGAAGTGGCGGCGGTGGCGGTCAAGCTCGGGCTCAAGGTCACGGTGCTGGAGAGCCTGCCACGCGTGCTGGCGCGCGTGACGGTGCCGGAGCTGTCGGAGTTCTACGAGAAGGCGCACCGCGATGCCGGCGTGGACCTGCGCACCGGCGTGCAGATCACCGCCCTGGAGGGCGATGATCGCGTGACCCAGGTACGGCTGGGCGACGGCTCGCGCATCCAAGCGGACTTCGTGGTGGCAGGCATCGGCCTGATCGCCAACGTCGAGCTGGCACAGGCCGCGGGCCTGGCGGTGGACAACGGCATCGTAGTGGACGAATTCACGCAGACCTCGGACCCGGACATCGTCGCGGCCGGCGACTGCACCAATCACCCTAACCTCCATTATGGCCGCCGCCTGCGGCTGGAGTCGGTGCAGAACGCGATGGAACAGGGCCGCGCCGCCGCGCATGCCCTGGCCGGGCAACCCAGGCGCTACGACATGGTGCCCTGGTTCTGGTCCGATCAATACGATCTCAAGCTGCAGATGGTGGGCCTGTCCGCCGGCTTCGACCGCTTCGTGCTGCGCGGCGATCCGGCCACGCGCTCCTTCGCCGCGTTCTACCTGGGCGACGGCCAGCTGATCGCCGCCGACACGGTAAGCCGCCCGCAGGATTTCATGTTCGCCAAGAAGCTGGTGGCCCTGCGCGCACGGATCGACCCGGCCTTGCTCGCCGACGAATCCGTCTCGCTGAAGTCGCTGCTGCCCGCATAGGTTGCAACCGAGACCGCTGGCCTTGGGGGCCGGCGGCGAGAGCCAAGGCCAAGGGGGGCCTGCCTCATGCTGATGTTCACGCGCCCAGGGCGCATCGCTGTACCGCAGAGCCTGCGCGGCCTGACCACCATCGATCACGACGCGGAATGCCGCCCACAGGATGTCGGCATGAGCGAGGACGGCGTACGCCGCATCTGGCGCGCCGTGGAGTCGCTGTATCGCGGTGGCCTGCAGCCGGCGATCACGCTGGTGATCCGCCGCCACGGCCGCATCGTGATGAAGCGCGCGCTGGGCGCCGTGTCCGGCAACACGCCGGGCGACAGCAGCCCGCTGGTGCCGCTGCAGCCTGACTCGCCGATCTGCCTGTTTTCCGCCTCCAAGGCGATCTCGGCGCTGCTGCTGCACAAGCTGATCGAGCAGAGCCAACTGCAGCTCGAGGACCGCATCGCCGACTTCATCCCCGAGTTCGGACAGGCCGGCAAGGGCCGCGTCACCGTGCGCCAGTTGCTGGGCCACCGCGCCGGCATCCCGGACATCCCGCATATCGACCCCAAGCCGGAGTTGCTGCTGGAATGGGACGAGATCGTGCGCTTGCTGTGCGAGGCCAAGCCCTTCGATCCGGACTTCGACAAGCAGGCCTACCATGCTCTGACCGCCGGCTTCATCGTCGGCGAGCTGCTGCGCCGCATCACCGGGCGCGAGCTGCCGGAACTGCTGCGCGAGTGGATCGCCGAGCCGCTGGACTGCCGCTACATGACCTACGGCCTGGCGCGCGAACACCGCCACCTGGCGCCGCGCAACGCCTGCACCGGCATCCCGCCGATCTGGCCGCTGACGCGCATGGCCAAGCAGGTACTGGGCGTGCCCTTCAGCGCCGCAGTGGAAGCCTCCAACGCCGACGCCTTCTACGACGCCGTGGTGCCGGCCGGCAACATCTGGGCCACGGCGGACGAAACCAGCCGCGTGTTCCAGATGCTGCTCAACGGCGGCCGCTACAACGGCCGGCAACTGTTCAAGCCCGAGACCGTGCGCGAGATGACCGCGCGCGTAGGCCGCAGCTGGCAGTTCGACCGCACGCTGGGCATCCCCATGCCCTTCTCCGCCGGCTTCATGCTGGGCAGCGATCCAGTGGGGCTCTACGGCCTCAACAGCGGCCGCGCCTACGGCCACATCGGCTTCATGACCGTGATCTGCTGGGCTGACCCTGCACGCGACATCTCGGTGGCGTTGCTCAATACCGGAAAGTCGTTGTCGCCTTCTGGGCTGCTGGGCGCGACGCGGGTGGTAGGGGCGATCGGGCAGGCTTGCCCTCGGGTGGACTGAAAACACGAACGCCCCGGCATCGCGGGATGCCGGGCTCGGGAAAGCGGCCTGGGTTGCGGACTTACTTGTCGCAGGGACCGACGTAACGACCGGTCATCTCCTGCTTCATCCTGACCTTGCCCATCTCCTTGTCGTCGATGTTGGAGGTCATGGTGGAGGTCATCGTGGTGTCGGTGTAGGTCGCCGTGCCCTGGCCCAGCGCCTTGCCCTTGGGCGTGTTGCAGGTGGCGGCCCAGGTCACCGTGTCTCCCTTGCGGTCGAACTTGGTCACGTTGCACTCGCCATTATTGTCCTTGGGCACCAAGTCATCCTTGGTCAGGCAGCTGCTGTGCTTCATGGTCATGCCCTTGGGGCCGAACTGCGGCAGTTGCACGCCCGGGGGCAGCTTGGTGCCGGGGGGCAGTTGCGGCGCCTGGGGCATGGCAGCCCCGCCCTCCATCTTCATGGTGCTGGTGTATTCCCACTTGCCCTCACGGGGCTCGGCCATCGCGGCCGTGCTCGCCAACAGGACCAGCATCGCCATCGTCCACTGCTTGCGCATGACACTCCCCTTCGTGATCCGCCGGATATTGCGGGCGGCAGATTGCGTCAAGTCGGCGGAGCCGTCTGCGCAGCAGTTCTCAAACGGCGTCAGGGCGCGGGCACCACCGCCAGCGTGCAGCGCGACAGGCAGACCAGCTTGTCCTGCTCGTCGCTGATGCGGATCTCCCAGACATGGGTCTTGCGGCCCACGTGCACGGGCGTGGCCACCGCGGTGACCACGCCATCACGCTTGCCGCGCAGGTGGTTGGCGTTGATCTCCAGCCCCACCACGCCTTCCTTCTCGCGGTCCACGTTCATCCAGCCACCGATGGAGGCCACCGTCTCGGCCAGCGCCACGGAGGCGCCGCCGTGCAGCAGGCCGAAGGGCTGGTGCACCTTGGGGCCGACGGGCATGCGGGCCACGACGCGCTCCTTGGTCATCTCCACGATGTCCATGTCCAGGGTGCTGGCCAGGGTCTGGCGCGTGGGGTTCTTCAGTTCGTCGCTCATGCCGCTTCCTCAAGGTGGGGATGCGGCATTGTAGGCGGGCGCCGCCGGAAGGCGCGCCCAAAGGCCGGAGGCCGGCTCAGCGGCGGCTGCAGCGCTGGTCGGACTGCCGCGCCAGTTCCGCCATGGCGGCGGCAAAGCCGCAGAACGGCTGCAGGGCTTCCGAGGGCATGGATGCCCGAGGCAGGGCAACGCAGGACGCAGTTGCCGAAGGGGCGGTGGGTGCCGGCGTGGCGCGGGCGCGGCGTACCCGGGTCAGGGGTATGGTGCGGCTCGGCAACGGTTCAGCGGGTGACATGGCAAAGGCTCTTTTCGCGGACTACGGAGCCACCTTAGCAAGGCCTGGCTGAACCCTCCTCGAACGAGCGGACTCGCCCGTTCGGATGAACCACGGCTGAAGAGGCCGCAAAAGCCCCCGAAATCCCGCAAAAACCCTCTGCTATGCTTTGAACATCCCTCTTCCGCGTCCTGACCGCTTGAGCAAGACCCTGCAGTGGCACGAGATTTCCGCCCGCTTCCTGTCGGAAAAGGGCGTGATCCGCCTGCTCGAGCCGGCGGACGCGGACCTCCCGGAACTGCGCCGCCAACTGCGCGACGACGAGTACGGCAAGCCCTTCCTGTTCGACGACGGCGAGTCGCGGCGCCTGCACTTCAACCTGCGCTACGTGCAGAGCCAATTCGACCTGCGCACGCCCGACACCTTGTCCTTCGCCTACACGCGCAAGATGATGGGCTTCCTGCTGTGGCTGCCGCAGCCGCAGCACGTGGTGATCGTCGGCCTGGGCGGCGGCTCGCTGACGCGCTACTGCCACCGCCACCTGCCCCAAACCCGGGTGACGACGCTGGAGATCGACTCGGACGTGATCGCCTTCGGCGAGTGGTTCCAGCTGCCGCCGCAGGACCAGCGCACGCGCATCGTCCATGCCGATGCGGTGGAGTGGTTCGCCTCCACCCGAGAGCGGGCCGACGTGGTGCTGATCGATGGCTGCGATCACACCGGCACGGTGGCGGCACTGTGCGAGGAAAGCTTCTACCGCAACCTGCAGGCACGCCTGCACCGCGAGGCCATCGTGGCGGTGAACCTGCTGGGCCCGGCGACGCGCATCAACGAACTGCAGCGCATGCTCGGCGAGATCTTTGGCGCGATCATGTCGGTGGAGGTCAAGGGTCTGGGCAACCGCGTGGTGTTCGCCACCAATAACCCCCAGCGCCCGCCGGACTGGCTGGCGATCCGCGAGCGCGCCGAGCGCCTGGCGCGCGACCATGAACTGGACCTGCCGGCGCTGTCGCGGCAGCTGCAGTACAGCTACCGCCACCACCGCTCGGGCGGCCGCTGATCAGGCCCCACTTGCCGGCACGCCCCGCCCGGCTCTACACTGCGCGCCGCATGAACAGCTTCCAGCAGACCATTATTGCCCTCGTAGCGGTCGTCGTTACCGACGCGCCGTAGGGGCTCTGCACGCATCAAACAGACCCCCGCCGGCGCGATACCGGCGGGGGTTTTCTGCTTTATAGCGCCGGTATCGAGTCGTCGGGGTCCAGGAACCAAGGACCAAACGACATGGACATCACAGGCGCACAACTGATCACCCGCTTCCTGGAACGCCAGGGCGTGGCGCTGGTGCCGGGCATCCCCGGCGGCGCGCTGCTGCCCCTGTACCGGGCGCTGGCCGATTCGACGCTGACCCATATCCTGGCGCGCCACGAGCAGGGCGCCGCCTTCATCGCGCACGGGCTCGCGCGGGTCACCGGCCGCGCCGGCGTGGTGCTGGCCACCTCCGGCCCCGGCGTGACCAACGTGGTGACGGCCCTGGCCGATGCCAAGATGGATTCCGTGCCGCTGGTGTGCATCGCAGGCCAGGTGGCGCGCAGGATGATCGGCACCGATGCCTTCCAGGAGGTGGCGGCGGTGCCCATGGCGCGGCCGATCACCAAGGCCGCCTTCCACGTGGGCGCGGCCAGCGAACTGCTGGAGCTGCTGCCGGAGGCTTTTCGGCTGGCCGAGAGCGGCCGCCCCGGCCCGGTGCTGCTGGACATCCCCAAGGACGTGCAGACCGAGATCATCCACGGCGCCTGGATACCGGAGCCGCTGCAACCGGCCCGTGCGTGCCGGCCCGACCCCGCCCTGATCGCGCAGGCGGTGCAGATGATCGCGTCGGCCAAGCGCCCGGTGCTATACCTGGGCGGCGGCGTGACACAGGCACGCGCGCAGGCCTCGGCGCAGCGGCTGGCCGAGCGCGCCAGCCTGCCGACCACCACCACACTGATGGCCCTGGGCACACTGCCGCCGGAGCATCCGCTGGCCCTGGGCATGCTGGGCATGCACGGCGCGCGCTACACCAACCAGGCGATCGAGGAGTGCGACCTGCTGATTGCGATCGGCGCGCGTTTCGACGACCGCGCCACCGGCCGCGTGGACCGCTTCGCACCCAACGCGCAGGTGATCCATATCGACGCAGACCCGCGCGAGCTGCACAAGATCCGCCGCGCCGAGCTGGCGATCTGTGCCGACGCCGGCTACGCGCTCGAGGCGCTGGAGCAGGCGGTGCAGCCGGTGCTGCGCACGCCGTGGCTGGCACGCGTGGGCGAGCTACGCCGCGAATTGCCCCTGCTGCTGCCGGGCGCGGACGATGCACGCCGCCCCTATGGCCTGATCCAGGCCGTGGGCCGCATCGCGGGGCCGGATGCGGCTATCACTACCGACGTGGGGCAGCACCAGATGTGGGTGGCACAGAGCTATCCCTTCTCGCGGCCGGAACGCTGGCTGACCTCCGGTGGCCTGGGCACGATGGGCTTCGGCCTGCCGGCCGCCATCGGGGCCGCGCTGGCGTTGCCGCGCACGCCGGTGGTGTGCTTCACCGGAGACGGCAGCCTGATGATGAACATCCAGGAGCTGGCGACGCTGGCCGAGCTGCAGCTGGACGTGAAGATCGTGGTGATGGACAACGCCGCGCTGGGCATGGTGCGCCAGCAGCAGCAACTGTTCTATCAGTCGCGCTTCAGCGGCTCGCTGTATGCGCAGCCGCCATCGTTGACCGCCATCGCCGAGGCCTTCGGCGTGCCGGCCTACGACCTGGCCATCGCCCACGATCCCGAGCGCGCCTTGCGCGCCGCCTTCGCCCGACCCGGCCCGGTGCTGATCCGCGCGCCAGTGCAGGCCGAGGAACTGGTGCTGCCGATGGTAGCGCCGGGGGCTGCGAATACTGAAGTGATTCATTGACTCACCACCGAGAACCGCCATGAAACTTGCCGAACCCGAGCTTGAACCCGCCCTTCCCCGCGCCGCGCTCCCCCTCAACTGGCCTGCCCCCGAGGCATTGGGCTTCGGCCAGGTGCTGGCGCCTTACCTCGTCGTCAGCGACCACGACGGTGAAGGCTGGAGCGCGGCGCAGGTGCTGGAGCGTGACGACGCGCGCCTGGCGATCGCCAGCGGCGGCCTGCAGTACGGGTTGTCGGTGTTCGAGGGCATGAAGGCCTATCGATCGCCGGATGGCGGCATCCACCTGTTCCGCCCGGACATGCACCTGCGCCGCCTCAACGCCAGTGCGCAGCGCCTGCACCTGCCGGCCGTGGACGAGGCGCTGTTCCTGCGCAGCTGCGTGCAGGCGGTGCAGATCCACGAGGCGATGCTGCCGCCCGCCGGGCGCGGCTCGCTGTACCTGCGGCCGACGATCCATGCCGACGAGGAAGCCCTGGGCCTGAAGCAGGCATCGCGCCACCGCTACAGCGTGACGGTGACGCCGAGCAGCGATCCGTTGCCGAAGTCGCTGCGCCTCTGGGCGGAGACCGAGCTGATCCGCGCCGCACCCGGCGGCCTCGGGGCCGCCAAGACCGGCGCCAACTATGCCGCCGGGCTCTCCGGCCTGCTGCGTGCCCGCGAGCGCGGCTACGACGACGTGATCTGGCTGGACGCCGCCACTCACCGCTGGCTGGGCGAGGCCGGCACCATGAACCTGTTCGTGCAGATCGGCGAGCGCCTGCTGACACCGCCGCTGGACGGCACGATCCTGGCCGGCGTGACGCGCGACTCGCTGCTGCAGCTGGCGCGTGCAAGTGGCATTGATGCCGTGGAGCAGGCCGTCAGCCTGGATGAGCTGCGCCACGCCGCCGCCAGCGCCACGCTGGGTTGCGCCTTCGGCTGCGGCACGGCCTCGCGTATCGTGCGCATCGCGGGCATCGGCACTGCGCAGGGTGACATCGCGGTACCCGACAATGGCCTGCCCGCGCGCCTGGGGGCACGGCTCAAGGCGGTACAGGAAGGCTCAGTGGCGGATTACCCGTCCTGGCGCGTACGGTTGTGACAACTTCGTCGTAGGAGCGGCCGCTGGCCGCGATGGATGCCTCGCGGCCAGCGGCCGCTCCTACCCCAGAAAGGATTCGCCCATGGTGCAACACATCATCGATACCGAAAACCAGCCCTACGCGCCGGAGAAATGGCCACGCAAGCCGGACTGCGGCAGCGGGGGCTTCCTGGCGCTGGACCTGCGCGTGGGCACGGTGCTAAGCGCCGAGCCCTTCGCCAAGGCGCGCAAGCCGGCCTACCAGCTGCGCGTGGACTTCGGCCCGGCGGTGGGCGTGCTGCAGACCAGCGCACAGGTCACCAACTACGCGGCCGAATCCCTGGTGGGACGTCGCGTGGTCGGCGCGATCAACCTCGGCGAGAAGCGCATCGCCGGCTTCACCAGCCAGTTCCTGGTCCTGGGGGCGTTGTCGCCCGATGGCACGGTGAACCTGCTGGCGCCGGATGGCGAGGCTCCCGACGGTGCATTGGTGGCCTGAGATTTTCCTGTAGGAGCCAGCTTGCTGGCGACAGCAAAGAGCATGTCGCCAGCAAGCTGGCTCCTACAAAAAGCCTCGGAACGTAGCCCGGTTTGCCGCAGGCAAGCCAGGACGCACTTTGACCTGAGCCCCGGCTTCGCTGCGCGAAAGCGGGCTACGTGATCTGAGAGCTTTTAATGTGGGAGCGGCGCAAGCCACGATCTTCCGGATGATGCTGACAAAGATCGCGACTCGCGTCGCTCCCACACCAGCGGAGGCCTTAGATCGTGCTCATGGCCGGATCACTCACCGAGTGCCTGCCGGTCTCCACGCGCCCCGCCACGCGGCGCAGGAAGCTGGCGTCTTCGTCCACCGTCACGCTGAGGTCGTACCAGGCGCCGCTGTCGGCCAGGCCCCAGAAGTGCTCGATCTCCTGCCCGGCTTCCACCTTGAAGCTCCAGGGGCCGTCGTTGCGGTAGGCATTCGCCACCACGCGGAAGCTGCAGGCCGCGGTGCCATCGTTGCGCAGCTTCAGGCTGATGTCGCCGTTGGCGATGTCGTAGCAGACACGGATCTCGGGACTGGCGGCCGATGACAGGTCGCCGGCATTCCTGAAGTGGCGATGGAAGCCGTTGGGGCCCAGCACCCACAGGTCGTGGTTGCCACTGAGCCCCGGCGTCCAGCGATGGCTCAGCTGCTTGCCCGGCTCCACCGCATAGCGATGCGGCACGCCGTCCAGGTCGTTCTGGTTGCAGACATGGAACACGGCGCCGGCGCTGCCGGTGTTGCTGAAGAACAGCTCCAGCCCCAGCGTGCCGCGCAGCGGCTCCACGTGCAGTTCGTAGGGCAGCGCGCGCGAGTAGCGCACGCCGGGCTCCTGCCGCGGCAGCATGCCGGCATCGCCGGTGGGCGCCGCGATCTGCGGCAACTGCTCCTGCGCCTGGCGTAGCGCGTCGGCCTGCTCGCGCGTGCCGTAGGGCAACGCGGGGAAGGCTTCGTCGTTGGGATTGGCGAAGTTGAAGCAGGACGTGAGATCCCCCATGAAGGCGCGGCGGTAGGGCGTGATGTTGGGTTCCGCCACGCCGAAGCGCGCCTCCAGGAAGCGGATGATCGAGGTGTGGTCGAAGGCCTGTGAGTTAACCCAGCCGCCGCGGCTCCAGGGCGAGACGATAGTCATCGGCACGCGCGGCCCGGGGCCGAAGCTGCTGCCGACGAAGGTCGGGTCGCGGGAGTTGGCATTGGTGGCGTAGCGCTCGCCGGAGTCGTCCGCAGTGCTGGCACCGGCCTTGGCGCCGGTGATCTGACCCGCCGCCAGCAGAGAGGGCGCGGCCGGTGGCGGAACGTGGTCGAAGAAGCCGTCGTTCTCGTCGAACATCACCAGCAGCACCGTCTTGCTCCAGACTTCCGGGTCGGCGATCAGCGCTCGCAGCACCTCCTGGATGAACCAGCCGCCCTGCACCGGGCTGGAGGGGCCGGTGTGCTCCGAGTAGCCGGCCGGGGCGACGACATAGGACACCTGCGGCAGGTGCCCGGCCAGCACGTCATTGCGCAGGCCGTCGAAGCTGCCGGCCTTCATCGTGGTGCTGAGCCCCTTCAGCAGCAAGGGATTGTTGGGCTCGCTCTCGCGGTTCTCCCAGGCGAGACGAAAGTTGCGGAAGCCCTCCAGCGAATTGTCGGTGAAGTTGTCGTCCATGTCCTGGTAGACCTTCCAGGACACGCCGGCCGCTTCCAGGCGCTCGGCGTAGGTGGTCCAGGTGAAGCCTTCTCCGGAGGGGCCGAGATCGTCGTTGTCGTTGTACAGGCGCGGACCGCCGCCGGTGCCGTGCGGGTCGTTCCAGCCGGTGAACATGAACAGGCGGTTGGGATTGGTGTTGCCGTGATAGGCGCAGTGATAGGCATCGCAGATCGTGAAGGCATTGGCCAGCGCGAACTGGAACGGCAGCTCGGCCTCGCGGTAATACCCCATCGACTGGTTTTCCTTGAACGTCGGCCAGCGGCCGAAGCGCCCCTTGTTCCAGGCCGGGACCGAGTCGGCCCAGCCGTGCGGCGTGCCGGACACGCGCTGCGCGTTGCCGGCACTGCTGTCGAGGTGATACGGCCGGATGACCTGGCCAGCGAGGTTGCGCTGCTCCCACACCGTGCGGCCGCCGCTCTGTGGCACGGTGAAGCGATCGCCGAAGCCACGCACGCCGGGCATCGTGCCGAAGTAGTGATCGAAGCTGCGGTTCTCCTGCATCAGGATCACCACATGCTCCACGTCATGGATGGTGCCGCTGCGCCGGGCCGCGGGGATCGCCAGCGCCTCGGCCAGGATCTGCGGGAAGATCGTCGCGCCGGCGACACCGGCACCGGCCAACTGGAGAAAGCGGCGGCGGTCCATGTGGCTCATGAACGCGCCCCGGCTGCGCCGCAACTGCCATCCGGGCGCGCCGCCACATCCTGCGCGCCCGGGGCCGGCGGGCAGCGCATCACGCGCGGCGCCGGCTCTTCCGGGCTCGGGCCCGGCGTGGCGGTATCGGGGGCTTCCGAGCGGCTGCAGGCACTCAGGGCGGCGGCCAGCAGCAGGCTGGCCAGCAGGGGTGAACGGGGCATGGGCGTCTTTTCCGTGTCTTCGGTAAAACGGCCAGCCTAGGCAGCGTTGTGGTCAGGGCGATGAAAAACCAGCGTCGGCCACGGGTAAATCCATACCGGAATCAAGGGCTCGGCGCGGTCCGCAAGGACTTTTTCCGGAACCTGCCTTGATGCCTGACGCCTGTCAGGTATATCGTTTCTCCCATGCATAAGCTCCCCGCCAGACAGCAGGACCTGATGGACTTCATCCTGCGCTTCGCGCGGGATTCGGGCCTGCCACCAACGCGTGGCGACATCGCCGCCGCCCTTGGCATCACGCGCCAGACCGCGGACCAGCACCTGCGTGCCCTGGCCGGCAAGGGCCTGATCGAGCTGCTGCCCGATACCTCGCGCGGCATCCGCATCCTGGATACCGACGCACTGGCCGCCAACGACCCCTGGCGCCTGCCCCTGGTGGGCCGCATCGCTGCCGGCTCGCCGGTGCTGGCGCCGGATCAAATCGAGGAACAGCTGCGGGTGGACCCTGCCCTGTTCCAGCCGCGCGCCGACTTCCTCTACCGCGTGCAGGGCCGCTCGATGGAGCGCGCCCACATCCTGCCGGGAGACCTGGTGGGCATCCACCAGCAGGCCACCGCGCGCAACAACCAGATCGTCGCTGTCGCCATCGAGGATCGCCTCACCGGCGAACCCACGCTGACGCTCAAGCGCTACCGCCAGCAGGACCGCATGGTCACCTTGCTGTCAGAAAACGACGACCAGCAGAGCTATGCACCGATCGTGATCGACCTCGGCCGCCAGCGCTGCGAGATCGTGGGCCTGTTCGCCGGGCTGATCCGGCTCAGCCCCCATCTCTGCAACGACACGCCGGAGTCCTGATGAATCCCCGTCTGGATCCCCTGCGGCAGGTCCGCGGCGTCTGGGTCGGCGTCGAAACCGCCCCCGTGCCCGCCGTGGCCAGCGGCCACCTGGCGCTGGACCGCCAGCTGCCCGGCCATGGCTGGCCGCGCGGCAGCCTGGTGGAGATCCTCACCGCCGCGCCGGGCATCGGCGAGGTCTCGCTGCTGCTGCCGGCCCTGCGCCGCCTCGCCACGGAGAAGCGCGTGGCTTTCGTGCAGCCCCCCTTCGTGCCCTATGCGCCGTCGCTGGCGCAGAGCGGCCTGCCGCTGGAGCGCATCGCCTGGATCGACGCCGAAGGCGCCGAGGCGCAGTGGGCTGCCGAACAGGCCCTGCGCAGTGGCGCCGTCAGCGCGGTGCTGTACTGGGGTGCCAGCCTGGACGCGCTGGAATTGCGCCGGCTGCAGCTCGCAGCCGAAGGTAGCCAGGCGCTGCTGTTCCTGTTTCGCCCCATGTCCGCACTGACCGCGCCCAGCACGGCGGCGGTGCGCATGGTGCTCAACCCGCAGCAAGGCAAGCTGCGGATCGATTTGCTGAAGGCGCGCGGCGGACGGCCGGGCGTGTTGCAGGTGGACCCTTTCCGGCGAACGGCTCCTCCACGGGCGTCGGATTTCCTGGCACCTGCGACACCCTCCGTCCGCCGTGCAGCCCTCACCTAGCCTTACGGATCACCCGTCATGCTATGGCTCTGTCTCCATCTGCCCGCCTTGCCGCTGGAGGCGCTCGCGCCTCCGCCCGAGCAGCCCTTCGCGGTCCATGAGCGCCGTGGCAGCAAGCGCTTGCTGATCGCCGTCAACGAGGCCGCCGCGCGCCAGCGCATCGCGCCCGGCATGGCGGTTCCCGCCGCACAGGGCCTGCTGCCGGCGCTGCGTGTGGCCGAGCGCCAGCCCCGCGCAGAGAAGCAGGCCCTGCAGCATCTCGCCGACTGGGCGAGGCAATACGGCAGCGAGCTGTTCTTCGACACGCCTCGGCACATGCTGTGGCTGGAGATCGGCGGCAGCCTGAAATACTTCGGCGGTCTGGACTCGCTGTTGCCGCGCCTGCAGACCTCGCTGCAGGGCCTGGGCTACGGCGCCGGCATCGGCATCGCCCCCACGCCGGAGGCTGCGGCCTGGAATGCCCAGGCCGAGGACGGCCCTATCCTGAAACTACGCGAACTCTCCGAGCGCCTGGGCTACTACCCGCTGGCCTGGCTGCCTTTTCCCGAAGCGGTGGAAGGCCTGGCCAGCAGTGGCGTGAAAACCCTGGCGGAACTGCTGCGCCTGCCGGCCGACGGCCTGGCGCGGCGCTTCGGCCCGGCCCTGCCGGACTACCTGCAGCGCCTGCTGGGCCAGCGGCCCGATGTCCGCGAGCGCTACCTGCCGCCCAAGGTGTACCGCCGCCGCATGGAATTCCTCGGTGCCATCGAGAGCACCGAGGGCCTGCTGTTCCCGATCCGCCGCGTGCTGACCGAGTTCCAGGGCTACCTGCGCGCCCGCGACAGCGCGGTGCAGCACTTCGTCTTCGAGTTCGAGCACGAGGGCCACTCGCGCACGCGCATGGACCTGCGCCTGACCGCGCCCGCGCGCGACGCCGCGCACTTCCTGGTGATCGTGCGCGAGCGGCTGGAGCGCCTGGAGCTGCCGGCGCCCTCGCTGGCACTGACGCTGCGGGCCGAGCGCTTCCTGGTGCCGGACCTGCACCAGGGCGACCTGTTCGACCAGCGCCTGCAGCAGGATGGCGAATGGCTGAGCCTGCTGGAGAAATTGCAGGCACGCCTGGGCTCCGATGCGATCCGCTTCCTGGGCCTGCGCGCCGAGCACCTGCCGGAACGCAGCTGGCATGCCGCACGCCAGCCACAGCCGGGCAAGGCAGAGTTTCCGCCACGTCCGTTCTGGCTGCTGGCGCGTCCCCAGGCACTGCATCAGCCGCCGCGCCTGCGTGGCCGCCCGGAACGTATCGAGGGCGGCTGGTGGGACGGCGCCGATGCACAGCGCGACTACTTCCTCGCCGAATCCGACAGTGGCTCGCAACTCTGGGTATATCGCGACGCACTGAGCGGCAGCTGGTTCATGCATGGACTCTGGGCCTGACGATGAACGATATCCAAGCCATAAATCCCACTCCGCGCTTCCAGTCCTGGGACGACCAGGCCTTGCAGCAACTGCTCTCGAATACCCGCTCGCTGCGTCCGTGCCCGGAGCCCATCAAGCTTTCCGAAGCCCTGGAGCAGGTGCTGGCGAAACTGTTCCAGCCCCTCCCCGACCTGTCAGGAGCCGAGCCCATGAATCCCCGCATCAGCATGATCACCCTGGCGGTCCGCGACATGGCGGAGTCGGTGCGCTTCTACGAGCAGGGCCTGGGCCTGCCGCGCATGAATTCGGACCCCAACGTCGCCTTCTTCCGTCTCAACGGCAGCTGGCTGGGTCTGTATGGCCGGGAAGCCCTGGCCGAGGACGTCGGCATACCCGCTGCCGGCAACGGCTTCTCCGGTTTCACGCTGGCGCACAACCTGGAATCCGAGGACGCGGTCGATGCCCTGATGACGCAGGCCCTGGAGGCCGGCGCCCGCCTGGTGAAGCCGGCGCAGAAGGTTTTCTGGGGCGGCTATTCGGGCTACTTCAGCGATCCCGACGGCCACCTCTGGGAGGTGGCCCACAACCCGCATTTCTGGATCGGCCCGCGCGACGGGTGACGCGCGCCGAAACGGCGCCATGAGTTACGCCGAACTGCACTGCCTCAGTAATTTCTCCTTCCAGCGCGGCGCCTCGCATGCGGATGAGCTGGTAAAGCGCGCCACGTCCCTGGGCTATGCCGCGCTGGCGATCACTGATGAATGCTCCATGGCGGGTATCGTGCGCGCACACGATGCCGCAGAGGAAGCGGGCCTCAAGCTGCTGGTTGGCTCAGAGTTTCGCCTGCCGGATGGCCTGCACCTGGTGCTGCTGGCACCCGACCACGATGCCTACTCGCAGATCTGCCGGCTGATCACGAAGGGCCGGCGTAGCACCGACAAGGGCAAGTATCGCCTGGTACGTTCCGACCTCGAGCAGGGCCTGGATCGCTGCCTCGCCATCTGGAGCCCCGGTACCGAAATTTGCGATGGCGATGCGCATTGGCTGCGTGAGCATTTCCCAGGCCGAGGCTGGATCGGCGTCACTCAACTGTTGCTGGCCGACGATGCGCAGCGGATGCACAGACTGCTGGCACTCGGCCGCAAGAACGGCCTGCCCTGTGTGGCCACGGGTGGCGTGCACTACCACGTACGCGAGCGGCGCCGCCTGCACGACGTGATGACGGCGATCCGCCTGGGCCGCAGCGTCGCGGAGGCCGGGCACGAACTTTTTCCCAACGGTGAGCGCCACCTGCGGCCACTGGAAACATTGCAACGACTGTACCCTCCAGAGTTGATGGCGGAGACGCTGCGCATTGCGGATCGGTGCACGTTCAAGCTCACCGAGTTGCGCTACCGCTATCCGCACGAGGTGGTGCCCGAGGGCCACACACCCATCGGCTACCTGCGCGAACGCGTCCGGCTGGGCAGCGCCGAGCGTTGGCCCGGGGGCTTGTTGCCCAAGGTCAGCGACCAATTGGAGCAGGAGCTCCAGTTGATCGAGGAACTGGGTTACGAACACTATTTCCTGACCGTGGCCGACATCGTCCACTGGGCGCGCGGACAGGGAATCCTCTGCCAGGGCCGCGGCTCTGCCGCCAATTCCGCCGTCTGCTATGCACTGCACATCACCGAGATGGACCCGGCCATCAGCAACCTGCTGTTCGGCCGCTTCCTGTCGCGCGAGCGCGGCGAGCCGCCGGACATCGACGTGGATTTCGAGCACCAGCGGCGCGAGGAGGTGATGCAGTACGTCTACCGGCGCTATGGCCGCGAGCGCGCGGCGCTGGCCGCCACCGTGATCCGCTACCAGCCGCGCAGCGCATTGCGTGACGTCGGGCGCGCACTGGGATTCAGCCCCGATCACATCGACGCCCTGGCCAAGTCGATGTACTGGTTCGACGACGCCACGAAGATGGCGGAGCGCTTCGCGCAACTGGGCATCGACCCGGAAGCGCCCATGTCGCGAAACCTGCTCGGCTTCGTGCAGGAACTCCTCGAATTTCCGCGCCATCTGTCGCAGCACGTCGGCGGCTTTGTGATCTCCGAGGCACCGCTGCACACGCTGGTGCCGGTAGAGAACGCGGCAATGGAGGACCGCACGATCATCCAGTGGGACAAGAATGATCTGGAATCATTGAAACTGCTGAAGGTGGATTGCCTGGCCTTGGGCATGCTCAGCGCAATCCGGAGATGCTTCGATCTCCTGGGACCTCACCCCAGTGCTCCCCGGCGCATGCAGGATATCGCCGATGGTGACAAAGCCACCTACGACATGCTCGGCAAGGCCGATTCGGTCGGCGTATTCCAGGTGGAGTCACGAGCGCAGATGTCGATGCTACCCAGACTTAAACCGAAGTCTCATTACGACCTGACGGTGCAGGTGGCGATCGTGCGTCCTGGCCCGATCCAGGGAGACATGGTGCATCCCTACCTGAGGCGGCGCTCGGGCAAGGAGAAAGTGGAATATCCCAGCAAGGCCCTGGAGGGGGTTTTGGGTCGCACCTTGGGCGTTCCCCTGTTCCAGGAACAGGTCATGGAGATCGCCATGGTCGCCGCCAGCTTCACGCCCGGCGAGGCCGATAACCTGCGCCGCTCCATGGCGGCCTGGAAACGGCGCGGCGGCCTGGAACACCTGCAAGGCAAGCTGATCGGCGGCATGCTGAAGAACGGCTACACGCAGGAGTTCGCAGAGCGCATCTACCAGCAGATTCTCGGCTTCGGCGACTACGGTTTCCCGGAGTCCCATGCCGCCGGCTTCGCCAAGCTGGCCTATGTCTCGGCCTGGCTCAAGTGCCACCATCCGGCCGCCTTCTGCGCCGCGCTGATCAACAGCTGGCCCATGGGTTTCTATGCGCCGGCGCAGCTGATGGCGGATGCACGCCGCCACGGCGTGGAGTTCCATCCCGCCGACGTCATGCACAGCGACTGGGACTGCAGCCTGGAGCCGGCGGGCGCGCGAAGGCCCGCCGTGCGCCTGGGTCTGCGCATGGTCTCGGGTTTTGCCGAGGCCGATGGCCTGGCCCTTATGCAGGCGCGCCAAGAGCGACCCTTCTCCAGCGTGGACGACCTGGCGCACCGCCTGAAGCTGCCACGCAAGTCGCTGGATGCCCTGGCCCGTGCCGACACGCTGGCAACGCTCGGCGGCCACCGTCACCACGCGCGTTGGGCCACGCTGGGCAGCGAGCGCCTGCCCGGCATGCTGGCCGGCCATTCCGCCGTGGAGGATGCTGTAGCACTGCAGGCCCCGACCGAAGGCCAGGACATCGTCGCCGACTACCAGAGCACCGGGCTGACATTGCGGCGCCATCCGCTGGCGCTGCTGCGCCCGAAGCTGGACCGCCTGCGAGTGCGCCGGGCCGCCGAGCTTCCCACGCTGCGCAGCGGCCAGATCGTGCGCGTGGCCGGCATCGTCACCCACCGCCAGCGCCCAGGCACCGCCTCTGGAGTGATCTTCATGTCGATCGAGGACGAGACCGGCATCGCCAACCTGATCGTCTGGCCCCGCACGCAGGAGGAACTGCGCCACGAAATCATCGGCTCCACGCTGATCATCGTCAGCGGCAAGCTGCAGACCGCCGACGGCGTAACCAACGTGGTGATGGAGAAGGCACGGGACTACAGCCGCTGGCTGGGCGGCATGCGGATGGAGTCACGGGACTTCCACTAGGGATTATGGGAATCCGCATCCGGCACCAGCGTCTGTTCCAGGTGCTCCAGGGGCTTCTGCGCCAGGCTGCACAGGCAGTACAGGAAGAACAGGGCCACGCCGATGCTCAAGATCGCCACGGCCGCCAGCCTGAAACGATGCCACCACTTCATTTCCTCACGCTGTTGCCTGGCGTATCGCATGCATCCCCGGGCCGGCGTCTGCACAAGGCCCTGGCTTGCCGGTACACCATTCTCCGAGGCTGCGGCCCGGCTGTTCCCACCAGCCGGACGCACGGCATCCCCTGCCCGATGAAATCGCGGGCCGGACCCTGTCTAACCACTGGACAGCGCCTGCCGATATGCTTGGTCACTCAGAGCCCTGACAGCATCTCCCTGACACCACCATGTTCACCCTGACCGTCACGCCCCGCTTCTACGAAACCGACGCTTTCCGACACATCAACAACACGGTGATGACCGGCTGGTTCGAGACCGCGCGCGAGCCTGTCCTGCGCATCTTCTCGCCACAATTCCCGGTGCAGGGGCTGACCCTGATCCTGGCGCGCATCGAGGTGGACTTCGTCGCGCAGACCCATTACGGCGCCGAGGTGACGATCCGGACCTCCATCGAGAAGATCGGCGGCAAGTCCTTCACCGTGCTGCACGAGGCCTGGCAGAAGGATCACGTGGTGGCGCGCGGCAAGGCGGTGATGGTGGCCTTCGACTTCGACGCGCAGCAGTCGGTAGCCGTGCCGGAAGCACAGCGCGTCGAGCTGCAGAAGCACCTGGCGACTCCGGCATGAACACTGCGGGCCTGCTGGTCGCTGCCAGCGCGTTGGTCCTGCTGGCCCTGGGCACCGCGCACCTGGTCTTCACCTTCTTCGGGCCGAAGCTGCTGCCGCGCGATCCGTCGCTGATCGACCACATGAAGGCCGTCTCGCCCGTGATCACGCGCGAGACGACCATCTGGCGTGCCTGGATCGGCTTCAACGCCACCCACAGCTATAGCGCCATGCTGTTCGGGCTGGTCTGGGGTTACCTGGGCCTGTGCCAGCCGGAGTTCCTGTTCGGCTCGCTCTTCCTCAGCGGCCTGGGCATGTTCACCCTGCTCGCCTACCTGCCGCTGGGCTGGTTGTATTTCTTCAGCCTGCCCTTCAGCGGTCTATTGCTGGCCACCACGCTGTATTCCGCCGGCCTGTGGATGGCCTGGACCTAGGGCCGGTCATGCGCCATACCCTTGCCACCATCGGACTCGGTCCCTTGCTCCTGCTCCAGGGGCACCACGTGCGCCGTGTGACCCCGCGCCTGCCGGAAGCCGCGGGTGAGCGCCAGGGCGAGATCGGCCAAGGCCCACCGCTGCGCCTGCTGATCGCGGGAGACTCCGCCGCCGCCGGTGTCGGCGCGGAGTGGCAGGCGCAAGCCCTGTCGGGGCAGTTGGCCCGGTTGCTGGCCCAGGACTTCCGCGTGAGCTGGACCCTGGCCGCTACCACCGGACATACCACCAAACAGGCCCTGCAGCAACTGCGCGAGCTGCCGCAGGCGCCTTATGACGTGGTGGTGACCTCGCTGGGCGTCAACGACCTCACTGGCCGCATGCCCGTACGGCCATGGCTGCAGCAACAGGCGGAGTTGGTGAGCCTGCTGCGCCAACAGTTCCAGGCGAAGCACATCCTGCTGTCGGCCTTGCCGCCGATGCATGTATTCCCGGCCCTGCCCCAGCCGCTGCGCTGGTACATGGGAGCACAGGCACGGAGCTACAACCACGGCCTGCAGAGTTGGGCCCAGCAACATGCCGACTGCGAGTTCCTGGCAGCGAATTTCCCCACGGACCTTGAACTGATGGCCAGCGATGGATTCCATCCAGGCCCCGGCGCCTATGCGCTCTGGGCGGAGAAACTCGCTGCCAGCATCCGCCGCCGCTGGAGCCCCGTATGGCGCAGATCACCGGCATCGACCACATCTACCTGGCCGTCTCGGACCTGGCGGTCTCGGAGGCCTTCTACGACCGTGCAATGCCGGCGCTGGGCTTCCGCAAGAATCGTTTCAAGATCGGCGACGATCCGCATGTGCAGTACTACAACCGCCTGTTCGGCTTCGTGCTGCGTCCGGCACGCGGCGGACGACATGACGCCTATGCGCCGGGCCTGCATCATCTCTGCTTGCGCGTGGACAGCGAAGCCGACGTGGATGCCGCCGCTGCAGCGCTGCGCGCCCTGGGGGCGGACGTCAGCGAACCCCGGCACTATCCGGATTACGCCCCGGACTACCGCGCGATCTTCTTCCAGGACCCGGACGGCATACGTCTGGAGATCACCAATTACCGGCAGGAGCGGCGCGAACGACACGACCGCTGGCATGAACTCGGCTGAAGAAACAAAAAAGCCCGCCGATCGGCGGGCTTTTATGAAACTGCAGCAAATCAGCCCAGCGAGATCACGCTGTTGAGCAGCATGCGCACCAGCATGGTCTGACGGGTGACGCCGGTCTTGCAGAAGATGGAGCGCAGGTGCGTGCGTGCAGTGTTGCGGCGCACGTTGAGCTTCTCGGCCGCTTCGTCCAGGGTCAGGCCTTCGGCCAGCAGCAGGGCCAGTGCGGCTTCCATGCGGGTCAGGCCGAACAGGCGGCGCACCACTTCCTGCGAAGGCTGGGTGCCGCTGGATTCCGGATCGCGCAGGAATACGGCGGCAGCCGGGCGCTGCTTGGCGCCGGTGAACTCGCCCAGCGGGATGGTACGCACGACGATGCCGAGCTTGGCGCGGCCGGAGGGGCGCGTCACCGACATGGCCTCGACCACCGAGGGGCCTTCCACCGGCTCCTCGACGGGGCCGCCGGTCAGCGCCTGGCGGATCATGCGCTGCAGGTCGCGGTTCTCGTGGTTGCTGGACAGGGCGATGCCGGTGCCGCTGCGGACGATGCCGTCCTTCTCGGCCAGGATGCGCTGGGCTTCCTGGTTCATCTCCAGGACCGAGCCATCCTGGGCAAAGGTGACCATGCCCACCAGCATGCGGTTGACGGCGCCGGCGAAGAGCTGGCGGTCGCATTCCAGGTAGTCGAGCTTGGCATGCAGGCGGATGGAACGCTTCAGGTGCGGCAGCAGCAGCCGGACCAGCGCCTTTTCCTCGGTCGAGAAGGCATCCGCGCTATCGGAGCGGGTGATGCGCAGGCGGCACTCGATGCCTTCCTTGGTGTAGATGTCGGCGCCCAGGAGGTGCCGGATGTCCAGGGGCTTGAGGTATTCCTGGTACATGGCGCTCTTGAGCCACTGCTGGGAGCCGATCAGCTCCTCGGCGGTGACGACCTCGCCCTCGGGCAGGCGCACGAAGGGGTCCAGCGCGAAGAAATGGGTCTCATAGGACTCGACGCCCTGCGAGGTCACCTTGCCGGTGTTGATCATCACGCCGTGCGACTCGGAGGACGGCGGGCGCAGCATCAGCGTGACATGGGCAGCGCCCAGGGTGTCGCGCATTTGCTGCAGTGCAGTATTCCAGGGGGGCGACTCGGTCGGGCCGTCGTAGATGGCGCCCAGAAGGCGGTCCAGCCCCTCGACATCGATTGTCTGTGGTGTGGCGACAGCCCTGGTGGGAGCCACGCTATTCTCCTGCCGGGCCCGGAAACGGGCGGCACTCGCATTCGCCAAAGCTACCATCAAACTCTCCTCGTCGTACGCTTCCGGCTGGCTGTTCTTGGTTTTGTTGTCGCCCAGGGGCGAACGGAAGCTGGCCTGCGTCAAGGGTCACCGGACTGCCATCCGGGTGCCTCATCCATATGGATGATCCAACTTCCGGAGGCTGCCGATCAAGATGTAAAAGCAACTCATCCGCTGCCCGGCTGGCGCCCCTGCGCCTGCCCCACCGGGGCGGTGACCCATACCCCAGATCGACCCGAAAATTCCATGACCAGCGAAACGCAGATGCGCCAGGCGATGCAGGCCTATATCGACGCCTTCAACGTCTCCGATCCCCAGGCGATCGCCGACCTGTACGCCGACGATGCCACCGTGGAAGACCCGGTCGGTTCGCCGGTCAAGAGCGGCAAGGCGGAAATCCTGAAGTTCTACAAGATGGCCGTGGCCACCGGCGCCAAGCTGTCCCTGGCCGCCCCCATCCGCACCTCCCACGGCAACTCGGCCGCCATGGCCTTCGACGTGAAGCTGAACATGCCCGAGGGCAAGGCCCACATCCAGGTGATCGACGTCATGACGTTCAACGACGCCGGCAAGTTCAGCTCGATGCGCGCCTTCTGGGGCAAGAGCGACATGGTGCTGGGCTCGTGACGCTCTCCCTGCAGCAGATTTCCGACCGGATCGAGCTGCAGGATCTGGTCACCCGCTACGCCAACGCCATCGACGCGCGGACCTTCGACCGGCTGGACACCGTGTTCACGCCGGATGCCTACATCGACTACCGCGCGATGGGCGGTATCGACGGCCCCTACCCCAAGGTCAAGGCCTGGCTGCCGGAGGCGCTGAAGCACTTCCCGTCCTACCAGCACTTCGTCGGCAATTTCGATTTCCAGATCGACGGCGATACCGGCACCGGCCGCATCGCCTGCTTCAACCCCATGGTGGTGCCCAAGCCCGAGGGCGGCACCGAGACCATGTTCCTGGGGCTCTGGTACATCGACCGGTATCGGCGCACGCCCGAGGGCTGGCGCATCGTGGAACGCTCCGAGGAGCACTGCTACGACCACGGCATGCCGGACTGGATGAAGAAAGCGCTGAAGATGGCTTAGAGGAGCTCACCATGGCCCGCATCGACGTCACGGACGATCTCGGCAGTTGGATGCAGCTGCAGCCCGACATGGGTGCGGGCCTGGTGGCCTACAGCGAAGCGGTCTACGGCAAGGCACGCCTGCCGCTGCGGGTGCGCGAGATCGCGCGCATGCGCATCGCGCAGATCAACGAATGCGAGGTCTGCCGCAACGCCCGCCAGGAACACGGCCCCGGGCAGGGCGTAGACGAGGCGCTGTACGCCAATGCCGCTGCCTGGCGCACGGCCGATGGCTACTCGGAGCGCGAAAGGCTCGCCGCCGAGTTCGCCGAACGCTTCGCACTGGATCACGTGGCGATGCGGGCCGACGATGCCTTCTGGCAGCGTTTCCGCGCGGCCTACAGCGATACCGAGATCGTGGAACTCACCATGTCCGTGGCGCTGTGGCTGGGCGCCGGCCGCGCCATGCGCGTGCTGGACGTGGGCCAGACCTGCGCGCTGACGCTGCAATCGCCGCCGCCCTGAGGGCAGACTTCCCGCCGGGGGCATGGAACAATCCTCCCTGGCTCCTGTCTGTGGGCCGGACCCGAACCCAGGCCGCCCCTTCATGACCCAGGACACCGACCTCCCCACTCCCCTCCAGGTGGCGCGCCGTATCCGGCCGCTGGACTGGATCATGCTGGTGCTGGCGATCCTGTCCATCGGCCTGCTCAGCTGGGAGACCTGGGGCTCGGTCACCGAGGTGCAGCGCGACTGGATCCTGCGCACCGACGTGCTGATCTGCGCCCTCTTCGCCGCCGAGTTCCTGTGGCGCTGGCGCGAGGAAGGCTGGCGGCGCGCCTACTTGGGCCGCAACTGGTACGAGATCCTCGGCATGATCCCCATCGCCTCGCCGGCGCTGCGCGGATTCCGCCTGTTCCGCGTGATCCGCATCCTGATCCTGCTCGGCCGCTTCGGCATGGCTGCCGACCGCGCGCTGGGCGACGACTTCACTTACCGCCTGGTCCGGCGCGTCAAGAAGGCCATCGTTGGCTCGATCAGCAGCGCCGTCACCGTCGCCGTGCTCAACGAGGTGGCGGACGTGATGGCCCGCGGCACCTACACCAAGAACATCTCCCGCGCCCTGGAGGAAAACCAGAACGAGCTGCGCGCGATGATCCTGGAGAAGCTGCGCGAGGACCAGCAGACCGGCCGCCTCAAGCGCCTGCCGTTCTACAACGACATCGTGGAGAGCGTGATCGACGCCGCCATGCGCGTGATCGAGCAGGTGCTGAACGACCCGCGCACCGACGAACTGGTGTCCGACATGCTGCGCGAAAACCTCACGCAGTTGCGCACGGCCATCGAGCAGAAGGACCGCGAAGAGCACCGCTGAGCGAGCACCTCAGGCGCCGCTCAGGGCATAGACCGGCGTGGGCGCGTCAAAACCCTTGAACTGCTCCGGCTCGCGCGCCAGTGCCGGGAATTCCGGCTGATCCTGCAGCGCCTCGCGCGTACGGCGGTCGCAGAGCACCTCCCCCGCCTCGGCGCGCTGGCACAGCCGCGCCGCGAGGTTCACGGCATTGCCCACGGCCACGTACTCCAGGCGGCCCGCGCCCTGGATCGCGCCCACCGTGAGGTGCCCGGTGGCAATGCCAATGCCCAGGCCCAGCTCGCCTTCGCGCCGCAGCAGCGGCTGCGCCTCGCGCATCAGCTCCAGCGCCAGGCTCACCGCCGCTCGCGCATGATCCTCCACCGGTAGCGGCGCGCCCACCAGCACCAGCAGGCCGTCGCCGGCGTGGTCCTTCACCGTGCCGCCGTGCTTCGCCGCAACCTCGCCGGCCAGCTGGTAGAAGCGCTGCAGCAGGTCCATCACCTCGTCCGAGACGCGCTCGGCGGCGAAGCGCGTGAAGCCACGCAGGTCGCAGACCACCACGCTGATCTGGCGCCGCTCGCGGCGCATCACCTGCCCCATGCCCTGCAGGTTCACCACCCGCGCCACCTGCGGCGACAGGAACTGGCGCATGAATTCGCCGCGCTGCGCCTGCACGATGTAGTAGCGCACCGAGCCGCCGAGGAACACCAGCAGGCCCAAAGCGATGGAAACCGGCACGTAGCGCTCCGCCAGCACCAGGCCACCCAGCAGGAAGGGCGCGGAGATCACCAGAGCGCGCAGGCGGCCGCACTCGGCGGGGTCCGCGCTCACCACCATCAGGATGACGATGGCGATGCCGGACAGCAGGATGCTGCTGCCCAGCACCGGCGTGAACACCGCCCACTCCAGGCCGCTGAGGCGCATCACGCCCGGCTGGTCCTGCAAGGCCGCCTCGGGCGCGATGGCGATGTAGCCCAGTGTCATCGCGCCATAGACCAGGCCCAGCAGTTGCGACACGCGAAACAGCCCCTGGATCGTGCGCTGCAGCTTGGCCGCCGACAGCACGGCGATGCGCCGCGCCCATTCGATGCCCACCAGGATGTTCGCCGCCTCCAGCAACCGCGCCAGGACCGCCGCCTGGATCTGCCAGGCGGTGCTGCCGGCGTGCTCGAACAGGCTCAGGCCGAGGCGCAGGCCCAGCAGCAACATGGCGATCGCCAGGGCGCGGCTGGCGCCGCTGCGGGGATCGCTCATCAGCACGATCACACCCATGCCGGCAGCGATGATGCCGACGACCAGGTAAGCGGTATGGACAGAGCTCATGCGCCCAGGTTAACCGTTCATCCGGCGTACAGCATTGGCCGCCCCGGCAGATGCGCTGTCAACGGCCGCGCTCACGGGCCGTTGTACCGGATGTCTCCCCCAAGGACCCTGACGATGAACCTGAAGACCCTCACCGCCGCACTCGCACTCGGCCTCGCCTCCCTGAGCCTGCCGGCCCTCGCCGCCACCCCGGACCAGCCGCCCGTGCCTGGCACCACCGACGCACAACCCTGGAAGCAGAAGCTGCAGGAGAAGTGCGCCGCCAACCCGCAGAAGTGCGAGGAGATGAAGAAGAAGCACGAGACCCGCAAGGCCGAATGCGCGGCCGACCCCGCGAAATGCAAGAAGGACCGCCGCGCCCACAGCAAGGAGCGCCACGACAAGTGCATGGCCGACGCCAACTGCAAGGCGAAGCTGGAGCAGCACAAGGCCAAGCGCGAAGCGCGCCAGGCCGAATGCGCCAAGGACCCGGCCAAGTGCAAGGCCGAGCGCCAGGAGCACCGTGAGAAGCGCAAGGCAGCCTGCGAAGCGGACGCCAACTGCAAGGTGAAGCTGGAGAAGCGCCAGGCGGCACGTGCGGAACGCTGCGCGAAGGACCCTTCGGCCTGCGAGCCGCCGCGCAAGCCCTGGGAAGGCACGGGCACCGCGCCGAGCGCGCCGCGCTGATCCACCGCTCACACCGAGTAGCGCAGCGTATCGAGGTGCCCAACACAGGTCCCTCGACGCACGTTGAAGGCTACCCCTCATGACTCCCATCACCCCTTTCAGCTTGAAAGGGGTTTCTTTTTTCAGCCCTTCAATCCCGCCTTCTTGCGGTACTCCCCCGGGCTCATCCCCGTCCACTGCCGGAAGGCCCGGTGGAAGGCGCTGGGCTCGGCAAAGCCCAGGGCCTGGGCCACATCCAGCACGCTGCGCTTCGGGTCGGTCAGGTATTCCAGCGCCAGATCGCGGCGGCGGGCGCTTTTCTCGATACGGTAGGACGACCCCTCCTCCTCCAGGCGACGGCGCAGCGTGGTCGGATGGCGTCGCAGCTGCCAGGCCAGCTCGTCGAAATCCGGCCATTGCTCCGGAGGGGTCTCGCGCAGCAGGCGGCGCACCCGGTGCGCCACGCTCTGCGGGTCCTTGTACTTGAGCAGGAAGTTGTGCGGCGCGCCGCGCAGGAATTCACGGGCGCTGGCCTCGGTCTGCACCACCGGCGCGTCCAGGTCGGCGGCGCTGAAGGCGAAGCGCGTCACCGGCCGCTCGAAATGCAGGGTCTCGCCCACGATCAGCAGGTACTCGTCCTGCCAGGCCGGCGGCGGATAGGAGAAGTCGGCCTCGTGGATGACGATGCGCCGGCGCACCAGCCAGCACACCAGGCCGTGCAGCATCACGAACAGGGTCTCGTGGGCGAAGACCTGCGCCTCCCGGGCCCGGGGCCCCTGCTCCACGAAGCGCAGCGCCGCCTCCGGCCCCTCCAGGTCCAGTTCCACCTGGGTGTCGGCCAGCAGCAGGTTGACCAGCCGGGCACCCCGGACCAGGGCCGTGCGCAGGTCCGGGGTGTGCAGCATCAGATGGCACAAAGTGGCAAAACTGCCCACCCGCATCGGGCGGGAGTCCAGGCCGAACAGCTCGTCGTCCAGCAACTCGGCTATGCTCAGCCAGAGGCTGCCGAAGACCTCCGGCCCCACACGCGTGCGGTCGTCCGCCAGCAGGTCCGCGGCCAGCCCGGCTTTTTCGAGCGCCAGGGCCGGGTCCAGGCCGCGACGGGCCACGGCCTGCAGGGCCTGCCGGACGAAGGCCGCGGCAATGGTGCCCCGGGATTCAGCGGGCCGTGCCATGGACGGAGGATTGGGAAGGCCGGACAGGATTCATATGGCAAATTCTGTCACTAAACGAGATGCTTTTGGGCATCGCCCCGCAAGCCGGGCTGGCGTAACGTTCCCGGGTTTCCCGATTGCCAGGATCTGACCATGACCGCCCAGCCCGCCACCGCCACCCGCCAGACCGAGACCAGCGAGGCCACCCCGCTGCGCTTCGTCACCGCCGCCAGCCTGTTCGACGGCCATGATGCCGCGATCAACGTGATGCGCCGCCTGATCCAGGGCAAGGGCGCCGAGGTGATCCACCTGGGCCACAACCGCTCGGTGGAGGACATCGTCCGCGCGGCGCTGCAGGAAGACGCCGACGGCATCGCGCTGTCCAGCTACCAGGGCGGCCACAATGAGTTCTTCAAGTACATGGTGGACATGCTCGCCGAGCGCGGCGCCCCACACATCCGCGTGTTCGGCGGCGGCGGCGGCACCATCACGCCGGAAGAGATCGCGGTGCTGCACTCGCAGGGCGTGGAGTACATCTACCACCCCAACGACGGCGCCAAGCTGGGCCTCACCGGCATGATCGACGACCTGGTCGAGCGCGCCCACAAGCACCGCCTGGATACCCGCGTGCCGGCCAAGGTCTCGGCCGACGACGAGATCAGCATCGGGCAGATGCTCTCGACCATCGAGGAAGGCGCCCTGCCGGAGGCCGACCTGGCCCGCCTGCGCAAGGAATGGCAGCTGGCCGGCGCCAAGACGCCCGTCATCGGCTTCACCGGCACCGGCGGCGCCGGCAAGTCCTCCGTGGTGGACGAGTTGCTGCTGCGCTTCCTGCAGGCCTTCCCAGAGATGCGCATCGCCGTGCTGGCCGTGGACCCCACCCGCCGCCGCTCCGGTGGCGCCCTGCTGGGCGACCGCATTCGCATGAACTCGCTGCGCAGCAAGCGCCTGTTCATGCGCTCCATGGCCACGCGCCGCCAGCACGCCGCCACCAACACCGTGCTGAAGGACTGCGTCGCCTTCCTGCGCGGCCAGGCCTATGACCTGGTGATCGTGGAGACCGCCGGCATCGGCCAGAGCGACTCCGAGATCGTCGACCTGGTGGACTTCCCGGTCTACGTGATGACCAGCGAATACGGCGCCGCCAGCCAGCTCGAGAAGATCGACATGATCGACTTCGCCGAGCTGGTGGTGCTGAACAAGTTCGACCGCAAGGGTGCCGAAGACGCGCTGCGCGACGTGCGCAAGCAGTGGAGGCGCAACCGCGTGAAGTTCGAGCTGAAGGACGACGAGGTGCCGGTCTACCCGACCATCGCCAGCCAGTTCAACGATCCGGGCGTGACCTGGATGTTCAGCAATCTCTGCCGTCTGCTGCGCACCAAGCTCGGCCTGCCGGAAAGCCAGTGGACGCCGGACCTCGACACCTCGCTGAAGGAACCGCGCGCCACCGTGCTGATCCCGGGCAGCCGCGTGCGCTACCTCGCCGAGATCGCCGAGCAGGGCCGCAGCATCAACAAGGATGCGGAGCGCCAGGACGAGACCGCCAACCGGGCCCAGAACCTCTGGGAATCGCTGAAGGAGCTGGGTGACGAGAAGCTGCCCAAGGCCCTGGACTTCTACGCCAACGAGGACCTGACCTCCGGCGGCGACAAGACCCTGCTGACCCTGCGCCAGCGCTATAACGACGCACTGAAGTCGCTGGAGCCCAGCTCCGTGGACCTGCTGCGCGCCTGGCCGGAGCGCCTCAAGGGCGTGACCGACGCGCAGTACACCTACGAGGTGCGCGGCAAGGCGGTGAAGGGCGACAACTACATCGAGTCGCTGAGCCACCAGAAGATTCCGAAGGTGGCCGCGCCGCACTACGAGAGCTGGGGCGAGCTGCTGCGCTTCCTGCTGAAGGAAAACCTGCCCGGCGGCTATCCCTATACCGCCGGCATCTACCCCTACCGCCGCGTCGGCGAAGACCCGATCCGCATGTTCGCGGGTGAAGGCACGCCGGAGCGCACCAACCGCCGCTTCCACTACCTGAGCCAGCCCGGCTCGCCAACGCGCCTGTCCACCGCCTTCGACTCGGTGACGCTGTACGGCGAAGACCCGCACACGCGCCCGGACATCTACGGCAAGATCGGCAACTCCGGCGTCAGCATCGCGACGCTGGACGACATGAAGAAGCTCTACTCCGGCTTCGACCTCTGCGCGCCGAGCACCTCGGTCTCCATGACCATCAACGGCCCGGCGCCGATGATCCTGGCCATGTTCATGAACACGGCCATCGACCAGCAGGTGGAGAAGTACCTGAAGGCCGACCCGGCGCGCTGGGCCGCCGCCGAGAAGAAGATCGCCGAGCTGTTCGCCGGCAAGACCCGCCCGGTGTACTCCGGCGAGCTGCCACCCACCAACAACGGCCTGGGCCTGGCCCTGCTGGGCGTGACCGGCGACCAACTGCTGGACGCAGAGACCTACGCCAGGATCAAGGCCGAGACCATGTCCACCGTGCGCGGAACGGTGCAGGCGGACATCCTCAAGGAAGACCAGGCGCAGAACACCTGCATCTTCTCCACCGAGTTCGCCCTGCGCATGATGGGCGACATCCAGCAGTCCTTCGTCGAGCGCAAGGTCCGCAACTTCTACTCGGTGTCGATCTCGGGTTATCACATCGCCGAGGCCGGTGCGAACCCGGTCAGCCAGCTCGCCTTCACGCTGGCCAATGGCTTCACCTTCGTGGAGTACTACCTGGCCCGCGGCATGAAGATCGACGACTTCGCGCCGAACCTGTCGTTCTTCTTCAGCAACGGCATGGACCCGGAGTACTCCGTGATCGGCCGCGTGGCCCGCCGCATCTGGGCGCGCGCCATGAAGGAGCGCTACGGCGCCAACGAGCGCAGCCAGATGCTGAAGTACCACATCCAGACCTCCGGCCGCTCGCTGCACGCCCAGGAGATCCAGTTCAATGACATCCGCACCACGCTGCAGGCCTTGTACGCGCTGTTCGACAACTGCAACTCGCTGCACACCAACGCCTACGACGAGGCCATCACGACCCCCACCGAGGAGTCCGTGCGCCGCGCCGTGGCGATCCAGCTGATCATCAACCGTGAGCTGGGCCTGAACTTCTGCGAGAACCCCTGGCAGGGCAGCTTTGTCATCGACCAGCTCACCGACCTGGTGGAAGAAGCCGTGTACAAGGAGTTCGAGAGCATCTCCGAGCGTGGCGGCGTGCTGGGCGCCATGGACACCATGTACCAGCGCGGCAAGATCCAGGAAGAGAGCCTGTACTACGAACACAAGAAGTACGACGGCTCCCTGCCGCTGATCGGCGTCAACACCTTCCTGCCCAAGGACCACGGCGGCGAGATCGCAACCACGATCGAGCTGATCCGCTCCACCGAGGAGGAAAAGGGTCAGCAGATCGACAACGTCGAGGCCTACCGCGCCAACCGCAACGGCTATGGCCCGGAGAGCCTGAAAAACCTGCAGCGCACCGCCCGCGACCGCAAGAACATCTTCGAGTCGCTGCTGGAAGCGGTGAAGTACAACAGCCTGGGCCAGATCAGCCACGCGCTGTACGATGTAGGCGGCGAGTACCGCCGCAATATGTAGGCGGAGCGGCTGCAAGCAAAAAGGGCGTGCCGATAGGCACGCCCTTTTGCTTTGCCCTGGACATATCCGGAATGGAGCCTCAACCTTGACGGATGAAGCTCTGCCGTCACAACTCCAGGGGGCCTTGGTGAGGATGCAAGCGCATTTCAAGGCGCTGCTTTTCGTGTTCCTGCTGGCAGGCTGTGCATCCCGCCCTGATCAGCCTCAGGAGAATGGGTTGCTGGTGGTCTCGGTCACGCAACAGGTCAACGGCCCGCTCGACCCACTCCACTACACACAAGGCCCCAACCCCGTTGCGGACTTCAGGTTGCAGAGGCCGGATGGTCGCTCGCGCTGGCTGACTCCCGTCGGATGGTGGCGGGCAGTCAGGATTCCCTGGGACGGCAATCCCGGAGGGGGCACAGGTCGCCTGTATGTCCTACCCCTGCCGCCAGGCGAGTACGCCATTGATGCCTGGAGCGTCGTGTACCGCAACGTTCTCCGCCAGACCGGCTTGCCAGCATCGCCGCCACCACCACTGCGCTTCAACATCCAGCCAGGGCAAATCCGCTACATCGGAAACCTGCATATGGAAATCGACATGGGCGGGGAGTTCGCCGATCCATACAACGTTGTCGCCCTCTGGCCCAAGCTGCGTGACGAACAGTTGCGCGACCTGGCGCTGTTGGCCAGCAAGAAGCCGGAAGCCGCAAAGGCAGCGGAGATCGATCTTCTACCGCTGGGCGACTGGGGAACACCCGTCACTCCAAGTCTCAAGAACCCCTAGGCCCCTCGGATCTTTCCCAGGGCGCCCTTCACGGCATTCACACCCAGCAGCACGAGGCCGCCGACGATGATGCCGGCCACCAGGTTCAGCAGGGTCGATGCCAGGGCACCCAGGCCCGGGACGCCCGACACGACCTGGGCGGCGTGCTCGACAGCGTGATGCAAGGGCGGGATGCCGTGCACGACGATGCCGCCACCGACCATGAACATCGCCGCGGTACCGACGATGGACAGGAACTTCATCAGCTTGGGAGCCAGTGCCAGCAGGCCACGGCCCAGGGCCCGGGCGGCGGCGCTGGCGCGCTGGCTGAGGTACAGGCCGGCGTCGTCCAGCTTCACGATGCCGGCAACCAGGCCGTACACGCCCACGGTCATCAGCACCGAGATCAGCACCAGCACGCTCAACTGCTTGCTGAAGGCAGCGGTGGCCACCGTGCCCAGCGAGATCACGATGATCTCGGCCGACAGGATGAAGTCGGTGCGGATGGCGCCCTTCACCTTCTCCTTCTCGAAGGCCACCATGTCCACGGCGGGGTTGGCCACGGCCTGCACCCGGTCGTCGTGATGCTGCCGGTCGTCCGCCTTGCTATGCAGGAACTTGTGCGCCACCTTCTCAAAGCCTTCGAAGCACAGGAAGGCGCCGCCGAGCATCAGCAGCGGCATGATCGCCCAATTGGCCAGCGCGCTGATCAGCAACGCCGCGGGCACCAGGATCAGCTTGTTCACCGCCGAGCCCTTGGCCACGGCCCAGACCACCGGCAATTCGCGGTCGGCCTTCACACCGGTTACCTGCTGGGCATTCAGCGCCAGGTCGTCGCCGAGCACGCCGGCGGTCTTCTTGGCAGCCACCTTGGTCATCACCGACACGTCGTCGAGGATGGTGGCAATGTCGTCGATCAGGGCTAACAGGCTGCTGGCCATTCGGGGTCTCGTCAGGGAGACCCGATTATGTCAGGACTCCGCGTCGTCCTTGCTACCGCTGCGGCCCGGCCAGGGGCGCGGCGCGGGCGGGTCCAGCCCGGCCTCCGCGGCAGGCTCGCCGGGGCGGCGGCGGAACAGCAGCAGCGAGAAGGCCGCCTCCGTCTCCAGGTCCTGACGGGCCTCCAGGGCGGCCCGGCGCTCGGGTTTGGCCTTCCAGGCGTAGGGCGTCATCCGCAGCAGATGGCCCAGGGCGGGCTGCACCAGGTCCAGCGCAAACTGCACTTCCTGCCGCGACTGCAACTCGAACTGCGCCGCGAAAGGGGCCAGGAACTTGCCCGGATCATAGGGGTGCACCTCGTCGAACAGTTGCTCGCGCAGGCTCTTCAGATGCCCGGCGGCCGGCGTCACCACCAGCACGTGGCCCTCGGGCCGCAGCACCCGGTGCATCTCGGCCAGGTGCATCTGCGTGAAGATGTTGCAGACCAGGTCCACGCTGCCGTCGGCGATGGGCAGGTGGGCGCCGCTGCCGACCAGCCAGGTCACGCCGGGGTAGCGCTTGGCGGCAACACGGATCGCGGGCCGCGCGATATCGAGACCGGTGACCTGCGCCGACACCTCTGCCAGCGCGCCGGTGTAGTAACCCTCGCCACAGCCGATGTCGAGCAGACTCCGGGGCTGCAGCGGCGCGGCCAGCGCCAGCAGGGCGTCGCGCAGCGGCTGGTAGTGCCCGGCCTGCAGGAACTCGCGGCGCGCCATCACCATCTGCGGATCATCGCCGGGATCGCGGCTGTTCTTCTGCTGCACCGGCAGCAGGTTCACGTAGCCCTCGCGGGCGACGTCGAAACTGTGCTCACGCGAGCAGCGCCAGGTCTTCTCCTCCCGCCGCAGCGGTTGCCGGCACAGCGGGCACAGGATCACGGCCATGCCGCGCTCAGGCCGCGACCGGCTTCGACAGCAGGCTCAGGGCCAGCGCCTCGGCCACGCGCAGGCCGTCGATGCCGGCGGACATGATGCCGCCGGCATAGCCGGCGCCCTCGCCCGCCGGATACAGGCCGCGGGTGTTGAGGCTCTGGTAGTCCTCGCCGCGAGTGATCCGCAGCGGCGAGGAGGTACGGGTTTCCACGCCGGTGAGCACCGCGTCGGGCATGGCAAAACCCTTGATCTGCTTGTCGAAGGCCGGCAGCGCCTCGCGGATCGCGCTGATGGCGTACTCCGGCAGCGACGGGGCGAGGTCGCCCAGCAGCACGCCCGGCTTGTAGCTGGGCTCGACGGCGCCCAGCGCAGTCGAGGGCTTGCCGGCGATGAAGTCGCCCACCAGCTGCGCGGGGGCCTGGTAGTTGCTGCCGCCCAGCACATAGGCCCGCGACTCCAGCTCTTCCTGCAGCGCGATGCCCGCCAACGGGCCGGCGGCCACGCCGCCCGGGTAATCCTCCGGCGAAATGCCGACGACGATGCCGGCGTTGGCATTACGCTCGTTGCGCGAGTACTGGCTCATGCCGTTGGTGACCACGCGGTTGGGCTCCGAGGTGGCCGCCACCACGGTGCCTCCGGGGCACATGCAGAAACTGTAGACCGAGCGGCCGTTGGCGGCGTGGTGCACCAGCTTGTAGTCGGCCGCGCCCAGCAGCGGGTGCCCGGCATAGCGGCCCAGGCGCGCGCGGTCGATGATCGATTGCGGATGCTCGATGCGGAAGCCCACCGAGAACGGCTTGGCTTCCATGAAGACCTTGCGCGCTTCCAGCATCCGGAAGGTCTCGCGGGCGCTATGGCCCAGCGCCAGGATCACATGATCGGCCCGCAGGGTCTCACCACCGGCCAGGGTCACGCCGCGCAGGTGGCCGTCTTCCACGATCAGGTCGGTGACCTGCTGCTCGAAGCGCACCTCGCCCCCCAGGGACTCGATCTCCTCGCGCATGCGGGTGACCACGCCGGTGAGGCGGAAGGTGCCGATATGCGGCTTGCTGACGTAGAGAATCTCTTCCGGCGCGCCAGCCTTCACGAACTCCTGCAGCACCTTGCGGCCGTGGAACTTCGGATCCTTGACCTGGCTGTAGAGCTTGCCGTCGCTGAACAGGCCCGCCCCACCCTCGCCGAACTGCACGTTGGAGGCCGGGTTGAGCACGCTGCCGCGCCAAAGGCCCCAGGTGTCCTGGGTGCGCTGGCGCACCGGCTTGCCGCGCTCCAGCACGATGGGTCGGAACCCCATCTGGGCCAGGGCCAGGGCCGCGAAGAGGCCGCAGGGGCCGAAGCCGATCACCAGCGGGCGGTTGGCGTGCCTCGTCGGGGCGCTGGCCACCAGCTTGTAGGAGGTATCCGGCGCCGGGCCGACGTTACGGTCACCCTTGAACTTGGCCAGGATCGCAGCCTCGTCGCGCAGCTCGCAGTCCAGCGTATAGACGAAGTTCAGCTCCGACTTCTTGCGGGCGTCATAGCTGCGCTTGAACACCGTGAAGCCCAGCAAGGCGCCGTCCGGCAGGCGCAGGCGCTTCTGGATGGCCGGGGCCAGGGCCTCCGGCGGATGCTCGATCGGCAGCGAGAGTTCGGTGAGTCTTAACATCGGGGATCGGGTTCGGTGGGCGGTTCGGGAACGGGCCGGCCTGTGGCGCGCATTGTCCCATGATTGCCGCGTGGGCCGGGAGCCGGGGTGCCCGGAAAGGCCTCAGGGGCGACTCCGGGACCCGGGACTGCTATTTTCCCGTAAGAATCCCTTCTGACCGGTGCCGTCTCGTGAACCTTCGCAACGCCCTGCTCCCCGCCCTGCTGCTGGCCCTCGCCGGTTGCGCCCACCAGCCGGAAGTCCCCCCGGCCGCCTTCGGCAGCACCCAGACCCTCAGCGTGGGCCAGACCGTGCGCTTCGACGACGGCCTGAGCCTGGAACTGGAGCGCGTGGAGGACTCCCGCTGCCGCCAGGGCATGCAATGCGTCTGGGCCGGCGAGCTGGCGCCGATCCTGCAACTGCGCGGCGGCTTCGTCGGCGACAAGGCCGTGAAGCTGCGCCTGGCCACCGGCAGCTCCCCCGCGAAGCAGCAGGGCCCTTATCACTTCACCCTGCGCCAGGCCACGCCCGAGGCCGCCTCCGTTACGGTCAACCGTACCCGGCAGCCCTGAACGTCTAGTCCGTTCCGGGGGTGCGCCACCCCGGAGCGAACCGCAGTCTTGGCTCTCGGAAAGAACCCCGGAGGAGCCATGAGCATTGAGCAGCGCAACAAGCAGGCGGCGCAAGCCTTCTTCGACATCCTCAACCGCGGCGACGTACCCGCGCTGATCGCGGCCTATGCCGAAGACGGCCGCTGCGTGACCATGGGCAACACGCTGATCTCGGGCACCTACAGCCGCGACCAGATCGCGGCCGCCGCCGGTGGCATCTACCAGGTCTTCCCCCAAGGCATCCGCTTCACCATCAAGGCCATGACAGCCGAGGGTGAGCGCGTGGCCGTGGAGGCCGAGTCCGAGGGCGCGCACGTCTCCGGGCAGGTCTACACCAACCAGTACCACTTCCTGATGCGCTTCCGCGACGGCAAGGTCGTGGAGTTCAAGGAATACATGGATACCGAGCGGGTGACGGACATCCTCTGCGGTGGACAGAAGCGGCCGTCGACTTGAGGAGTACCACATGAAAATCCTCGTCCTGGGTGGCACCGGCCTGATCGGCGGCCACGCTGCCCTGCATCTCGCCAGCCTCGGTCACCAGGTCACCATCGCCGCACGCAAGCCGGCGACAGTGGCGGAGGGCTCGCCGCTGTCGAAGCTGCCCTTCGTTGCCATCGACTATCTCGCCGAGGGCGACGACCGGGAACTGGCCGGCTTCGACGCCATGGTCTTCGCCGCCGGCAACGACATCCGCCACCTGCCGCCCGGCACCGACGAATCCGCACACTGGCAACGCGCCAACGTGGAAGGGGTGCCACGCTACTTCGAGCGCGCCCGCAAGGCCGGCATCCGGCGCGCGGTGCATATCGGCAGCTTCTACCCGCAGGCACGCCCGGAACTGGTGGAGCAGATCAGCTACGTCCGCGGCCGCAAGCTGGCCTGCGATGGCGCCCGCGCCCTGGCCAGCGACCGCTTCCACGTCTGCAGCGTCAATGCGCCCTTCGTGGTCGGCCACATCCCGGGACTCGTGGTGCCGGCGCTGGCCGCGCATGCCGCGTACGCCCTGGGCCGTATCCCGCAGGTGCCGGTGTTCGCGATGCCCGGCGGCGTGAATTTCATCTCCACCACCAGCCTGTCGGTGGCCGTGGCCAACGCGCTGCTCCGCGGCGATAACGGCAAGGCCTACCTGGTAGGGGACGAGAACCTGAGCTTCCAGGACTACTTCGGCGAGTTCTTCCGCGCCGCCGGCCACGGCGAGCCGCTGCCTCTGATCGACCAGGAGCACCCAATGCTGCCGGACATGGTGCTATACGCGGGGCGCGGCGGCACGATCTACTACGAGCCGGATGCGGCGGAGACGAAGCTGCTGGGGTATCGGCGCAATGACGTGAAGCGGACGCTGCACGAGATCGTGGAGGGGTACCGCTGAAGCCTCAGGCTGGCAGCGAAGCCTTCCTCCGCCCCTTCACCCGCACCTTGAAGCTCATCGCCGGGCCCGGCGTCGGTGCGGTCTTGGTCTTCAGCACGTAGTCCGGGCTCGACAGTTCCAGGTCAAAGCGATGGAACAACTGCGCCATGCTCATGGCCAGCAGGACCTCGGCCAGGCTCTTGCCCAGGCAGGTGTGGTGGCCACGGCCGTAGGGCGAGTAGGCGCCCACCTGCATGTGCTCGGCGCGCTCCTTGGTGTAGCGCTCGATGTCGAACTTCTCGGCGTCCGGGTAGAACTGGTCCTGGTAGTGCGGCACGGCGGTACCCAGGTAGATCAGCTCACCCTCGTTGATGCGGTGCCCGCCGAAGACGAAGTCCTTGTTGGCGGTGCGGATCTGCGCCACGGCGATCGGGAACAAGCGCATGGTTTCCATGATGGCGCCGTTCAGCAGCGGAAGGCTCTTCATGAACTCGTCCTCGTTCACCGGCCCCTTGGCGAAGAACGCATCCACCTCCGCCTGGATGCGCGGCAGCACGCCGGGGTGCTTGAGCACGGTGTAGACGATGGCGGAAGTCGTGTTGGCCACCGTGTCCAGGCCCGCCACGTAGGGGCCGGTCATCAGCATGATCAGGTCGCCTTCCGGCACCAGCTCCGGGTCTCGCGCGTGGGCGTCCATCACGTCGTCGATGAGGGTCTTGTACTCCTCCGGCGTGGGGCTCTTCTTGGCGCGGTAGTCCGCGATCATCTGCCGGCCCAGTTCGAACATGCGGGCCTTGGCGCGCTTGTACTCCGGGAATTTCATCATGAACTGCGGGCGCTGGCGAGTGACCAGCACGTTGAGGATGTAGAGGATCGTGGTGCGGATGTCCTTGACGTACTCGCGCGGCGTCTTGCCGGTGAGCACCATGCCGAGCTGGTCCACCACCAGGTACTGCATGGCCTCCACCACGGGCACCATGGAGCCGACCTTCCAGTCGCGGTCCAGGCTGTTGGCGGTGATGTCCAGGACCTCCTGGTAGCGGCCCTTGATCGACTCCTTGGAGAAGCCGCGCTTCATGATGGCGCGCAGCTGCTTGTGCAGCTCGCCGTCGGTGGCGGACAGCATCTTGGAGGCGCCAAATTCCTTGACCAGCGGCTCCCAGGCTTCGCGTGAACGCAGGCAGTCCTTGCCCTCGCGCGTGCCCATGAAGTTGGCCGCCTCGGCACCGGCGATCACCGTGAGGTGGTTGCCGAAGACGTTGACGCGGAAGGCGGAGCCGTATTCCTTGTAGCACTTCACGAAGAAGCGCGCCGGGTCCGCCGCCATTTCCAGCGTGCTGCCGATCAGCGGCAGGCCACGCACCATCGGCGGCGGTGTGGCATCGGCGAGGGAGACGGCGGCTTCGGGCGTGGACATGGTCGTGCCTGCTGGCTGGAGCGATTACCCAGTCTGATCAGGCCACCCCGCCGCCACATCGCCCTTTTGGGGGGTATCTGCCGCGGACCTACTGATTACGAATCAGTCGCTCTGCCGGCAACGCTACTCCGGCAGATTTTTTGCCAGGAAATCCAGCTGGTTGCCACCCATGATGCGGGTGATTTCGGGCTCGCTGAAGCCAGCGTCCATCAGGGCCTGTGTCACCAGCACCAAGCCGGTGGCGTCGAAGGGCACGGGCACCGCGCCGTCGAAGTCCGAGCCCAGGGCGACGTGCTGCAGGCCGATGGTCCGGACCACGTGGCGAATAGCGCGTGCCACGGCCGCGGCGTCGTTGCCGCAGATGGCGGTCTCCCAGTAGCCGATGCCGACCAGGCCACCGTTGGCGGCAATGCGGCGCAGTTGATCGTCGCTGAGGTTGCGGCGGTTGTCGCAGGTGCCCTTTACACCACCATGCGACACCACCACCGGGCGCGTGGCCATGGCCAGCACCTCGTCGATGGTCTTGGGCGAGGCATGCGCCAGGTCCACGATCATGCGGCGCTGTTCCATGCGCCGGATCATATCGCGGCCCTTTTCGGTGAGGCCGCCCTTGTTCACGCCATGTGCCGAGCCGGCCATCTCGTCGTCGAAGAAATGCGTGGGCGACATCATGCGAAAGCCCGCGTCGAACAGGGCATCGACATTGGCCGGATCGCCCTCCAGCACCTGTGCGCCTTCGATCGCCAGGACACCGGCGACCTGCCCGGGCTGCTGGGCACGGCGTTCCAGGAAGCCACGCAGCTCGGCCTGGGTGCCGACCACGCTGAAGCGGCCCTGCGAACGTGCCGCCATGTCGTGCAGGCGCTGGGCCTGGTACAGCGCTCGCTGCTTGAGGCTGCCCCAGGTGCGCGGCGGCCAGCCCTGCACGATGGCCAGCGGCAGGATGTTGTCGGTGCTGTCGTCGTTGTGCTCGATGTTGAGGCCGCGCGGCGTCTTGCTGACCACGGCGAAGACCTGCAGCGCCACGCCGCCCTCGGCCAGGCGCGGGATGTCGGTCTGGCCGCGCGAGCTGCGCAGCAGCAGGTCTCGCCCCCAGAGCAGTGGGTCGGCATGCAGGTCCGCCACCGCCAGGCGCGCGTGCAGCGCCTGCGCCTCCGGCGAGGCGCTGTAGGGCGGCCCTTGCAGCACCCGGTTCATGCCGCGCTCCACCTGCGCGGGCACCGCCAGCCTGACCGCCACCAGCAGCACGATCAGCGCGAGCAGGAAGAACCCGACGCCGCGGTGCTTGCGCGTCATGGTGGCTTACTGCCGCAGGAAGCGGCGGATCTTCAATGGGGAGCTGTACTGGCCGCTGTTGGCATCGAAATCGAAGTTGCGCAAGCTCACCACGAAATTGCCGTTGGCATCGCTGGCCAGAACGGCGGAATCTTCCCGCTGCTGCAGATCCGGCTCGACCATGAACACCACGCCGTCGGCCACACCTGTCGAGGTATAGGCCTGCCCATAGTTTTTGAACACGCCGGCCTGGCGCACCACCCATAGCGCCATGAAGGCGCCGTTGGGGCCGCCCGTCAACCGGGGAAAGGAGGGCGCGGTGCCGGGGCCGGGATTGATGATCTGGGTGATGGCGCCCTGCTTGCGTCCCTCGGCGTCGAAGCGCTGGAAGTAGGACTCGCAACCCTCCTGGCCGGCCTGCTTGCAGCCGGTCCAGGCGATCACCGAGCTGCCGTCGGCGTTCACCAGCAGGTTGGGCTGGTTACCCCAGAACGAGGCCAACTGCGACACCCGGGTGCGTAGGCCCCGGGCGCTGCCATCGGGGCCGTAGCGGCGCATCTGGACGGAGTTGGAAACGCCCACATAAGACTCGAAGGCCACGGTGAAGCCACCCGCGGCATCGACACCTACGCCGAAACTTCCGGGATAGCCGGCGAATCCCTGCAAGACCGGCACGCTGCTGTCGACGACGATCGCGGGGCCGCGCGGCAGGCCGTTGCTGCCGTACTGGCGAGCCATGACTTTGAGGGTCACCGTGTGGATGGTGCTGAGCGGAATCGGCAGGTCCGCGCTGTAGTTCCGGGTCTGCCAGGCGACGACATAGCTGCCGTCCACGCCCATGGCCACCGCCGTCGGAACCAGATTGTGGCCGTCACCCTGGGCTACGTGCTGGATGCTGCCGATGCGTGCACCATTGGCAGCGAATCGCTGTGCGTAGAAGTTGAAGCTCGCGTCCGGCTTGTTGCTGCCGGGAACCCGCCTGGACCAGGTCGCCACGAAGCCGCCCGTGGCATCCATGGCCAGCGCCGGCGCCCAGGGGCCGGTGCCGCCCGCGGGGTCCACCAGGATGGGAGCACCCTGCGGCACGCCGTTGGTGTCGTAGATGCGCAAGTAGAGCCCGCTGCCGCTGACGCGCTCCTCGTCCCAGGCGACGACGAAGCGGCCGGAGGCGCTACGCGCCACGGCATGTCCGTAACCCGACTGCGTGGTGATGGTGACCGGGGCACCCAGCGGCGTCGCGGCCTGTGCCGTTCCGGCGGACGCGCCAAGCACCAGCAACAGGGGTACCATCAGCCGGCGCAGGCCGGCGGGCGTCGCATTCGCGATCATGATTCGTCTCCTCGGACTTCTTGATCTTCACCGATCCATACAGGGCTGTCTAATCGGGCGCGGGCCAGGGCTAGCACCCTTGCCATGACCCCGGACTTCACATGGGCCGGAACGGGTACCCGGCCCTGCAGAACCGGCCGCGCCGGGTTAGGCTGCGCGTCCCAGGCCCCGACGTGGCCGGAGAAAAACATGTTCCAGTCCCTGCGTACCCCTGCCGCCTGCCTGCTGCTCGCCCTGCCCCTGATCGCTGCCGCCGGCAAGAAGACCGAGAAGGCCGATCTGGCCTGCATCGACGCCGAAAAGCCGGCCGAACCCTTCAGCGAGCACGACAAGTGGGGCATGGAGCGTTACGAAGCCGACCTGGCACGCTACAAGCGCGACCACGAGCGCTACCTGCGCTGCCTGGACCAGAAGGAAAAGGCCTCGCCAAACTCCCTGGGGCGCAAGCTGGACGACGCCATGGCCAACCCCAGCCAGATGCCGCCGCCGGCGACGCAGCTCCCCTCGCCCACGGAACCGCAGCCGCGCTGAGGCGGTCGCTCCGGTTCAGGGTAAGCAGACCCTAGTCGTCTGCCTCGGCCGCCTCGCGGCCACGCTGCCGGGCCTCGGCTTCAGCCCGCGCCTCGGCGATCTGGTCCAGCACGCCGTCGACGTCGGCGGCGGTTTCATCGTGCACGTAGCGCCCGGTCAGCGGCGTATCGGGCTTGAGCTCGGCGTCCTGGTACAGCTTCCAGATTTCGAAAGCGTACTCGGTGTCGAGCAACTCCGGCGCGAAGCGTCCGCAGTAGGCGGTCATGTTGTCCACGTCACGGCGCAGCATGCGGAAAGCGTTGTTGTTGCCCGAGGCATCCACCGCCTGCGGCAGGTCGATGATCACCGGGCCGTCTTCGGCCAGCAGCACGTTGAACTCGGAAAGGTCGCCGTGGATCAGCCCCGCGCACAGCATGCGCACGATCTGTCGGATCAGGAAGGCATGCCACTGGCGTGCCTCCTCCGGCTCCGGCGAGACATCGTTGAGGCGTGGCGCCACCTCGCCATCGGCGCCGCGCACCACTTCCATGAGTAGCACGCCTTCGTAGTAGCCATGCGGCTGCGGCACGCGCACGCCTGCGGCGACCAGCCGGTACAGGGCATCGACCTCGGCGTTCTTCCAGGCGGCCTCCTGTTCCCGGCGGCCGTGGCGGCTGCCCTTGCCCATGGCGCGGGCGTCGCGGCTGCCGCGGGCACGGCGGCCTTCCTGGTACTCGGCCAGCTTGTGGAAGCCGCGGTGCTCGGCCTCCTTGTAGACCTTGGCGCAGCGGACACTGCCGCCGCAGGAGACCAGGAAGACGGAGGCTTCCTTGCCGCTTTTGAGCTGTCGCAATACCGAGTCGACGATGCCGTCGTCGATCAGCGGCTGCAGGCCTTTTGGGGGTTTCATGCGCCATTGTGAACGATCGGGCGGGGGAAAGCCGGGGCCGGGCCGTTTAGAATGTGCGTCATACCACCTGTACGAGGCCCATCGCCCATGAACGAGATCGAAGCCGCCGTGCGCCAGTGGCTGGAGCGGGTCGTGATCGGCCTCAACCTTTGCCCCTTTGCCGCGCGCCCGGTGCTGGGCGGACGGGTGCGCGTGTTCGTCAGCGCCGCCACCACCGAGCTGGACCTGCTGACCGACCTGCAGCTGGAACTGGCGCGGCTGGACGAGACCCCTGTCGCGCAACTGGAGACCACACTGGTGGTGGCGCCACAGATGCTGGCGGACTTCCTCGACTACAACGACTTCCTGGACCGCGCCGACGAGCTGCTGCAGAGCTTCGAGTGGGACGGCACCTACCAGGTGGCCAGCTTCCATCCGCAGTACCAGTTCGACGGAACCGAGCCTGACGACCCGGAAAACCTGAGCAACCGCTCGCCCTACCCCATGCTGCACCTGCTGCGCGAGGACAGCGTGGAGGCGGCGGTGGAGGCACACCCGGACGTGGACGGCATCCCCGAGGCCAACATCCGCCGACTGCGCGGGCTGACGCCGGAACAGCGGCGGGAGTTGTTCGGTCTGTGACAGCGGTCCTTTGACCGCATGGCCCGGCGGCGCGATGCTCGTGCCTGACACCGGGAGGCGGCGATGAGACATCCCCTTGGCACCCAGATGGACCGCGGCATGCGGCTGGTGCTGCTGGCCATTTCCCTGCCCTGCCTGCTCGGCGCCGCCTGGCTGCTGGGCCGCGCGCTCTGGGACCGCCAGTTCGCCCAGGAAGCCATGGGCACGGTGGTGGCGGTTACCGGCGACGTGCCGGCCCTGGTGGTCTCGTTCGACACCGGCGGCGGCGTCATGCGGCAGGTGGAGAGCGCCGGCTCGGACCTGCACAAGAACTACCGCTCGGGAGACCGTATCCGCGTCTGGTTCGACCCCGCCCAGCTCCAGGACGCGCGCCTGGACATCTTCATCGACAACTGGCTGTTCCCGCTGATCCTCGGTGTGTTCGGCGGCTTCTTCGCGCTGCCGCTGCTGTTCATGTCGGGTGGTGGCTGCGACAAGGGTAGCCAACGACTGGCCAAGGGCGGCTCACGGGTGATGGCGGAGGTGACGGACCTGCGTCCGCACATCAGCCTCCACAGCCTGCCGCGCGGCGTCGGCGGCTTCTCGCTGGAAAGCACCGATGACGAGCACCACCTGCTGCACAACGGCCAGCCGCGCGATCCCTTCGACCCGATGGTGCAGCGCGAGCTTGGCCTGCGCTACATCGTCAGCGCCAAGTGGAAGGACCCACGCTCGGGCATCGAATACTTCTACGAAAGCGAACCCCTGGCCGAGGATGCCCAGCGCCTGCGACGCATGAAGCAACTGCCGGTGTTCATCGACCCCGAGAAGCCGCAGCGCTACCGGGTGGAGCTGCCCAGCCTGGCGGCGCATGTCGCGGCACGCGAGAACTCCGTGATCGAAGGCTAGCCGTGTGGCTCACGGCTCTTCACCCGGCACCTCGGCAAAGCCGCTGACGTACTCACGGATTACCTGCTGGTACTGCGCCAGCGGCAAGGCCCAGGGGTCCTGGTCCAGCAGCGGCAGCAGCAGGCCCTCGCGCAGGCGATTGAACTCGGCCGACAGGCGCGTGCCCTGCAGCGGGTCGCTGCGCAACGCAGGTGGGCGGCGGTGATGCGTGGCCTGCTCGTAGTCGTAGGCGATGCCGATAGCCGTGGGCTCGTCCCACTTGCGCGCCAGCACTTCGATGCCTTTGGGGACGCCGTCCGCGGTGATGCCCACCGGCACTACCACCGAGGGATTCTGCGTGGTGGAGCCGAAGTCGCAGGTGCGCGGGCTGGAGCCGGGGCGGATCAGCAGGGCATCCAGCCGCACTTCACCGCCGCCGGGCAGCGGGTAGTGATCCATGCGCTGCTGCACGTACTCACGCGTCAGGCGGTGCTGCTCCAGCTTGGCCGGGTCCGGCCCCTGGCGCGAATCCTCCAGCGCGGAAGACGCCACCGCCACCAGCGCCACCGGGCTGATCAGGCCGGTTTCCAGGATGCCGTCCACCGCCAGCAGCGAGCAGTGGTTGTCGCCGGGGTTCAATGCCGTCAGGCAGCGCCGCGGCGCGGCGTAGCCGTTCTCGGCCTCGAACTGGCGGAAGTACTCGTTCCACTCGTAGTGCATCGCCGAGGCCGCCACCGAGACGAAGTCCGGGAACTCCACGTCATAGACCTCCGCGCCCATGGTGCGCATCTGCGCGATGGCGGCCTCGATCAGTGCCAGGTGCTCGCCGCTGCCGGCCGCATCCAGCCCACCGAAGCTACGCACGAAGCCGATCTTGCGGCCCTTGAGGCCGTAGTGCGCGCGATCCAGGAAGCGCGTGTAGTCGGCAGGGCGCTGCGGGAAGGCGGCGTTCTCGTACTCCAGCGTCTTGGGGTCGCGCAGGTCCGGGCTGGCCATGGCGTTGAGCGCCAGCACGGCGTCGTGCAGCGTGCGCGCCATCGGCCCCGGCGCATCACGCGAGTGCGTCAGCGGAAAGACGCCGTGCTGCGACACCAGGCCTACGCTGGGGCGGATGCCGGCCAGGCCATTGACTGACGACGGGAAGCGGATCGACATGCAGGTGTCGGTGCCGGTGCCGATGGCGGCGAAGTTGGACGCGATGGACGCGCCGGTGCCGGAACTGGAGCCACCCGGGTCCTGGCGCGTGTCGTAGGGGTTTCGCGTCAGCGGCCCGCGGCCGCTGGTGCCGCCGACCGTGAAGGCGAATTCGTCCTGGTTGGCCTTGCCCAGGATCAGTGCACCGGCAGCGCGCAACCCCGCCACGGAATGGGCATCCACGGAGGACTGGTGCCCCAGCATCGAATACGAACCCGAGCTGGAGGGATGATCGTAGGTGTCGTAGTTGTCCTTGAGCAGCATCGGCACGCAATGCAGGGGACGATTGCCGATGCCATGGTCCTGCGCATAGAGCGCGTCCAGCGCCACGGCCTCGGCCCTGGCGGCCGGGTTGATGCGCAGCACGGCCTGCACCGGCAGTCCGCCAGCCTGGGGCACATCATCGATGGCCAGGATGCGGGCGACATAGAGGTCATGCAGCGCCACGCAAGTCAGGCGCGAGCCGTCGGCCAGTACCCGGCGTCCGGCGAAGGCCTCGTGGATGTCGGCGACGGTCGCCTCCTCCAGCACAAAGGGCGCGGGTTCGACGGGGGCTGGAGCAGACGGCGTGGAGGAATTGCAGGCACACAGCAGCGTGGCCGCACAGACGGGGAACAGCAGGCGAAAAAACACGAAGGGATTCCGGTCGGGAGACGCGGAATCCCTCGCACAGGTCGTGCCGGCCCGTGACCGGGCCGGCAGACGCGGATCAGCGCTGGTAGTTCTTCACGAAGTTCCAGACCTCGTCGGTGGCCTGGATGTCGGTGCTGGTCTTGCCGATCAGGTTCACCGGCAGGTACTGCGTGCCGCCCGGCCAGGTGTGGCCACCGTTGTTGACACGATACAGGCGCACTTCCTTGCTGCCGCAGCCGTAGCGGAACAGGTCGATGCTGGTGCCGTCGTTGGTGGAGTCCAGTGTCTGCTGGGTCGGGTTCAGGCCGCAGCCCAGCTTGGCGGTCCACAGGCCCACCGCACTGTCCACGGACTGCAGCGCGAGGGCGCTGTTGCCGGCCCAGGGCACGACGGGATCGGTGGTGCCGTGCACGAACATCACCGGGCGCGGCGTGGTCGGCGCACAGGCGTTGTAGAGGCCGCGGGTGATGCTGGTGGAGACGAAGGCAAAGGCGGCGATGCGGTCCGACAGTTCACAGGCCAGGCGCTCGGTCATGAAGCCGCCGTTGGAGAAGCCCGCGGCGTAGCTGCGGTTGGCGTCGAGACCGAAGTCCTCCTGCATGATGTCGAGGATGCGATCGGCGAAGCCGACGTCGTCCAGGCCGGGATTCAGGCCCGGGTTGTCGTCCCAGGTGTTGTCGTAGTACTGCGGCAGCACGGCCCAGTAACCCTGGGCGGCAACCGACTTGGAGAGGTTGGTGATGGTGGCGTGGCCTTCGGCGTTGCCGCCGCGGCCGTGCAGCACCAGCATCAGCGGCGCGCCCGCCACCGCCGGCTCGGGGCGCACCACCGTGAAGGTGCGGACCAGGCCGTTGTGCTCCAGGGTCACGTCGAAGGCCGCGGTCTTGGCGGCCAGCACGAGGTTGTTGCCGTGGATCTTCACCACGGTACCGATGTTCTTCGGCGCCACCAGGGTGGGCCCCACCGTATAGTTGCCGTCGGTGGCTGCCGCCGTTGCGCTCATTGCCAGTGCCATCAGCGCGCCTGCCCAGGTTGCCAGTTTCATCCCTACTCTCCTCAGTGCCTGTCGAGTAGATCATCTGTACCGGAAGTCGGTGGATAACCTACAGCCACAGTAAGCGCTTTCCTACACTCAAGTCGCAAGCGAAGACCGATTGACGTATGGCTCCGCCGGATGACCGGCAAATGCGGCACTGCGATCACCCTGCAGGAAGCTGACCTGGGTGCAGCAGGGACCAATGAACGAGAAAGCCCCGGGGGAAACCCGGGGCCTTCGCCACCACGTCACCTTGCGCCAGGCGGCGCCACGCTTGCCCGCTATGCCGCAAGCCCTGACCGATTGGCATCGTACTCAGCCAGGTAATCGGCAAGTTCCAGCACCGAAAGCTCCGGCGAAAGGTCGATCCGGGCGAAAGCGGAGACGGCGTGACGGTCGATACGGGCCAGCGACGGATCGTGCGCGCCCTGCAGCTGCAGCACCGAGACGATCACCACGTCCAGGTAGTCGGCGGGACCGTCGTGGGTGCGGTAGACGTCCTCCTGGTAGTAAGGCACGTCGATCAGCGCCTCTGGGAAATTCCAGGCCTGCAGCACCAGGCGACCCACACGCGCGGAAAGCCGGCGCAGCACTGAGTCCAGGGCGGCTGGCGACTCGCTGAGCTCCGTCTGCGACTCCGCCAGCTTCAGGATCGGCAGCACCCCGATCTCATGTACCAGGCCGGCCAGCATCGCGATCTCGGGCTTGAGCACGGTGCAGTGCTTGGCCAGCACCTGCGCCAGCGCCGCCACTTCGGTGCTGCGCACCCAGCTGCGCCGCAGCCGCTGCTGCAGCCAGGGAGACTTGGAGACGAACAGGTGCTCCACCGCCAGGCCGGTCACCAGCAAGCGCGTCATCTGCAAACCCAGGCGCGTCACCGCCTGCGCGAGGTTGTCGATGCGCCGGCCATTGGCCTGCCCGATGGCGCTGTTGGCTACGCGCAGCAGGCGCACGGCCATCGCCGGGTCCTTGGCGATTTCCGCCGCCAGGAGATTGACGGAGACATCATCGCGCCGGCTCATGTCGCTGATGCGCAGCGCGACTTCAGGCAGCGTCGGCAGCGTCAGGCGATCGTGCGTGAGTGCATCGACGACGCTGCGGTAGAAACGGTCTTCGGCGGACATGGGGCGGGCTCCGGTTGCCAGGGGTCGCCCGCTTATCGGCACGCACACGCAAGGCTTGAGGCCCGCGTGTGCGGCCGGTCACATTGTGACGATCAGTGGAGCCTCAGGCCGTAACGGCAGCCGCCTGCGCCTCATGCTCGCGGTCCAGCAGCACCCGGCCCAGGCGCTGGCGGCCGTGAAGCTCGGTGTAGGTACCGTCGCGCCAGGCCATGCGCCCGGCGATCATCACGTGGCTGACCACGCCGTCGGAGCGGTTGACCAGCTGGTTGGCCTGGAAGATGTCGCGCCAGATGTAGCGCACGCCGGCGTCGGAGTCGTAGGCGCGCAGCGCCTCGGGGTCCATGACGACGATGTCTGCTTGTGCGCCGGGCTTGAGCGTGCCCACGTTGAGCCCGAAGAACTCGGCAGGCTCCTGTGTCAGGCGATGCACCGCGTAGGCCACCTTCTCCAGCCCGTCCTCCTGCGCGAACTGCAGCATGCGCAGGTTGCCGTCGTAGAAGGCCATGTTGGTCAGGTGCGCGCCGCTGTCGTTGAAGCCGGGCAGCAGCTTGGGGTTGAACAGAAGGGCCTTGGTGGTCTCGCGATCGCGGTTGGCCGTCACCGTCCACCAGCGCAGCGCGGTGTCGAAGCGGCGCAGCAGGTGCAGCAGGAAATCACAGTCGTCGCCGGCCGGCTTGGGGAAGCTGGCGAAGGTCTCGCGCTCGGCCTCGCTGCGAGCACCCTCGCCCGAGGCCTGCCAGCGCTGCAGGCGCTCGTAGACCTGCTGCAGGCTCTCGCCGCTCCACTCCGGCACCGGGCAGGTCTCGATGTGCATGTCGGCCAGCTCGCGCGTCAGCACGTTGTCGTCCATGCGCAGGCGGCGCTTGAGGCGCGCCAGGCTGAAGCCGGTCTTGCCATGCGTCCACATGCGGCGGAATTCCTGCTGCCAGGCCGGGTCGGACATGATCTGCAGACGGCCCTCGCGGTCGTCCAGGTCACGCTCGTTGAGGCGACGCAGCACGGGAATCTCCTCGGCGATCGGCGTGATCACGCCGTCGCTCCAGAGCTTGAACGGTGCCGCCAGCGCCTGGAAGCGGAAGTGGCCGTTGAGGAAGCGCGAGTTGAGCATGCGCGACAGCAGCAGGCCCATGCGCAGCAGCGACTTGTTGGTGACGATGTCGATGGCCGCCACCGCGGTCACCTTCAGCGGGCGGCCGAACAGGCGGCCCGAGGTCAGCAGGAAGTTGCGGAATACGCCGATCTTGCTGTCCTTGGGCGGCGTGGCCTGCCAGACGCGGCCCCAGCGGCGCACGAGGTTGGTGAGGAACTTCAGCTCGCCGTAGCGCGCGAACTGCGTGGGAATCTGCTTCTGCGTGTTGGGCTGGTTGGCCAGGAAGTGGAACGGCAGCGCGTCGGTGGAGAAGCCGACGTAGCCTTCACGCAGGGCCTTCTCCACCAGCTCGCCCATGCGCGCCAGTTCATTCGCGGTGGGTTCACGGCTGATGCTGTCCTGCAGGCCCATGACCTCGATGCGCAGCATCGAGTGCGGGATCATCGGCACGATGTTGGGCGCCAGCGGCAGGTCGCTGAAGTGGTCCAGGTAGGCCTTGGAGTCGTTCCAGTTCACGCGGTCGCCGACCTTGCGCAGCACGTGCTTAGGCACGTTCTCCACGCGGGCGAAGCAGTCGACGATGGGATCGGTGCCGTCGCGGCGCAGCGCGCCGTAGGCCAGGCCCAGGCTGCAGTTGGCCACCACCACGGTGGTGGTGCCGTGGCGCACCGCTTCGGGCAGACCCGGTTCCAGCTCCACCTCGAGATCGAAATGCGTGTGGATGTCGAGCAGGCCCGGCATCAGCCAGCGGCCAGCCACGTCCACGGTCTCGGCGGCCTGCTGTTCCGGCAGCCCGCTGCCGATCGCGGCGATGCTGCCGTCGCGCACCGCCACGTCCTGCAGCTGCGGCTTGGCGCCGCTGCCGTCGAACACCAGTGCATTCCGGAACAGCACATCCCACCGCATCCCGCCGCCATCCATGTACCCACTCCTGCCGGATTCTTTCGACCGGGATCATAAGCAGGACTTTCACAGTGGCGGATGGGAAATTCGCCTCTCATGCGAGTAGGGGATTCACCCGTCGCGCAGCGCTAGCGCCCATTCCTCCGACCAGCGTTGCAGCGGCCCGAACAGCGCCAACAGCTCGCGGCCGCGGGCACTCAGGGCATAGCCGCCCTCGCCCGCCTCCACGATCAGCGCCTCGCGCAGTTCCGCCAGGCGCTGGTTGAGTACCGAAGGCGACATGCCCGAACAGGCGGCCTGCAGGGCGCGGAAGGACATGGCGCCGTCACGCAGCTCCCAGACCACCCGCAGGGTCCAGCGCCGGCCGAGCAGGTCCAGCAGGGCCATGATGGGGCGGCCGGACGCCGAGCCGCGGACGGGATGGTCGATGAGGGTCATGTTGCGCTACGAATTCAGAAGCAATATGCTTCGATTATCGTAGCATCCCGGAGAAGTCCGTGTCTGTCACTGCCCGAATCGAGGCCCTGCCCCTGCCTCTGGCCCCGCCACTGGAGACGGCGCTCGCCACGGTCATGCGCGGCGCCCCGCCGCTGCTGATCTTCCGCACGGTGGCGCACAACCCGCGGGTGCTGGAGCGCATGCTGGCCGGCGGCCTGCTGGACCGCGGCAGCATCCCGCTGCGCCTGCGTGAGCTGATGATCCTGCGCAGCACGGCGCGCTGCGGAGCCGAGTACGAGTGGGGCGTGCATGCGGCGATCTACGGCGACAAGGCCGGCTTCACGCCCGCGGAGCTGCAGGCCTCGGTGCATGGCACGGCGGACGCGCCGGAATGGGGGGCGCAGGAGCAGCTCGTGCTGCGCCTGGCCGATGCCCTGCACGAGCGCCATGACGTGGATGATGCCCTGTGGACGGACCTGCGTGCCGCCTTCGCCGAGGACCAGCTGATCGAGCTGACCATGCTGGCGGGGCTGTATCACGCGGTGTCCTACCTGGTGAACCTCACGCGCGTGCCGCGCGAGGCTTTCGCGCCGGGCTTTCCGGCGGCGGCCTGAACGAAAGAGCCCCGGCAATGCCGGGGCTCTTTCGTGCTGCGGACCGCTCAGATGTGGCTGAGCCACTCCGGGTACTGGCTGCTCTCGCCCTTGACCAGCTGCAGATACTGCTTCTGCAGCTTCTCGGTGATCGGCCCGCGCGAGCCGCTGCCGATGGGGCGGTTGTCCACCTCGCGGATCGGGGTCACTTCGGCGGCGGTGCCGGTGAAGAAGGCCTCGTCGGCCACGTAGACCTCGTCACGCGTGATGCGGCGCTCCACGATCTTCAGGCCGTTGTCCTGCGCCAGCTGCATCACGGTGCGGCGGGTGATGCCGTCCAGGCAGGCGGTCAGGTCCGGGGTGTGAAGCTCGCCGCGGATCACCAGGAAGATGTTCTCGGCGCTGCCCTCGGCGATGTAGCCCTGGGTGTCCAGGGTCAGGGCCTCGTCGTAGCCGTCGCGCAGCACTTCGTTCAGGGCCATCATCGAGTTGATGTAGTTGCCGTTGGCCTTGGCACGCAGTGTGGCGGCGTTCGGATGGTGGCGGTTGAATGAGCTGGTCTTGACGCGGATGCCGCGCTCCATGTTCTCGGCGCCCAGGTAGGCGCCCCAGGTCCAGGCGGCGACAATGACGTGGGTCTTGAGGTTGTCGGCGCGCAGGCCCATGCCCTCCGCTCCGTAGAACACCATCGGGCGCAGGTAGGCGGACTCCAGCTTGTTGGCCCGCAGCACGTCCAGCTGGGCCTGGTTCAGCACGTCCTCGGACCAGGGCATCTTCATGCCCAGGATCTTGGCGGAGTTGAACAGGCGACGGGTGTGCTCTTCCAGCCGGAAGATCGCCGTGCCCTTGGGGGTCTTGTACGCCCGCACGCCTTCGAAGCAGCCCACGCCGTAGTGCAGCGAGTAGGTCAGTACGTGGGTCGTGCACTCGCGCCAGGGCTTGAGTTCGCCGTCGTACCAGATGAAGCCGTCGCGGTCGGCGAAGGTGCTCATGGATCGTTTACCTGTCAGGAATCAGTGTCGGGGTCTGCCGCGGAAGCGGCCGAAGCCCTCTATTATAGGCAATCCTGCCCCTTCACTGCCCAAGAATGGCCCTGATGGCCCTGACCGATTCGCTCCCCGTCCGCGGCTCGCAGCCCCGCATCCTGATCGTGCGCCTGTCGGCGCTGGGGGACATCGTCTTCGCCACGAGCCTGCTGGAGGGCCTGCGTCGCCGCTTTCCGCAGGCCCACATCGCCTGGCTGGCCCAGACCGGCTTTGGCGGCGTGCTGGACGGCGATCCCCGCCTGGATGAATTGATCACGGTCCCACGCGACACCCTGCGGTCGCCGGCTGCCCTGTTGCGCCTGCGCCGCCGGCTGACCGAGTCTCGGTACGATTGGGTCATCGACTGCCAGGGGCTGCTGAAATCCCGCGTCTTCGCCAGCCTGGCCGGCGGCGCCACGCGCATCGGCTTCGACTCCAAGGAGCCCGGCAGCTTCCTGCTGCACCACCCCATGGCGAAGGGCGGCATCGACTGGGATATCGCCCCCGAATACCGCCACCTGGCGCAGCAGCTCACCGGTCAGGAGGCACCCCCCCCCACCTTGCGGGTCAGCGACACGATCCGCGACACGGTGGCAGAGGGCATGGCCCATCGCGGCCTGGCGCCCGGCTTCATCGCCCTCTGCCCCTTCACCACCCGGCCGCAGAAGCACTGGTTCGAGGAATACTGGCCGCAACTGGCGCAGTTGCTTGCCGACCAGGGCCTGGGTCCCTTCGTGGTCTTCGGTGGGCCTGCGGACCGTGGCACGGCCGAGCGCATCCATCCCCAGCTGCCGCCGGGCAGCTACAACCTGGCCGGGGAAACCCGCCTGCCCGAACTGGGCGGCTGGCTGTCCCAGGCCGGGCTGGTGATCGGCGTGGATACCGGCCTGACCCACATCGGCATCGCGGTGCGCCGGCCCACGCTGGCGCTGTTCGGCTCCACCTGCCCCTATACCCGGGGCGCCGACTCGCCGCTCACGGTGATGTATGACGCGCTGCCCTGCGCGCCCTGCCGGCGCGACCCGACCTGCGGCGGCCAGTGGACCTGCATGCGCCAGCTGACCCCGATCCGCGTGGCCGCCGAGGCCCTCAAGCTGCTGAAGACCCCATGAAGATCGTCCACGTCGAAACCGGCATGCATCTCTACGGCGGCGCGCAGCAGGTGGCCTACCTGCTGCGGGGCCTGTCGGAACAGGGCGTCGACAACGTGCTGGTCTGCCCGCCCGGCGCCAGCATCGGCCAGCATTTCGCCGGCAGCGCGGTGAAGGTCATCGAGACGCCCTGCAAGGGCGACCTGGACCTGGGCTTCATCGAGCGGCTCAAGCGCGTCCTGCTGGACGAAAAACCTGACCTGGTGCACCTGCACAGCCGCCGCGGTGCCGACGTGCTGGGCGGGCTCGCCGCCGGCCGCGCCAAGGTGCCGGCCATCCTCTCCCGCCGGGTGGACAACCCGGAGTCACGCCTGGCGGCCTGGCTCAAGTACCGCCTCTACGGCCGGGTGATCTGCATCTCGCAGGGCATCGCCGACGTGCTGCTGTCGGAGGGCGTGGAACCGTCACGCGTGCGCGTGGTGCGCAGCGCGGTGGATGCCAGCCCCTGGCTGAACCCGGAGCCTCGCGCCGCCTTCTGCGCCGAGTTCGGCCTGCCGGAAGAACCACCACTGCTCGGGGTGGTGGCGCAGTTGATCGAGCGCAAGGGCCACCGCTACCTGTTCGAGGCCCTGGCGGCACTCAAGGAGCGCCAGGCCTTCAGCCTGGTGGTATTCGGCCAGGGGCCGCTGCGCGAGGAGCTGGAGGCCCTGGCGAACAGCCTGGGCCTTGCGGAGCGCATCCGTTTCGCCGGCTTCCGCAAGGACCTGCCGCGCTGGCTCGGCGGCCTGGACCTGCTGGTGCATCCGGCGCTGATGGAGGGCCTGGGCGTGTCGCTGCTGCAGGCCTCCGCGGCGGGTGTGCCGATCATCGCCTGCCGTGCCGGCGGCATGCCGGAGGCGGTGCGCGACGGCGTCAGCGGCCTGCTAGTGCCGCCTGGCGACAGCGCCGCGCTGCGCGAGGCGCTGCAGGGGTTGCTGGAGAAGCCCGCGCGCCGCCAGGAGCTGGGGCGCAACGGCCGCCGGCTGGCACTGGAAGAGTTCTCCGCCGAGGTGATGGTGGCGGGCAACCTCGGCGTGTATCGCGAACTGCTCGGGCGCTAGCGCTTGCGCCCGGCCAGCACCGAGATGCGCTCGCCGAGGTCCTCGTAGTCGCCGAGCTGGCGCAGGGCAACATCGGGAAACAGCTGCTGGTACCAGGCCAGCGAGCGGAACTGCCAGTGCTTGCTATCCGGCTTCTCGGCGGTGTTCTCCACCAGGAACAGCAGGCCGCCCGGCTTGAGCACGCGCGTGAACTCCGCCACCGTCGACGGCAGCGCGCTTTCGGCGATGCCGCCGAGCACCAGGCAGCACCAGATCACATCCACAGAGCCGTCGGCCAGCGGGATGCGTCCGTCGCGGCTGACGCGGTACTCCGTATTGGGCGCCGCGGGCGCGATGTCGAGCAGGTGCTGGATCGGGTCGACACCCACGGCCTGCCCGCCGAGCAGTTGTGCCAAACCGCCGGTGAAGCGGCCAGGGCCACAGCCGAAATCCAGCAGGGTCTGCTCACCGCCGACCAGCTCCGCCTTGAGCATCGGGAACAGGATGCCTTTCTGCCACTCGGTGACGGCGTCCACTTCCTCGCGGGAATGGCCGAGGTTCAGCACCGAGCGCACGCCGTGCTTGCGGGCGCGCTTCTCCCAGTAGCGCAGAGGATCTTCCTTCCAGAGCGAGGTCAGGGACTGCAGCAGCTTCTTCATGTCTGGATGTCTCCGCTCTCAGGGCGTGCCGCGATAGATCGCCGCCAGGCGCTGGCCTTGCACGGCGGCGTCGTATTCCTGCTCGATGTGCCGGCGCCCGGCATCGAGCCAGCCGCGCCACTGTGCCGCGTCGGCCGACAGCCAGCGGCGGATCGCTTCGGTGATGCCGTCCACGTCGCGCTCCTGCGCCAGCCAGCCGGTCTGGCCGTGACGGATGACCTCGGGGATGTCGCAATGGAAGCTGCTGACCACGGCGATGCCGCTGGCCGCGGCATCGGTCAGCGACACCGGAGCACCGCCTTCGCTGTCACCGTCGGCGGCGGTGACGCTGGGCGCCAGGAACAGGTGGTTGGCTTCGAACTCCGCGCGCAGCACGGCAAAGGGCTGGTAGCCCAGCAGCCGCGTGACCGGCCCCAGGCCATGCCGTCGGATGCCGTCGAGGATCTTCTGCTTCTCCTGCTTGCCGGCCTCGGTGGGCTCGGCGTCGCCGATGATGGTGACCTGCAGCGGCAACTCGCGCTGGATGCGGCCCAGCGCCTCGATGGCATAGGGGATGCCCTTCTTCTCGCGGAAGCTGGCCGCGATCAGCACCTTCAGCGGTTCGCCCGGCGTCCAGAGGCGCGGGCGATAGGGCACGGCGGACACATCCACGCCCAGGTGCTGCACGCGTATCTTCTCCGGCGGGCAGCCCAGTTGCTCCAGCGAACGCCCCATCGCGCTGCCCTCGCAGAGGAACAGCGTGTCGGGCTCGGCGAACAGCTGCGGATACCGCTGGCGCCAGACCGGCTTGGACTTCGGCAGCTTCGACATGTCCTGGCCGTAGAAGGTCACCACGTGCCGGCAGCCGGCGCGGCGCACGGCCTCGCGCACGGTCCAGCCGTTGTTGCCGAAATGCGAGTGCACCACCGCCGGCCTGATCGCGCGCAACTGCTCGGTGAGATAGGGAAAACCGTCGCGCGAGCCGAAGGCATAGCGCAGCTTGTAGAGCAGATACGGGCCCAGGCCTTCCTGCTTCAGGCTGTGGATGTTCGGTACCTCGAACTGGGCGAGGTTGCGCGTGCTGCGACAGACCACGTGGCTCTCCACCCCGGGCGGCAGGTTGCGGACCTGGCTGTACAACCAGGTCTGCGTCTGCGGCAGCCAGGACGGCGCGTACTGGACGACCTTGAGCGACGTGTCGGTCATGGGAGCGGAACGTTCAGTGGCGCTGCAGCAGTACCGAGCGGACCATGCCGATGACGTACTCGACATCCGCATCCGTCAGCTTGGGCGAGATCGGCAGGCTGACTGTGCGTTGGCCGATGCTCAGCGAGTTCGGGCAATCCCCGGGACGCCAGCCCAGCGCCTGCTGGTAATAGGGATGCTCCGGCAGGCTAAGGTAGTGCACGCCGACGCCGATCTTGCGTGCCGTCATCGCATCGAGGAAGGCGTCGCGGGAGATCACCCCCGGGGCCTGGTCGATCAGCAGCGTGTAGAGATGGTAGGCGTGGCGGGTATCGGGCTCGTCGGCCGCGGGTCGCGTCACCGGCAGGTCGGCGAAGGCCTCCTGGTAGCGGGCCCAGATCTGCGCACGGCGCTCCCAGCTGGCCTGCACGCGCGCCAACTGGTGGATGCCGATGGCCGCCTGCAGGTCCATCATGTTGTACTTGTAACCCGCCTCCACCACCTGGTAGTGCTTGAAGCCGGAGTCGCTAAAACGCTTCCAGGCATCCTTGCTCATGCCGTGCAGCGCCAGGGTCTTCACGCGCGCCATGCCGGCGGCATCGCGGCCCATGACCATGCCGCCCTCGCCCGTCACCACGTTCTTGGTGACGTAGAAGCTGAAGCAGCCGAAGTCGCCGAAGGTGCCGGCATGCCGGCCGTGGTACTCGGTTTCGATGGCGTGGGCGCAGTCCTCGATCACGTGCAGCTTATGCCGGTCCGCGATCGCCATCAGCGCATCCATGTCGCAGGGGCGGCCGGCGAAGTGCACCGGCAGGATCGCGCGCGTGCGCGGCGTGATCGCCGCTTCCACCGCCTTGGGGTCGATGTTGTAGGAATTCGGGTCTACGTCCGCCACCACCGGCTTCAGGCCCGAATGCAGGATGGTGTTGACCGTGGCGCAGAAGGTCATCGGCGTGGTGATGACCTCGGAGCCCGGCTCCAGGCCCAGCGCCATCAGGCTCAGGTGCAGCGCCGCGGTGCAGGAGTTCACCGCCGCCGCCTGCGGCGGCTCGATGCCCTTGTAGGCGGCGAAGTCACGCTCGAAGCGAGCGACCTTGGGGCCGGTGCCCATCCAGCCCGACTTCATGGAATCGACGACTTCGTCGATCTCCTCCTGCCGTACTTCGGGTGCACCGAAAACCAGGAAATCGTCTCTCAGCTTCATGACTCTTTATGCCTTGATCGTGTTCTTGCAGGGAACGCTCAGAATACCTGTTCGTCGAGCAGGCGCATCAGGTAGGCGCCATAGCCGCTCTTGACCAGCGGCCGCGCCAGGTCGCGCAACTGCCCGGCGGTGATGAAGCCGCTGCGGTAGGCCACTTCCTCCGGCGCCGAGATCTTCAGGCCCTGGCGCTTCTCCAGCGTCTGGATGAAGACGCCCGCCTCCAGCAGCGAGTCGTGGGTGCCGGTGTCCAGCCAGGCCATGCCGCGACCCATCGACTCCACGGTGAGGTCGCCGCGCTTCAGGTAGAGGCCATTGAGGTCGGTGATCTCCAACTCGCCGCGCGGCGAGGGCTTGAGGCTGCGCGCCAAATCCACCACGTTCTTGTCGTAGAAGTACAGGCCGGTGACGGCGTAGCGGGACTTGGGCTGGGCCGGCTTCTCCTCGATCGACAGGACCTTGCCGTTGGCGTCGAAGTCGATCACGCCGTAGCGCTCGGGATCGTTGACCGGATAGGCGAACACCGTGGCGCCGCTCTTCTGCGCCGCGGCTCGCTGCAGCGACGCGATCAGTCCGTGGCCGTAGAAGATGTTGTCGCCCAGCACCAGCGCGCAGCCCTCGCCGCCGATGAACTCCTCGCCGATCAGGAAGGCCTGGGCCAGCCCGTCCGGCTTGGGCTGCACCGCGTACTGCAGGCGGATGCCCCACTGGCTGCCGTCGCCGAGCAGTTGCTCGAAGCGAGGTGTGTCCTGCGGCGTGGAGATGACCAGGATGTCGCGGATGCCCGCCAGCATCAGGGTGCTCAGCGGGTAGTAGACCATCGGCTTGTCGTAGACCGGCAGCAACTGCTTGGACACTGCCTGCGTCGCCGGATACAGGCGCGTGCCGCTGCCGCCCGCCAGGATGATTCCCTTCATGCCTTGTTGCCTCCCAGTCCCAGCCGCTCGCGGCCGTAAGCTCCTTGCACGCTCCGGCACCAGTCCATGTGGTCCAGGTACCAGGTCACCGTCTTGCGGATGCCGCTCTCGAAGGTCTCCTGCGGCCGCCAACCCAGTTCGCGCTCGATCTTCGAGGCGTCGATGGCATAGCGCAGGTCGTGGCCCTTGCGGTCCTCCACGTAGGTGATCAGGCGCTCATGCGGCCGCCCCAGCGGGTCCGGGCGCAGCTCGTCGAGCAGCGCACAGAGTTGGCGCACTAGGTCGATGTTGCGCTTCTCGTTGTGCCCACCGATGTTGTACTGCGCCCCGTTGGCCGCTTCAGTGAAGACCTTCCACAGGGCCCGGGCGTGATCCTCCACGTGTAGCCAGTCGCGCACGTTGGAGCCGTTGCCGTAGACCGGCAGCGGTTTGCCCTCCAGCGCATTGAGGATCATCAGCGGGATCAGCTTCTCCGGGAACTGGTAGGGCCCGTAGTTATTGGAGCAGTTGGTCATCACCACCGGCAGGCCGTAGGTGTGATGCCAGGCGCGCACGAGATGGTCCGAGCCCGCCTTGCTGGCCGAGTACGGCGAGTTGGGGGCGTAGGCCGTGGTCTCGGTGAAATAGCCGGTGTCGCCCAGGCTGCCGAAGACCTCGTCCGTGGAGACGTGGTGGAAGCGGAAGGCCTGGCGACGCTCCGCGGACAGCGGCTGCCAATAAGCCCGCGCAGCCTCCAGCAAGCGCAGGGTGCCGACAACGTTGGTCTGGATGAAGTCGTCGGGGCCGTCGATGGAGCGGTCCACGTGGGATTCCGCCGCCAGGTGGATCACGCCGTCGGGCTGGTGCTCGCGGAACACCCGCTCCAGCGCCGCAACGTCACGGATATCGGCCTTCTCGAAGCGATAGCGCGCATTGCCCGCCGCGTCTTCCAGCGAGTCGAGGCTGGCGGCGTAGGTCAGGCAGTCGAGATTGACGATCGAATGATCGGTGCTGCGCAGCAGGTGGCGGATCAAGGCCGACCCGATGAACCCCGCTCCTCCGGTGATCAGTATTTTCATGAGTGCTTATCAGTTGCGGCGCCATGCCTGCGCGCCGGCAGGTTCAGTCCAGGATGCGGATACCGACGGCACGGTAGATATCGAGGATCGCATTGCCGGAAAAACCCGGGGGCACCAGCGTTGCCACGTTCACGTCCGCCCCCAGGCAACGCAGGTAGATCAGTGCGCTGGTCAGCATCCCGACGACCTCCGTGCCCTTCAGCAGGGGCGCAAGGATCTCCAAGGGCAGGCGCTGGGGAATCTCGATCACCCCGGCCTCCGGCAGGCGCAGCGGCAACTCGCGCGAACGCGGATGGCGCTTGATCGCCACGGTGCCGCCCGCAGCAATCGTGCGATCCACCAGCGTCTGCAGTTGTTCGAGGATCGCGGGTTGCTCCCGCATCAACGAATCGTGCGGCAATGCCAGCAGCAACTGGATTCCATCCAGGGCTGCGGGGTCCAGCCCGGCGCGCAGGTTGGCCTCGGCGCACACCGCCTGGACCTGGGGCAACTGGAACCATGCCGGGTCGATCCGGCGCAAGGGCTTGGCGCGCAGCCCTTCGTGCACCTGATCGGGCAGCACCACCCAGGCCTCGCGCACGGCAACGGCCACGCCGAGGTAGGGCTCACGCTCCGTGGGGATACCGTAGAGCAGGCTGCGGAATCCGCTCGCAATCGCCCGCACGAATGCGGAGCCCGGCACTGTCGACGCCGCCAGTGTCGAATAGCTCGCGGTCCCGTCGTCGACATAGGCGCCGGTCGCCTTCGGACAGGCCGCCAGTGCGGCGAAGAACTCGGCACGGCGATCGTTGCCCACGGCCACGTAGGCTGGCTCGAACTGCCGCGCGTAGTCCATCACCTCGCGCATCCGCGCGCGCGCATGCGTCAGCTTCAGCAACGGCTTCTTGCCGATCTGGGAGAAGCGACGCGTCTCGACGAAGGGTTTCGGACGCAACGCCTCGATGGCTTCGGCGATGAAATCGCGGTCGCCATCACGCTGGTCGATCAGGGCGAGCGAGCAGCGTGCATTGAAAAGAGCGCCGGCGGCGATGCCGAGCGCCCAGAGACTGTGCAGCGGCGTCGATGCAAGGAACAAGACGTTGGACATGCTAGGCGGCCTTAGCCGAGCAACTCCCAGGAGGCAGGGGTCCCGCGCACGACATCGCGCGCCACCCGCTTGCCCAGCAGGCGCTCGTAGTACTTCGGCGGCAAACCCAGGCCGGGGCGGATGGCGCGCAGGTTGTCCGGTGTCAGCACATCTCCCGCCTTCAGGTCCTGCGTGATGTACAGGGACCGGCGGAAAACCTTGGACTTCTCCTCGGACGCCGTCAGGCCGTAATGCACCTGCCCCATCGCCTGGCGGGCCCGCTCGGTCTCCACCACCAGTTGCGTGAGTTCCTCGGGCTCCAGCGAGAACGCGGAGTCCACGCCGCCATCCGCACGGCGCAGCGTGAAATGCTTTTCGACGACCGTCGCGCCCAGGGCGACGCTGGCCACCGCGGCACCGACCCCCATCGTGTGGTCAGACAGGCCGACCTGGCAGTCAAACAGGCCGCGCAGGTGCGGAATGGTCGCCAGGTTGGTGTTCTCCGGCGTGGCAGGGTAGCTGCTGGTGCACTTCAGCAGGACCAGGTCCTTGCAGCCGGCTTCCCGCGCCGCCCGCACGGCTTCGTCGATTTCCGCCACGCTGGCCATGCCGGTGGAGATGATCAGCGGCTTGCCGGTGGCGGCCACCCGGCGGATCAGCGGCAGGTCGATGTTCTCGAACGAGGCGATCTTGTAGCAGGGTGCGTCCAGCGACTCCAGGAAGTCCACCGCCGTGAAGTCGAACGGCGAACTGAAGGCGATCATGCCCTGCTGCTGTGCGCGTTCGAATATCGGCTTGTGCCACTCCCAGGGGGTGTAGGCCTGCTGGTAGAGCTCGTACAGCGAGTTGCCCTTCCAAAGGCTGTTGGGATCGGCGATGAAAAACTCGTCCCGCTTGAGGTCGAGCGTCATCGTGTCCGCGGTATAGGTCTGGATCTTCAGGGCGTGCGCGCCGGCCCTGGCAGCGGCATCGACGATCTCCAGCGCGCGTTCGAGCGACTGGTTGTGGTTGCCCGACATCTCTGCGATCACGAACGGCGCATGCGCCGGGCCGATCCGGCGATGGGCGATTTGGATGTCCTGGATCATGGCCTCAGCCTCTGTTCGTATGCCTGGTTCTTGAATGCGTAGCCGGCTTCACGGAAAGCCCTGTGGGAGGCCACGTTGGCCTCCAGGACTTCGCCGACGACGGTCCGGACTTCGGGTTGCTCCGCCGCCAGCCAGCGACTGCCGGCACCCAGGATGGCCGACCCATAACCAGCGCCACCGCAACCCGGAACCAGGTAGATCGACACCAGGGCGCCGTCCTGCTGTACATCATATCGCAACACCCCCACCGGCCGACCCTGATCCTCCGCGATCAGCAGTGCCCGTTGCGGGTCCGCCAGGACCTTCTCGAACCAGCGCTGGTGGTCGGCGTACGGGATCACGGAACTGGAATGGGAATGCCGGCGGGTGCTCTCGTCGTTGCGCCACTCGTACACGTTGCGCACATCGTCGGCTCGGGCTCGCCGCAGCCGCACCTCCGGTGCCAGCAGCCGGCGCGCCACCCGTTCCGCTCCACGGCCGTCCGCCAGCTCGAGGTTGAGCCGTGAAACCTGCCGGAAATGCGCGGGGTCGGCGGCGATCGCATCCAGTTGCCGCGCCAAGGACACGGCGTCCAGTCCGACGGCTTCAACCACCCAGGCCTTGCCGGCCGCGCCCATGGCCTCGGCGGAAGGCCGCTGGTTGTCCGCCACCACCAGGATCACTGAAGGCAGGCCCATGCAGGCTCGCTCCCAGGTCGTGGAACCGCCCGCACCGATCGAAAGGTCCGCCGCGCGCATCAGTTCGGCCATGTTGTCCACCTGCTGGTGGAACTGCAGGCCCGGCTGGCGGGCACAGTATTCCCGCAAGGAAGCCGCCGCCGGGTTGGAGGCACCCACGACGACGTCGGCCGGGCGATCACGGAGCACGGACCGGGCCAGCGCTTCCAATGCCAGGGCGGTGTATCCCCCTGCATCGACGCCCCCCAGGAATACCAGCAGCCGGCGCAACTGCTCACGCGGCTGCACCTGCGGGCGGGCCGCCACGAACTCCGCACGCAGCAGCGCGTAGTCTGGCCCCAACAGGCGGATGCAGCCGGCGGGCAGCAGGGACGCATAGCGCTCCTCCGCATCGGGCAGCAGGGCTTGGTCCAGCAGCAGGTCGGCGTCATGATGACGGTCGGCGAGATCGTCGATCACTGCCATGCGCCGCGCGACCCTGCGTAGCTTACGCTGCCAGCCCGCATCGATCGCGTAGTGATCGACGATCATCCATTCGATGCCGCCCAGCGGCTCCAGGGCACGCCGGCACTCCTCCGCATCCAGTTCCATCGGCACGCCAAGCCATGCGGCATGGGCCAATGCGCCGCCTTCGGGCAACGGGCTGCGTGGCGGCGGCAGGACATGCAGGGCATGGCCCTGGTCGCGGATCAGCCCATGCAGGTGGCCCGGCAACTCCCGGCTGAGGAAAAGGACCTCCGCACCCCGGCTGCGCAGCGCCGCCGCCAAGGTGAGGCAGCGCATGACGTGCCCGGTGCCCATGAGCAGGGACGCGTCCACGCGGATGGCGATGCGACGCATGGCTTCAACCCGCCTGGCGCAGCGCCCCGAACATCAGTTCCGCACGCCGCCAGTCCTCCGGGGTATCGATGTCCTGCACCCGGTAGCGGGGCAGGAGCCAGGGGCGGGCCCGCTCGGAGAAGATAGGCACACGGGCCCGGAAGGCGGCGACTCGGCCCCAGTAGAACTGCCCCGCATCATGCAGAGCCGGCTCCAGATCCTGTGATCGTGTGTTCAGGTGCTGCGGCTGGAACATTGCTACGCCGCCGCCGGGCAGCTCACGCAAGGCGCGCTGGATCGGGAATGCATAGTGCGTGGCGGAGAACACGTAGTCGAAGCCCGGGGCATCGAGCAAAGCCGCGGCGCCGAGCAGGTCTTCCGGCAGCACCATGGGCGCGGTGGAGTACAGGCAGCACAGCTGGTCAGGCTCATCGCCTTGCGAGGCCAGCTCATCGATCGCGTGGACGATGACATCCATGGTCGTAGCATGATCATCGGACAATCCCGCAGGACGCAGGAACGGCACGTCAGCCCCACAATCCCTGGCAATCCCGGCAATCTCCTCGTCGTCCGTCGACACCACCACCCGCTGCGCGACTCCACTGGCCAGCGCCGCCTCGATCGACCAGGCGATCATCGGCTTGCCGAAGAACGGCTTGATGTTCTTGCGGGGTATGCGCTTGCTGCCGCCACGGGCAGGGATCAGGACGACACGCCGGCTCACCGCAGGGCATCCCGCAACGCGGTCACCACATGGTCCTGCTGCTCGTCCGACAGGCCGGCGTACATCGGCAGGCTCACGGCCCTGCTGTAATACGCTTCCGCCTGCGGGAAATCGCCAGGCTTGAAACCCAACCGCCGGTAGTGCGGCTGCAGATGGACCGGGATGTAATGCACGTTGACGCCAATCCCAGCGGCGCGCAGGCGCTCGAACAGCGAGGCACGCGGCACGGCCGTGGACTGCACGACGTAGAGATGCCAGGCCGACTCCTGTCCGTTCGCCTGTGCCGGCAGCACCAGCGGCAGGTCCGCCAGCAGGCGGTCGTAGCGCGCCGCCAGCGCCCGGCGGCGGGCGATGAAGGCATCCAGGCGTGTCATCTGGCTGCTGCCCAGTGCCGCCTGCATGTCGGTCATGCGGTAGTTGTAGCCCAACTCGACCTGCTGGTAGTACCAGGGGCCCTCCGGCGCATCTTCCATCTGTGCCGGATCGCGCGTGATGCCATGCGAACGCAGGCGTTGCAGGCGCTGGGCGAGCGCATCGTCCTGCGTCGTGATCAATCCGCCTTCGGCAGTGGTCACGATCTTGACCGGGTGGAAGCTGAACACCGTCATGCGCGAGTGCCCGCAGTTGCCAACCGGCGCGTCGCCGTAGCGCGCGCCAATGGCATGGGAAGCGTCCTCGATCACGGCAAAGCCATAGCGCCGCGACAGTTCGCCGATTGCCGACATGTCGCAGCTCTGGCCGGAGAAATGCACTGCCACCACGACCTTGGGCAAGCGCCCCCGCGCCTTGGCCCGTTCCAGCTTCTCGGCCAGGCGTTGCGGGCAGAGGTTGTAGCTGCGCGGATCGACGTCGACGAAATCCACGTCTGCGCCGCAGTAGAGAGCGCAGTTGGCCGAGGCCACGAAGGTGTTCGGCGAGGTCCACAGCAAATCGCCGGGCCCAAGATCGAGTGCCAGGCAGGCCATGTGCAGCGCCGAGGTGGCGCTGTTGACCGCCACCGCGTGACGAGCGCCACAGTAGGAAGCCAGCACCGACTCGAAGGCCGGCACCGCCGGCCCCTGGGTCAGGAAATCGGAACGCAGGACCGCGTCGACAGCGGCGATGTCCTCGGCACTGATCGACTGCCGGCCGTAAGGGATCACTGCATCGCCTTGCGGTTGAACTCGACGATCTCGGCCGGGGTCAGGAACCAGTCGTTCTTGCCGGACTGGTACTCGAAGCCCAGCTCGACCTCACGTCCCTTCTCGCCCAGCTTGTTGACCAGGAAGTGGCTGTTGTCGTCCGCGCCCTGGAAGAAGATCGAAGGACGCAGCACGAAATGGTCGTCGAACTCCAGCGTCAGGTGCGAATCGTCCGCCGGGCACATGACCTCGTGCAGCTTCTCGCCGGGGCGGATGCCGATGACCTTCTGCTTCAGGCCGGGCGCCATCGCCGTGGCCAGGTCCACCACGCGGATCGAGGGAATCTTGGGCACGAAGATCTCGCCGCCGTGCATACGCTCGAAGTTCTTCAGCACGAAGTCGACGCCTTCCTGCAGGGAGATCCAGAAGCGCGTCATCTGGTCATGCGTGATCGGCAGTTCGCTGGCGCCCTTGTCGATCAGGCCCTGGAAGAAGGGCACGACGGAGCCGCGGGAGCCCACCACGTTGCCGTAACGCACCACCGAGAAACGGGTGCGGTGGGAGCCAACGACGTTGTTGGCGGCAACGAACAGCTTGTCCGAGCAGAGCTTGGTGGCGCCGTAGAGGTTGATTGGGTTGGCCGCCTTGTCGGTGGACAGGGCAATCACCTTCTCTACATCGTTGTGCAGCGCCGCCGCGATGACGTTCTCCGCGCCATGGACATTGGTCTTGATGCACTCCATGGGGTTGTACTCGGCCGCCGGCACCTGCTTGAGCGCCGCCGCATGGATCACGATATCCACGCCGGCCATGGCCTGGCGCATGCGCTCGGCATCGCGCACGTCGCCGATGAAATAGCGCATGCAGGGCGCGTTGAACTCCTGCGACATCTCGTACTGCTTGAGTTCGTCGCGCGAGAAGATCACCAGACGGCGCGGCTTATAGCGACGCAGCAGCGTCTCGGTGTACTTCTTGCCGAAGGACCCGGTACCCCCCGTTATGAGGATGGACTTTCCATCAAACATGCTAATGCCCTGTTTTAAGTTGAATTTTGCCGGCCCGCCGGGGACGGTCCGAAGCGGGGAGGATTCTAAACCCAGCGGCCCAGAATAGCCTCCCAGATTGCGGCTATTTTTGAGCGCTCCTGAGAAAATTGCCCGGTTTCGGCATAGGAATCCTCGCGCTGCAGGGCCCGGCCATGGACCCACTCCCGGTAGGCCCGGTAGCAGTCGATCAGGGTCGCGACCTGGTCCTGGCCGATGCTGCCCGCCCCGGCCAGCGCCTCCAGCTGCCTCCAGTTGTCGCTCCAGTGCGACACCGCCGGGTGGGCGGCCGCATCGCGCAGGACCAGGAACTGGGTCAGGAACTCGCAGTCGGTCAGCCCCCCCCGCCCCTGCTTGACGTCCCAACGCTGCTCGTTGGACTTGTCCAGGTTCTCCCGCATGCGGCGGCGCATGTCCGCCACTTCCCGTCCGAGCACCTCCGGGTCGCGGGGCCGGCAAAGCACTTCCAGGCGAACCGCCTCGAAGGCGGCACCGATCCCGGCCGCCCCCGCCACATAGCGCGCCCGGGTCAGGGCCTGGTGTTCCCAGGTCCAGGCCGAGTTGCGCTGGTAGTCGGCAAAGCCCTCCAGGCTGGTGACCAGCAGGCCGGAGGCACCGCTGGGGCGCAGCTGCATGTCCACCTCATACGCCCGGCCGGCCGGGGTCTGGGTGGCCAGGCTGTTGATCAGGCGCTGGGCCAGGCGGGCGTACCAGGCGCCGTTGTTGAGGGGCCGTCCGCCGCCCTGGCTGTCCTCGTCCAGGGTGTCGCAGTCATGCACGAAGACCAGGTCCAGGTCGGAGCCGTAGCCCAGCTCGAGTCCGCCGAACTTGCCGTAGGCGATCACGCCGAAGCCGGCGGGGGCACCGTCCCGGCGCCGGGGCTCGCCGTACTGGGCAACCATCTCGGCCCAGGTAAAACGCAGGGCCTGGGCCACAATGGCCTCCGCCAGCCAGGTCAGCCGGTCGCTGACCTTCACCAGGGGCAGCGCCCGCAGCAGGTCGGCCGCGGCGATGCGCAGGGTCATTTCCTTCTGGTAGCGGCGCAGCAGGTCCATCGCCGCCTCGGTACCCTGCCCTTCGATCTCGGCGGCCCGCCGAATCAGGTCCTCGAACAGTTCCTCCTTCTCGGGCGGCGCATAGAGCGCGCGCGGATCCAGCAGGCTGTCCAGCAGCACCGGCGACTGGGCGATGAAATCGGTCAGCCAGGGGCTGGCGGCGCACAGGCCCAGCAACTGCTGGCGCGTGCTATCGCTCTCGCGCAGCAGGGTCAGGTAGGTGGAACGGCCGACCACCGCCTGGATGATGCGCAATGCGCGCTTCAGCGCCACGACCGGCTGCGGCTGCAGCAGCGCTTCGTCCAGCAACTGCGCCAGCAGCTGCTGCAGCTTGAGCACAGTCTCCTCGCGCATGGCGCGTACCAGGCGCAGCGACTTCAGGGCTTCCAGCTCATCGACCAGATCCCTCGGTGACTGCTTGTAGCCGGCTGCATAGAGTCCATCGGCCGCGTCGCCGGGATCGAGCTGGCCGCTCCACAGCCCCGCCACCAGGCGCGACAGCGGGCTCTCGCTGCGGCCCTTCTGCGACTCGGCGAACACCCGGCTGAACTCCTGCTGCACGAAGCCACGCACCGCATCCAGCTCCTCCAGCAGCCCGCACCAGTCGGCATTGCCCATGGCGGCGCACAGCGCGGCACGGCGCGCCTCGTCGGCCGGCAGCGCATGGGCCTGCTCATCGCCGTACATCTGGATGGCGTTCTCCAGCCGCCGCAGGTAGACATAGCATTCGTCCAGCCGCGCCGCGGTCGGCAGCGGCAGGTGGCCGGCCTCACCCAGGTAGCGCAGCACCGGGCGCAGGCGCGCATCGCGCAGGGGCGCCTCGTTGCCGCCGCGCACCAGCTGGAAGGACTGCACGATGAATTCCAGCTCGCGGATGCCGCCATGCCCGAGCTTGACGTTGTCATCCATGCCCTTGCGCTTGACGTCGTCCTCGATCAGCCGCTTGAGCTCACGCAGGCTGCCGATGGCGTTGTAGTCCAGGTAGCGGCGGTAGACGAAGGGCCGCAGCGTGCGCAGCAGCGCCTGCCCTGCCTCGATGTCACCCGCCACCGGCCGCGCCTTGATCAGGGCATAGCGCTCCCACTCGCGGCCGTGCACCTGGTAGTACTCCTCCATCGCCGCGAAGGACGCCGCCAGCGCGCCGGCCGAGCCGAAGGGCCGCAGCATGGTGTCCACGCGGAACACGAAACCGTCCTCGGTGCGGGCCGACAGCAGCTTGCCGGTCTCCTGTGTCAGCCGGCCGAAGTACTCGTCGTTGCTCAGCGGGCGGGCGCCGTCGGTCTCGCCACCCTGGGTGTAGCAGAAGATCAAGTCGATATCGGAGGAGAAATTGAGCTCGCGCCCGCCGAGCTTGCCCATGCCCAGCACCACCGGCAGGCTCTCCTGGCCGCCCTCGCCCCGCGGCCGTCCATGCCGTGCCTGCAGGCGGCCCTCGGCAAAGCGCAGCGCCGCCTCGCAGCAGGCATCGGCCAGGTCCGACAGGTCGGCCAGCGTCTCGTCCAGCGGCGCCCAGCCGGCCAGGTCACGGAAGGCGATGCGCGCCATGTCCTCGCGCCGCAGCTGGCGCAGGGTCCGCTGCATGTCGGCATCCTCGGCCAGGTCGCCGGTGCCTTCCTGGATGCGCGCTGCCGTCTGGCCCGGCTCGCGGCTGCGGCGCAGCCCGTCCAGGCCCAGGCTGCGATCCAGCATCCAGTCCAGGGCCTCGGCCACGAAGGGGCTGGCGGTGCAGACGCGCCCCGCCACCTCAGCCAGCTCGGGCTCCTGGGCCCGCAGCCGCGCCAACTGCTCTTCGGCGCGGGTCACAGCGACGGCATGCGGTCGAACCAGGGCAGCGCCCGCTCCAGCTGCGCTGCCACCCGCAGCAAGCGCCCCTCCTCGCCGAAGGGCGCCACGAACTGCAGCCCCAGCGGCAGGCCCTGGGCGGTCTGGTACAGCGGCACCGACATCGACGGCGTGCCAGTGAGGTTGGACAGCTGCGTGAACGGCACCTTGGACAGGCTCTCGGTGGCGATCTGCTCCACCATGCCGCTGCGCAGCAGCAGGCCGCCGCCACGCAGGCCCAGCACCAGCTTCTGAGCCGCGCGCAGGGCCGCCGGCTGGTCCAGCTCGCCGATACGCACCGGCGGGCAGGCCAGCGTCGGCGTCAGGTACAGGTCATGAGTCAGGAAGAACTGCCCGAAGGCGCGGGCAAAGTCGTTCCACAGCCGGCGGCGGCGCACGTACTCACCGGCATCCAGCGCCGCGCCAGCCTGGGCGAAGACCCGGGTGTCGGGCTCGAAGTCGCTCTCCGCGCAGCCGGTCAGCGCGCGGATCTCGGCGACGCTGGCGGCGACATTGCCCATGTACATGGTGATGAAGCAGCGCGCCAGCAGCGCGCCGTCCACGGCCGGCTCGGCCTCTTCCACGTGGTGCCCCAGCGACTCCAGCAGCTTCGCCGTCTGGTGCACCGCCTCGACGTGCTGCGGATCCACCGGCGAACCCAGCGGCGAGCGCGTGCAGAAGGCCACGCGCAGGCGGCCCGGCTCGCGCTGCAGCTCATCCATATAAGGACGCTCCGGCGCACGGATCTCGAAGGGCGCGCCGATATCCGGACCCTGCAGCGCATCGAGCATGGCGGCGCTGTCGCGCACGCTGCGCGACACCACCAGGTCGCTGTTGGCGCCCTCCCAGGCCTCGCCCATGCGCGGGCCCAGCGGCACGCGGCCGCGCGAGGGCCGCAGGCCGAACAGCCCGCAGCAGGCGGCCGGGATGCGGATCGACCCGCCGCCATCGTTGGCACCGGCCATCGGCACGATGCCGGCCGCCACCGCGGCAGCGGCGCCGCCGGAGGAGCCGCCCGGCGTGTGGTCCAGGTTCCAGGGATTGCGGGTGATGCCCCAGGCCCGCGACTCGGTGATGCCCTTCAGAGCCAGTTCCGGCGTCGCGGTCTTGCCAAAGATCACCAGGCCAGCGTCGAGGAAGCGCTGGGTGATCGCCGCATGCGAGGGCGCCTTCCAGTCGCGCAGCGGCACGCAGCCGGAACTCGCCGGCACCCCACCGTAGTCCTGCACGATGTCCTTGATCAGGAAGGGCACGCCGGCAAACGGCCCCAGCAGCGTCCCGGCCGCGCGGGCACGGCCGATCTCGTGCATGGGGATGTTGATGGCGTTGATCTTCGGATTCACCTCCGCCGCCCGTGCCAGCGCGGCCTCCAGCAGCTCCGTGGCCGTGGTTTCGCCCCGGGCCACCAGGCCGGCCAGGCCCAGCGCGTCGTGCCGCGCATAGTCCGCTGCGGAAATCATGGGTTCTCCTCCAGTCTGAATTTTCTGCGCATAGAGTAGCGGCGTTCCGCGCCGGCCTTACAATCGCGCAAACGGATTCCGATAACGACCATGAAACGCCCGACCGCCCTGCTCGCCCTCATGCTGGCCGCCTGCGCCAGCGGACCCACCACCGAACAGTTGCTGAGCTTTACCCCCGGCCAGGCCGTGCCGGTGGACCTGGCCGCGCCGCAGCTGGCGAACCAGGTGGGCAAGCGCATCACGCTCTCGGGCCTGGCCCGCCAGCGCGAGGGCAGCTGCCTGGGCGTGGCACCGGTCTCCAACAATGACTGGATGCTGACGGGTGAAAAGGAATGTGTCTGGGTCAACGGACGTGCCCAGGGCGCCGCGCTGATGGACGTGCGCAACAACAACAGCCGCGAGCCGCTGGCGGTTACCGGCAAGCTGATCCGGACCAAGGAAGGCGTGCTGGTGCTGATGGCCGAGCGCAGCCCGCCGCCGGCCGCACCGGTCCACGCCGCCCCGCCGCCACCGCTGCCGCCTCCTGCCCAGCCGCTGCCGCCGCCGGCCGAGCCGGCCCCTGCTCCGCCGCCACCGGAGCACGTACCGCCCCCCGCACCGCCGTCCGAGCCGCCGCCGGCCGAAGCCGCTCCGGCACCGTTGCCGGAACCGCCCCTGCCGCCAGGCTATTACCGCTCGCCGGGGTACTGAAGACCCGTCAGTGGCTGTGGGCCAACCAGCCCATGCCGCCGGCATTGGCTGCAGCCCGCTCGCCGCAGCGCTTCCAGATCTTCTCGTGGAAGTGGTAGGCCACGGTATTGACGCAAGGCTCCACCAAGGCCACCAGGCCGCCGGTCATCCAGCTGCCGGTCATGGCCCAGACGACCAGGAACGCCACGCCGATGTGCATCGCACCGAAACTCAGGGTCTTGATCATGGCCGTTCTCCTTGGTTGATTGGATTGACTGGAGAAAAATGATAATGATTCTCAATATTGATGCCATTGATTTGTTCCTATGGCGTCGATTGCCGGGGCCAATCGCCCCGGCCGTCCGGCCGTGAGCCCCGCCGAGGCCGCCCTGCTGGCCGGCGCCGCCTTCCTGGCCGGGGGACTCAATGCCCTGGCCGGCGGCGGCAGCTTCCTGACCCTGCCGGCACTGATGGCAGTGGGTGTGCCGCCGGTGGCCGCCAATGCCACCGGCACCGCCGCCCTGCTGCCCGGCTACCTCAGCGCCGCCTGGGCCTCGCGCCGGGACCTGGTGGCCCCGGCTGGGATGGGCCTGCCCATGCTGCTGGGCCTGGCCTTGCTCGGCGGCAGTGCCGGTGCCGCCCTGCTGCTGCTGACGCCGGACCGGCTCTTTGCCGGCCTCGCGCCGCTGCTGCTGCTGGCCGCCACGCTGCTGTTCGCACTGCAGCCGCGCCTGCAGCGCCACCGCTCCGCCACCGTGCCGGCAACAGTGGCCGCCACCGTGATCCTGGCGGTGTGCCTCTACGGCGGCTACTTCAACGGCGGCCTGGGCATCCTGCTGCTGGCCGCGCTGTCGCTGCTGGGGGTGCGCGAGCTGCATCGCGCCAATGCCCTGAAGAACCTGGTCTCTGGCGTGCTCACCGCCATCGCCGTGGCGCTGTATGCCGCCGGCGACGCCGTGGGCTGGGGCCCGGCGCTGTGGATGATGCTGTTCGCCACCGCCGGCGGCTACGCCGGGGCGCGCTGGGCACGCCGCATCCCGCCGGCACGGCTGCGGGCCTTCATCGTGCTGTCCGGGCTGGTGATGGCCGCGCTGATCGCCCTGCGCCTGCGCGGGGCCGCATAACCATAGGAATGCAGGGACAAATCAAGGATGATGGGCGCCGGTCCGCGCATATGGGAGAACTGGCTTTTGAGGGATGAAGTGCACTACCTGCAGGGTATCGTCGCGCGGCACTGGCCGCAGGCCCGGGTCCTGATCCTGGGCGACGTCATCCTCGACAAGTACACCTACGGCCGCGTCGAGCGCATTTCTCCCGAAGCGCCGGTGCCGGTGGTGCGCGCCGACCGCAGCAGCGAACAGCCGGGCGGCGCCGCCAACGTCGCCATGAACGTGGTCGCCATGGGCGGCAAGGCCACCCTCATCGGCTTCACCGGCCAGGACGCGGACCGCGACCTGCTGCAACGCCAACTGGCCGAGGCCGGCGTGGAAGCCGCCCTGGTCGCCGTGGCAGGCACGCCCACCACCGCCAAGCTGCGCGTGCTGGCCGGCCAGCACCAGATCGTGCGCCTGGATCACGAATCCACCGCCGAGCGCCCCGCCGCCGCCTACGCGGAACTGCTGCAGCTCTTCGAAGCCGCCCTGCCCTCCGCCCAGGTCGTGATCCTGTCCGACTACGCCAAGGGCGTGCTGACCGAGGCGGTCTGCAAGCGCGCCATCGCGCTGGCTCGCCAGGCCGGCGTGCCGGTGCTGGTGGACCCCAAGTCGCGCGATTTCTCGCGCTACGCCGGCGCCACCACCATCTGCCCCAACCGCAGCGAGCTGGCCCTGGCCACCGGCGTGCAGGGCAGCCCCGAGCAGGAGCTGCAGGCCGGCCAGCACTATGTGGCGGAGCTGGGACTGTCCTACCTGACGGTGACAATGAGCGAGAAGGGCATCTACCTGCTCTGGCCCGAGCGCCGTCACCACGCGCCGGCCGTGGCGCGCCAGGTGTTCGACGTCTCCGGCGCCGGTGACACCGTGATCGCCTCGCTGGCGCTCTGCGCCGCCGCGGGCGTCCCTCCCGAACAGGCCGCGGGCCTGGCCAACCTCGCCGCCGGCATCGTCGTCGCCAAGGTCGGCACCGTACCCGCCTCGTCCGGCGAGCTGCTGTCGGAGCTGCGCGCTCTTAGCGCCGACGCCTCCGACCGCAAGGCCATGAGCCTGCCGGAGCTGGCGGAGAAGACCGCCGCCTGGCGCGCCGCGGGCCAGAAGGTGGTCTTCACCAACGGCTGCTTCGACCTGGTCCACGTCGGCCACGTCACCCTGCTGGAACAGTGCCGCGAGTTCGGCACCCGGCTGGTGGTGGGCATCAACAGCGACGCCTCGGTCTCGCGACTCAAGGGGCCCACCCGCCCGATCATCGGCGAGCAGCAGCGCGCCCGCCTGCTGTCGGCGCTGGCGGTGACCGACGCCGTGGTGATCTTCGACGAGCCCACGCCGATCGAGGTCATCAAGGCCATCCGGCCGGACGTGCTGGTCAAGGGCGGCGACTACACCGAGGCCACCGTCGTCGGCGCGCCGGAAGTGCGCAGCTGGGGCGGCCGCGTGGAGCTGGTGCCGCTGGTGGAAGGCTTCAGCACCAGCGACATCGTGCGACGCATCACCGCGCAGGCCAAGGCCTGACGCCCATTCCCGGAGCGCGATCCTGAAGGCGGCATTCCTCGACCGTGACGGCGTCATCAACGTCGACTCGGGCTACGTCTACCGCTGGGAGGACTTCGCGTTCCTGCCCGGCGCCGTCGGCGCCATGCGCCGGCTCGCCGCCGCGGGCTACGCCCTGGTGGTGGTCACCAACCAGTCCGGCATCGCCCGCGGCATGTACACCGAGCCGCAGTACCAAGCCCTGACCGCGCAGCTGCGGCAGGCACTGGCGGCCGAGGGCGTAGCGCTCGCCGCGGTCTACCACTGCCCGCACCTGCCCGGCGGCAGCGTCGCCGCCTATGCCCGCGACTGCGACTGCCGCAAACCCGCGCCCGGCATGCTGCTGCGCGCGCAGCAGGAGCTAGGCATCGACATGGCCGCCTCCCTGATGGTGGGCGACAAACCCTCCGACATCGAGGCCGCACGCGCGGCCGGCGTCGGCCGCGCCTACCTGGTGGGCCGCGCGCAGACACCTGCAGACGGGCACTTCGCCGACTTGGCAGCCTGCGTCGATGCCCTGGTGCCGACATGAGCGAGACCCAACTGCGCGAAGCCGCCGCCTGGTCGCGCCGCTGGCTGTTCGAGTCCGCCCTGCCCCTGTGGTGGCAGGCCGGCGCCGACCACGTCGGAGGCGGCTTCCACGAGAAGCTCGACCTGCAGGGCCGCCCGGTCGGCACGCCGACACGCGTGCGCGTGCAGGCGCGCCAGCTCTACGTCTACGCCGAGGCCGGACGCCTGGGCTGGACAGGCCCCTGGCGTGCCGCCATGGAACACGCCCTGGACTTCATGTTGCGCGAATACGCCCGTGGCGACGGCCTGTTCCGCAGCAACCGCGGCGGCAGCGACTCGGACCTGGATATCTATGACCAGGCTTTCGTGCTGTTCGCGCTGTCACAGGCCTATGTCGCGGATGGGAAGCCGGCGGAACTGCTGCGTCTGGCCCGCGCGCTGGTGGAGCGTCTCGATGCCCTGTTGGCCCACCCGCTGGGCGGCTACGAGGAAGCCCGCCCTCGCCGCCTGCCGCTGCGCTCAAACCCGCACATGCACCTGCTGGAAGCTCTGCTGGCCTGGGTGGATCTGGGCGTGGACCTGCCCTTTCGCGAGCGCGCCCTGCAGATCGTGGCACTAGGCAGCCGGCGGCTGATCGATCCTGCCACCGGTGCGGTGGGCGAATTCTTCGACGGCGACTGGTGCTTTGCCGCGGGGCCCGAGGGCGAGGTGCGTGAGCCCGGCCACCAGTTCGAGTGGGCGTTCCTGATGGATCAGTCGCAGCGCCTGCTCGGCAGCGACACCTCCGCGCAGGGTCGCGCGCTGGAACACTTCGGCAGTCGCCACGGCATCGACTTACAGCGCGGAGTGGCGATCGCAGCCGTGGACGCCGCCGGTCGCCCTGTCGACCGCCGTGCGCGGCTCTGGGCCCAGACCGAACGGCTGCGCACCAGCCTGTTGATGGAGACCAGCCCCGGCGCCAGTTCCCTGGCGGCCTTTGCCACCCTGCAGCGCTTCCTCTCCACGCCAGTGAACGGGCTCTGGTGGGAATGGATGGCGGCAGACGGCGAGTTTGTCCGCGAGCCCTCGCCCGCCACCTCGCTGTATCACGTCATGACGGCACTGTCGGACCTGTGCCGGCGCTATCCCTAGCTGCGGAAGATGAAATACACCGCGCCGCACATGCAAAGCGCCGCCCACAGGTAGTCCAGCTTGATCGGCTGCTTCATGTACAGCACCACGAAGGGCACGAACACGCTCAGCGTGATTACCTCCTGCAGGATCTTCAACTGCGGTAGCGTCAGCGCCGTGTAGCCGATGCGGTTGGCAGGCACCTGCAGCAGGTACTCGAACAGGGCGATGCCCCAACTGAGCAACGCCGCGATGATCCAGGGCTTGTCGCGCATGTCCTTCAGGTGCGCGTACCAGGCCATGGTCATGAAGATGTTGGACAGCACCAGCAGGCCGGTCGTCTGCCCCAGAACGCTCCAGTTCATTGCTCTCCCCGAGACACAAGCCGTAATGAAAAAGCCCCGCCGGTTGGCGGGGCTTTTTTATACCTCATTGCCTCAATCGTCGTTGGCGACGCCCATCAGGTGCAGCAGGCTGGTGAAGAGGTTGTAGATCGACACGTACAGCGTGGTGGTGGCGAGGATGTAGTTGGTCTCGCCGCCGTTCACGATCTCGCCGGTCTGGTACAGGATGATGCCGCAGGCGAACAGCGCGAACAGGGACGACAGCGCCAGGTGCAGCGGCTGCAGGTAGAAGCCGAACAGCGAGGCGCCCACCATCACGAGGCTGGCCACCAGCAGCAGGATCATGCCGCTGAACAGGAAGCCGCGCATGAAGCTGAAGTCACGCTTGGTCTTCACCGCGTAGGCCGACAGGGCCACGAAGATCGTGCCGGTCATGCCCAGCGCCATCATCACCGTCTGCGCGCCATTGGCCATGCCGAGGTAGCGGTTGATGATCGGGCCCAGGCCGAAGCCGAGCAGGCCCGTCACCGCGAACACCACCCAGATGCCCGACGAGGAGTTGGCGGTGCGCGGCACCACGAACCACAGCAGGCCCATCGACACCAGCGAGCAGACCATGCTGATGCCGTAGCCCACGCCCACCGCCATCGACACGCCGGCCATCACGGCGCTGAACAGCAGCGTCATCGACAGCAGCAGGTAGGTATTGCGCAGCACCTTGTTGGCGGCATCGGCCGTGGTGTCGCGTACCAGCGGCGTGCTGCGCGGCTGCGCGCCGCTGCTCACCGGGACGGGACGGAGTTCATTGTTCCAGCTCATGGCGGTCTCCTTGGGATCGCGAGAGTTTCGAGGGTTTCAGGTCAGAACGGTATCACGGAGGGCTTGCGCGTGTAATGCAGGTAGCCCGCATTGGCGCCCGCGCGCAGGCCCACGCCGGTGCGCATCGGCGCCATCACGATATTGCCGCTCTGCTGGTAGTTCACACCGATGCCGGCGGCAAGATAAAGGCTGCCTTCCACGCCGGGGAAGCGCTGGAACAGCTGGCCGGTATTGCGCAGGTTGTACACCAGGGTCACGACCTTGGAGGCATTGCCACCCCAGTCCCAGCCCACCGACGGACCCTGCCAGTACACTGGCATGCTATCGCCGCCCTTGTACTGCAGCGTACCGCGGCCATAGCGCAAGCCGACCACCACGGCGCCGGAGCCTTCCTCGCCGATGATGTAGGCGTTGGGACGGCCATATTGGGCGAAGACCTTCTCCACGGCCTGCGCCACGTCGGCGGAGGCCTTGCCGAAGAACTTCGAGGCCTCGGCCACGATCTCCTCGCTGGAATAGGTTTCCTGGCCGACCGGGGCATCGGCGGGGGTCGTTTCCGCGGGCACGGCGGTTTCCTGGACCGGCGCCTGGGCATCGCCCGGGGCGCTGCTGATCGGTTCCATGCTCTGGCAGGCTGCCAGCAGCAGTACGGCGGGCAGCAAGATGAGGGATCGCATGCGGGACGGCTCCTTTTGTCCTTAGGCCTGTGTCGGCTGATTCTGCGTCATGCAGACCGTTCAAACCAGCAGGAAGTTCCGGCGTCCCTAACGCAAACCACTGAAAACACTGTGACAAGATTTTTTCCGCACCTGTGTCCCTACGGCAATAGCCTTGAAATGGGCGGCTTTGGATAATCCCGCTTATCCAAACCTTGCCCTGCAGGAGTGACACCATGAAGTACGGCCGCCGCGTCGCCATCATCGGTGGTTCGCGCATCCCCTTCGCGCGTTCCAACACCGCCTACTCCACCAAGTCCAACCAGGACATGCTGACCGCCTCCCTCAAGGGCCTGGTCGACAAGTATCAGCTGCACGGCGAGCGCATCGGCGAAGTGCAGGCCGGCGCGGTGCTCAAGCACTCGCGCGACTTCAACCTGACCCGCGAGTCCGTGCTGTCGTCCGGCCTGGCGCCGGAAACCGCCGCGGCCGACGTGCAGATGGCCTGCGGCACCGGCCTGGCCGCCGCCATCAACATCGCCAACAAGATCGCCCTGGGCCAGATCGAGTCCGGCATCGCCGGCGGCGTGGACACCACCTCCGACGCGCCGATCGCCGTGGGCGAGAAGCTGCGCAAGATCCTGCTCGAAGTGAACCGCGCCAAGACCGGCGCCCAGCGCTTTGCCGCGCTGAGCAAGTTCCGCCCGGCCATGCTGGCCCCGGCCATCCCCACCAACGGCGAGCCGCGCACCCGCATGAGCATGGGCGAGCACTGCGAAGTCATGGTCAAGGAATGGAAGATCCCGCGCGAAGCGCAGGACCAGCTGGCCTATGAGTCGCACCAGAAGGCCGCCCGCGCCTGGGAAGCCGGCTTCTATGCCGACCTCGTGGTGCCCTTCGCCGGCCTGGAGCGCGACAACAACCTGCGCCCGGACATCTCGATCGAGAAGATCTCCACGCTCGGCCCCGCCTTTGACCGCAAGTCCGGCCAGGGCACGCTGACCGCCGCCAACTCCACCCCGCTGACCGACGGCGCCTCCACCGTGCTGCTGGCCTCGGAAGACTGGGCCAAGGCCCGCGGCCTGAAGCCTCAGGCCTACCTGACCCACGTCGAGACCGCCGCCGTGGACTTCGTCAACAAGAAGGAAGGCCTGCTGATGGCCCCGGCCTACGCCGTGCCGCGCATGCTGGAGCGCGCCGGCATCAGCCTGCAGGACTTCGACTTCTACGAGATCCACGAAGCCTTCGCCGGCCAGGTGCTCTGCACCCTCAAGGCCTGGGAAGACCCCAAGTTCTGCAAGGAGCGCCTGGGCCTGTCGCAGCCGCTGGGTTCCATCGACCGCTCGCGCATGAACATCAAGGGTTCCAGCCTCGCGGCCGGCCACCCCTTCGCCGCCACCGGCGGCCGCATCCTGGCCACGCTGGCCAAGATCATCGCCGAGAACGGCCACAAGGGCCGCGGCCTGATCTCCATCTGCGCCGCGGGTGGTCAGGGCGTCGTCGCCATCGTGGAGGGCTGAGCCGGGGCTGTCGGGGAGTGCCTTGAATGGCACTCCCCGCCGGCGAAGGCCCGGCCATGGATGGCCGATCAGATAACCCATGCCTCGCCATGGACGGCGCCACCGAACGACCTTGGTGGACGAGCTGTAACGAACAGGGCCCGCTCGCGCGGGCCCTGTTCGTTTGGCCAGCCGCTTCTCCATAATCCGCGGACATGACGACCGCACCCGCCCCCTCCCTCCGCGAAGCCCTCCTGGTCTGGCTCAAGATCGGTTTCCTCAGTTTCGGTGGGCCGGCCGGGCAGATCGCGCTGATGCACCGCATGCTGGTGGAGGAGCGCAAGTGGATCTCGGAGACGCGGTTCCTGCATGCGCTGAACTACTGCATGCTGCTGCCCGGCCCAGAGGCCCAGCAGCTCGCCACCTACGTCGGCTGGCTGCTGCACCGGACCTGGGGCGGCATCGTCGCCGGCGTGCTGTTCGTGCTGCCCGGCTTCCTGTTGATGGTCGCCATCGCCGCCGTCTACGTGATCTACGGCGAACTCGGCTGGGTGCAGGGCCTGCTGTTCGGCATGCAGGCGGCGACACTGGCCATCGTCATCGAGGCCGTCATCCGTGTCGGCAAGAAGGCGCTCAAGACCCGCGCGCTGTGGTGGCTGGCCGGCATCGCCTTCCTCGCCATCTTTGCGCTGCACATCCCCTTCCCCCTGATCGTGCTCGGCGCCGCGCTGATCGGCTTGGCCGCGGCACGCTGGTCACCGCAGTGGCTGCCGCCGCCACCCAAGCCCGGCGACGAGGACCACGATCCGGTCCCCGCGCACGCGCATCCCTCGCAACCCGCCTGGACACTGAAGCTGCTGCTGGCCGGTGCCGCACTCTGGGGGCTGCCGATCCTGCTGCTGTTCGTGTTCCTCGGCGCACGGCACGTCTTCACGCAGGAGGCCGTGTTCTTCAGCAAGATGGCCATCGTGACCTTCGGCGGCGCCTACGCCGTGCTCGCCTACATGACGCAGCAGGCGGTGGACCGCTACGGCTGGCTGATGCCGGGCGAGATGGTCCAGGGCCTGGCCCTGGCCGAGACCACGCCGGGCCCGCTGATCCTGGTGCTGACCTACGTCGGCTTCCTGGGCGCCTGGCGCGACCCCGGCAGCCTCGACCCGCTGCTGTCCGGCGCGCTCGGCGCCACGCTCTCCACCTGGGTCACCTTCGTGCCCTGTTTCCTGTGGATCTTCCTGGGGGCGCCCTACATCGAACGCCTGCGCGGCAACCCCCAGCTCAATGCCGCGCTCACGGGCATCACCGCCGCCGTGGTCGGCGTGATCCTGAACCTGTCGATCTGGTTCGCGCTTCACGTGCTGTTCCGCCAGATCGGCGACTGGCAGGCCGGCCCGCTGCGCCTGCCCTTGCCCAACCTGGGCTCGCTGGACGCGGTTGCCCTGGCCCTGGGCGCCGGTGCCATGCTGGCGATGCTGCGCTTCCACGTGAGCCTGCTGAAGGTACTGGCCATCTGCGCCGCGGCGGGGCTGGCAATGAAACTTTCCGGGCTGGCTTGACCCTGTAGCGGGCAGAGGCCCGATGACGCTAATGCGCTCGCTCAGGGGCATCGCCGCGATCGGGGTAGCCCCGTAGCCCGGCTTGCCGCAGGCAAGCCGGGAACGCCCCTGCAAGCCAAACCCCACCCGATTCCCGCTCCCGGGCCACTCCCATCGTCATCTCCGCCAAAGCCGGCACCTCGACGCGCGAACCTGGGAAATTGCCCACCTCACTTGACTCTGTAGCCGGTACAGGGTGTTCAATATGGGATATGCGCCGTTTCCGCTCGCCACCGCTGACACTGGTCCTGCTGCTGGGCTTGGCCCTGCTGCTGACCCGTATCGTGGGTACGCACCTGCACTTCTGCCTGGACGGCGAAGAGGCACCGGTGGCGGTGCATATCGCCGACGGCGAGCAGCACCATGATGGCCACCATGGCGGCGACATTGACGTCGACAACGCCTCCGCCGCCAAGTCCTGGCAACAGTCGCTCACCGCCAGCTTCCTGCTGGTCGCCATCGTGCTGCTGTGGCTGCCAGCAACGCCGCGCTGCATCCTGCCCCGCGCCGTGGCGGCCATCCTGCCGCAGCGCCGTCTTCCTCACGTCTTGAGGCCGCCCCTGCGCGGCCCGCCCCGCTTCGCCTCCCTCGCCTGAGCTCGTTCCCTGCGTCGCCGCCACGGCGGCGCGCATTCCATTGCCCGGGAGGCAATCATGTTCCGCTTTTCGCCACGGGTGCCACCGGCACTCGTGCTGTTCCTGTCATTGGCGCTGGGCGCCGGTGCCGCATCCGCTGCTGAAGACCTGACGCTGGCCGCCGCGCTGGCCCGGGCCGAGCGGCAGCATCCATCCTTCGACACGCAACGCGCGCTGGCGCGCATCGCCGAGAGCCAGCTCCGCCAGGCCGGCCTGCGGCCGGTGCCGGAGCTGCGCCTGGAGACCGAGAATCTCCTGGGGAGCGGCCCCTACCGTGGCGCCAACGGCCTGGAAACCACGCTGGGCTTCAGCCAGCTGATCGAGCGCGGCGGCCTGCTGGACCGCCGCATCGACAGCGCCCGCGCGCAGCAATCCCTGCAGGCGGAGGACTCCGCCATCGCGGCGCTCGACGTCCGCGCCGAGGTCGCGCGCCGCTTCGCGCACGTGCTCTCCGACCAGGCGCAGCTGGCTATCACCCGCGAGACCACCGCCCTGGCCGAAGACACCGAGCGCGAGGTGGAGCGCCGCGTGGCCGCCGCCCGCAGCCCCCTGGCCGAGCGCTGGCGCGCCCGCATCGCCCTGGAGCGCGCCAAGCTCGATGAAGAGCATGCCGAGCATGAGCTGCTCAGCTCGCGCCGACACCTGGCAGCCGCCATGGGCCAGCGCGAGGCCGACTTCGGCGAGGTCGCCGGCGACCTGCTGCAACTGCCCGAGGTCGCTCCGGTGGAGGAACTGCTGGCACGCCTTGAAGCGGCGCCAGAGGCGCAGCGCCACGCCAGCGAAATCCGCCTGCGCGAATCCGAGTGGCGCCTGGCCCAGGCGAAGGCCAAGGCCAGCGTCACCATCGGCGCAGGGCTGCGCCGCTTCGAGGACAGCGGCGATACCGCGCTGCTGTTCTCGGCCGCGCTGCCGCTGTGGCAGGGCTCGCGCCAGCAGGGCGCCATCGCCGAGGCCGAGGCACGCCGCGACCAGGGCGAGGCCGAGCGCCGCACCGCCCTGCTGCGTGCCCAGGCCCAGCTCTATGCGCTCTACCAGGAGATGAACCACGCCCGTGCCGAGTTCGAGGCGCAGCAGGAGCGCGTGGTGCCGGCGGCACAGAAGGCCCTGGAGCAGACCCGCTATGCCTGGGAGCGAGGCCGCTACTCGCTGCTGGAGCTGCGCGACGCGCAAGCCGAGTGGGCCGTGCAGCGCCGCCGCCGGGTCGAGGCCGCCGCCGAGTACCACGCGCAGCTGATCGAAATCCAGCGTCTCACCGGGCAGCTCACCCTGCCCTCCCAGGCCGGCGCCGCCGCGCCCTGAACCGGAAAACCATTCATGAACAAGATGCTCATCCTGCTGCTGGCCCTGTCGCTGGCCGCCTGCAAGCGCGGCCCCGAAGCCGCCGCCGAACACGGCCATGACGAACAACAAGGCCATGCCGAATCCGCCGCCGCGAAGGGGCCGCATGGCGGCCGCCTGCTGGCCGACGGCGACTTCCAGCTCGAGATCACGATCTTCGAGGACGGCCTGCCGCCCGAATTCCATGTCTATGCCCGACATGGCGGCAAGCCGCTGGCTCCGTCCGCAGTGGAGCTGAGCGTGACGCTGACCCGCCTGGACGGCGAGACCAACGCCTTCCGCTTCGTGCCGGAGCGGGACTACCTCAAGGGCCAGGGCCCCGTCACCGAGCCCCATTCCTTCGACGTGCGCGTGGAGGCCGTGCACCAGGGCCGCAAGCACGCCTGGACCTATTCCACGCACGAGGGCCGCACCCGCATCGGCGCCGGCATGGCGCGCAGCATGGGCATCGAGACGGCCGTTGCCGGCCCCGGCGTCCTGCGTGAGCGCCTGCCGCTGTACGGCAGCATCCGCCCCAACGCCGAGCGCGTCCGCGCCGTGGCCGCCCGATTTCCAGGCGTGATCCGCAGCGTCTCCGGCCGCCTGGGCGACACCGTGAAGGCCGGCCAGGTGCTGGCGACCGTGGAGAGCAACGAAAGCCTGCAGACCTACGCGATCACCGCGCCGATCGCCGGCACCATCACGCAGCGCGCCGCCAACCCCGGCGAGGCCGCCGGCAGCGAGCCGCTGTTCGTCATCGCCGACTACGCCAGCGTCTGGGCCGAACTGAGCGTCTTCCCGCGTGACCGCGCCCGCCTGCAGGCCGGCCAGCCGGTGAAGATCACCGCCGCCGATGCCCAGCAGGCCGGCGGCGGCGTGATCAACGCCATCGCCGCCTCGGCAGACGGCCCCACCCTGGTGACCCGCGTGACCCTGGACAACACCCGGGGCCAGTGGAGCCCGGGGCAGTTCGTCACCGCCGAGGTGGTGATCGGCGAGGCCCCCGTGGGCCTGGCCGTGCCCAACGCGGCGCTGCAGGGCTTCCGCGACTTCACCGTGGTGTTCGCGCAGGTCGGCGAGGACTACGAGGTACGCATGCTGGAGCTGGGCCGCAGCGACGGCGAGATGACCGAGGTGCTCGGCGGGCTCAAGCCCGGCACGCGCTACGTCAGCGCCAACAGCTACCTGGTCAAGGCCGACATCGAGAAGTCGGGCGCGAGCCACGACCATTAGGAGCCTATCCGTGAACCAGACACACACGCGTTGCTGCCGGAAATCGCGCCAGGCTAAGCCGGCTGACGCGAGGTTGGGTGGACCCAATAAGCGGCAGCCGGCGCCGCATGGCGCGATTTCCGGCGCAACCCGAAGGGACGGGGCCTATTTCGCGCCCCGCGGCCCCTATCGCCCCTTATGTACTCGTGTACACCGCGGGTCGATAGGGTTAGCGGGACACGAAATAGGCACGCCGTCGCGTGCGTGTCTGGCTCACGGATAGGCTCCTAGACCATGCTCGAAAGAATCATTGAGTCATCCATCCGGCATCGCTGGCTGGTACTGCTCGCCGTGCTGGCCATGGCCGCGCTGGGCGTGTGGAACTACTTCCGCCTGCCGATCGACGCGGTGCCGGACATCACCAACGTCCAGGTCCAGATCAACACCGAGGCGCCGGGCTTCTCGCCATTGGAGGCCGAGCAGCGCATCAGCTTCGCGGTGGAGAACGCCATGGCGGGCCTGCCGCGGCTGGAGTACACCCGCTCGCTGTCGCGCTACGGCCTGTCGCAGGTCACGGTGGTCTTCAAGGACGGCACCGACATCTACTTCGCCCGGCAACTGGTCTCCGAGCGCCTGCAGGAGGCGCGCTCCGCACTGCCGCCCGGCACCGAGCCCGCGCTGGGCCCGATCGCCACTGGCTTGGGCGAGATCTTCATGTTCACCATCAAGCCCCGGCCCGGGGCCACGCGGCCGGACGGCCAGCCCTGGGACGGCGCCGACCTGCACACGGTGATGGACTGGATCGTGCAGCCACAGCTGGCCAAGGTGCCCGGGGTCACCGAGATCAACAACGTCGGCGGCCATGAGCGGGAATACCTGGTGGCGCCATTGCCCGGCCGGCTGATGGCCCATGGCCTGGGGCTGCGCGACCTGATGCAGGCCCTGGCGGCCAACAACGCCAGCGTCGGCGCCGGCTACATCGAGCGCAACGGCTCCCAGTACCTGATCCGCTCCCCGGGCCAGGTGCAGGGGCTGGAGGACATCCGGCGCATCGTGATCGGCCAGCGCGACGGCGCACCGGTCAGCATCGGCGACGTCGCCGAGGTCTCCATCGGCCACAACCTGCGCACCGGCGCCGCCACCATGAACGGCGAGGAGGTGGTGCTGGGCACCGTCTTCATGCTGATGGGCGAGAACAGCCGCGAGGTCTCGCGCCGAACCGCGGCGAAGCTGGCCGAGGTCAACCGCTCCCTGCCCTCGGGCCTGATGGCGGAGGCGGTCTACGACCGCACCGCGCTGGTCGACAAGACCATCGACACCGTCAAGAAGAACCTCTTCGAAGGCGCGGTGCTGGTGGTCGCGGTGCTGTTCGCCCTGCTGGGCAACCTGCGCGCCGCGCTGGTTACCGCCCTGGTGATCCCGCTGGCCATGCTGTTCACCATCAGCGGCATGGTGGCCAACCGCATCAGCGGCAACCTGATGAGCCTCGGCGCGCTGGACTTCGGCCTGATCGTCGACGGCGCGGTCATCATCGTGGAGAACTGCCTGCGCCGGCTGTCGGAAGAGCAACGCCGCCGCGGCGGGCTGCTGTCGCTGGACCAGCGCCTGCAGGCGGTCCGCGCCGCCACCTCGGAGGTCATCCGCCCCAGCCTGTTCGGCGTCTTCATCATCCTGGTGGTGTACCTGCCGATCTTCACGCTCAGCGGCGTGGAGGGGAAGATGTTCCACCCCATGGCCTTCACCGTGGCGCTGGCGCTGACCGGCGCGCTGGCCCTGTCCGTCACGTTCGTGCCGGCAGCGGTGGCGCTGTTCGTCACCGGCAAGGTGGAGGAGCACGACAACCGCGTGATGCGGGCCGCACGCCGCGCCTATGAGCCGGCGCTGCGCCTGGCGCTCGCCCGCCGCTGGCCGGTGGTCGGCGGCGCCGCCCTGCTGGTGCTGGTGTCCGGCTGGCTGGCGACACGCATGGGCTCGGAGTTCCTGCCGACACTGGACGAGGGCGACATCGCGATGCACGCCATGCGCATACCCGGCACCGGCCTGGAGCAGTCCATCGCCATGCAGCGCCGCGTCGAGGAGGTCATCCGCGAGTTCCCCGAGGTCGATCGCGTGGTCGCCAAGCTCGGCACCGCCGACATCGCCACCGACCCGATGCCCCCCAGCGTGGCCGACACCTTCATCATGCTCAAGCCACGCGACCAGTGGCCGGATCCGGACAAGCCCAAGGCCGCGCTGGTGCGTGAGCTGGAGGGGGCCGTCATGCAGGTGCCGGGCAACAACTACGAGTTCACCCAGCCGATCCAGATGCGCTTCAACGAGCTCATCTCCGGCGTGCGCTCGGACCTCGCGGTGAAGGTCTACGGCGACGACCTCGACGTGCTGCTGGAACAGGGCCGGCGCATTGAGGCCCTGCTCAAGACCGTGCCCGGCGCGGCGGACGTCAAGCTGGAGCAGGTCACCGGCCTGCCGGTGATGACCATCCGCCCGCGGCGCGAGCTGCTGTTCCGCTACGGCCTCAACGTGGCCGACGTGCAGGAGGTGGTATCGATCGCGCTCGGCGGCCGGGTGGCCGGCGAGGTCTTCGAGGGCGACCGGTGCTTCGAGTTGGTGGTGCGCCTGCCGGAATCGCTGCGCAACCAGCAGCCGATGATCGAGAACCTGCCGGTGCAGTTGCCGCAGGGTGGCTACATGCCGCTGCGCGAGCTGGCGGAGATCAGCATCGCCCCGGGCCCCAACCAGGTGAACCGCGAGAACGGCAAACGCCGCGTGGTGGTCACCGCCAACGTGCGCCAGCGAGACCTGGGCGGCTTCGTGGCCGAAGTGCAGCAACGCACCGCCGACGCCATCGAGCTGCCGGCGGGATACTGGATCGGCTACGGCGGCACCTTCGAGCAACTGATCTCGGCCACGCAGCGCCTGCAGCGGGTCGTGCCGATGGCGCTGCTGCTGATCCTGGGCCTGCTCTACCTGGCCCTCGGCTCCTGGAGGGACTCGCTGCTGGTGTTCTCCGGCGTGCCCCTGGCGTTGACCGGCGGTGTACTGGCGCTGTGGCTCACCGGCATCCCGCTGTCGATCTCCGCCGGCGTCGGCTTCATCGCGCTGTCCGGCATCGCCGTGCTCAACGGACTGGTGATGGTGTCCTTCATCGGGCAGCTGCGCCAGGGCGGCACACCGCTGGATAAGGCGATCCTCGAAGGGGCCGCTACGCGCCTGCGCCCGGTGCTGATGACGGCACTGGTCGCAGGCTTGGGCTTCCTGCCCATGGCACTGAACGTCGGCACCGGAGCGGAGGTCCAGCGTCCGCTGGCCACCGTCGTCATCGGCGGCATCATCAGCTCCACCCTGCTGACCCTGCTGGTGCTGCCGGCCCTGTACCGCTTCGCCTACTGCCGCGAGGAGCAGGCCTGATCCGCAGCGCCAGTAACCAAGCCAGGGGCCGGGAGTCGACACCCGACCTCCTCCACTCAAGGAAACACGGAATGCTCTGCCCTGCCTGCCAGGCCGACCTGATGATGACGGAACGCCAGCGAATCGAGATCGACTACGGCCCCAAGTGTCGCGGCGTCTGGCTGGACCGCGGAGAACTGGACAAGATCATCGAGCGCAGCGCCGCGCCGCCGCCGCGGCGCGATGACGACGACTACCGTCGCCACTCCGGCTACGGCGATCACGGCAAGCACGGCTACCGCCGCAAATCCTGGCTCGGCGACATCTTCGATTAAGCAGATGCTGCGTCAGCGCCAGCAGTGAACGAATGTATTTTTCACCCGGCCCCGTTCTTTTCCTCAGGAGTAAACGGGGCTCTTGTTTGCGTTGAACCCTATGGGTACGGCCGGGCGCCACGGCCAATGACGACTGTTTTGCTGACGACTGAATCAGCTTCGGCGCCTCTGTAGGGGCCAGCTTGAACGGGCGTTCTGGGGCGATGAACGGCCCAGCCAGTCGTTCAATTTGCATCCTAGACTTCAGCAGGGGGTTCGCTCTTGCGAACCGGGGCCTCATCTCGCCGCCATGCATCCAGAAAAGTGCATGCGCGGTGTCTGAACGGAATTCATCGGATGACGACGCAAGCCAAGGATCTGGCACAGAACATCAACCGCTTCTACGACGCGTCGATGTTCAGCGACCGCCTGATCAACTACTACGGCGGCAGTGACTACACCAACTTCGGATACTGGACGGACGACACCCAGGATGCCCGCACCGCCTGCGATGCGCTGATGGAGCAGCTGCTGGGCTTCATTCCGGAGAAGAAGGGCCGGATCCTGGACGTGGCCTGCGGCAAGGGCGAAACCTCGCGCTACGTCTCCCGCTTCTACCCGCCCGAGCAGATCACCGCGATCAACATCTCGGAGCGGCAACTGGCCCGCGGGCGCGAGATCGTCCCAGGCGCCACCTTCCGCCTGATGGACGCCACGGCCCTGGAATTTCCCGACGCCAGCTTCGACGCCGTCATCTGCGTGGAGGCGGCCTTCCACTTCAACACCCGCGAGAAGTTCCTGCGGGAAGCGGCCCGTGTGCTTAAGCCCGGCGGGCACCTGGTGCTGAGCGACATCCTGACCACGCAGCGCGCCGACGAGGATCACCAGCGACGCATCCGCGAGAACCACGTGTCCGGGCTGGACGAGTATCGCGAGCTCTACCGCCGCTGCGGCTTCTCGCCGGATATCGTCATGGATGCCACCGAGCACTGCTGGCGGGGTCACTACCGGCACATGGTGAACTACGCCCACGAGGCCCTGCTGCACAAGCAGGTCACGCGCGACCAGCTGGAGCAGTCCCTGGCGATCTACTACGAGCGAGCGCAGTACATCGAGTACTACCTGCTGGCAGGCGCCGTGCGCACCTGAGCAGGCCTCAACTCGCGCGGCGTAGCGCGCGCAGTTGCGCCACGCCCTGCGCGATGCGGTCGTCGCGCATGCCCGACATGGCCATGCGCTGCGTCAGGCGCAGCATCAGGGCGTCCCACTCCTCGTCTTCGCCGAACCCGAGCTCGGATTGCTCCACCAACTGGTCGACCATGTCCAGGTCCTGGCGCCAGCGCGGATCAGTGGGGCCATGGTCGAGCAGGCCCTTCATCAGCAGCGGCCCCCAGCACTGATGCAGGAACTCATGCACCACCGCCGGCACCGCGCGGCTGAAGGTGGACAGGCGCAGTTCCTCCATCACGCGGCGCTGCACGGCGTGCAACACCGACTGGCGCCGTTCCTTCGCCCGCTCGCGCTTGGCCTGCAGGAACTGCTCGATCTGCGCCTCGTCGATCGGCCGCTGGGTGAGGATGGCCTGGCGCACGAACTCCGGCGCCAGCTCGAACTGCACCAGCAGTTGCTCCAGCCGTTCCGCAGCGCGGCGTTCCTCTTCGCTGCCGGTGACGCGGGCGGTGGCGGCCTTGAGCATCATCTCGTCCACCAGGCTGCTGACCGGGTGGTGCGGCGAGGTGAACAGCGTGGCATCCGCCAGCGCCGTCTTGACCAGCGGCAGGCGCACCGCGTCCTGGCGCTCGCGCAGCTCGCGCGGCAGCAGCGGGTCGGCCACCGCCTCGCTGAAGAACCGCCCGGCCACGCTCATGCGCTGCAGGGGCGCATGGCGCTGCTCCTCGGCCATGTCGGGCATGGACTGCTTCTCGGCCAGAGCCAGCAGGTCCGCCGCCAGGGAGCGGTCGTCGTAGTAGCGCTCGTCGGCCTCGGCCGCGTAGTGGCGCAGCATCGACAGCGTGCCCTCGTCCACCTGCGGCTCGCGCGGCGGAGGCGGCGCCTGCGTCGGCAGCGAGGAAATCTGCAGGTCCACCTGCTGTGCCGTGCTGCCGATGGCACGCAGTGCCACGATCAGCCCGCGGTAGAGCTCGCCCAGCCGCAGCAGTACATCCTCGCCGAAGCGTGCGAACAGGAATTTCAAGTGCGCCGCCGGCCAGCCCAGCTGCTGCGCGGTGTCCTGCAGCGCGCGGGACAGGCCCGCCGGCGCCAAGGCGCGCACGTTCACCGGCACGTACAAGGTGCGGCGGATGTTCTGCAGGCGCTCATCGAGCTCGTTGAGCAGGCGGGCGTACTTCTCCTCCGCCTGCAGTTCGGTGCGCCCGGACAGCAGCACGTCGCCCGGCTGCGCCTCGTCCAGGCCGGCGCCGCTGCCAATCAGGCGCGCGTCCACCGCGTAGATGAAGGTGTCCACCCAGCGTTCGGAAATGATCGTGAACAGCCCGCGCAGCTCGCGGATCGACTCGCGCCGCAGCGGATCGGCAGCGAGGCCTTCGTACTCGGCCAGGGCCTCGGGCATGTGGTGCATGAACGGCGCCAGCAGCCAGGCCAGCTCGCCGCGCACGGTGCGGCGCAGCGATTCGGCCGCCGCGGAGCCCAGGCGCTGCAGATAGAAGGATTGATCCGAGGCATGGCCGTCGGCCAGCGGGCGCTGCAGGGCCGGCATCATGCCGACACCTCGCGCCCGGGCCCCGGCCCGGCAACGGTGCAACCGATCCTGGCGACGCCCTCTGCCGGAGCGCCTGCGCTGCTGGACGTCATCACTGCTTGATCCCGAAGAACTTCAAGAACACCAATGCGCGAATCTTAAGACGGCCACCCACAGGAAAACCCCGGCGAGTAGCCTCGTTACGCCAGTAAATACGGCCTACGCGCCCACCCCGGCGGGCGCGCTTCTTTGTTCAGCAATAGCCATGCCCATCGCCCACGGCACTCAGGCGGTGCGCGGCTCGCTGGGCGTGCTGGCGCTGCGCAGGCGGTTCTCGCCGCTGCGCGTGTAGAGCGCGGCCCCGAACTGCTCGGGTGAATCCTTCTCCAGGATCGTATCGACGTACCACCATTCACCCTGTGTGCGCTCCGGCGTGATATCGAGCAACACATACCCGTGCTGCTCGCCGTCGAAGTACTTGATGTGCGGGTCGATCAGCCCAAAGGCGGTGCGCAGCAACGGCGTGGTACCGGCCGGCAGGCCGCTGGAGGTCACCGACGGCGAGACAAACTCCACGCCATGCGCCTTGATCAGCCCCAGGTCCAGCGGATCGCCCACGACGTTGTCGATCAGGGTCAGCAGCTCGCCCGGGTCCCGGTACAGCTCGTTGCCCCAGGAACTGTGGATGTCGCCGGTGAGCACCACCACGTTCTCCACCGCGCCGCGCTCGATGGCGTCGAACACGCGGTCGCGCGCCGCCGGGTAGCCGTCCCACTGGTCGCCGTTCAGCGCCAGCAGTTCCTCCGCCAGCGTCAGGCCGAGCAGCGACAGGTCCGGCAGCGAGGCCAGCCGCAGCTGGCCGAACATCACCTGCTGGCCCAGCAGCTTCCACTTCGCCGTGGAGGCGGTCAGCCGCTCCACCAGCCAGTTCTCCTGGCGCAGGCCCAGCAGCTGGCGCGTGGGGTCGTTCAGCTCCGGGCCGGAGGGCAGTATGTCCAGCGGCTCCTCGCGCCCATAGAGGCGCGTATCCAGCATGATCAGGTCCACCAGGTCTCCGAACACGAACTGGCGCCAGATGCGCTGCGGGTCCGCCGGGTCCGCCACGCGGATCGGCAGCCACTCGAAGTAGGCCATGATCGAGGCCGCCTTGCGGAACTCCCAGGCACCCTCCTCCCCTTCGGTATGGTTGCCCGCACCATGCTCCCAGGAGTCGTTGGTGGACTCATGGTCGTCCCAGACCATGATCATCGGATGCTGCAGGGTCATCGCCTGCAGGTCCGGGTCCTGGCGGTACTGCGCGTGGCGGTCGCGGTAGTCGTCCAGCGTGACCATCTCTCGGCCATTGCTGTGGGCACGATCCAGCCCCTCCACGCCGGACGAGCCCGATTCGTAGAGGTAGTCGCCCAGGTGGAACACCGCATCCAGGTCCAGGCGCTCGGCAATGCGGCCATATACCCCGAAGTAGCCGCCCGAGTAATTGGAGCAGGAGGTAAAGGCGAAGCGCAGTCGGTCCACCGCCCCCACCGGCAGGGTCTTGGTGCGCCCCACCGGCGACACCGCCCCGCCGGACTCGAAGCGGTACCAGTAGCGCGTGCCCGCGGCCAGGCCGGTGGGGTCCACCTTCACGGTGTAGTCCCGCGCCAGGTCGGTCACCACGGTCCCGGACTGGACCACCTCCCTCATCTCCGGATCGCGCGCCACCAGGTAGCGCACGCGCACCGGCCCGTCCCGCTCCGGGGTGACACGGGTCCACAGGATGACGCGGTCGCTGAGCGGATCGCCGCTGGCCACGCCATGGTCGAAGCGGACCACCCCCGCCGCCCCATCCACCGGATCGCTGCTGCCACAGCCGGGCAGCAGCGCCACGCCGGACAGGCCGCCAAGACCTTGCAGGAACTTACGCCGCCGCATCATGGAATCCCCGTCTAAAGGGCCCCAGTATCGGCAATCAGGATCATGGCAGGATGAAATGGACGCTAGGAGATATGACCCATGACAGCCCATGCCGCCAAGGCCCGGCCCCACGCCGGATGTCGCTGCTGCTGAAGCAACCCTCGCTGTAATGAGGGTGTCGTCAGGTGCTAAATCTGGCGAAGCTCACTTCAGTGCCGGTGTCCGCAGACAGCCCAAAGCAGAAGGTTGGCGCGCGCAAATTCGTGCCCGAAAGCTGCCACTCCAGCCGTTGCCCCTGTGGGGGTTGTTGGACCTGATTCATCCGTCAGGTTCCAGCCCCTTGCGCCGCGCCGGAAGCCTCCCAGGGAGAAGGCCGACAACAAAAGAAGTCCGCCCCCACAAGACACCGAAGCTTCACCTTGTGCGCTCAGCACGAGCGACGGCATAGTGGAGGCAAGCGGTGGGGTTCCGTTCTTGGCGCTCCCCGCGAGGCAGTCCGCCATGCCGTCCCACCTAATTTTTCGGAACTCAGATGTATCAGGGTCTTACAGCAGGCACAGCTGGATTAGGCGGACGAAGTCAAAGATTATGCGGACGGACCTGTCCGTCTAATTGGCGTTATGCCTCGGGGGAGTCCAGTGGAGTTTGTTGAGGCAGTGCTCGCGAACGAGATCACAGTCGCGTGTCGCACGCCTCAGCTTGTGGAGAAGTTGCTGGGCCTTGGTGCGTTTAGAACCGCAATGGGAGTCTCGCTGAGTTACAGCTCCCAACAGGAGCTTGCCTCTGCGCTCACAGCATTGCAGCAGTTAGAGGTTCCCTTTTCTGAGGGACAGGGTTGGCCGCCCTCAGCCGTTTTTCAGCACCTTCGTGAGCAGGGCTTGGTATCAGGCCGCATCAAGTCAGTTGCGTGGAGAAGTCCCAATGATCCGGTTGTCAGAGAGGCATAACCAGCGCTTCAAGCCGACGCGGCTGCGCCGCGCGGCTTAATCTAGGCGTTAGAGCTTAAGGAAATATTTGAGAGCGTATGACGACACTCGCGGAGCTTTCGTTCGAGTACATCTGGTTACTGTTCTTCGGCGGCGAGGACGTGATAGACCTGGATTACTCGGTTAAGTGTCAGGAATCATTGGCCGAGTACTTTTCCGCCATGAGTATTGAAGAGCGCAGAGCCCTTTCGGAGGTAGCTTCAAGCACAAAGGCGCGCTTGCTTGCCTCTCCGGATGAGTTTGGGTACACGCCACGAAAGCTAGTCACGGACGAGCAAAAGCAATTTCTTGAGGCAGTAATTTCTGGTGACATTTTTGGGTCGTAATGCGAGTTTTCAGCGTGAAAAATGGCCAGCCGGAGCCATTCCCGCGGGGTCGGTCCGCAGGCAGCGCTCTAACAACAGGTTCAAGGGCCGACGTCCCCGCCTTCGGCGGGGCCGCGCCCTTAACCTGAGCGTTAGGCATCAGATGAAACTCCTTCTCAATGGCTGGCAACGCCTTTGGGTCGTGGCATCCGTTTTGTACTTGGCAGCTGTTGTTCCAGTTGCGCTCGATGCAGCGCCCAAGGCATCCGACGTCGCCAACTCGAGACTTCACGCGTCAATCGACCTTGCCGGCAAGTATATGGAAGCTTCAACGCCGGGCTACTCATATGAAGGAAGCTACTCGGTGCGAGCTAAGTACTACTCCGAGTTGTCCGACGAGCAAGTACTTAATCGCCTCCATGCAAAGTTCGCCGATAAAGTGGATCTATCGGCAGTAGATCGTCAGTACGAAAAGCAGATGCAAGAGTTAAGGGGTCGGCAAGTGACTCATGCTGCTTGGTCTTTTGTAGCCTGGCTCGGTCCCGTCCTTTTTTTCTATGCGCTTGGGGCAGCCATCGCCTGGATCATTCGAGGATTTCGCCGTCATGATGCCTAACAAGGCGCTGCAGCGGGACGCCCCCGCCTTCGGCGGGGGCGTCCCTGAGCGCGGGCGTTAGAGCGCAAAGCAATGGGCCGCCAAATTGCAGTGACCCTCACCGAGGATGACGAGACGGAATTCCTCGCTTTCCTAAGGCGGTCAGACGAGATCCAGTTGCTTTCCTCTTTTGCAAAAACACAAGCTGAGCTATTCGTTGATCGTTTCCCTCCGACGTTACCCCAAAATTGAGTAGCACCGTGGTTTAGAGTCCGACCCAAGACCCCAGGAGGTCGGACGTGAAGAAGCGGTATTCGGAAGAGCAGATCATCGGATTTCTGAAGGAAGCGGA
>NZ_JAUASX010000018.1 GCF_030345715.1 Solimonas sp. SE-A11
ATCCGCTTCCTTCAGAAATCCGATGATCTGCTCTTCCGAATACCGCTTCTTCACGTCCGACCTCCTGGGGTCTTGGGTCGGACTCTAAACCACGGTGCTACTCAATTTTGGGGTAACGTCGCGCCGGGCCTGCAAGATCATGTCGATGTCGCGGACGTCGTTCACCTATCAACCCAAGGCGCGGGATTGCAGCGCGCTGCGGATGCGGATTCGGGAGATTGCCGCGAGCCGGGTGCATTACGGCTGTCCGCGCGTATTTGTCGTTCTGAGGCGGGAAGGCTGGCGACAACCACAAGCGCGTGCATCGGCTCTACAAGGCCGAGGGCTTGTCGCTGCGACATTGCCGACCTCGGCGCAGTCGAAGCGGCCGACGACGCCAGCCGAGGAAGGAAGCCTTCGCGCCTAATGATCTTTGGGGGATGGATTTCGTGAGCGACGCGCTGTTTGACGGCCGGCGCTTTCGAGCGCTGACCGTCGTTGATCACTATACCCATGAGTGCATCGACATCGTGGTTGACCAAGCGCTGCGCGGCGAGCACGTCGCGGCAGCGATGACGCGCCTTGTTGGGGAGCGCGGTCGACCCGCCGCGATCAAGGTCGACAACGGCAGCGAGTTTGCCGGCAAGGTCTTAGATCGGTGGGCCTATGAAAACGGCGTGGAGCTGGACTTCTCTCGACGCGGCACCCCGACGGATAACGCCCTGGTCGAGAGCTTCAACGGGCGCTTCCGGCAGGAGTGTCTTAACGAGCATTGGTTCTTGTCACTCGACGACGCGAAGGGCAAGATTGAGGCGTGGCGGCGTTTCTATAACGAGGAACGTCCTCACTCTGCACTGCAATGGCAGACACCTGCTGAATTCGCCCGACAACAAGGGGCCCAAGCGAGTTCGCGGGAGCGGTAACAAGGCCGGAATTTCCACTAATGGCCGGCACAGTTATCGGGGGTGGGTCACCCGTTGCGCTACGCGGGCTCCCCTGGTGGAGGGGCCCGGCGGGCAGCAATACCGTGTTGTTAATGAGTACCGACAGCAGGCGGACCCGGGACTCGTTCGCGGATGTGTGGCAGAGCCTTGCTGGGTTATCCGGCAATCGTTCTAGTGCGGGGGATTTTTGGAGCCGTGAGGGCATGGGCCGGGTGGGTGAGATCGTTCCCGGCATGCGATGGGCTTAGGTCGCTGCGTGACGACGTGGGGCTTGGCTCGATGAGGAATATCTTGCGCCCTGACGGATAGAACTCATAGCGGGGTTCCATTTTTTGCTTCACAGAAGTAGCCCGGTCGAAGTCCGGAGGCTGCGCATAGTAGCGAGCGGAAAATCCCGGATTGTATCCAGGCTACGCCACTGCAATGTATCGGTTGAAGGCGGCAATTCCTGGAGTATTTGCTGGCTTCATCGGGTGGATGTCGTATCCAGGAAGCAATGGAATGCTGCCGAAATTTGTCAGTGACTGACTATTCATGTTGGCCTCGCCGCTGCCGCGATTCGCCAACTCATTGATTCTCTTGATTGTGATCAGCAGGCATTGGTGGCATGCGCCGTGCCTCCATCCCTGCAACGCAAGCGGGGTGGAGATTCCCATGACGGTGGCTCACAAGGGCTTCACGTTGGTGGAGCTGATGATCGTAACGGCTATCGTTGCCATCCTGGCGTCCCTGGCCGTGCCTGCCTATCTGGAGTACGTGGTGCGTGGCCGGGTCGCAGAGCTGGTGTCGATCAGCGGGGATGCGCGGGCCCGGGTCACTGAGAACATCCTGACACGCGCTGGCCTGATCAATGCCGCGACCTGTGACGACGTCAATGCGATCAGCGTGGCCACAGAGAATACGGCGTCCCTGAGTTGTGCCGTGGGCGTGCTGACGGTGACCGGCACGGACAAGGCGCAGAACGTGGTGTTGACGTATACGCCCTCGGCCGTGGCCGGTGGCGCGGTCACCTGGCGCTGCGCGACGAATTCGGGTAGCGAGCGTTTCGTGCCGCCAGAGTGCCGGTGAGTGCAAAAGAGATTCTGGGGGCGGTAGGGGTGAAGGCGAGGTAGCGGGAAAGGGTGAGGGATGTGACGTTGCTAGCGGGGCTAGCAGCATCCCCCACCCGGATTCCGAGGCTTCGCGGCAGCAGCGTTCAGCGTGGGGCCTAGATATAAAAAAGCCCGCCATCGGCGGGCTCTTTTATATCTGCTGCTCAGAGCGCGCTGATCTTCTCGCTCTGCGCCTTCAGCGCCGCCATGTCCTGCTGCTGCTTGGCCAGCAGGTCGCGTCCTTGCTGCTGCACGTGCTCGGGTGCCTTGCCGAAATTGGGGTTGGCCACGCGGGCCTCGGTCTTGGCCATGTCGCCTTCCAGCTTGGCGATCTGCTTGGCCAAGCGGGCCAGTTCGGCATCCTTGTCGATGAGGCCGGCCATGGGCACCAGCAGAGTCATCTGGCCGAGCAGTGCGGTGGAGGATTCGGGGGCGGCTTCGCCGGCGGCGAGCACGCGCGGTGCCTCGACGCGGGCCAGGAACTGGATCGCATCCTGCAGGCGCGCCAGGCGGTCGCCGTCGGCGGCGCTGGCGTTCTGCAGCAGCAGCGGCAGCACCTTGCCGGGGGCGATGTCCATCTCGCCGCGGATCTGGCGCACGCCCAGGATGAAGCCCTTGAGCCACTCGATGTCGGCCTCGGCGGCTTCGTCGATCTTGGCGGTGTCGGCGACGGGGTACGGTTGCAGCATCAACGTGGGGCCGGTCTTGGCGGCCAGCGGGGCGACACGCTGCCAGATTTCCTCGGTGATGAAGGGCATCAGCGGGTGCAGCAGGCGCAAGGACGTTTCCAGCACGCGCACCAGCGTACGACGGGTGCCGCGCAGCACAGCCTCGTCGGTGGAACGCAGCGCCGGCTTGGACAGCTCGATGTACCAGTCGCAGTACTCGTTCCAGATGAACTGGTAGAGCGACTGCGACAGCAGGTCGAAGCGGTAGGTCTTGAAGTGCTCCGCGACCTCGGTCTCGAGCTTCTGCAGGCGCGAGACGATCCAGCGGTCGGCGGCGGAGAGGGTGTAGGGCAGGCTCTCGTTCTGACCGCAGTCTTGTCCTTCCGTGTTCATGAACACGTAGTTGGCGGCGTTCCAGATCTTGTTGCAGAAATTGCGGTAGCCGCCGGCGCGGCTGGCGTCGAAGCGCACGTCGCGGCCGGTGCTGGCCAGCGCGAGGAAGGTGAAGCGCAGCGCGTCCACGCCCACCGGCTCGATGCCGTTGGGATACTGGCGGCGCGTGGCGGCGTCGATCTTGGCGGCGAGCTGTGGCTGCATCAGGCCGGTGGTGCGCTTGCGCAGCAGGTCTTCCAGTGTGATGCCATCGACCAGGTCCAGCGGGTCCAGGACGTTGCCCTTGGACTTGGACATCTTGTTGCCCTCGGCGTCGCGCACCAGGCCGGTGATGTAGACCTCGCGGAACGGCACCTCGCCCATGAAATGCAGGCCCATCATGGCCATGCGGGCGACCCAGAAGAAGATGATGTCGAAGCCGGTCACCAGCACACTGGTGGGATACCAGCGCTTGAGGTCCTCGGTCGGATTCGGCCAGCCCAGGGTGGAGAACGGCCATAGCGCGGAGGAGAACCAGGTGTCGAAGGTGTCATCGTCCTGCGTCAGCGTCACGCTGTCGGCGAGCTCGTACTTTGTGCGTACCTCGGCTTCATTGCGGCCGACGTAGTGCTTGCCGTCCTCGTCGTACCAGGCGGGGATGCGATGACCCCACCAGAGGTTGCGCGAGATGCACCAGTCCTGGATGTTGCCCAGCCACTGGTCGTAGGTGTTGATCCAGTTCTCGGGCACGAACTGCATGCGGCCGTCTTTGGCGGCGGCCAGTGCCTGCGCGGCCAGGCCCTTCATGTCCACGAACCACTGGTCGGTGAGGAAGGGTTCCACGACAACACCGGTGCGGTCGCCGCGCGGCACCATCAGCTTGTGGTCGTCGATCTTCTCGACCAGGCCGAGCTTTTCCAGGTCCTCCACCACGCGCTTACGCGCATCGTAGCGTTCCAGGCCGCGGTAGGCGGCGGGCGCTTCGTCGTTGATGTGGGCGGTGGGGGTGAAAACGTTGATCAGCGGCAGCTTGTGGCGCTGGCCCACGGCGTAGTCGTTGAAATCATGCGCGGGGGTGATCTTGACCACGCCGGTGCCGAACTCGCGGTCGACGTAGTCGTCGCCGATCACTGGTATCTCGCGGTTGCACAGCGGCAGCTTCACGTTGCGGCCGATCAGGTGCTTGTAGCGCTCGTCTTCCGGATGCACGGCCACCGCGCTGTCACCGAGCATGGTCTCGGGGCGCGTGGTGGCGACGGTGAGATGGCCCGAGCCGTCGGCCAGCGGATAGCGGAAGTGCCAGAGGTTGCCGTTCTCTTCCTTGCTTTCCACCTCAAGGTCGGAGATCGCGGTGAGCAGCACCGGGTCCCAGTTGACCAGGCGCTTGCCGCGGTAGACCAGGCCGTCTTCGTGGAGCTTGACGAACTCCTCGGTGACGGCCTTGTTGAGCATCTCGTCCATCGTGAAACGCTCGCGCGTCCAGTCGACGGAGTTGCCCATGCGGCGGATCTGGTTGGTGATGGTATTGCCGGAGTATTCCTTCCACTCCCAGACCTTCTCCAGGAACTTCTCGCGGCCCATGTCGGTGCGCTTGATGCCCTGGGCAGCAAGCTGGCGCTCCACCACCATCTGGGTGGCAATGCCGGCGTGGTCGGTGCCGGGCAGCCACAGGGTGTCGTAGCCTGCCATGCGGTGGTAGCGTGTCAGTGCGTCCATCACCGAGTGCTGGAAGGCGTGGCCCATGTGCAGCGTGCCGGTGACGTTGGGCGGCGGGATCACGATGCTGTACGGCGGCATCGCGGCACGATCACCGCCACGGATCTGCGCCACGGTTTCGGGCGTGTACCAGCCGTTCTTTTCCCAGGCCTCGCACCAGCGGGATTCAATGGCGCGGGGGTCGTAGGTCTTGTCCATGGGATTCAGCGTCTTGTCGGGGGTTCGCGCGGCGCGCGAAACGGCCGCACAGATTACAAAAAAACGAAGCGGGCCGCAGTGGCCGCGCCTGCTTCTTGCCCCTGCAGGCCCGGGGAGAAATGGGCCTCATGGGGTGCCTCAGGGGCGCGGTTCGTATCCCTTGAACCCTTCCACGCGCCAGGCCTCGTAACGGCGGCGCAGGCCGGGATAGGACTCGGTCTCCAGATCCGGCAGACGCTCGAAGCGGCTGAAGCGCAGCAGGACCTCGGTAGCGGCCGGCCCGGCCGTTACCCAGAGGAAGGGACCGTCGTCACCCTGCTGCAAGGGCATGGTGAGCTGGTAATGATCCTGCGGCGGCTGGCCGGGGAGTACCCAGATTCGTGGGTCCTTCAGGGGGCGTGCGTAGTAGATCAGGGATGCCGTGAGTGGGCCGTCGTCCGTCAGCAGGCGCAGGTCACCGTATTCCTGGATTTCGCGCTGCGCCTGGTAGCCGATCTGGTCCCAGCCGCGAAGCTGCTGGAAGGCGTCGTAACGGGGCTCCAGGGGGCGGCCGGTAGCCTTGAGGACGGCCGGGTAGTGATAGAGCGCCATGCCCAGTACGGCATTCAGCTCCAGCGCCCGCAAGATCCAGGGCCGCTGTTCGCGGTACAGCGCCGCCACCAGCACGGCACCGGCCAGGTACAGCGGCGCGGCCCAGGTGGCGGAGGCATGGGTCAGCAGGGCGATACCGCAGATCAGCAGCAGCGGCGCGGCGCAGAAGGCCAGCAGGAAGCGCAGTTCGCGCGTGCCGCGGCGCCACATCGGCAGGCGGGCCAGTCCCAGCACCAGCAACGCAAGGCTGAGCGGGCCGAAGATGCCGAACTGGGCGACGAAGAATTCGAACAGGGCGCCCGGATGGACCAGGGACTCGCCCAGCTGTGAGATCTCCGCATGGATCCGGTAGGTCACCAGGTCGTGCTCCAGGTTCCACAGCACGTTGGGCAGCAGCACCAGTGCGGCGATGCCGGCGGCGACGTACAGGCGGGGGTTGAGCAGCAGCCGGTGCTCGGCAGGGTGGCCCAGGGCAAAGGCCAGCACGCCGAAGACGAAGAAGGACATGCTGTAGCGCGACAGCAGGCCCAGGCCGCAGCAGAGGCCCAGCAGCAGCCAGTCACGCCAGCGGTTGCCCTGCACGGCGGCCCACAGGAACCACAGCGCGGCCGCCCAGGCCAGCAGCAACGGCACGTCGGGAGTGACCACGAAAGCGGACAGGAACAGTGCCGGCATCAGCAGGAACAGCAGAGCGGCATCGCGGCCAGTAGCAGGGTCGTAGAGCCTGCGGCCCAGGGCGTAGACCAGCAGGGTGGTCAGGGGGTAGAGCAGCAGCGGAATGGCCTTGATCACGCGCTCCGCGTCGCTGGCCCAGAGCTCCCCGGCCAGGTGGATCAGCCAGGCGATCATCGGCGGCTTGGAGTAGTAACCCCAGTCCGGCGACTGTGCCCAGGTCCAATACAGGGCCTCCTCGCTGGAAAGGCTGATGCCGTCCGCCAGTGTCCAGGCCCAGTATCGGTACAGCGACACGGCGACCGCCAGCAGAAACAGCGGCCAGGGGCGTGCCAGGAGGTTCATGCAGGCCCTCAGAGATTGTGGGTCTTCAGCTCGTAGCCGCGGTCGCGGTAGAACTTGTAGCGCTCACGCGACTTGGCCCGTGCCTCGGGGTTGCCGGAAACCAGTTCCAGCACGCGATCGAAGCGGCTGAAGTAGCCCGGCACTTCCAGGCTCAGGTTGATCAGGGCGCCATGGTGCGTTTCCGGCGGCTCGCCGTCACCGATCAGCACGGCCGGCAACGGCTCCTCCGGCGGGCGGCCCAGGTAACGCTCGTGGGAGATGAAGCCGGCCCCCTGCTGGAAGCTCCAGAGGGCGCCGTCGAGTTCGTCCGCCAGGCTGGCGCCCGGCGCGTTGACATAGACCTTCATGCCGGCGCCGGTTGCCTTCTCGCAGAGCTTGCAGGCAGTCAGCACGCTGTTCTCGGTGCTGCCTTCCGGCAGGATGTAGAAGTCGATGCGGGTCATGGCGGTGTGCGGCGTCGCCGGGGCGGGTGCCCCTGGCGACCGCCACCCTGTCTCATTCCTCGGTCTTCTTGGCGGCGACGTTGATGAGCCATTGGCTCAGCTGCGGCACCGGGCGGCCGCTGGCCTTCTTGCCGACCCAGGCGGTGCCGGCGATGTCCAGGTGCGCCCACTTCATCTTGCGGGTGAAGCGGTGCAGGAAGGTGGCGCCGATGATGGCGCCGGCCTCGCGGCCGCCGCGGGTGGCGATGTTGGCCACGTCGGCGAAGTCGCTGCGGATGTTCTCGTCGTACTCCGGCCACATCGGCAGTTCCCAGGCGCGGTCGCCGATCTGCTCGCCGGCCGCCAGCAGGGCGCGGGCCAGGGCGGAGTTGTTGGCGAACAGGCCGGAGGCGTGCGAGCCCAGGGCCACCACGCAGGCGCCGGTCAGCGTGGCCATGTCCACGCAGAGGCTGGGCTCGTAGAACTTCTCGGCGTAGGTCAGCGCGTCGCAGAGGATCAGGCGGCCTTCCGCGTCGGTGTTGAGCACCTCGATGGTGATGCCGGCCATGCTGGTGACGATGTCGCCCGGCTTGACCGCGTCTCCGTTGATCAGGTTTTCCGTGGCGGGAACGATGCCCACCACATTCAGCGGCAGCTTGAGCTCGGCGATGGCGGTCAGCGCGCCGAACACCGAGGCGCCGCCGCACATATCGAACTTCATCTCGTCCATCTGCGCGGCGGGCTTGATCGAGATGCCGCCGGCGTCGAAGGTCAGGCCCTTGCCGACCAGCGCGATGGGCTTTTCGTCCTTGGGGCCGTGCAGGTATTCCATGATGATCAGCTTGGGCGGCTGGCTGGAGCCGCGGGCCACGGACAGGAACGAGCCCATGCCGAGCTTCTCCATCTCCGCCGTGTCCAGCACCTTGGTCTTGATGCCGGAGCCGGCCTTGCCGATCTTCAGGGCCTGCTCGGCCAGGTAGGTGGGGGTGCAGAGGTTGCCCGGCAGGTTCGCCAGGTTCTTGGCCAGGTTCACGCCCTTGGCGATGGCCAGTGCTTCGGCCAGGCCCTTCTCGCCGGCCGGCAGGTCGGAGCGGCGCGGCACGTCGAAGGTGTAGCGCTCCAGCTTGGAGACGGGCAGGTCCTCGCGCGCCTTCTCTCCACGGCACTCGTCGAAGCGGTAGTAGGTGTCCTCGGTCACCAGGGCGGCCTGCTGCACGTTCCACTGGTAGTCGCGGCCCTTGATGGGCAGGTGGGTGATGAAGTTCACCGCGTCGATCGAGCCCGTGGCCCGCAGCGCCTTGGCGCTGGCGATCATGGCCTTGCGGAAGGCGGCCTCGTCGAAGCTGCGCTCCTTGCCCAAGCCCACCAGCATTACGCGGTCAGCGAAGGTGCCGGGCACGTTGTGCAGCAGCAGGGTCTGGCCCAGTTTGCCGTCCATATCGCCACGACGCATGACGCTGCCGATGATGCCGTCGCCAGCGCGGTCGATGGTTTCGGCGGCTTCGGAGGGCGCGCGGCGGTCAAAAATGCCAACAATGACGCAGGCAACGCGCTGCTTCTCGGGATTGCCGCTCTTTACGAAATATTCCATGAACTCACCTGACGCCTGCCGTCCGGGTAGGGCCCGGGCCGGGATTCTGTTGTGGGTGCTCGCTGAGGGAAAAAGCCTGCCGCTGCCGCCCGGCGCGCCGGAGCGCGGCAAGGGGAGGGGCGGCCGGCATTGTATCGGCAATTTTTTTGCCTACCAAGCTATATTCGTGAATTACGGTAGTTATTTGGTAGGATTTTTTGGTCTCCATGGACCCCAGGCGGGAAATGCCCTGTTTTCGCCCGCAGGCGTACAGTTATCCGCCGGAAGGGTGACACGGGCCCCGGGATCGGCATAATTGCGATCCGCCCCCATCGCCGGACCCCATGCGACTCGGCATTCTCGGACGCTATCTGCTGCGCGAAGCCGCCGGCGCCCTCGTCGCGGTAGCGCTGGTGCTGCTGGCGATCATGATCTCCGCGCAATTTGCCCGTTACCTGGCCCAGGCGGCCGGCGGGACGCTGCCCAAGGACCTGCTGCTGAGTGTGGTCGCCCTCACCAGCCTGCAGTACCTGATGATCCTGATCCCCTTCTCCGCGCTGATGGCGGTGATGCTGACGCTGGGGCGCCTCTACAAGGACCAGGAGATCGCCGCCATGAACGGCTGCGGCGTCGGCGGTGGGCGCCTGTATCGGCCGTTCGTGATGCTGGCGGTGGGCATGGCGCTGCTGGCGGGTGCCTTCAGCTTCCAGGTCGGTCCCTGGGCGGGGCGCCAGGCGGATTTCCTTCTCAAGGACGGCCGCTGGCTGGTGCAGTTCAATCCCTTCGAGGCGGGGCGCTTCAAGGAAGTGGGGAACGGCCGCGCCGTGTTCTACACCGACCGGGTCGACGACAGCGGCAACCAGTTGGGCATGGTCTTCGGCGAACTGCAGGACGAGGATGGCAGCAGCGCGCTGACGGCGCGATCCGGACGCTATGTCCAGGACGCCGACGGCAGCCGCCATCTGGTGCTGGAGGATGGCTGGCGCTTCCAGGGCGAGCCGGGCAAGGGCGCCTACGACATCACGCACTACCGGACCCTCACCTCGCGTATCCAGCTGCCGGAATTCGTCTACAAGTCCGAAGCGCGCAAGGTCAAGCCGACCCTGGAACTGCTGGGCTCCAGCGACCCCGCCGACCGTGCCGAATGGCACTGGCGCCTGGCTTCGCCGATCAGCGTGTTCCTGATGATCCTGATCGCGGTGCCGTTGTCGCATATCGCGCCGCGACAGGGCCGCTATGGCAAGGTCGTGATCGGCATCGTGGTGTACCTGCTGTATTCCAACCTGCTGACCTTTGGCCAGACCTACCTGGCCAAGGGCAAGATGCCGGAGGTGCTGGGCCTGTGGTGGATCCATGCCATGGCAGCCGCACTGGCTCTGACGCTGATCGCCAAGCGCGAGGGCTGGATGCGCAAATGATCCTCATCAGTCGTCTCGACCGCTACATCATGGGGCACATCTTCGGCCTCACCGCAATCGCCGCACTCGCGCTGTCGGCGATCTATACCTTCATCACCTTCGTGTCCGAGTCCGGCGACATCGGCAAGGGCAACTACGGCGTCTGGCAGTTGGCGGGCTACGTGCTGTGGCAGATTCCCACCAGCCTTCATGTATTGCTGCCGATCATTGCCCTGTTGGGCACCCTGATGGGCCTGGGCACGCTTGCGGCGCAGAACGAGATCACCGCCATGCGCGCGGCTGGCATCTCGCTGACCCGCATCGGCCGCGCCACGCTGATGGCAGGCCTGGTGATTGGCGCCATCAACCTGGTGCTGGGCGACTGGCTGGCGCCGATGGGCAAGCAGAATGCCACCGAACTGCGCGAGCAGTACCGTCGCGGGCGTGTGCCGGGCTCCATCGACCAGCCCGTCTGGCTGCGCGAGGGCAATGTCATCCTGCATGTCGGCCAGGTGAAGACCGAGACCGAGGTGGCGGATATCGTCGCCTACAGCCTGCGGCCGGACCTGGGTCTGGCGGCGGTGGTGCATGCCGAGGAGGCCAGCTACGTGGACGGCCACTGGCAGGCGCGCAAGGTACGCCGCACGGATTTCGGCGAGGCCGGCGCCAAGGTGGCCGAACTGCCGGAGATGGTCTGGGAGGGAAACATCTCGCCGGAGGTGCTGCGGCTGGTGATGCTCAAGTCCAATGCCATCAGCATCCGCGGCCTGATGAGCCTGACCAGTTATCTCCAGGCCAATGACCTGGACGACGGCCAGTATCGCCTGGAGCTCTACCGCAAGCTGATGGCGCCGTTCACGGTCATGGCCATGATGCTGTTCGCCGTGCCCTTCGTGATGGGGTCCCTGCGCGATACCGGTACCGGGCAGCGCTTGTTGTTCGGTGTTCTGGTGGGCGTGGCCTTCTACATGGCCAACGAAGTCACCGCCAATACCGGCCAGATTGGCGGCTGGCCACCGATACTGTCCGCAGGCCTGCCTACCTTCCTGCTCGGCGGCATCGCGGCCTGGCGGCTGATGCGGGCTCGCTAGCGCCGGCTGGTTCTAGGCCTTCTGCTTCGGTTCCACCACCACTTCGCAGCCGCTGAGCCAGTCCTGCGGTGCGCGCTTGCGCGCGTCCAGCAGGCTCAGCACGAAGGCGCCCGTCAGGATCGCCAGCACGGCGACGCCGGGCAGTTCGTAGTTGGGATGCCGGGCGGCGAGCGTGGGGGACGACAGCAGCGCCACCGCGATCATGGGGGCGCCCCAGACCACACTCATCACGGCATAGCGCACTGCTGCGGTGGGCCAGCGCAGCGCGCTGCCGTCGAGCCGGCGGACCCGCAACTGCCAGACACGCATGCCCAGCGTCTGGCCGCCGTTGGTCCAGGAGCCGCCGAAGAAACCCAGGCCCACCGCGAACAGGCAGAACCTGAGGGCCTTTTCGTTTTCATTGGCCTCTACTCCAAGCGCCCAGCAGCCGATCCCGAAGAAGATCACCGTGGCGAAGGCCAGGCCTACGAGCAGCAGGCCGTCGTACACGGCAGCAGTTAGGCGCCGCCACAGCGGCGCGGGGAGGGTGGTCTCGGTCACGATCGATCAGGGTCTGGGTGCGTCAGGGGCGCGCAGCATACCCGCCGGGGCGCCCGGCCTGCACCCCGGCGTTCAGGGCGCCTTGGCCGCGAGCGCCGTCTCGATCGCCTGCACCAGCTTGGGGTCCTCCGGCTTGGTGCGCGACGACCAGACCTCGATCGGTTGGCCGTCCCGCCCGATCAGGTACTTGTAGAAATTCCACTTGGGCGCCGTATCGGTGCGCTTGATCAGGGCCGCGAACAGCGGGTTGGCCTTGTCGCCGCGCACATCACTCTTTGTGAACATGGGGAAGCTCACGCCGAAGTTGAGCTTGCAGAACTTCTGGATCTCCTCGTCGCTGTCCAGTTCCTGTCCAGCGAACTGGTCCGAGGGGAAGCCCAGGACCACCAGGCCTTTGTCCTTGTAGGTCTTCCAGAGCTTTTCCAGCCCTTCGTACTGCGGGGTGAAGCCGCATTGGCTGGCGGTGTTCACCACCAGCACCACCTTGCCGCCGTAGGTCTCGCAGAGCGGCTCGACCGGGCCGAGCAGGCGCTTGGCGGAGGCGTTCAGGGGGCTGTTGGCCGGGCAGGCAGCGCTCGCCATGGGGGCGGCGGCGAGCAGGGCGAGTGTAAGGAGGAGGGGGCGGGCGAGGCGCATGGGGGGCTCCGAGGGGCTTTGAGACGGAGGATACGATGGAAAGAAGGGTATGGAGGCGGTGAACGCGGGTTCTCCCTATGTTGCTGGCGGGAGCGGGGTGGTGTGTTGGCGGTACGCACCTCGCCGCCGATTGAGAGGCCCTCACCCGGCGCTCCGCGCGACCTCTCCCAGAGGGAGAGGTAAGAAGTGTGGCCCTACCGGGATTGTCAGGCCCATCCATGGGCCTGACCCTCGGCCTTGCCGAGGGCTGCTGGCGCTTTGCGCCAGCGCGCCGGATCGCTCCTGGCGATCCGGTCGAACCCTGCGGGTTCTCATCCCGGTGTCGCGCCAAACGCGCACAAAAAAGCCCCCTTGCGGGGGCTGTTTTTGCTGCTTGTTTGGCGCTCCTACCGGGATTCGAACCCGGGTTTAAGCCTTGAGAGGGCTCCGTCCTAGGCCTCTAGACGATAGGAGCATGTTTCAGGCGACAACAAGGGCGCGTATTATACGCAGCGTTTCGCGCCTCTCAAGGCCCTGATCAAAAAAAACATTAGCAGGTACCCACCATCGAACCCCAGCGCATTCCCCGCGCCGAGCATCCCATCTCCCGCTCGCAGCTTTCCAGCGCGGCGCTCAAGACGCTCTACACCCTCAAGGACGCCGGCTACGAGGCCTATGTGGTCGGTGGCGGCGTGCGCGACCTGCTCGCCGGCATCGAGCCCAAGGACTTCGACATTGCGACCAACGCCCATCCGGAGCAGATCCGGCAGGTGTTCCGCAGTTGCCGCCTGGTGGGCCGCCGTTTCCTGATCGCCCATGTGCGCTTCGGTGACGAAATCCTGGAGGTCACCACCTTCCGTGGCCCGATCACGGATTCCCACGAGCGCGACGAGACCGGCCGCATCCTCTCGGACAATCAGTACGGCAACCTGGAGCAGGACGCCTTCCGCCGCGATTTCACGGTCAATGCGCTGTACTACGACATCCGCGACTTCTCCATCGTGGACTTCGCCGGCGGCCTGCAGGACTGCAAGGACGGCGTGATCCGCCTGATCGGCGATCCGGAACTGCGCTACCGTGAGGACCCGGTCCGCATGCTGCGGGCGGTCCGCATTGCCAACAAGCTGAAATACCGCATCGAGCCGGCCAGCGCCGAGCCAATCCGCCGCCTCTCCGCGCTGCTGCAGGAAATCCCGGCGGCGCGCTTGTTCGACGAGGTGCTCAAGCTGCTGCAGAGCGTCGACGGCGTGGCCAACTTCGAAGGACTGCGCGAGCACGGGCTGTTCGGGCAGTTGTTCCCTTATACCGAATCCATGCTGCGCTACCCGCGTGCGCTGGACTTCGTGAAGCGTGCCCTGGGCAACACCGCCGAGCGCGTGCGCACCGACATGCCGGTCAGCCCGGCCTTCCTCTACGCCGCGCTGCTGTGGCCGGCGGTGGCTGCCCAGGTCAACACTCTGGTCGGCCGTGACGGCAAGCATCCCAACGTGGCGATCGCCGAGGCCTCCGAGATCGTGCTGTCGCAGGCGATCCAGCGCGTGGCGATCCCCAAGCGCTTCTCGGTGCCGATGCGCGAAATCTGGGCCATGCAGACCCGTTTCGACGGCCGCCGTGGCGGCCGTGCCCAGCGCCTGATGACCCACCCGCGCTTCCGTGCGGCCTACGACTTCCTGCTGCTGCGCGCGGCCGTCGGCGAGGCGCCGCAGGAGCTGGCGGACTGGTGGACCGAGGCCCAGAAGGGCGCGGAACTGCCCCCTGTGCCGACGGACGAGGACTCGCCGGGTGAGGGCAACGGGCCCAAGCGCCGCCGCCGTCGCGGTGGGCGTGGGCGCCGCCGTCCGGCAGCCTCCACGGACTGATGCCGCTCGCCTATATCGGCCTGGGCGCCAATCTCGGCCAGCCGGCCGAGCAGGTATTGCAGGCCCTGGCTGGTCTCGGCAGCTGTGGCCGCGTGCTGGCGCAATCCCCCCTGTACCGCACAGCCCCGCTGGGCGAGCCCGGGCAGCCGGACTACTGCAACGCCGCCTGCGTGCTCGATACCGGGCTGACGCCGCGGCAGCTCATGGATCGCCTGCTGGACCTGGAACGCTGCGCGGGGCGGGTGCGCGATGGCCGGCGCTGGGCGGCACGACGCCTCGACCTGGACCTGCTGCACTACGAAGGCGTGACGCTGGATTCGCCGGAGCTGTGCCTGCCGCATCCGCAGATCGGCCGGCGCAACTTCGTGCTGGCGCCGCTGGCCGACGTGGCTCCCGACCTGGAAATCCCCGGGGTGGGCCGCGTGGCCGATGCCGCGCAGGCGCTGGGCCGGGCCGGCCTGCAGCCCTGGTAGCAGGCCGATGAACTATTACGCCATCGAAGGGCCCATCGGTGCGGGCAAGAGCACGCTTGCGCGCCTGCTGGCGGCGGAGCTGGGCTACGAGTTGCTGCTGGAGCGCCCGGAGGACAACCCCTTCCTGCCGCGCTTCTACCGTGATCCGGCCAGCGGCGCGCTGCCGGCGCAGCTGGCCTTCCTGCTGCAGCGGGCGGGGCAGGCCGAGCAACTGCAGCAGCCGGACCTGTTCTCCCGGGGCTGCGTGGCGGACTTCCTGTTCGACAAGGACCGGCTGTTCGCCGAGCTGACGCTGGAGCACGCCGACTTCGAGCTGTACCTGAAGGTGTTCGAGCGCCTGGCCTGGAATGTGCCGCCGCCGAAGCGGGTGATCCACCTCACCGCCCCGCCGGAGCTGCTGCTGGAACGCATCGCCCGGCGCGGACGGGAGTACGAGGTGTCGATCGAGGCGGACTACCTTCTGCGCCTATCCGCGGCCTACCGCCGCTATTTCAGCCAGTACGCGCCGGCTCCGGTCATCGAGGTGGACACGGCACGCTTCGATTTCCTGCATTCGCGGGCGGATTTTTGCGAACTTCTGTCAGCTTTGGGCGAGGACGGCGACGGGCTGCGATTGCCGCGGGACCATTTGCTATAGTCGCGCCGCTTTCGGAGCCCCCCTATTTTCGGAGCCCGTATGGAACCCGCCAAGACCGTGAACGTTTCCGAGCTGCGCCGCATGCGCGAGGCCGGCGAGAAGATCGCCTGCCTGACCTGCTACGACGCCAGCTTCGCCCTGATCCAGGACCGCGCCGGCGTCGACATGATCCTGGTGGGTGACTCGCTGGGTATGGTCATCCACGGCGGCAATACCACCACGCCGGTGACGGTGGCGGACATCGCCTATCACTCGCGCTGCGTCGCCCCGCACCTGAAACGCGCCTTCCTGGTGGCGGACCTGCCGTTCCTGTCCTATGCCACCCTGGAGCGCGCGCTGGATGCCAGCCTGCGCCTGATGCAGGAGGGCGGCGCCAAGATGGTGAAGCTCGAGGGCGGCCGCGAGCAAGCCAGCATCGTCGAGTACCTGTCGGTGCGTGGTGTGCCGGTCTGTGCGCACCTGGGCCTGCGCCCGCAGTTCGTGCACAAGATGGGGGCCATGAAGGTGCAGGGCAGGGACGAGGAGGCTGCTCGGGAAATGCTCCACGATGCCGAGGTTCTGGCCAAGGCTGGCGCCGACCTGCTGCTGCTGGAATGCGTGCCGGCCGAGCTGGGGCGCCGCATCACCGAGGCATCCCCGGTGCCGGTGATCGGCATCGGTGCCGGCCAGGACGTGGATGGCCAGATCCTGGTGATGCACGACATCCTCAACATCTCGCCGATGGTGACGCTGGGTCGCAAGCCGCGCTTCGTCAAGAATTACATGACCGGTGGCGTCGACATCGAAACGGCCATCCGCAACTACGTCGCCGAGGTCAAGAGCGGCGCCTATCCCGCCCCCGAGCACTGCTTCCTGAAGTGAAGACCGTCCGCACCGTCGCCGAGCTGCGCGCCCAGGTTTCCGAGTGGCGCCGTGCCGGCCAGCGCGTCGCCTTCGCGCCGACCATGGGCAATCTCCACGCGGGCCACCTGAAGCTGATCGCGGGCGGACACAAGCTGGCCGACCGGGTCGTATCCAGCGTCTTCGTCAACCCGCTGCAGTTCGGGCCCACCGAGGACTTCGGGCGCTACCCGCGCACGCTGCCGGATGACCAGCAGCGGCTGGAGTCGGTGAACTGCGACCTGCTGTTCGCGCCCACGGTGGACGAGATGTACCCGAATGGCCGCGAGCACCTTTGCCAGGTGTCGCTGCCGCACTACTCGACGATCCTGGAAGGGCATTTCCGCCCGGGCCACTTCGATGGCGTGACCACCGTGGTCAACATCCTGTTCAACCAGGTGCAGCCCGACGTGGCCCTGTTCGGCGAGAAGGACTACCAGCAGCTGCTGGTGATCCGGCGCATGGTGTCGGACCTGCACCTGCCGATCGAGATCGTCGGCGTGCCGACCGAACGTGAGACGGACGGCCTGGCGATGTCTTCGCGAAATCAATACCTTGCCGCTGACGAGCGGCGTACCGCCGCTCAGATTCACGCCACACTGACCGAAATCGCCGACGCGATCCGGGCGGGCAGGCGCGATTTTGGCGAACTTTGCGCCCAGGGCCTGGGGCGGCTGCTCGCCGCCGGCTTCAAGCCGCAGTACCTGGAAGTCCGCAATCCCCAGCTCGACCCGCCGGGCGCCCAGGATGACGCGTTCGTCGTGCTGCTGGCCGCGTTTCTCGGCAAGACCCGCCTCATCGACAATCTCGTCGTGAAGCTTTGATGAACGATCGGAATCGGGTAAACTGAGCTGCCGCTTGCGACCCAGGTCACAAGCCCGGGCGTATGTCTTAGTGGGCCGCCCGTTTCGACCCAAACCGCGTATCAGGTGCATGTCTTAGTGGGCCACCGGATTCGCAGACCCTTCAGAGGACATACGCCATGCATCTCCATATGCTCAAGTGCAAGCTGCACCGTGCGCGAGTAACGCACGCCGAGCTGGACTACGACGGTTCCTGTGCCATCGACGGCAAGCTGCTCGATCTCGCCAACATCCTCGAGTTCGAGAAGATCGACATCTACAACATCACCAACGGCGAGCGCTTCACCACCTACGCCATCCGCGCCGAGGAAGGCTCGGGTATCATCTCGGTCAACGGCGCCGCAGCCCACAAGGCCCGCGTCGGCGATCGCGTGATCATTGCCGCCTATGCCCAGATGGACGAGGCTGCTGCCCGCCAGCTCAAGCCGCGCCTGGTCTATCTCGACGAGGAAAACCGCGTGGTCCGCACCGCCAACACCATTCCCGTGCAGATGGCCGCTTAAGCGCCTTCCGGTTCGAAAGACGCCCGCGCAAGCGGGCGTTCTCGTTTCAGGCATCCAGACATGTCCAATACCAAGGCCTGGTTTCCAACGCTGATCTACCACGCGCCACTGCAGCGCGAGGGTCTGCGTGCGTTCAACAACGAGTTGCTGCGCGAGGCGGAGCAGATCCGTGACTACGACGAAGCCGGGCGGCGCTGGTCGGAAAAGAGTTATCCGGGCGGCTACACCAGCTACGGGTCGCTGGATCGGCTGCACCAGTTCTCCTCCAGCTTCGATACCCTGCGGCGGTCGGTGGACCGTCATGTGCGCGCCTATGCGCGCAAGCTGGAGTGGGACCTGCGCGGCGGCCGACTGGGGATGAGCGACTGCTGGCTCAACATCATGCCCCGCGGTTGCGCCCATAGCTTCCACCTGCATCCGCACGCGGTGATCAGCGGCACCTACTACCTGCGCGTGCCGCGCGGGGCGCCGGGGCTCAAGTTCGAGGATCCGCGCCTGTCGCGGATGATGGCGGCACCGATGCGCAAGGCCGGCAGCCCCGGGCAGGCCCATATCGTCTATCCGGCCAAGGCCGGCAGCCTGATCCTGTTCGAAAGCTGGCTGCGGCACGAGGTGCCCCCCAATCCGGTGGACGAGGAGCGGGTGAGCGTCAGCTTCAACTATCACTGGAACTGATTTTCCAGGGAGTTCAGGGCCGATTCAGCCATACCATGTTGTCTTTATGACGACTGTCGCACCGGGGCCTGGGGTCGTGAATTACACTGTCGCCAAAAGAAGCGTATCGACCGCCACCAGCAGCGTATCGACTCCGATGACGACCGCCCTCATTCAAACCCCGGCCTGGCGCCGGCTGCAGAACCATGCGCAGGCCATGAAGGGCCGGCGTATCACGGACCTGTTCGACAATGATCCGAAGCGTGCTGCGGACTTTTCCGCATCGTTGGAAGGGATTCGCCTCGACTACTCAAAGCAGTTGATTGATCGAGAGGGCCTGGGTTTCCTGATGGCTTTGGCCCGCCAGCAGGACCTGCCAGGCTGGATCCAGCGCATGGCGGCGGGCGAGACGCTCAATGCCACCGAGGGACGTGCCGCCGGGCACATGGCCCTGCGGGGTGCCGCCGGCAGCCGCATGGAAGTGCAGGGTGCGGACGTGATGCCCGCCGTGCATGCAGTGCGCCAGCGCATGAATGCCTTCGCCGAGCGCGTGCGCAGCGGGCAATGGCGCGGGTACTCCGGCCAGACCATCCAGGACGTGGTCAACATCGGCATCGGCGGCTCGGATTACGGCCCCCGCATGGTTCGCGAGGCCCTGCGCGACGAGGCCGACGGCCCCCGCATCCATTTCGTCAGCAACGTCGACGGCGCCCAGATCGGCGGCCTGCTGCGCTGGCTGGACCCGGCACGCACCCTGTGGATCGTGACCTCCAAGACCTTTACCACCCAGGAGACGATGACCAACGCGCATACCGCGCGTCGCTGGCTGGTGCAGCATGCCGGTGAAGAAGCCATCTCACGCCATTTCGTCGCCGTGTCCACCAACCGCGCCGAGATCGAGCGCTTTGGTATCGACCCGGCCAACATGTTCGAGTTCTGGGACTGGGTTGGCGGCCGCTATTCGTTGTGGTCAGCGGTAGGCCTGGCAATCCTGCTCAGCGTGGGGCCGGCTCGTTTCGACGCCCTCCTGGAGGGAGCGCGGGCCATGGATCAGCATTTCGTGTCGGCGCCGCTGGAGCGGAACCTGCCGGTACTGCTGGCCCTGATCGCGATCTGGAACTTCAATTTCCTCGACTACGGCACGCAGGTGGTGGTGCCCTATGCACAGCGCCTGGACAAGTTCATCGGCTGGCTGCAGCAGCTGGAACTGGAGTCAAACGGCAAGACGGTGACGCGCGACGGCGCCAGGGTGAACTACCGCACGTCTGTGGAGCTCTGGGGCGATGTCGGCAGCAATGCGCAGCACGCGTTCTTCCAGACCCTGCACCAGGGGCCGCGCGTGCATCCGGTGGACTTCATCCTGCCGATGCAGGGGGCCCCGGGCCTGGACGAGCATCATCGCATCCTGGTGGCCAACTGCCTGGCGCAGAGTGCCGCGCTCATGCGGGGCAAGACGCCGGCCCAGGTGCATGAGGAACTGCACGGCAAGGGGCTATCCGGCGAGGCGCTGGAGAGCGCCGTGCCGCACCGGGTGTTTTCCGGCAACCGCCCCAGCAATACGCTGCTGCTGCCAAGGCTGGATGCCTGGCACCTCGGCGCCCTGCTGGCGCTCTACGAGCACCGCACCTTCGTCGAAAGCGTGATCTGGGAGATCAATGCCTTCGACCAATGGGGCGTCGAGCTCGGCAAGCAGCTGGCACAGGATGTCCTCAAGGCGATGGACGGAAAGGATGCCGGCCTGGATCCCTCTACCATCGCCTTGCTCGAACAGGTCAGGCGGAGTACCCAGGGGCAGGCCTGACCCACCCCGACTTTCTACACAAGGAGCGTGTCATGAAGCAGTCCAAACCCTCTCATTTCCTGTTGGGCATCCTGTTCGCCGCACTCGCGATGGTCGGCATGCCGCTGCCGGCTCAGGCCGGCATCGTCGGCAGCGAGCAGCTGCTGCAGTCCGAGCGCACGACGGTCAACCGTGAGCAGTTGCAGCAGTGGATGGCGCGAGACGACGTGCGCCAGCAGCTCCAGTCCCTGGGCGTGGATGCGCAGCAGGCGACCGAGCGCATCAATGCGCTGACCGAGCAGGAGCTGCAGCAGCTCGCGCAGAACATGGAGGAGCAGCCGGCCGGCAGCGGCGTGATCGGCGTGATCGGCGTTGTCTTCGTGGTGCTGCTGATCCTCGAGTTGCTCGGCGTGACCAACATCTTCACGGCGATCTGATGCGGCGTTTCGCGGCAGCCTGCGTCGCCCTGGCGCTGGCTGCCTGCGCCAGCTACGCGCCGCTGCGCTCGCAGTGGCCGGAGGCCGCCGCCGCCACCGAGCTGGCCGACACGCCGTTCTTCCCGCAGACGCAATACCAGTGCGGCCCCGCCGCACTGGCCACTGTGCTGGGTGCCTCGGGACTGGCGGTGACGCCGGACGAGCTGGCGCCGCAGGTCTTCCTGCCCGGCCGCAAGGGCAGCCTGCAGCTGGAACTGGTGGCGGCCACGCGCCGCCAGCAGCGGCTGGCCTACGTGCTCAAGCCTGAGCCCGGTGCCCTGTTCGCCGAGCTGGCCTCGGGCAAGCCGGTGCTGGTGCTGCAGAACCTCGGCGTGTCCTGGCTGCCGGCCTGGCACTACGCCGTGGTGATCGGCGCGGACCCCGTGGCGGAGACCGTGGTGCTGCGTTCGGGTACCAACCGGCGGCGCGTGATGAGCTATCGCCGCTTCATGGATAGCTGGCAGCGCGCCGATCGCTGGGCGATGGTCGCTACGCCGGTCGATCAGGTGCCGGCCAGCGCCACTGCCCTGGATTGGCTGACGGCGGCCGCAGCCTTCGAGGAACTCGGCCAGTTGCCGCTGGCCGCTTCGGCCTACGAGGCGGCAGCGACGCGCTGGCCAGAGCTACCGCTGGCCTGGCAGTTGCTCGGCAATGTCCGTTATCGCGGTGGCGACAAGGTGGGCGCACGCCAGGCCTACCGCAGTGCGCTAGAGCTCAAGCCGGATGCCGCCAGCTACAACAACCTGGCGCAGGTGGAGCTGGAGCTGGGCTGCCGCGAGGCGGCGGCGGCAGCCCTGGTGCGCGCTGCGGAGCTGCCGGCCACGCCGGTCATTGCCGCGGCCCTACAGGAGACCGGCGAGGCGCTGGCGGTGTCGCCACAGGCGGCCTGCGTCCCCTAGACGTCAGCCGCCTGCCGCTGCAGCGCCCAGCGCACGTGCTCGCGCACCACCTCGTCGGGATATTCCAGCCGTGAAACCAGGGCCGCGGCGGCGGCCGTGGAGCGCGGTGCGTTGCCGATGGCCACCGCCAGGTTGCGCAGCCAGCGCGGGTAACCGACGCGGCGCAGGGCCATGCCCTCGGTGCGGCGCAGCCATTCCTCCTCGTCCCAGGCGAACAGCTCCAGCAGGCCTGGGCTGTCCAGGCCGTGGCGCGGCGCGAAGTCCGGCTCCACCGTGGTTCGGGCGTAGCGGTTCCAGGGGCAGACCAGCTGGCAGTCGTCGCAGCCGAAGATGCGGTTGCCCATCATCGGCCGCAGTTCCTCGGGAATCGGGCCGTGGTGCTCGATGGTGAGATAGGAGATGCAGCGGCGCGCGTCGAGCTTGTAGGGCGCGGTGATCGCTTGCGTCGGGCAGATGCGGATGCAGGCGCTGCAGCGCCCGCATTGCTCGGCGACCGTGGGGCGCTCTTCGGGAGTGAGGGGCAGGTCGGTGTAGATCTCGCCCAGGAAGAACCAGGACCCGGCGGCCGGGTTCAGCAGCAGGGTGTTCTTGCCGATCCAGCCCAGCCGCGCATTGCGCGCCAGCGCTTTCTCGAGCGCGGGGGCGCTGTCGGTCAGCACACGGTAGCCGTGCGGCCCCACCTCCGCCTCGATGCGGGCGCCCAGCTTCAGCAGGCGGCCGCGCATCAGCTTGTGATAGTCGCGCCCCAGCGCGTAGCGCGAGATGTAGGCCTGGTCGCCGTCGCGCAGCACCGCCTCGGCGGCTTCCGCCTCCGGGCGGTAATCCAGGCGGGCTGAAATCACGCTGAGGGTGCCGGGCCGTAGTCGGGTGGGATGCTCGCGCAGGGCCAGGTCGCGGCGCATGAACTCCATGCCGCCGTGACGTCCCTCGTCCAGCCAGCGCCGCAGGTGCGCCAGATCCTCGTCCAGCGTCAGCTCCGCGATGCCGGCGTCGGCAAAGCCCAGCTCCTGCGCCCAGGCGCGGATGCGCGCCGGCAGGCCGGCCGCCAAGGCGGCTGGGGGAGTTCCTATACTGGCGGCCATGAACGACATCGCCCGCAGATTGTATTCCGCCTCTCAGGTGCGCGAACTCGACCGGCGTGCAATCGAGCGCCATGGCATCCCCGGCTACGAGCTGATGCAGCGCGCAGGCGGGGCCTGCTGGGCCGAGATCCGCCGGCGCTGGCCGGCGGCGCGGCAGATCGCCGTGGTCTGCGGCGGCGGCAACAATGGCGGCGATGGCTACGTGATCGCCCGCTTGGCGCGCGATGCCGGCCTGCCGGTGACACTGCATGCCGTCGGCCCCGCCGCGGCGGCCGGCGATGCTGTCCAGGCGCGTGCCGACTGGCTGGCCGGTGGCGGGACGGAAGCCCTGCTGCTGCCCGGCGGCCTGGATGGTGCCGATGTGGTGGTGGACGCGCTGTTCGGCATCGGCCTGTCGCGACCGCTGCAGGGTGCTGCCGCGGCAGCCGTGGACGCCATGCGCTCTGCTCGCGCCCGTGGCGCCGGGGTTCTGGCGGTGGACATTCCCTCCGGCCTGGATGCTGACAACGGTCGCCTCCGGGGCGCGGCGGTGCTGGCGGACGTCACGGTCAGCTTCATCGGCCGCAAGCTGGGCCTGGAGACCGGCGAGGGCCCCGCCTGCAGCGGCGAGCGGCTGTTCGACGATCTTGGCGTGCCGCCGGAAGCCCACGAGGGCCTCGTGCCGGTGGCCACGGTGCTGGCGCCGGCGCAACTGGCTGCTTGGCTGCCGCGGCGCGCGCGGGGTGCGCACAAGGGCTCCCATGGGCATGTGCTGGTGGTGGGCGGCGACATCGGCATGTCGGGTGCTGCCCTTATGGCGGGCCGGGCGGCCCTGCGCAGCGGGGCGGGGCTGGTGACGCTGGCCACGCGCACGGCCCATGCCGCGGCGCTCACGGCAAGCCAGCCGGAGCTGATGTGCCATGGTATCGAGGAACCGGCGCTGCTGCGGCGGCTGATGGAGCGCGCCGACGTGGTGGCGATCGGCCCCGGGCTGGGGCAGGACGACTGGAGCCTGGGCCTGCTGGCGGAGGTGCTGGACAGCAGCCTGCCGCTGGTGATGGATGCCGACGCCCTCAACCTGCTGGCGCGGGAGCCGATCCGCCGCGACAACTGGGTGCTGACCCCGCACCCGGGCGAGGCGGCACGCCTGCTCAAGTCCAGCACGGTCGAGCTGCAGCGCGAGCGCCCGGCTGCCGCGCAGGCGCTGCCGGCCCGCTACGGCGGCGTCGCCGTGCTGAAGGGTGCCGGCAGCCTGGTCGCCGGCCAGCGCCTGTGGCTCTGCGACCGCGGCAATCCGGGCATGGCGGTCGGTGGCATGGGGGATGTGCTGACCGGTATCATCGCCGCCCTGATCGCCCAGGGGTTGCCGCTCGAAGAGGCGGCCGCCGCGGGGGTCCTGGCGCATGCCATGGCCGGCGACCTCGCCGCTGCCGAAGGCGAGCGTGGCCTGCTCCCCAGCGACCTGATTGGCCAGCTCCGTCGCGTGGTGAACCCTGTCGCATGAACTCCGAAACCCTTCATTCCCTGGCTGACGCGGACGCCACCGCCGCCCTGGGTGCCGCCCTGGCGCGGGCGCTGGGGCCGCAGCCGCGCGGCGTCCTCTGGCTACTGGGGGATCTCGGTGCCGGCAAGACCACGCTGGCACGAGGGCTGCTGGAATCCCTGGGGGTGAAAGGCCGCATCCGCAGCCCCACCTACACGCTGATGGAGCCCTACGAGTTGGGTGGGCGCAGCGTCCTGCACATGGATCTGTACCGCCTGGCGGACCCGCTGGAACTGCAGAACCTGGGGCTTGCAGACTATCCGCCGGAGCATCATCTCTGGCTGGTGGAATGGCCGGAGAAGGGCGCCGGCCTGCTGGCCCCGGCCGACCTGATCGTGGACCTGCAGGTCCATGGAGAAGGGCGCCGGGCGCGCCTATCAGGCCCCTGGTCGGGCCACATTTCTGAATTCTTGAAGGTTGAACATTAAGAAGCAAACCTATCCCCATGGATCAATTGGGGAAAAGTTGCGTTGATTGAAAGATCGCGATACATTTCCCATCACTGCCTGTGTTGGGGGTCTGCCGTGCGGTCCATCGTCCTGCTGGCCATGCTGTTTGCGATGCCTGCCGCGTTTGCGGCGGAGCTGCGCGACCTGCGCCTGTGGGAAAGCCAGGACTCCACCCGCATCGTGTTCGACCTGAGCACCGACGCGCAGCACAAGGTCTTCACGCTCGCCAATCCGGACCGCATCGTCGTCGATATCGGCGGCCTCTCGCCGTCGGCCATGGCGCGCATCAATCGCGTGACCGGCAAGGGCCTGGTGCGCCGCGTGCGCTCCGGTATCCAGGATGGCGGCGTCCGCGTGGTGCTGGATGTCAGCGAGGCCGTGAATCCCAAGAGCTTCGTGCTCACCCCCAATGACGAGCACGGCTACCGCCTGGTGCTGGATCTGCCAGGCCGGCCGCGTACCGCGCCGGCCGCGGAACAGGCCCCGGTGGTGACGGCTGCCGCGCCGGTGGCCGCGCCGACGCCGGTCATGGCCGCACCGCCCGCGCCGGCGATGCCGCCGATGAAGCTGCAGGAGCGGCCGGTGGTGATCGCGATCGACGCCGGCCATGGCGGCGAAGACCCGGGCGCGCGCGGCAAGAGCGGCCTCGAGGAGAAGGAGGTGGCGCTGGCCATCGCCCGCAAGTTGGCCAAGGCGATCAACGCCGAGCCGGGCATGAAGGCCGTGCTGACCCGTGACGGTGACTACTTCCTCAAGCTGCGCGATCGCGTGAACATCGCGCGCAAGCATCAGGCCGACTTGTTCGTCTCGGTGCATGCCAATGCCTTCCACAACCGTGACCTGCACGGCACTGCCGTGTACGTGCTGTCGGACAAGGGCGCCACCAACGAGCACGCGCGCTGGCTCGCCCGCAAGGAGAACGAGGCCGACCTGGTGGGCGGTGTCGAGATCCACGGCAAGGACAAGGAACTGGCGGCGGTGCTGATCGACCTGTCGCAGAGCGCGACGATGGAAGCCAGCTTCGACGTCGGCGGTCGCATCCTCAAGTCGATGGGCAAGGTCAACAAGCTGCAGAAGGCCGACGTGCAGCAGGCTGGCTTCATGGTGCTCAAGGCGCCGGACATCCCCTCGGTGCTGGTGGAAACGGCCTTCATCACCAACGAGCGCGAGGAGGCCCTGTTGGCCGACGATGACTACCGCGAGAAGCTTGCGCGCTCGATCCTGGACGGTATCAAGGGTTACTTCGTCAGCTACCGGCCGCAGCAGCAGATGGTCGAGGCCGTGGCCGGCCCGCAGGAAGTCAGCCTCAAGTAGGCGCTTCAAGGTTTACACATAGGCCTTCCTGACCGGAGGCATTCAGGCCCTGGCGTTGCTCCCGCCGGGGCCTTTTTCTTTTCGGCATTCCCCTGGCGGCCGGCTACCATATGCGGATGTCGATCCAGATCCTTCCCGATGTCCTGGTCAACCAGATCGCCGCCGGCGAGGTGGTGGAGCGCCCCGCCGCCGTGGTCAAGGAACTGGTGGAGAACGCCTTCGACGCCGGTGCACGCCGTATCGAGGTGGAAATCGAGCAGGGCGGCCTGGGGCTGATCCGCATCACCGACGATGGCGGCGGCATCGCCCCGCAGGAACTGGCACTGGCCCTGACGCGCCACGCCACCAGCAAGATCGGCTCGCTGGACGACCTGGAGCAGGTGGCCAGCTTCGGGTTTCGTGGCGAGGCGCTGCCCAGCATCCTGTCGGTGTCGCGCCTGAGCCTGGTGTCGCGTACTCCGGGCGACGGTCATGCCTGGCAGGTCGACGGGGCCGGTGCTTTGGAGAGCGAAAAGCCGCAGCCGGCCGCGCATCCCCACGGCACCAGCGTCGTCGTGCGGGACTTGTTCTTCAACACGCCCGCGCGGCGCAAGTTCATGAAGTCCGAATCCACCGAGTTCCGGCACATCCAGCAACTGGTCGGGCGGCTGGCGCTGTCGCGCTTCGCGCACGGCTTCCGCCTGCTGCACAACCGCCGCAAGGTGCTGGACCTGCCGCCGGTGGACGACGAGGTCGGCCGTGAGGAGCGTGTCGGCACCGTCTGCGGCGAGGAGTTCCTGCGCCATGCCGTGTTCCTCGACGAGCAGCGCGGCGGGCTGCGCCTCTGGGGCTGGGTGGCCCTGCCGGCCTTTGCCCGCGGGCAGGCGGACCTGCAGTTCCTCTACGTCAACGGCCGCGCGGTGCGCGACAAGCTGATGACGCATGCCCTGCGCCGTGCCTTTGCCGACGCCATGCATTCCACGCATTACCCGGCCTACGTGCTGTACCTGGAGCTGGATCCGGCGCGGGTGGACGTCAACGTGCATCCTCAGAAGGCCGAGGTGCGCTTCCGCGATTCGTCCATGGTGCACGACTTCCTGTTCGGCACCGTGCACCGCGTGTTGCGTGAACTGCGCCCCGATCCGGCGCTGAATCGTCCGGCCCAGTTCGTGGCGCCCATGCCGCCCGCGCCGGAGCCGCAGCAGTCGGGCTTCCGCTACGCGGCGCCTGCGTCGCGCTACGAGGAGGCTCGCGAGGTCGCCGCGCCGGCCTGGACCGCGCTGGCGGCTCAGGTCGCACAACTGCCGCAATCGCAGCCGGTCTCGCTGTCGATGCCGGCACCGGCATCCGGGCTGTCGGTGGAGCCGGAGGAGCAGCCCCTGGGCCACGCCCTGGCGCAGCTGCAGGGCGTCTACATCCTGGCGCAGAACCGCCATGGCCTGGTGGTGGTGGACGCCCATGCCGCCCATGAGCGGGTGTTGTACGAGCGCCTGAAGAAGCAGTTGGCGGAGGGCGGGGTGCCGTCCCAGGCCCTGCTGGTGCCGGAGCGCCTGCAACTGCCGGAAGATGCGGTCGATGCGCTGGAGGCACGCCGCGAGGAGCTGTCGCGCTACGGCCTGCAGATCGACCGCGCCGGGCCAGGGTCGGTGCTGCTGCGCGCGGTGCCGCCGCTGCTGTCGCGCGAGGACGTGCCCGCCTTCGTGCGCAGCCTGGTGTCGGACGAGGACCTGCGCGAGAGCTCGCATCATCTCGGCGAGGTGCTGGATGCCCAGCACCGCGTGATGGCCGACATGGCCTGCAAGGCGGCGATCAAGGCCAACCGGCGCCTGACGCTCCCGGAGATGGAAGCGCTGCTGCGCGACATGGAGCGCACCGAGTTGGCCGACCAGTGCAATCACGGCCGGCCGACCTGGATCCAGGTGGACATGGCGGGGCTGGATCGCTTGTTCCTGCGTGGGCGCTGAAACGATGTTCCCTGTCATCCTGCTGATGGGGCCCACCGCCTCCGGCAAGACCCAGCTGTCGCTGGATCTCGCGGCGCAGTTGCCGGTGGAGATCGTCAGCGTCGACTCGGCCCTGGTCTACCGCGGCATGGACATCGGCGCCGCCAAGCCCGATGCCGCCACGCGTGCCGCAGTGCCGCACCACCTGATCGACATCCTGGAGCCCAGCGAGATCTATTCCGCCGCGCGCTTCCGCGACGATGCCCTGCGGCTGATCGACGAGATCCGCGGCCGTGGCCGCATCCCGTTGCTGGCGGGCGGCACCATGCTGTACTTCCGCGCCCTGCAGCAGGGCCTGTCGGACCTGCCATCGGCCAATGCCGAACTACGCCTGCGCCTGGAGCAGGAGGCCGAACTGGTCGGCTGGGCCGGCATGCATGCGAAGCTCGCCGCCCTGGACCCGGCCACCGCGGCGCGCCTGCACCCGAACGATGCGCAGCGCATCCAGCGGGCGCTGGAGGTGATCGAACTCAGCGGCGCGTCGCCCAGCGACTGGTACGCACGTCCCAAGCCCAAGGGCATGGAAGGGCCGGTGATCAAGCTGGCCCTGAATCCGCCGCAGCGTTCGGAACTGCACCGGCGCATCGAGTTGCGCTTCCGGCAGATGATGGAACAGGGCTTCCTGGACGAGGTGCGACGCCTGCGCGCCCGCGGTGACCTGCATGCCGACCTGCCGTCGGTGCGGGCCGTCGGCTATCGGCAGCTCTGGGATCACCTGGAGGGGCGGGGGACGCTGGAAGAGGCCGTGGGGCGCGGCATCGCGGCGACGCGCCAGTTCGCCAAGCGTCAGCTGACCTGGCTGCGCTCGGAGCCGGAACTGCAGTGGCTGAACCCCGCCGAACCTGAACTTTTGTCCCGTGCGCTCAGTCTGATCGGGGCGCCTGTACGGGGCGTGCGCGGGACTTGACAAGTGGTACACTCGCCCCGCCGGGATATCCGGCCGTTGCGGTGTGCGAGGTTCCAGCCGCAGGACGAACATTAAAATAGGGAACAGAACATGTCTAAAGGTCATACGTTACAAGAACCGTTTCTCAACGCCCTGCGCAAGGAACGCATCCCGGTTTCGATCTACCTGGTGAACGGCATCAAGCTGCAGGGCCAGATCGAATCCTTCGACTCCTTCGTCGTCCTGCTGCGCAACAGCGTAAGCCAGATGGTCTACAAGCACGCCATTTCGACCATCGTGCCGGCGCGCGCCGTCCGTATCTTCGACGGCAGCAGCAGCGATTCCTCCGACCATCATGGCCACGAGGGTGGCGCTTCGGAAGCGCCGTCGGCCTGACGTCGTCTCAGGTTTCCCAGCTTTACCGCGCCACCCATGCCGGCACCAGCCGGCATGGGTGGCCTTTGCATTTCTGAATCATGTTTGAACGTCCCAAGTCCGGCCAGAAGGCCATCCTCGTCCACCTTGAGTTTCCCGGTGCCGATTTCGATTCGGACAGGCAGGAATTCGTGGAGCTCTGCGTCTCGGCCGGTGCCGAGGTGCTCAACGTCATCGGCGGCAGCCGCAAGGACCCCGATTCCGGCCTGTTCGTGGGCAGCGGCAAGGCCCAGGAAGTGGCCGACAGCGTTGCCGCCACCGGTGCCGAGCTGGTCATCTTCAATCACCCGCTGTCGCCTAGCCAGGAGCGCAACCTGGAGAAGCTGGTCAGCGCCCGCGTGCTGGGGCGCGCCGGCCTGATCCTGGACATCTTCGCCCAGCGCGCTCGCACCCACGAGGGCAAGCTGCAGGTGGAGCTGGCCCAGCTGCAGCACATGTCCACCCGCCTGATTCGCGGCTGGACGCATCTCGAGCGCCAGGGCGGCGGCCGCGGCATCGGCATGACCGGCCCGGGTGAAACCCAGCTCGAGCTGGATCGCCGCCTGATCAAGACCCGCATCGCCACGCTCAAGCGGCACCTGGAGACCGTGCGTACCCGGCGCCAGCAGAATCGCGTGGCGCGCATCCGCAACAACGTGCCGACCGTGTCACTGGTGGGCTACACCAACGCCGGCAAGTCGACGCTGTTCAACGCCCTGACCGGCGATACCACCTTTGCCTCCAGCGTGCTGTTCGCGACCCTGGATACCACGGTGCGCAAACTGGAACTGCCGGCCGGCGAGCCGGTGGTGCTGGCCGACACAGTGGGCTTCATCCGCGACCTGCCGCATGACCTGGTGGCCGCTTTCCGCGCTACCCTGGAGGAGGCCCGCGAGGCCGCCCTGCTGCTGCACGTGATCGACGCCGCCGACCCCGAGCGCCTGACTCGCATCAGCCAGGTCGAGGAAGTACTCAAGGAGATCGGCGCCGACGAGGTGCCGCGCCTGCAGGTGTTCAACAAGATCGACCTGCGCGAGGGCGAACTGCCGCGCATCGAGCGTGACGACGAGGGGGTGCCGGTCCGGGCCTTTGTCTCCGCACGTACCGGTGAGGGACTGGACGCCCTGCGCGAAGCCATCGCCGAGCGTATCCGCCCGCAGCTGCAGAGCTTCGAGCTGGTGGTGCCGCCGCGGGCGGCGAAGCTGCGGGCGCAGCTTTTCGCCCTGAACGCCATCCTGTCCGAATCCCTGGACGAGGACGGCAATTTCCACCTCAGGATCAGCCTGTCCTGGGAGCGCCTGCGCGGCCTCTGCGTCGCCGCGGGCCTGGAACCGCCTCCCGCGCCGACGGTCATTGAGGAATGGGAGATGGGGCTCTGAGGGCCCTTGCGCCCATGGATCGGGCCGGCGCTGGCGTGATTTATTGGCGCATAGGCTCTAAAATCTCGCACTCTAAAATATTGAAAGTCCCCCGATTTTTCGCTTCCCCCGCTTCGGGAAATACCCTGTCCCCCGCTTGTTTTTCAGCAGCAACAATGGCTTGGAACGAGCCGGACCGGATTCGGGTGCCCCTCGCGGCATCGGCTACGAAAGGAAATACGAATGGCATGGAATGAACCCGGCCCCGGCAAAGACCCCTGGAGCCAGGGGCCCAAGAAGGGCGGCGAAGGTCCTCCGGATCTGGATGAAATGCTGAAGCGCTTCAAGTCGCGCTTCGGCGGTGGTGGCGGTCGCACCCCTCCGGGGACGCGCGCGCCGTTGCCTTTCGGGCTGATCGGCCTGATCGCGGCCCTGTTCGGCGTGCTGTGGCTGGTGTCCGGCTTCTACGTGGTGGACGAGCAGGAGCGCGCCGTGACGCTGCGCTTCGGCAAGTACGTGGGTACCACCGAGCCGGGCCTGCGCTGGCACATCCCCTGGCCGGTGGACAAGGTCGAGATCGTCAACGTGACGGGCGTGCGCGAGGCGCGCGACGAGGCCACGATGCTGACGCGCGACGAGAACATCGTCGTGGTCGAGCTCAAGGTCCAGTACCGCGTGTCCAACGTCGAGGACTACGTCTTCAGCGTAAACGACCCGGACCTGACCATGCGCCAGGCCACCACCTCGGCCGTGCGCGCCGTGGTGGGCGGCAACTCCATGGACTTCGTGCTGACCGAAGGCCGTGAAGAGATGGCCAACCGCACCAAGGCGATCCTGCAGGAGCTGCTGGACAGCTACAACGTCGGCCTGGTGGTCACCGAAGTGAACCTGCAGCAGGCCCAGCCGCCGGAGCCGGTGCAGGCCGCCTTCGCCGACGCCATCAAGGCCCGTGAAGACCAGCAGCGTGCCCGCAACGAGGCCCTGGCCTACGCCAACGACCGCCTGCCCAAGGCGCGCGGTGCCGCCGCTCGCCAGGTGGAGGAAGCAAACGCCTACCGCGAGCAGGTGGTGGCCAAAGCGCAGGGTGACGCGGCGCGCTTCCAGCAGCTGCTGGTGGAGTACAAGAAGTCGCCGCGCGTGACGCGCGAGCGCATGTACCTTGACACCATGAGCAGCGTGCTGGGCAGCTCCAGCAAGGTGCTGGTGGACGTGGACAAGGGCAGCCCGATGCTCTACCTGCCGCTGGACCAGCTGATGAAAACGGCCCCGGCAACGCCGCGCGACAGCGCGTCCGACTACATCACCGCGCCCAGCGCGCTGCCGGGAGCCGGCAGCCTGCAGGGCGGCGATCCTTCGCGCTCGCGCGACCGGGGACGTTGATCATGAGCAAGAATCCTGTTTTCTGGGCCGCGCTGGGACTGATGGCGCTGCTCACCATCACCAACTCCTTCTTCATCGTCGACCAGCGCGAGAAGGCCGTGCTGTTCCAGCTCGGTGAACTCAAGGGCAAGGACTACGCTCCGGGCCTGCACGTGAAGACGCCGTTCTTCCAGGACGTGCGCCGCTTCGACGGCCGCATCCTGACGCTGGACAACCAGACCGAGAACTTCCTGACGGTCGAGAAGAAGAACGTCGAGGTCGATTTCTACGTCAAGTGGCGCATCTCCGACGCGGCGATCTACTACCGGGCCACTGGTGGCCAGGAGATCGTCGCGTCCGACCGACTGTCCTCGATCCTCAACCGCGGTCTGCGCGACCAGTTCGGCTCGCGCACGATCCAGCAGGCCGTGGCCGACGACCGCGATTCCATGGTGCAGGAAGTGGAGAAGGACGCCGCCTCCAAGGTCAAGGACCTGGGTATCGAGGTGGTGGACATCCGCATCAAGTCGATCAACCTGCCGAAGAACGTCAGCGAATCGGTCTACGACCGCATGCGCGCCGAGCGTATCGGCGTGGCCACCGACCTGCGCGCCCGTGGTGCCGAAGACGCGGAAAAGATCCGCGCCGAGGCCGACCGCACCGCGCAGGTCACGCTGGCCAACGCCTACAAGCAGGCCGAAACCCTCAAGGGCCAGGGCGATGCGCTGGCGGCCGAGATCTACGCCAAGGCTTATGGCCAGGATGCCGAGTTCTACAGCTTCTACCGCTCGCTCAACGTCTACCGCGAGAGCATGGGTGGCAGCCAGAACCTGATGGTGCTGGAGCCCAAGGGCGAGCTGTTCCGCTACTTCAAGGGCGCTGGCGCCAAGTAGTGTGGATTGGAACGAACTCCTGCGCGCGCTGGCGCTGGTCATGGTGATCGAAGGGCTGTTGCCCTTCGTGGCCCCGGCCCGCTGGCGCCAAATGATGCTGTCGGTCATGCAGCTGGACAGCCGCCACATCCGCATCATCGGCCTGGGGTCGATGCTCGGCGGCGTTGTCCTGCTCAACCTGCTCTAGAAGCCTAGTCATGTCGATCAAGAAATGGATGCTCCCGGAGGGCGTGGAAGAAGCCCTGCCGCCGACCTCCTGGGAACTGGAAGACCTGCGGCGCAAGCTGCTGGACGGCTTCCGCAAGCGCGGCTACGAACTGATACTGCCGCCGCTGATCGAGCACCTGGATGCGCTGCTGACCGGCACCGCCCAGGATCTCGATGCTCGCACCTTCAAGTTCACCGACCCCGCCAGTGGCCGCCTGCTGGGCCTGCGCTCTGACATGACGCCGCAAGCCGCGCGCATCGCCGCGCGCCGTTTCGGCGACCAGGCCGTGGTGCGCCTGTGCTACCTGGGCACCGTGCTGCGCGCGCAGCCGGATGCCCTCGGTGGTCCGCGCTCGCCGCGCCAGGTCGGCTGCGAGATCTTCGGCGAGGCCGGCATCGCGGCCGACCTGGAAGTGATCGACCTGATGCTGCGCACCCTGCGCGGGGCGGGCCTGAAGAAGGCGCACCTGGACCTGGGCCACGTCGGCATCTATCGCGCCGTGTCCGCCAAGCTGGCGCTGGACCCGGACGACGAGGCCGTGCTGTTCGACATCCTGCAGCGCAAGTCGCAGCCGGACCTGGCGGAGTTCGCCCAGGCCCGCAGCCTCAAGCCGCGGGTGGTGAAGGTCTTCGCCGAGCTGATGGAGCTCAATGGCGACGTCACGGTGCTGCAACGTGCGCGCGAGACGCTGAAGGCTGCCGGCCCCGCCGTGCAGGCGGCGCTGGATACGCTGGACCAAGTGGTGCGCAAGCTGCGCGCCGAGTCGCCCAAGCTGCCGATCCATGTGGACCTGGCGGAGCTGCGCGGCTACAGCTATCACACCGGCATCGTGTTCGCGGCCTTCGCGCCGGGGCACGGCCGCGAGATTGCCCGTGGCGGTCGCTACGACGGTGTCGGCGCCGAGTTCGGCGTGGCGCGTCCGGCCACCGGCTTCTCGGCCGATTTGAACGAGCTGCTGCGCCTGGCGCAGTAGTCACCAACAAGATTCACCAGAGAATCATCATGGGCAAGACCGTAGTAGTTATCGGCGCACAATGGGGCGATGAGGGCAAGGGCAAGGTCGTGGACCTGCTCACCGACCGTTGCCAGGCCGTGGTGCGCTTCCAGGGCGGCCACAACGCCGGCCACACGCTGGTGATCAACGGCATCAAGACCGCACTCAACCTGATTCCCTCCGGCATCATGCGCCCCGGCGTCGACTGCCTGATCGGCAACGGCGTGGTGCTGTCGCTGCCGGACCTGATCAAGGAGATCGAGAAGGTCGAGGCCACCGGCGCGTCCGTGCGCGACCGCCTGCGCATCTCCGAGGCCACCCCGCTGGTGCTGCCGGTGCACGCCAAGCTCGACCAGGCGCGCGAGCGCGCCCGCGGCGAGAACAAGATCGGCACCACCGGCAAGGGCATCGGCCCGGCCTACGAGGACAAGGTGGCGCGCCGCGCCGTGCGCGTCGGCGACCTGTTCAGCCGCGAGCTGCTGGCCGCCAAGCTCGGCGAGCTGCTGGCGTACCACAACTTCGTGCTGACCAATTACTACAAGGAAGAGCCGGTCGACTTCCAGAAGACCCTGGATGATCTGCTGGGCTACGCCGAGATCGTCAAGCCGATGGTGGCCGACGTCACCGAGCTGCTGCGCCTGCACCTGAAGAAGGACCACAACGTCCTGTTCGAAGGCGCGCAGGGCGCGCTGCTGGACGTGGACCACGGCACCTATCCGTTCGTGACCTCGTCCAACACCACCGCCGGCGGCGCCGCCACCGGCACCGGCGTGGGTCCGCGCGAGCTCGACTACGTGCTGGGCATCGTCAAGGCCTATGCCACGCGCGTCGGCTCCGGTCCGTTCCCGACCGAGCTCGACAACGACATCGGCCAGCATATCCGCGACAAGGGCGCCGAGTACGGCACCGTCACCAAGCGCCCGCGCCGCTGCGGCTGGTTCGACGCCGTGGCCGCACGCCGCTCGATCTTCAACAACAGCGTCACCGGCCTGTGCGTCACCAAGCTCGACGTGCTCGACGAGATGGACGTGATCCGCATCTGCACCGGCTACAAGGTCGATGGCAAGCCGGTGGAAGTGCCGCCGGTGGGGGCCGAGGCCTTCAGCAAGGTCGAGGCGATCTACGAGGACTTCCCCGGCTGGAAGAGCAACACCTACGGCGTGACCCGCTATGAGGACCTGCCGGAAGCCGCCAAGCGCTATCTGAAGCGCGTGGAAGAGGTTACCGAAGCCGAGGTCGCCATCATCTCCACGGGGCCGGATCGTGAGCACACGATCGTGCTGAGGAACCCGTTCAACTGATTCCTGCTGTTTCCCGCTTCCTGGGTCCCATCCGCGGCGCCTTCTTGCCCTCCCCACCGGGGGCAGGGGCGCCTGCGGGCGTTGGGGCTGGGGATGTGGAACACTATTGCCGTGTTCAGGTGGGCCCCAAAACAAAAAAACCCGGCCGAAGCCAGGTTGTTTTGTTTGGTGCCCAAGAGAGGACTCGAACCTCCACGGTTTTACCCGCCAGTACCTGAAACTGGTGCGTCTACCAATTCCGCCACCTGGGCAACAGGGGCGCGCATTTTCGCCATGAGGCACCGCTTTGTCAATGAAAAGAAATAAAGAAAATTCAAATAATCCTCGCCAGCCGCAAAAACAGGGTGGCAGACCCCCTCGCGGCCAGCCGGCCTGGATGGAAAACGACGCCGAGTTCCAGCAGGAGCAGGGCCGCTACGCCGACCCCATTCCCAGCCGCAGCCATATCCTCAAGACCCTGGGCGAGCAGCCCGGCCCGGTGACGCTGGACGATCTCATCGGTTTGTTCGGCCTGCGCAAGCTGTCTCAGCAGGAGGCCCTCAACAAGCGCCTGGTCGCGATGAACCGCGAAGGGCAGGTGGTGCAGAACCGCAACGGCGCCTACGGACCCGTGGCGCAGATGAACCTCATTGCCGGTACCGTGCAGGCCCACCGCGACGGCTTCGGTTTCCTGATCCCCGATGCAGGCGGGCCGGACGTGTTCCTGCCGCCGCGCCAGATGCGCGCACTGATGAACGGTGACCGCGTGCTGGTGCGCATCACCGGCACCGACTTCAAGGGCCGCCCGGAGGGCGCCGTGTCCGAGGTCATCGAGCGCGTCAGCCGCACCATCGTCGGCCGCTTCCACATGGACCAGGGCATCTCCTACGTGATCCCGGACAACCCGCGCATCACGCAGGATCTGCTGATCCCGCCGGAAGGCCGCAAGGGCGCCAAGCACGGCATGATGGTGGTGGCCGACATCGTCACCCCGCCGGGCAACCGCACGCTGGCCGTGGGCGAGATCAAGGAGATCCTGGGCCAGCACCTGGCGCCGGGCATGGAGATCGAGGCCGCGATCCGCGCCCACAGCCTGCCGTTCGAGTTCCCCGACGCCGTGGAGCGCGAATCCGCCGCGATCCCGGACACGGTGCAGCCGGAGCAGATCAAGGGCCGCGAGGACATCCGCGACCTGCCGTTGGTGACCATCGACGGTGCCGACGCGCGTGACTTCGACGACGCGGTCTACGCCAAGCCCATCAAGAAGAGCCTGCTCAACAAGGGCGGCTGGACGCTGTGGGTGGCCATTGCCGACGTGGCCGCCTACGTGCGACCGGACACGCCGCTGGACAAGGAGGCCAACAAGCGCGCCACCTCGGTGTACTTCCCGCAGCGGGTCATCCCGATGCTGCCGGAGAAGCTGTCCAACGGCCTGTGCTCCCTCAACCCCGACGTGGACCGCCTGTGCATGGTCTGCGAGATGCGCGTGATGCCCGACGGCGAGATTGCCAAGGCGCGCTTCTTCGAGGGCGTGATGCGCTCCAAGGCGCGCCTGATCTACGACGACGTGGCCGAAATCCTCGACAACCCCGAGGGTGAGAAGGCCAAGGCCCGCTCCGCCCTGGTGCCGCACCTGCAGGCGCTGAACGGCGTGTTCGAGGCCCTGTTCAAGGCCCGCGAGCGGCGCGGCGCGATCGACTTCGAGAGCACCGAGACCAAGATCGTGTTCTCCGGCGAGCGCAAGATCGACCGCATCGTGCCGGTGCAGCGCAACCGCGCCCATCGCCTGATCGAGGAGTGCATGATCGCCGCCAACGTCGAGTCGGCGAAGCTGGTCGAGAAGCAGAAGGTGCCGACCCTGTACCGCATCCATGAGCAGCCCGACGCCATGAAGGTCTCGGCGTTGCGCGAGTTCCTGTCGCTGCAGGCGCTCAAGCTCGGTGGCGGCGACAAGCCGGCGGCCATGGACTTCGCCAAGACCCTGGCAGCGGCCAAGGGCCGCCCGGACCAGGGCCTGGTGCAGACCATCATGCTGCGCTCGCTGATGCAGGCCAAGTACAACCCCACCAACAGCGGCCACTTCGGCCTGGCGCTGACGCACTACGCCCACTTCACCTCGCCGATCCGGCGTTACCCCGACCTGCTGCTGCACCGGGGCATCAAGCACATCCTGCTCAAGAAGAAGGGCCAGCCCTTTCTCTATACCCCCGAGCAGATGGAAGCCTTCGGCACGCACTGCTCGATGGCCGAGCGCCGCGCCGATGAGGCCACGCGCGACGTCAACACCTGGCTCAAGTGCGAGTACATGCGCCACCGCGTCGGCGACGACTTCAACGGCACGGTGTCCAGCGTCGCCGCCTTCGGCCTGTTCGTGGAGCTCGACGGCCTGTACGTGGATGGCCTGGTCCACGTCAGCAACCTCAAGAACGATTACTACGAGTACGACAACCGCTCCCATCGCCTGGTAGGCAAAGCCACCCGCATGACCTACACGCTGGGCACCAAGGTGCGCGTAAAAGTAGTGCGCGTGGACCTGGATGAGCGCAAAATCGACCTTGAGCTGCTGAGTTCCGGCAAGGGCCATGCGGGCCCGGCCAAGGAGCAGCGTCCTCAGGGCCGGCAATCCGGGCGTTCAGAACCCGTTAAGCCGGGCAGCTCAGAATCGCACCCGTCCAAGAACCAATCCCGAAGGGGGAAACGATGAAGTCTTTCAAGCCTCTGGTCGTCGCAGCGCTGGTGGTCGGCCTCGCCGGCTGCGCCACGGATGATCCCAACAAGCGCGCAAAGACCGGTGCCGCCATCGGCGCCGTGCTCGGTGCGGTGGCCGGCAACCAGGTCAGCGGTGCTCGCGGCGCCCCGATCGTCGGCGCGGTGGTCGGTGCCATTGCCGGCGGCGCCGTCGGCAACTACATGGACAAGCAGCATGCCCAGCTGCAGCGTGACCTGGCGGCGGAGGCGGCGCGCAACGAGCTGCAGATCACGCAGCTGCCGGGCGGCGCGCTGAAGATCGGCATCGCCAGCGACGTCAGCTTCGACATCGACAGCGCCCAGCTGCTGCCGAACGCGCTGACCACCTACGCCAAGATCGCCAACGTGCTGAAGACCTACGACAAGACGGTCATCCACGTCGTCGGCCACACCGACTCCAGCGGCTCGGCCACCCACAACCAGAGCCTGTCCGAGCGTCGCGCCTCGTCGGTGGCCAGCTACATGGTCAACCAGGGCGTGCCGGCCGGCCGTCTGCGCGAGGAAGGCCGTGGCGAGCGCGAGTTGCTGGTGCGCACCGCCGATGGCGTCAAGGAAGCCCGCAACCGTCGCGTCGACATCGTCATCAAGCCGGTGATCGAAGGCCGCGAGCAGGAAGCCTGGACCCCGCCGCCGTACCTGGGCGGCTAGCAGCCTCCGCTGTGACCCAGAAGCCCCCGCCATGCGGGGGCTTCTGCTTTTGCGTGGTGCAGGCGAGACGCCGACCGGGGCTCTCTGGGACAATACAGCCCTAACCGGAGCATCCCGTGTCCAAGACGACCGTCATCGGCGGATTCCACGCCGTCCTCGCCGCGCTGGAAGACAGCCACGACAAGCCTTTCGAGATCCTGCTGGCGGACACCCGCCAGGACGAGCGCTCCTCACGTGTGAAGGGGCTGGCGCAGCATCATGGGGTGCCGGTGCGTGTGCTGCCGCGCTCGGACCTGGACCTCAAGGCGCCGGACGGCCTGCGCCATCAGGGCGTGCTGGCTTACGTTCCCGAGAAGAAGCTGGATGGCGAGGACCTGTTGTATGCGCCGGCCGAGCCGTATCGCCTGCTGCTGGCCCTGGACAACGTGCAGGACCCGCACAACCTAGGCGCCTGCCTGCGCACCGCCGAGGCGGTAGGGGTGAGCGCGGTGATCGTGCCGCGCGACCGCAGCGCCGCCCTGGGAGCCGCCGCCCACAAGGCCGCCGCCGGTGCGGCGGAGCGCGTGCCGCTGGTGGCGGTGACCAACCTGGCCCGCACCCTGGCGCGGCTCAAGGAGCTGGGCTACTGGATCACCGGCCTGGCCGGCGAGTCGGCCGAGACGCTCTACGACGTCGACCTGACCGGCCCCACCGTGCTGGTGATGGGCGCGGAGGCCGAGGGCATGCGCCGCCTGACGCGCGAGTCCTGCGACCGCCTCGTGCGCATCCCCATGGAAGGCAAGACCGAGAGCCTCAACGTCTCGGTCGCCGCCGCGGTGTGCCTGTACGAGGCCTACCGCCAGCGCCACCGCCCGGCGCGCCGCAAGTAGGCGGGGCCACCGCGCACCGCCCTGGTGCGCCGGGGGCTGGCATGCCTATTGCTGCATGAGAGTGGCGCAGAAGAGTCCAGTTTCATTCTGTTGCAACTGCATGCGGCACCAAGAAGGTGGCTAGGGTTCCGGCTCGCGAAAGCGGGTGCTGGTCCGAGAGCTGCCGACCTTCCGCGAGGGGGGTTACACGGCGGGACAAAAGCCCGGGAGACCGCAGTACGTGGTTCTCCTGTGCATCGTCCGTCAGCCGTGTAGCCCTGATTCGGGAGGTTTCCCCATGTTCCGCCGCAAGCCCCTGCGTTCCGCGCTGATGCCCCTGCTGGCCGTCGCGCTCGCCTTCTCCTCGCTGCTTCTCGCTCCCGCCGCGTCCGCCAAGGACAAGTACCGCGTCGCCTGGACGATCTACGTCGGCTGGATGCCCTGGGACCATGCCGCCCAGCAGGGCATCGTGAAGAAGTGGGCCGACAAGTACGGCATCGAGATCGAACTGGTGCAGGTCAATGACTACGTCGAGTCCATCAACCAGTACACCGCCGGCGCCTTCGACGGCTGCGTCATGACCAACATGGACGCACTGACCATCCCCGCCGCGGGCGGCGTGGATTCCACCGCCCTGATAGTGGGCGACTTCTCCAATGGCAATGACGGCGTGGTGCTCAAGGGCAAGACCGCACTCAAGGACATCAAGGGCCAGAAAGTCAATCTGGTCGAACTGTCGGTGTCGCACTACCTGCTGGCGCGCGCGCTGGAGACCGTGGGCCTGGCCGAGAAGGACATCAAGGTGGTCAACACCTCGGACGCCGACATCGTCGCCGCCTATGCCACGCCGGACGTCACCGCCGCCGTCACCTGGAACCCGCTGCTGTCCGAAGTGCGTGCCATGCCCAAGACCTCGCTGGTGTTCGACTCCAGCAAGATCCCGGGAGAGATCATCGACCTGACGGTGGTCAACACCGCCAAGCTCGAGAAGAACCCGGCCCTGGGCAAGGCCCTCGCCGGCGCCTGGTACGAGACGATGGCGCTGATGTCGAAGAACGATGCCGCCGGCAAGGCGGCGCGCACGGCGATGGCCAAGGCCTCCGGCACCGACCTTGCGGGCTTCGACGCGCAGCTGGCCTCCACCAAGATGTTCTACAAGCCGGCGGACGCCGTGGCCTTCACCACCAGCGCGCAGTTGCCGGCGACGATGCAGAAGGTGGCCAAGTTCTCCTTCGATCACGGCCTGCTGGGCGAGGGCGCTTCCAGCGAGAACTTCATTGGCATCGCCTACCCGGGCGGCAAGACCAGCGGCGACAAGGCCAAGGTCAAGCTGCGCTTCACGGACCAATACATGAAGCTGGCGGCCGACGGCAAGCTCTGAGCCGGCCTCCCCGACGGGGACTTCCATGAAGAAGCGCATCATCAACCGCTTGCCGGGGCAGGGAGCGGCGGCGGTTCTCGGCCTGCTGCCGTTCCTGCTGCTGTTGCTGGCCTATGCCTGGGGCTCGCAGGTCCGCCTGGAGGCGAACCCGGAGGACAAGCTGCTGCCGGCCCTGTCCAGCCTCGCCGCCGCGGTGGAGCGCGTGGCGCTGGAGCCCAACCGGCGCACCGGCGAGCTGCAGCTCTGGGCGGACACTGCGGCCAGCCTGCAGCGTCTCGGCATCGGCCTGGCCGTGGCCTCGTTGCTGGCCCTGGTCACGGGCCTGGCCACGGGCATGGTGCCCTATGTTCGTGCGGCGCTCGCACCATTCGTGCGCGTGCTGTCGATGGTGCCGCCCATGGCGATCCTGCCGATCCTGTTCATCGTGTTCGGGCTGGGCGAGCTGTCCAAGGTCGTTCTGGTGGTGCTGGGCATCGCACCCTGCATGATGCGCGACCTCCAGCAGAGGGTGATGGAGCTGCCCTCGGAGCAACTGGTGAAGGCGCAGACCCTCGGGGCGCACAGCGGCCATATCCTGTGGCGCGTGGTGATGCCGCAGACCCTGCCGCGGCTGATCGACTCGCTGCGCCTGAACCTGGGGCCGGCCTTCCTGTTCCTGATCGCGGCCGAGGCCATCGCCGCCGAGAGCGGTCTAGGCTATCGCATCTTCCTGGTGCGGCGTTACCTGGCCATGGACACGATCCTGCCCTACGTGGTCTGGATCACGCTGCTGGCCTTCCTGATGGACATTGCCCTGCGCGGTGTTTCGCGCTGGGCCTTCCCCTGGTTCCATCAGGGCAAGGAGCGCGCGTAATGGCTGCCTTGCTCGAAGTGAAGCAGGTCTGGAAGGAGTACGGCAATAGCATCGTGCTGGAGAAGCTCAACCTCAGTGTGAAGGAGGGCGAGTTCTGCACCATCGTCGGCACCTCGGGCTGCGGCAAGACCACCTTCCTGCGCATGCTGCTGGGCGAGGAGGGGCCGACGCGTGGCAGCCTGCTGCTCGATGGCAAGCCGATGCCGGCGGAACCGGGACCGGATCGCGGCATCGTGTTCCAGCGCTACTCGGTGTTCCCGCACATGAGCGTGTTGGATAACGTGACCTTCGGCCTGGAGGTGACGCGCAGCCCGCTGCTGGGCCGCCTGTTCGGCGCCGCGCGCCGCAAGGCGCGCGACGAGGCGGCGGCGATGCTGGCCCAGGTCGGCCTCAGCCACGCCCTGGATCGCTACCCCTCGGAACTCTCCGGCGGCATGCAGCAGCGCCTGGCCATTGCCCAGGCACTGATCAAGAAGCCGCGCATCCTGTTGCTGGACGAACCTTTCGGCGCGCTGGACCCCGGCATCCGCGCCGACATGCACGCGCTGGTGCTGCGGCTCTGGCAGGAGTCGGGCCTGACCATCTTCATGATCACCCACGACCTGAAGGAGGGCTTCAAGCTCGGCACCCGCCTGCTGGTATTCGACAAGCCGCGCCTCGATGCGCAGGCCCCCAACCGCTACGGCGCCACCATCACCTACGACCTGGTCATTGGCCGCCAAGAGCCGGCGCTGCTGGAAGAAATCCAGGGTGCCGTCACCGAAACCTCACGCTTCAACGACCAGCAATGAACAAGATCCTTTACCAGGATGTATTGCCGGGGGGCTGCCACTGGTCCCTGCAGGTGCGAGGCGGCCAGTTGCTGCGGCTGGTCGACGTCGAGGGCGGCGCCAATGTTGGCATGCTGCTCTACAACCCCTATGCGTTGCTGGAGCGCATCAATGTGCCGGACACGCTCAAGTGCCAGCACACGTTCCGGCTGGGCCAGGGTCACTGCATATACTCCGACATGGGGCGTGTGTTCTGCTCCATCGTGCAGGACACGGCGGGCTGGCATGATGCGGTCTGTGGCGTCGCCAGCCGCGATCTGGTCGAGCGGCGCTGGGGCAGGCTCAACTACCAGGCCGCGCGCAACGGCATGCGCCGCAACGGACTCGACGGCTTGTTGGTGGAGCTGGCCAAGCACGGCCTGGGCCGCAAGGACCTCGCCGCCAACCTCAACCTGTTCAGCAAGGTGGTGGCCGACGAAACCGGCGCGTTGCGCTATGTCGAGGGCGCCAGCCGGCCGGGCAGCCATGTGGACCTGCGCTTCGAGATGGACACGCTGGTGGTGATGAGCACCGCTCCGCACCCGCTGAACCCGGCGCAGGAGTATCCGGCGAGGCCGGTGCGCTACGAGATCCGCGAGGCGCCGCCGCTGGCCCATCCAGACGTCTGCCGCGACTCGCGTCCGGAGAACCAGCGCGGCTTCGCCAACAACCGCCTGTACCAGCTGTCGCTGGGAGGTGTCCGGTGATCGTCGAGAGCCCGCTGAAACCGGAACAGGCTGGCTACCGCCGCGTGGTCGAGGCCGGTGACTACTGGATGCACACGCTCCGCAAGGGCCAGGTCCTGCGCATCCTCGATCTCGAAGGCAACCAGGCGGCCGACACGCTGTTCTACAGCGCCGCCGACCCAGCCGAGCGCTATAGCGCGGTGGACACGATCCGCGAGCAGGGCAACGTCTATCTCACCGCCGGAACACGGCTGATGTCCACCGGGGGGCAGGTATTGCTCCAGATCGTGGCGGATACCTGCGGCCGGCACGATACGCTGGGCGGCGCCTGCGCCACCGAGAGCAACACCGTGCGCTACGCGCTGGAGAAGAAATGCATGCATGCCTGCCGCGACTCCTACCTGCTGGCGGTCACGGAGCACGAGCACTACGGCCTGACCAAGCGCGACATCACGCACAACATCAATTTCTTCATGAACGTGCCGGTGACGCCGGAGGGCGGCCTGATGTTCGCCGACGGCGTCTCCGCGCCGGGCAAGTACGTGGAGTTGCGTGCGGAGATGGACGTGGTGGCGCTGATCTCCAACTGCCCGCAATTGAACAACCCCTGCAACGCGTACAACCCCACGCCGATCGAAGTCCTGATCTGGGGCTAGCAATAGTTCCCCTCTCCCGCTTGCGGGAGAGGGGGTAGGGCGAGGGCATGGATGCCCGAGGTAGGGCAACGCATGAGCAGTTGCCGAGAGAGGGTTTCTGTAACTCCTGAAGGTTTTACAGAACCCCTCTCTCCCGGCCTCTCTCCCGCAAGCGGGGGAGAGGAGATAAGAACCTCCCCGGGACGGCCCGGCGGTGTAGACCCCCGCGGGACGGCCCGCAAACGAGCCCAAGATGTTCAAGAAGGTCCTGATCGCCAACCGCGGAGCGATTTCCTGCCGCATCCAGCGCACGCTGCGTCGCATGGGAATCGCCTCGGTGGCCGTATACACCCGCGCCGACGCCGGCTCGCTGCACGTGCAGACGGCCGACGAAGCCATCTGCGTCGGCGAGGCCCTGGCTACCGAAAGCTACCTCAGCATCGAGAAGATCATCGCCGCGGCGCTGCAGAGCGGTGCGGAGGCGATCCATCCCGGCTACGGCTTCCTCAGCGAGAACCTGGAATTCGCCGCGGCCTGCGAGCAGGCGGGGCTGGCCTTCATCGGCCCTACGCCGGAGCAGATATCCGCCTTTGGTCTGAAGCACACCGCACGTCAGCTGGCCCAGGACAACGGCGTGCCGCTGCTGCCGGGCTCCGGCCTGCTGCGCGACCTCGACGAGGCCTTGGAGAAAGCCGAGGCTATCGGCTACCCGGTGATGCTGAAGAGCACGGCGGGTGGCGGTGGCATCGGCATGCAGCGCTGCCGCAGTGCCAGCGAATTGAGCGCGGCCTACGATTCGGTACAGCGGCTGTCGCGCAACAACTTCCGCAACGACGGCCTGTTCCTGGAGAAGTTCGTCGAGCGCGCCCGGCATATCGAGGTGCAGCTGTTCGGCGACGGGCAGGGACAGGTGGTGTCGGTGGGCGAGCGTGATTGCTCGCTGCAGCGCCGCAACCAGAAGGTGGTAGAGGAGACTCCGGCCCCGAACCTGCCGCAGGCCGTACGCGAAGCGCTCTGGGCCACCGCGGAGAAGCTGGGCCGGGCGGTGAACTATCGCTCTGCCGGCACCGTGGAGTACATCTACGACGACGAGGCCAAGCGCTTCTACTTCCTGGAAGTGAACACCCGCTTGCAGGTGGAGCACGGTGTCACCGAGGAAACCACTGGCGTGGACCTGGTGGAGTGGATGATCCGCGTGGCGGCCGGCGAGTCGGCATTCCTGGAGGGCTTCCGCTACCAGCCGCGCGGCCACGCCATCCAGGTGCGCCTGTATGCGGAAGATCCCGCGCGCAACTTCCAACCGGTGGCCGGCAGGCTCACGGCGGTGGAGTTCGGCGAAGGTCTGCGCTGCGATCGCTGGATCGAGCCCGGCGTGGAGGTGCCCCCGTACTACGATCCCATGCTGGCCAAGCTGATCGCCCATGGCGTGGACCGCGAGGCCGCGCGCGGCAGGCTCTGTGCCGCTCTGGCATCGAGCCGCATCGGTGGCATCGAGACCAACCTGGCCTACCTGCGCCAGGTGCTGGACGAGCCGTCCTTCGTCGCGGGCCGCGCCACCACCGCCACCCTGGGTGGCTTCCAGTACCACGCTGCCGGCATCGAGGTGTTGGAGGCCGGCACGCAGACCACGGTGCAGGACTATCCAGGGCGCACGGGCTACTGGGACGTGGGCGTGCCACCCTCCGGCCCCTACGACAGCCTGGCGCTGCGCCTGGGCAACCGCGTGCTCGGCAACGCGCCGGGCACTGCGGCGCTGGAGATGGCGCTGACCGGCTCGGTACTGCGCTTTCGCGCGGCGGCCACGGTCTGCATCGCCGGTGCGGACATGGGCGCAACACTGGACGGGCAGTCCCTGCCATCGTGGCAGGCCGTCACGGTGCCGGCAGGCGCCACACTGGCATTCGGTGCCCTGCGCGGCGGCGGTGCGCGCGGCTATCTTTGCGTGGCCGGCGGCTTCGACGTCCCGGCCTATCTCGGCAGCGCCAGCACCTTCACGCTGGGCCGCTTCGGCGGCCATGGCGGGCGTGCGCTGCTGCCGGGGGACGTGCTGCATGTCGGCAGTGTGCAGGCGGAAGGCCAGGCGCTGCCCGCAGCGCTGCAGCCGGCCTATGGCCACGACTGGCGGTTCCGCGTGATCTATGGCCCGCACGGCGCGCCGGATTTCTTCACGCCGGAGGACATCGCGGAGTTCTTCGCTGCGAGTTGGGAAGTGCACTACAACTCCAGCCGCACCGGCACGCGGCTGATCGGACCCAAGCCGAAGTGGGCGCGCCGCGACGGCGGCGAGGCCGGCCTGCATCCCTCCAATATCCATGACAATGCCTACGCCGTGGGCGCGGTGGATTTCACCGGCGACATGCCGGTGATCCTGGGGCCGGATGGCCCCAGCCTCGGCGGCTTTGTTTGCCCGGTGACCATCGTCAAGGCCGACCTCTGGCAACTGGGCCAGCTGCGTCCGGGCGACAAGCTGCATTTCGTGCCGGTGAGCATGGAAACCGCCGAGGCCCTGGAGCGCGCGCAGCTCGCGCTGGTGGATCGCTTCGAGGCCGTGCCGGTGGAGGCGCCTGCCATCGTCGTGCCGGACGGCGCGGTGCTGGCCCGCTGGGAAGACGGGCCGCTGCCCCTGGTGGTGCGGCCCTCGGGCGACGACAACCTGCTGCTGGAATACGGGCCCCAGGAGCTGGACCTGAATCTGCGCTTCCGCGTGCATGCGCTGATGTGCCGCCTGCAGGAGCAGCACATCGACGGGCTGCTGGAGCTGACGCCCGGCATCCGGTCGCTGCAGCTGCACTACGACAACCTGCGGCTGCCGCAGGCCCGGCTGCTGGCGCTGCTGCACCAGACTGAGCGCCAGTTGCCGGCGATCGAGGATATGGAGGTCCCCACGCGAATCGTCCACCTGCCGATCTCCTGGGACGACGCGGCCTGCCGGCTGGCGATCGAGAAGTACATGCAGTCGGTGCGGCGTGATGCGCCCTGGTGTCCGAGCAACCTGGAGTTCATTCGCCGCATCAACGGGCTGGAGGACCTGGAAGAGGTCAAGCGCATCTTCTTCTCGGCCAGCTACCTGGTGATGGGCCTGGGCGACGTCTACCTGGGCGCGCCGGTGGCGACGCCCCTGGATCCCCGGCATCGCCTGGTCACCACCAAGTACAATCCGGCGCGCACCTGGACGCCGGAGAATGCCGTCGGCATCGGCGGTGCCTATCTCTGCGTCTACGGCATGGAAGGGCCGGGTGGCTACCAGTTCGTGGGCCGCACGCTGCAGATGTGGAATACCTGGAAGCAGACCGCCGCCTTCGGCGAGGGCAAGCCCTGGCTGCTGCGCTTCTTCGACCAGTTGCGCTTCCACGAGGTCTCCGCCGAGGAATTGTTGCGCATCCGCGAGGACTTCCCGCGCGGCCGCTACCCGCTGCGCATCGAGGAGCAGACCTTCCGCCTGCGCGACTACCGCGAGTTCCTGGAACAGAACCGCGACAGCATCGACGCGTTCAAGTCGCGCCAGCAGCAGGCATTCGAAGAGGAGCGCCAGCGCTGGGCGGCGGCCGGACAGGACGTGGTCGGCACCGAGGCGGAGGCGTCGCCACCGGTGGAGGACCGGCTGGCCGAAGGCGAGCGCGCCGTGCAGAGCCCGGTGCCGGGAAGTGTGTGGCAGATCGCCGTGCAGCCGGGCCAGAAGGTCAGCGCGGGCGACACGGTCGCGCTGGTGGAATCGATGAAAATGGAAATCTCGGTGGTGACCCGCGTCAGCGGCATCGTGCGCCGCGTGCTGTGCGCGCCCGGGCAGGGTGTCACGCCGGGGCAGAGCCTGCTGGTACTGGAGGAAGCCGTATGAGGGACCTTGCCATTGCTGCCTTGCAGCGCGACTACCGCGCGGGGCTCAAGCCCGCGGAGCTGCTTGCCGAGTTGCGCGGCCGCATCGCCGCACACGCGGATCACCATGCCTGGATCGCCTTGCTGGACGACGCACAGCTGGCACCGTACCTGGCCCGGCTTGAGGGGCAGGGCCCGGAGTCGCTGCCGCTCTACGGCATTCCCTTCGCGATCAAGGACAACATCGACCTGGCCGGGGTGCCGACCACCGCCGCCTGCCCGGACTTCGCGTATACGCCCGCACGCAGCGCCACCGTCGTGCAGCGCCTGGTCGATGCCGGTGCGATCCCGCTGGGCAAGACCAATCTCGACCAGTTCGCCACCGGGCTGGTCGGCACGCGCTCGCCCCGGGGCGCGGTGCGCAACGCCTTCGATCCGGACTACATCAGCGGCGGCTCCAGTGCCGGTTCCGCCGTGGCGCTGGCGTTGGGCGAGGTGAGCTTCTCGCTGGGCACCGACACTGCCGGTTCCGGCCGAGTGCCCGCGGCCTTCAATAACCTGCTGGGCATCAAGCCCACGCGCGGGCGCTGGTCCACCGCCGGCGTGGTGCCGGCCTGCCGCAGTCTCGACTGCCCTTCGCTCTTTGCGCTGAACCCCGAGGATGCGCGGCGTATCGGCACGGTGATGGATGGCCTGGATGCCGCCGACCCCTGGAGCCGCCGTGGGCGGCCGGTAAGCGGACGGCTGGAGGGCCTACGGTTCGGCATGCCCCGTCCCGAGCAGCTCGAGTTCTTCGGGGACACGACCTATGCCGCGCTGTTCGCGCAGGCGGCGGAGCGCTGGCAGGCCCTGGGCGCGGAGCTGGTGCGGCTGGATTTCACGCCCTTCAGCGAGGCGGCCCGGCTGCTGTACGAAGGCCCCTGGGTAGCAGAGCGCCGCCATGCGACGCGCGACATGGCGCCGCAGGCCATGCTGCCGGTGCTGCGCCGCATCCTGGAGGGCGGGGCGGGAATCGGCGCGGAGCAGACCTTCGAGGCCTTCTACCGGCTGCAGGCCCTGAAGCAGGCCGCGGACGCGCAACTGGCGTTGGTGGACGCGGTGCTGACCCCCACGGCACCGACCCATTACCGCATCGCCGAACTGGAGGCCGAGCCCTTGCTGCTCAACAGCCGCCTGGGCACCTATACCAACTTCATGAACCTGCTGGATTACGCCGCCGTGGCCATGCCTGCCGGCGCCACTCCGGCCGGCCTGCCGTTCGGCATCACCCTGTTCGGCCCCGCCTGGTCCGACGACTACCTGCTGGCGCTGGCGCAGCGCTGGATGGCGGCGGACCCGCGGCCCGGCGGCCGTGACGCCAGCCGCTGGATGCCGGCTCTGCCGCCCACGCCGCCGGGGCGTATCGAGGTGGCGGTCTGCGGCGCCCACCTGTCGGGCATGTCGCTGAACCACCAGCTCACCAGCCGCAGTGCCTTCCGTGTGTGCGCCACCCATAGCGCGCCCTGCTACCGCCTGATCGCGCTGGCCGGCGGACCGCCGTTCCGGCCGGGGATGATCCGTGACGCGGAACGCGGCGCTGCCATCGAGGTGGAGGTCTGGTCGGTGCCCGAGGCCGAGTTCGGCAGCTTCGTGGCCGGCATCCCGGCGCCGCTGGGCATCGGCAAGCTGGAACTGGCCGACGGCCGCTGGGTCAGCGGCTTCATCTGCGAGCCGGCCGGGGAGACGGGCGCCCGGGACATTACCCATCTGGGCGGCTGGCGCCGCTACATGGCGGAGAAGAGGGCCTGAGGGGCTGGCGGCACTGGCAGCCCTAATTGCAACAAACTGCTGATTCCCTTAAGATTCGCGCCCCTTCATCCCGCCGGGGTGAAGGTTTTTTGTTTCAACCACTTGCTCCACGACCGTTCCCTGGTCGGGGGCCGCAGGGTGAAAATCCTGTGTCCACAAGGAGTTATCGATGCGTCACTACGAAGTTGTGGTCATGGTGCATCCGGACCAGAGTGAACAGGTTCCGGCCATGATCGAGCGTTACAAGGGCATGGTCACCGCGACCGGCGGCAAGGTTCACCGCCTGGAAGACTGGGGTCGCCGTCAGCTGGCTTACCCGATCGCCAAGGCCCACAAGGCCCACTACGTTCTGATGAACGTGGAGTGCGACGATGCCGCCCTGGCCGAGCTGGAGAATGCGTTCCGCTTCAACGACGCCGTGATCCGCAAGCTGGTCGTCAAGACCGAAGCTGCAGTGATCGACCAGTCGCCGCTCTTCAAGGTTCAGGATGAAGAGAAGAAGCCGGGCGAGTTCCGCGCCCGTCACCAGGATGCGGAAGGCGAGGGCGACGACGCCCAGGCCGAAACCGCTGTTGAAGGAGCCTAAGTCATGGCACAGTTTTTCCGTCGCAAGAAGTCCTGCAAGTTCAGCGGTCAGAACGCCCCGGCGATCGACTACAAGGACCTCTCCACGCTCAAGCAGTACATCGGCGAGAACGGCAAGATCGTGCCGGCTCGCATCACCGGCACCAAGTCGCGCTACCAGCGCGAGCTGGCCACGGCCATCAAGCGCGCCCGTTTCCTGGCGCTGCTGCCGTACAGCGACAGCCACGGCTAAGGAGCAGCTACCATGGATGTGATTCTGCTCGAGAAGATCAAGAAGCTCGGCGACCTGGGCGAGACCGTCAAGGTGAAGGCCGGTTTCGGCCGCAACTACCTGCTGCCGCTGGGCAAGGCGCTGCCGGCCACCGAGGCAAACCGTGCCGTGTTCGAGGCCCGCAAGGCTGAGCTGCTGAAGAAGGCCAACGATTCGATCTCCGCCGCCAACATGCGCGCCGGCAAGATCAACGGCAAGACCATCACCCTCAAGGTGCTGGCCGCCGAAGAGGGCAAGCTGTACGGCTCGGTCGGTCCGTCCGAGATCGTGGATGCCGCCGCTGCCCAGGGCATCGACGTCAAGAAGAGCGAGATCGACATGACCTCCGGTCCGATCCGCCAGCTCGGCACCTACACCGTCAGCGTGCGCCTGCACACCGAAGTGGAAGGTGAGCTGACCGTTGTCGTGGTCGACAGCAAGGCCCCGACGGCCGCCTAAGGCGCCGGCAGGTCTGTGTCACCAGACGGCCCGCCTCGGCGGGCCGTTTCATTTTGGGCTCCCCGGCCGGACCCTGCCCCTTCTGCGGTCCGCCCATTCCTCTACAATCCAACCCATGCAAAACCCGCCCAAGCATCCCCCGCATTCCATCGACGCCGAGATGTCCGTCCTGGGCGGCATGATGCTGGACAACGGCGCCGGCTTCGAAGTGCTGGACCTGCTCAAGGAGGGGGACTTCTACCTCCATGCGCACCAGCTGATCTTCGCCGCCATGCGCGACCTGCTCAGCTCGCACAAGCCCTGCGACTTCCTGACGGTCACCGAGCACCTGCGCTACATCACCAAGCTCGAGGAGGCCGGCGGCATCGCCTATGTCGGCACCCTGGCCAACGACACGCCCAGCGCCGCCAACACCGTGGCCTATGCCGAGATCGTGCGCGAGCGCTCGGTGCTGCGTCAGCTGATCTCCACTGGGCAGGGCATCGCCGACATTGGCTTCCGTCCCGAGGGCCGCAATGCCAGCGCCCTGCTGGAGGAAGCCGAGCAGAAAGTCTTCGCACTGCGCCAGGGCGACGCCAAGGGCAAGGTGCAGTACCACAGCATGCCGCCGCTGCTGGACCACATCTCCAAGTCGCTGGAGGAAGCCAAGGACAAGGAGGGCGGCCGCAAGGGCCTGCAGACCGGCTTCCGCGATTTCGACAACAAGACCAACGGCCTGCATCCGGGCGACCTGGTGATCGTGGCCGGCCGTCCGGGCATGGGCAAGACCTCGTTCGCGATGAACATCGCCGAGCACGTCGCCATCGAGAGCCACATGCCGGTGGCGGTGTTCAGCATGGAAATGGCGGCGGAACAGCTGGTGTTCCGCGTGATTTCCTCCTTCGGCGGCATCGACCAGCAGAACCTGCGCAACGCGCGGATGGACGACAGCGAATGGGACCGCCTGGCCTCTGCCATGGGCCTGATGCGCGAGGCGCCGCTGTTCATCGACGAGACCGGCGGACTGTCGCCGCTGGAACTGCGCGCGCGTGCACGCCGTATTGCCGCGCGTCATGGTCTCAGCCTGATCGTGGTGGACTATATCCAGCTGATGCAGGTGCCCGGCTCGGACAACCGCGCCAACGAGGTGGCCGAGATCTCGCGTAGCCTCAAGGCCCTGGGCAAGGAACTGAGCGTGCCGGTGATCGCGCTGTCGCAGCTCAACCGTGGCGTCGAACAGCGAGACAACAAGCGCCCGCGCATGGCCGACCTGCGCGAGTCCGGCGGTATCGAGCAGGACGCCGACGTCGTGGTCTTCGTCTACCGTGACGATTACTACTACCCGGAAACCTCCGCGGACAAGGGCCAGGCCGAACTGATCATCGCCAAGCAGCGTAGCGGCCCCACCGGCACCGTGAAGGTCCAGTTCGACGGCAAGTACACCAAGTTCCGCGACCTGGCGGATCCATCGCAAAGCTTCTACTGATGGCGGCGCTCCCGCTCAGCGAGGGGGCGGCGTGATCCCGCGCGTCACCGCCAGCATCGACCTCGCCGCGATCCAGCACAACCTGGGCGTGGTGCGGCGTCTGGCGCCGCGCTCGCGCGTGATGGCGGCGGTCAAGGCCAACGGCTACGGTCACGGGGCGATACCGGTGGCGCGTGCCCTGGAGGCGGCCGGCGTGGACGCCCTGGCGGTGGCCTGCCTGGAAGAAGCGGTAGAGCTGCGCCGCGCCCATATCCATTGCCCGATCGCCCTGCTCGAGGGTGTGATCTCCGAGGAAGAGGCCGCGCAGGCCGTCTACGAGCGCCTGCAGGTGGTGGTGCACGACCACTGGCAGATCGACATGCTGCACCGGCTGGGGCCCGAAGCCCAGGTCGGCGTCTGGTTCAAGCTGGACAGCGGCATGCACCGCCTGGGCTTCCCGCTGGAGGACGTGCCGCGCCTGCTGGAGGTCCTGAAGGCTCATCCGGGCTGGAGCTTCCACGGCTGGATCACCCACCTGGCCAGCGCCGACGAGCCCGAGAACTCTTTCACCCGCGAACAGGTCACCCGCTTCAGCCACGCGCTGCAGGGCGTGGCGGGGCAGCGCTCCATCGGCAACTCCGCCGGCATCATCGGCTGGCCGGAGGCGCGCGCCGACTGGGTGCGCCCGGGCCTGATCATTTACGGTGCCTCCCCGATGCCGGGACAGACCGGCGCCGACCTCGGCCTGAGGCCTGTCATGCGCCTGGAAAGCCGCCTGATCGCCGTACGCGACTTCGAGGCGGGTGAAACCATCGGCTACGCCCAAAGCTGGACCTGCCCGGAGCGCACGCGCATCGGCGTGGCTGCTGTCGGCTATGCCGACGGCATCCACCGGACCTTCCGCAGCGGCACCGCCGCGAGGGTCGGCGGGCGCCAGGTGACCTATGCCGGCCGCGTCTCGATGGACATGATCACCCTGGACCTGCGCGGCGCCCCGGACGCCAGGGTGGGTGACCCGGTGCTGCTGTGGGGTGACGAGCTGCCGGCGGAGCATGTCGCCGCCCAGGCCGGCACCATTCCCTACGAATTGTTCTGCGGGCTCACGCAGAGGGTTCATTTCCGGTATCGCTGAGGCACTGGCCTCGGCTGGGAGCGGCTTCAGCCGCGAAGTATCCCGCTGCGCAGCGGTGCTGTGCGGCTGCCCGGCAGGGCTCTTCCATCGATGCCCGGTGTCGCCAGCAAGCTGGCTCCTACAAGTCCCCCCGTAAGAGCCAGCCCACTGGCGACACCAGGTTCCGTGGGAATGGCTTCAGCCGTGATCCTGTCCTGCGCCTGGAAGATCGCGGCTGAAGCCGCTCCCACGGGTGGTCCCCGGACTGGATATCCCGCCGTAGCCGGGAGGGAGCTGGAATCCCCTTCGGAATCGGCCTTCCCGTGGGAGCGACGCGAGTCGCGATCTTCTGCTGGGGCATCCAGGGCCATCGCGACTCGCGCCGCTTCCACGGCGGCCGGGAACAACGAAAAAGGGCAGCCCATGGCTGCCCTTTGTCTGACCTGCAGAGGACTCAGATGATCATGAACTTCATCTGCGTGCCGGCCAGTTCCACCACGTCGCCGTCGCTGAGCTTGCGCGCTTGCGTGTCCAGCGACTGGCCGTTGACCAGGGGCTTGGCGCCGCCGGCCTGGCCGCCCACGTGGACGATGTAGTAACCGTCGGCGCGGCGGGTGATGGCCGCCACCTGCACGCCGGGTTTGCCGATCGTGGTCAGGGCCTTGGACAGCTCCAGTTCCTTGCCCTGGTTCGGGCCGCTCACCACGCGCAGCTTGCCGAGGATCGGCTTGGGCGTGTTGGTCGCGGACAGGCTGGGGGTGGGGGAGTGGCCGTGTGAATGACCCAGGGAACTGCCCAGCGAGGCCGCAGCGGGCGCCGGGGCGCCCGTCGCCTTGTTGACCTGGGCATCGAAGGCCGCGCCGAACTGGCCCGGCTTCAGGATCATGGTCTTTTCGAAATCGTCGTCCGCGCCCTGGCCTTCGCCTTCGTAGCGCAGGGTGTTGCGGCCGATGCTGATCACGTCGCCGTGCGACAGCGGGTGCTTGGCGATCTGCTTGCTGTTGACCTGCGTGCCGTTGGTCGAATCCAGGTCCTCCAGGAAGGAGTCCTGCAGGATCGTGATGACCACGGCATGGTGGCCGGAAACGGCCTTGTCGTTGAGCGGGATGTCGTTGTCGGCGTGACGGCCGATGGTCACCCGCTCCTTGCTGAGCGGGAAATCCTTGGTCTGGCCGCTGCTATCCGTGACGATGAGCTTGCCCATAGTGTTCTCAGAACCACTCCATCAATCGTTCATACCAGCGCCTGCCGCGGGCGAACGACGCGTCCGCGCGAGCCAGCACCACCGAAACGTTATCCTTGCCGCCGGCTTCATTGGCCAGCCTGATCAATTCTTCTGCCGCACTATCAAGATTATCAGCTAACTTGCCGAGTGTTAAGCTGATTTTCTCGTCGGAGATCATGTCCGTGAGGCCGTCGGAGGCGATCAGGACGATGTCCCCGACCTCCACCATGTCCTCGATCAGGTCCACGGTGACGTCCGGTTCCACGCCCAGGGCGCGGGTGACGATGTTCTTGCGAACCAGGCGCTGGGCGTCCTCGCGGGTGTAGTGGCCGCGGGCCACCAGCTCCTCCAGCAGGGAGTGGTCCCGGGTGATCTGCTCGAGCCTGCCATCCCGGTACCGATACAGGCGGGAATCGCCAACATACGCGATCGACATCCTATCGTCGTGCATCAGGCAGGTAACGATCGTCGTTCCCATGCCGGCGCACTGCGGTTGGCTCTGCGCCACCTGATAGATCGTCTGGTGGGCGCTCTCCACCGCCTTGCGCAGAAGCAGGGCTTCCACGCTATGGCCGCTGGCGGTGTCCACCTCGCCACGCTTGAGCTCCTTCCACTCGCGCCGGACCACGTCCAGCACGGTGGTGGTGGCGATGCCACTGGCGATCTCGCCGGCGTTGTAGCCGCCCATGCCGTCGGCCAGCACCAGCAGGCCCAGGTCACCGTCCTGTTCGACGGCGTCCTCGTTGTTGTTGCGCATCCTGCCCACGTCGGAGAGCAGGGCGGTGGCCACCTTGTCCTTCAATGTCATGCCGGTTCTCTCAGGTCGGGCCGCCGAGGCCGGAAAGGATGAAGCGGAGATCGCGCGCCAGTTCGCTGCCGCGCTGGTAGCGCTGCTCCATGTCCTTGTGCAGCGCGCGGTCGATCACGACGTTCACCTTGGGAGGCAGGTCGGGGCGCAGGCCGCCGGCCGGGGGATGCGGTTCGTTGGCGATCTTGAACATCAGCGTCGCCATCGAGTCCGCCTGGAAGGGCAGCGTGCCGGTCAGCAGCTGGTACAGCGTTACGCCCAGCGAGAACAGGTCGGAGCGGCCGTCCACGCGCTTGCCGGCGAGCTGCTCGGGCGACATGTAGCTGGGCGTGCCCAGCACCATGCCGGTCTTGGTCTTGCTGGAGTCGGCGATGCGGGCGATGCCGAAGTCCATCAGCTTGATGGTCTGTGTGGCTTCCACCAGCATCATGTTGGCCGGCTTGATGTCGCGGTGGACCACGCCGTTGGTGTGGGCGTAGTCCAGGGCGTCGGCGGCGTCGGCCACCAGGCGCAGCACCTCGGGCATCGCCAGAAGGTTGTTGGCCTTGGTGTGCTTGGTGAGGTCGTGGCCCTTGATGAACTCCATCGCGATGAAGGCGAGGTCATGTTCCTCGCCGGCGTCGTAGATCGACACGATGTGCGGGTGCGTCAGGCGGCCGGCGGTCTCGGCTTCGCGGAAGAAGCGCTCCTTGACGCTGGTCAGCTCGTCCGGCTCGAACTCCTGCGACAGCGCCATCGTCTTGATCGCCACGGTGCGGCCGATCTTCGGGTCCTTGCCCATGTAGACGATACCCATGGCGCCCTTGCCGAGCTCCTTCTCCACCTGGTACCGGCCCAGCATCGGCTTCTCGATCTGCTGGGTGGCATCGTTGTCCAGCACCATGGTACCGCCGGGGTGCGAGCGGCCTGCGCCACCGCCCAGAATCACGGTCTCGGAGAGCTTCTTGGCGCGGTTGAGCTTCTGCTGGACGTCGCGGAAGTCCTTCTGGTGCCCGGCGATGTGCTGGTACACCGACTCGGCCTTGTTGAACTGGCGCTTGCGCTCGAAGTCCAGCGCGAGGTTGTACATCAGGTCCAGCAGCTTGTCGTCCACCGGCTGCACGCGGCGGAACTTCTCGAAGGCCATGTCGAGCTGGCCCTGGCCCTGGAAAGCAAGGCCCAGCATCTTGTTGGACTCGGAGTTCTCCACCTCGGTGGTCTGCTTCAGCATCTCGGTGATGCGGAACTTCTTCACCGTCATGAAAGCATGGCCGGCCAGCAGGAACACCGCTGGGATCGTCAGCTTGAACCACAGCGCGCTGGAGGCCATCACGCCGATCTGTGTGCCCAGCAGCGCCAGCACCAGCACCAGGGTCACGCCGGCGGCCAGCGTAGCCTTCATGCGCGGCAGCAGCAGCGCGAGATAGGCCGCCAACATCAGGAACACCACCAGCTCCAGCCAGCCGGCCCAGGCTGGGCGGGTGAAGTAGTGCTGCTTGAGGATCGAGGAGACCGCGTGCGCCAGCATCGCCACCGGCGTGGTCGAGGCGGACGAGGGGGTGGCGAAGGTGTCGCCGGTGCCCGGCGCGGTGGTGCCGATCAGCACTACCTTGTCCTTGTACTTGGCCAGCGGGATCTTGCCGGCCAGCACGTCATATGCGGAGTCCACCGCGAAGGCGGGCTTGCCTTCCTGGTCACCGTAGAACTGCGTGTACATGCGCAGCGCGTAGTCGGTGCCGATATGGATGCCGCCCAGCGTTACGCCCTCGCCGAGCTGCACCTGGATGTCCTGCGGCTTCAGGTTCAGCTTGGCGGCCGCTATCATCAGTGACAGCGACGGGTAGAACTCGTCGAAGTGCTGCAGCACCAGCGGCTCGTAGCGCACGCCGCCATCCACGTCCTGGGCGATGTTGAGGTGGCCCATGCCGGGAGCGGCTTCGCCGACACCCGCCACCGGCACTTCCACCGAGATGGTGGGGCCGGGCACGGCGCCGTCGGCGCGTGCGCCGATGCGGTCCTGCACGTCCTGCAGGCGGTTGCGGCGCACGTACTCGGGCAGCGCCTGGTCCGGCCGGCCCTGGGGGCGGCCCTCCTTGAACAGGATCGGCAGCACGACGTTGCCGGAGGCCACGGCGGCGCCCAGCACGGAGTCGGTGGTGCCGCCGGCCTTGGCGCCGGCTTCGAGTTGCGCCAGCAGCGCTTCCATCGCCGGGCGGTACTTGGTGGCCAGCGCGGAATCCTTGTAGGTCTGCGCGATGTTGACGATGGCCGGCGAGCGCGTGGTCTTGGCGGTCTCGTCCAGCATGATGCCGAAGGTCTCGGCCTCGGCCGGGATGTCCTGCACCAGCGGCGAGGCCTTGAGCTCGGCCAGGATGGCATTGAAGGTTTCGGCGGAGCTGCCGGCGTCGGCCTCGAAGTACAGCATGGTGGCGCCGATGACCTTGGCGCCGCCCTCGTGCAGCTTGTTGATCAGCTCGGCCTGCTGGTTGCGCGGCCAGGGCCAGCGGCCCAAGTTGGCGATGGACTGCTCGTCGATCGCGACGATAGCGACATCTTCGGACGGGGCGAGGTCGCGCGACCGCACACCCACGTCGTAGGTGCTGCGCTCCAGGGACTGGAAGGCATCGCCGAAGACACCCCAGGCCAGCAGGGCGAAGACCAGCGAGAAGGCTACCGCCGCGAACCAGTCTTTCGACCAGAAGCTATTCTTTTGCACGAGCTACGTCCCCCCGCAGTTGTGCTCTTCGGCTCATACTAACTCAAGTATCTCCGATATTAGTTCCTCAGAAAACAAGAATATGTGAGATGGGTTCCAGAACGAAAACTCAATACGTCTGCCAGTCCTGCGGCTCCTCCAGCCCCAAGTGGATCGGCCAGTGCCCCGACTGCTCCGCCTGGAACACGCTGGTGGAGGCGCGTGTCGACGCCTCCGTCGCCAAGGCTGCCGCCAAGTCCCGCGGCGGCGGCATCAGCGGCACGGCCGGCGGGCGGGTGCAGTCGCTGCGCGAGGTCGACATGCGCGAGACGCCGCGCACCACCACCGGCCTGTCGGAAATGGACCGGGTGCTGGGCGGCGGCATCGTCCCTGGTGCGGTGATCCTGATCGGCGGCGACCCGGGCATCGGCAAGTCCACCCTGCTGCTGCAGGTCCTGGCCAGCGTGCAGCCGCACCTGAAGACCCTGTACGTCACCGGTGAGGAGTCACTGACCCAGGTCCACCTGCGCGCGCACCGCCTGGGGCTGCCGGAGCTGGATCTGCCGGTGCTGGCCGAGACCGGCGTGGAGGAAATCCTGGCCCAGATCGCCCAGCACCGTCCCGGGCTGGTGGTGATCGACTCCATCCAGACCCTGTACACCGACTCGCTTGATTCGGCGCCCGGCTCGGTCTCGCAGTTGCGCGAGTGCGCGGCGCAGCTGGTGCGCCACGCCAAGGCCAGCCATACCGCCGTGATCTTGGTGGGCCACGTCACCAAGGAAGGCGCCATCGCCGGACCGCGCGTGCTGGAGCACATGGTGGACTCGGTGCTGTACTTCGAGCACGACCCCGGCTCGCGCTTCCGCATCATCCGCGCGGTGAAGAACCGCTTCGGTGCCGTCAACGAACTGGGCGTGTTCGCCATGGGCGACGACGGCCTCAAGGAGGTCAGCAATCCCTCCGCGCTGTTCCTGTCGCGTCACGAGCAGCCGGTGCCGGGCTCGGTGGTCACGGTCACGCGCCAGGGCAGCCGCCCACTGCTGGTGGAGGTGCAGGCCCTCGTGGACCGCTCCCTGGCCGGCACCCCGCGCCGCGTGACCCTGGGCCTGGAGGGCAACCGCCTGAACATGCTGCTGGCGGTGCTGCATCGCCACGGTGGCATTCCCCTGGGTGACCAGGACGTGTTCGCCAACGTGGTCGGCGGCATGCGCATCCAGGAGCCGGCGGCGGACCTGCCGCTGGTACTGGCCGTGCTGTCCTCGTTCCGCAACCGGCCGATGCCGAACGACCTGGTGGTCTTCGGCGAGATGGGGCTGGCGGGAGAGGTGAGGCCGGTGGCGGGGGGCGAGGAGCGCCTGGCCGAGGCTGCCAAGCACGGCTTCCGCCGCGCCATCGTGCCGGAGGCCAACAGGCCCCGGAAGTCGGTGAGGCTGGATATCGAGGTGATCCCGGTAGCGCGGCTGGAGCAGGCACTGGCGGTGCTTTAGACCTGCATTCCCTCTCCCCGCTTGCGGAGAGAGGGGACAAGGGCAGCGGTGTTCGCTAGGCAGCGGCCCGCTGCTCGCCCGGAGGCCGCACCCTCGCCGATTTCACTGCGTTGGCCCGGGTCTCGGTGATCTCGAATTCGTAGCCCTTGATGGTGATGCGGCGGCCGGCCTGGGGCATGGTCTCCAGCTTTTCCAGCACCAGACCGTTGACGGTCTTGGGGCCGTCCAGGGGCAGCTTCCAGCCCAGGTTCTTGTTGAGGCTGCGGATGGTCACCGAGCCGTTGACGCGGTAGCAGCCGTCGGGGTCGGCGTAGACGTTCTTGATGCGGGTGGCGGGGTCGGAGGTGAACTCGCCCACCACTTCCTCGAGGATGTCCTCCAGTGTCACCAGGCCCTGGATGTCGCCGTATTCGTCCACCACGAAGCCGATGCGGCGCTTCTGGTTCTGGAAGTTGAGCAGCTGCTGGTTCAGCGGCGTGCCCTCGGGGATGAAGTAGGGCTCGCTGGCCAGGCCCACCAGGCTGTGCGGGTCCAGGTTGTTCTCTGCGGCCAGGCGCACCACGCGACGCAGGTGGATCACGCCGCGCAGGTTGTCGATGGAGCCGTCGAACACCGGCAGGCGGGTGTGCTGGCTGTCCACGATCGCGGCGCGCACCTGCTCCCAGGGCTCGGAGATGTCGATGCCGGTGATCTCGTTACGCGGCACCATGATGTCCTCGACCGTTTCCTTCTCCAGGTCCAGGATGGAGAGCAGCATCTTCTGGTGACGGTGCGGGATCATGGCGCCGGCCTCGGCGACCACGGTGCGCAGCTCCTCGGCACTGAGGCTGTGCTGTGCCGCTTCCTCGGGGGAGACGCCCAGCAGGCGCAGCAGGTTGTTGCCGATCAGGTTGACCAGCCACACTAGCGGGAATAGCAGGCGTTGCAGCGGCCAGAGGACATAGGCAGCCGGCAGGCCCAGGCGCTCGGGATGAATGGCGGACAGCGTCTTGGGCGTGACCTCGCCGAAGATCAGCAGCAGCAGCGTCACCGCGCCGGTGGCCACGGCGATACCGGTTTCGCCCGGGAACAGGCGCAGGCCTATCAGCGTGGCGATCGACGCCGCCAGCGTGTTCACGAAGTTGTTGCCCAGCAGGATGGTGCCGATCAGGCGGTCCGGGCGCTCAAGCAGGCTTTGCGCCAGTCGCGCGGAACGTTCCCCCTTCTTGGCGCGCGTGCGCAGGCGGTAGCGGTTCATCGTCATCAGCCCGGTTTCGGAGCCGGAGAAGAATGCCGACAGCAGCAACATCAAGATGAGGAGTCCGAAGAGGACCCACAGGGGGATGGCGTCCAAGATCGCGCGGTCAGTCTTTGGCCGTGTGGACTTCTATCTATGCGGCCCGGAGGGCTGCTGTCAATGAGGCTGACATGAGGTATACCGCCTAACTCCAGTGCTTGCCTAGGAATTGTTCCAACACCAGCTTGCTGCCGAAGTACGCCAGGATGAGCACGGCGTAGCCAGCCAGCGACCAGCGGATGGCGGTGCGGCCGCGCCAGCCGTAGCGCCAGCGCCCCCACAGCAAGGTGCCGAAGATCAACCAGGCACTGATCGACAGCACGGTCTTGTGGGCCAGGTGCTGTGCGAACCAGTCGTGCACGAACCACAGGCCCGACAGCAGGGTCAGGGACAGCAGCAGAAAGCCGATAGCGATCAATTGGAACAGCAGCCGCTCCATGGTCTGCAGCGGCGGCATGCCGCCGAGCAGCAGGCGGCTGAGATCGTGGCGGTGCAGCAGACGGTCCTGCAGGGCCAGCGCACCGGCCTGCATTGCGGCGATGGTGAGCAGCCCGGCCGAGAATAGCGACAGGATGATGTGCCAGCGCAGCTTCCAGTCGGCCACCGGCGCGGCGTCCAGCAGGCTGGGGTCCAGGGCGGCCCAGAGGGCGGCCAGGCCGGTCAGGGGGTAGATCGTCAGGCCCAGGGAGCGCAGCGGCTCGCGCCAGGACAGCAGCCACAGCAGCACGGCGGACTGCAGAGTGAACAGCGAGGCCGCTTCTGGCAGGCCGATGCGGATCGCGCCGCCCTGCAGGGCCTGGTGGCCCAGCACGCCGGCATGCAGCACGATGGCCGCGGAGGCCAGCGACCGCTCCAGCGGGCTGTCGGTCTGAGGGTTACGCCAGATCAGCCAGCCGCAAGCGGCGTACAGCAGAACGGCAATGAGAATCAGTGCTAATGTCATGGGGTCTCCAGCATAACCGAATCCCTTGCGATGTGACGCAAGCCGCGGTTGAGGGTGCGGACCCCTATGCTAGGATCAAAAAAATACAAACTTTTAAGACAACGGAACGCATGCGGATCAAAGTCCTGGGCTGCAGCGGGGGAGTGGGGCCGGGCCTGCGTACCACCAGCCTGCTGGTGGACGACGAGATCCTGATCGATGCGGGAACGGGCGTCGGCGACCTGTCGCTGGCGCAGCAGCGCCGCATCAGCCATGTCTTCCTGTCGCACTCCCATCTCGACCACGTCTGTGGCCTGGCTTTCATGGCCGACAACCTGTTCGACCTGATCGATCGGCCGGTCGTTGTCCATGCCACCCGGCAGACCCTGGACGCGGTGCGCCAGCACATCTTCAACTGGACCATCTGGCCCGACTTCTCCAAGTTGCCCAACGAGGAGCGGCCGCTGCTGCGCTTCGACCAGATCGAGGTGGGGCAGCCCACCGACCTGGGCGGCGACCGGCGCCTGACGGCCTTCAAGGTGCTGCACACCGTCCCGGCCGTGGGCTATGCCCTGGAGAGCCCCAACGGCACCTTCGCCTTCAGCGGCGACACCTGGGCCAACGACGACATCTGGGCCTTCCTCAACGGCCTGCCGCGGCTCGACAAGCTGATGATCGAGATCGCCTTTCCGGACGAGCAGGAGGAACTGGGGGCGGCCTCGCGCCACTTCACCCCCAGCCTGCTGGCCTCGGAGCTGCGCAAGCTGCGGCATCACCCCGAGCTGTTCCTGACCCACCACAAGCCGGGTTGCGAGCAGCTGATCGAGAAGCAGTGCCGCACCGCGCTGAAGGATTGGCGCTACCACCACCTCCAGCGCGGCGATCTGATCACCTCCTGAATGGGCGGGCGCGGGCTGGGCAGGAACACCCACGGGCACCCCGGCGGGTCTTGCTCTAGAATCCGCCGGACGCTCTATACAGACCCGCTTTCGTCCTCATGTTCGACAACCTCACGACGCGCCTTGGCCGCGTCCTTGACTCCATCCGCGGCCAGGGCCGCCTTACCGAAGAACAGGTCACCGCCGCCGCTCGCGAGCTGCGCATGGCCCTGCTCGAGGCCGATGTGGCCCTGCCGGTGGTCAAGGAATTCATCGACAAGGTCAAGGCCCGCGCCCTGGGCGCCGAGATCCTGCAGTCGCTGACCCCTGGCCAGCAGTTCCTCAAGATCGTCCAGCAGGAGCTGACCGAGACCCTCGGCGGCAATGCCGAACCCCTGAACCTGCGCCAGCAGCCCCCTGCTATCATCCTGATGGCCGGCCTGCAGGGTTCCGGCAAGACCACCAGCACCGGCAAGCTGGCGCTGTGGCTCAAGGAGCGCGAGAAGAAGAATGTCGTCGTCGTCTCCGCCGACGTCTACCGACCGGCCGCCATCGAGCAGCTGCGCATCGTCGCCGGCAACATCGGCGTCGAATGGTTCCCCTCCGAGGTCGGGCAGCAGCCGGTGGCCATCGCCCAGGCGGCCCTGGCCCATGCCAGGAAGCAGTATGCCGACGTCCTGATCGTCGACACCGCCGGCCGCACCACGGTCGACGAGGCGATGATGAAGGAGATCGCCGAATTGCACGCGGCGCTGACTCCGGTCGAGACCCTGTTCGTGGTCGACAGCATGACCGGCCAGGACGCCGCCAAGACCGCCAAGGCCTTCGGCGACGTGCTGCCGCTGACCGGCGTGATCCTGACCAAGGTCGACGGTGACTCCCGCGGCGGTGCCGCGCTGTCGGTGCGCCAGGTCACCGGCCGCCCGATCAAGTTCCTCGGCGTCGGCGAGAAGTCCGACCGCTTGGAGATCTTCCACCCGGACCGTATCGCCAACCGCATCATCGGCCAGGGCGACGTGCTCGGCCTGATCGAGGAGACGGCCCGCAAGGTCGATCACGAGAAGGCCCAGAAGCTTGCCGAGAAGCTCAAGAAGAACAAGGGATTCGATCTGGCGGACTTCCGCGAGCAGATGCTGCAGATGCAGAACATGGGCAGCATGCAGTCGATCTTGGAGAAGCTGCCGGGCGGTGCGCAGATGCAGGAGCAGCTCAAGAGCGTGGACGCCGAGAAGCAGGTCCGCCGCACCGTCGCCATCATCAACTCGATGACGCCGCAGGAGCGCCGCTTCCCCGACCTGATCAAGGCCTCGCGCAAGCGCCGCATCGCGGCTGGTGCGGGCGTGGAAGTGCAGCAGGTCAACCAGCTGCTGCGCCAGTTCGAGACTACCAAGGACATGATGAAGAAGTTCGCGGGCGGCGGCATGGCCAAGATGATGCGCAGCCTCGCCGGGCGTCTGCCGCCGGGCATGATGCCCAAGCGCTGATCTCCATGTTCAAGCGCCTGGCGATATTGCTGTGCCTGCTCTGCCTGCCTGCGGCGCATGCGGCAACGATCGGCGACATGGCGCCCGAGGCCGCCGGCGTCGTACTCAGCGGGCCGGAGGGCATCAAGCTTAGCTCGCTCAAGGGCCGCGTGGTGATCGTGGACTTCTGGGCGTCCTGGTGCGGCCCCTGCATCCAGGCCATGCCCGAGCTGGACGAGATGCGCGCGGACCTGCACAAGAAAGGCTACGCCGACAAGTTCGAGATCCTGGGTGTCAGCATCGACCGCAACGTCGAGGACGCCCGCCGATTCGTCAAGGCACGCCCGGTGACCTATCCGCTGGTGGTGGACCAACTCGGCTTCGCGCCGAAGTTCTACGAGGTCTGGCGCCTGCCGGCGACCTACCTCGTGGCCCAGGACGGCCGCATCTCCATGGTCTACCACGGCTACGGCGCCGGCTTCACCGAAGACCTCAAGCAGCGCGTCATCGCGCTGATGAACAAGAAGTAGCGTGCCGGCGAAAAAGGCTCTCAGCGTCAGCGGCAGCCTGCAGCTGGAGGCCAGGGGCGGCAAGCTCGGCAGCCAGCGCTGGATCGAACTGCTGGCGGCGATCGGCGAGACCCATTCCATTACCCACGCGGCCAAGGCCGTGGGCCTGAGCTACAAGGCCGCTTGGGACGCCGTGGAGTCCATGAACAACCTGTCTGACCGGCCACTGGTGCAGCGCGCGGCCGGCGGCAAGGGCGGCGGCGGCACCATGCTGACCCCGCGCGGCGAGCAACTGGTGCAGACCTATGGCGCCGTCGCCGAAGAACACCAGCGCTTCCTTGATCGCGTGAACGGACTGCTCGGCAATGCCGAGGCCGACCTGCGCATGCTCCGGAGGTTCACCATGCTCACCAGTGCCCGCAACCATTTTTCCGGCAAGGTGGTGCACGTCAAGACCGGTGCGATCAACGACGAGGTGGAGCTGGAGCTCTCCGGCGGCGACCGCCTCGTCGCCATCGTCACCCACGACAGCGTCGAGAGCCTGGGACTGAAGAAGGGCGTGGAAGCCCTGGCCCTGGTCAAGGCCTCCTGGGTGATCGTGGCCCTGGATGAGGGGCCGGCCATGAAGCTGTCCGCACGCAATCGCCTGCGGGGCAGCATCACCAAGCTCACCCCCGGCGCCGTCAACAGCGAGGTGGTGATCGGCCTCAAGGGCGGCAACTCGGTAGTGGCCACCATCACCAATGCCAGCGTCGAGGAACTAGGCCTGGCCGAGGGCAAGCCCGCCAGTGCGATCTTCAAGGCGTCGAGTGTCATCCTGGGCGTAGCCGGCTGAAGATCATTGCCTGCCCGTGGCAGCGGCCCTGGCCGCGATCTGTCCATCGGCATCGCAGAAGATCGCGACTTGAGCAGCCCCCACGCCAAGACCGCCCGTTTCAGGCGCTGAGTTTCCCGCCTTCCATCCGCATGACCTGATCTGCGAGGTACTCCACCTCGGCGGTGGCGTGCGTTACGTAAAGCATCGGCAAGCGCGTCTCCTCCTTCATCCGTCGCAGGAAGGGCAGGATCTGCTGCTTGAGGCGCTCGTCCAGGGAAGACAGCGGCTCGTCCAGCAGCAGCAGGCGCGGCGAGTAGAGCAGGGCGCGGCCCAGCGCCACGCGCTGGCGCTCGCCGCCGGAGAGCTGAGACGGGCGGCGCGCCTCCAGCGGACCGATCTCCAGCAGGTCCAGCACCGGCTGCAGTTCAAAGCGGCGTTGCGCCGGCTCCAGGCGCCGGTAGCCGTAGAGCAGGTTGTCGCGCACATTCATGTGCGGAAACAGTTGGCCGTCCTGGAAGACGAGGCCGAAGTGGCGCTGCCAGGGCGGCACGAAGCGGCCAGCATCGCAAAGCGTCTCGCCGTCGAATCGGATCGCTCCCGCCCGCGGCTTCAGCAGCCCCGCCAGCAGGGCCAGCAGCGTGCTCTTGCCGCTGCCTGAGGGGCCGCAGATGCCGGTCACGCCGGTGCCGAAGTCCGCCTGCGCCTGCAGGCGGAACGTCCCACGCTGGAACTCGAGATCAATGCTCAGCATGCGGCCGGTAACCCAGCAGGCGCTCGGCGCGCCGGTTGATCAGGTGAGCGGCCACCAGCGCCGCCGTGGCCAGCGCCACCGACAGGATCGCCAGGCGCTCTGCCGCAGCCTCACCACCCGGCACGTGCGTATAGCCGTAGATGGCCAGTGGCACCGTGCGCGTCTCGCCGGGGATACTACCGACGAAGGCCATGGTCGCTCCGAATTCGCCCAGGCTGCGGCTGAAGCAGAGCACCAGGCCGGCGATGATGCCGGGCAGGGCGAGCGGCAGGGTCACGCTCAGGAATACCCGCCAAGGGCGCGCGCCCAGCGTGGTGGCGGCCTGTTCCAGGCGCCGGTCGATCATCGCGAAGGCCAGGCGCACCGGTTGCACCATCAGCGGGAAGGCCATCACTGCCGAGGCCAGCACCGCGCCCTTCCAGGTGAAGGCAACGGTGATGCCGAAGCTTTCGTTGAGCCAGCGCCCGATCAGGCCCTGGTTACCCAGCAGCAGCAGCAGGACATAGCCGGGGACCACCGGCGGCAACACCATCGGCAATTGCACCAGCACTTCCACCGCCAGCTTGCCGCGCGAGTCGCGCCGCGCCAACCACCAGCCGGTGGCGATGCCCAGCGGCAGGCACAGCAAGGTGGCCCAGGACGCGATCTTCGCGGAGAGCCACAGCGCGGTCAGTTCGTCAGGGGAAAACACTCAGGGCTTGGGAGATTCGAGCAGCGTGAAGCCGTACTTGCGGAAGATCGCCGCAGCCTCCGGCGAGGTGCGCACATACTGCAGGAATTCGCCGCCCGCGGCACGTCCACCCTTGACCTGGGCCACAGGGTAGACCACAGGCTTGTGGCTGCTCGCAGGGAAGCTGGCAATCACCTCCACCTTGCTGCTGATGGCTGCGTCGGTGGCGTAGACGATCCCCAGGGGGCATTCGCCTCGCTCGACGAAGGACAAGGCCGTGCGCACGTCGTCGGTGCCCACGATGCGGCCGGAAAGCCTGTCCCACCAGCCCAGGGACTGCAATGCCTCCTTGGCATAGATGCCCGCCGGCACCACGCCCGGCTCGCCGGTGCAGAGCTTGCCCTTGAAGGCCCCGGCCAGGTCGAAGCCGCGCTCCATCCGGGCGTCCACGGCACGGCCCTTGGGAGCGACCAGCACCAGCGTGTTACCCAGCAAGGAACTGCGGGTGCCGGGTGTCAGTACCTGGCGCTGCTCCAGGTAGTCCATCCAGTTCAGGTCGGCTGACATGAAGACATCGGCCGGCGCGCCGGCTTCCACCTGCTTGGCCAGTGCCGAAGAGGCTCCGAACACCAGCACGGGTGCCGGCTGACCGGTCTTCTCCCATGCGGCACCGATGTCGGTGACGGCGTTGGTGAGGCTGGCCGCGGCATACACGCGGGCAGGCTCCGCGGCGCCAGCGGCAAGGCAGGAGATCAACAGCAGCAGCGACAGCACTCTGGTCTGGAGGCGCATGGCCGGTACCGGGGACTTGCGAAGGAATCGATATATAGCGTTCTATATAACGATATCCGCTGTCAATCAGGATGCACAGGGAGATTTACGATGAGCCGTCGTTTTCCGGCCGGTCTGGCCATGCTGTGTGCTTTCCCCATGCTGGCCCTCGCCCCCGCGGCACTGGCTGCGGACGATCTCCTCGAAACGCTTGCCCGCAAGGGCGTGATCACCATGGAGGAGTACGAGAAACTCAAGGCTTCGCGCAAGAGCACGCCCACCGTGAACACCGACGACGGGTTCCGCGTGCTGTCCGGCGACGGCAGCGCCAGCATCCAGGTCGGCACGCTGCAGCAACTGGACTTCGCGGTCTACCAGGACCGGACCGGCTACGACCTGCCGGACAGCAGCGAGATGCGCCGCTCGCGCATCTCCGTGGGTGGGAGCTTCATCAAGGACTGGAGCTATCGCGCCGAGTACGAATTCGCCGGCACCACCGGCGTCACGGACGCCCTCGTGGCCTACAACGGCTACAAGCCTGTGGTCGTCACTGTCGGTAACTTCAAGGTGCCTTTCGGCATGGACGCCCTGGCGGCGGACAAGAGCGTCGCCTTCATGGAGCGCGCCATGTCCTGGGGCTTCGTGCCCTCGCGCGCGCCGGGTCTCATGGTCAGCACCTCGGGCACCAACTGGACGGCAGCCCTGGGCGCCTTCGGCGAGCCGGTGGCCACCGCCCAGGCGGGTGACGAGAGTTTCAGCAGCGTTGGCCGCGTCACCTGGGCGCCGCTGTTGGGAGATAACCGGGTGCTGCACCTGGGTCTGGCGGCACAGGTCCGCAACCCTACACAAGACACGCCCGCCTCCATCGCCTTCAGGCCCGAGTCCAACCCGGTACCCGCCGCCCAGCGCCTCGTCAACACCGGCAACATCGCGGATGCCGACCTGATCACCGTGGAAGGTCTGGAACTGGCCTGGCAGCAGGGCGCGTTTTCGGCACAGGCGGAGTACACGTTCCTGCAACTGGATCGCAAGACCGGATCTTCGCTGGGCTTCTCCGGTGGCTATGCCCAGTTGGCGTGGGCCCTGACCGGGGAAGGGCGGCGCTATAAGGCGGACCGTGGCGTGTTCGAAGGTATACGGCCGGCGAACAATTTCGGCAAGGACGCTGGCTGGGGTGCCTTTGAAGTGGCCGCGCGCTACAGCACCGCCGATCTTGAAGACAAGGACATCCGGGGCGGTACCGAGGACAACGCCGCTCTGGCCCTGAACTGGTACCTGACGCCCTTTACACGCATCAGCTTCAACGCCATAAAGGTGCTGGATGTGGATGGCCGAACGGGCGCCAATGCCGCGCTCAACGGCAAGGAGTCCACGATCTTCCAGATGCGCCTGCAGCTGGCGATCTGATCACTCATCTTCGGTACCGTGACACCCACGCCCGGGCCTTAGGCCCGGGCGTTTCCTTTATTGCGGCAGGGTCAGGCATCGCGGACGGCCCATGGCCGCCGCCATACGTACCTGCAAGGCCAGGGGCCAGGCCTGTGCCTACGACCAAAGTCGTAGTCCTTATCTCGGATAGCGCGCGGGGCGGCGGCGGCGGAACATGGCCGTTACGCCATCAATCGGGGACGCCCGCGAGCGTCCCAGGAGCCGCCCATGATCTGGTATCTGGTCACCGCACCCCACGCCTACACGGTGAGCGAGCACCTGCGCAGCGACTGGGGTGCCTCGCTGCGCAAGCACATGGTAGTCATGCCCTACGAGCTGCTGACGCGCATGCCGGTGATGCCGCAGGGCAGCTACATCTTCTCCGACCTGGAACGGCTCGACGCGATGCCGCGCAAGGTCCTCGGCAAGGTCTGGAGCCGGCTGCAGGCCAATGGCTGCCGCATGCTCAACCACCCGGAGCGCAGCCTGCGGCGGCTGGAACTGCTCGACGCCCTGCACCAGGATGGCAGCAACCGCTTCCGCGCCTTCCGCGCCGATACCCCAGGCGAGCCCTGGCGCTACCCGGTCTTCCTGCGGCAGGAGAAGGAGCACAGCGGTGCGAGCAGCCCGCTGCTGCATGACCTGCAGTCGGTGCGCGAGGCCATGCTCCAACTGGTGCTGGCCGGACATGCCCTGGCCGACCTGCTGGTGGTGGAGATGTGCGACACCTCCGACCCGGACGGCATCTACCGCAAGTACTCCGCCTTCCGCATCGGCGATCACATTGTCCCGCGGCATGTGCTGTTCAGCCGCAAGTGGATGCTGAAGGACATGGACCTGCTGGAGCCGACGCATCGCGCGGAGACCCGCGACTACTGCCAGGACAACCCCCACGAAGCCGAGCTGCGCCGCGTGTTCACCCGCGCGCAGATCGACTACGGCCGCATCGACTACGCCGTGGACCGCGACGGGCGCATCCAGGTCTGGGAGATCAACACCAACCCGCAGATCATGCGTGCCCCGCAGGCCTACCCGGAGGGAATCCGCCATTTTCACCAGGCCTTCGCCGAGCGCTACCTCGCGGCTATGCAGTCCATCGACAGCGCCGGGGACGAATCGACCGACGCCGGCTGGCCGGGCCTCGCCAACACGCTGGTTGCCTGAGGCAGAGATGAAGGCGCCCGTGACGGACGCACTGCAGTTCCGGCTGGCCTCACCGCAGGACGCCGAGGCTATCACCGCCTGCGTGCGGGCCGTCCGGGGGGATCACTACCCGAACCGGCTGCTCTACGCGCCGGAAGAACTCGCGCAGGTGATCGCCGGCAATCGGCTCGTCTTTGCATTGGCGCTGCTGCCATCCACCGGCGAGGTCGCCGGCCTGGCGGCGCTGGAGCCTTCGCCCTACGGACGCACCGGCGAGCTCGGCGTGATGATGGTGCGGCCTTCGCAGCGCCGCCAGCACGTCGCCGACGACCTGCGCCTGCTGCTGGTCGCCTGGGCGCGCGAGAACGGCCGGCGTGGCCTCTGGGGAGAAGTCCTGGCCCCGCTTCGCCAGTCGCCGGACACCGCCTGCGCTTCGCAGCAACTCACCGAGCGCGCGCAGCTCGTGCCCTGCGGCATCGCGCTGGGACTGTGGCCGGGCCCAGCCGGCGAGCGGGACAGCTTTGTCCGCTATGCGCGGCCGCTGCCGCCCGACGCCATGCCGACCGCCTGCCGGCTGGCCGCGCGGCACCGTGCGCTGGCCTCGGAGATCCTCGAGCGGCTGTGCTGCCCCGTCAGTTTCGAGGACGAAAGCTCGGCCAGCGGAACCGGCATCCTGGACATGAAGCACGAGGCGGGTCTTTGCTCCTGGAGCCTAGCCGTGCCGCGCATCGGCAGGGACAGCGCCGCGGAACTGCTGGTCGCCATCTGGCGCATCCAGGCCGATCCCGGAGTGGCCTGCGCGCAACTGGAGCTGCCGCTGGCGCAGCCGGGCGCCAGCACCCTCTGCGAACTGGCCGAGGCCAGGGGCTTCTTCTTCTCGACGATCACCGCCGAGCCCTTCAGCGACGGACCCGGCCTGCGGCTACAGTGGCTGGCGCAAGCCATCGACCCCGGCGAACTGGTGCTGATCAATCCGCTGGCGCGGCGCATCGCCGAGCACCAGTCCCGCGAGCAGGCACGCGTGCGATCCACCAGCATCCTGGTCGCCGCATGAGCCAACCCGCCGCGCCGATCCTGCTGGCCACCGAGCTGGGGAATGGCCAGGGGCACCTCGCGCCCATCGGGGCGATCATCACCCACCTCGCCAGCCGCGGGCAGCCGCGCGTGCTGGCCACGCACCAGCCCGAGACGGCCGAGGTGTTGGGTCTGCACCGCTACGCGCCCATCCTGCCGGTGCCGGTCGGCACCGCCGGTGTCCAGTCCGTGCCCATCCAGGCCAGCTACGCCAGCCTGTTGCACAACTGTGGCTGGCATGGGGCGGCGGCCCTGGCGGGTCGCCTGCGCGCCTGGTGTTCCCTGATGCAGCTCAGCGGCGCCCGGGCTGTCCTGGTCGACCACGCGCCGACCGCCCTGCTCGCCGCACGCGTGCTGGGGCTGCCAGCCGCCGCCATGGGCACGGGGTTCTGCCTGCCGCCGCTGCAAAGCCCGTTTCCGGCCTATCCCGTGGTGCCCGCACGCGAGCAGCGCCTGCGCGACAATGAATCCCGGGTCCTCATGGTGGTCAATGGCGCCTTGGCCGCGCTGGGCGCGGAACCCCTGCCGGCGCTGCAATCCCTCTTCGACGGTGTGGAACTGGGCCTCAAGACCTACCCTGAGCTGGATCACTACGGGATCGAGCGCGGGGCCCGCTACCTTGGGCTCCAGGACTTTTCCTCCGGACTGGCAGCGAACTGGGGCGAAACCCGCGAGCCGCGCCTGTTTGCCTACCTGCGCGCCGGTGAAGGCCTGGAGGCGCTGCTGGCCGCACTCCAGGCCAGCCGCGCGCAGGTGCTCGTGCGGCTGGCGGACGTACCGTTCGAAAAGGTCGCCCGCTACCAGCGCCCGGGCATGCGTATCACGGACAGCAACATCTGGCTGCGGCAGGCCGTGGAAACCTGCGATGCCTTCGTCAGTTCCGGCTCCCACGGCGCGGTGGCCGAGGCACTGCTCGCCGGCAAGCCTTGCCTGATCCAGTATTCCCATACGGAGCAGCGCCTGATGGCCGAGCGCGTCACGGCCCTGGGCGTCGGCCTGGGCCTGGCGTCGAACCAGCAGGAGTCCTACGGCCCCGCGGTGCGGCAACTGCTGGACGATCCTTCGCTGCATCAGGCAGCCCAGCAGTTCGCCGCGCGCTACGCCGGCCAGGACCGGCAGGCCATCCTGCCGCGCTGGGTGGATGGCTGGCTGGAGAAGCTCGCCGCCTGAGCGCCCCAAGCCACCAACGGTCATTGCCGCCGCCCTCCCGGGGCTGCGCGGCGCCTGCGCCTCGCATTTCGGCGGAGCCGGGGCCGTCCCATCCGTGCCTCCGACTAAAGTACTAGGACTACTCGCGGATACCGCCAAAGTCGCCGGCCGCCGATCCTTGCATCAAATCACGAATGCCAGGGGCGCGCGCAATGAACCATATCCACAAGATCATCTGGAGCCGCGCGCTGAACTGCCTCGTGGTGGCTTCAGAGCTGGCTCGCAACCATGGCGGCGGCGGCAGCAGCGGCATGGTTGGCGCGACACCCGTGGAAAGGCCCGGCGTGGTCCGCCTTGGCGCCTGGGCCTTGGCGCTGCAACTGGCACTGCCGCTGATGGGCTATGCGCCGCCGGCAAAGTCGGCCACCTGCGACCTTTCCGTTGGCGGTTCCGGCAGCAGCACGGGTGCCGGCGCGAACTCGCTGGGCTGTGGCTTCTTCAACGCGGCAGGCGGCGCCGGCAGCGTTGCCGTCGGCAACAGCAACACTGCCAGTACTACCGATGCCAGCGCGCTCGGCCGCGGCAACTCGGCGACCGGCGCCGCCAGCAGCGCAGTCGGCTATGGCAACACGGCCTCCGGCGTGTTCAGCAGCGCTTTCGGTGCCAGCAGTCAGGCCACCGCAGAGCGCAGTTCCAGTTTTGGTGTCAGCAACATTGCTTCGGGCTTCGCGAGCCTGGCCGTGGGTCGGAACAACCGCGCATCCATGGAGAGCAGCCTTGCCATCGGTGATGACAACGCCGCGAGCGGCATGTTCAGTGCGGCGCTGGGCTACGACAATGTCGCCGCGGGGCTCCGCAGCCTGTCGGTCGGCAGCCGTGCCACTGCTACCGCTGACTACTCGGTGGCGATCGGCAATGCCGCCACGGCTGCCTCAGGCGCCCGCGTCGGCACCGGCGCCACCTACGGCATCGCGATCGGCACCAATGCCTCCGTCGCCAACAATGCCGTTCAAGCCGTCGCGCTGGGTGCGGACGCCAGTGCCACGGCCGCCGGCAGCGTGGCGATAGGCCAGGGCTCGGTCGCCACTGCGGCAAACACGGTTTCGGTGGGCTCTGGCACCATCAAGCGCCGCGTCGTCAACGTGGCGCCCGGCACGGCGGCCACGGATGCGGTGAACAAGGCCCAACTCGATGCGGCCATTGCCGCGGTGGACGACTGCGTCGCCGGCACGGGTGCAGGCTCGCTGGCCTGCGGCCCCTCCAATACCGCCTCGGGCGTGAACAGCCAGGCGGTTGGTAGTGGCAACCAAGCTACGGCGAGTGGCGCCAGTGCCCTCGGCCGCAGCAATGTAGCCTCCGGTCAGTTCAGCACCGCGGTGGGTGCGGGCAGCACTGCCAGCGGCTTGCGTGGCACGGCGGTGGGCGCGGCCAGCGTAGCAGCTGCCGAGTATTCGCTGGCCATCGGCAACTCCGATACCACGGCCACCGGTGCCCGTGTGGTCGCAGGTGCCACCAACGGCATCGCGATCGGGCGCAACGCGGCGGTGGCCGCGACCGGGGTCAACGCGATGGCGGTCGGTTCCAACAGCGCTGCCAGCGGCCTGCGCGGCACCGCGATCGGCAACTTCAGCAACGCCGCCGCGGAGAATTCGATGGCGCTCGGCAATGCGTCTGCGGCTGGCGCCGGCGCCAGAGTCGCCGCCGGCGCCAGCAACGGCATCGCCATCGGCAACAACGCGGCGGTCGCAGCGACCGGCGTCAACGCGATGGCGATCGGCTCCGCCAGCGCCGCCAGCGGCCTGCGCAGCACGGCGATCGGCGTGTACAGCAACGCCGCCGCACAGGACTCTGTGGCCATCGGCAATGCGTCTGCCGCAGGCTCGGGCGCGCGGGTCGCCGCCGGCGCCACCAGCAGCGTTGCGATCGGCACCAATGCGAGCGTCGGCGCGGACGCGACTACCGCCCTGGCAGTCGGTGCAAGTTCTTCGGCGATTGCTGTCGATGGAACCGCCGTGGGGCGCAGTAACTTGGCTTCCGGCACCAGAAGCAGTGCGGTGGGCGCAAACAACACTACCATCGGACAGAACAGCAGCGCGTTCGGTTTTGGCAACCGCACAGAAGGTGTAGCTGCCGCCGCCTTCGGCACCAACAACACCGCCGGAGGCCTCAGAAGCGTCGCCATGGGTTACGCCACTTCCGCCACAAACACTGATAGCGTGGCGATGGGTGCCTATTCCCAGGCCTATGGCGGCCGTTCGCTGGCGATCGGCATGTCTTCGGGCCAGGCGTATGGCGGCGGATTCGGCGCAATCAGTGGGGGGGTGGGAAGTATCGCGATCGGTAGCCTGTCGGGCGCGGTCGGTGATAGCGCGATCAGCTTCGGCAATGTGGCGATGGCCTTTGCCGACGGCGGCATTGCGATCGGCAACCAGAGCTTCGCGGGGTCCTACACCTTTGACGAGGAAACGGAAGAGTTCATCTACTCGGGCGTCAACGCCCTGGCTTTCGGTACGCAGAACGGCGCCTACGGCGACTCCAGCATCGCGATCGGCCTGCTCAACCAGGCCTATGGCGAGTCGAGCCTTGCCTTGGGCCTGGGCAACCTGGCCAACCTGGATGAGGCCATTGCCATCGGCTTGAACAACGAGGCGGCGGAAGAGGATGCCGTCGCGATCGGCAGCGGCAACTATGCCGCAGGCAACGACAGCAGTGCGATCGGTGTGCGCAACCAGGCTACCGGCGAAGACAGCAGCGCCATCGGCTTCGACAACGAAGCCAGCGGCATCGACAGCAGCGCCTTGGGTCATCAGAACGTGGCAAGCGGTACCGCCAGCAGCGCCTTCGGCTACCAGGGCCTGGCAGTAGGCAACTACAGCGTGGCGGTTGGTGCCAACGCCAACGCGAACGCCGATCATTCCATCGTCATCGGCTCGGCGCTGGATGCGGAGGCCGGCACCACGGTCGCCGCCGGCGCCACCAACGGCATCGCCATCGGTCGCAATGCGACGGTGGCGGCAGCCGGAGTCAATGGGATCGCCATGGGTTCCGCCGCCACCGCGAGCGGCGCGCGCAGCACGGCGATCGGCACCAACAGCAGCGCCGCAGCACAGAACTCGGTCGCCATCGGCAACGCGGCCGCCGCAGCCAACGGCGCGCGTGTCGGCACCGGCGCCACCAATAGCGTCGCTATCGGCCCCGATGCGGCCGTGGCGAATAATGCCACCAATGCCATCGCCCTGGGCTACGCCACCCGGGCTTCCGCGAGCACCAGCACCGCTGTTGGCAGCGAAGCTGTGGCCTCGGGCTCCCAGAGCGTGGCCGTTGGCTATTCCAACATCGCCTCGGCACTCGTCAGCAGCGCCCTGGGCAGCGACAACACCGCTTCGGCCGCCGGCGCCAGCGCACTCGGCGCGCGCAACGTCGCCAGCGGTGTGAATGCTTCGGCCATGGGCTTCACCAGCACCGCATCGGGCGTCAACAGCTCGGCGGTAGGCGCCTACAGCCAGGCGGCTGCCGACTACTCGTTGGCCATCGGCAACTCCGTCGATGCGGCCACCGGCGCCCGTATCGCCGCCGGCGCCACCAACGGCATTGCGCTCGGCCGTGACGCCAATGTCGCTGCAGCCGGCGTCAGCAGCATGGCGCTGGGCGTCTCGGCTTCCGCGACGGCAGCCAACAGTGTCGCGCTTGGCCAGGGCTCCGTCGCCAATGCCGCCAACACGGTCTCCGTCGGTAGCAGCACGGCGCAGCGCCGCATCGTCAACGTCGCCGCCGCCACCGCGGGCACGGACGCAGTTAATCTCACACAGATGAACGCCGCCATCGCGGCAGCGGACGACTGCGGTCCGGGCACCGGCGCCGGCTCCATTACCTGCGGGCCCGCCAACGTGGCCTCGGGCACCAACAGCACGGCCATGGGCAGCAACAACCAGGCGACGGAGACGGGCGCCAGTGCCTTTGGCCGCAGCAACGCGGCCTCCGGCCAGTTCAGCACGGCGGTGGGCGCCGGCAACACGGCCAGCGGCCTGCGCGGCACGGCGATGGGCATGTCGAGCACGGCTGCGGCGCAGGATTCAGTCGCCATCGGCGGGGCGGCTACGACGGCGACAGGAGCTCGCGTTACCGCGGGCGCGACCAACGGTATTGCTATCGGCAACAACGCGGCGGTAGCTGCGACTGGCGTCAACGCGATGGCGATCGGTTCCGCAAGCGCCGCCAGCGGTATCCGCAGCACTGCCATCGGTACCTATAGCAATGCCGCCGGCTCGGATTCGGTAGCCATAGGCAACTCCGACAGCGCAGCCGCCGGAGCACGTGTCGGCGCTGGAGCCGCCAACAGCGTGGCCATCGGCCGCAATGCCTCCGTCGCGGCCAATGCCATCAATGCCGTCAGCCTAGGCTCCAACGCCACCGCCTCGGCCGCCTCGGCCACGGCCCTGGGCGTCAACTCCAACGCCGCAGCTACTGGCAGCACCGCGGTCGGTGCCGGCAGCGCCGCATCGGCCAGCGACAGCACCGCGGTCGGCTCCGGCAACCTGGCGTCGGGCATGGGCAGTTCCGCCATGGGCCGAGGCAACAGCGCTACGAATCTGTTCAGCAGCGCCTTCGGTGCCTTCAACATTGTCTCGGGCAGGGAAAGTGCCGCCTTCGGACTCTTCAACGAGACTGCGGGCGGCAATAGTTCCGCTTTCGGCAAGTACAACAGCGCCGAAGGGGAATGGAGCACGGCGATCGGTAGCTACAGCAGGGCCCAGGGCATCAGTTCGCTGGCGATCGGTACGAGCGAGCTCACCGCCGATGGCTATGGCGGGCTGACCGTCAATGGAATTGCTGCCACCGCCGAAGGCGATGGCAGCATCGCGATCGGCAGCGGGGTCAGCGCCATCGGCGACTTCTCCACGGCGTTCGGCCAGGGCTCGGTCGCGGAGGGCGACGAATCCATCGCTATCGGCACGCGGAACACCGCCGAGGGCAATTCCGCCATCGCCCTCGGTACGGACAACCAGGCTGGGGATGATGACGACGTCGCGATCGGCCTCGGAAACAACGCGTCCGGCGGCGAGAGCAGTGCCTTCGGCCGCGACAACACCGCGAGTGGCTCCAACAGCAGCGCCTTCGGCAACGAGAACGACGCGACGGGGCTGGCCAGCAGTGCTTTCGGTTACGAGAACAACGCGAGCGGCGATCGCAGCTCTGCGATGGGATACGACAACGTCGCCAGCGGGCTGAACTCCTCCGCGATGGGCTTCAGCAGCAGGGCCTCGGGTGCCTATGGCACCGCCGTGGGTGCGCACAGCGAGGCGGCCGCGGATTACTCGTTGGCCATGGGTAATTCCGACGACGAAGACAGCGGTGCACGCGTGGCTGCCGGCGCCATCAGCGGCATCGCCATCGGCCGCAATGCGGCGGTAGCGGCAGCCGGGACCGATGCGATTGCCCTCGGCACCAATGCCTCGACGACGGCGGCGGGCAGCGTCGCGCTGGGCCTGAATTCGGTGGCCGACGTGGGCAATACGGTCTCGGTGGGTTCTTCCACCAATCAGCGACGCATCGTCAATGTCGGCGCCGGCTCTCTTTCCGCAGGCAGCACCGACGCGGTCAATGGCAGCCAGCTGCGCGGGCTGAGCCTGACGCTGAGCAGCGCGCTCGGTGGTGGCGCGGCGGTGAATGCGGATGGCAGCTTTGTGGCACCGACCTACAACGTGGCCGGCAACAGCTACAGCAATGTCAATGGCGCGATCGAAGCGCTGGAAGCCATCGTCGGCACGGGCAGTGCGCTGGGTGTTTCGTACGACGATACCAGCCGCGACACCATCACCTTGCAGGGTGACAGCGGCAGCACCCGCATCACCAGCCTGGCGGCCGGTACTCTCGCAGCGGGCAGCACGGATGCGGTCAATGCCGGTCAGCTGTTCGACACCAATCAGGACGTGGCGCAGAACGCCAGTGATATTGCCGCGCTGGACGGTCGCGTGGATGCCACGGAGACCGACATCGGCACGATGCAGACGGACGTCGGCAGTCTGCAGACGATGGTAGGTACGCACACCACGCAGATTGGCGCGCTGGATACCCGCATGACCGCGACCGAGGGTGACATCACCGCCCTGGGCGGCCGCGTGGATGCCACGGAGACCGACATCAGCACGCTACAGACGGACGTCGGCAGCTTGCAGACGACGGTCGGCACGCACACCACGCAGATCGGTGCGCTCGACACTCGCGTCACGACGGCCGAGGGTGGCATCACCACGCTCGGTGAACGCGTGAACGCTGTCGAGACCGATATCGGCACGCTGCAGACGAACCTGGGCAGCCTGCAGGGCACGGTGGGCACGCACACCACGCAGATCGGCGCGCTGGATACCCGAGTGACCACGACCGAGGGCGGGATCTCTGTGCTGGGCGGCCGCGTGGATACGGCAGAGGCGGGTATCAGCTCGCTGCAGACCACCGTTGCCCAGAACACCACCGGGATCGGCGGGCTGACGAAGGCCCTCGGAGGCGGTGCCTCGGTGAACCCGGATGGCAGCATCAACGCTCCCATCTATAACGTCGCCGGCAATGACTACGACACCGTAGGTGCCGCGGTGGAAGCACTGGAGGCCCTGGCCGGTACCGGCAGTGTGCTGGGCGTGTCATACGATGACAGCAGCCGCGATACCATCACCCTGCAAGGCGACAGCGGCACGACCCGCATCACCAACCTGACGGACGGCACGCTGGCGGCGGGCAGCACGGATGCGATCAATGCCGGGCAGCTCTTCGACACCAACCAGGACGTGGCGCAGAACGCCAGCGACATTGCTGCCCTGGACGGCCGCGTGGATACCGCGGAAGCCGACATCGACACCTTGCAGACGGACGTCGGCGGTCTGCAGACCACGGTGGGCACGCACACCACGCAGATCGGCGCGCTGGATACGCGCGTCACCGCGACTGAAGGTGACATCACCACGCTGGGTGGCCGCATGGATGCCACGGAGGCCGACATCGGCACGCTGCAGACAGACGTCGGCGGCCTGCAGACCACAGTGGCAACGCAAACCACGCAGATCGGCGCCCTCGACACCCGCGTGACCGCGACCGAAGGTGACATCGGCATCCTGGGTGGCCGCGCGGATGCCGCGGAGACCGCTATCGGCACGCTGCAGACGGACGTCGGCGGCTTGCAGACCACGGTGGGTACGCACACTACCCAAATCGGCGAGCTGGATACCCGAGTGTCCGCGACCGAGGGTGACATCACCACGCTGAGTGGCCGCGTGGATGCCGCGGAGACCGACATCGGCACGCTGCAGACGGACGTCGGCGGCCTGCAGACCACAGTGGCAACGCAAACCACGCAGATCGGCGCGCTCGACACCCGCGTGACCGCGACCGAAGGTGACATCACCACGCTGAGTGGCCGCGTGGATGCCGCGGAGACCGACATCGGCACGCTGCAGACGGACGTCGGCGGCTTGCAGACCACGGTGGGTACGCACACCACCCAAATCGGCGAGCTGGATACCCGCGTGTCCGCGACCGAGGGTGACATCACCACCCTGGGCGGTCGTGTCGATGCCACGGAGGCCGACATCGGCACGTTGCAGACGGGTGTCGGCGGTCTGCAGACCACGGTGGGCACGCACACCACGCAGATCGGCGCGCTGGATACCCGCGTGACCGCGGCCGAAGGCGGGATCACCACGCTTGGGAATCGTGTCACCACGGTCGAGGGTGATGTGACCACCTTGGGTGGCCGCGTGACCACGACGGAGAGCAACGTCAGTGCCCTGCAGACCACGGTAGGGCAGCACACGGCCGGTATCGGCGGCCTGGCCCAGGCCCTGGGTGGCGGTGCGTCGGTGAACCCGGACGGCAGCATTGCCGCTCCCACCTACAACGTGGGCGGCGCCAACTATGACAATGTCGGGGCGGTGGTGGAGGCCCTTGAAAGCCTGGCGGGTGCCGGCGGTGTGCTGGGCGTGTCCTACGATGACGCCAGCCGCAACAGCATCAGCCTGCAGGGTGCCAGCGGCGAAACCCGCATCACCAACCTGACGGCCGGCACACTGGCCGTGGGCAGCACGGACGCGGTCAATGCCGGGCAGCTCTTCGACACCAACCAGAACGTGTCCCAGAACAGCAGCGATATCGCAAGTCTGGATGGCCGTATCGATGCCACCGAGACGGATATCGGCACGCTGCAGATGGACATCGGCGGCCTGCAGACCACGGTGGGAGCGCACACCACGCAGATCGGTGCACTCGACACCCGCGTGGCCGCCACCGAGGATGACCTGACCGTCCTGAATGGCCGCGTCGGTACGGCGGAGACCGACATCGCCACGCTGCAGATGGACGTCGGCGGCCTGCAGACCACTGTGGGTATGCATACCACGCAGATCGGCGCGCTCGACACCCGCGTGACCGCCACCGAGGATGACCTGACCGCCCTGGATGGCCGTGTCGGTACGGCGGAGACCGACATCGGCATCCTGCAGACGGACATTGGTGGCCTGCAGACCACGGTGGGTGCACATACCACGCAGATCGGCGCGCTCGACACCCGCGTGGCCGCGACCGAGGATGACCTGACTGCCCTGGATGGCCGCGTCAGCTCCACGGAAGGCACGCTCACCCAGCACAGCACCGACATTGCCGGTCTCGGCACGCGTCTGGACACAGCCGAGACCGACATCGCTGGCCTGCAGACCGACGTCACTTCGCTCGGTGATCGCGTCACCGCCACGGAAACCGACATCGGCGACCTGGAGGGGCGCGTCGATACGGCGGAGGACACCCTCAGCCAGCACACGACTGATATTGCCGGTCTTGACACGCGGCTGGGCTCGGCAGAGTCCAGCATCGTCAACCTGGACGGCCGCGTCACCGCCAACACCAGCAGCGCGGCAGGCCTGGCGCAAGCCCTTGGGGGCGGCGCCGCGGTCAATGCAGATGGCAGCATCCGGGCGCCGAGCTACAGCATCGGCGGTAACGCCTACAGCAATGTCGGCGATGCCTTCGGGGCGCTCGAGGGGCTGGCTGCCATCGGCAATCCGCTGGCGGTTGCTTATGACGATGCCAACCGCAACACGCTGACCCTGCAGGGCGCCAGCGGTGCTACCCGCATCACCCGCGTCGCGGCCGGTAACTTGGCCGCCGACAGTAGCGATGCGGTCAACGGCGCGCAGCTCCATGCCACCAACCAGAATGTTGCGCAGAACACCGCTCGCATCGCGGCACTGGATGGCCGCATGGGCGCGGTCGAGTCTGGCGTTGCCCAGAATACGGCGGATATCGTCGCCCTGGGTGATCGTGTCAGCACCAACGAGTCCGCCATCGATGGCCTGAGCACACGCGCCGACGCGGCGGATGCCGGTATCGCCGCCAACGCTGCGGCCATCGCCGGGGTCGACGGCCGTGTGGGTGCCGCGGAGGCGGATATCGCCACGGTGAACGGGCGGGTGGACGCGGTGGAGCAGCAGATCGGCGATCTGGATACGCGCCTGGGCGCCAACGAGGTCGCTACGGCCCAGAACACCGCGGATATCCAATCGCTGCAAGCGGCCACCACGCAGAACAGCGCGGATATTTCCGCACTTGAATCCGCCACTGCCCAGAATACGGCGGACATTGAAGCCAACACGGCAGCGATCGGTGTGCTGGATTCGCGTGTGGATGCCGCGGAAGCGGATATCGCGCAGAACACCGCGGACATCAGCTCGCTCGACATTCGCGTGGGCTCGGTGGAAGCGGATGTCGCGGCAATATCCGGCGATGTGAGCGAGATGGGCGATCGTCTCGACACCGTCGAGAGCAACGTCATCGAGGTGGATAACCGCGTGACCGTGGTTCAGAACGCTGCCAACGCGGCGCAGACGACGGCCAGCACCGCGCTGGCTCGCGCCGACGAGGCTTTGGCGTTCTGTGGGCCCGGCGGCGGTTCTGATTCCGCCAACTGCGGCGTACGTAACGACGCCAGCGCCGACGGCGCTACTGCGATGGGCGTGGACAACGCGGCTAGCGGTGCGGGCAGTGCGGCGGTGGGTTCCGGCAATACGGCCAGCGGTGCCAACTCCAGTGCTATCGGCGTGAATGCCACGGCCGCTGCGGACAACGCCGTCGCCATCGGTGCCGGTGAAGACGCGGCCAGTTCGGCCAGCGTCGGCAGCAATGCCAACAATGCCGTGGCGATCGGCAGCGGAGCCCAGGTGGCGGACAATGCCGCCCACGCCGTCGCCATCGGCAGCGGTGCCCAGGCCCAGGCCGCGGGCGCCATCGCCATGGGTCAGAACGCCAGGGCCGTGCAGTCCAACTCGGTGGCCATCGGTGCCGGTGCCGTGGCGCAGTCCTCGGTGGCGCTGGGTACCGGCGCGCAAGCGACGGGTACCAACACCACGGCTGTTGGCGACAACGCCCGCGCCACGGGGATCTTTGCTGCGGCTCTGGGCAACAACGCCTTGGCCAGTGCGGACAATAGCGTGGCGCTGGGCAACGGTTCGGTGGCGGACCAGGCCAACACGGTCTCGGTGGGATCTTCCACCCAGCAACGGCGCATTACCAACGTGGCGGCCGGAACGGCGGACACGGATGCGGCCAACGTGGGCCAGCTCAACCAGCTCGGTGCCAGTGCGGTGCGTTACGACTTCAACGGCGACGGCAGCATCAACTACAACTCGGTGACCTTCGGCAATCCCAACGGCAATGGCGGCCCGGCGACGCTGCGCAACATCGCCGCAGGCGTGGCGCCGACCGATGCCGTCAACGTCCAGCAGCTCACCGACCTGCGCGTGGACTTCGGACAGACCGTGGACGAGATGCGCGACGAGGCCAACGCCGGCATCGCCGCGGCCATCGCCATGGAAGCGGCACCGTTCATTCCGGGGCACATCACCTATGCGCTGGGCAGCGGCTACTACGTCAACCAAGGCGCTGTCGGCGTGACCTTCCGCGGAACGGCGGAGAACGGCCGCTGGAGCGTTACCACGGGTGTCTCCACCTCGGAGCACGGCACGGCGGTGCGTTTCGGCGTCAGTGGTGTGCTGTGGTAACGGCACCCGGCTTTTCCAGAACCACAGGAAACACCAAGGGCGATATCCAGATGAGCCTCGAGAACGACAACAGCAGTGGGAAGGCGCACCAGCGGTGCCGCAAGACGGGCGGCCTGTTGGCCGCCCTGGTGACGGCGATGGCACTGGCCGGTTGCAGCACGCCGCGCCTGGCGCCGGATGCTCACGGCGTTTCGTTCCCACCGCGCGAGGCGTCGTATCGCAGCGATGGCATCGTGGTCGCAGCGGATACGGTGCGCCTTCTGCAGCCCGGCGTGAGCAAGGACCAGGTGCGCCAGCTCGTCGGCAATCCCCACTTCAGCGAAGGGCTTTTCGAGGTCCGGGAGTGGAACTACATCCTCAAGCTTCCGTCCGGCGAAGGCGCTCTGCTGGAGTGCCAGCTCCAGCTCCGCTTCGACGAGCGCAGCCACCTGCGGAGCCGGCACTGGCAGACCGAGGCCTGCTCGGCGGCGGAGGGTGGGACGATGCTGGCGGGAGGCAAGCCGTCCACGGTGTCCGCCGACGGCGGAGCCGCAGGCGAGGCGGCGGAGGGCGATGCCAGGGGAGATCGCTGGACCGAAGACGATCTGGTTTTCCCGTTTGGTCGTTCCAGCCTGGACGATCTGCGCGCGGCTGACCGGGCGCGGCTGAAGGCTCTGGTGACCCGGGTGGTGCGCCAGCTGGATTCAGTGGATCGCGTCGTCGTGATCGGCCACGCCGACCGCGTCGGCTCGGATTCACGCAAACAATCGCGTGCGCTGGACCGAGCTCATGCGGTGGCGGAGGCCTTCACGGCCAAAGGCGTTGCGCCCGGGATCATCGAAGTGATGGGGCGCAGCGACACGGAACCGCTGTCAGCCTGTCCCTCGCAGCCGCCGCTTGCGGAACTGTTGGCCTGCCTGACCGCGGACCGCCGCGTGTCGGTGATCGTACATATGAAGAAAGGATGAAAGAGCCATGGGAGATATGCACATGTTCTGGCTTGGGATGACCGTGGGCCTGCTAATGGGCACGATGGCTGGCGCCGGCGGGCTTGCCTGGCTGGCGATCAGGAATGATCGGCGCCGGATGAGGTAGGGGAACGGCCGGATTCAGCTGCCGACAAGCAGGCGCTGTGCCAGCACGGCGGCCTGCGTGCGGCTGCGCAGGTCGAGCTTGCGCAATAGTGCGGTGATGTGGGTCTTCACCGTGGATTCGCGGATCGAGAGCTCGTCTGCGATCTGCTTGTTGAGCCGGCCATCCTTGATGTAGAGCAGGATGCGCAGTTCTTGGGGGGAGAGACGCTCGATGCGTGCATCGATCGAGTCAGGCAGTGGCGGGGGAAGGCTATCCGGCGGCGGCCACCAGCTGCCGCCGGATAGCACTTTTGCCAGGATCTGCTGAGTCTGTTCCACCGGCGTCGCCTTGGGAATGAAAGCGATGGCGCCCAGGGCCTCCACGGAGCGGACCCAGGAGCGGTCTTCCATTCCCGAGACGACGGCCACCTTCAAATGGGGCCATTCGTGGCGCAGGTACTGCAGGGAGGACAGGTCCTCGACATCGGGCATCATCAGGTCCAGCAGCACCAGCCGGGTATCCGGGTGCTGCGGCAGGCAGGCCTTGAGGGCCGCCAGCGAGTCCACTTCAATGACACGGGTGCCGGGTTCGAGGCGCTCCACGCTCAGGCGCAGGGCGATGCGCAGCAGCGGGTGATCGTCCGCGATGATGATGGTGCCTGTGGCCGTGGTACCCACGGTGCCTCCGATGTAATCCTCATTGCCGGGCGCGAAGCAAGCGGGCGCCAGGGCATTGCCGGACAAGTGTACTACGCAGCGGCGGGGTTCAGAACAGGAACCTGATCACCAATTCGGCATAGTCCGCCGTCCTTGCCCCTGCCGCGCGCAGGCCGGAGGAGGGGACGTAGTGCAGGATTTCGGTGGTGAGCGTGAGGTGGCGGTTGCAACGATAGCTGGCATTGAGACGCAGATAGTCGCCGATGACCCTGTCTGCGTTGATGGAGCCGGGCATCGGCAGCAGGGGCTGGGCATAGGCGGCGTCCTCTCGGGCCTGCCGCGCCATTCGCCCGCCGCCAATGCCCAGGGTAGCCTGCGGCACGGGGCGGGCGCTCAGGAACAGGCCGGTATTCACCAGGTTGGAGAAATCCGTCAGGCCTGATTGCGAAAAATAGGCCCCGCGGGGGAACAGGGAATTGAAGGTCTCGAGCCGATCGTCCCCGACCTCGCGGTCTCCCGAGGCCACATCGACCTGCAGCGCCAGGCGCGGCTGCCAGGCCCAGGTATCGAAGCGCAGGCCCAGGACGCTGCCGAAAGCCCAGGCACGGATGTCCGCGGTACCGAAGCGGCCCGTCTGGTAGACCGCTTCCACATCCCAGTCGAACGAGCCATGGCGCCCGGTGGATTGCAGGCCGAAGACGTTGCGACGCTCATCGGCAAGGACGCCGCCAAAGCGGGCCTCATCACGCTCGTAGCGATACCAGTAGCCATCGAGCTGGCCCGGCATGCCCACGCCGTGCCGGACGCGCAGGCCGGAGAAGCGGGTGCCGTCCCTATTGCGGTCGTCGAAGGCCCGATCGTCGCGGATCTCGACAGGTTCGGTCACGAATGCGGCGACATCCAGTGCTCCGCCAGACCAAGTCAGCCGCGCACCATCGTAGGCGCGCCTGACGTTCGGCCCCTCGCGCAGGGCGACGAAGCGCTGCATGGCGTCAAAGGCCAGTTCCTGGCGGCCGACCCGCAAGCTCAGCTTGCCGCCGGCAGCGGGCGACGACAGGTCGGCGAAGGCCAGATGCAGGTCACTACGATTGGAGTCCGCCACGGTGGCCGGCGTCTGCTTGCCATGCACCTGGGCGTCGCCGATCTCGGCGAACACGCGAAACCGGGGGCCCAGGTGCCAGTCGCTGTGCAGGTTGAGGCGCTGGAACCAGTAACCATCGGCTTCGGCGCCGCCGAGACCGAAGAGGGGCGCGTCGAAGTCGACGGCCTTCAAGCGTAGCTGTCCGCCGAGGCTCAGGTAGCGTTCGGGGTCCGCGCCCAGGGAGATGTGCTTGACGGCGTCGAGTGGCGTCGCCTGCCGCGCCCGGTCGGCGAGGTCGCGGTGGTCCTCCGACCAGCGTGTCAGGGCGAAGTCCGCGGCCTGCAACGGCGTGCAGGCCAGGGCGATCAGCGCGCCAGCCGCGCTCAGGCGCGCCATTCGCGCAACTGCCCGATCAAGGCCGTGTAGCCGCTCGCGACAGATTCCAGCAGTGGCCCGCGAAGCGCGGTGTCCTGCACCTTTGCCAGCGCCCCGCAGTGCTGGGCCAACAGTGATGCGCCGACCATGCTGCAGTTGGCCTGCAGGGCCTGTGCGCTGCGTGCCAGGCGCTGCGTGTCACCATCGGCATGGGCATCGCGCAGGGCGTCCAGGCTGGCCGCTGCGGCGCTGATCATCTCGGCGATCAATCCGGCCGCCCCCTCGGCCCCGAGATCCGACGCCAGCTGTGCCAGCACCACAGGATCGGCCTGCACTCTCGCCGCGGCTTGCGTGGCCGGCGGTGGCTGGCGGCCGGCGCTGGCAGACACTTCGCGCAACATGCTCTCCAGCTCCCGGCGGCGGAAGGGCTTGGCCAGGTGGCGATCCATGCCGGCGTCGAGGCAGGCCTGGCGCTCGTGATCGAGGGCGCTGGCGGTCATCGCGAAGATCTGTGGCTGCGGCCGACCCTGCAATGCGCGAATCCGCCGGGTGGCTTCTAGGCCATCCAGTTCCGGCATGTGAACGTCCATCAGCACGAGATCGTAGTGTGCTCGCTGCAGTGCTTCGACAGCCTCGGCTCCGTTCTCGACCACGTCGGCGTGATAGCCCAGCGACTCGAGCATCCGCGTTCCGACCTGGCGATTGATCGGATTGTCCTCCGCGAGCAGGATTCGCAGCGCGGGGGCAAAGGTTCCGGGCAGGTCCTGTTCCGGCGCCGGGATGTCAGCCCGCGCCGGTGCCAGCAGTTCGAGAAACGCGTCGAGGAGCCCGCTGCGGCGCAGCGGCTTGATGCGTACCAGGTTGAAGTCGGCCAAGTCGCTGCCGGACTGGCGCGCACTGCTGAGCAGCAGCAGGGGTAGTGAGGCAGGGTCTCGCTGGCGCCGTATCGCCGCCGCCAGCGCAATGCCATCCATCTCCGGCATGAGTTCGTCGAGTGCCGCCAGATCGAAGGGCTCGCCGCGCTCGACCAGGCCCAGCGCTTCTCGCGGCGAAGCGGTGTCGGTGACATGCATGCCCCAGTCCTCGGCCGTCCTGCGCAGGATGCGCCGATTGGTGCTGCTGTCGTCGACGATCAGCAACCGCTTGCCCGCCAGCGCCTCCAGGCCGGGCCTTTGCGGTGGCTGCCATGCCGGATCGGTGGCGGCAACGAAGCTGAAGGCGAAAGTCGAGCCTTGGCCGGGCGCGCTTTCGACCGTTACCCCGCCTCCCATCAGTTCGGCGAGCCGCTTGCAGATCGCCAGGCCCAGACCGCTGCCGCCGTAGCGGCGCGTGGTCGAGGCATCGACCTGGCTGAAGGACTTGAACAGGCGTCCCAGCCGCTCGGCCGGTATGCCGATGCCGGTATCGCGCACCGCGATGTGGAAACGGTGGCGTCCTGCTTCGAGTGTCTCCGAGGTGATGGTGACGGAGACATCACCTCGCTCGGTGAACTTGATGGCGTTGGACAGGTAGTTGACCAGGATCTGGCGTACGCGCGCGGCGTCGCCACGCGCCATGTCCGGTGTGCCTGGCTGGAAATCGCAGGCAAGCTCAAGCCGCTTCTGTGCCGCCTTGTGCCCGACCAGTTCCATGGATTCTTCGACCACGCGACGCAGGTCGAACACGGCGTCTTCCAGTTCGAGCATGCCGGACTCGACCTTGCTGAAGTCGAGGATGTCATCGATCACGCCCAACAGGTGGTCGCCGCTCTGCTGGATGGTGTGCAGGCTCTCGCGCTGCTCGCGGGTCAGCGGCGTATCGTTGATCAGCTCCGCGGTGCCGAGGATCGCATTGAGCGGTGTGCGGATCTCGTGGCTCATGTTGGCCAGGAAATCGCTCTTGGCACGGTTCGCCAGTTCGGCGTCCCGTTGCGAATGCTCCAGTGCGATGGCGCGACGCTCCCGCAGGCGTACGTTGATGCCCAGGCTCATGAAGATCGCGAACATATGGATGATCACGCCAAACAGGTAGCTGTACTGCGTGAACCGGGTGAAGGGCAGCCAGTCGAGATTCTTGGCGAAATGCAGCATGCCGACCAGGCCATAGGCCGAGTACCCGACGAAGTAGAGCCAGGCGCCGGGCTGGCTGCGGCGTATCAGCACGATGCACAGCGCGACGATGACCAGCGCCAGCGCCAGCCGCGTCAGGCTCACCGCCGGCCCGATGATGCCGTAGTAGCCGCCCATCGCCACGATGCAGGCCATCGCCGCGAGGGCGGCCAGCGCCAGGAATGCCTTGGACAGGCGCGGAAACTGCTCGCGCATGTCGAGCACGCTGTGGGCGAACAGGATGGAGGTCAGCAGGCCCAGGCCTACCGCGACATGATGGATGCGCACGGCGAACAAAGGCTGTTCGGGCAGCAGCAACACCGCGACCAGGTTCTCCGAGCAGGCGAACAGCAGCGCCGTGCCTCCGAGATACGCCGAGTACCAAAGAAATTTGCGGTCGGGCAGGGACACGCCCAGTGCCAGGCATACCAGTGCCATCAGCAAGGTCATGCCCACGACCGCGGCCACCCTGACGACCACGCCCTGCAGGTTGTGGGTCAGGGTATCCAGCTTCGACACGCTGCCGGTCAGGTTGAGTGAGCGCTCTCCGGCGAGTCGGATCCAGACCCAGTGTGGTCCCTCTTCTGGTAGCGCCCCCAGGCGCAGCACGGGTACCGACCAGGGCAGGTCCCTGGCCGAGACGGGGCGCATCCCGCCGAGTGCCCGGTGGCGCAGCACTGCGCGGCCACCGCTGTTGCTCTCGGGCAACCAGATATCGACGTAGTCGACATAAGGCACTCCCAACTGCAGCCACCAGCCGTCGGCGGAGCCGGGCGCCGCCGCGATCTGGAAACGGATCCACCAGGCCCCGTGCGGCGTGAAGCCGCCGTTGAAGTCGCCTTCCACCGGTTGGAACCGGGCCGAGGTTTCCGGCGAGGCGACTTGCGGTTGCGTCAATTGCCCGCTGGCGTCATGGAACGCCTCGAGATGACCTGTCAGCGAGATCGATGCTGAATCCAGGCTGTCGTCGAGGATGACCGGTCCTGCCTGCGCGATCGCCGGCACCAGCAGCAGGGACAGCAGGAGGACATGCAGCAGGCCCGCCATGCGCCGAAGCAGGCTGGGCGGTCGCGCCTCGGGCCGAATCATTCCGGTGCTCAAGACGCGTTGCCCGCCGCTTCCTGGAGTGCCTTTTCCAGTTCGTTCCGGCGCAGGGGCTTGGCCAGATGCCGATTCATGCCGGCGTCGAGGCAGGCCTGGCGCTCGTGATCGAGCACACTGGCGCTCATGGCGAAAATCTGCGGCTGCGGCCGGTTCTCCAGTGCCCGGATCCGGCGTGTCGCCTCCAGCCCATCCATCACCGGCATCTGCATGTCCATCAGCAGCAGGTCGTAGTCACGCTGCTGCACCGCTTCGACGGCCAGGAGGCCGTTCTCGGCCAGATCGGCGCGATAGCCCAGCGACTCCAGCATGCGCAGCGCAACCTGCTGGTTCAGCGGCGTATCCTCTACCACCAGGATGCGCAGCGCCGTGGCCGACCTCGCCGGCCGCGAGGTGGCGGTGCTTGCAGTCCTGGCCGCGTCTCCAGGCGACATCAGCTCCAGCAAGGCGTCGAGCAGGCCCGCGCGGCGCAGCGGCTTGTAGCGGACAAGGTCGAAGACCGGCTGCGACTGCGAGCTTTGGCGCACGCTGCTGAGCAGCATCAGCCGGGGGCAGGCGTTGCCGAAATCACGGCGCAGCGTGGCTGCAAGCGCGGCGCCGTCCATCTCCGGCATCAGGAAATCGATGATCGCGGAGTCGAAGCGTGCCCCTCCGCCGATCAGCGTCAGCGCCTCCTGCGGCGAGGCCGTATCGGTGACCTGCATGTCCCACTCCTGCGCCGCGGCGCGCAGGATGCGGCGGTTGGTGTCGTTGTCGTCGACGATCAGCAAGCGCTTGCCTTTCAGGCGGCTGGCGTCGGCTGGGGGCGGCGCCCGCCAGGCCGGATCGCTGCTGGCCATGAAGCTGAACGAGAACACCGAGCCCTGGCCTGCGTGGCTTTCCACGCTCACGCCGCCGCCCATCAGTTCGGCCAGGCGCTTGCAGATCGCAAGGCCCAAGCCGCTGCCGCCATAACGGCGGGTGGTGGAGGCATCCACCTGGCTGAAGGTCTTGAACAGGCGATCCAGGCGATCGGGCGGGATGCCGATGCCGGTGTCGCGCACGCTGACGTGGATGCGATGCCGCTGGGGCTCCACCTCCACGGCATGGACCGTGACGGCGATCTCGCCCTGTTCGGTGAACTTGACCGCGTTGGACAGGTAGTTCGCCAGGATCTGGCGCATGCGGCCGCGGTCGGCCTTCAGCATCTCGGGCGTGCCGGGCGCGAATTCGCAGCCCAGGTCCAGGCCCTTCTGCGCGGTGCGCGTGCCCACCAGCTCCAGCGCCTCTTCCACCACGCGGCGCAGTTCGAAGACCTGCTCGTCCAGCTCCAGCATGCCGGCCTCGACCTTGGTGAAGTCGAGGATGTCGTCGATGACACCCAGCAGGTGATCGCCGCTTTGGGTGATGGTGTCCAGGCTTTGCCGCTGGGAGGCATCCAGCGTGGTGTCGCCCAGCAGTTCTGCGGTGCCGAGAATGGCATTCAGCGGCGTCCGGATTTCATGGCTCATGTTGGCCAGGAAGTCGCTCTTGGCTTGTGTCGCGGCTTCGACCGCGGCCTGGGCTCGTTCGAGTGCCGCCGCCTGGGCCCGCCAGCGCGCGCCGCCGCGGGCAAAGACGTAGAGCAGCAGGCTGGCCATCAGACCGCCGAGGGCGACCAGCCAGGGTATGGCCTGTTCGCTCGGCGTGGCGAATCCCGGCTTGCTGCGCAAGTGCACCGTCCATTCGCGGCCCGGCATCTTTACGGTGCGGAAGGCTTCGAAGTCGGACTGCGAGTCGGACGACAGCGGCAGCGGGTCTCCGTCCGCCTTGACGCCGGCGGATGAGTAAAGCATGTCGTTGAGATCGGCGGAGTTTCCGTCGAAGACTTCGAAGGCCAGGCTGCTGCTGTCGCCTCCCAGCAATCCCTGCATGAATGCCTGCGCATGGAACGTTGCCGAGATCCAGCCGAAGTGCCGTCCCTCCTTGAAGATCGGCACATAAGCGATGAAGCCCACCCGCGTTTCAGTGAGGCTGAGCAGGCGCACGCGCGGCGCCAGGACCGCGTCACCCGCCGCGACCGCCGCTTGAAGAGCAGCGCCGCGGTCGGCGTCCCGCATCATGTCGATGCCGATACCTCGTTCACTCTCGGCTGTCAGCGGCTCGCTGTAGTAGACCGGCGCATGGAAAGGAGGATCCACCGGCTTGATCGGCGGTGGCGGTGCGCGCAGCTTGAATTCGCTCAGGATCAGCGGATTGGTGAAGCGCGCCGTCGGCTCCTGGCGCACACCGGCGACGAAGGCATCCACTTCGTCCGGCGAAAGCCTGGGCACGAAGGTCATCGCACGGATGCCGGGGTAGTTCTTGTAGAGTTGCAGTGGCTCCACATACGCGCGCCAATCGTCACGACTGACATGCGTGGAAGCCTCGATCATGCCGCGCCCGCCGCGCATGATCTGTGTGTAGGCGTTCATGCGCCTGCCGATGGACGACTCGATCAGCTGCACCTCCGAATCGAAGCGCTGCTGCTGGTGCTGGTGGATGATGCGTGCGGTCTGGGCAGCCATCAGCAGGCTCGCCAGCAGCGTGAGGGCGATCAAAGCCCCCGCCAGCGGAGGCATCCGTGCAGCAGAGGGTTCAGCGGCGGGCTGTTTCATGGCGCAGTCGCTCCGCAAGGGCTTCATGGCGCCCGATCAGGCGGGCTCCGAGTTCGGTGGCGACACTGGCCTGGCCCGCGGCGGCGGCGGCCTCGGTCTGCGTGCAGAGCTCTGCCAGGGACTCGGCGCCGAGTTGCAGACTGACGCCGCGCAGCGCGTGGGCAATACGCTTCAACGCGATCAGGTCCTGGTCGCGCAGGGCGTCAGCCATGCGCTGCTGCTGGACCGGAAGGTCATCGATCAGGGCGGCGACCAGTTGGGCGGCGCCGTCGGCACCGAACATCTCCAGCAGTTCGGCCCAGGCTTCGGCATTGAAGTCGCCAGCCTTCGCCGCGGGTGCCAGCAGCGCCGCCAACTCCGCCAGTGCCAGCGGTTTGGCCAGCACGGCGTCGGCGCCCGCCCGCAGGCAGGCCTGCCGGGCTTCTTCCGAAGGGGCGGCGAGCACGGCCACCAGCCGCGTCCGCGCGCGCCGGGCCGGGTCGATCCGGGAGCGCAGGGTGGCAATGCCCTCGGCGCGATCGTCGGTCCCGGCCAAAACCAGGCCCTGCAGGGTGGCAGGGGCCTCCTGTACCGTCTCGGCCAGCGCGGGCGAGGGGTAGCCCAGGCGCGCCAGCAGCAGCCCGGCCAGGCGTCGACTGACGGGGTCGGCGTCCACGATCAGGCAGTCGGTCGGGGTGTTTCCAGCTTCGGTGTTCATCCGGGATTTTCCGCAGAGGTGCTGGGCATCGCCCGCCATGGCGGCGCCCGGACAGGGCGAGAGCGCAGGGCTTGCCAGAAAAGGCCAGGTGGGAGGTTTTGATCGGTTCCCCCGGATCGGCCGATACCTTCGTAATATAATCAATAACTAAGGGCGCGGCGCTGCTGGCGGGCGCAATTCCGCCCCCGTCGCTCGCAAGTTACGGGAAAACTGGAATTTTGTGAGGAAATCGATACAATACGCGCCCTCAAACGGCTCGGGAGGTCCCGGGCCGTTCAATTTTTATTGGAAGATTCGAGCATGGTAACCATCCGTCTTGCCCGTGCCGGCGCGAAGAAGCGCCCGTTCTACCACGTCGTGGCGACCGAGAAGAGCAGCGCCCGTGACGGCCGCTTCATCGAGCGCCTGGGCCACTACAACCCGAACGCCAGCGGCGCCGAGCAGAAGCTCGTCGTTGACCTCGGCCGTGTCGCGCATTACCAGAAGAACGGTGCGCAGACCTCCGACCGCGTTGCGTTCCTGCTGAAGTCGGCCGCCAAGGCCGCCTAAGGCCATGACGGCACGCCGGGTGACGCTGGGCCGCGTCGCCGGGGTTCACGGTGTGAGGGGCGGGATCAAGGTCTGGTCCCTTACCCGACCCATCGAGAACATTTTCGAGTACCGCCGCTGGTGGATTGCCCACGATGCGGGATTCGAGGCCAAAGTGCTGGAGACTCACACGCACGCGCGTTCCCTGGTGGTCTACATCAGTGGGGCGGACGGGCAGCCGATCACGGATCGCGACATCGCCGCAGGGCTGATGGGAGCGGAAATCCAGGTGGATCGGGAGGCGATGCCGAGGCTGCCCAAGGGGCAGTACTACTGGTTCGACCTGCTCGGCGTGAAGGTGGAAAGCACCCTGGGCGTAGCGCTCGGGCAGGTCGAGGACATGACCAGCAACGGCGCCCAGGATGTGATGGTGCTGCGGGACGGCGACAAGGAACGGATGATTCCTTTCGTCAAGGAGCACATCGTCAAGGAGGTGGATCTGGAAGCGGGCCGCATCGTCTGCGACTGGCATCCGGACTACGATGAAAATTGAAGTCCTGACGCTGTTCCCCGAATGGGTGGAGCAGGTCACGCAGCACGGCATGCCGCGGATCGCGGTGGACCGGGGAAAGCTGCAGCTGGCGACGCGCAACCTGCGCGACTACAGCACGAACAAGTGGCGCAAGGTCGATGACCGGCCTTACGGCGGCGGTCCCGGCATGGTGATGGAAGCCGAGCCGCTGGCCAACGCGATCCGCGATGCCAAGGCATCGACGGAGGCGGCGAGGGTGGTGTACCTGTCGCCGCAGGGCGAGCGTTTCGACCAGCGATGGGCGGAGCGCCTGTCGCAGGAAGCGGGGCTGGTGTTGCTGTGCGGGCGGTACGAGGGGCTCGACGAGCGCCTGATCCGCTCGGAAGTGGATTTCGAGTTGTCGCTGGGCGATTTCGTGATGTCCGGTGGCGAGCTGGCGGCGATGGTGGTGGTGGACGCGATCGCGCGGCTGCTGCCCGGGGTGCTGGGGCACGAGGGTTCGGCGGCTGCCGACTCCTTCTCCAGCGGCCTGCTGGACCATCCGCACTACACGCGGCCCGAAGAGTGGCGCGGGGAGCGGGTGCCGGACGTGCTGCTGGGGGGGGACCACGCCAAGGTGGCGCGGTGGCGGTTGAAGCAGGCGCTGGGGCAGACCTGGCTCAAGCGGCCCGACCTGCTGGACGGGCTGGAGCTGGACAAGAATCTAGAGGTGCTGTTGCGGGAATTCATCTCGGAACAGCGAACATAAGTGAGGTAGCTGACGATGAATGCGAACAAGATCATTGCTGCGGTCGAAGCGGAGCAGATGACCAAGACGGTCCCGGACTTTGGTCCTGGCGACACGGTCGAGGTCAAGGTGAAGGTGAAGGAAGGCGACCGCGAGCGTCTGCAGGCTTTCGAAGGCGTCGTCATCGCCATCAAGAGCCGCGGCCTGCACTCCGCGTTCACCGTGCGCAAGACCAGCCACGGCGAAGGCGTGGAGCGCGTGTTCCAGACCTACAGCCCGCAGGTTGCCGACATCGTGGTGAAGCGCCGCGGTGACGTGCGCCGCGCCAAGCTGTACTACCTGCGCAACCTGTCGGGCCGCGCCGCCCGTATCGCCGAGAAGCTGGATTAATCCAGCTTCCAGGGCGCATCGCGCCCTGGTTTGGCGGTAGCAGGAAGCATCCAAAGCCCGTGGCCGTCCGGCCACGGGCTTTTTGCGTCTGCTGTCCGGCCATGGATGCGCGCTGTGATGCCCGTCACTTGGTCCCGGCGGCCTCGCCTTGCGGTTATGTTTGTGACAGTTCTAATATCCGCTGCGGCCCTTATTCAGGTCCGAGCCGGTATAACCCACTGAGGGAGATCAAAATCATGAAGAAGCTGGTTCTGGGTGCGATTCTTGTCGTTGCGTCGTCGTCTGCTTTCGCGGAGGCCCCGGGCGGCCCGAATTGCGGCTGGGGCAACATGTTGTTCAAGGGGCAGTCGGGCTTCGCCCCGCACTTCCTGGCGTCCACCACCAACGGTACCTCGGGTAATGCCACCTTCGGCATGACCACCGGCACCAACGGCTGCTCGGTCGACGGCAAGCTGACCTACGGCGGCAAGGAGATGGTCGGCGCGATGTTCGACGAATTCTCCGCTGACGTGGCGGTGGGCCAGGGCGAGGCGCTCAATGCCGTCGCCGTTGCCTACGGCGTCTCCAAGGAAGACCGCGCGGCCTTCGCTGCGCTGGCTCACAACAACTTCTCCGTCCTGTTCCCGAGCGAGAATGTGACGGCCGACGAAGTCACCGCCAGCCTCGAGTCGCTGATGAAGTCCGACGCCACGCTGTCGAAGTACGTCATCTGATCCCTGTGACGGCCGCCTCCGGGCGGCTGTCCCATGATCGGCATGGGCCCGGTATCGCAGGATGCCGGGCCTTTTCTTTGAACGCCTGATGCAATGCGCCACCTGACGCTTGTTCCTCTCCTGATCGTTCTCCTGTTCCTGCCGGTGTCGCCTGCACGTGCGGCAGATGACGCCTGGGCCCAGGCCCAGGCGCTTGAGCTGTGGCAGCGCAACGAATGGCGCAAGCTGGTCCACTACAAGCCGGGCAAGTGGCCCGGAAGCTGGAGCAGCCAGGCGGACGATTCCCGTTTCTTCCTGGCGGCTGACGGTGACTCCAACCCGCGCGCGGAACTGCAGGCCACACTGGAGGCCTTCACCGCGCCCGCCGAGCTGGGTAACGAGCACGCGCAATGCCGTTTCGTCGCCCGCCTGGCCTGGCTGCGCCGTGAACTGGCGCTGGGCGAGTTGCCGCAGCCCGACTGCGCCGAATACCGGGAGTTCCGCTCGCTGGTGCAGGCGACGCAGGCGGTGCTGGTATTCCCCTCGTATTACCTGAACAGTCCTTCTTCGATGTTCGGCCACACCCTGTTGCGGCTGGACTCGGGCGCCGCCGACGGCGGTGCCGAATACCTGTCCTTCGCCGCCAACTTCGGAGCCCTGGTGGACCCGGGCGACAACAGCCTGTTCTACGCCTTCCGCGGCCTGACCGGCGGATATCGCGGCCAGTTCGAGGTGGACCAGTACTACAAGAAAATCCGCGAGTACAACCACGGTGAAAACCGTGACATCTGGGAGTATCCGCTCAACCTGAGCGCCGAGGAAACCGGGCGCCTGGTCGAGCATCTGTGGGAACTGCGCAAGATCAATTTCGCGTACTACTTCTTCGACGAGAATTGCTCCTATCGCATCCTGGAACTGCTTGAGGTCGCCCGCCCGGGCCTGGACCTTACCAGCGGGTTTCCGCTGACGGCCATTCCGATCGACACCGTGCGCGCCGTGCAGGATGCAGGCCTGGTGCGCGACAAGCATTTCCGGCCGGCGCAGGGCACGGTGCTCAAGCAGCGCCTGGACGACATGCCGCCGGAGCTGTATCCGCTGGTCATCCAGGTGAGCGCGCACCCGGAGCGCCTGGATTCCGCCGAACTGCGCGCGCTGGACCCGGTCCTGCGCGCACGCCTGATCGAAGCTGCCTACAAGTACCTGCGCTACAAGCAGACCGGTGAGGAGCGCGATCCGGAGATCGCACAACGCAGCTTCCGGCTGTTGCAGGCCATGCAGGCCCACGCGCCGGAACTGGCGCAGACCCAGGCCCCGGTCGAGCCCGCCGCGTCACCGGACATGAGCCACGGCAGCCGTCGCCTGTCGGCGGGCGTCTGGCGCGAGGAGCGCCAGGACTACCTGACCCTGGGCCTGCGGATGTCGCTGCACAGCCTGCCGGAGAACCGTGCTGGCTTTCCCGCCGGGGCGCAGATCAACATCGGCAACCTCGAACTGCGTGTCGAGGACGACGGCGAGGTGGACATCAATCGCCTGGACCTGGTCGACATCCTGTCGCTGAGTCCGCGTGATCGCTTCTTCAAGCCCCTGTCCTGGGCCGTGAACACCGGCGTGGAGCGGCAATGGGCCGGCGGCCGTGAGCATCGCGTGGCTCAGGTCAACGGTGGCGTGGGAGCCACGCGGACCTTGTGGGCGGACAATCGCGTCTACGGCCTGTTCACCGGCCGCCTGGAGCACAACCACGGGTTCGAGGACCCGTTGCAGCCCGCGATCGGCGCGCGCGGCGGGCTGCTGCTGGGGGGCGGCAAGCTGACGGCCGTATGGGAGGCGGGCGTGGATCAGTTCGCCAACGGCCAGACCCGCACACGCGTGGACCTGCAGCAGAACTTGCGCCTGTCGCGCAACCAGGCCCTGCACCTGCAGTTGCTGTGGCGTGACCAGCGGCCGGACGACACCCTGGCCGTCGGCCTGCGCTACCAGTACTACTATTGAGCCTGGGGCGCCGGGTGACGCGCATGAACCGCCTGCTCCTTGTGCCGCGCCGCAGATTCCATGCCCTGATCCTTCTGTGGCTGAGCCTGGCATTGAGTGGCTGCACCGGACTGTTCCTGTATCCGGACCGCGTGCGGCACCTGCCGGACCGGGCGATTGGCACGCCCGCCGAGGAGCAGTGGATTCCCGCGCAGGACGGCAGCCGGATGCACGCCCTGTTCCTTCCGGCGCAGGGGCCCCGACGGGCAACGGTGCTGTTCCTGCACGGCAATGCCGAGAACCTCAGTTCGCACGTGCACGCAGTGAGCTGGCTACCGGCGCAGGGCTATGCCGTGCTGGCGCTCGACTACCGCGGATTCGGCTTGTCCGAGGGCCGCGCCAATGTCGACGCCATCCACCAGGACGCCGCCGTGGCGCTGGCCTGGCTGTTGGCGCAGGAGCCCACCGCCACCGGCCCGCTGATCGTCTACGGCCAGAGCCTGGGAGGATCGGTGGCCATTCGCCTGGTGGCGCAGGCCGATGCCGTGCAGCGCCAGCGCATCGCCGCGCTGATCGCCGACAGTGCCTTCTCCAGCTACCGTGGTATCGCGCGCGAGAAGCTGGCGCAGGTCTGGCTGACCTGGCCACTTCAGGCGCCGCTGTCGCTGCTGATCTCCAACCGCTACTCCGCAGTGGACGTCGTCGATCGCATCGGCCCGATCCCCCTGCTGCTGCTCCATGGCGAGAACGATGTCGTGGTGCCTTTCAGCCACTCGCAGCGGTTGTATGCCGAGGCCCGGGAGCCCAAGGAAATCTGGCTGATCCCCGGCGGCCAGCATATCGACCTGACGCGCCGCGAGTCGGTGCGCCAGAGGCTGTTGCAGTACCTGGATACGGCAGCCGGAAAAGCCGCTCCTTGAAGGAGCCAGGCCCTGACGCCATTGCCGCGGACGGGGCTTGATTGTGTTTTGGGCGACCGCATAATCGGATTTGCCCGATCAACCCCATCACCACAAAGTACACGCCATGACCACCGACACGCGCTCCGAGAAACGCGAGTTCCAGGCGGAAACCCGCCAGATCCTGCAGCTGATGATCCACTCCCTGTACTCGAACAAGGAAATCTTCCTGCGCGAGCTGATCTCCAATGCGTCCGACGCCTGCGACAAGCTGCGCTTCCTGGCCTTGAGCGATGCCAGCCTGCAGGGCGGTGACGAGCTGGCGGTGGAACTGGTGCCGGACGAGGCGGCCGGCACACTGACGATCCGCGATAACGGCATCGGCATGACACGCGAGGAGGTGATCGAGAATCTCGGCACCATCGCCCGTTCCGGCACGAAGAAATTCCTGGAGTCCCTGTCCGGCGACCAGAAGAAGGACTCGCAGCTGATCGGCCAGTTCGGCGTCGGCTTCTACTCGTCCTTCATCGTCGCCGACAAGGTCACGGTGCTGACCCTGCGCGCCGGGGCCACCGAGGCGGTGCGCTGGGAATCCGACGGCGAGGGTGAGTTCACCATCGAGCCGTCCTTCAAGCAGGACCGCGGCACCGAGGTGACCCTGCACCTGCGCGAGGAGGACAGGGACTTCCTGCAGTCCTGGCGCCTGCAGGCCATCGTCCGCAAGTATTCCGATCACATCGGCCTGCCGATCCGCCTGAAGAACGACAAGGGCGAAACCGAGACGCTGAACCAGGCCCGCGCCTTCTGGACCCGGCCCAAGTCCGAGCTCAAGGACGAGGACTACCAGCACTTCTACGAGCACCTCTCGCACGATCACCAGCCGCCGCTGACCTGGGCGCACAATCGTGTCGAGGGCGGCAGCCTGGAATACACCTCGCTGCTCTACATCCCTTCGCAGGCGGCCTTCGACCTCTGGGATCGCGAGCAGGGCCGCGGCGTGCAGCTCTACGTCAAGCGCGTCTTCATCATGGACAAGGCGGCGGAGCTGCTGCCGCCCTGGCTGCGCTTCGTGCGCGGCCTGGTCGACACCGCCGACCTGCCGCTCAACGTATCGCGCGAGCTGCTGCAGGGCAACCGCACGGTAGACAAAATCCGCGCCGCGCTGGTCAAGCGCGTGCTCGACCTGCTGGAGGATCTCGCCGAGAAGCGCCCCGAGGATTACGCGAAGTTCTGGCAGGCCGTTGGCGTCGTGTTGAAGGAGGGCCTGGTCGAAGACCACGCCAACCAGGAACGCATCGCCAGGCTCTGCCGCTTCCACTCCACGGCGGAAACGACCGAACAGAAGGTCTCGTTGGCCGACTACATCGCCCGCATGCCGGAAGGCCAGGACAAGATCTACTACCTGAGCGCCGAGAGCCTGGCCGCCGCCAAGGGCAGCCCGCACCTGGAGGGCTTCCGCAAGCGTGGCTTCGAGGTGCTGCTGCTGAGCGACCGCATCGACGAGTGGGTGGTCGCGCACCTGACGCAATTCCGGGACAAGAAGCTGGAGTCGGTGGCGCGCGCCTCCAAGGACATCGAATCGAAGATCGAGACCGCCGACAAGGCGCGCCACGAGAGCGAGTATGCGGAAACCCTCAAGCGCCTCGGTGAGGTGCTGCAGGGGCGCATCGAGGCGGCGCGGCTGTCGGTGCGCCTCACTGAATCACCGGTCTGCCTGGTGGCCGGGGAGCAGGCGCTGTCGCGCCGCCTGGAAGAGATCCTGCGCAAGGCGGGCGAGGCCGTGCCCGGCAGCCTGCCGGTGCTGGAGCTGAATCCGGATCACGCCCTGGTGCAGCGTCTGCGCGACACCGCCGACGATGCGGCCTTCGCCGATCTGGCGGAGCTGCTGCTGGGCCAGGCCGTTCTGGCCGAGGGCGGTCAGTTGTCTGATCCCGCCGGCTTCGTGCAGCGGCTCAACCGCTTGCTGCTGGAGGGCGCAGGCCCTAGCCGGATCGTGCTGGGCTGACGCCCAGGGCCAGCAGCGGCCGGCAGGTCTCGAACAGCAGCTCATAGGACGCGCGCTCGGCGGCCATCGCCGAGCGTCGCTCCGCCAACGACAGGCGCGTCCCCGCCGCCCGATAGGACATGCTCACGCGCATGCGGAACATCGCTTGGCGGAGCTGCTTGGCCCGCCAGGGATGGGCACGCGGCATGGCGGCGGTACACTGCTCGATCAGCGCCAGGCTGCCTCCAGCCGGAGGTGGCGGCGGCAGCGGCCCCGCACCCGCCTGCAGGGACATCAGCGAAAGCGCTGCTCCGGCGAGCAACGCCGGCATGCGCTGGGACAACCTGTGGAACAGCCTGGAAGGGGGTTTCATGAAACTCGGCCTGAAGCCCGGACTGTATACAGGTTAACCATTCATGTTGCACTGCACAATGGCCAAGGCGACAGGCGCGACGAGATTTAATTAGTCATTTAAAATCAATGACTAAATCCCGAATCTTCAGATCAGGAATGGCTTGCAGGCGGCCACGAGTTGCCGGTAGGCCCCTCGCTCGTTGGCGATGGCGGACTGCTTTTCCTCGGCGGATAGCTGCCCGGGCGCCCGGCGCCAGGACAGGCTGAGCCGCAGGCGCAGCATCGCCTCGCGTGCGGCGCGCCGCCGCCGGCTATCCGCCTGCGGCAGGGCCGTCTGGCACTGGGCCAGCAAGGCCACCGCCTGCGGCGGGCTGCCCGGCGGCGGTGCCGGCTGGGCCGCCAGCGCTAGCGGCAGCATCAGGCCGAGAAACAGGCAGGATAGTCGGGGCGCGAGGTTCATGCTGGCGCCAGTATCCCAGGCCCGGAGCGCCCCGGCGATGGCGGACGGGGCCAGCCCATCGGCCTGCGTCGGCCGGTTGTCGCCGCTCTGCGCTAAGCTTTGCCGAAACTCATTGCGGATCAACGCACCCATGGCCGAACCCCTGCCCAAGACCAGTGCTTTCCCGCGCCCGCCGCGCGAACTGGTACTGACGACGCCGGAGCACTTCATCGCCTTCGGCTTCGGTGCCGGCTTGGCGCCCCAGGGGCCGGGCACGGTGGGCACGCTGGTGGGCTTGCCGTTCTGGCTGATCCTGATGTGGCTGCCTGTCTGGGGCTTCGGTGCGGCCCTGCTGCTGCTGTTCCTGTTCGGCTGCTGGATCTGTGGCGAGAGTGCCCGCCTGCTGGGCGTGCACGACTACGGCGGTATCGTGTTCGACGAGATCGTCGGCTTCCTGATCGCCTGCCTGCCGCTGTTGCCGGCGCTGGGCCTGGTGCAGGGCCCGCGTGACATGGCGCTGGGGCTGCTGGCGGCCTTCGCGGTGTTCCGCCTGTTCGACATCCTCAAGCCCTGGCCGATCCGCGCCTTCGACCGCAGCGTCCACGGCGGCGTCGGCATCATGATCGACGACGTGCTGGCAGGCGTCTTCAGTGCCGCGGTGCTCTATGGCGGCATATTGTTGCTGCAGCGGTAAGCTACGTTTTCCTTGAAAACCTCTTGGTCTGCGGACATTCTTCGCGGCAATGACGGGTCACGACCTGAGGTTGTGACAATGTAAATTACCGAAAAGGATTCGAAATGAAGACCGTGCGTATCGGCTGCGCTTCCGCCTTCTGGGGCGACACTAACGCCGCCGCCGCCCAGTTGGTGGAGAAGGGAGGCATCGACTACCTGGTGTTCGACTACCTGGCCGAGATCACCATGTCGATCCTTGCCGCCAAGCGCATGAAGGACCCCAACGACGGCTACGCCACCGACTTCGTCGAGCACGTCATGGCGCCGCTGATGGCGCGCATCAAGGAAAAAGGTATCCGGGTCGTTGCCAACGCCGGCGGCGTCAATCCGCTGGCCTGCAAGAAAGCCCTCGAGGAGGCTGCGGCCAAGGCGGGCCTGAGCTTCCGTGTGGGCGTGGTGCTGGGGGACGAGCTCAATGGCCGGCGCAAGGACTTCGCCGACTGCACCGAGCTGGGAACGGGCAAGCCCCTGCCGCCGGTTACCGTGTCGATGAACGCCTACCTGGGCGCCATCCCCATCGCCAAGGCCCTGGAAGCCGGTGCGGAGATCGTCATCACCGGCCGCTGCGTCGATTCCGCCGTGGTGCTGGGCCCGCTGATGCACGAGTTCGGCTGGCAGCCGGATGACTACGACCGTCTCGCCGCAGGCTCCATCGCCGGCCACATCATCGAATGCGGTGCGCAGTGCACCGGCGGCAACTTCACCGACTGGGAGCTGGTGCGGGGCGGCTATGCCGACATGGGCTTTCCCATCGTCGAGATGCAGGCCGGCGGCGAGTTCACGGTGACCAAGCCCGAGGGCACCGGCGGCCTGGTGTCGCCGCACACCGTGCTGGAGCAGATGCTTTACGAGATCGGCGATCCGCGGGCCTATCTGCTGCCGGACGTGACCTGCGACTTCACCCAGGTGAAGCTGGAGCAGGCCGCGCCCGACGTGGTGCGCGTGAGCGGCTGCCGCGGCCATGCGCCGACCGACTCGTACAAGGTCAGTGCCACCTACCCGGCGGGCATGCGCTGCGCCGCGCTGTTCATGATCGGCGGCATCGATGCGGCCAGGAAGGGACGTGCCTCCGCCCAGGGCATCGTCGAGAAGGTGCGTCGCCAACTGCTGGAGGCGAAGCTGGGTGACTTCAGCGGCGTGGACATCCACTGCATCGGTGCCGAGGAAAGCTATGGCCCCCATGCGCGCGCGGCCGCCACGGCGACGCGCGAGGTGGTGGTCAAGATCGCCGTGCAGCACCCCAATCCCAAGGCCCTGAAGCTGTTCGCCCGCGAGATCGCCCAGGCCGCCACCGGCATGGCGCCAGGCTTCACCGGTTACTTTGGCGCCGGACGTCCGGAGCCGCACATGGTGCCGCGGCTGTTTTCCACGCTGGTGCCCAAGGAGCGCGTGGCGATCGAGGTGGTGGTGGGCGAGGAGCGCCTGCCGGTCGGCGTGCCACTGGCGGGTGGTTTCGCGCCGCCGCCAGCAGAGGCCGAGGTGCTACCGGATCTGGATATGGCCGCGGCCGTGCCGGTGCCCCTGATCCGCTTGGCGCTGGCACGTTCCGGCGACAAGGGCGACCACGCCAACATCGGCGTGATCGCCCGCCGGCCGGAATACCTGCCGTACCTGCGCGCGGCCTTGTCCACGGCGGCCCTGCGCCGCCACTTCGCACACGTCTTGGCGGGCGGTGAGGGCGGCCGCGTGGAGCGCTGGGAGTTGCCGGGTACGAACTCCCTCAACTTCCTGCTCCACAACGCCCTGGGCGGCGGTGGCGCCGGCAGCCTGCGCACCGACCCGCAGGGCAAGGCCTTCGGCCAGATGCTGCTGGACTTCCTGGTGCCGGTGCCGCCGAAGCTGCTGGTGGATTAGCGGCCGCCGCTGGGGTCGACGTTGCGCAGGCCGTACTCCAGGCGCGACAGCTTGCCGTCGTTGTTCTTGTCCAGCGAACCGAAGCGGATTACCAGCTCGGAGTTGGCGCTGACCTCGCCGCGGTCCAGCTTGCCGTTGCCGCTGGTGTCCAGCGTGGCGAACTTGGCGTCGTCGCTCATCATCGGCTGCACCGGCTTCGGGGCCGGCTTGATCACCACTACCGGCGGCAGGGTGGCGGGCTGTGCCAGCGGCTGCGCCGTGGTCGGGGCCGGCAGGGCGGTTGGGGTCTGCAGGGCGGCCCCTGGAGACATCGCGGCGGCGGGCTGGGGTGCGGCCGAGGCCGGGGGGTAGCAGTCGCCGGGCGGCATGCCGGCGGGCTGGGCAAGGGCGGGGCCGGCCGCGAGGGCCAGGACACCCAGCATCAGGTGGGTCTTCATGCGCGTCTCCTCCTTGAGGCAAGGGTGGGGCCGCATCCGGCAGCCCCGGGCCCAGCCAGACTGCCCAGCCGCGGCTGTCCTCGCGCTGAACGGTCCCCGGTGGCCTGGAATTGACTGTAAAGCCAGCAAAACCTGTCTTACGGAGGGTAGGTCCGGCGCGCGTGACGGTTTACAATACGCGTCTCTATTTGCCCAACAGCCAGCCTCCCAGGGTATCGGGAGCAGCCAGGAACTGCCTAAATGTCCGTTGAACGCGATGTAATGGAGTATGACGTCCTTGTGGTCGGCGGCGGTCCCGCTGGCCTGTCCGCAGCCATTCGCCTGAAGCAGAGGGCGGCCGAGGCCGGCAAGGAACTCAACGTCTGCCTCGTCGAAAAGGGTTCGGAAGTCGGTGCCCACATCCTGTCGGGCGCCGTGTTCGAGCCGCGCGCGCTCAACGAATTGTTCCCGGACTGGAAGGAGAAGGGTGCGCCGCTGAACACCCCGGTGATCGGCGACGACATCTACTTCTTCCGCAGCGAGACCGCTGCCGTGAAGATGCCCAACCTGTTCGTGCCCAAGCCGATGCACAACGAGGGCAACTACATCATCTCGCTGGCCAACCTCTGCCGCTGGCTGGGGACCCAGGCCGAGGCGCTGGGCGTGGAAATCTACCCCGGCTTCGCCGCGCAGACCCCGATCATCGAGGACGGTGTCGTCAAGGGCGTCACCATCGGCGACATGGGCATCAACCACCAGGGCGAGCATAAGCCGGACTACGCGCCGGGCATGGAGCTGCGCGCCAAGTACACCCTGTTCGCCGAAGGCTGCCGTGGCCACATCGGCAAGCAGCTGATCGCCAAGTACGACCTGGCCAAAGGTACCGACCCCCAGCACTACGCCATCGGCATCAAGGAAATCTGGACGGTGCCGGCCGAGCAGCACAAGCCGGGCCTGGTGGTGCACGGTGCCGGCTGGCCGCTGGACCTGCTGGGCACCGATGCCCTGGGCGGCTCCTTCCTGTACCACCTGGAAAACAACACGGTGGTCTGCGGGCTGATCGTGGACCTGTCCTACACCAATCCGTACCTGTCGCCGTTCGACGAGTTCCAGCGCTTCAAGCACCATCCGAAGATCGCGCAATACCTCAAGGGCGGCACGCGCGTGGGCTACGGCGCCCGCGCCCTGGTCAAGGGCGGCCTCAACTCCCTGCCCAAGCTGACCTTCCCGGGCGGCGTCCTGGTCGGCGATGACGCCGGCACGCTGAACTTCGCCAAGATCAAGGGCAGCCACACCGCCATGAAGTCCGGCATGCTGGCGGCGGAAGCCGCGGCCGAGGCCGTGCTGGGCGGTTCCGAGGGTGGCGACGAGCTGACCACCTACACCGAGAAGTTCAAGGCCAGCTGGCTCCACGAGGAGCTCTACAAGTCGCGCAACTTCGGTGTGCTGCTGCACAAGTTCGGTGCGCTGATCGGCGGCGCCATCAACTACATCGAGCAGAACTGGTTCGGCGGCAAGTTCCCCTGGACCTTCCACGATCTCAAGTTGGACCATGCTTCGCTGAAGCTGGCGGCCGACAGCCAGAAGATCGAGTACCCGCGCCCGGACGGCAAGCTGTCCTTCGACAAGTTGTCCTCGGTGTTCCTGTCCAGCACCAACCATGAGGAAGACCAGCCGGTCCACCTCGTGCTGAAGGACAAGAGCATCCCCATCGCCAAGAACCTGCCGCTGTACGACGAGCCCGCGCAGCGCTACTGCCCGGCCGGCGTCTACGAGGTGGTGGGCGAGGGCGATGCCAAGCGCTTCCAGATCAATGCGCAGAACTGCGTGCACTGCAAGACCTGCGACATCAAGGATCCGGCGCAGAACATCAACTGGGTTGCCCCGGAAGGTGGCGGCGGTCCCAACTACGCCAACATGTAAGCTGCCCATGCTCCGTTCCGCCTGGCTGTTGCTGCTGACGTTGATGCTGCTGCCCCTCACGGGCTGCGTGTCGGCGCGCGTGCAGGCCGAGCGGGACGCCACGGCGACCTACAACCGCTGCTACACGGCGCTGCGCCAGGCCGACCTGCCGATGTACCAGCTGTGCCAGTCGCGGCTGTCCAAGGCGCGCCGGCAGGAGCAGCGCTTGGCCGATGCCGACCTGCCGCAGGAAGATGAGCAGCAGTGGCTCAAGGGCCAGGCCGAGGCCGCCCCCTGGGAGGTCCAGATCCTCTCGTCGGTGGTCAGCGAGGACCTGGGCACGGTCACCCTGGAGACGAACAACCGGTCCGGGGTGCTCGATCAGCAGATCGAGCATGTCGAGAAAATCGTGCTGGTGAAGGAAAATGGCCGCTGGGTCATTGACAAGGACTGCTGCGAATACTCGAATGCGAGATTCGCAAGTCCCTGATTTGATGTGAACGCGCCGTCCCCCGGCTCGTTTGGGGCAGTTTTGGAATAAACCGAGATCGAGAGAATGAAAGTTCTAGTCAGCGTCAAACGCGTGGTGGACTACAACGTCCGCATCCAGGTCAAGTCCGATGGTTCGGGCGTGGTCACGGACGGCGTCAAGTTCAGCATGAACCCCTTCGACGAAATCGCGATGGAAGAAGCCGTCCGTCTGCGCGAGAAGGGCAAGGTCACCGAGATCGTCGCCGTGACGATCGGCGGCGCCAAGAACGAAGAGACCCTGCGCTCCGCGCTGGCCTTCGGCGCCGACCGCGCGATCCACATCAAGGAAGAGGGCGAAGTGCAGCCGCTGACGGCCGCCAAGGCCTTCGCTGCCGTGCTGAAGAAGGAAGGCGCCCAGCTGTTCCTCTGCGGCAAGCAGGCCATCGACGACGACGCCAACCAGACCGGCCAGATGGTTGCGTCCTTGCTGGACATCGCCCAGGCCACCTTCGCCTCCAAGGTGGAAGTGGACGGCGCCAAGGCCCAGATCACCCGTGAAATCGACGCCGGTCTCGAGACCCTGGAAGTCGACCTGCCGGCCGTGGTCAGCGTCGACCTGCGCCTCAACGAGCCGCGTTACCTGAAGCTGCCGGACATCATGAAGGCCAAGAAGAAGCCGATCGAAACCATCGGCCTGGGCGACGTCGGCGTTGCCATCGAAGCCGGTTCCAAGACCGTCAAGGTGTCGCCGCCGCCGGCGCGTGCCAAGGGCATCATGGTCAAGACGGTGGACGAACTGGTTGCTGCACTGAAATCGAAGGGGCTGGTGTAATGAGCAAGATTCTCGTCATTGCCGAACATTCCGACGGCAAGCTGAACGCCGGCGTCGCCAAGGCCGTGGCCGCCGCCCAGAAGATCGGCGGTGAAATCGCCGTTGCCGTGCTGGCCACCGACGGTGCTGCCGTCGCTGCCCAGGCTGCCAAGCTGGACGGCGTCGCCAAGGTCGTGGTGGTCAACAACGCCGCCAACGCCTACCCGATCGCCGCCGTGCTGGCGCCGCAGATTGCCGAACTGGCCGCGGGCTACACCCACGTGCTGTTCCCGGGCACCACCTTCGGCAAGGACCTCGCCCCGCGCGTGGCCGCCAAGCTGAACGTGCAGCAGGTCAGCGACATCATGGCCGTGCACGCGCCGAACAAGTTCGATCGCCCGATCTACGCCGGCAATGCCATCACCACGGTGGAAGCCGCGGCCGGCACGGTCGTCGCCACGGTCCGCCAGGCTTCGTTCAATGCGGTGGTCGGTGAGGGCGGTTCCGCTGCCGTCGAGACCGTCTCGGTCAGCGCCGCGCTGCCGTCGCACACCCGCTTCGTGAAGATCGAGGCCCAGAAGTCCGCCCGTCCGGACCTGCAGGCCGCCAGCCGCGTCGTTTCCGGTGGCCGTGCTCTGGGCTCCTCCGAGAACTTCAAGGTCATCTACGACTTCGCCGACAAGATCGGCGCCGGCGTCGGTGCCTCGCGTGCCGCAGTGGACTCGGGCTACGTGCCGAACGACATGCAGGTCGGCCAGACCGGCAAGATCATCGCCCCGGAGCTGTATTTCGCGATCGGTATCTCCGGCGCGATCCAGCACCTGGCCGGTATCAAGGACGCCCGCACCATCGTCGCCATCAACAAGGACCCGGAGGCCCCGATCTTCGAGGTGGCCGACATCGGCCTCGTCGGAGACCTGTTCACGGTGGTCCCGGAGCTGCAGGGCAAGCTGTAAGAAGTCGCTAAGCAGTGCTGATCAAGGCCGGGAATTCCCGGCCTTGATCGTTTCCGGAGGGTGAAAACATGGGTTACCAGTCTGTATTCCGCGCCGGCCAGTTCGATGGCCAGACGATCGTGATCACCGGTGGCGGTTCGGGCATCGGACGCTGCACCGCGCACGAGCTGGCGTCCCTGGGCGCGCACGTGATCATCACCGGCCGCAAGCAGGAGAAGCTCGACGCTACGGCCGCGGAGATCGTGGAGGATGGCGGGCGCGTTTCGACCCGGGCCTTCGATATCCGCGACGAGGACGCCGTCAGGGATGCCGTGAAGGGCATGCTGGACGAGCATGGGCAGATCCACGGCCTGGTCAATAACGCGGGCGGCCAGTACCCGATGCCGCTGGCCACCATCGGCAAGAAGGGCTGGGAGGCAGTGGTGGCCAACAACCTCACCGGTGGCTTCCTGATGGCCCGCGAGACCTACAACCAGTGCATGAAGGACAAGGGCGGTGCGATCGTGAACATGCTCGCCGACATGTGGGGCGGCATGCCCAGCATGGGCCACAGCGGCGCCGCTCGCGCCGGCATGCTGAACTTCACCGAGACCGCCGCCGTGGAGTGGGGCGTGTCGGGCGTGCGCGTCAATGCCGTGGCCCCGGGGTTCGTCGCCTCCAGCGGCATGGACAAGTACGACCCGGTGTTTGCCAAGGAGGTGCTGTCGCAGCTCTCCGGCCTGGTGCCGCTCAAGCGCATGGCCGAAGAGGCCGAGATCAGCTCCGCGATCGTCTGGCTGCTGTCCGAAGGCGCTGCCTTCGTGACTGGCAACTGCATCAAGATCGACGGCGGCGGCAGCCTCAATGCCAAGGCCTTCCCGCTGCTGGACCAGAAGCGCTCGCAGCCTTACCGCGGCTTCCACCGTGCGGTGCGCCCCAAGCAGGTCTGAATCACCGGAATTCACCGAAAGCCGCCCCGGGCGGCTTTTTTCATGCCCGAAGGCGGCAGGGCGTGCTTTAGGATGCCCTTATTCGGAAATATTTATTGTTGATGAAACCTCTGTTTATACGGGGGTAAACTCGCGAAAGCCTGCGAATAGTGGAGAGATTGGAAATGCCTGTTATCGAATCCCGCATCGACACCGGCAGCGGCCAGTTCCAACAGAACCGCGAGGGCCTGCTGAAGCTGATCGAGGAATGGCGCGCCATCGAGGAAAAGGGCCGCAAGGAAGAAGAGTCCAAGCGCGAGCGCTACCGCAAGCGCGGGCAACTGCTCCCGCGAGAGCGCGTGCACCTGATGCTGGACCGCGGCTCGCCCTGGCTGGAGCTGTCCACGCTGGCGGGCTACAAGCTACATGACGACAAGGACGGGTCACTTGCCGGCGGCAACACCATCATCGGCATCGGCTACGTCTCCGGCGTGCGCTGCCTGGTGTCGGCCTCCAACTCCGCCATCAAGGGCGGCACCATGACCCCCTGGGGCGTTCAGAAAGGCCTGCGCGTGCAGGAGATCGCCCTGCAGCAGAAGCTGCCGACGGTTTCCATGATCGAATCCGGCGGCGCCAACCTGATGTACCAAGCCGAACTTTTCATTCCCGGCGGGCGCAGCTTCGCCAACCAGGCGCGCCTGTCGGCCGCCGGCATTCCGCAGGTCGCCATCGTCCACGGCTCTTCCACGGCCGGCGGTGCCTACATGCCCGGCCTGTCCGATTACACGGTCATGGTGCGCAAGAACGCCAAGGTATTCCTGGCCGGTCCGCCGCTGCTGAAGGCCGCCACCGGCGAGATCGCCGACGAGGAATCCCTGGGCGGCGCCGAGATGCACTGCAGCGTCGCCGGCACTTCCGAATTCATCGCTGAGAGCGACGCTGATGGCATCCGCATCGGCCGCGAGATCGTGCGCAACCTCAACTGGAACGCCTCGCGCCCCCGGCTGGAACTGCTGCCGGTGCGTGCGCCCCTGTACGACGTGGAGGAGCTCTGCGGCGTGGTGTCGCCGGACTACCGTAAGCCCTTCGACTGCCGCGAGGTGATCGCGCGGCTGGTGGACGGCTCAGAGTTCCTGGAGTTCAAGAACGAGTACGACCAGCAGACCATCTGCGGCCGCGCTACGCTCCACGGACACCGGATCGGCATCATCTCCAACAACGGTCCCATCACCACCAAGGGCGCCGCCAAGGCCGGACAGTTCATCCAGTTGTGTTGCCAGGCCAACGTGCCCATCGTCTACCTGATGAACACCACCGGCTACATGGTGGGCACGGAGAGCGAGCAGGGCGGTATCGTCAAGCACGGCTCCAAGATGATCCAGGCCGTGGCCAACGCCACGGTGCCGCAGATCACCATCGTCATGGGCGGCAGCTTCGGCGCCGGCAACTACGGCATGTGCGGCCGCGGTTTCGGCCCACACTTCATCTTCGCCTGGCCCAACTCCCGCACCTCGGTGATGGGCGGCGAGCAGGCCGCGGGCGTGATGGAGATCATCACGCGCGAGAAGTGGGCCAAGGAGGGCAAGCAGGTCTCCGAGAACGACGAGAAGATGCTCGGCATCATCCGACAGAACATCGTCGGCCAGTTCGACAAGGAGTCGCATGCCTTCGCCGCCACGGCGAGGCTATTCGACGACGGCCTGATCGACCCGCGCGACACCCGCAAGGTGTTGGGCCTGTGCCTGTCGGTCTGCCGCGAGAGCAAGGCGCGCGAGCTGTTCCCGAACAGTTTCGGCGTCGCGCGCTTCTGATCGCCGGGAGAACGACCATGCAACTATCCGACTGCAAGAACCTGCTGCTGAAACTCGAAGGCGGCGTGCTATGGCTGACGATCAACCGCCCGGAGTCGCGCAACGCCATGACGCCGGAACTGCTGGCTGAGATCGGTGCGGCCTTCGACGCCATCCGTGAGTCCGTCGAGGTGCGTGCGGTGGTTCTGCGCGGTGCCGGCGGCCACTTCTGTGCGGGCGCCGACCTCAAGGGCATGATGGCCGGTGGCCTCAAGCCGCCTGCACCGGGCGAGGCTGATCCGGTGGCGGCCATGAACCGTGCCTTTGGCGTGATGCTGCGCCAGGTCAGCGCCGCGCCGCAGGTGGTGATCGCGATCTGCGAGGGCGCGGTGTTGGGTGGCGGCTTCGGCCTGGCCTGCGTGTCCGACATCGCCTTTGCTCATGCGGACGCCAAGTTCGGCATGCCCGAGACCACACGCGGTCTTCCGCCAGCGCAGATCGCACCCTTCGTGGTCGAGCGAATCGGCCTGACGCAGGCGCGCCGCCTGTGCCTGACTGGCGCCCAATTCCACGGCGCCGAGGCCCTGCGGCTGGGCTTGGTGCACGAGGGCTATTCCAGCGAAGAAGAGCTGCAGATAAAGCTCGGCGACACGCTGGCGCAGGTGATGAACTGCGCGCCGCGTGCCAATGCACTGACCAAGCAGATCCTGCTCAACGTCGGCAAGCTCGAGATGGATGCGGTGCTCGACGATGCGGCGCAGAAGTTCGCAGTCTGTGTGCGCGGGCCGGAGGCGCCGGAAGGTATCGCGGCCTTCATGCAGAAGCGTAGCCCCCAGTGGGCGAAAAACTAGAAAACTTCGAGGCAGGAACCATGGCCCGATTCTCCAAAGTCCTCGTCGCCAACCGCGGCGAAATCGCCGTCCGCGTGATCCGCGGTGCGAAGCAACTCGGCTATCGTACGGTCGCCGTCTACAGCGACGCCGACCGCGACGCCATGCACGTCCAGGAGGCCGACGAGGCCGTGCGCATCGGTCCTGCGCCGGCCAAGGAGTCCTATCTCGTCATCGAGCATCTCATCGCCGCGGCGAGGCAGAGCGGCGCCGAGGCGATCCACCCGGGCTATGGCTTCCTGTCCGAGCGCGAGGATTTCGCACAGGCCGTCCAGGATGCAGGGCTGGTGTTCATCGGTCCCGATCCGCACTCCATCGAGGCCATGGGCAACAAGTCCGCCTCCAAGATCCGCATGATCGCCGCCGGTGTGCCCTGCGTGCCGGGCTACCAGGGTGACGGTCAGTCCGACGAGACGCTGGTGTCGGAGGCAAGCAAGGTCGGCCTGCCGGTGATGGTCAAGGCGGCGGCGGGTGGCGGCGGGCGCGGCATGCGCCTGGTCCACCAGGAAGCGGACCTGCTGGCGAGCATCCAGTCGGCACGTTCCGAGGCGGCCAATGCCTTCGGGAGCGGCCAGTTGCTGATCGAGAAGGCGGTGGTGGACGCACGTCACGTCGAGATCCAGGTCTTCGGCGACCGCCACGGCAACGTGGTCTACCTGGGGGAGCGCGACTGCTCGGTACAGCGCCGCAACCAGAAGGTGGTGGAAGAGGCCCTGTCGCCGGCCGTGGACGAGGCGCTGCGTCGCCGCATGGGCGAGGCGGCCGTGGCCGCAGCCAAGGCGGTCAACTACGTCGGTGCCGGCACCGTGGAATTCATGCTGGCGCGCGATGGCCAGTTCTACTTCCTGGAGATGAATACCCGCCTGCAGGTGGAGCATCCGGTGACCGAGCTGGTCTTCGGGCTCGACCTGGTGGAATGGCAGTTGCGCGTGGCGCAGGGCGAGCCCTTGCCGCTGTCGCAGGATGAGATACTGCGGCGCATGCAGGGCTGGGCCATCGAGGTGCGCCTCTGCGCGGAGGACCCGCAGCAGAACTACCTGCCGCAGACCGGCAAGGTCCTGCGCTGGCGCCCGCCGCAGGGCACCGGCATCCGCGTCGACAGCTACCTGCGCGACGGCCAGATCGTCAGCCCGTTCTACGATTCCATGCAGGCCAAGATCATCGCCTGGGGCGAGGACCGCGAGACCGCGCGCCAGCGCCTGCTCAAGGCCCTGCGCGATACCACCTTGCTGGGCGTGGTCAGCAATCGCGACTACCTGCTGGACATCATCGCGCACGAGGCCTTTGCCTCGGGTGATTTCAGCACCGCGTTCATCAGCCAGCATTTCCCGGCCCAAGTCGTGGCGGCGCGCAGGCCAACACCGCGGCAGATCGCCCTGGCGGCCGTGGCGCTGTACCTGGACGAAGCCTCGCGCCTGGCGCAGGAGCATGGGCTGGCGCCGGAGTTCATCGGCTGGCACAGCTCGCATGAGTTCCCGGCGGACTACAAGCTGAAGTGGCGTGACCAGGCTTTCGATCTGCGTATGCTGGTGCAGCGAGGCGATGCCTTCTCCGTGACCCTGGGCGGCGAAACCCTGGCGATCGACGTGAGCCGCTGCAGCGACGATGGGTTCCACTACGTCTGCGATGGTGTGCAGGGGAAGGCGCGTACCGCACGCGACGGCGACGGCATCTGGATCGACGCCGATGCCGCCTGCTGGCGTTATGCAGATGCCTCGCTGGCGCCCGCTCAGGCCGCCGCTGCGGGTTCCGATGGCCGCCTGCTGGCGCATTCAGACGGCAAGGTCGTGGCTGTCCACGTGCAGCCCGGAGACCGTGTCGAAAAGGGCCAGGTGCTTGCCGTGCTGGAGGCCATGAAGATGGAGTTCCAGTTGCAGCTACCGGTGGCCGGCACCGTGGAGTCGGTCAGCGTCGTTGCGGGGCAGCAGGTGAAGAACCGGCAGGTGCTGGTGGTGGTGCGTGTGGCGTAGGCAGGAGGCGTCGCGGTCTTGCTCGACACCGGACTGGGGTCGCAAGCCACCACCCTACATTCGCTCCGTGCTGCGCGCCGGATGAATCCAGCGACACGATTGAGTGAGCCACGGCAACGATTCAAGGCCCGCGTATGCGGGCCTTTTTGTGTCCGTGATGCGTTCGCCGGCACTCGGCATCAGCGGCTTGTGGGCTTGCTCCAAGGCAAGCCCAGCCGATTACCGAGCGAATGGATTGAGAGGGCGCGTCGAAAACCGGAAATGAGCGCCCCCGTGCTCGCACGAAGAAGTACCTGCGGCCTCGTCACGGATGACAACTCAGAACGGTACGACAAAGAAAAGCCCCGCCAGGTTGCCCTGGCGGGGCTTTCAGTTGCTGCGTTCGTCGCTTACTCGAGAACCTTCAGTTCCACGCGACGGTTGTTCTCGCGACCCTCTTCGGTGTCGTTGGTGTCGATCGGGCGGGTCTCGCCGTAGCCCACCGGGTTCATGCGGCCGCTCGGCACGCCACGCCCCATCAGGTAGGTCTTCACGGCGTTGGCGCGGCGCTCCGACAGGCCCAGGTTGTAGGCGTCGGAACCGATCGCGTCGGTGTGGCCTTCCAGGTCCACGCGGATGGCCGGGTAGGCCTTCAGCGTCTCGCCGACCTCGTTGAGGATCAGCTTGGCCGGCTCGGTCAGGCGGTCGGAGTCGAACTCGAACTTCACACCGCGCAGGATGAAATTCTTGTCCAGCGCGCAACCGTTGGCGTCCACCGCCTCGCCCGGACGCGGCGTACGGCAATCGCCCGTCAGTGCACAGCCGTTGGGCAGCACCTTGGCACCCGGCGGCGTGCGCGGGCACTCGTCGAGGTAGTCGGGGATGCCGTCACCGTCGGAATCCAGCGGGCAGCCATCCGGACCCACCGCCACGCCCTTGGGAGTATCCGGGCACTTGTCCATGAAGTCGGGGATGCCATCGCCATCGGCGTCAGCGGCCGGGCAACCGTCCGGACCCACGATGGTGCCCTTGGGGGTGTTGGGGCACTTGTCATAGGCATCCGGGATGCCGTCACCGTCGGAATCGATCGGGCAGCCGTCCGGGCCCACCAGCACGCCGCGCGGCGTGTTCGGGCACTTGTCCAGCTCGTCGGGCACGCCGTCACCGTCGGAATCCGCCGGGCAGCCGGAGGCATTGACCACCGTACCCTTGGGGGTGCCGGGGCACTTGTCCAGGTAATCCGGCACGCCGTCGCCGTCGGTATCCACCGGGCAGCCGTCCGAGTACACCGAGACACCCTTGGGGGTGTTGGGGCACTTGTCGAGGTGATCGGGTACGCCGTCACCGTCGGCATCACCCGGCTTCTGGCCCAGGGCAACACGCAGGCCGGCAAAAGCCTGCCAAGTGTAGTAGGTCGTTTCCGGCACCGGACCCTGTTCCTGGGCGTCGTCCTGTTGGTAGCGGGCTTCGAGCTTGAGCGTCGTCAGGCTGCCCAGACGCTGGAGGAAACCGAGGCTGCCGTAGGGGCCCCAGGCGCCGGTACGCTCGCCGAGGAAGTCCACGCTGGAGAAGTGGATGCCGCCTGCGATATACGGCTGGAAGTCCCAGGACGAGTCGTAGAACGGCTTGCCGAAGAAGGCCTCAAGGCCGGCGCGACCGCTGATGCGCTCATAGTCGCCGGCGTTGGTGGTTTCCAGGTTGCTGTAGTCGGCGCCGAGTTCCAGCACGATACGGTCGGTCAGCGGGCGGGTGGCCAGGGCGCCGGCCGTGAGGCCGTAGTCGACATCCGACTTGTCGGACATCACCACGCCGGCATACGGCCACAGCGACCAGCGGTCGTCCCGCACCTCCACTGCCACGGGAGCGGAAGCCACCGGAGCCGGGGCTGCCGCAGCGGCCGGGGCCGCCGTCTGGGCCAGGGCCAGGGCCGGCATCAGCCCCAGCGCGGTTGCACACATCAGGTGCTTGAAGTTCATTGTTGTTCTTCCCTGAGCTTATCGATTAAGGCGCCGCGAACGGAAAGGGGAACGTCGGATCATCCGGCAGGCAGGCCTGCGCATTGAGGATCTTGTCCGGCTGCGCCGTCAGCAGGGCGTCCAGCAGCGTGCCCAGGCCGCAGGTCAGCGGCCGGTAGACCGCGTTGTCCACGATGTTCAGCAGGTCGGTGAGGCCAGCGGCGAACAGCGCGCTGGTGACCGGATCCAGGCCGTTGAGCAACTCGCTGACGATCAGGTCCAGCGGGATCGGGCCGGTGTTGCCTTCCTCCTGGCCGCTGGCGAGGGTCTGCAGCAGCGGGTTGACGATCTCGGTGACCGCGCTCAGCAATTGCGTGATGGCACCGTTACCACCGTTCTCGCTGGCGCCCAGCAGGAACAGCGGGGCCAGGGCGTCGCAGAGCTGCGTGGTCTGCTGGGCCGTGGACGAGCCGAGCAGCACGTCGTTGGTCACCGGCAGCACCAGGATCGTCATGCCGTCCTTGTCGGTGTTCTGGGCCGAGCCCGGATTGGCGTACTCGGCGGTGATGCAGCTGAAGCCGAGGCGCAGGTTGCCGGCGCCGATGACCACGCCGTTCTCGCCGGGGCGGCGGTCGCCGATGGCGTAGCGGTCTGCCGGGGTACGCTGGTCACCGACCAGGGCCGACGGGCCGTTGCCGAAGGGGATGTCGACCGGCAGGGTGGTGGAGCAGCTGCTGCCGTTCCAGAAGCCGGCGGACTCGTGCTTCCACTGGATGCGGTTGCCCAGCGGATTGGTGGCGGAAACGTCGCCGTCGTCGTTGGTCACGTCGCGCGGCGTGACGTCGATGAACTGCTCGCAGAGGCCGGTGGCCTCGTTGTAGTTCGCCTCGGTGCAGAAGCGGGCGCCGGCGTAGACCTTCAGGCGGCCCTGCAGCTGCGAGGCATCCGCGAGCCCGCCCACGAGATCGGTGGCGCCGACGCAAGCGAACTTGCGGGGATCACCCGGCTCGGAAAGGCTCTTGGCCGAGACGCTGACGCTGTTGCCGCCCAGGATTTCGTCCAGGTTCACCCGGAACTGGATCGGGTTGGCACTGGTCGTCTGGCCGGCAGCCGTGAAGCTGGCGCCGATGCTGGCGGTACCACGGCTGACGCCGCGAACCAGGCCCGCGCCCGGGGCGTTGCTGACCGTGGCGATGGCGGCGGCCGAGGTGTTGAAGCTGGCATCGCTGCGATTGGTGAGGTTGCATTCCTGGCCGTTGTCGAAGCGGCCACGCAGGCGCAGCTGGCGCGTGCCGTTCACGGACAGTTCCTGCTGGGTGACGGCGGCGCAGGCGCCGCTGTCGGTACGGCAATCCTGGAACTCGCTACCGGCATCTGCCAGTTCGAGGCAGAGGCCGCCGGCCACCAGACGTGCCGGCTGCACGATCAGGGTCGCCGTGGCGGTGACCGGGTTGCCGCTGCAGGTGTTGGCCGAGTAGGTGCCGGTGACCGTGACCGTGGCGGTCGCGGTGAGCGCCGAGTTGGTCGTGGTGGTGGCATTGCCCTGGCCGGCCGGGAACGGCGCAGCGGAGGGGTTGTTGCTGGTAAAGGTCGTCGACGTGGTGACAACGCCGAATTCGCCGTTGGTGCCATCGCTGAAAGTGGCGGTGGCAACGTAGGTCTGCTGCTGGCCGGCGACGATGGTGCGGTTGGCCGGGGCGAGCTGCAGGCTTCCATCGAGCACGCAGGCATTGCCGACCTGGATGGTCACGGCGTTCGAGTTCACGCTACCGACCTGGGCGCGCACGGTGGCGGTGCCGGGGGTCTGGCTACGGAACAGGCCGGTGTTGCTGATCGTGCCGATGGTGTTCGGCGTGACGGTCCAGTTGGCCGTCGTGGGGCAGGTGCCCTGCTGGTTCTGGGCGCTGCCATCCGGTGCCAGCACCGAGAAGGTGCAGGAATCGAACTTGCACTGCGAGGTCTGGCCGGCGTTGATGTCGACGTCGGCGCAGGAGATCGTGCTGCTGACCAGGGTCGGCGTGAACGTGGTCACCGTCGTCGTGCGGGTAACGCTCTCGATGGTGGCGCTGATCGTGGTGTTGCCGTTGCCGACGGCAGTCACCTGGCCGGTCTCATTGACGGTGGCCGCGTCGGTGTTGCCCGACGACCAGGTCGGCGTCGGGCAGGTCATAGGCACGGTGCTGGTGCGGCCGTTGGCGTCGACCACCTGGTAGACGCAGTTCTGGACCTGGCACTGGGCGGTCTGGCCTGCAGCGATCGGCTGCTGCGGCGTGCAGCTCACCGCGAAGCCTTGCAGCTCGGGGAAGGGCAGATCGGGGCTGCGGGCACCGCCGCCACCTCCGCATGCGGTGAGCACCAGGGCTGCCAGAAGCAGCACGGCGCGGGGTTGGAAAAAGCGAATGCTGTCTCTCATGAGAGGGATCCCCAAGCTGAAGTTTCGACTATTTACTTATACGGCTGCTTATGACAGACGCCGAGGGCACCCGTCAAGGATAAAGTTCAAGCTTATCAAGCAGTGAGCGTGCCATGCCTCCTGCTTTTGTCTGATGCGGCGAAACGGGTAGGGGCCGCTACGGGCCACGTGTCCGGAGGTGGGGCGGAATAGCGCCTTGGATTGCCTGACAGCGTAGGCATGTGCTGACCTGAGGTGCAAGGAAACCCGGCCATAGAGGGTTGTTGTCTCCTCAGCTATGGACGACAACCCAGAATGACCGCCAAAGAAAAAACCCCGCCGGATCACTCCGGCGGGGTTTTGATTTGCCGCAGTTCGCTTACTCGAGGACCTTCAGCTCCACGCGACGGTTCTCCTCACGACCGATCTCCGTATCGTTGGAGTC
>NZ_JAUASX010000019.1 GCF_030345715.1 Solimonas sp. SE-A11
ATTCCACGCTAATCACTCCTGGTCATCCCTGGCGAGAAAATCGCCAGAGTACCGATTAACGTGGGTCAAATTTCAGTGCGCACTTGCCTCTTGGGTGGGTCAATTCTTACTGCGCGCCAACATTTCTGCCAACTAACCCTCGAATTTGCGCTGACCTTTTTGCCAATTGACGGGATTTTCTTCGCCGCTGTCGCGCGGGGTACGTCGATGTCTAATAATTGAGGATCGACACCAGGCTAGTATCCCGTGAACAACTCATCCCATTGGCAGATCGGTCTTGCGGAAGCCGAAAGGGTTTTTGAGGATGAGTTGTACGCGCGAAGCTGGCTCGAAACCCCGAATGCAGCGCTAGGAGAGCTAACGCCGCGGTCATTACTGGATTCCGCCGCCGGACTTACTCAAGTACTTCGCGTCCTGGCCTCGATTGAGCACGGCTTACCCCTCTGATTCGCGAGCAATGCGCCTGAGGTGGCCGCGTGGCATTGTTGGCCTGGCAGGCTCGTGCCAGGGGTGTCTCCCGTCGGCCCTTCAAAAGGGTCGCCCATCCGATTAACCTGACCTCGGTCAACAATGGTCAATCGGCATGTCAATCGGGCTACTCCCGCGCGCGGTCGCGGGCGGCAATACGGAAGCTATCGAATCTCTTGCGAGCTACTTCCATCGGGTGCGATTACAAAACCTTGGAGCAACGGGAGCCTGGCTGGCGCGAGTGAGCCAACCAGAGTCCCCCCGCTCGCGAGGTGCGCGGAATATCCGGCTGCTCGGGAACATCAATACCTACGACGGGGCTATGGTTCAGTGGCTGCATCGTGAAGGATGCCCGGCTGAGGTTTTGAACCTGGGGTTTCATCGGGCTACCTGGCTTACTGCTCGGTCGTTCCGCCCTGGTCGGGCTTGGTGCCCGGAATGCCTGCTCGACGAGCCTCGCTTCGAGCGAACGGCGTGGAGCTTTCGTGAGTACTCCGTCTGCTCCCGCCATCAGGTTCGATTGGAGGTCGCCTGTCCGGAGTGTGGTTGGCAGGCGAGGTTTCCGTCCAGTCACGTCCACAAGCCGGGCCATTGCGATCAATGCGGCATGTTCCTCGGGCGGCGAATATTGGAGTCCCACCAGATTTCGCAGTGGGAGCAGTTCTGCGCTCAGTCGACTGCTTCACTGGTGCTTGCTTATCAGAGGCAAGATCAACTGCCTCCCCCATGGCCGGCTAAGCATCGTTCTAAGAGCTACTCAGCTTGGGGGCTAATCCTGCTATGGGCATGGCTGATTGGGAGGGATCCGATAACCGGAGATGAGGGCAAGCACCGAGGGCTGGGAACCCTGCCGGCCGGGATTCCGATAGATCAAGTCGCCAGCTTAATAGCCGCTGGGGCTCCGCATTTGGATAACCTCTTACCGGAGGTCAAGGCAGTCCTTCAAGATCATGATCACTCAAAGGAGGCAGCGCTCCGCGCGCGCAAAGCAGAATGGCGGAGGAAGCGATTGGGCCTTGAATAGTTGAACCGCTCCCCTTTGATTAATTGTTTCTAGGTGAAGCTAGGAATGGGCAGCCGGCCCTTACCCGAGTAGATTCGCGCCGCGAGATCGCTGGGATTCACAAGCTTCCCTACACCGCAAGGGAGTGGGGTTGCGAGGGCTTTACGTTACTTATAAGCCGGGCTCGCACCCACTCTCGCAATCAGTGGTTCGGGGAGTTTCAACGCGGCGAGCAGCGCCTCGATGTCATTGGCCACCCCGAGTAACGCAATTCAGTCTGTCATCTCGGGCACATCCCAATCGGCCAGCCTGGCTTCCCCAGTCTGGTAGAATTGCTTCACCAGCTTCACGTAATCCAGAAAGTCCCGGTTCTCGGTTGCCAGTCGGTTGGCCATATCCCAGTCGATCTCGTCACGCTCACGAGCAGGAATCAAGACCTGACTTTCTGCCGGATTGTCGGCATCCAGTTTGATCACGCCGATGCCGTGCGCCGCGAACAGCATCCGCAATTCCTTCAGCGTGTCCTGTCCCTCGATTTCCGCTGCGACCAAATAGCAAAAATTGGCCCATGACGAGTTGGAAACCGCCTGGAAGAAGCATTCACGCACGTTTGACCGGTTGATCAGCAACTTGGCTTCGAACGACCATAGCTTGGTGCGCTTGTCGGAATACTGATTCACGCAGTCCCGAACCTCCTGATGCCACTCAGCGCCCAAGTCCTCCATCCCGACCACGTCCGGGTACAGCCAGCGGTTACCGTTTGGCCCACGTTTGTTCGATGAGCGCTTCTCGTCGATCCTCTTCGAGTAGACGCCAAGCTCCTCCCACAAATACAGTGAGAGCAGCGGGTACATCGCGTGCTCTCCGAGTTTGGCATCGCTACTGTCTGCAATAGGAGCGGCGACCACCCCCTCCGCGGCAGCAACTTCGGCAACGTCAGATTTCTCTGAATAGTAGTACTTACGCGGCCGACCCTCGGTGGTCTTCAGCTCCGGATGCCGTTTTTGCAAACGCGGGCGCTGAGAGCTAATTTCCGCGACCAACTGCTGCAACAGTTCAGCATCCGTGCTGACGTACTGGCTGCTCTGTTTCTTCGCCTGACATTCATCTGGGAACGTGGAGAAGATCCATTCGGCAAGCTGCCGGGCGGTCAGCTTTTCATCTGGCCGCTCCTTTAAGTAACCCAGCACGAGCTTCGCTAGATTCAATGCCATACAAGTCCCCTCAGAATATTCATCTTGGTCACGCCAATGCGCCCGTCTGTGGCGGGGTCTTTGGCGGCACAGCACCCGGGTGGTAGGTCGAATCGAAGACCATGTCGGTTAGCCAGCGCTTGAAGCTGGGGTTGTCGCTGAACTGCTTGAAAAGCTCGGTGTGATCGGAGATCAGTTCCAGCACCACGCGATTCAGCGCCTTGTCGTGCTCCAGCTTGGCGTTCTGCTTGTCGGAGTTGGCCTGCGCGTTCTGGTAGGCCTTGTCCTGCGCCACGCGAGTCGGAATTTCCTCGGTGATGACCTTACGAATCTTGTCGCCGTCCTTCCACTCGATATTGCCGAACATATCGTTGAAGGTTCTGATGATGTTTGACAGCTTGTCGATTTCCGGCGTCCCGCCACCACCGCCGCCACCGGGAGGGGGTGGTTCGATAAGGGCATCCGCGTCGTCCATCGACATCTTCAGTGACGCCTGTGCCTCTACCCGATAGCTGTCCATGTCGATGGCTTCCAGCACGCCCTTGGAGAGGTCTTCCTCCTTCGGAGCGGGGAGCTTGGGGATCAAGAAGTTCAGAAAGATCGAGAGCTTTTCCCAGGCGGGGTGGCCGTAGGTCAGGATCGCCGCCAGGAAGCCGTAGCTGCGCACGAAGGCCTTGGCCTTACCCTTGAACTCGACCTGGTCGTCTTCGTTAAGGTTGTCGATGTACTCGGCAACACAGGCATCCAGGATGGGGTCAAGCTTGTCCCGGTCTGCACCGGTGACATAGAGCGCCACCAAGTCGTCAACCTGCTGCCAGCTGTACACCTGCTTGGCGTCGAGATCGTTCTTCAGGTCGTGCAGCTTATTGGGATCGGTTTCGCCGGTCTGGATCGTGGCGCGGTAGTAGTCCTGAAAGGCCTCCTTCACCGCCTCGGCGTTGTCGGCAAAGTCGAGCACGAAGGTATCGCGCTTTTGCGGGTGGGCCCGGTTCAGCCGAGACAGCGTTTGCACCGCCAGCACGCCCGCCAGCGGTTTGTCCACATACATCGTGTGCAGCAGCGGCTCGTCAAAGCCGGTGACGAACTTGTTGGCGACGATCAAGAAGCGATACGGGTCTTGCTTGAGCTTGGATGGGATGTCCTTGCTCGGGAAGTTGTTAAGGTCGGCCTCGGTCTTCTTTACGCCGCCAATCTCAAAATCGCCCGAGTACGCCACGATGGCCTTGATCGGGCTCTTGATCGTGGTTAGGTAATCCGATACCTCGCGGTGGTAGTCGATGGCCCGTGCGATGCCGTTGCAAACGATCATAGCCCGTGCCTTGCCGCCGATTTTCTGCTTACCCGCCACCTGCGTCACGAAGTGATCGACCATGATCTCGGCCTTCTTGCGGATGGCCTTGTCATGGGATTCCACGTAGTGGCGAATCTTCTTCAGCGCCTTGACCTTGTCGAAGTCCGGGTCGTCTTCTACCGTTTTGGCGACGTGGTAGAAGCTGTCCACCGACGTGTAGTTCGCGATGACGTCGAGGATGAAACCCTCCTGGATCGCCTGCTTGGTGGTGTAGGTCAGCTCCTCCGGCGAGCGGTAGCGCACTTCGCCACCTTCCACGTAGCTCTCGCCGAACAACTCTAGCGTCCGGTTTTTTGGCGTGGCCGTGAACGCAAAGTAGCTGGCGTTCGGCAGCATCTTGCGCGACGCGATCAACTTGTTGACGGCGTCCTCGACGGATTCGTCGTCATCCTCGTCGTCGCCAGCCGCGGCCGATAGGGCCATGTGCATCTTGGCCGTTGTTTTGCCGCCCTGGCTGGAATGCGCCTCGTCGATCAGCAGCGCGAACTTCTTGCCGCCGAGGTCGCCCAACTCATCTAGGATGAACGGGAACTTCTGCACCGTCGTCACGATGATCTTCTTGCCTTTGCGTAGGAAGGTGCGCAGCTCGGCGGCGTCCTCCGAGTGGCCGAAGATCGACGCCACGTGGTCGTAGCTCTTGATCGTGCGGGCGATCTGGGTGTCCAGCGCGCGCCGATCGGTGATGACGATGACAGAATCGAACTGGGCCAGCATCGCGTCGGCTGCGGTCTTGAGCTCGACTAACTGGTGGGCCAGCCACGCGATGGTGTTGCTCTTGCCGCTGCCCGCCGAGTGCTGAATCAGGTAACGCTTGCCGACCCCATCCTCGCGGGAGCGGCGGAGCAAGGCGCGGACAGTCCGCAGCTGGTGAAAACGTGGGAACACCTGCTTGCGCCGCTTCTTGCCTTTTTCGTCTTCTTCCTCCACCACTTGCGTGAAGTTTTCGATGATGTTGGCCAGCGAATCCTTCTGCAGCACCTGCTTCCACAGGTAGTCGGTTTTCAGGCCGTTCGGATTGGGTGGGTTGCCCGCGCCGCTGTTCCACCCCTGGTTGAACGGCAGGAACCACGAAGTCTTGCCGGTGAGGTGCGGACAGAACCGCACCTCGGCATCGTCGACCGCCATGTGCGCCACACAGCGCCCAATCTGGAACAGCAATTCGTTTGGGTTGCGGTCGGTCTGGTACTGCGTGATGGCATCGGCTACGGTCTGCTTGGTCAAAGAGTTCTTCAACTCGAAAGTCAGCACCGGCAGACCGTTGATGAAGATGGCGATGTCCAGCGAGCGCTGCGATTCGTCATTGCTGTAGCGCAGCTGCCGGGTGACGCTGAAGATGTTCTTGCCGAAGTTCTCAGCAGCGCTAACATTGCCCGGCGTCGGCAGCAACTTGTACAGATCGACGTGCGCAGGGCCGTGGCTGACGCCCTTGCGAAGCACGTCCACCACGCCGCGCTTGGCGATCTCGCCCTGGATGCGGTGCAGAAACTGCGTGCGCTTAATGCCTTCGTTCGCCAGCTCCAGCGCGGTGACGACCGTGGGCTGCGTGGCCTGCAGAAACGCCAGCAATTGCATCACGTCCACCGCCACGTCGCGGTTGTAATCGGTGGGCAGGCTCTGAGCGTAGCCGCCACTGGTGCAGAGGTCGCGGACGATAAGGGCTTCCAACCCCTTCTCGCTGGTGTCAGTCATCGCCATCGTCTTCCTCCCCATCAGTATCAATTTCTTCGTCGGCACCCAAGACGGCCAGGTCTTCCTCGGGCAACACGTCATCTGGGCCGGGCACCCAGCCGCGCACGTCCACTTGGCCGGTGACGACATCAGCAATTTGCCGGTCGCGGTATTCTAGGATGAGGGCGATCTCCTTCTCGATTTCACGGCGCACCGATTGTTCTTCGTTGAAGAAATCGGTAACTTCGCGTTGCAGATGCAGCGGCGGAACTGGAATCTTATCTTTCAACAACGAGCGCGGGTTCAGCGGACGATTGCGACCCGCTGCGCCTCGTGAGTGGTGATTCAAAAGAAGGTCGCCTGCCTTGCTCGAGAAGAATGTGTAGAGATACTCGGGCGTGACAGCATCAAGCATGCACTTGGCAATTGGGTAGCGATGGGACGCGATACACCCATCATCCTCGGCATTGGCAACGGCGACTGCACCCTCCCAAGCGAACTGTCCACTAAAAACTAGGTCGCCTTTTTCGATCCGGAAGAATGTCGAATCCCCAAGGTGCTTTCCTTCAGTCCGCGGCTTGTGGAAGATGCCGCGACCACGGTTAAACATGCCAATCGGGGTGTATGCCTTCTCCGGTTCTCTGGTGATTGGCTTCGCCTGAAGCGTGACAACTCGGTCGAATCGAAGGTATTGAGTTTCTGCCGATGCAATCGCGTGTTCTGCGAGAACCCCCCGCTGCTCTGCCATCAGCGCAATAAGATCGCGCTTGGCCTTGATGAAGCGGGCGATGTGGGAGTCCTGCGCCCGCAGGTAGGCGACGATCTGGTCTTGCTCGGGGCGCGGCGGCACCAAAGACGGCATCTGCTTAAACCCGTCCCAATAGAGCCGGTTGCGGTCGGCCACTATGCCGCGTGAAAACTTGTTCACTTCTCGCATGTAGGCGTCGGTGCGAAACAAATAGCTGCAGTAGGCGCTGTTGGCCTCCTCAAACGGTTTGACGACCACATAGGCGGGACTGACCAATCCGTCGACCGGTGCGGGGCCGAGTGCGCCTTGCCACATCCGCATCATGTTGTAGGCGATGTCGCCCTTGGCTGCGCGCTTGTATTTTTCCTTCTGGCTCATCACCTGTTTGCGCTTGAGGTTTTCCATGTCACGCACACGCACACCAGTGCGCAGGGACACCTCCAGAATAGGCAGATCTGGGAAGCCAGTCTGAACCCGATGAGCGAATAAGCGACCGTTGCGCAGCACATTCCAGCCCTGCGGCACTTTTGGAGCCCAAGGGAGACCAGACTCCTGATAGGCAGAATACGTCGCCAGCAAAGCCATCACGCAGCCCCCACGATCTTGTGCAGCAGACCATCTGTCTGCTTCTCAAGCTTGAGGATGTCAGCACGAATCTCTTCCAGCGTGCGCAGCGGGGTCGGCTTATAGAAGTAGCGTGCGAACGAGATCTCGTAGCCGATCTTGGTGGCGTCCATCGCGATCCAGGCATCTGGCGCCTGGGGCAGCACCTCGCGGACGAAGAAGGCTTCGATGCCGCCGGGCTCCTTGAGCGGAACCTGCTCGGTGTCGCGCAGGTCCGTATCCGCCTCGTACTCGACCGTGAAGCGATCCTTGCCGACGGTTTCCAAGTACGCGCCATCGTAGCCGGGCTCGAAATGGTCTGCCGCCTTGAGCTTGCTGCGCCTGGCGATAACAGGCGGTGCCGTTTCGTCTCGCCGGCTGACTGCCTTGTAGATGGTTTTTTTTCTCCGGCGCACCCAGCTTTTTGTTGTGCGCCTTCATCACGGCTTCGAAGCGCGCACGGAACTCGTTGTGGTCGTCGAAAACCCCTTCGCCAAGTTCCTGCTGCGCCAGCTTGGCCAGATCCATCAGGGTCTTGTCGCGCAGCCACGTCGCGGGGTCAAGCAGCTTCTTGCGCCGCTTTTCCGGGACGGCCTTCTTGGCGGTCTTGGCGTCTTCGTCGTCGGACTCGTCGTCGGCATCCTCGTCGCCATCGTCACCCGTCAACCACGCTTCGATCTCGGGTTTGAGCTTGGCGAATTCCGTGTACAGCTTGTCGCCGTGCTTGGTGTAGACCTCGCTGCGCAGCGTCTCGTCACCGGTGGCAAAGCGCAGGCTTTCGATGGCGCTGCGTTTGAGCTGGCTCTTGAGGCGCAGCGGACGCTCGACCGTGATCTTCCAGTAGCCGAAGTCGGCGTTATCGAACCATTTGCATTCGGGCACGGCCTTGGCGGCTTCCGCATCGGCGGGCGGCTGGTCCAGGTAATGCTTCAAGATGCGTTCAATGTCCGCGTCGGCCAGTTCGCAGTTCTTCTTGCCGAGGTTGCGCCGCATTGGCAGGAACCACTGCGAGGCGTCGATCAGCTGTACCTTGCCGCGCCGGTGCGCGGGCTTTTTATTGGCCAGCACCCAGATGTACGTGGCGATACCGGTGTTATAGAAGATATTGAGCGGCAGGGCGATGATGGCTTCGAGCCAGTCGTTTTCTAGCACCCAGCGGCGAATGTTGCTCTCACCCTGGCCCGCATCGCCAGTGAATAGCGCCGAGCCGTTATGAACCAGCGCGATGCGACTGCCCAGCGGCGTGTTGTGCTTCATCTTCTGCAGCTTGTTCACCAAAAACATCAGCTGCCCGTCGCTGGAACGAGTGATGAGCTTGAACTCGACATCGCCGCCGTGATTGACGATGAAGCGCGGATCGCTGAATTCCTTTTTTCCGCCCATCCGGTCGAGGTCGGTCTTCCAACTCTTGCCGTAAGGCGGGTTGGAGATCATGAAGTCGAACTCGCGCGACCGGAACTGATCTGCCGACAGCGTGGATTTGTCCGCTCCACCTATGATGTTCTCTGCCTCGTCGCCTTCACCTTTGAGCAATAGATCGGCCTTGCAGATGGCGTAGGTTTCAGGGTTGATCTCCTGGCCGAACAGGTGGAGCGACACTTCCTTGTCGTGGCTCGCGGCCAGCTCGTGCAGCGCATCTTCGGCCACTGTCAGCATGCCACCCGTGCCGCAACTACCGTCGTACAGCAAGTAGGTGCCCGACTGAATTTTGTCGGCCACCGGCAGGAACAGCAACTTGGCCATCAGCTTGACCACATCGCGCGGCGTGAAGTGTTCGCCAGCCTCTTCGTTGTTCTCTTCGTTGAAGCGGCGGATCAGTTCCTCGAACACCGTGCCCATGCCGTGGTTGTCGAGCGCGGGCAGCTTGATCCGGCCATCCGCATCCTTAACCGGCAGCGGGGAAAGATTGACCTCGGGGTCGAGGAAGTCATTGATCAGGTGACCGAGGATGTCAGCCTCGACCATCGTCTGAATCTGGTCGCGAAACTTGAATTTCGCCAGTATGTCCTGAACATTCGGCGAGAAGCCGTCCAGGTAATCAACGAAATTGTCGCGTAGGCGCTGCCCTTGTCCGCTGGAGGAAAGCGTGGCGAGGGTGAACTCTGATGTGTTGTAGAACGCCTGCCCGGATGCCATCCGCAGTGCGCCGTCCTGCTCGGCCACCTTATGCGTGTCGAGGAACTTCTTCCGCTCCAGCACCGCCTGCTTGGTCGGCTCCAGCACGGCGTCGAGCCGACGCAGCACGGGGAACGGCAGGATGACGTCACGATACTTGCCGCGCACGTAGACGTCGCGCAGGCGGTCGTCGGCAATGTTCCAGATGAAGTCGGCAACCCATTTCAGGTTGCTTTGGTCTTGTTGTTTTACGGGTTTCATCAAGCCTGCCCTTGCATAGCTATTGTGGTGTCAGGCGCTTTGCTGACAGATTCGGTTGGCCGCGCCGGAGACACGGGCGTCCTGCATCGCCGAGATCAGATCCTCGAACAACTCGCCCGCCTGTTCCGTCGTCCAAGCGCAGGAGCGCTGGTAGTCCGGAATCTCTAACTGGTAGCTGCCTTCGAATATCTCCCGGGTCAGCTTGTCGTAGGCTTCAAGTGTCTTGGCCATTGTTACGCTTCCGCTCCTTCTTCATCGATGCCGTCGCACTGCGTCTTGATTTCTTGGTTGATCTTCATCGGTCACTCGAACAGCCGCTTTTTTTTGACGACGTAGCCAGCTGGCTTCTTCTGCTTTTCCAATAGACCTTCGTCAACCAGACGCTGCAGCCATAACTTGGCCTGCGCGTTGGAAACGTTTAGCGCGGCCGCCACTTCGGCATCCTTCATCGGCGTACTCAAGAGTTGCTGAATCACAGCGCACACAGCAGAAAAGAGCACTTTTGCAGGGGGCGATTCCGGCTGCGTAGATTTCTTGGCCTCGTCTATCGGCGCTACGGCCTCTGGTGTGAGTGGCGGCAACTCTTCCGCTGCCTCAGCGGGTGGCTGCGCATCGGAAACAACGTCGACAGGTACAGACGGCTCACGCTCGGCCTGGAGCGCTGGCGCGTCGTCGCGTGGCACGGGCTCCGTCGGCTTGGTATCAGCCGACGATGGGGCTCCGTTCGAGAACAGCGCAAAACCAACCTGTGGGGATGCCGTTGGCGTTGGCATCGCCACGTTGAACACGTCCTCGAAGGAGTCCACGTCTTGTGGGTTTGGCCAGGGAAGTGCGCCCTTCTTTCGCAAACCATCCAATCCGGCTGAAGACTCGCCCCTCGAGCGAATAAAGACCGGGACGAATTTGAGTTTGTCGAGCTGCTCGACAGCACCCGCCCAGGTGCCGCCCTTGTCGAGATCGGAGCTGACCACCAGTGAGGTGTCTGCCAATGCGTAAATCAGCTTGTTCCGCTGCATGGCGTTGCCCACATTGAACCCGACACTCGGGTCGTAGGGCGAAATCAGGACCAGTTGCCCATCGAGCAGCAGGTTGCGGTGCTCGCGGTTCATGGTGGTCTTTTCCAGACTGTCCGCCAGCACGCCACAAACTTTTCCACCCCCCTCTAGCGCGCCACGCATGGCGGCCTGATCGATGCCCTTGGCGCCACCTGAGACAAGCGTTCTGCCTGCCCGAGCAGCGAGCCGGCCAACGGCCATGGTGTAGTCGATGAGGGCGTCGTCCACATGGCGCGATCCGACGACGGCAAGCCCACCGGTTTCGAGCAAAATCATGTTGCCACAGCCATAGAGTACTGCCGGCGCGTCTTCACGAAGGCGCGTCTTCAGACGACGCGGATACTCGGCATCGGCCCGACTGACCACCCAAATGGCGCGTGCCTGCCAGCGCTCGATCACTTGACTCAACAGGAATCCGCGCCCTAGCAATTTCTGCAGGCGGCTCTCGTCAATCACCGGTTGGCAAGCACGCAGGATCTCAGCCGCGTCCGGCGAGAGGAGATCCGCAGGCTGACGCTGGATCTCGCGCAAATGACGCGCGAGACGTTTGTATTCACCAGGCGAGAGCAGATCCGATGATGCAGTGCCTCGTCCGGCAATGAGCGGCGCAGTCAGCAGCAGGATCGCCTGGGTGTTGGGTGATAGGACGGGCGTCATTCGTCATGCCCCGTCTGTGAAAGAGCCATAGGCCAAACCGCGCCACTACCGCTTTTGCGTAGTAGCCATGCAGACACCGTCAGCGTCCAGCGCGAGTCGACCATGTCGTCCACCAGGAGGACTGGGCCGGGAGGAATGGGCTGGCCGTTGAGTTCGAGCGAACCATCAATGTTGCGCGCCTGTTGTGTACTGTTTGCCATCGTTTTCTGTTCAGGCCTTGCGTCTGTTTTTGCGATGACCATATGAAACGGCAGACCCAGCGCAGCAGCCAAGCGTTGCGCGAAATTCGGTACCAATTCGGGATGCCGAAGCGAAGGAACGCAGGTCACCCAGGTCAGGCTCGGCTGCGGATTCCACTCATGAATCATCTTCACGCACGCAGCAACGAGGTCATCGGAAAAGTGACCGTCGTGGTATTTGCCCTGTCGAACTAAGCCACCCCAACCGGCATCGCCCCAGACGCATAGCGCCTTGCCGGACTCGGCTTGATGGGCAGGAGCGATGAATCCCTTGACACCGTACTGGGGCATTCCACCATCGGGCCATTTTTTGCGCGGCTCGATGGACAAGCTGGTTCGACGAAGAAATTCGACGGCGGCTTTGACCAGCTCGGTATCCACGGTTGCGGGCAATGGTGGTAAGGCAGGTCCTGTGACAACACTTGGATCGCCGTCGAGCGCGCCAATCAAAAAGCCCATGTGCTCACCAAACGGGAGGCTGACGTAGTCCTGCATCTGCTGGTGCTCGTCTCGCCGTAGCGCGGTAAGACGTTCCGCTCGATCCCAGAACGCTTCACTCAGCGTTGCCGCCGTGAGCTGCCACTTGCTGCCTTGCTTGGCGATGGGAGCCGGCGCCTCGAGGGAAAGCAGTGCAATCGTCTTGTCGACACGTCCTTTGCTCAGATTGACTCGGCTCAGCAGCTCGGGAACGGACAAGCCATTGGGTTCGTCTTCAAGCGCTCCCAGGACGTCGGCAACTTCCTGTCGGGTCGGGAAGGCGCTCCGGATAAACCAGTCAGTGATGTCAGACTCTTCCTGACCGCTGAGGAGTACTCCATAGGCGGAGTCCAGTGCGCGTCCCGCGCGCCCAACCTGCTGGTAGTAGGCGACGACCGATCCCGGCATTTGGTAGTGGATGACAAAGGCCAGGTCCGGCTTGTCGTAGCCCATACCTAGAGCTGTTGTGGCAACCAGCGCTTTGACTTGGTTGCTGAGCAGCGCCTGTTCAAGCTGTTCTCGGCGATCGCCGGTTTCACCGGTGTAGGCTTCCACGTTGAAACCTTGGGTCTTCAGCCATTGTGCCACTTGATTGGCATCACGAACCGTCAGCGTGTAGATGATGCCGTGGCCCTGCAGCGTGGCCAGTTGCTCTGCCAGCCAAGCAAGGCGCTCGGCTTGGCTGGGCAAGCGGATCGTTTGCAGGGAAAGCGAGGTCCGATTCAAGTCGCCACGAGAGACGTCCAGCTTCGGACCGAGCACGGCAGCAAGGTCCTCCATCACGCGGTTATTCGCTGTTGCCGTGGTGGCGAGCAATCGCAGGTTTGGCGGCAGCGTTTTGACGATCCGCTCCAGCAGGCGATAGTGAGGGCGGAAATCGTGGCCCCAGTCGGAAATGCAATGTGCCTCGTCGATGACCAGCATCGAAATCTGTGCAGCGATGCCGGCCAGAACCTGCGTCCGGAACCGCTCGTTCGCCAGGCGCTCCGGCGAGATCAACAGAATGTCGATCTCCCCCTTGGCCAGCTTGCCCTCGACTGCCGTCCAGTCGTCCATGTTGTCGGAGTTGATGGTGGCGGCGCGAACCCCCATCCGCTCTGCCGCTGCGATCTGGTTTCGCATCAGCGCCAGAAGCGGTGAGATCAATAACGCAGGGCCAGTTCCAACTTCCCGCAGCAACTTGGTCGCGATGAAGTAGACAAAGCTCTTGCCCCACCCGGTCTTCTGCACGACCAGCAAGCGGCCTTTGCCCTCGACGATGTGACGAATGGCATCTTCTTGGCCATCGCGAAAAGTGGCATCAGCGCGGCCGGAGCCGATTCGGAGCAGCTCCAATGCGCGTTTTGGGTTGTAGGCCACGTTATTGCTCTCCCTTGTTCTGGTCCGGCGAGCGGTACCCCGGCGCCAACACAGCGTTCTTGACGCCGTACAGCGCCAGGTGATCTTTCAGCCAGAGCCTGAATTCGTAACCGCGCAGACTGTGGTCCGGAGAGCAGTCCACACTCCACTGCCGCAAGATGTATCCGGCGGTGGCAGCACGCAGCTTCATCCGCAGTGACCCGCGAACCATGCCGTAGTCCATCTCGGTGATTTCGGGGCGGGGGTGGTCCGGGTGCGGCACCATCTCCAGCTCCACGATCCGGGTCCATTGGATGTCCTGATCACTGCGCTCAAGGGGCTGCACATCTGCATCCCTCAAAAGGACCGGGCGCTTGATCCGGGTGATTACGAAATCCCGGAACTCTTGGGACTTCCGGTCGAAGGCGCGGACGTGCCAGCGCAGGCCGTTGTCGATCAGCGCGAACGGGACGATCTCCCTCTCAGTGCGGCCACTGGAGATGGAGTGGTACTCGATGCCGACCGGACACTCCTGGTGGATTGCACGGGTCACGCTCGCCAGCACGTCCAAATCCGGATGCGTGAGCCGTGACGGGCTCTCGCTGGCCACCCACGCCTTGAGCCGCATCGGCTGACCATCGCCGAACCCCTGGGTCAGCCACGACAGCACCCGCTCCGGTGGGAAGTCGAATACAGGCCGGAAGTCCGGTCCAAGGACGTAGGACTTGCCCTTGGGGTCGTAGTCGATGTTGCCCGGAGCCAAATCCTTGTACAGCGCCAGATCCCTGGATGCGGCGGCGGACTGGATGCCAAACCGCGTGACCAAGTCCTGACGGCGTATCTCCCCGATGAAGCGCACGCGCAACTCCACGAACGCAAGCCGGTCGCGTTGTGGCTGGGTTAAATCTGTTAGCTGTTCGTTCGACATTCTGCCTGACTCATTCGGGTAAACGAATGCTAGTACGAATTGTTGCGGAAAGTATATGGTCTATACGAAATATGTATATTAATATCTTTTAATTTACTCTTGCATCGCATAATGATAACCACAGGCGGTGCAGCGATAAAGAATCGGTACGGGCCATGCAGAATTTCACAGCGCGCTAACGCTGGCTCGGTACAGTTGCCGGACATCCCGCATCACGTTTCGGCAGCTGATCTAGAGTCGGCAGTGCTCGGCAGCAAAATCGGATGAATCGAACTTGGTTAAGCGACACTTGCCGGGAGCGAACCATGCAGAAATTGATCGGGCTGCCCCTAACCCTATCGTGGTCGCCAGACGTTATCGCGGCATTTGATCCTGCGCGGCGCCCTGGGTCCACACAACCAACTTACGGCGGCGCGCGGTTTCGAGGCCCTCAATGCGAAGGTGGACGACTCGCTCTAAGCGGAGCAAGCAGGTGCCCCAGGTTTAGTTTTCCTACAGACGAAGGGCTCATGACAGCGGGGGCAAGTGGGTCCCTCTAGCCAGACCAGCACATCTGTGGTTTGCCATCCGCACCCTCGGCAGCGGGATCTCAGTTCGCGGCAGTGCTCGCGGCAATGAGCTTGTCCACTTTCCCACCTGAGCAGATGCCGACCACGATGCGTCCGCACGCACGCATCGCACCAACGTACGACGTGGCCGTTCGCGCCCGTGGCCGCCAGCAGGTAAACCTCCTGCGACGCCCCAAATGCTTCAAGGCGCTCTGCTAAAAGTAAGCGGACGAGTGGGTCGCTCCACTCGAACTCCAATTGTTCTGGAGGTAAACACCTGGCCAGAACCGCAGCCGGTGGAGATAAATTCCAAGACGCGAAAGCGTGCAAATAGGAGCCAAAGGACTCCACAGTGTCACTCTGGGCATGATGGATGGGTGGCGCCATTAGCGTAACCATCAGTTAATTATAATTATTTTTACCGTAACTTAACGGGTCACTGCTTGGGTCGCGAAAGAATCCATCGCATGAAGTATACGATCGAGTCGCACGATGTCTGCTGTATCTGGAGGTGTGTCGCGAATCTCACGAGGTTTGCGGTGTTGTCGCAATAGGTTCGCAATAAGGCCATAATCCATTTGCATATTTCCCCGGAATCACAGTCATTTGCGGGATTTTCGTCGCAAAATGATTGCGGCTCAGCGTTCAAGGGGGCTGTGTTTTTCCAGCCGCGGCTTGGCTCTGGATTTGGATTAGGACGTATTTCCTGCGAAATGACAGTTGCGTCAGGTCGAAGCTCACGTTTACCGTGAGATACACCTCACTTCCTGTTTGATCAATGAGCATCGATCCCTGGGGCGGCGGCACGGACGAGGATCCGAAGCTGCGGCTCAAAGAACTGCGGCGCCAGGAATTGCGCTTGAAGCGCTTTCGGGGAGTCCATCCAGCGAGGGTTCCATGGCAGAAAATTCTGTTTGCGATCTTCGCGGTAATCGTTGTCGCACGATTCGTCCTGCACGGCTGGCGTTAGCTGGCTGCCCCCCTACGGCCAATAACACAGTTATGACGGATTTACGCGCACCGCTGCGCTATCGAAAAGCCGCGCATGCCGACATGACATTCGCCTGGATTTTCGGCGTGGGTTTGGTGCTGATGGCGTTGCTCGGGGTTGAGCACTACCAAGCCATTCAGGCTGACAAGGAAGCCCGTGTACGCCAAGAAGCATGGGAGCTTCAGGAAAGGCAGAATGCATTCTTGGCCCTGCAGCAGGAACAGGCACGACTACGCGCAGAACAACTAGCTGACACACAGCTACGGATTGATCGAGAACGCTCCAGGTCCTCCAAGAGCTACGCGCCTGACCCAAGCCCGTCAATTCGCAGTGGCCAGTCCGTGGCGGAACGGAACGCCCTGGAGGCCATTGAAATCATGCATGGTACGAGGCGCCTACAACGGGAATGGGATCAGAGCCAGTATTCCGATTCAGCCCCGGACCCGATTGTCGTCGGCGACTCACGAGGCCGAGAGCCTGGAGTCTGTGGCTCACTTCGCTCAGAGCGCACTGGCAGCGAATGGTCTCGCTACGCTGCGATATGCGGCGATATTGATTAAGGCCTGGCCCACCCCCGACGCTGCGTGTCGGATTGGCTTGCACAGGCCCCGCAGCTTACCTTGTGTCTCCTTGTTTCAAAGCCTTCTGCAGTGCCTCAGAACCTACGCACACGCCTCGCCTCGCAATTTCTGCCTATTCTGGGAGCGCTGGCCGTGGGCGGCGTGGCGCTGCTACTGGTCTGGTGGATGCAGCGCTCCACCCAGGTCGAGCGCTACGACCCGGCAAAGCACGATCGCGTGCGTGTCGTCACGGTGGACACGACAAAGCAGAAGGAATGCCTGGACCGTTACCCGGCTGAGCAGCGCCGCACCGAAGGCTACCTGCGCTGCACCGAGGGCTTCGTCTACGAACGGCAGCAGGACTTCTTCATCGACAAGCGCAGCGCCGGCTCGCGCTGAGCTTCGGACACTTCACCAAAGCGGTCCCTGGCGGTTTCGGGCAACCTCCGCGCTCGATACGGGACGCCCCTGGTTGCCCCAGGCGCTACGGGTATAGGTCATCACATCGGCAACATCCTGGTTGCTGAGCGTGTTGCCAAACGGCGGCATGCCGAATGGCCTGGGATTGCCGGCAGTGCCCGGTGCGTAGCCGCCGAACAGTACGATACGTATGGGATTGACTGCAGAGTCCATCGTTACCGCACGGTTCCCGCGCAGTGCGGGGGCTGCGGGCGGAGCGCCCTCGCCGGCTTCGCCATGGCAGCTTGCGCAGTGATCGGCATAGATCGTCGCTCCGCGTTTGGACATGTCGTCCACGGCATGCGCCGGTACCCGCACGGCGCCGCTGGCGGGCGGCGGCTGGCTCGGCTCCAGCGATTTCAGGTAGGTCGCCATGGCATCCAGGTCCTCGGCCGACGCGTGTTGCAGGCTCTCGTAGACGACCTCCGCCATGGGGCCCAGCGTGGAGGCTCCCGGGGCGATGCCATCGCGCAGCAGGCGCACGATGTCTTCCTTGGGCCAGTGCTGCACGCCGGCTTCAGCGGGTGCCGATAGTGCCGGTGCATACCAGTTCAGTACCAGGCCGCCGGCTGGGTTGTCGCGCGACTGCACGGCACCCAGGGCGTTGCGGGCCTCGTGGCAGGCGCTGCAGTGCCCCAGCCCCTGCACCAGGTAGGCGCCGCGGTTCCATTGCGCATCCTGCGCGCCGACCGGCTGGTAGACGCCGGGCCTGAAGAACAAGGCGCGCCAGCCGACCAACAGGAAGCGGTAGTTGTACGGAAACTGCAGCTGATGCTCCCGCCGCGGTTGCTTCACAGCCGGCAGGGTCTTCAGGTAAGCAAACATCGCGTCGCTGTCGTCGCGGCTCAGCTTGGTGTAATTGGTGTAGGGAAACGCCGGATACAGCAGCGAGCCATCCCGCGAGCGGCCCTCGTGCATCGCCTTCCAGAAGTCGTCCGCGGACCACAGGCCCAGGCCGGTTTCGGGATCCGGTGTCAGGTTGGGCGAATAGAAGTCTCCGAACGGTGTCGGGATGACGCGGCCGCCGGCGTAGTCGGCTCCGCCTTGCCGCGTGTGACAGGCCATGCAGTCTCCGACCCGCACCAGGTAATGCCCGCGCTCCTCGGTGGAAATCCCCACCGGCGCCTGCAAGGGGCTGGTCATGGAGACGTCGCCGGGATCGCTGCGCAGGCCCAGCCAGAAGATCGCGGTGGCGGCGCAGGCGCCGACCAGCGCCAGGATGATCAGTGCGCGCTTCATTGGGCCGCTCCCGCGCCGGTGACGCTGCCGCAGGAGGTCGGCAAGGGCTTCGGCAGGCTCGGCGCCGGGTGCGGATCCGCCGGCATCGGCTGGGCCGCCAGCCAACTCGCCGCCGCGTCGATGTCCTCAGGCGTGAGCTTGGCCACGATGGCCGCCATGCAATCCGGAGCCGTGCCGTGGCGCGTTCCCTGGCGCCAGGCTCCGAACTGCGCCACGAGGTAGTCGTAAGGCAGGCCCAGCAGGCCGGGAATGTCCGGCATCACACCGGTCATCTTTTCGCCGTGGCAGTCATTGCAGGCCGGAATGCCTCGCGTGGCGTCGCCCTGCCTCACCAGTTGCAGGCCATGCTGCAGTCGTGCGGGATCCGCCTGGGTCGGCTGAGTGGGTGGATGCGGCAGCGACAGCCCGGCGAAGTATTCGGCCATCTCGCGCAGGTAGTCGTTGCTCTGGCGCTCGAGCAGATAGGTCATCTGCGCGTTGAGGCGGCGACCTTCCCGGAAGTTGATGAGCTGGTGATAGAGATAGCCTGCGGGCTTGCCGGCGATGCGCGGATAGAAGCCGTCGCCGGTGGCACGGCCTTCGGCGCCGTGGCAGGCCGCACAGGCCAGCATGCGCTGCGCCATGGTGTCGGGTGCGGCGGCAGTCGCCGCCGATCCCAGCATCAGCAGGCCCAACAGGGCTGCGAACCGGCATTTCCGCAACATCGGAATGGCTCCGCTCATCGAACGGCGGCATCCTAACGCCGCAGGCCGATCACGGACAGACTTTACAAATCCGCCTCCAGGCACTCCGGGCGGCGGATTTGCAGCGAAGCAGCGTTCGTCAGGTCGTCCGTGGCTTTAGCAGGAAGGCGGCAAAAGCCGGCAGCAGCAGCACCGCCGCCACGGCATTGGCCAGGAACATGATCGTCAGCAGGATGCCCATGTCCACCTGGAACTGCAGGCCCGACAGCAGCCAGGTGCAGACGCTGGCCGCCAGTGCCAGTGCGGTGAACAGCACCGCCTTACCGGTCTGGTGCAGGGTCTGCTCGTAGGCCTTGCGCAGCGTCATGCCCTTGTTCACGCACTCCTCGAGCACGCTGAAGATGTAGATGCCGTAGTCCACGCCGATGCCGGCGGCGAACGCGGCTACCGGCAGCGTCGATACCTTGACGCCGATCTGCAGGAACACCATGACCGCATAGGACAGCACCGATACCAGTGCCAGCGGTACCAGCACGCAGATCAGGCCGGCCAGGCTGCGGAACGACAGGAATACGCAGATGCCGATACCCAGGTACACCCACAGCAGGATCGGCCGCTCGGTCTCCTTGATGACATCATTGGCTGCGGCCATCACGCCGACGTTGCCGGTGGCCAGCTTGAGCTTCACCGGCGCGTCGGCGCCCTGCTCTTCCTCGAACTGCTTCACCGCCGCGATAATTCCGTCGATGGTGTTGGCCTTGTGGTCGGCCGTGAAGACCAGCACCGGTATTGCGGAGCAGTCATTGTTGAGCAGGCCAGTGGACGGCGGGATCGGCTGCAGGGTGATGACGAAGCCGTCGGCATTGCGCGGCAGTGCGCGCCATTTCGGATTGCTTTCGTTGAAGGCCTCGAACACCAGGCGCGACATCTGGGGCAGCGACAGCGTGGACTGAACACCCGGCGTGTTTTGCATGCGCCAGGCGAAGTCGTCGATGGTGGTCATGACACGCTTGTCGATGCAGCCGTCCTTCGGCGACTCGGCAATCACCTTGAGCACGTCCACGCCGATGGAGAACTCCCGCACGATGGCGGCGGTGTCCTTGTTGTAGCGCGAATCGGGGCGCAGTTCGGGCACACCGTCATGCAGTTCGCCGATCTCCAGCCCCTGCCCCACCCACTCGGCCCAGGCATAGACCAGCACTGCGATGCCCAGCACCGTGGCCGCGACCGGCTTGAGCGTGATGGCGCTGAGCACGTGCCAGGCCGGCGCAAAGGCGGCATCGCGGCGGCGCTGGTGCTCGCGGAAGCGCACCGGGTCCGGAAGCGTGGCGTAGGACAGCAGGCAAGGCAGCAGCACCTTCTTGCAGACGATGATCGCGATCAGGCCGAACATGGCGTTGATGGCCATTTCCTGCACGATGCCGATCGGCACCAGCAGGATGGTGCCGAAGCCCACCACGTTGGTCAGCACCGCGGAGATGCCCGGGATCACCAGGCGACGATAGGTGGCGCGCGAGGCTTCAAAGCTGTCCTGGCCGTGGTCGGCCACTTCATAGAGCCAGAAGCTGGTGATCTGGATACCGTGCGACACGCCAATGGCCAGCACCAGGAACGGCACCAGGATCGCGAAGGGGTCTAGCCCATAGCCGAACAGGTGCAGGAAGCCCAGCTCCCAGACCACCGCGAGCACGGAGCAAGACAGCGGGATCAGCGCGATGCGCAGCGAGCCGCAGTACCACCACAGCAGCAGCAATGTGAGCAGCAGCGTCAGGCCAAAGAAGCCCACCACTTCCAGCGTGGCGTCGGAGATATCGCCGACCACCTTGGCGAAGCCGATGATGTGGATGTCGACGTTGGGGTTGTAGTCCGGATTGGTCACCACGGTGGCCGACAATGCCCGGCCGGGGATTTCGTGCGTGAGCGTCTGGCCGTTGGCATCGGTGTGGTCGATGTCGAAGCTTTCCATCCACAGCGGCCAGCGCAGATCGCTGTAGCCGCGGCGGATCAGGTCACCGGCCTTGAATGGTGCCAAGTCATGCTTGAGTCGGTACTCCGTCATCCTGGGCTGCATGAAACGGCCGCGGATGTCCTCGATCTTGTGCGCCATGCGCACGTAATCCAGGGGCTGCTTACTGATCGGGTCTAGTTCCAGCAGCTCGGAGAACACCATGGCGCCATTCTGGTCGTTGGCGACGAGGCGGCCGATGACATTGGCCTTGGATACGTTCGCGCGGATCTTGGCGAACATCTCCGGTGTTGGCGCGTACTCCGCAGGCACCACGTTGCCGCCAGCGAAGCCGTCCTCCACCACCTCGATGTAACGCACGTCGGGCGTGAAGATGGAGCTGACACGCGCCGTGTCCATGCCGCGGGTGAAGAACACCGAATCGGTCAGGCCGCGCAGGGTGCGCAGGAACTCGGCGTTGTAGATGTCGCCGTTCTTCTGCACCGCGGCGAACAGCACCAGGTTGGCCCCGCCGAACTCACGCTGGTATTGCTTGAACACCTGGATGTAGGGGTGCCCCAGCGGCAGCTGTTTCTCGAATCCGGTCTCGGGCCGCAGGTGCAGTGCCTGCCAGGCCATGAACAGGGTCAGCAGGCCCAGCACCAGCAGGGTGCGTGCCCGGCGACCGAACACGATCGGTTCGGTCACGCGGATAAAGAGCTGCGAAAAGCGCCCACGCGCGTCGTGCATGTGTTCTCCCCATCTTTATAGTTGTTTGGTCCCGGGCACTGACCGGGTGACCGATGTTGGCACGACGCGGCTCGTTCTACGAGCCCTGCCCTCCCCGCCATTGCCGGGGAGTAAAGCTCAGCGGCATAGCACCGGACGCAGGTCCGGCGTCTCCTTGAGTTCCACCAGGCGGCTGCGGACATTGCTGGCTGCCGGTGACTGGGGAAAGCGCTTGAGGAAGCTGCCCAGTTCGCGCTGCACGCTGGCGGTATCGGTGCAGGTGCAGACGCCGAGGCCTACGGCCTCCTCGAGATCGGCCAGGGTCTGGCGCGTGAAATCCCGGTAGGCGTCCGGATAGCGGCGGGCGTACTCACTCCAGCCGGCATACTGCTCCTGCAGCACGCCCTCGCCGAAGCGCACGCAGGGCGTGGGGCGCTTACCCATGCTCAGATAGACCGGCAGCAGGTCCTCGTTCCAGTAGCCACGGTAGAGCCGGAAGAAGTCGCGGTCGGCGGGCAGGCCCAGCTTCTGCGCCAGCGCATCCAGGAATTCGGGATCCGGCTGGGCGTAGACGTCATAGCCCCGCGAGAGCTGGAAACCCCTCAGCTCGGCCTGCAGCTTCTGGTACTGGGCATCGTCCAGGGTTTCGATCCAGGCCTGGTCGCCGAAGCCCTGGATCTCCATCAGCGCGTCCTGGGCCGCGATGGCCGATGCCATCAAGGGCTCAAGGGATACGGCCGTCTTGGCGCTTTCCACCGATGCAAGCGTCTGTACGTAAGCGCCGATGGCGGCCGGCCGCTCACCCGCATGGACCATGCCGGCCAAACCCAGGGAGAGCAGGATGAAAAGGGAGCGCAGGCTCATGGCGATACGGATTTCCTTGGATTGCAGAGGTCGAGCATCTTGCCGGTACAGGTCAGGAATCTCCGGACAAGAGATCTGGAAAGATTAATATTTTCATAACGATATCATGACAAGATGAGACTTTGTCCCTTTGCGGCTTTAAATGGGACAAAAGTCATGGAGAGTGAAAGTTACTACCTGACTCATTCGTCAGGAAAGAGTTCAGGCCTGTATAGTTGCGCCCGTTCAGCTAGAACCCTGGCCGTTTGCCGACATGGCGTCAGCCATGGACTACGGGTGGCCTGAATCTGCAGCAGAACACTTGTATCTCGCGCCTTCGTATCCGCGGAGCGCCATGGGGGAGAATTTCGTGTCAGCAGCGGTGGCAGTCGCCCAGGAAACGGTCCCGGATTTGCTTGCACCACAGGCTCCGGCCTCCCATCCGAGCCGTCGATGACCGACCTGCTGCCCAAAGCCAGCCGTAACCTCCCCGTCCGCTGGAAGCTGACGCTGCTGGTGGTGACCGTCGCCCTGACGGCCTTCGCTCCCCTCGCCGTCCATGCACTGCAGGCCCGGGTGGGCGACAGCCCTGCCGGTGTCGCGGCGCTGGTCGTCGCCGGCATCCTGCTGACGCTGGTCGCCCTGATGGTGCTTGGCTTCGTGCAATCGATTGTGCGCCCGCTGGACGAGTTGGTGCAGGGCGCCGAGGGACTGATCCGGGGCTCCTGGGACACCCCGCTGCCGGAGAACCGCGGCGACGAGATCGGTGCGGTAGCCTCCGCGCTTGGCGAGTTCCGCGATCGTGCGCAGCGCTGGGATTACCTGGCCCACCATGACTCCCTCACCGGCCTCGCCAATCGCGCGCGCCTGGAAGCCCTGCTCAACGCCGAGGGCCCCGCGCTGCGTGCGCAGGGCCAGGCCCTGATCGTGACCTACATCGGCCTGGACCAGCTCACGGCCATCAGCGACATGCTGGGCGCCGCCGCCGGAGACGAGTTCCTTCGCATTGCCGCCCGCCGCGTGCGCGCCTGCACCGAAGACAGCGGTCGCCTGTTCTATGTCGGCGGCTCGCTGTTTGCCGTGGTGTCGCCGCAACTGCCGAACAACGCGCGTCTGGTGGAACTGGCGGATCAGCGTACCCGTGCCCTGATCGGCGAACTGTCGCGGCCGTTCACGCTGGCGGATCAGGAGCTCGACATGACGGTCAACGTCGGTGTCGTCACCTGCCCGCAGGACGGCGACAACTACGAAGAGATCATCGCCAACGCCCAGGCCGCGCTGAGCCACGCGCGCCAGAATCCGGGCAGCGGGTTCCATTTCTACACCCGCCAGATCGCCGAGAAGGTGCGTTCCCGCACCGCGCTGATCAGCCAGTTGCGCCGTGCCGTGCAGGGCGAAGAACTGCGGGTTCACTACCAGCCGGTGCTGGATGTGAGCAGTGGCCGTGTGGTTTGCGCGGAGGCATTGATGCGCTGGCAGCATCCCACGCGTGGCCTGGTGATGCCGGGCGAGTTCATTCAGGTAGCTGAAGAAACCGGCGCCATCGGCGCCATGGGCGGCTGGTGCCTGGCCAAGGCACTGTCCGACGCCAAGAGCTGGCGTCAGGCCGGCGGTGCACCGGTAAAGCTGGCGGTGAACCTGTCGGCGCGCCAGCTCAACGACCCGGGGCTGGTGGATTCCATCCAGCACATCATCGAGCAGATCGACGCGGACCCCACCGACCTGGAACTGGAGCTCACCGAGAGCACCATGATGGGCAACCCCGCCCACAGCGCCCGTGTGCTGCGCAGCCTCAAGTCCATGGGCATCACCCTGTCGGTAGACGACTTCGGCACCGGTTACTCATCGCTGGCCTACCTGCACCGGTTCCCGCTGGACAAGATCAAGATCGACCGTAGCTTTGTCTCGCGCGTCAACCGCAGCCGCAAGGACGAGATGATCATCCAGGCCACCACGGGCCTGGCCGCGAATCTGGGCCTGGAAGTGGTGGCAGAGGGCGTCGAGACCCGCGAGCAACTGCAGACGCTGCGTGGCCTGGGCTGCAACATGATGCAGGGCTTCCTGTTCAGCCCGGCGCTGCCGCTGCCGGATTTCATGAACTGGTGCCAGACGCCGGAGATCGCCGAGAAGGCGATGGCCACGGTCAATTAGTTTTTGGGGGCGGGAATGAGAAGGGGCGCCTCGGCGCCCCTTTTCATTTCTGGTCAGCGCTTCAGAAGCCGCGCAGCGTCGCGAACTCATCCAAGCTGGCGCGGCGCGTGCGCAGGCCGTTCACCGGGGCCGACTCATCCATGTAGCCCAGTGCCATGCCGCAGCAGAGCATCAACTCCGGCGGCATGCCGACGAACTCCGCCACCGTCTTGTGCCAGATCGCCCAGGCCTCCTGCGGGCAGGTATGCAGGCCCTGCTCGCGTGCCGCCAGCATGATGCTCTGCTGGAACATGCCGATATCCATCCACTGGTCGATGCCCATCTGGCGATCGATGGCGAAGAACAGGCCCACCGGCGCATCGAAGAAGCGGAAGTTGCGCATCACCTGCATCACGCGGGCACGCTTGTCCTCACGCGGGATGCCCAGCGTGGCGTAGAGATCCTCGCCGCATTCGAAACGTCGCGTGCGATACGGCTCGCCTAGATTCTTCGGATAGATGTCGTACTCGCTGCCCTCGCCTGCGGGGTTGGACTGCCAGCGCTTCTCCATCAGCGCCACGAACTCGCGCAGCGGCTCCCCGGTGAGCACGTAGACGTGCCAGGGCTGCAGGTTGCCGCCGGACGCGGACTGCTTCGCCGCGTCGAGCAACCCGCGGACTTTCTCCTCGGGCACCGGCGTGTCGAGGAAGGCGCGACAGCTGATCCGTGTCGCCAGGGCTTCTGAGACCTTGATGGTAGTTCTCCTAGGCTGCAGCCAATTCTACGGGCTCCGCATGAGCCTGCACCTTTTCCGCCGCGTCCTCCAGGATCATGACGGCGGCCTTCTCGCCGACCATGGTGGCGGGTGCGTTGGTGTTGCAGCCAGGCACGGTGGGCATGATCGAGCAGTCCACCACCCGCAAGCCGGCGATGCCGTACACCCGCAGGCGCGGATCGACCACGGCCATGGGGTCGCCAGCAGGGCCCATGCGGCAGGTGCCCACCGGGTGGTAGGCCACCTCGGCGGTGCGGCGTACGAACTCGCGCAGTTCCTCGTCGCTCTGCAACTCCGGGCCGGGCGAGACCTCCACGTCCCGGTGCGGATTGAAGGCCGCCTGCGCCAATACGCGTCGCGTCTCGCGCACGCCGGCTACCAGGCGGTCGATGTCTCGCGGGTGCGCGCCGAAGTTTGGATCGATCACCGGCGGGGCCAACGGATCAGCGCTGCGCAGCCTGACACGGCCGCGCGAAAGTGGCCTCAGGTCGTAGTTCATCACCGCATAGCCGTAGCGGCGGAAAGGGCCACTCAGGTCCAGCCCGTGCTTGGCGTTCGGCGTGGGCAGCAGATGCCACTGCAGGTCCGGGATGTTCTCCTCGGGCCGCGACTTGTAGAAGCCGCCGGCCTCGGCCATGTTGGAGGTGTACTCGCCGCGGCGCGCGAACAGATACTGCAGCATGGCGACGAACAGGCTCCACCAGCGCGTGGGATGGAAGGAGTAGCTGACGCGGCTCTTGGCCTGCACCTCCACGAACACGTCCAGGTGATCCTGCAGGTTCTCGCCCACGCCGGGCAGCTCGTGCTGTTGGGCGATGCCATGGCGCTCCAGCTCCTGGCGCGGCCCAATGCCCGACAGCAGCAGCAACTGCGGCGACTGGAAGGCGCCGGCCGATAGGATCACCTCGCGCGTGGCGCGCAACTGCAGATCCTGCTTGCCCTGCCGGTAACGGATGCCGACGGCGCGGCCATCCTCCAGCAGCACCTGAGTGGCATGCACGCCGGTCAGCACGGTGAGGTTGGGCCGCGGCTCCGCCGGCCGCAGGTAGGCGCGTGCATTGCTGCAGCGCTGTCCGTCCTTCTGGAAGACATGGTAGAGGCCCACGCCTTCCTGCTCCGCGCCATTGAAATCAGGGTTGTGGCGATGCCCCGCCTGCTGAGCCGCCTCGACGAAGGCTCGGCTCAGCGGATTGGTGGAGCGCCGCGCGGCGATGTTCAGCAGGCCGCCCTTGCCATGGAATGGACGGTCGCGCGGATCGCAGTCGGGCTCGTAGTTCTCGGAGCGGATGAAGTGAGGCAGCACCTCCTCGTAGCTCCAGCCCTCGCAGCCCAATGCTGCCCAATGGTCGTAGTCACGCCGATGGCCACGGGTGTAGACCATGCCGTTGATGCTGCTGGAACCGCCCAGCGTCTTGCCGCGCGGCTGGTAGAGGCGGCGCCCCTTCAGGTGATGCTGTGGCTCGCTCCAGAATGACCAGTTGCAGAACTGGCCGTTCACCAGTGGCAGCAGGCCACCGGGCATGGCGATGAAGGGATTGCGATCACGCGGCCCCGCTTCCAGCAGACAGACGCGGTACTGCCCGCTTTCGCTCAGGCGGTTGGCCAGCACGCAGCCGGCGGAGCCACCGCCGACGATCAGGTAGTCGTAGGCATCACCCTGCCCTGTCATCGGCATGCGTTCTTCTCCTCGTTCGATCCACGCCCACCGTGTCTCGCCGGCAGGTCCTACCCAAGACTATAGTTTGCAGCCACCCGGCTGTTATGATCGCGCCGGACAGTCGATAGACCGAAACGGACAGGGCATGGAGTCAGGAATTCGCCGGGCCGCCGCCAGCCTGCAGCTGCTGGTGCAGATCGGGGGGGAGCATGGGCTGAGCCCCCTGCAGTGCCTGGAACAGACCTGTCTGGACGCAGCCCACCTGTTCGACGCGGATGCCGAGGTCAGTGCTGCGCAGGAGCTGCAGGTCATGCGCAATCTCCAACAGCACCTGCCGGGGGTTGCCGGCCTGGGCCTGCTGGCCGGTCTGCGCCTGCGCCTGAGCACGCACGGCATCCTGGGCTACGCGATGCTCAGCAGTGCCACGTTGCGGGAGGCGCTGTCGCTGATGCTGCGCTACCTGGACCTGGCCTACGCCTACTGCGAAGTCAGCACCGAGTCCGATCCGGTGGAAATGCGCATCCTGGTCGATGATCGCCAGGTGCCCGCGGACCTGCGCAGCTTCATCATGGAGCGCGTCGCCGGCGCTGCCTTTGCCCTGGCCCACGAGGTCCTGGGCCGGGCACCGGAGCTGCGGCGCCTGAGCTTCCGCTTTCCTCGCCCGCCGCATGCCGAGCGATATCGCCAGCTCGTGGGCGTGGAGCCCGAGTTCGGTGCGAGCGCCAACCTGATCGCGGTGGACGTGAGCCTGCTCGATCAGCCACTGCCGCAGGCCAATGCCCTCACGCAGCGGCTCTGCGAAGAGCAGTGCCGCATGCTGCTCAACCGCCGCCGCCAGCGTGGCGGTGTTGCCGGACAGGTGCGCGACCGCCTGTTGCAGGCCTACGATCACATGCCGGAGATCGAGGAACTGGCGGCCGCACTGCACATCACCGGACGCACCTTGCGTCGCCGCCTGGACGCCGAGGGCACGTCCTATCGCGATCTGGCCGACGAGGTGCGCGGCATGCTCGCGGAGGGCTGGCTGGCTGCGGGCCTGCCGGTGGACGAGGTGTCCTTGCGCCTGGGCTTCTCGGAGCCCTCCGCCTTCATCCGCGCCTTCAAGCGCTGGACCGGCCGCACGCCCGGCGGTCGGCCTCGCGTGGTGTCGGTTCAGGCGCGCTCGTAGAAGCCCAGGTCCGCGCGGATTCCGCGCTCCCGGACGAATTCCGCCGGGTTGAAGCCCTCCGCGGCGAACTGCCGCTGCACGACCTCCTGTGCCCGGGTCACGGCCTCCATGCTCTCCCATTCCACGAGAGTGATCACGTTGAACTCGCCGGAGCCGCCACTTTGTGTCAGCACCATCTGCCGCAGGCAGCCGGGCAAGTCGCGCAGCGTCTGCTGGATGCGCTGCATCTGTGCTACGAAGGCCGGCACTGTCTCAGGCGGCACCACGAACTTGTCGATACGGTGAATGCTGGCCGATCCGGACATGAAAAGACCCCGTCGATGAGAGCGGAATGCCCGCTCCGACAGGAGTCTGGGACCTCAAGCGCACTTGAGGTCAAGCGCTACCGATCTGGCTTCAGCCGCGAAGCTTCTCCACCACGGCCTGCAGGCGTGCGATGGCGCCCGGCACATCGGCCAGCTTGTCCAGGCCAAACAGGCCGACACGAAACGTGCGGAAGTCCGGCCCCTCACCGCACATCAGCGGCACGCCGCCCGCACTCTGCAGGCCCTGCGCCACGAACTTCTTCGCGTTGCTGATATCGGGATCGGCGGTGTACGACACCACCACGCCCGGTGCCTCGAAGCCCGGTGCCGCCACGCTGGGATATCCATTGGCCGCCAGCATCTCGCGCACGCCGCGTCCCAGCGCCCACTGTGCTTCGCGCAGCGGTTCCAGGCCCTGCGCAACGGTGTCCTTCATGGCGTCACGCAGGCGCAGCAGGCCTTCGGTCGGCATGGTGGCGTGGTAGGCATGACCACCGTCCTCGTAGGCCTGCATGATCTGCTGCCACTTCTTCAGGTCGGCAGCGAAGCTACTGCTCTGCGTCTGCGCCAGGCGTGCCTTGGCCTCGGCACCCAGCATGATCAGCGCCGCGCAGGGCGTGGAGCTCCAGACCTTCTGCGGCGCGGTCAGCAGGATGTCGATGCCGCAGGCCTGCATGTCTACCCAGACCGCGCCGGAGGCCACGCAGTCCAGCACGAACAGGCCGCCGTGGACGTGCACCGCGGCCGCCACGCGCTTCAGGTAGTCGTCCGGCAGGATCATGCCGGAGGCGGTTTCCACGTGCGGTGCGAACACCAGGTCCGGCTTCTCGCGGCGGATGGTTTCTTCCACTTCCTCGATCGGCGCCGGCGCCCAGGGCTGCTGCGCCCCCGGACTGGCCTGGCGTGCCTGCAGCACGGTCTCGCCGGCCGGAATAGCGCCCATCTCGAAGATCTGCGACCAGCGGTAGCTGAACCAGCCATTGCGGAGCACCAGGCAGCGCTTGCCCCCGGCGAACTGGCGTGCGATCGCCTCCATACCGAAGGAACCGCCGCCGGGCAGCACGACGACGGCCTCGGCCTTGTAGGTTGATTTCAGGGTTGCCGAGATATCCCGCATGGCCTGCTGGAACAGCTGCGACATGTGGTTGACGGCGCGGTCGGTGAAGACGACCGAGTATTCAAGCAGTCCGTCGGGATCGACGGAACGGAAGTGACGCGACATCAGGCACGCTCCCCGCAATGGAATGGGTCCGCGCCGGGCGCGGACCGGCATTGTGAGGGGGCACGCCGGGCTAGACAATCCTGGCCCGGCGGCTGGCGAGCCTTCAGCGGGGCGAAATGGGCTGCACCAGGATCCACAGGCCGGCGACGGTGAACAGCATCATCAGCACCAGCATCGGCATCTGGCTCAGCACGGCCCTGGCGCGCGTGGGGAACAGGCGCAGCGCCTCCACGTGGGCCAGGTACACGCTGACGATATGGCCGAACACGATCAGCGCCACCTGCGTATGCCAGACCGTGCCCATCTCCGGCAGGATGGGCGCGCGGAACAGGCCCGAGGTGCCGAACAGGTTCCAGCCCCAGCCGAAAGGGTCGGACAGCAGGCTGGTGATCTTCACGCCCTGGGTCAGGATCAGCGTGTAATAGTGGGTGATGTGGTAGACCAGCGCGATCGGCAGCAGCGAAAAGGCGAAGGCCAGCGCCAGCTCGCGTAGCGAATGCTCGCTGCGGGTCAGCAGCTTCGCCAGACACACGAACAGCAGGTACACGCCCAGGTAGATGAAGGGCGACAGCAACAACCAAGCGGTCTCGTAGGCCACGTACCAGGGCCGCAGCTGCACGAAGGCATAGATCGGCGATTGCCCCAGCCAGTAGCGCAGCAGCCCGGTGGCATCGCCCCAGAACAGCTTGTACCAGGGCACCGTGGTGTGCAGGCCGTCATAGGCGGTGGACGACAGCATGAACAGCACGAACAGCAGCAGGCTCACATGCTCCGCGCGCTGCTGCAGCAGGCCGGCAAAGGGTGCGCGCAGCAGCAGGCGTCCGCGCTGACCCGGGTCGGTCGCCGGGCGGTAGTCCAGGGGCGCCATCAGCGCGATCAGGCGCAGGAACACGGCCAGGAAGTCGCAGTAGCGGAACCAGGCTGTGGCGCCCACCAGCCACACGCCTGCCAGGCTGATGACGCTGTAGGCCAGCAGCATCTTGGCGAGGAACAGCGGCCGCATGTGCGTGAACAGCTCCAGCCAGATGAAGGCCATGTAGAAGGCCAGTGCCGGCCAATAGGCCAGCGCCGCCGGATACGCGAAGCGGCCACGCTCATAGCTCTTCCACACGCGGCCGACACCGCGCGAGATCAGGCGCCAGGGGTTCAGCAGCGCATAGAGATCACCCACCAGTGCGCAGAAATAGGCGAAGCCCAGCATGAAGACGATCCAGAAGAACGTCATGCTGAAATTGCGGTAGGGGTCGCGGCTCCCGAACAAGCCGGTGACCATGCACAGCAGCAGGCACAGCAGGCTCAGCGTCTTCAGCAGCGGCAGGCTGCGCCGCAGCCAGCGCGCCAGTGTGCTGTCGCTCAGGTCACGCTGCGGCTGTGGCGTCTTGGCCTCCGACACGGTGACGAAGTAGCCCACCACCAGGAAGGACAGCAGCAGCGCGCCCGCGGCCCCGTAGAGGTACAGCCACAGCGGCACGGGCAGGTTGTAGATCCGGCCGAAGGAATGCGCCTGCGCGAGGGCGGGAAAGAAGAGCGCCGCCACGAGGGCGGCGCTCTTGGTCTTGCTGTGGATCACGGTGGGATCAGCGGTTGACGGTCTTTTCCCACATTTGCAGATAGGCTTCGGCCGAATTGTAGAGCGCGTCCAGGGCCTCCTGGCCACCCTCCAGGCGGATCTCCTCGACATAGTCCGCCACCATGCCGTAGTGCACGGTGCCGACCTCATCCACGTTCCAGGTCTTGCCGCTCTCCGGCACGGTGAGCAGGTCGAACTTCAGCGGCTTGATGCCGGCGAACTGCGGACCCCAGTCCGAGCCCTGGAACAGCGTGAACGGGTACTGCACCGGCTTGCTGCCGGCACCGCGCGGGCCGGCGCGGTCGGCAATGCCGTTGGCGTCCATGCCATAACCCACCGCCATCGGCTTGCCAGCCGGCCAGATTGGCTTGAGCTTCTGCACGAATTCCACGTGCCCCTTGCCGTTGGGCTTGAACGGGTAGATCAGGCCGCCGAGGTCGAGGATATCCTTGGCCTGCTGGATCGAGATGCCGCCATGGCCGCCGTGGGCCGAAATCAGCGGGTACGGCGGGGTCTGCTGCTTGGCCATCTCGATCATGTCGCTTTTGATCGACAGTTCGGCATGGTCGATGTCGATGATGAACTTCTTGTCCATCAGCTTCTGGACGGCGTAGCGGCCCAGTTCGGTCATGCCGCGCGCATTGCACTGACGCTTGCCGGGGGTATACAGCGGCAGCGTGCCGCCCACGGTGTTCAGTACGAACTGCGTCAGCGGATCGGCACCGGTACCCGGAATCGCCGTGGTCATCACCGCACCGGCGTCGTAGAAGTAGGTCTCGCCTTCGCCGCCGTCCGGGCAATCGTAGGTATCCCAGAAGTGGCCGGTGCCCCAGAAGCCGACGAGGTTCAGCACCAGGCCGTTGAAGATGCCCGTGCCGCCCAGGGCGCTATCGACGTCGTGATACGGGAACAGTTCGCGCACGCCCAGGTCCCAGACCTCATCGATCTGCTGATCGATGTCCTCCTTGGTGCAGCCGGCCTGTTCGCCCAGGCCCAGCACCGACTTGCTGGTGCAGTTGAACAAATTGGAGAACTCCAGCCCTGGCACCACGGCCAGCTTGCCCTCGTTGATCACCTCGCGCGCCTGCATGGGGTCGCCGACAATGCGGAACCAGCCCTTGCCCGGGCCGCCTTCCTGCGCGTCCACGTAATCCTGCAGGGTCTTGAGGTACTTCACCTGGTTGATGCCCAGGTTCATGTCGTTGCAGTCATAGGTCAGGGCTTCGCCCGGCTTGACCGTGAGCATGTAGATCTGCGCGACCTCGCAGAGTGCGGCGATGTTGGTGCCTTCCGAGACCATGATACGCAGGCCCGCCTTCCAGGCGCGCTCCACCCACTTGTAGTACATGGCCTGGTGCAACTGCGACACGTTGCCCGGCCAGTCCACGAAGTCCGGCCAGCCCTTGGTGTCGTGCGTGACCAGCGGCGTTAGGTCCAGGATCAGCGCCTCCGGATCGCGGGTGCCGTTGGGGCCGTGGTATTCCTCGCAGTTCTCCAGCGCATGCGGGACGCCGAAGCGGTGGTACATCTGGCCGTAGAGCACGCCGCCGGCCGAGGGGCCGACCTTGGTGCTGCCATCGGACATCTCATGGCCCATGGCCATGTGGGTATGCACCTCGGCGAAGCCGACGACCGGCTTGCCGACACCGCGGCCCTTGTAGGTGTCGCCGACGACGCCGGTGCCGAGCTCCGGGTAGGCGGTGCAGCCAGTGGCGGGCTCGAAGCTGAAGGACGAAGGCGCCATTGCCAGCACCAGCTTGCCGGCCGTGTCGGTGCCGAGCGACTGGTCGCCGACGCGCTGGGCGACGGTGTAGCGGCCTGGGGACGAGGTATCGATGGACCAGTCGGAGCCTTCTTCCGCCCAGCCGACCTGGCTCACCTGGCCGCCCTTGGCGGTCAGGATGGAGGCGTTGCGGTCATGGAACAGGTAACGGCCCAGGGCCGTCGGCTTCATGTAGAACGGCTCGGCGGTGGACGCATCGGCGGCGGAAGCGACGTAACCACTGCCCTCGCGCTTGACGTAACCAACGCCCTCGGCCTTCAGCACGTAGCAATGGTTGGCCAGGTCATAACGCGTCTTGGGTGCCGGATTGGGGTTGCTGCTGGTGTCGCCGACAGAGTCCGAGCGGCTGCAGCCGCTGAGGGTTGCCAGTACCAGTACTACGAGTGCTGCCGACTTATGTGAAAACAAGATGCCATCTCCCCATGCTATAGGGAGAATCCTAAGTCCAGGCGGCTTTAGCAGCCAGTGTAGGAAAATACCTAGGTTGTATTTCCCATCGGCCTGCTGGTTCCGACGGTACCTCCTCCGGTTTCCCCGACAAGCCTCACGGCCTCCGCCAGCGCCTGCACCGACAGCGGCGCCGAGCCTTCCGCCTTGTTGCTGACCGTAACGTAGGCCGGCTGCCCTTTCCCCGTCACCCCGGCAATCAGCTTCGCCAGCGCCTGGCGGGTGGCCAGGTCCGGGTCCTGCAGGCGGTCGTAGGGTTCGTAGAGCCGTGCCGCGTTCTCATAGCCGAAGGCGCCGTGCAGGGGGTTCAGGTTCCAGCGGCAGACCAGCGGCCCCGGCCACAGCGCCCGCAGGATCGGCAACTGCTCGTCGATGCGCGGCATCTTGGCGTGCAGGCCCATGCAGTAGGTCACGCCGGTGTCCTTGAGTGCGGCGACGAAGGCAGGGGTCAGCCACTCCCGGTCGCGCACCTCCACCGCCACGGCCACGCCCGGGGCCCGCGGCAGGGCCCGCAACAGGGCATGCAAGCCGTCCACCAGCTCCGGCATGCGCAGCAGCAGGTGGCCGGGCAAGGGGCTGAGCTGGAACACCAGTGCCCCGAGCTTGCGCCCCAGGCCCTCGGTGGCCGGCTCCACGAAGCTGCGCAGCGCCAGGGCCGGATCGAGGAACTGGGGGTTCATCTGCAATCCCCTGCCCGACTCATCGCGCACCTGCGCGTCGGCCACCAGGCTCGGTGCCTTCACCACGAAGCGGAAGTCTTCCGGAGCCTGCGCCGCGTAGGCGCCGTACTGGCCGATGTCCAGCGGGCGGTAGAAGGCCCGGTCGAGGCTCACCGTGCGGAACAGCGGATGCTGCACGTAGGCCCCCAGGCCGTGGCGCGACAGCATGGAGTCGGAGTATTCCTGCTCCCAGACCGTGCCGATCCAGCCGGCATAGGTCCAGGAGGAGGTGCCCAGCCGCAGTGTCGGCGGCAGCGTGGCCGCCAGGCTGCGCAAGGCCGGATCGTGCGCGGCCGGCTGCACCTTGGCCCCGCGCTTGCGGGCGGGCGGCGGTGGTGGTTCCGCTGGCGGATCGTCTTCGGGGAACAGGGAGTCCTGCATCCGCCGATACTACCCCGAGCCCTACTCGGCGGGCTCGATCACCAGCAGCAGGTCCTTGGCCTCGATGCGCGTGCCCTTGGGCGTGACCACTTCCTTCACCGTGCCGGCGAAGGGCGCGGTCAGCAGGGTCTCCATCTTCATGGCCTCGATCGCCAGCAGCGGATCGCCCAGCTCCACCTTCTGGCCGTCCTTTACAGCCACGTTGACCACCACGCCCGGCATCGGCGCGGCGATATGGCTGGTCTGGCCCGGTTCGGCCCGGCGGCGCTGCTTGGAGGCGCCAGCGTGGGACTTCTCGGTGACGCTGACCACGCGCTGCTGGCCGTTGAGCTCGAAGAACACCTTGCGTTCGCCGTTGTCGTTGGCAGCGCTGGTGGTCACGAAGCGGATCACCAAGGTCTTGCCCTTCTGCAGGTCCACGCTGAGCTCTTCGTGCTCACCCAGGCCGTAGAAGAATTGCTGGCTCGGCAGCTGGCTGAGGTCGCCGTAGTTCTTCCGATGCTGGGCGTACTCGGTGAAGACCTTGGGGTACATCAGCCAGGAGGCCACGTCGGTCTCGCTGGCGGCGGTGGTGCCGAGCACGGCCGCGGTTTCCCGGCGGGCGGCATCCAGGTCCTGCGGCGGCAGGTGCTCACCCGGACGCGCGGTGCTGGGCGCGGCGCCCTTGAGTATCTTCTTCTGCAGCGCAGCCGGCCAACCACCCGGCGGCTGGCCCAGCTCGCCGCGGAACAACTCCACGACGGACTCGGGAAAGTTGATGTCCTTTGCGGGGTCGGCAACATCGGCGGCCGTGATGCCCGAGCTGATCATGTACAGCGCCATGTCGCCCACGACCTTGGAGGTGGGCGTGACCTTGACGATGTCGCCGAACAGCTCGTTGACCTGGGCATAGGCCTCGGCCACTTCCGGCCAGCGATGCTCCACGCCCATCGACCGCGCCTGCTCGCGCAGGTTGGTGTACTGGCCGCCGGGCATGGCGTGACGGTAGACGTCGGCGGTGCCGCTGCGGATCTCGCTTTCGAAGGCGCCATAGGTCTGGCGCACCACTTCCCAGTAGCGGGAGATCTCACGCAGTGCCTGGGTATCCAGGCCGGTGTCGCGCGGGCCGTCCTTCAGCGCGGCGGCAATGGATTCCAGGTTGGGCTGCGAGGTCAGGCCGCTCCAGGAGCCGATGGCACCGTCCACCGCGTCGCAGCCCGCCTCGGCCGCCGCGAGCACGCTGGCGGCGCTGATGCCGCTGGTGTCGTGCGTGTGGAAGTGGATCGGCAGCGCGGTCTCTTCGCGCAGCGTCTTCACCAGCAGGCGGATCGCCTCGGGACGGCAGACACCGGCCATGTCCTTGATGCCGAGGATATGGGCGCCGGCGGCTTCCAGCTCCTTGGCCATGCTGACGTAGTACTTGAGGTCGTACTTGTTGCGGCCCTTGGCCATTACGTCGCCGGTGTAGCAGATCGCCGCCTCGGCCAGCGCGCCGGTCTCGCGCACCGCGTCGATCGCCACGCGCATGTTCTCGACCCAGTTCAGCGAGTCGAAGATGCGGAAGACGTCGATGCCTTCCTTTGCCGCCTGCGCGACGAAGTGGCGTACCACGTTGTCCGGGTAGTTCTTGTAGCCCACCGCGTTGGAGGCACGCAGCAGCATCTGCAACAACATGTTCGGCATGCGGCTGCGCAGCTCGCGCAGGCGCGCCCAGGGGTCCTCATGCAGGAAGCGCATGGCCACGTCGAAGGTCGCGCCGCCCCAGCATTCCAGCGACAGCAGCTGCGGCAGCAGCTGCGAGTAGTACGGCGCGATGCGGACCATGTCGTGCGTGCGCATGCGCGTGGCTATCAGCGACTGGTGTGCGTCGCGCATCGTGGTGTCGGTGAACAGCACCTGCGGCTGTTCGCGCAGCCACTTGGCGAAACCCTCGGCGCCGAGCTGCTGCAGGCGCTGCTTGTTGCCGCCCGGCACCGTGCCCGGCAGCGTCCGCGGCAGCGGCGCCACCGGCATGCTGGCCGGGCGCACGCGGCTGCGTACCTCAGGCTGGCCGTTGACGATCACGTCGCCCAGGTAGCTCAGCAGCTTGGTAGCGCGGTCCTGGCGCTCCGGGAACTTGAACAGGTCCGGCGTTTCGTCGATGAAGCGCGTGGTGCACTCGCCGGACCTGAACAGCGGGTGCGCGATGACGTTCTCGAGGAACTGCAGGTTGGTGGACAGGCCGCGGATACGGAACTCGCGCAGCGCGCGGTCCATGCGGCAGATCGCCTCGTCGGACTCCGCGCCCCAGGCAGTGACCTTCACCAGCAGCGAATCGTAGGCGGTGCCGATTACCGCACCCGAGTAGGCCGTGCCGCCATCCAGGCGGATGCCGAAGCCAGCCGGGCTGCGGTAAGCCAGCAGGCGGCCATAGTCCGGTAGGAACCCGTTCTGAGGGTTCTCGGTGGTGACGCGGCACTGCAGGGCATGGCCGCTGAGGCGGATCTGGTCCTGCGGCGGCACGCCGGAGGCCGGGGTGCCCAGCCTGGCGCCGCCCGCCACCAGGATCTGCGCCTTCACCAGGTCCACGCCGGTCACCTGTTCGGTAACGGTGTGCTCCACCTGGATGCGCGGATTGACCTCGATGAAGTAGAACTTGTCGCTGTCACGGTCGAACAGGAACTCCACCGTGCCGGCGTTGCTGTACTGCGCCGCGTGGCCGATGCGCAGCGCCGCCTCGCACAGGGCCTGGCGGTTGGCCGGGTCGTTCTCGAGATAGGGCGCCGGGGCGCGCTCGACCACTTTCTGGTGGCGGCGCTGCACCGAGCAGTCACGTTCGTAGAGGTGCACCAGGCCGCCGTGCCGGTCACCCAGTATCTGCACTTCCACGTGGCTGGCGCGGCGGATCAGCTTCTCGAGATAGACCTCGTCGTTGCCGAAGGCGGCGCCGGCTTCGCGCCGTGCGGCCGTCACCGAGGTGATCAGATCGGCCTCGGACTCGATCGCGCGCATGCCGCGGCCGCCGCCGCCCCAACTGGCTTTGCACATCAGCGGATAGCCGACACCGGCCGCCAGCTTGATGATGGCCGCGTCGTCCTTGGGCAGGGGGCCGGTGGCTGGGATCGTGGGTACGTTGGCGCTGTCGGCCAGCTGCTTGGCCGCCACCTTGTTACCGAGGCGGCGCATGGCCTCCGGCGAAGGGCCGACGAAGACGATGCCGTCGCGGGCGCAGGCCTCGGCGAAGTCGGGGTTCTCGGAGAGGAAGCCGTAGCCCGGGTGGATCGCGTCCACGCCAGCTTCGCGCGCCACGGCGAGGATGCCCTCGATATCCAGGTAGGCCGCCAGCGGCTTGCCCGCCTGCCCCACCTTATAGCTCTGGTCCGCCTTGAAACGGTGCAGTGCGAAGCGATCCTCTTCCGAGTAAATCGCCACGGTCTCGATGCCGAGCTCAGCGGACGCCCGCATCACGCGGATGGCAATCTCGCCGCGATTGGCGACGAGCAGGCGCTTGAACGGGCGGGAGTTCGGCATGGTGAGGCTTTTCCTTCTGATGAGCCTTGGAAGGATAAACAGCTTCCGTGCCAGTCGCACCACCCATTGGGAGAGGTGGAACGGATACCCGGTGTACATCCGTTCCATGAGCGCCGGACTACGAGCGGCCCGGGCATGACTTCCTCAGGCTGACGGGGCTCCGCCATGGACGGCGTCACCCCGGCCTTTCACACCTAACGCCCCAGGATTTCCCGGTTGTGCTCGCCCAGCTTGGGGCTGGGACCGTTGAGGGTCTTGGCGTGGCTGAACTGGATCGGGTTGGCGAATACCGGTTTGCCGTTCTGTTGCTGCACGATGCCGCGGGCCTGCACCTGCGGGTTGGCCAGCACCTCGTCCATGTCCAGGATCGCGGAGACGCAGGAATCACCGTCGGCCAGCAGGGCTTCCCACTCGTCGCGGGTCTTGGACTTGAACAGCTCGGCCAGGCCCTGGCGCAGCGGCTCACCCTTGGGGCCCACGGCGAAGGGCATCTTCAGCAGGTCCGGACGTCCGACCATCTGGCAAACGTTGGCGAAGAACTTGTACTCCAGCGCGCCGCAGGCGATGTGCTTGCCGTCGGCGGTTTCGTAGATGCGGTAGTTGGGCGTGGCGCCGGACAGGATGTCGCCACCGCGCGGCGCCGGCTTGCCGGTGCTGCGCATGCCGGCCAGGGTCAGGACCTGTAGGGCCAGGGTGCCATCCATCATGGCTACGTCCACGAAGCTGCCCTGCCCCGAGGCCCGGGCGCCGATCACGGCCGCCAGGATGCCGACCACGCAGGTCAGCGCGCCGCCGGCCAGGTCGGCCACCTGGAAGTTACCGGCGGAAGGGGCATCGCCCGCCGCGCCGGTCTGGCTCAGCTCGCCGGCGTAGCCGCGGTAGTTCATGTCATGGCCCGGGCGGTTGCGGTACGGGCCGGTATGGCCGTAGCCGGTCAGCGAGGCGAACACCAGCTTCGGGTTGATGGCGCGCAGGGTCTCGTAGTCGCAGCCCAGCTTGCCCATCACGTCGGGGCGGAAGGACTCGATCACCACGTCGGCGCTCTTCACCAACTCCTTGAACGCCGCCACGTCCTCGACCTTGCGCAGGTCCAGGGTCACGGACTTCTTGCCGCCGTTGACCACCTCGAACATCTCCGGCGTCAGGCGCGCGTAGTCGCCGCCATTGGGCTCCTCGATCTTGATCACCTCGGCGCCGAGCTGGGCCAGATAGAGCGTGGCGAAGGGGCCGGGCAGCAGGCGCGACAGGTCCAGCACGCGGATGCCGGCCAGGAGGGGGTTCAGCGACATGGGGACTCCAATGGGATGGGGCTCAGAACAGTGGATTTTAGGAAAGCAGGCGGCATGATCGCATCGTTAGTCGGCGATGCGTGCTACCCGGCTGGCGTCCTCACCTTCCACCAGCACGAAGTCACCGGTGGAGCCGGCCAGGCGCCGCTCGCGGAACGGCTTGTACTCGGGGCTCTGGTAGAAGCGGTGGGCCGCCTCGCGCGAGGGGAATTCGACGATGAGGAAGGTATGCGGCAGCGGGCGCTCGCCCTCGAGCTTCTCGAGCATGGACGTGCGTGCCAAGTAGCGCCCGCCATGGGCTTCCACCATGGGCGTGACCTTCTGGATGTAGTCCTTCACCCAGGCACGGTCGGTAACGACGATCTCGGCCACGGCATAGCACTTCATGAGGCGCTCCTTCTCAGAAACCATCGAGACCGCAATGCCGGTCCATGAACACCTTCATGCGACGCAGGTACTTGCCCTGATGCAGGTGCAACAGGTGATTGCCCGGGAACCAGTGCAGGTGGCTGTCGGGGAAATGCTCGTGCAGCAGGCGCACGTGACGCGGCGGCGTGAACCGGTCGCCCGCCCCGCCGATCACCAGCACCTTGTCGCCATCGATCTTCGGCGCATAGGTCAGCGGATTGTGCACCGCCAGAGCATGGCGCAGTTCGACCAGGCTGACGCCGGCCCGTTCCAGCGTGGCGCCCATCAGCGAGCCGGTCGGCTGCCACTCGCGCGCGATGTCCACGATGCTCGCCACCGGGGAGTTGGGGATGCAGAACGCCAAGCGCGGATCCACCGTCGCCAGCAGCGCCGAGGTGTAGCCGCCCAGCGACAGCCCGGACACGCCCATCTTCGACGCACCGCGGCGCTCCAGGAAGTCCAGCAGCACGCGCAGGTCGCGAACGGCGTGGACGATGGCCTCGTTGAAGCAGGGCAAGCCATTGGCGAACAGGCCGTAGCCGCTGAACCAGTCGCCCCGCTCCACCCGGTAGCCATGGAAGGGCATGGTGTAGAGCAGGACGTCGTAGCCCTGCTTGTAGAACCAGCGCAGCGAGAACATCTGCGCGTTGAACCAGTAGGCGTCCACGCCGAAGCCATGGACCATGACCAGCGTCGGCCGCGGCTTGCCGCGGTGGAACCAGTACTGGGCATAGCCGCTGCGGTTGCGGAAGCTGCGCGCGTAGCGCTGGGCCAGCTCCGGATTCAGTGGCTGATGGCCGCTGTCGAAGCGCAGCAGTCGGTAATTCACCCCGAAGGGTCGGTAGGACATCACACGGGGCTTCAATTGCTCCACGTGGACGCCCTGTCGTGAGCGGCCGAAGACCGCCTCGCTGTCATGCGTATCCGCCAGCAGCTGGTGCGGCTGCATCAGCCGCATCTGCTCGTGGATGCGTTCGGGCGTCAGGAAGCTGCGCCCCAGGGCCGCGGTGACAGCCACCCCGAGCACCGAGCGCAGGGCCCGGTCCAGCGCAGCGCTCGCGCCGACCTTGAAGCGATGGTCGGCGTCGAGTTCGGTGCCGTCCGCCTGCCGGAAGAAGTCCTCCGGCAGGCGTTGCCACCAGACCTCTGCCGCGGTGGCAGAAGCCGGCATCAGGCCAGCTTCGAGGCGTCGAAGAAGTTACCCATGCGCTGGGCCAGCATCAGGTCGCCGTCGACCTGCAGCTTGCCGGTCATGAAGGCGGTCATGCCGTTCAACTCGCCCTTCAGCAGCGCGACCAGGTCGTCGTCTTCCATCGTTACGGCGAGGTCCGAGGCCGTGGCGGTGCCTTCGACCACGCTGCAGCTGCCGCCCTTGATGACGACATGGGCTGGCGTAGAGATGTTGAACTGGATGGTGCAGTCGGTGCCGGAAGCGGCATCGGCATTGAAGGCGGCGGGCAGCTTCTTGAGGAACGCGGAGGCGCTCATGGGGATACTCCAGGTTGGTAAGCAAAGTGTTGATGTGGGAGCGGCTCGCGTCGCTCCCATGAAAGTGAGCTAGTCCCTGCGGTATAACGTGACGACGCAGGCGCCGCCCAGGCCGAGGTTGTGCTGCAGGGCAATGTTGGCGCCCTGCACCTGACGTGCATCGGCGGTGCCGCGCAGCTGCCAGACCAGTTCGGTGCATTGGGCCAGGCCCGTGGCGCCCAGCGGATGTCCCTTGGACAGCAGGCCGCCCGAAGGATTGGTCACCACCTTGCCGCCGTAGGTGTTGTCGCCGTCCCAGATGAACTTCTCGGCGCCACCCTCCGGGCAGAGACCCAGGCCTTCATAGGTCAGCAACTCGTTTGCCGTGAAGCAGTCGTGCAGTTCCACCACCTGCACGTCTTCGGGGCCGATGCCGCTGGCCTCGTAGACCTGGCGGGCAGCTTCCTTGGTCATGTCGTAGCCCACCATCTTGATCAGGCTGCGCTCGTCGAAGCTGCTGGCATAGTCGGTGGTCATGGCCTGCGCGGCGATGTACACCGGCTTGGAGATGCCATGCTTCTTGGCGAACTCGTCGGAGCACAGGATCGCGGCACCGGCGCCGCAGGTTGGCGGGCAGCACTGGAAGCGGGTCAGTGGATCGAAGACCTCTTCCGAGGCCATGATCTCCGCCAGGGTCAGCTTCTGGCCGAACAGCGCATAGGGATTGCGGCTGGCGTGATCGCGGGCCTTCTCGGAAATCTTGCCGAAGGTCTCCTTCCGGGTGCCGTGCGTGAAGCGGTACTCGCGGCCGGCGCCACCGAACATCTGGGCGGCCGGTGGTGCGGCGCTCATGCCCTGCACGTCGATCATCACCTGGGCATGGCGACCCATCGGCGGTTCACGGTCGTCGAACTTGTTGCCCAGCGCGCCCTTCTCCATCTTCTCGAAGCCCAGCGCCAGCACGCACTCGGCGGCGCCGCTTTCGATGGCTTGGCGCGCCAGCCACAACGCGGTGGAGCCGGTGGAGCAGTTGTTGTTGACGTTGACCACGGGGATGCCCGTGAGGCCCAGCTCGTAGACCGCGCGCTGGCCGCAGGTGGAGTCGCCGTAGACGTAGCCGACGTAGGCCTGCTGCACGTCCTTGTAGGCGATGCCGGCATCCGCCAGCGCCTTGGTGCCGGCCTCCTTCGCCATCTCGTAGTACTCGGGGCTGGCGCCGGGCTTGGCGAACTTGGTCATGCCCACGCCGATGACATTGACGCGACGTTTCATTTGTTTCTCCGGTTCTCGTTCGGGTGGGTTCAGATCAGCTTGTTCAGCACCGACAGCTCCTGCGCCAGGCGGACGTCGCCGTCCACGCGCAGCTTGCCGCGCTGGTACAGGTCACGTACCTGGACCTCGCCCTTGACCAGGGCCACCAGGTCCTCGTCGGCGATACCGAACACGGCACTCGCCTCGCCTGCCGCGCCCTGCTCCACTTTCGGAGCCGGGCCGGAGAGGTCCACCAGCCAGCTGGCCTCGGGGCTCTTCAGGTTGAAGCGGATCACTTGGCCCTTAAGGCCGTTGACTGCCTTCGGGTCGCTGCCCAGGCGCTGCTGCAAGGCGGCGAAGATCTCGCCGCCACGGCCGGGTTTTGCCGCCGCCGGTGCCGCGGCTGCCGCCGCCTTGGGCGCCGCTGCGCCGCCGGCGCCCCGTGCCTTCACCACTTCCTCCAGCAGCTTGGGATCGAGCTTCTGCAGGAAGCCGAGCTTCTGCGAGGCCATGACGTTGCCGCTGACCTTCATCTTGCCGCCGAAGTACAGCTTGTTCGGGTCGGCCTTGCCGGTGGACATGGCGATGAAGTCATCCTCGCTCAGCTCCAGCGTCACGTCAGGGCTGGCGGCATCGCCCTGCTTCACGCTGCCGTCGCCGGACTTCAGGTCCAGGTGCCAGGCGCTGTCCGGGCCGGTCAGCTTGAACTGGAACAGGGTCTTGATCTGGTCACCCAGGCCCTTGTTGGCCGCCAGGTGCTTACCGATGGCCGCGAAGATGTCGGACGAGTTGGGGCCGCTGGACGCTGCCGCCGGAGCGGCGGCAGGTGCGGCACCGGCGCGGGCTGCGATGGCCTCCGCCAGCAGTTTCGGATCGAGCTTCTGCAGGAAGCCGAGCTTCTGCGAGGCCATGACGTTACCGCTGACCTTCATCTTGCCGCCGAAGTACAGCTTGTTCGGATCCGCCTTGCCGGTGGACATGGCGATGAAGTCATCCTCGCTCAGTTCCAGCGTGACGTCGGCCGTGGCTGCGTTGCCCTGCTTGACCTCGCCATTGCCGGACTTGAGGTCCAGGTACCAGCTGGAATCCGGTGACTTCAGCTGGAACTGGAACACCGTCTTGATCTGGTCACCCAGGCCCTTGGTCGCGACCAGGTGCTTGCCGATCGCGGCGAACACGTCGGCCGATACCGGGCCGCTGGCGGCGGCCGGTGCCGCCGTGGCGGCAACGGCCTTGGCGGCCACCTTGCGCTGAGGGATCTGCTCGTAGAGCTCCACCGCCGCGCCCTTGATGACGACCTTGTCGCGCTCCTTGACCTTGGTCTCGAAGACAATGCGGGTTTCGGACTCCTTCCACATGCGCGTCACCAGGGTCTCGCCGGGGAACACGCTGTCGGCGAAGCGCACCTTGATGCTCTTGAAGCGGCGCGGATCGTTGTTGAGAAAGCTCTTGATCACGTGGCGGCCGACATGGCCATAGGTGCACAGGCCATGCAGGATCGGCTTGTCGAAGCCGAAGGCCTTGGCAAACGCCGGATCCACGTGTAGCGGGTTCCAGTCACCGGACAGGCGGTACAGCAGGGCCTGGTTGGGGTCGGTCTTTTCCTCGACCACCGCGTCGGGCTCACGCGCCGGCGGCACGTTGACGTCCTGCGAGGGGCCGCGGTCACCGCCCCAGCCGCCCGCACCGCGGACGAAGGTAGTGATCTCGTTGTAGGCCACTTCCTCGCCGGTCTCGTCGGTGGTGGACACCGCCATGATCACCACGGCATGCGGCGCCTTGTCGTAGGCGGCCTTCATGCGGAAGGTACTCTTGAGCTTGCCCTTAGGCGCCAGCGGATACTTGAGTTCGGTGTACTGCTCGCCGTGCAGCACGCGCTCGAAGCCGAAGTTGAAGCCCTTGACCGGCTGCTTGCCTTCCTTGGCCAGCGCCAGCATGGCGTTCATCGGAGGCATCACGGCGTAGGTCGGCAGCGCGTAGAACTTGTCGCCCTTCAGCTCGTTGACGTAGGCCAGTTCCTTATCGTCGAGCGGATTATTGGCCGCGCCGACGCCGAGGGCATACAGGGCCAGGTCGCGCTGGTCGTAGGTGGAATCCAGCGTCACCTCCGACTTGGAGGCCTCGTCCAGGTCGATGAACTCGTTGCCGCCGAGCGACTTCGCGCTCATGTTGGACAGCAGCGGCGCCATCGACTCGTTGATGTTGGTCGGGTACTCGCCGTCCTTGAAGTCGGTGACCTTGGCCCAGTTCTTGGCCACCTCTTCCGGGCCGAAGCCACGGCCGATCTTGAAGGAGTGCCCGCGAGTGCGCTCCCAGCGCAGCTTGGCGTGGTAGCCGGCGCCCACTTCGAACAGGCCGCCGGTCTCCTTGCAGTCCTCGTGGCAGAGCCACCCGACCAGCGGGCTGACGTACTCCGGCTTTAGCGCGTCGATCAGTTCCGGCGGTAGCACCGTCTCGGTCAGGCGGCTGCCTGCGATCGGGGCAATGGTGTTGACGTGGACGTTCTTGCTGCGGCCTTCCTGCGCCAGGGTATTGGACAGGCCCACCAGCGCCAGCTTGGCCGCCGAGTAGTTGGCCTGGCCGAAGTTGCCGTAGATGCCCGCCGCCGAGGTGGTCATCACGATGCGGCCGTAGCCCTTGTCGCGCATGATCGGCCAGGCCGCATGCGACACCGCGAAGGAACCGTTCAGGTGTACGCGCACGATCAGGTTCCAGTCGTCCACGGTCATCTTGTGGAAGCTGGTATCGCGCAGGATGCCGGCGTTGTTGATGACGATATCCACCGTGCCGAAGGCATCGACGGCGGTCTTCACGATGCTGGCGCCGTCCTCGACGGAGTCGTAGTTCGCCACAGCCTGGCCGCCGAGCGCCTTGATCTCCTCGACCACCTTGTCGGCCGCCGCGGAGGACTTGCCGCCGCCGTGGATGTTGCCGCCGAGGTCATTGACCACCACGTGCGCGCCGCGCGCGCCGAACATCAGCGCATGCTGCCGGCCCAAGCCATTGCCGGCACCGGTGACGATGACGACCTTGCCGTCATAGCGAAGCTGATCTGCCATTGAAGCGTCTCCAGAACTCTCTGTCTTGTTTTGAAAACCCGGGCCACGGATAGCCCGGTCTTGCGCAGGGATGTGTGAGCCGGAACGCTTACAGCGTTCTGGCGATCAACTCCTTCATGATCTCGTTGGTGCCGCCGTAGATGCGCTGCGCGCGCGAATCCACCCAGGCGCGGGCGATCGGGTACTCCAGCATGTAGCCGTAGCCGCCGTGCAGCTGCAGGCACTGGTCGATCACCTTGCACATCAGGTCGGACGTCCACATCTTGGCCGTGGCGGCGTCGTCCACGCCCAGCTTCTTCTTCACCACCAGCTCGACGCAGCGGTCCACGTAGACGCGGCCAATGGCCAGTTCGGCCTTCATCTCGGCCAGCTTGAAGCGGGTGTTCTGGTAGGAAGCCACCGGCTTGCCGAAGACCTTGCGGTTGCGGGTGTATTCCAGGGTGTGCTTCATGGCCGCTTCGGCGCCGGCGATCGAGGTGATCGCGATCATCAGGCGCTCCCAGGCCAGCTCCTGCATCAGCATGATGAAGCCCATGCCTTCCTTGCCGCCCAGCAGGTTTGCCTTGGGCACGCGCACGTCCTTGAAGAACAGCTCGCAGGTGTCCTGCGCATGCATGCCGATCTTGCGCAGCGGCTTGCCCTTGCTGAAGCCCGGGGTGTTGGCTTCCACCAGCAGCAGCGAGATGTCCTTGGCGCCCTCGCCCGAGTTGCCGGTCTTGGCGACGACGATGGCCAGGTCGCAGAGATAGCCGTTGGTGATGAAGATCTTGGAGCCGTTCAGCACGTACTCGTCGCCGTCGAGCACGGCGGTGGTCTTGACCGCCTGCAGGTCGGAGCCGGTGCCGGGTTCGGTCATGGCGATGGCGCCGACCAGCTCGCCGGTGGCCATGCGCGGCAGGTACTGGGCCTTCTGCTCCTTGGTGCCGAAGTTGTTGATGTACGGCGCCACGATGTCCGAATGCAGCGAGAAGCCGACGCCGGAATCGCCGGCATAGGACTGCTCTTCCATCAGGATCGTGCTGTAGGTGCGGTCCACGCCCAGGCCGCCGAACTCCTCCGGCATGGTCACGCAGAGCAGGCCCATTTCGCCGGCCTTGTTCCAGAGCTGGCGGTCCACATGCTGCTGGGCCTCCCAGGCCTCGCGGTGCGGGACGACTTCTTCGGCGAAGAAGCGGCGGACAGTCTTGCGGAAATCTTCGTGCTCGGCCGTGAAAAGGCTACGCGGGATCATCAGGGGGCTCCGGAAGGAAATGGATCATTTACATACAGTCTGGACTGTATCATAGTGGTCCAGCCGGAAGGGCTGTCAACCGTGGCGCGAGGGCCGCGGGCCAAGCCTTTAATGGCATTAAAGTTCTTGCCGAGAGGGTCCGGGATGTCCAGAATCGCGCCCGCCATGAAAACCGCCATTACCGAGAAGCCGCGCCGGCGCACGCAGGAAGAGCGCAGCGAGGCCATGCGCAAGCGCCTGCTCGCCGCCACGCTGGAAAGCTTGGCGGAAGACGGCTATGCCGGCAGCACGCTGAGCTCCATCGTGCGCCGCGCCGGCGTGTCGCGTGGCGCACAGGTGCACCACTACCCCAGCAAGCAGGCCCTGCTGCTGGATGCCTCGGAAGACCTGCTCAAGCGCACCTACCGCCGCCTGGGCACACTGCTGCTGTCCATCTCGGAGGAAGACAATCGCCTGCAGGCCCTGGTGGATGCCTGCTGGGAGCAGATGTTCGCCACCCCGCTCTACCGCGCCTACTGCGAGCTGGTGGCCGCCAGCCAGCGCGACGAGGAACTGGCGCAGGCGCTGGGCGCGATGCTGCGGCGCGTGATGGCGCTGTTCGAGCCGGCCGCCAACTACTACTTCGAAACCAGCGGCACCAAACTGCGGCCGGCCGACATGTTCCTGCAGCTCAGCTGCCTGCTCAGCGGGCTCGGTCTGCAGGCCACGCTATTGAGCAAGCCGGTGATCCGCTCGCAACTCGACGGCTGGGTGCGCCAGGCATCGCCGATCCTGCGCGCCCGAAAGGGCATCACCAGCCCACCGCCGCGACCGGCATCCTGGGATCGTGTGCTGGAAACCGTAGGCTGAACCCTGGCCGCTGCGGGCGGTCCAAATGGGCATCTCGGTATGGAGCCCTCATGGCACGCGACAAGGAACGTCACCCGAGCATCAAGGATTCACGCAAGCCTGCGCCGGTGAAGGATCCTCCTGTGCATCCACAGGAGCCCCCACTGAATCCGCCCATTGAAGTCGACAGCACGCCACCGCTGCCCGACGATGCCGTGGCACAGGAACCTGAGGCGAGACGATGACGACCACCATCGTCGTGCATCTGCCGGCACATCGCGCCATGGCATTGAAACTGCAGCCGCAAGAACCTGATGCGGCCGCGGCCTACGACCAGAATATCGTTGGCTACATGCAGTTCCTCAAGGACCAGGCGCAACGTGCCGGCCATGCGGTGACCGCAGACCAGCAGGATTTCGGCCCGATATTCTCGATAGATGAGAGTAGCCATGCCGACAAGCTCGCCGCGCACGCCTGGCTGGAATCGCAACCGGATATCTGGAACTGGATGCCCTCCGCGTCCATTCGCTGAGTCGTCCTTGCGTTGAAATCGTGCTCGCAGCGCCATGCAGGCTGCATGAACGCCCATGCAAGTTGCACCGGCCAATCGAAGCTCATCGGCCGACCATGATTGCATCCATATGTAAGCGTTGATCTTTTTCCTTGGCCCGCCCCTTGCCTGACAAGGTCCCAGACCTGGCGCGGCAAGCGGGGTGTCTGCATGCCCACTGCCGCAGGAGAACGAATGACAAAAAACAGGAATGGCGGCGCATCGGTCGTGGAAGCGGTATGCGCTCCGCGCATTGCCATCGAGCGCATCTCGCCCCAGGTAGATGAAGGGCGCTGGCCGGCGAAGGCCACCCTGCGCCAGGCGGTGACCGTAGAGGCCGATATCTTCATCGACGGACATGCGCAACTTGCCGTCAGCCTGGTGACGCCGCAGGCACGGGTGCCTATGCGCATCCTGGGTAACGACCGCTGGCGTGCCGTGATCGTGCCGCTGGGCCTCGGCCCGCAGCGTTGGTGCATCGAAGCCTGGCTGGATCGTTGGCAGGGTTTTCGCAGCGAACTGTCGAAGAAGCGCGATGCCCGACTGGGCTTGCAACTCGAGACCCAGGAAGGCATCGCCTTGCTGCAGCAGATCGCCAAGGAATCGTCCGCCAAGGCACTTGCGCCCTGGCTGGCCAAGCTGCAAGGCGCCCAGGATGCAGTCGCGCTGCTGCTCGACGAAGAGTTGGCGCAGCAGGTCGCGGCCGTCGATTCCCGCCCCTTCCTGGTCAACGCAGAATTCGTGATGGACGTGGAGCGCGAGCGCGCCGGCTTTGCCAGCTGGTACGAGCTGTTTCCTCGTTCGCTTGCATCGGATGCGCATCACCACGGGAGCTTCGACGATGTCATCGCGCGCTTGCCGGCGATCAAAGCGATGGGCTTCGACGTGCTGTATTTCCCGCCGATCCATCCTATCGGACTCAAGCATCGCAAGGGCCGTAACAATGCCCTGCACGCGGGCCCCGGCGAACCTGGCAGCCCCTACGCCATCGGCAGCGTCGACGGCGGACATGAAGCAGTCCACCCTCAACTGGGTGGAATCGCCGGCTTCCGCCGCCTGAGCGAGGCCGCTGAGGCGCAAGGTCTGGAACTGGCGCTGGACTTCGCGGTGCAATGCTCGCCGGATCATCCCTGGCTGACGCAGCATCCCGAATGGTTCTCCTGGCGCCCCGACGGCAGCATCCGCTACGCCGAGAATCCGCCCAAGAAGTACGAGGACATCGTCAACGTCGACTTCTATGCCGAAGGCGCCACGCCTTCGCTGTGGCTGGCCTTGCGCGATGTGATCCAGGGTTGGATCGACGAGGGCGTGAAGATCTTCCGTGTCGACAATCCCCACACCAAGCCACTGCCCTTCTGGCAATGGCTGATCGCCGACATCCGCTCGCGGCATCCAGAAGCCATCTTCCTTTCGGAGGCCTTCACCCGCCCCGCGATGATGTATCGCCTAGCCAAGATCGGCTTCCAGCAAAGTTATACCTACTTCACCTGGCGCAACGACAAGCGCGAGCTGACCCAGTACCTTACCGAGCTGACGCAGGGGCCGCCCAAGGACTTCTACCGGCCGCATTTCTTCGTCAACACGCCGGACATCAATCCCTATTTCCTGCAGACCTCGGGCCGACCCGGCTTCATGATCCGCGCTGCGCTGGCCACGACGCTGTCCGGCCTTTGGGGCATGTACAGCGGCTTCGAGCTCTGTGAATCGGCGGCACTCCATGGCAAGGAGGAATACCTGGACTCGGAGAAGTACGAGATCCGTCCTCGCGACTGGCAGGCGCCGGGCAATATCGTTGCCGAGATCACCCGGCTCAACCGCATCCGCCGCGAGAATCCAGCGCTGCAGACGCACCTCGGCGTGAAGTTCTACAACGCCTTCAACGACCAGGTGCTGTACTTCGGCAAGGCCACGCCAGATCGCAGCAACTTCATCCTCTGCGCCATAAGCCTCGACCCGCATCGTATCCAGGAGACGCAGTTCGAGGCGCCGCTCTGGGAGTTCGGCCTGCCCGACCATGGCGTGCTGGACGTGGAGGAGCTGATGCGCGGCAGCCGCTTCAGCTGGTTCGGGAAGATGCAGCACTGGCGTTTCATCCCGCAGGAACTGCCGTTCGCCATCTGGCGCATACGGCCACGCTCATAGGGAAGGCATTCATGGCAAGGAAGCCGAAAAACAACATCAGCGCATTTCCACGGGACCCGCTCTGGTACAAGGACGCGGTGGTCTACCAGTTGCACGTGAAGTCCTACTTCGACGCCAACAACGACGGCATTGGCGACTTCGCCGGCCTGATCGACAAGCTGGACTACATCGCCGGCCTCGGCGTCACCGCGATCTGGCTGCTGCCCTTCTACCCCAGCCCGCGCCGCGACGACGGCTACGACATCGCAGAGTATTGTGCCGTGCACCCCGATTACGGCCGGCTCGCGGATGCCAGGCGCTTCATCGCCGAAGCCCATGAGCGCGGCCTGCGCGTGATCACCGAGCTGGTGATCAACCACACCTCCGACCAGCATCCCTGGTTCCAGCGTGCGCGCCGTGCCAAGCCCGGCAGCGCCGCGCGCGATTTCTACGTCTGGTCCGATAGCGACCAGAAGTACGACGGCACGCGCATCATCTTCCTGGACACCGAAAAGTCCAACTGGACCTGGGACCCGGTGGCCGGCGCCTACTTTTGGCACCGCTTCTATTCGCACCAGCCGGACCTCAATTTCGACAATCCGCAGGTCATGGAGGAGGTCCTGGCGACGATGCGCTGGTGGCTGGACCTGGGCGTGGACGGACTGCGCCTGGACGCCGTGCCCTACCTGATCGAGCGCGAGGGCACCAACAACGAAAACCTGCCGGAGACGCACGGCATCCTCAAGCGCATCCGCGCGGAGATCGACGCCTCCTACCCGGACCGCATGCTGCTGGCCGAGGCCAACCAGTGGCCGGAGGACACCAACCTCTACTTCGGCGACGGCGACGAATGCCACATGGCCTTCCACTTCCCGCTGATGCCCCGCATGTACATGGCCATCGCCCAGGAAGACCGCTTTCCCATCACCGACATCCTGCGTCAGACGCCGGACATCCCCGCCAGTTGCCAGTGGGCAGTGTTCCTGCGCAACCACGACGAGCTGACGCTGGAAATGGTGACGGACAAGGAGCGCGACTATCTCTGGACCACCTACGCCGCCGACCGCCGTGCGCGCATCAACCTAGGCATCCGCCGCCGTCTGGCGCCGCTGGTCGAGCGTGACCGCCGCCGCATCGAGCTGCTGAATTCCCTGCTGCTCTCGATGCCCGGGACGCCGGTGCTGTACTACGGCGACGAGATCGGCATGGGCGACAACATCTACCTCGGTGACCGCGACGGCGTGCGCACGCCGATGCAATGGTCGGTGGACCGCAATGGCGGCTTCTCGCGCGTGGATCCGGCAGCGCTGGTGCTGCCGCCGGTCATGGACCCTGTCTACGGCTACCAGGCTGTCAACGTCGAGACCCAGGATCGCGATCCGCACTCCCTGCTCAACTGGACGCGCCGCATGCTGCGCATCCGCGGTCAGCACAAGGCCTTCGGCCGCGGCAGTCTCAAGCTGCTATACCCGCGCAACCGCCGCGTGCTGGCCTACCTGCGCGAGTACACCGCGGAGGACGGCAGCAGCGAGACGATCCTGTGCGTCGCCAACGTCGGCCGCAATGCCCAGGCGGTGGAACTGGACCTGGCGGTCTTCGCCGGCCGCGTGCCAGTGGAGATGGTGGGCGGCTCGGCCTTCCCGCCGATCGGCCAGTTGCCCTACCTGCTGACGCTGCCGTCGCATGGCTTCTACTGGTTCCTGCTGGCCCGCGAGGCACAGATGCCGGCCTGGCACCAGCCCTCGCCGGAGCCGATGCCGGACTTCCGCACCTTCGTGCTGCGACGCGAGGTCGGTGAACTGCTGCAGCCGCCGTCGCGGCAGCTGCTGGAGCAGGAGGTGCTGCCGGCCTACCTGCCGAAGCGTCGCTGGTTCTCGGCCAAGGACCGCCGTTTCGACGGCTGCCGCATCGTCTCGGCCACCATGTTGCCCGGCACGGCGCGCCCGATCCTGATGACACAGGTGGAAACCGCCGGTGAATCCTCTGAGCGCTGGCAACTGCCGCTGGGCTTCCTGCCGGAGGAGGAAGCGGTCACCGCCCTGCCGCACCAGCTGGCCCTGGCCCGTGTGCGCCGCGGCGCCAAGCTGGGGTATCTGACCGATGCCTTTACGCTGGATGCCCTGGCGCGCGGGCTGCTGGACTACCTGCGCAGCGGCGCAGCGCTGCCCACCGACGATGGCGAGCTGCACTTCCGGCCTACCTCCCGGTTGGATGCCGTCATCCTTGCCCCTGACGCCGAAGTGCGGCGCCTGTCGTCCGAGCAATCCAACAGCTCGCTGATCCTGGGCGAGGCGGTGATGCTGAAGCTGATCCGGCGCCTGCTGCCCGGCCTGCACCCCGAAGCCGAGATGGGCCGCGTGCTGACGGAGCGCGGCTATCCCAACATCGCTCCTTTGCTGGGCGAGGTTACGCACATCGACCGCGAGGGCACGCCGCGGGTGCTAGCCGTGCTGCAGAGCTTCATGCACAACCAGGGCGATGCCTGGGGCTGGACGCTGAACCTGCTGGAGCGCGCCTTCGCCGATGCCGCCACGCCCCGCGATCCACCGGTGGACACGCTGGGTGAGTACCTGCCCTTCGCCGCGCTGCTCGGCCGCCGCCTCGGCGAGCTGCATGCCGTGCTGGCGCAGGACAGCGACGACCCGGCCTTTGCCCCGCGCAGCGCCGACGAGCAGGACCGCCGCGAATGGACCGCCGCCGTGCTGGCCTCCACCGAGGCCGCGCTGGACCAGTTGCGCACCGCCGCCGGCCTGTCCGAGGCCGACCGGGCGCTGGCACAGCAACTGCAGTCGGCGCGCCCGGCCCTGCAGGCCGCCGTACCGGCCCTGGCCGTGCAGGGCTTGGGCTCGCTGCTGACGCGCACCCACGGCGACCTGCACCTGGGACAGGTGCTAGTCGCCCAGGGGGACGCCTTTTTCATCGACTTCGAGGGCGAGCCCGCGCGGCCGCTGGCCGAGCGTCGCCGCCGCACCAGCCCACTGCGCGACGTCGCCGGCATGCTGCGCTCCTTCGACTACGCCGCCGCCGTGGCCGGTGCCCGAGTGGAACACCCAGAGGCACGCGACGCGGTGCTGCAGCGCTTCCGCCGCGAAGTACCGGAGGTATTCCTGCAGGCTTACCGCAGCGCCTCCTCAGCGATCCCGCATCGCTGGCAGTCCGAGGGCGCCGAGAGCGCGCTGATCGATCTCTTCACGCTGGAAAAGGCTGCGTACGAGCTCTGCTACGAAGCGGCTAATCGTCCGGACTGGCTGCCGGTGCCCCTGCGCGGTCTCGCCACGCTGATCCAACGCGTGGGGGTGCCTCGATGAGGGCGCGCGACTCCAGCCTGTTCCTCCCCGCGGAGCAGGCCCAGGCATTGGCCGAAGGCCGACTCGGCGATCCTTTCGCCGCGCTGGGGCCCCATGAGGATGGGAATAACGTGGTGCTGCGCTGCTTCCTGCCCGGCGCCGAGGAGGTGGCCGCGGTGGACGAGAGCGGCGTGCTCGCGGTGCTCAAGCCCTTGCAGGTGCCGGGGCTGTTCGCCGGCCGCATCCCGCCGGCTCACCGCTACCGGCTGCGCATCCACTGGCCAGGCGGTGGCGTGCAGGAGACCGAGGACCCCTATGCCTTCGGCCTTCTGCTGGGCGAACTGGACCTGCACCTGATCGGCGAAGGCCGTCATTACCGCCTCGGAAGCTGCCTGGGCGCGCAGCACGCCATCGTCGGCGGCGTGCCGGGCATCCGCTTCGCGGTATGGGCGCCCAACGCGCAGCGCGTATCGGTGATCGGCGACTTCAACCACTGGGACGGCCGGCGGCACCCGATGCGCCTGCGCCGGGGTAGCGGCATCTGGGAACTGTTCCTGCCGCGCCTCGCCACCGGAAGCCTGTACAAGTATGAATTGCTGGATGCGCTCGGACAGGTCGTGCAGAAGGCCGACCCCGTTGCGCTGCAGACCGAGCGCCCACCGCAGACCGCCTCCATCGTGGCCGCGGAGCGCCCCTACGACTGGACCGACGATGCCTGGATGGCCGGACGGGAAGCGTGCCAGTCGCCGCAGGCGCCGATCGCCGTGTACGAGCTGCATGCTAGCTCCTGGCGCAAGGGTGAGACGCCGGACTGGGACGCCCTGGCCGAACGCCTGATCCCCTATGTGCAGGACCTCGGCTTCACGCATATCGAACTGTTGCCGATCACCGCCCATCCCTTCGGCGGCTCCTGGGGATACCAGCCCCTGGGCATGTTCGCCCCGCAGGCGGACATGGGCGAACCGGAGGCCCTCAAGCGTTTCATCGACCGCGCCCACTCTGCCGGTCTCGGCGTGCTGGCGGACTGGGTGCCGGCGCACTTTCCCAGCGATCCGCATGGGCTGGCGCGCTTCGACGGCACCGCGCTGTACGAACATGAGGATCCTCGCGAGGGCTATCACCAGGACTGGAACACGCTGATCTACAACTTCGGCCGGCGCGAGGTACAGGGCTTCCTGATCGCCAGCGCACTGCACTGGCTGCAGGAGTTCCACCTCGACGGGCTGCGCGTCGACGCGGTGGCGTCGATGCTCTACCGCGACTACTCGCGCAAGCCCGGCGAGTGGGTACCCAACCGCTATGGCGGGCGCGAGAACCTGGAGGCCGTCGAGTTCCTGCGGCATCTCAACGAGGTGGTCGCGGCGCGCTGTCCCGGCGCCATCGTCGTCGCCGAGGAGTCCACCGCCTGGCCCGGCGTGACGCATGCGATCCAGGACGGCGGTCTCGGCTTCTCCTACAAGTGGAACATGGGCTGGATGCACGACACCCTGCAGTACATCCAGCGCGATCCACTGCATCGCGCCCATCATCATGATGGCATTGGCTTCGGCCTGGTCTATGCCTTCTCCGAGCGCTTCATGCTGCCGCTGTCCCACGACGAAGTGGTGCACGGCAAGGGTTCCATGATCGGCAAGATGCCGGGTGACCGCTGGCAGCAGTTCGCCAACCTACGCGCCTACTACGGTTTCATGTGGTCGCACCCCGGCAAGAAGTTGCTGTTCATGGGCGGCGAACTGGCACAGCCTCGGGAGTGGAACCACGATGCCAGCCTGGACTGGGCCTTGCTGGAAGACCCGCTGCATCGCGGCGTCCACGACCTGCTGCGCGATCTCAACCGCATCTATCGCGAACAGCCGGCATTGCACGAATGCGACTGCGAGGGCTCGGGCTTCCACTGGATCGTCAGCGACGATCGCCAGAACAGCGTCTTCGCCTGGTACCGCGCCGGGCACCTGGCCGCACCGCCGGTGATCGCCATCAGCAACTTCACGCCGGTGCCGCGCCATGGCTACCGCCTGGGCGCGCCGCGCGCGGGACGCTGGCGCGAAATCCTCAACAGCGATGCCGCGATCTATGGCGGCTCCGGTGTCGGCAGCGGCGGCGAGTGCCAGGCCGACCCGCAGCCGAGCCATGGCCAACCTTACTCGCTGACCCTCACGCTGCCACCGCTAGCCACGCTGCTGCTGGCCTGGGAGCCGCAGGAGGCATCGCCGCATGTCTGATCTGCCCGACCGCCTGTTGCGCTGCTCCTCCAGCCCGCTAGGCGCCCAGTTCGACGGCCGCGGCACCTGCTTCTCGGTGTTCTCCGAGCATGCCGAAAAGGTCGAGCTCTGCCTGTTCGACGGCAATGGCCGCCACGAGATCTCCCGGCTGGCGATGCCGGATTGCACGGATGGCATCTGGTACGGCTACCTGCCCCATGCACGGCCCGGCCAGCTTTATGGCTACCGCGCCAGCGGCCCCTACGAGCCGAAACAGGGCCATCGCTTCAATCCGAACAAGCTGCTGCTGGATCCCTACGCGCGCCGCCTGCACGGTTCACTGCAGTGGCACGATGCGCTCTACGGCTATCACATCGGCTCGCCCAGGGCCGACCTGTCCTTCGACCGCCGTGACAGCGCCGCCTACATGCCCAAGGGTGTGGTCTGGGAGGAGCACTTCGACTGGGGCAACGATCACCCGCCGCGCATTCCGTGGTCCGAAACCGTGATCTACGAGATGCACCTGCGCGGCTTCAGCAAGCGGCGCGAAGACCTGCCCGAGCATGACCGCGGCAGCTTCGGCGCTCTGGGGCATCCCGCCACGATCGACTATCTCAAGCAGCTCGGCATTACCGCCGTCGAGCTGCTGCCGATACACGCCTTCGCCAAGGACCGTCACCTGCTGGAGAACGGCCTGACCAATTACTGGGGCTACAACACACTGTCCTGGTTCGCACCGGAAGAGGCCTATCTCTCCGACGGCACCCTCGGCCAGATCAAGTGGGCGGTGAAGCAACTGCACGCAGCCGGCATCGAGGTGCTGCTCGACGTGGTCTACAACCACAGCTGCGAAGGCAGCGAGCTGGGACCCACCTTGTCCCTGCGCGGCTTCGACAATGCGGTGTACTACCGGCTGATGCCGGACGAACCGCGCTACCACATCAACGACACCGGCTGCGGCAACACCCTGGACTTCTCGCAGCGGCGCGTTATCCAGATGGTGATGGATTCGCTGCGCTACTGGGTGCAGGAATTCCACGTCGATGGTTTCCGCTTCGACCTGGGCGTCAGCCTGGGACGCGAGCCCTCAGGCTTCGATCCGGGCGCCGGCTTCTTCGACGCCCTGATGCAGGATCCCGTGCTGTCGCGCGTCAAGCTGATCTCCGAACCCTGGGACGTCGGCCCCGGCGGTTACCAGATCGGCCAGCATCCCCCGGGCTTCAGCGAGTGGAACGGCATGTTCCGCGATGACCTGCGCCGCTACTGGCGCGGCGACCCCAACCAGCGGGCGGCGCTGGCCGCAAGACTGCAGGGTTCGGCCGACCTGTTCGACCATCACCGCCGCCGCCCCTGGGCCAGCATCAACTTCATCACCGCCCACGACGGCTTCACGCTGAACGACCTGGTGAGCTACGCGCAGAAGCACAACGAGGCCAACGGCGAAGACAACCGTGACGGCGCCGACCATAACGACAGCCACAACTGGGGCGCCGAGGGTCCCACCGAGGAGCCGCGCATCCTGCTGCGCCGCGAGCGCCTGCGGCGCAGCATGCTCGCCACGCTGCTGTTCGCCCACGGCACGCCGATGCTGCTGGCCGGTGACGAGTTCGGCCAGACCCAGGGCGGCAACAACAACACCTACTGCCAGGACAACGAAACAGCCTGGCTCGACTGGTCGCTGCTGCAGCAGGACGACGGCCGTGCCCTGCACGATTTCGTCGCTCGCCTGATCCGCCTGCGGCGGCAGTATCCGCTGTTGCGTGCGGACTATTACCAGCACGCCCAGATCGAGGTGGTGCCGGGCCTGCGCGACGTGGGCTGGTTCGACGAAAGCGGCAATGAACTGCAGGGCGAGGACTGGCAGAACGGCATGGCCAGGCTACTGATGGTACGCCGGGCGCGACGCTGCGAGGACGGCAGCGTCGAAGCGATGCTGCTGCTGAGCAACGCCGATATCGCCGAGCACCGGTTCCACCTGCCGCAGCCCGCCCTGTCCTGGCGCTTGGTAGTCGATACCCGCGAACCCTCCAAGCCGGAAGACCCCTTGAGCGATCAGCATTACGACGTCTACCGCCGCAGCCTGGTCCTGTTGCTCGCCCAATTCCAGCCGGAAGCCGGCCCATGACGGCGCGCCACGGGCACCGCCTGCCCTTCGGTGCCAGCCTGTTGGCCGACGGCCTCACCTCCTTCCGCCTGTGGGCACCGGGCGTGGATGCCGTAGACCTGCTGGTCGACGGTCAGGCGCCGCACCCGATGCGTCGGGAGCCTGATGGCTGGGTCGCGCTGGAGGCGCCCTGCGGCGCCGGTGCGCAATACCTGTTCCGCCTGCCGGATGGACGCGAGGTGCCGGACCCCGCCTCGCGCTTCCAGCCGCGCGATGTCGCAGGCCCCAGCGAAGTGATCGACCCTCTGGCCTACGAATGGCAGCAGGACGACTGGATCGGCCGCCCCTGGACCGAGGCCGTGATCTACGAACTGCACGTCGGCGCCTGCGGCGGCTACGACGGCGTGCGCGAGCGGCTGCCCGAGTTGGCCGAGCTGGGCATCACCGCGATCGAGTTGATGCCGGTCGCGGATTTCGCCGGCAGTCGCAACTGGGGTTATGACGGCGTGCTGCCGTTTGCGCCCGATTCGGCTTACGGCCGCCCGGAGCAACTCAAGCAATTGATCGATGCCGCGCATGGCCTCGGCATCATGGTGCTGCTCGACGTGGTCTACAACCACTTCGGCCCCGAGGGCAATCACCTGTCGTCCTATGCGCCGCCGTTCTTCCGCGAGGACCGGCAGACGCCGTGGGGCGCCGCCATCGACTTTCGCCGGCCGGAGGTGCGCAGCTACTTTATCGAGAACGCGCTGTACTGGCTGGAGGAGTACCGCTTCGACGGCCTGCGCCTGGATGCCGTGCATGCAATTCACGACCACAGCTTCATCGCCGAGCTCGGTGCCCTGCTACGCCAGCGCGTCGGTCCGGCCCGCCACATCCACCTCGTGCTGGAGAACGAGCGCAACGAGGCCCATCACCTGCAGGGCAGCTACTCCGCGCAATGGAACGACGACATCCACAACGCCATCCATGTGCTGCTGACCGGCGAGCGCGAAGGCTACTACGCCAACTATTCCGAAGCGCCCGCCGCACATCTGGCCCGCTGTCTCGGCGAGGGCTTCGCCTACCAGGGAGAGCCCTCGCCCAGTCATGGCGGGGCCCCGCGCGGCAGCGACAGCCGCGCACTGGCGCCCTACTCCTTCGTCTTCTTTCTGCAGAACCACGATCAGATCGGCAACCGCGCGCTGGGGGAGCGGCTGACAGTGCTGGCGCATCCCGAATCGCTGCGCGCCGCCATCGCGCTGCAACTGCTCAGTCCGCAGATTCCGCTGCTGTTCATGGGCGAGGAATGGGGCAGCCGCCGCCCCTTCCTGTTCTTCACCGACTTCCAGGGCGAGCTGGCCGAGGCGGTGCGCGAAGGCCGCCGGCGCGAATTCGCCTCCTTCAGTGCATTCAGCAGCGACAAGGCGCGCGCCGCCATTCCCGATCCCAACGACGAAGCCACGTTCCGGCGCTCCACCGCCGATCCCGCCGAGGCCACCGATCCGGCGCAACGCGCACGCCGGCTCGAGATGGGCCGCCTGCTGGCGCTGCGCCAGGATCGGCTGGTACCGCGGCTGCCCGGCAGCCGCAGCCTGGGGGCTGAAGTGCTGTCGGACGGCGCGGTGCATGCGGCCTGGCGACTGGGAGACGGCTCGGTGCTGCAGGTCTGGGTCAATCTCCACGAAACGCCGGTGCCGGTGCCGCCGCAGGCCGGAAGGCTGCTCTACGGCACCGCACCCGACCTGGCCACCGCACTGGCGGCAGGCCAACTGCCGGGTCGGCGCTGTGCCGTCTATCTCCAGGAGTCGCCATGAAGCTCCATGAACTGGCTGAACTGGCCGGCGTCGCGCCGCGCTGGCAGGACTGGCGCGGCGAGCAGCGCGAGGTCTCGCGCGAGAACCTGCAACGCATCCTCGGCGCGCTGGGGCTGCCCTGCGACAGCCCCTCGCGCCTGTCGGAAACGCTGGCGGAACTGCGCGGCGAGCAAGCCCGCGCGCGCCTGCCGCCGCTGGTGACCGCCTCGCTCGAAGCCGGCTTCGAGGGCCCCGCTGCCGAGCTGACGCCCGGACGCCGGCTGAAGCTGACACTGGAGCGCGGCGACATCTTGGAACTGCAGCCGGAGGACATCGGCGGTGGCCGCGCCCGGTTGCGGCCGGTGACCCTGCCCGGCTATCACCGGCTCGAACTGGCCGATCGCGAGATCACGCTGGCCGTGGCGCCGCGCCGCGGCTGCGGCATCGCCGACCTTGCTACACGGCCTCGGGTCTGGGGCCTGGCGGCGCAGCTTTACGGCCTTCGCCGTCCTGGCGACGGCGGCATCGGTGACTTCACCGCCCTGGAGGATTTCCTGCGGCAGGCGGCCGGCGCCGGCGCGGACGCCGTGGCGATCAGCCCGGTGCATGCGCAGTTCAGCGCCGACATCCATCGCTACGGGCCCTACGCGCCATCCAGCCGCCTGTTCTACAACGTCATGCATGGCGACCCCGCCTCCCTGCTCGGTGCGGAGTTGACGGCCAGCCTGGCCCGGCAATGCGGCATCGCGGACAGTCTGTCGGAGCTGGAGACCGCGGCCCTGATCGACTGGCCTCGTGCGCAACGCCTGCGGATGCAACTGCTGCGCGCCGCGTGGTCGCAGCTGCTCCAGCGGGATGGCGGCTCCCCCGATCCGCTGATGGACGAGTGGCGGCGCTACCGCGCGGCCGGCGGCGCGGCGCTGGAAGCGCATGCCCGCTTCGAGGCGCTGCATGCGGCGCAGTTCGCGCAGCAACGCTGGCACTGGCGCGACTGGCCAGCCGAGTTGCGCGATCCCGCGAGCGCGGCCGTCACCGAGTTCGCCCGCCGGCACGAGGACGAGGTAGCCTTCCATGTTTTCCTGCAATGGCTGGCGGAACGTGGCCTGGCCAGCGCGCAGCGCGCCGCCAAGCAGGCTGGCATGTCGATCGGGCTCATCGGGGACCTCGCGGTGGGTAGCGACGGCGGCGGCAGCCAGGCCTGGATGCGCCAGCAGGACCTGCTGCAGGGGCTCAGCATCGGTGCACCGCCAGATGCGATCAGTGCGCTGGGCCAGGGCTGGGGCCTGGCGGCGCTGTCGCCGCGCGCATTGCAGGCGCGCGGCTACAGTGCCTTCCTGGAGATGCTGCGCGCCGCGCTGCGCCACGTCGGCGGCCTGCGCATCGATCATGTGCTGGGCCTCCAACGGCTCTGGCTGATCCCGGATGGTGGCACCGCGGCCGACGGCGCCTACCTGCGATTTCCGCAGGAAGACCTGATGCGGCTGATCGCGCTGGAGTCCTGGCGCAGCCGGGCGCTGATCGTCGGCGAGGATCTCGGGACCGTGCCGGAGGGCCTGCGCGAACGCATGCAGCAGGCCGGCCTGCTGGGCATGCGCGTGCTCTGGTTCGAGCGCGATCATGGCTACTTCATCGAGACCGCGCGCTGGAGTACGGCGACGATGGCCACCACCAGCACGCACGACCTGCCGACCACGCGCGGCTGGTGGCAGGGCCGCGACATCGACGCGCGCGAAGCCGCTGGCCAGGGCAGCGCCGCGGATGCCGCCCGCGACCGCGAAGCGCGGGAGCAGGACCGCGGCATGCTCTGGGGAGCTTTCGAATATGCAGGGGTCGCCAGCGCGCCGAGGCCATCCGCCGAGGACGGCAGTGCGGCCATTGCACCGGCACTGCGCTTCGTCGCCCGCACCCCCTGCGAGCTGGCCCTGGTGCCGCTGGAAGACATCGCCGGCCTGGAGGAGCAGCCCAACCTGCCGGGCACGCTCGACGAACATCCCAACTGGCGGCGGCGTTTGCCGGAGCCGGCCGATCAGTTGTTGCGCCGGCCCGAGGCCCAGCAGCGTCTTTCGATCCTGCGCGAGGAGCGCGGCCCAGAATGACCATCCTTCGCGCCACGCTCCGCCTGCAGCTCCATGCCGGTTTCGGTTTTGCCGATGCGCTGAGGCGACTGCCCTACTTCGAGTCACTGGGGATCAGTCATCTCTATGCCTCGCCGATCCTGCGTGCGCGTGCCGGCTCCATGCACGGCTACGACGTAGTGGACCCCACGCAGGTCAACCCGGAACTCGGCGGCGAAGCCGGCCTGCGCGAACTGGTGGCCGGCCTGCGTGCCCGCGGCATGGGGCTGATCGTGGATATCGTGCCCAATCACATGGCGGTCGGCGAAGCCGACAATCCCTGGTGGCAGGACGTGCTGGAGAACGGTCCCAGCAGCCCGTATGCAGGATTCTTCGACATCGACTGGGACTCCAGCGACCCGCTGCTGAATGGCCGGATGCTGGCCCCCTTCCTCGGCAAGCCCTATGGCGAAACCCTGGCTCAGGGCGAGATCGCGCTGCGCTTCGAGGAGCGCTTCCAGTTCGCCTACCACGGCCACCGCTTTCCGCTGGCGCCTCGCGACTATGCTCCCCTGCTCCGTCAGGCCGGGATGCTGGAGGAGGCCAACCTGTTCCGCGCCGGTCGTGACTTCGCCATGGCCCGACGCGAACTGGCTACCGTATTCGAGGCACGCCCCGCAGCCCTGCAGGCGATCCTCGACGCCCACGCCGATCCGCGCCACCTGCATCGCCTGCTGGAGCGCCAGCACTACCGCCTGAGCTGGTGGCGCTGTGCCGGCGACGAGATCAACTGGCGCCGCTTCTTCGACATCACCCAGCTCGCCGGCCTGCGCATCCAGGAGCCGACGGTCTTCGAGGCCGTTCATGAAACCATCTTCCGGCTCTACGCCGAGGGGCTGCTCGACGGATTGCGCATCGACCATGTCGATGGCTTGGCTGATCCTCGCGCATACTGCCGGCGCCTGCGCGCCCGCCTGGCGGAACTGGCCGGCCGGCGCCCGCCCGGCTTGCCCGAGCAACCCGCCTACGTCGTGGTCGAGAAAATCCTGGGACCCGGCGAGAAACTGGCGCGCGACTGGCAAGTGGACGGCAGCAGCGGCTACGCCTTCATGAATGACGTCGGCGCCCTGCTGCACGATCCGGCCGGCGAGGTTCCATTGAGCGACCTATGGCGCGAGCTCTCTGGGCGCGCGGGCCATGAGGCGGAAGAAGCGCGCGCGCGTCGCAGCATCCCTCAGGAGCTGTTCTCCGCCGACTTCAATGCCTGCGCCCATGCACTGCATCGCATCGCCCGCAGCGAGCCGGGCACGCGCGACTGGACCCTGCCTGCGATCCGGCGCGTGCTGTCGGAGCTGCTGGTGCACTTTCCGGTGTACCGCACCTACGCCGACGGCCGCGGGCGCAGTGCCGCCGATGCCGCGATCATGCGCGAGGTGGTCGCTGGTGCAGCGGCAAAGCTGCAGGACTCGGACCAGCCTTTGCTGATCCTGATCGACCGCTGGCTGGGCGGCGAGTCACCACGGCAGCTGCGCGCCTCGGCGGCACGGCGCCTGCGCCTGCGGGCCATGGCGCGCTTCCAGCAGCTCACCGCGCCCGTGGCCGCCAAGGCGGTGGAAGACACCGTGTTCTATCGGCACGGGCGCCTGCTGTCGCGCAACGAGGTAGGCGCCGATCCCGCGCGCTTCGCGCTGAGCGCCGCCGCCTTTCACCGCCTGTCGCGGGAGCGCCGCCGGCGCTACCCAATGACCATGCTGGCCACGGCCACGCACGACCACAAGCGAGGAGAGGACCTGCGCGCACGACTGGCGGTACTCAGCGAGCTGCCGACGCGCTGGGCGACCACACTGAGGGAGTGGCGCGCAGGCAACGCACGGCGTCATGGCAGCGCCGGCCCCGATGCCGCCGACGAACTGATGCTCTACCAGACACTCGTGGGCGCCTGGCCCCTGGACCTGCGGCCGGATGACCGCGAGGGCCTTGCCTCGCTCGAGGAGCGTGTCGCCGGCTGGCAGCTCAAGGCCCTGCGCGAGGCCAAGCGGCACAGCAGCTGGCTGGAGCCCAACCTGGCCTACGAGGGCAATGGCCGCGGCTTCCTGCAGCGCCTGCTCGGCGATGCCAGCTTCGTCGCCAGCCTCCATTCACTCGTTCAGGACATCGCCGCCGCGGGGGCGATCAACGGCCTGGCCCAGACCCTGCTGCGCGTGACCTCGCCTGGCATGCCGGACCTGTACCAGGGCACCGAGTGGTGGGACTTCAGCCTGGTCGATCCCGACAATCGCCGCCCGGTGGATTTCGAGGCACGTGCCAGCGCCCTGGCCCGGCACCGTCCGCTGCCGGCACTGCTGCATGGCTGGCGTGACGGGCATATCAAGCAGCACCTGCTGCAGACCGCTATGGGCCTGAGGCGCCGGCAGCCCGAACTGTTTGCCGCGGGTGACTACCTGCCCCTGGCAGTCAAGGGGCGACACTCGGAACGCCTGCTGGCCTTCGCCCGCCGCTACAGCGAGCAGGCTGTGGTGGTTGCCGTACCGCTTCGCAGCCTGCCGCTGCTGCCGGACCCGCGCGAGCCCGACCTGCGGTGGGCGGACTGGGCCGATACCGTCATCCGCATCCCGCCGGAGCTTCGGCGCCCGGCCCGGAACCTGCTTGGGGAGGATTCCCTCCGGCCGCTGGACGAATGGCTGACGCCGGGGCGCCTGTTCGCCCACGCCCCCGTAGCATTGCTGGCAATGTGACGGGGGTCCGGTGGGAAGGTGGTCGGGCAAGGCTCGCGTGCTAGCATTGCGGCATAACGAGCCATAAAGCGACGACCCTGACACCTCCATGAGCACGGGCACGGCCATCGATCCCTCCGTTTTCGCGAACTACGTGCCGCTGAATGCCCTGCGGCCAGAAAGCCGCGCGGACCTGGCCAAGAAGGCCGTCGTCACCGCGGCCCGCTCCGGGGATTACCTGTTCAAGATTGGTGACTCGGCCACCAACGCCATCTTCCTGGTCAGCGGCGAGCTGCACCTGGAGGACGCCAGCGGCAAGCCCATCGCCCGCCTGCGTGCCGGCGACCCCACCGCCCATCACCGCGTGGCCCACCAGTCTCCCCGCAAGGTGTCGGCGCGCGCCCACGGCCCGGTGCAGTACTTCACCGTGGACGCCGGCCTGCTCGACGTGATGCTGACCTGGGACCAGACCGGCAGTTTCGAGGTCGGCGAGCTCCAGTCCGGCGGCGACAACTCCGACGACTGGATGTCCAAGCTGCTGCAGATGCGCACCTTCCAGATGATTCCGCCCTCCAACCTGCAGGCCATGTTCATGCGCATGCAGGAGGTCAAGGTCGAGCCTGGCCAAGTGGTGGTCAAGCAGGACGAGGACGGCGACTTCTTCTACGTCATCATGTCCGGCCGCTGCATGGTGACCCGCGAGCAGCCCAACCAGAAGGCCGTTCGCCTGGCCGAGCTGGAAAGCGGCTCCTGCTTCGGCGAGGAAGCCCTGATCTCCGATGCCAAGCGCAATGCCACCGTCACTGCCCTGACCCGCGGCAGCCTGATGCGCCTGGCCAAGGATGACTTCCGCAAGCTGCTGAACGAGCCGCTGGCGCGCAAGATCAGCCTGTTGGAAGCCCAGAAGCTGGTGGCCAGCGGCCAGGCCAAGTACCTCGACGTGCGTCTGCCCAGCGAGTTCCAGGCCCACAGCCTGCCCGGCAGCCTCAACCTGCCGCTGTACATGCTGCGCATGAAGCTGACCCTGGTGGAACCCAAGACCACCTGGATCGTCTGCTGCGACACCGGCCGCCGCAGTTCGGTGGCGGTCTTCATCCTGACCCAGAAGGGCTACGACGCCTACGTGCTGGACAAGGGCATCCCGCCTGCGAGCGCCTGAGTCAGGATCCAACGTAAAAGCCCTCCGTTAAGGAGGGCTTTTACGTTGCACATCAATGCCACGCTACATCGTGTGCGTCGGACGGTCCGCGCCCAGGGCACCCGCAAGCAGCGCCTCGATTTTCTTCTGAGTGGTGCCGCCATCCTGCGTGCTGAACTGCACGCCGATACCCTGCAGGCGCTTGTTCTGCGCGCCGCGCGGCGTCACCCAGACCACCTTGCCGGCCACCGGCAGGCGCTCGGCACCGTCCATTAGGGTCAGCAGGATGAACACCTCGTCGCCGAGCCGGTATTCCTTGTTGGTCGGGATGAACAAGCCGCCGTTTTTCACGAACGGCATGTAGGCCACGTACAGCGCCGACTTGTCCTTGATATTCAAGGTCAGGATGCCGGGCTGGGCGCCGCCCGGGCGTGGTGCCGGTGTGCTCACTACTCCCCCTCAATATTCTCGTATGCCCACAATCTACCTGATTTGACCGTCAGGTGCGCCGTTGCGCGCGGGCCTGGCGCGAAGCCAGCACCAGCAGGGCCTCCAGCAGCATCTGCGGATTGGCATTGCCTTCCAGGCGCCGGCGGGCGTCGGTGGCCTCCTGGATCAGCCGGTGCAGCTCCGGTGGCGGCAGCAGTCCGCCGCCACCCAGGGCCTGTTTCAGGGCGCCGGTCAGCCAGCCCAGCAGCCAGGCCAGGAAGTCCGCCGCATCATCCTTGCCGATGCGCTGGGCCGCCGCGATCGGCTCCTGCTTGAGCTGCAGCACGCCGGCGAGCAGCTCGGACCAGTCGCGGGCCCGCGCGCGCTCGTCGGAGCCGTCCAGCTCCAGCGCCCGCAGCGGTGCCCCGCGGGCCTCGCGAAGCAGCGCCGCGTCGGCCTTGGGCTGGCGAGCGCGCAGCCATTCCAGTGCCTCGGCCTCGGGCGGAATGGCGAAGCGCAGGCGCTGGCAGCGGCTGCGCAGGGTCGCCTTGAGTGCCTGTGGACGCTCCGACACCAGCAGCAGGTGCGTGCCCGGCGGCGGCTCCTCGATGGTCTTCAGCAGCGAGTTGAGGCTGGCCTCGTTGAGTGCCTCGGCCGGGTCGAATACCACTACGCGCGAACCGTCGTAGTGGGTGGACAGCATCAGCATCTCGCTCATCTTGCGCACCGCATCGGCGGCAATGTCGCGCTTCTTGCTGTCCTTGTCCGGCACCCAGTGCGCCAGGCCCTGGTCATGGCGGCCGCTCGGAGTCAGCGCCAGGCCGTGCAGGCCCTCGCGGCTCAGCAGCAGCGCGTTGGGATGGTTGCCCACCATCAACTGCTGGCAGCTGCGGCACTGGCCGCAGGCGTATCCCGAACGCTGCTCGCACAGCAGGAAGGCGGTCAGCGCGCGCGCGAACGTGCGGCGCCCCACGCCCTGCGGGCCGGTCAGCAGCAGCGCATGGCCCAGGCGCTTCTGCAGCACCAGCGCGCTGACGTCCAGCCACAGTTCCTTCTGCCAGGGCAGCGGTTGGGTCTGCAGGTTCACAGGCGGGCCTCCAGTGCAACGCGCAGCGACTGGCGCACCTGTTCCAGCGGCGGTGCCGCGTCGATCACCCGGCAACGCCCGGGCTCGGCCGCCGCGCGGCGTAGGAAGCATTCGCGCACGCGCCGCATGTAGGCCAGGGATTCGTCCTCGAAACGGTTGGCGTCACCACGACCGCGCGCGCGGGCCAGCCCCTGCTCCGGCGGCAGGTCGAAGACCAGGGTCAGGTCGGGGCGGAAGCTGCCGAGCACCAGGGCCTCCAGCGCCGCCAGATGCCGCTCGTCCAGGCCCTTGCCGGCACCCTGGTAGGCATAGGAGGAATCGATGAAGCGGTCGCAGACCACGTCCTTGCCCGCGGCCAGCGCCGGCAGCACGGTTGCCTTCAGGTGGGCCGCGCGCGCCGCGAACATCAGCAGCACCTCGCTCTCGGCGCCCACGCCCTCGTCCCAGGGCTGCAGCACCACGCGGCGGATCTCCTCCGCCAGCGGCGAGCCGCCCGGCTCACGCGTCAGGACCACTTCGCGCCCGCGAGCCTGCAGCCAGTCGCGGATGAAGACGCCATGCGTGGACTTGCCGGCTCCCTCGCCTCCCTCCAGCGTGATGAAGCGCCCTGCACTCATGGACGGCCCAACTGGTAGCGGCGCACGGCAGCGGAGTGATCCTGCAACGAATCCGAGAACTGATGCGTGCCGTCGCCCTTGGACACGAAGTAGATCGACGTGCCCGGCGCCGGGTGCAGCGCGGCATTGATCGCGGCCCGGCTCGGCAGGCAGATCGGCGACGGCGGCAGCCCGTCACGGGTGTAGCTGTTGTAGGGGTTGTCAGTGACCAGGTCCGCGCGGCGGAGGTTGCCGTCGAAGGCCTCGCCCAGGCCGTAGATGATCGTCGGATCCGTCTGCAGGCGCATGCCCATGCGCATGCGGCGCACGAATACCCCGCCGATCTGCGGACGCTCGAAGGCCGCTCCGGTTTCCTTCTCGATGATGGAGGCCATGATCAGCGCCTCTTCCGGCGTGGCGTAAGGCAGGTCCGTCTCGCGGGCCTCCCACTCTTGCGCCAGCGCCTTGTCCAGGGCGTCGGCGGCGCGCCGCAGGAAATCGATGTCGGTGGTGCCCCTGGGAAAATGGTAGGTGTCCGGGAACAGGCGGCCCTCGGGGTGCACACCGGCGCGGCCGATCGCCGCCATCAGTTCCTCGGACGTGGCCTCCGGCAATGTCTGTCGGATCGCCGGATGCGCGCGCATCAGCTTCACCGCCTGGGCGAAGGTCCAGCCCTCGGTGAGGCGCAGGTCGTGCAGGCGCGTCTTGCCCTCCACCATCAGCGCCAGCAGGTCCAGCGGATTCAGGCCCGGTTGCAGCGCGTATTCACCGGCCTTGATGCGGCCCGAGACGCCGGTGAAGCGAGCATAGAGCCGCAGGTATTGCGCCAGCCGCGGCGGCTGCATGATGCCGCGCTCCCGCAGGCCGGCCAGTACCGTGGTCAGCGAACTGCCGCTGGGCACTTCCAGCGATTCGGTCTGCGACAGCGGCAGTGGTGCCTGAAGCAGGCGGCTGGCATCCCAGCCCACAAGGCCGGAACCGAGCACCGCCAGCAGCAGCAACGTGAAGAAGGTACGCATCAGAGTGTTCTCGGGTGATTCAGCGCTAGTGCCAACCGCCTCGTCAGCGGTCCAGGCGCGGCCAATGCGACGCCATCGAACTCCCGCACCGGCCACAGGCCGACCAGGCTGTTGCTGACGAAGATTTCATCGGCCTGCCGCAGCAGGTCCGGAGTCGGGTCGTCGAAGTGCACGGGAATCTGCAGTTGCTCGGCCAGTTCCAGGATCTTGTCGCGCATCATGCCGCGGATACCGCAGCGCTCCAGCGCCGAGGTCCAGAGGCCTCCTTCCGCCACCCGGAACAGGTTGCTGCGGGTGCCACAGACCACCAGCCCCCGAGCATCGCACACGAATAACTCCTCGGCATCTTGCGGCCAGTGGCGGCTGGCCAGCACCTGCTCCAGGCGGTTCAGGTGCTTGATCCCCGCCAGCAGCGGCTGGTCACCCAGCTGCACCTGGCTCAGGGCACAACGGATGCCCTGCTCCCAATGCGCCGCGGGATATCGTGGCGCCGGCAGCCGCAGCAGCAGGCGATCACAGTCGTCGCTCCCGGCGCGGTAGCCGCGCCCGCCGGTACGGCGGCTGAGAATCAGCTTGATCACGCCGGATTCCTCGCCGGCGCAGAGCGAGGCGATTTCCTCCTCCAGCACGGCGCGTGGCGGCGGCAGCAGCGCCAGGCGGACCGCATCGCGCTCCAGCACGTCGAGCTGGCGACGCAGGTCCGGCACCGCGCCCTGGTGCAGCAGCATGGTACGGAACACCCCGTCGCCATAATGCAGGCCGCGCGAGGATGCCAGCTCCTGGCTGCAGGCGACGCCGTTATACAGGCCGCTGCTCACGCCTCGGCTCCGAATGCCAGCAGTAGGCGCATCGTGAGCAGCGTGGAGGGGCCCCGTGCCCCGCACGGGGATCGTAGCGTCGCGAGTCGATGCAGACCTGCCACCCGGGAGCTCATGGCTCAGCCCCCAAGGCCAGCAGCAAGCCCCGGGCCTTGGCACGCGTCTCGGCCAGCTCCGCCTCCGGCTTCGAGTCGGCGACGATGCCGGCGCCGGTGCGGAAGCTGACGCGGTCGCCCTCGCAGACCAGGCTGCGGATCAGGATATTGGTATCCAGCCGCCCGCCATGCGACAGGTAGCCCATGGCGCCGGTGTAGGGGCCTCGGCCCACGCCCTCCAGTTCCGCGATGATCTCGATGGCCCGCACCTTGGGGCAGCCGGTGATGGTGCCGCCCGGGAACACCGCGCGCAGCACCTCTGCCGGGCCCATGCCCGCACGCAGGCGGCCCCGCACGTTGGAGACGATGTGATGCACGTGGGCGTAGCTTTCGATGGTCATCAGCTCGCTGACCTCGACGCTGCCGGGCTTGCAGACGCGGCCCAGGTCGTTGCGCTCTAGGTCGATCAGCATGACGTGCTCAGCGCGCTCCTTGAGGTTGCCGATCAACCCCTGCTTGAGCTGCTCGTCCTCCGCCGCCGAGGCACTGCGTGGCCGCGTACCGGCGATCGGGCGGGTCTGCACCCAACCCTCGTCGATCTGCACCAGGCGCTCCGGCGAGGAGCTCAGTACCGCGCAACCACCCCAGCAGGCCAGGCCGGCGAAGGGAGCAGGATTGCGCCGCCGCAGGCCCTGGTAGACGTCCAGGTAGCTCCGTCCAGATGCCAGGCGTGCCCGCCAGGCGCGGGACAGGTTGGCCTGGAAGATATCCCCTGCCTTGAGGTACTCCAGGACCTGCCGGACACCGGCAAGGTAGCGCTCGTCCGGATCTTCTTCCACAGACGATATTAGATTTGAATCAATGGCTTGATGACCATTGTTAAAGTAGTTATCCACATCCTGTCGCAACTGCTTGAGTTGCCCGGGATCGCTCTCCGCCAGCAAGGTGGTGACCCCGCGCTCGCGATCATGGATGACGGCCGCGCTGCAGCGCACCGCCAGCGCATCCGGCAGTCCGTGCGGGGAAGCCGGCAGGCGCAGGACGGGCTCGACGAAGCAGGCCGCCTCGTAGCCCAGCATCAGGAACCAGCCCCCACAGAATGGCAGGTCCGGCGCGACCGGCGCCAGGGCTTCCTCGCGGATGGCGCGTGACCATTCGCCGAAGAAATCCCCGCCCGCGGCGGCCTGCGCCGAAACGCTGCGGCCAGGGAACGCGAAGAGGATGTCGTAGCGGCCGGACTGGGGATGCCCGGCAACGCTTTGCAGCAGGAAGGGATAGCGCTCCGGCGCCTGCCGATGCACTTCGAAAAGGTCAATGGAACCAGCAATTTCAGCGCGCAAACTCATGCGCGCAGTGTATCGCGAGTGACCCCCTCAGGACCCGCCCTGGCGCTTTTCAGGAAAAGCGCTTGAAGGCCACCGTGCCGTTGGTGCCGCCGAAGCCGAAGGAGTTGGACATCACCACCTCCAGCCTGGCCTGGCGTGCAGTGTGCGGCACGTAGTCCAGGTCGCAGCCTTCGCTGGGGTTCTCGAGGTTGATCGTCGGCGGGATGACCTGGTCACGCAGGGCCAGCACACTGAAGATCGCCTCGACGCCACCGGCGGCGCCCAGCAGGTGCCCGGTCATCGACTTGGTCGAGGATACGGCCAACTTGTAGGCGTAGTCGCCGAAGGCGCCCTTCACCGCCAGCGTTTCGGCGATGTCGCCGGCCGGGGTCGAGGTGCCGTGGGCGTTGACGTACTGGACGTCTTCCGGGTTCAGGCCGGCATTGCGCAGGCAGGCCTGCATGCAGCGGCGTGCACCGTTGCCGTCTTCCGGCGGCAGGGTGATGTGGAAGGCGTCGCCCGACATGCCGAAGCCGATGAACTCGGCATAAATCTTCGCGCCGCGGGCCTTGGCGTGTTCCAGGTCCTCCAGGACCAGCACGCCGGCGCCGTCGCCGAGCACGAAGCCGTCGCGATCCTTGTCCCAGGGCCGGCTGGCACGGGTCGGATCGTCGTTGCGGGTGGACAGTGCGCGGGCCTGGCAGAAACCAGCCAGGCCTGCGGGTGCGGAACCGGCTTCGCCGGCACCGACGATGAAGACATCGGCATCGCCGGCCTGGATCAGGCGGGCGCCGACGCCGATCGCATGGGTCGCCGTAGTGCAGGCGGTGACCGTGGCGAGATTCGGCCCGGTGATGCCAAGGTCGATGGAAACATGCCCCGAGATCATGTTGATGATCGACGAGGGAACGAAGAAGGGCGAGACGCGCTTGGGGCCGGACTTGTGCAGTACGCCGCATTCGCTTTCGATGGCACCGATACCGCCGATGCCCGAGCCGATGCAGATCCCGATGCGTTCGCGGTTGGCGTCCGTGATCTCCAGCCCGGAATCCTTCACCGCCTGCTTGGCGGCAGCGACGCCGTAGTGGATGAAGGGATCGGTGCGCCGGACTTCTTTCGGGCCGAGGAAATCCTCGGCCCGGAAGTCCTTGATCATGCCCCCGAAGCGGGTCGTGTAAGCCGACGCGTCGTAGTACTCGATGGGACCGATGCCCGACCTTCCGGCCAGGATCGACTCCCATGCGCTATCAATCGTATTGCCGACGGGCGAGACAATGCCCAGGCCGGTGACGACGACGCGTCTGCGGCTCATAGAGGATTCCTGCTTGGGGGTTTTTTAAAGCTGGGGTGTACCCGGCGCCATCAACCCTGCTGGGTGTGGGCCTTGATGTAGTTCAGGACGTCCTGGAAGGTGACGATCTTCTCGGCTTCTTCGTCCGGGATGTCGATTTCGAACTCTTCTTCCAGCGCCATCACCAGCTCGACCGTGTCCAGCGAGTCGGCGCCCAGGTCCTCGACGAAGGAAGCGGTGGGGGTGATCTGATCTTCGCTGACCGAAAGCTGCTCAGCGATGATCTTCTTTACTTTCTCATCCAACGTGCTCATGCATCACTCCTGGGTAAATCTGTTTGTTTGAGAGACGGCGTATTGTAGTGGTGCGTTGCGGCAAAAACACAAGCCTGCAAAGGCAGTTGACTTTGCAGAAAAGCCCGTATCAGGCCATCAGCATTCCACCATTCACGTGCAGGGTTTCGCCGGTGATGTAACCGGCATCCTTAGAGGCAAGGAAGGCGACCGCCGCAGCGATATCTTCCGGTTTGCCGAGCCGATCGAGCGGAATCTGGTTCTGCAGCGCGGTGCGCGCATCTTCCCCCAGCTTCTGTGTCATGTCGGTGTCGATGAATCCGGGCGCCACCACGTTGACCGTGATGCCGCGAGAACCAATCTCGCGGGCCAGCGACTTGGAGAAGCCGATCAGGCCGGCCTTGGCGGCGGCATAGTTGGCCTGGCCGGCATTGCCCATGGTACCCACCACGGAACCGACGCTGATGATGCGGCCATGGCGGGCCTTCATCATGCCGCGCAGCACTGCGCGGGACAGGCGGAAGACCGAGCTCAGGTCGGTCTCGAGGACGTCCGCCCAGTCTTCATTCTTCATGCGCAGCAGCAGGGTGTCTCGAGTCACGCCGGCATTGTTGACCAGCACCGACACCGGGCCCAGCTCTGCGATCAGCGCGTCGCAGGCGGCGGCATCGCGCACGTCCAGGACCTTGCCCTGCCCGCCCAGCGGGCCCAGCCAAGCCTGGATGGCCTCGGCACCGGCGGCACTGGTAGCGGTTCCGGTGACCTTGGCACCCTCGATCGCCAGCCGTTCGGCAATGGCCTTGCCGATGCCGCGACTGGCACCGGTGACCAGGACGGTTTCGCCCTGCAACTTCATGATCCTGACTCCCAAATCCCGCTCATCCGTGAACGACTGTTTATTTTACTAATACGATCAATGACTTGCATGATATATCAAGCGGCGGACGGGCTGCAAACCACCGCTTCGCCGGCCACCAGCCCACGAGCCTTCTCCAGCCCCGCCGGCTCCGACAAGGAAGCGGCCGCAAGCTCCTTGCCAATGCGCTTGCTCAAACCGGCCAGGACCTCGCCCGGACCGCATTCGACAAAGACCCCGATTCCCAGGCCCGAAAGGCCCCGAATGGTCTGGGTCCATCGCACCGGACAGTACAACTGTACTTTAAGTGCTTCACGGATCGCCGCAGCATCTTGACGGGTCTGCGCGTCAACATTGTGAAACACGGGAATCGAGGGCGCGCGGACCGTGACGGTGGCCAGCGTTTCCGCCAGCCTTTCCGCCGCATCGCGCATCAGCGAGCAGTGCGAGGGCACCGACACCGGCAGGGCTAGCGCGCGCTTGATACCATGGGTCTTGGCATTGGCTGCCAGCCAGTCCAGGGCCGCCTTCTCTCCCGCCACCACCACCTGCCCCGGCGAGTTGTAGTTGACCGGCTCCAGCACCTCGGAACCCGGATAGGCCTTGCACACCGCCTCCACCTGCTCATCTTCCAGGCCCAGGATCGCCATCATGCCGCCGGTGCCGGCCGGCACGGCTGCCTGCATCAACTGGCCACGCAGTTCCACCAGCCTCAACGCATCGGCAAAGTCCAGGCTGCCGGCGGCCACCAGGGCGCTGTATTCGCCCAGGCTGTGGCCCGCCAGCGCGGTCGGGGCCGGGAGGCCCTGCTTCTGCCACAGGCGCCAGGCGGCGATGCCGGCCGCCAGCAAGGCTGGCTGGGCGCGCTCGGTACGATTCAGCTCTTCGACCGGTCCATTGGCCACCAGCGCGGCCAGGTCCCAGCCGAGCACGGCGGAGGCCTCGGCATAGGTTTCAGCGACGACCGGGTCGGCATGACCCGACAGCATGCCCACGGCCTGGGAACCCTGGCCCGGGAAAACAATTGCGTATTGCATGATTGGGGGAGTTGCTCTTCTGGAGTTGAAAACCACCGCGGCGCTTCAGCCCGCGGCCTTCTGTCCTTGCCGGAGCAGGCCGGCGACGGCGGCGTAACACAGGGCGGCGATGATGCCGAACCAGTGCGCCTCCTGCGCCACCCTACCACCGAGTGCCTGTTCATCGGAAATCGGCACGCCGGAAAACGCCTCCCAGGCCAGCTTGCCGGCCAGGCAGGCCAGGGCCGCCAGCGCGATGCGGTCGTGCCGCAGCGCCTGCGGCAGCAAGCCCAGCAGGAACAGGCCATGGAGCACGCCGGAGAAGCCGACATAGCTGTGCCAATGCGGCGCCCAGAGGTAGATTCCGACCGTGACCCCAAGGCCCAGCACCAGCATGCGCAACAGCCAGTCCCAGGCCGGGACCGGCTCCGGGCACAGCAGCATCAGGGTCCACAGGCCCGCCAGGTTCAGGGCCAGGTGATACCAGCCCAGGTGCAGGAAATTGGCGCTCAGCAGCCGCCACCACTGGCCCGCCGACACGGCATCGCGCTGATAGGACAGGGCCTGCCCGGCCGGCTCACCTGCCAGGGCCAGGGCCAGGCACAGCAGCGCCACCGCCGCCGGCACACCCCATCGGTCACGGGAACGCATGAGCGAGTCTGCTATCATTTTTTGCGGCCGATCCAGGCCTGTTCCAGACATCTTCCGATCCCCATGTACAAAGCTTCCGCCGCGCGCCGCCAGGGCGGCTTCACCCTGATCGAAATCATGGTGGTGGTCGTCATTCTCGGCATTCTCGCCGCCTTCGTCGTGCCCAACATCATGGACAAGCCCGACGAGGCTCGCATCGTCAAGGCGAAGCAGGACATCCGCGCGCTCGAGTCGGCGCTGAGCATGTACAAGCTCGACAACTTCTACTACCCCAGCACGCAGCAGGGCCTGGAAGCCCTGGTAGCCAAGCCCTCGGGCGAGCCGGAGCCGCGCAACTACAAGACCGGCGGCTACATCAAGTCGCTGCCGAAGGACCCCTGGGGCAACACCTACCAGTACCTCTCCCCGGGTACCAAGAACGCGGAGTTCGACATCTTCTCGCTGGGCGCGGACAACCGCCCGGGTGGCGAAGGCTCGGCCGCCGACATCGGCAACTGGGACGCGTCCAAGTAAGCGACGGCGCCGCCTTGCGCCGCAGCCCCGCATTCCGTCCGGCCGCCCCTGCCGCGCTGCGGGGCTTCACGCTGCTCGAACTGCTGGTGGTGATCGTCATCATCGGCGTGATGCTCAGCTTCATCACGCTGCCATTCGGCGGGCGCTCGGTGGATGACCGCATCGAGTTCGAGGCACGGCGCCTGGATCGCACCCTGCGCTTTGCGCTGGAAGAAGCCGAGATCAAGGGCGTGCTGATTGGCTTCCGCTACCTGCCGGATCGCTACGAATTCCTGGGAATGGGACAGGACGGCAAGTGGGAGCCCTACCAGGGCGGAGGCCCGTTCCGCGTCCAGCCCTTCGCCGCGCCGCTGGGCCTGCAGTTGCGTGTGGAGGATCGGGTGGTGCCGCCGGCCCAGGACAAGGAAGGCGACGACGAGGAGTCCGAGCCCAAGCCGCAAATCCTGCTGCTGCCCAGCGGCGAGGTCACCGCCTTCCACCTGGTGGTGGGCGCCGACGGCAGCGCCACGCGCTACACCATCGAGTCCGACGCCCTGGGCAAGTTCACCTTCGAAGCCGGCGAAGGAAAGCGCAAATGAAGCGCTCGTCCGGCTTCACGCTACTGGAAATGCTGGTCGCGGTCGCCGTGCTGGCGATCGCCATGGGCGCCATCCTCTCCGGCATGGCGCGCTACGCCGACAACGCCGGGCGGCTGCGCGAGAAGACCGTGGCCCTGTGGGTGGCACATAACCGTCTTACCGAGCTGTCGGTACAACTCGCCTGGCCGGACATCGGCAAGTCCGACGGCGAGGTCGAGATGGCCGGTGCGAAATGGAAATGGGAAGTGGAGATCAAGGCCACGCCCGACGCTCGCCTACGCCGCGCCGACATCAGCGTGCGTCCGGCCAAGGCCCGCAACAAGGACGCCGCCGCCAGCCTCGCCGCCTTCCTCGCCGATACGGGGCGCCAGTGAGAACGGCGCGCGGATTCACGCTGCTGGAACTGCTGGTCGTCATCGCGATCTTCGCGGTATTCGCGCTGATGGCTTATGGCGGCCTGGACACGGTGCTGCAGACCCGCGCCGGCGTCGAGGCGGCGATGGAGAAGACCGCCGCGGTGCAGAAAGCCTACATCCGCTTGCGCGACGACTTCCAACAGGTGCGCAACCGCCCGGCCCGTGACGCCTACGGCGATCTGCAGCCGGCCATCTACGTGAGCCGCGACGCCCGGGTCGAATTCACCCGCGGTGGCTGGCGCAATCCCCTGCTGCTGCCGCGCCCGGGCCTTGAACGGGTCAGCTATCGCCTGGACGGCAAGAAGTTCAAGCGCGAAAGCTGGCGCGTGCTCGACCTGGCGCAGGACTCCAAGCCGGTGGAGCTGGTGCTGTTCGACGATGTGCGCGAACTGCGCTGGCGCTTCCTGGACGACAAGCGCGAGTGGCACGAGGACTGGCCGCCGACCAGCAGCAGCACCGTCACCGCCGCCAACGCGCCGATCCCGCTGGCCGTGGAGATCGAGCTCGACAGCGAGGGCTGGGGCAAGCTGCGGTTCCTGTTCCGCCTGGGCGTGAAGAAGGTCGCGGTCACCCAGGTGCCAGGTCCCGGCGGCAACCCGAACCCCAACACCAATCCGGACACCTCTCCCGGGACCGACACCAATAACGCGCCTTCACCCGGCGACAGGGAGCTGACCCAGTGAAGCGGCAGCGTGGCGTCGCCCTGATCACCGCGATCCTGGTCGTGGCGCTGGCCACGGTGGCGGCGACCGCTATCCTGACGTCCGCCAACATCGCGGTGCACCGCGCCGCCAACCTGCAGGACTCCGAGCGCGCCTGGTGGTACGCCGACGGCATCGAATCCTGGCTGCTGACGATCCTTGAGCGCGACATCCAGGACAACCAGTACGACGGTCTCGGCGATATCTGGGCCAAGCCGGTGGACTACTTGCCGATCGACGAGGGCGCCGCCCGCGGCCAGATGACGGACCTGCAGGGGCGCTTCAACCTCAATAATCTCGCGGTACCGGACAAGCTGGCCTTCGAGCAGCAGCAGCAGGTGTTCCTGCGCCTGCTGCGCCTGCTGGAGGTCGACAGCTTCCAGGCCCAGGGCCTGGCCTCCGCGATCCGCGACTGGATCGACGCCGACAGCAACCCCACCGGCTTCGACGGCGGCGAGGACACGGAATATCTGGGCTACAACCCGCCCTACCGCGTCCCCAACCGCCTGATGGAGAGTCCCACCGAGCTGCTGGCGGTCAAGGGGATGACACGCGAGCTCTACGCCCGGCTGCGCCCTTACGTCACCGCCCTGCCCCAGGTCGGCACCCCGATCAACGTCAACACGGCGCCGGAAGCCGTGCTGTTCGCCCTGGCCAAGGAGCCAGGGCCGCTGCACAAGAAATTCCTGGAGGACCGGATCAAGGATCCGATCGAGAACATCGGCGACCTGACCTCCGGCGCCAATGCGATTTTCGGGGCCGGCGACGCGCCCACGGCGATGCTGGCGGTCAACAGCAGCTACTTCATGCTGCGGGCCGAGATCTTCGTAGGCAGCGGCCGGCTGGCCCTGTATAGTTTCTACTATCGGCCCTCGCAGGGCGCCGCGCCGTACGTGTACGCGCGCAGCATCGATACCGAATAAAGCACTCACTCCAGGCCAACTTGCGCAATACGCTCTACATCCGCCTGCGTGCCACCGATCCTGGCACCGACACGGCCTATTGCATCGCGTCGCCGCAGGCCGTGGCCTCGTTCCCGGTGCAGCATGCGCCGCTGGAAACGATCCTGCTGAAGGCCGCCGGCCACCGCGTTGTGGTCCTGGTGCCCGCCGCGGATGTACGCCTGGCCGCAGTCGACGTGCCGGCCCGCCAGGCCACCAAGGTGTTGCAGGCCGCCCCCTACGCGCTGGAAGACCAGCTCGCCGAGGACGTCGACACCCTGCACTTCGCCCTCGGCCCGCGCCAGAAGGACGGCCGCTGGCCGGTGGCCGTGGTGGCCCGCGCCAAGATGGACGAATGGCTGCGCCCCTTCACCGAGCGCGGCCTGATCCCGGACCTGATGCTGCCCGACGCCCTGTGCCTGGCGCCGGCCGACCAGGAGCGCTGGAGCGCCCTGGCCGAGAACGACCAGGTGCTGGTGCGCAATGCCGCCTTCTCCGCCTTCGCCTGCAGCCCCGATGACCTGGAACTGATGCTCCAGCTCGCCGATCCGGACAAGAAGGCCACGCTGCGCATCATCGTGCCGCGCGATGCCTCGCCAGACTTCACCCGCCTGGCCTGGCCGGTGGAACTGCTGCCCGGCTTCATCTCCCCCCTGGAGGCCCTGCTCCAGAGCCAGCGCCCCGAGAACGGCATCGACCTGCTGCAGGGCCGCTACTCGCAGCGTGAGGACCTGCTGCGCCTGTGGCAACCCTGGAAGATCACCGCGGCCCTGCTGGCGCTATGGATCATCGCAGCCGCCGTCCTGCACGGCCTGTCCGGCTGGCAGCTGCGCAAGCAGTTGCAGCAGCAGGAAGACGCCAACGTGCAGCGCTACCAGCAGCTGTTCCCGGCGGAGACCCGCATCGTCGACCTGCCCGCGCAGGTCGAACAGCAGTTCGCCGCGCTCAAGGGTGGCAAGGGTGGCGGCGGCCTGCTGCCGCTGATGCAGGTGCTGGCGGACGCCCTGGCGGCCGCCCCCGGCCTGACGCTGCAGGGCGTGCAGTACCGCGACGGCGCGGTCTATGCCGCACTCAGCGGCAGCAGCTTGCAGCCGCTGGAAGTCCTGCGCGCCTGGTTCGCCCAGCCGCGAGGCGCCAGCCTGGACGTGCAATCCGCGAACTCCGGCTCCGAAGGCGCGCAGATCCGCATCAAGCTGAGCCCTGGCCCATGAACGCCAACATCGCACGCCTCAAGGAGTGGCTCGCCCAGCTCGCCCCGCGCGAGCGCTGGATGGTCCTGCTGTGCGCCGTCGTCGTCGGGTTCGCCGTGCTGTACGGCGGCATCTGGCAGCCGCTGGTCAAGGCGCAGAAACAGCGCGAGGAAGCGCTGGTTTCCGCTCGCCAGGTGGCCGGACGCATCGAGGAACTGGCTGCACTGTCGCAGGCCAGCGCCGGTCGCAGCAGGCCGGTGGACCGCACGTCCTCGATCCTGGGCGTGGTCGATCAGGGTGCCCGCAACACGCTGGGCAAGCAGCCCACCCGCATCCAGCCCGAGGGTGACCGCGAGGTCAAGGTCTGGGTCGAGGACGTGTCCTTCGACAACCTGCTGCGCTGGCTGCAGGAACTGGAACTGCGCTACGGCATCCACGCCCAGACGGCGGAGATCGAGAAGCAGTCGGCTCCCGGCGTGGTCAGCGCGCAACTCTCCTTGGTACGTTGATGAAGATCCGCAGCCTCCTGTTGCTCGGCCTGGGCTTCCTGGTCGTCGCCCTGGTGGTACAGGCGCCCGCCGCCAGCGTCTATGCCTGGCTCAAGCCCAAGGATCGGCCGCTGCCGGTGGAGCTGTTCGGCCTGGAGGGCCGCCTGATCGACGGCCGGGTGGCCGGCGTCGTGCGCAACGGCAATACCCTGGTGTCCGACCTGCGCTGGCAGCTGCAGCCGTCCCAGCTCCTGCTGGGCCGCCTCGGCCTGGCCCTGCAGTCCACCCGCGACCCGGTGCTGCTGGATGGCAAGGTCTCGGTCTCTCCCCTGGGTACCCTGCGGCTGGCCGGCCTGCGTGCCAATGGCGGCCTGCGCCCCCTGGCCGCTGCCGCCGGCTTCCCCTTCATTCCGCTGGATGGCCAGCTCGGCCTTGATATCCGCGAGTTGCGCATGGCCAAAGGCCGCCTGCAGCAGGCCGAGGCCACCGTGGACCTGCAGGGCCTGGCCTGGGCGCTGGGTCAGCCGACACCGCTGGGCGACTTCCGCGCCGAGATCACCACCGAGGACGGCAGCATCGTCGCCCAGCTCTCCTCCGTTTCCGGCCCGCTGGAGCTCAGCGGCGAGGCCCGCCTGGCACCGGACCAGAACTACGAGCTGAACCTGCGTGCCCGCGCCAAGCCCGGCGCACCGCCGATGCTGCCCAACCTGCTGATGCAGATGGGCCCGCCGGATGCTCAGGGCTTCCATACGCTCAAGCGCCAGGGCCTGCTGCCTGGCGCGCCGCCGCCCGAGGCCGCGCCGTAATGAGCTGGACGCCGCACGTCGTCGTCGCCTGCGTGGTCGAGCGGGACGGTCGCTTCCTGCTGGTGGAGGAACGCATCGCCGGCGAGATGCGCATGAACCAACCGGCCGGTCATTGGGAGCAGGGTGAAACCCTGGTCCAGGGCGCCATCCGCGAGACGCTGGAAGAAAGCGCCTGGGACGTCGAGCCGACCCACGTACTGGGTCTCTATCACCATGACCCGGTCGACCTCGGCTACGGCTTCCTGCGCATCGCCTTCATCGCCAAGGCCCTGCGCGAGCGCCCGAATCACCAGCTGGACGAGGGCATCGAGCGTGCCGTGTGGCTGACCCGCGACGAGATCGCGGCCTCCGTCGCCCTGCACCGCAGCCCGATGGTCCTGCGCTGTGTCGACGACTACCTGGCCGGACAGCGCTTCCCCCTGTCGATGCTCGCGCATCTCGACTGAGCCTGCGGTGGCCGGCCAGCAGCATGTCGTCGTCGGCCTCTCCGGAGGCGTCGATTCCTCCGTCTCCGCATACCTGCTGAAGGAACAGGGTTACCGCGTCAGCGGTCTGTTCATGGTCAACTGGACCGAGGACGAAGAGGGCTACTGCACCAGCGCGCAGGACTATCAGGACGCTCGCGCGGTCTGCGAGGAGCTGGACATCCCCCTGCACCGCGTGGATTTCTCGAAGGAATACCGCGATCGTGTTTTTGCCCGCTTCCTGGCCGACTACGAGGCTGGCAAGACCCCGAACCCCGACGTACTGTGCAACCGCGAGGTCAAGTTCCAGCCCTTCCGCGAGTACGCCCTGCGCCTGGGTGCCGACTGGATCGCCACCGGCCATTACGCGCGCATCGAACACGGCGACGGCGGCCCACGGCTGCTGCGCTCGGTTACCGAGGACAAGGACCAGACCTACTTCCTGGCTGCGGTAGCCCGCGAGCACCTGGAGCGCGTGCTGTTCCCGGTCGGCGGGCTGACTAAGCCTGAGGTGCGCGAGATCGCGCGCCGGGCCGGGCTGCCGGTGCACCGCAAGAAGGACTCCACCGGCATCTGCTTCATCGGCGAGCGCGAATTCCAGGAGTTCCTGTCCAATTACCTGAAACCCAATCCCGGCCCCATGCTGGACGAGGCCGGGGCCATCGTCGGCCGGCACCAGGGCCTGATGTTCTATACGCCGGGCCAGCGCAAGGGCCTGATGATCGGCGGTCGCAAGGGCGCCCGCGACGCGCCCTGGTACGTGGTCGCCAAGGACCCGGGTCGCAACGCCCTGATCGTGGCCCAGGACTCGCGGCACCCGCTGCTGATGTCACGCCGGGTCGACACCGGACCCTTCCATTGGATTCGGCGCCCCGACCCGCTGCCGCAGCACCTGCAGGCGCGCATCCGGCATCGCCAGGAGCTGCAGGCCTGCGGCGTCGAAGCGTTGCCGGATGGCGGGCTCCGCGTCGTTTTCGAGCAGCCGCAGCGCGCCGCCGTCAGCGGCCAGTTCCTGGTGCTCTACGATGGTGCGGAATGTCTGGGCGGAGGGGAAATCCAGTCTGCGGAGCCCCTGATCCCGGGTTCCGGGGGCGGCGACCCCGGAGTTGGCTGAAAATCCTCGCGGACAGGATGTTTTGACCCTGTCAGGGCGGTCCGCGGAGCAGCCTCCGCTGATATAATGCTCGGCGCACTGCGCCAGACCGATAGCTTCTGCTCCCAGGATCGCGGCCCGCGCGGCGCTCGTAGCCCTCCGCCTTCTCAACATCGGACTGCCAAACACCATGCTGCAAGCCTATCGCCAACACGCTGCCGAGCGCGCCGCCCTCGGCATTCCGCCGCTGTCGCTGTCTGCCCAGCAGACCGCCGAAGTGATCGAACTGATCAAGAACCCGCCGGCGGGCGAAGAGGCCTTCCTGCTCGACCTGCTGACCCATCGCGTCCCGCCGGGCGTTGACGACGCCGCCAAGGTCAAGGCCTCGTTCCTGACCGCGGTCGCCGATGGTGAGGTGAAATGCGGCTTGATCTCGCGCGCCAAGGCCACCGAGCTGCTCGGCACCATGGTCGGCGGCTACAACGTCAAGCCGCTGATCGACCTGCTGCCGGATGCCGAAGTCGGCGCCGTGGCCGCCGAGGCGCTGAAGAAAACGCTGCTGATGTTCGACTTCTTCCACGACGTGGCCGAGCTGGCCAAGAACGGCAACGCCAACGCCAAGGCCGTGATCCAGTCCTGGGCCGACGCCGAGTGGTTCACCAACCGCCCTGAAGTCGCCAAGAAGATCACCGTCACCGTGTTCAAGGTGCCCGGCGAAACCAACACCGATGACCTGTCCCCCGCTCCGGATGCCTGGAGCCGTCCGGACATCCCGCTGCACTACCTCGCCATGCTGAAGATGACCCGCTCCGACGCGGCCTTCAAGCCGGAAGAAGACGGCAAGCGCGGCCCCATCCAGTTCATCGAAGACCTGAAGAAGAAGGGCCACATCGTTGCCTACGTCGGCGACGTCGTCGGCACCGGCTCCTCGCGCAAGTCCGCCACCAACAGCGTGATCTGGGCCACGGGCGAGGACATCCCCTTCGTCCCGAACAAGCGCTTCGGCGGCGTCACGCTCGGCGGCAAGATCGCCCCGATCTTCTTCAACACCCAGGAAGACTCCGGCTCGCTGCCGATCGAAGTCGACGTCTCCAAGTTCGAGATGGGTGACGTCATCGACATCTTCCCCTACGAGGGCAAGATCGAGAAGAACGGCGCCGTTGCTGCCAACTTCGAGCTCAAGAGCCAGGTGCTGCTCGACGAAGTGCGCGCCGGCGGCCGCATCAACCTGATCATCGGCCGCTCGCTGACCGGCAAGGCCCGTGAGTTGCTCGGCCTGCCCGCGTCGACGCTGTTCCGACTGCCGCAGACCCCGAAGGACACCGGCAAGGGCTACACCCTGGTGCAGAAGATGGTCGGCCGCGCCTGCGGTCTTCCGGAAGGCCAGGGCATGCGCCCCGGCACCTACTGCGAACCGAAGATGACCACGGTCGGCTCGCAGGACACCACCGGCCCGATGACCCGCGACGAGCTCAAGGATCTCGCCTGCCTCGGCTTCTCCGCCGACCTGGTGATGCAGTCCTTCTGCCACACCGCCGCCTACCCGAAGCCGGTCGACGTCAAGACGCACCGCGAGCTGCCCGCGTTCATCTCCAACCGTGGCGGCGTCGCCCTGCGTCCGGGCGACGGCGTGATCCACTCCTGGCTCAACCGCCTGCTGCTGCCGGACACCGTCGGCACCGGCGGCGACTCGCACACCCGCTTCCCGATCGGCGTCTCCTTCCCGGCCGGCTCCGGCCTGGTGGCCTTCGCGGCCGCCACCGGCGTGATGCCGCTGGACATGCCGGAATCCGTGCTGGTGCGCTTCAAGGGTGAGATGCAGCCGGGCGTGACGCTGCGCGACTTGGTGCACGCCATCCCGCTGTACGCCATCAAGGCCGGTCTGCTGACTGTGGCCAAGGCCGGCAAGAAGAACATCTTCTCGGGCCGCGTGCTGGAGATCGAGGGCCTGCCGAACCTCAAGGTCGAACAGGCCTTCGAGCTGTCCGACGCCTCGGCCGAGCGCTCCGCCGCTGGCTGCACGATCAAGCTCAACAAGGAACCGATGATCGAGTACATGACCTCGAACATCGTGCTCATGAAAAACATGATCGCCGACGGCTACAAGGACGCGCGCACGCTGGAGCGCCGCATCAAGTCGATGGAAGCCTGGCTGGCCAACCCGCAGCTGCTGGAAGCCGACAAGGACGCCGAGTACGCCGCTGTGATCGAGATCGATCTCGCCGACATCAAGGAGCCGATCGTCTGCTGCCCGAACGACCCGGATGACGCCAAGTTCCTGTCCGAGGTGGCTGGCACCAAGATCGACGAGGCCTTCATCGGCTCGTGCATGACCAACATCGGCCACTTCCGCGCCGCCGGCAAGCTGCTGGAAGGCAAGAAGGACATCCCGGTCCGCCTGTGGGTCGCCCCGCCGACCAAGATGGACGCCGCCGAGCTGACCAAGGAAGGCATCTACAACACCTTCGGCACCGCCGGTGCGCGCACCGAGATGCCGGGCTGCTCGCTGTGCATGGGCAACCAGGCGCAGATGAAGGAAGGCGCCACGGCGATCTCCACCTCCACCCGCAACTTCCCCAACCGCCTGGGCAAGAACACCAACGTGTTCCTCGGCTCGGCGGAACTGGCGGCCATCGCCTCCAAGCTCGGCCGCCTGCCGACGCGCGAGGAGTACCTGGCGGAGACCGGCGTCATCGCCAAGAACGCGGACAAGATCTACAAGTACATGAACTTCGACCAGATCGAGGAGTATGCGGAGACCGCGAAGGCGGTCACGGCGTAAAGCCCGGGACTGCTGTTGTCACCAAAAGCCCGCCGACACCCCGGCGGGCTTTTTTGTTGCCTGTCTCCCAACCCGGCCTGCCTGCGGGTGGGCAGTAGGACGGCCGGCTTTTTGCTACCCTCGTGCAGCTTGCCCTGGCGGGAACCGGCCGGGGCTGGCGAGGTCCTACCAGCCTCCCCCTCAGCCACCGCTGCCTCGAATTGGCGGGCAGCCAAACCGGGAAACGCACCATGACGGACAGCTTCAACAGCAAGGCCAGCCTGCAGGTAGGTTCCAGGACCTACTCGTACTACAACCTCAAGGCGCTGGAACCGCGGTTCAACCTGGCCCGGCTACCCTACTCCATCAAGGTGCTGCTGGAAAATCTGCTGCGCCACGAGGACGGCCTTAACACCACCAAGGCCGACGTCGAGGCCCTGGCCGGCGCCGACTTCAAGAACCTGCCCGCCAAGGACATCAACTTCACCCCGGCTCGCGTGGTCCTGCAGGACTTCACCGGCGTGCCCTGCGTGGTCGATCTCGCCGCCATGCGCGACGCCATCAAGAAGCTCGGCGGCGACGCCACCAAGGTCAACCCGCTGTGTCCGGTGGAGCTGGTCATCGACCACTCCGTCATGATCGACCACTACGGCTCCCGCGACGCCCTGGACCTCAACGCCAAGGTGGAATTCCAGCGCAACGAGGAACGCTACACCTTCCTGCGCTGGGGCCAGGAGGCGTTGAAGAACTTCAAGGCGGTGCCGCCCGACACAGGTATCGTCCACCAGGTCAACATCGAATACCTGGCACGAGTGGTGTTCGAGAACGACGCCGGCCTGCTCTACCCCGACAGCTGCTTCGGCACCGACAGCCACACCACCATGGTGAACGGCATCGGCGTGCTGGGCTGGGGCGTCGGCGGCATCGAGGCCGAGGCCGCCATGCTTGGCCAGCCGTCCTCCATGCTGATCCCCGACGTCATCGGCGTGCGCGTCACCGGCAAGCTGGCCGAGGGCTCCACCGCCACGGACCTGGTGCTCACCGTCACCGAGATGCTGCGCAAGCGCGGCGTGGTCGAGAAGTTCGTCGAGTTCTTCGGCCCGGGCCTGGCCAACCTGTCGGCCTCGGACCGCAACACCATCGGCAACATGGCGCCGGAGTACGGCGCCACCTGCGGCATCTTCCCGATCGACGAAGAGACCCTCAGCTACCTGCGCCTCACGGGCCGTAGCGAGGAGCGCATCGCCGTGGTGAAGGCCTATGCCCAGGCGCAGGGCATGTGGTGGACGCCGGACGCGCCCGAAGCCGAGTACACCGAGGTGCTGCACCTGGACCTGGGCAGCATCAAGCCCAGCCTCGCCGGCCCCAAGCGCCCGCAGGACCGCGTGCTGCTGTCCGACGTCAAGGCCAACTACCGCAAGGCCTTCGAGGCCGAGCAGAAGCTGCGTCCCTCCAAGGGGCCTGCCACGGTCACCGACCAGGGCAAGACCTTCGAGCTGCAGGACGGCGCGGTGATGATCGCCGCCATCACCTCCTGCACCAACACCTCCAATCCCAACGTGCTGATCGGGGCGGGTCTGCTGGCCCGCAAGGCCCGCGCACTGGGGCTCACGTCCAAACCCTGGGTCAAGACCTCGCTGGCGCCCGGCTCGCTGGCCGTCACCAAGTACTTGGAGAAGGCCGGACTGATCGAGGACCTGGAGCACCTGGGTTTCTACGTCTCCGCCTACGGCTGCACCACCTGCATCGGCAACTCCGGCCCGCTCAACGAGCCGCTCGGCAAGGCGATCCAGGAGAACACGCTGAGCGTATCGGCGGTGCTTTCGGGCAACCGCAACTTCGAAGGCCGCGTCCACCAGGACGTGCGCATGAACTACCTGGCCTCGCCGCCGCTGGTGGTGGCCTATGCCATCGTCGGCAACACCGACGTCGATCTCACCACCGAGCCGCTGGGCAAGGGCAAGGACGGCAAGGACGTCTTCCTCAAGGACATCTGGCCCTCCAACGCCGAGATCCAGGCCACCGTCGCCCAGGCCGTGACCAGCGAGCTGTTCAAGGCCAGCTATGCCGACGTGCTCAAGGGCGATGCCCGCTGGCAGGGCATCAAGGTTGCACGCTCGGAGACCTACCCCTGGGACTCGAAGAGCACCTACGTTCAGAATCCGCCGTACTTCACCGGCATGACCATGACCCCGCCGGGCATCCCGTCGATCCGTGGCGCGCGTGCGCTGGCCGTGCTCGGCGACTCCATCACCACCGACCACATCTCACCGGCCGGTGACATCAAGAAGGACGGCCCCGCGGGCAAGTACCTGGAAGCCCACGGCGTGAAGAAGGCCGACTTCAACAGCTTCGGTTCGCGCCGAGGCAACCACGAGATCATGATGCGCGGCACCTTCGCCAATACCCGCATCAAGAACCAGATGACGCCGGGCGTGGAAGGCGGCGTGTCGAAGTACATCGGCAAGGACGGCGTCATCGGTCCCGTCGAGCCGATCTACGACGTGGCCATGAAGCACATCGCCGACGGCACGGCCCAGGTCGTGCTGGCCGGCAAGGAGTACGGCACCGGCTCCTCGCGCGACTGGGCCGCCAAAGGCACCATCCTGCTGGGCGTCAAGGCGGTGATCTCCGAATCCTTCGAGCGCATCCACCGTGCCAACCTCGTCGGCATGGGCGTGCTGCCGCTGAACTTCGTCGACGGCCAGAGCACCGCCGCCCTGGGACTGGACGGCACCGAAGTCTTCGATATCGACGGACTCAAGCACGGCGCCACCAGCGTCGACGTGACCGCCCGCAAGGCCGACGGCAAGACCGTGAGCTTCAAGGCCCGCGTGCGCATCAACACGCCCAAGGAGTGGGAGTACTACGAGCACGGCGGCGTACTCAACTACATGCTGCGCCAGATGGCAAGGAGCTGATGGCGCAGCCGCAACGAAGAAGGGGTGCCGAGGCACCCCTTCTTCGTTGCGGGAGAAGAAAAGCCCGGGCGAACCCGGGCAATGAACTGCTGGCAGGCAGGAATCGCTACGGCGCAGTCGTCGTCGTGAAGGTGTCGGTAACACCGCCGATGGTTAGCACGGTGTGCGTAGCCGTGCCCGGCTTGGACGATGAGGTGTGGCGGACGAAGACCTGCTGGCCCGCCAACAGTGTCCCGGGCGTGCTCTTCCATTGCCCGGCCACCAGATTGTTCGTCAATCCACCCAGCGTGACGATGCGATACTCGCCTCCTACGATCGAGATGGTCGCAGCGCTGACGTAACCTTCCGGCGTGACTCCTGCGGACTCGATCAAGGTCGATTTGGCGACGTTGGTCTTGTCGACGAAGCTGAACTGGTTGGGCTGGCCGTCCGTCAGCGTGCCCAGCGCCATGGCCGTGGTGGAGGAAAAGTCGTCGCTTACGGTACCGATCCTCAGCGTGGTGGTGGTGACCCTGCTGGCGGCATTGGCGGACTTGTGCCGGACCCAGACCTGGTGCGTGCTGCGGTCGATGAAGCCTGCTGCACTGCTCCAGGGACCATCGTCGACACGATATTCCCCACCGGACACCGAAATGGGCGCACGGTTGTTCATGCCCTTGATGGTTACCGGCCCCGCCGTGATCTGGTCGTTCCAGCGCACGTTGGTGACGTCCGTGAAGTTGAATGCATCCGGCGTGATGTCCGCCACCGCAGTACGGTTCCGATAACGGGATGCAACTCCCCCCACTGTCACCGTTGTCTCGGTCCAGGTCTCGCCATCCCAGGATGTGCGATGGCGAACCTGCAGCGTCTGACCCGGAAGGATGGTTCCGGGCGCACTCTGGAAGGCTCCGCCATTGATGGAGAACTCCGCCTCTGGCCCCGACACGGCCACGCTGGCCGGCGCATCGTAACCAACGGGGGTCACGACATTCGAGGAGAACAGGATGCCAAAGTCGCTGTTGATGATCGAGTTGAAGGACAGCGGATCTGGCACGCTGTCCGGCCCGCTGGCGGCATAGACACGGATCGGCAAGGTCGTCGAGGCCGGCAAGCCGCTGCCGTCCTTGACCGTCAGCGTGACGTTGTAGAGCCCGCGGGCGGCAAAGCTGTGCAGGGGCGCATAACGGCTATCCTTGGCTGTGCCGTCGCCGAAATCCCAGAGATAGGTCAGCGCCGTGCCTTCGGGGTCGCGCGAACCTTCTGCCGAGAATTGCACCGACAAGGCGGCGTTGCCCTCGGTCTTGCTGGCGCGAATGATGGCGATCGGTGGCGAGTTGTCGGCATCGGAGTAGCTGCCGGAAATGCGGTATTGCCCAATGCTGCCGTAGTCCGAATAGCCGGGCGCCGGATCCAGGTCACCTACCCCATCGATCGCAAGGTAGTAGGTTCCACGCTGCAGTTCGACCGAGAGGCTGGCACTGGTGCCAACGGGATCGTTGTGCTCCGCCACCAGGGCTCCGCTGCTGTTATAGAGGCTGGCGACGATGTCCATCATCGGCGTTACCTCGGCAGGATCGACCCTCAGCGTCAGCCTTCCAGCTCCGGCAGCGAACTCGAAGAAATCGACATCGCCCGGGGTTTCGATAATGCCGCGCTGCTTGATCTGGAAGAGCCCGCCGGCCCCGAGCGTTGCCACCAAGGGCGCAGCAGTACCTCGGCTGTTGCCGAAGTCGTCCGCGCGCACTGTCACGCCGTTGGCGGCCATCGTCGCGTAGTCGTCCGGGTTGGCCTGGCCGGGATTGCTGAAACCGGGGTAGCCGCCCATGCTCCATTGAACCACGCTGGCGAAGCCACTTCCCATGATCGGCGACCAGGACGTCGCGCCGCTGCCGTGACCGGCGTAATAGGCATTGTTGGTATCGCCGTCATGCCGCAGGCCCAGGTTGTGGCCTACCTCGTGGCTCGCCGTACCAGCGATGGAGGCGCTGCTCGGTCCGGGCCAGCCGTCGCTGGGGCGCGGCGGCGAAACGAAGACCCAGGCGGGCTGGTAATAGCCGTGTGGTTCGGGGTCAATCGCGGTATTGGCATCGTAGGCGTCGAAGGCCCCGACGGAGGCAATGCTGCGGCCCTGCGTTTTCTGTGCAACGGGATTGTTGATGGGGCTCGTGAAAACAGCCCGAGTACCGTAGCGATCGTCGGCGGCGTTGTCGCGCGTGATATCCGCCTGCGGCGGCTCCTCGGTGGTGACATCGACGTCGAAAGCGGAGTAGGTCTCTGCCACGCCCTGCCAGACACGCTGAATCCAGGCGCGCTCGGTGTCACTGAAGGTAGCCGGGTTTCCGTCGGTGTCGTAAGGCACCGCGGTAGCCGCGTTACCGTCGTTCCAGGCCGTGCCAGCCGGAAGGTTGTAGCCGTTGAAGTCGAGGTAGATCACGCGGCTGCGGCCGCTGGTGCTTTGCCGCTTGCTGTGCAGCTTGAAGGTATCCGCCAGCGGCGCCAGCAGCTCCCCCGCCGATTCTGCCGCCGTAGTTCCGGCACTTTCGGACATCTGCGGCTCGACGTAGAACAGATGTCCACGACGATCAAGCCACAGCGTCCGGTCCTTGCGGAGCAGTTCCAGCAGCTTGTCGGCCGGCATGCCCGCACGCTTCGCAACGACCTCGCGGTCGGCTTGGTTGAGTGCCAGGAACCCAGCCTCGCCGTTCATCGCCCGGGGCAGAAGATCCTTCAGCAGCATTTTCGGAGCACCCAGCAGGTTCTTGATCGCTCCTGCTTCTGCTGCCGTTGCGGGAAGCGCGGCGGCCCCGCTGGCGAGCCCCAACCCTAGCGCCACCACCCCCAACAAGCATTGCAGACTCTTGTTTGGCCCCTTCATGACGTCCCCTTTTTGGTCTTTGCCAGTAGTGGCCAGAACCTAGCGAGGGGAACCTCAGACAGTCTTCACGTCCGGTTCATGAAATTCCAACGGTTTTCCAACGGCGTCCATCGACCAAGCGGAAAATCCAATGAAATCAGATGCCGCCACCAGCAGCGCGCGAAACGCGCTGCGCCTCGATCACGAGTGGCGCGCCGGGTGGAAGTACACGCCGTAGATGCTCCAATGCCTGTCGGGAGGCTATCCGCGCCTCCCCCGGCCGCTGCAGGGCAAGCAGCATCCGGGCCCGATGCAGCTCGTAGCGCCCTAACGGGACATCCGCACCCGGAGCCTCCACGCTGACGGCGCGCACCAGTTGGCGAAGCACCTCCTCCGCCTGGCTCCATTGGTGACGCCCCGCCAGGATGAGGGCCTGCAGGTTCTGCAGTTCGTAGCGATCGTAGGGATCCGCCTCCACCTGGCGTTCAAGCGCAAGCCCCTCCTGGATTCGCAGCAGTGCGGCTTCGGCGTCCCCACCCGCGACCTCAGCCTGAGCCAGGAAACGCAGTGCGGTCAGGCGCTCGCGGCTGTGGTGGCCATAACGGGCGGTGACCGTGTCCAACTGCTGCCGTTGCAGGGCGATGGCATCGGTGTGTCGCCCGGCATTGGTATAGGCCACACCCAAAGCGCGTCGCGCATTCCACAGGTACGGATGGCTATCGCCGAAACTCGACGAGAAGTTGAGGATCGCCCGCTGCAGCAGGGGAATCACCCTGGCGGGTTCGCCACCGTATTCCAGGCCCTTGCTCATCTGCAGGAACAGCAGCGTCAGTTTCGGACTGCCATGCCCATGGATGCGTTCCAGGCCATCGAGCACCCGCTCGAACTCCGTCAGTGCCTCGTCGGGATTTCCGGCGACGCCCACCAACGAGGCCCTGGAATGGCTGATCCGCAGGACCAGGGGATGACCTGGCCCAAGCCTCTTCCTCGCGTCCTCTAGGACCGAATCGATGGCGCCGCCGCAGTTGCCCCCACGGATGATGCCCGTCCTCCGCCAGCACCTGATGCTATCCAGAGCGACGCGGGCGATGAAACCCACCTCCGGGTGTGGATGCCCCGCCGCTGCCTCTGCATCGTACTGGCGCTGCGCCACCGCCTCCATGCCCTCCATACGTGAAGGGGTCAGCGGCAGGTTCACCAGCAGCTCTTGCAGGGCCAGCCGGGTCGCTTCTGTTTCCACGGCCGCGGGGCCCAACTGCTCGGCCAGCGCGGCTTCGGCCGACAACAAGAGGGGCACGGCCTTCTCTTGCTGGATCAGCGCAGCATAGGAGGTACCCAACACCCGCTGCAGCGAAGCATGCATCAGGGGTTGACCGGCGAAGCGGGCATCGAGGGACTCGGCGGCCCGATCCAGCAGCGTGCCGATGGTCACGTCGGCGGCATGGCCGGGAGATCCGTTGGCGGGCGCCAGCAAATCCTTCGTCAAGAATTCGGTGACCGCCGCGGCGACGGTCGCACTGCGCCGCTCCTGTGCCACGGCTTGCCGCAAGCTCCAGGCCAGCCAGCTCGTGACTACCAGGCCCATCACCAAGACGGCGGCCAGGGCGAGCAGAGGGCCGCGGCGCGCCCGCGCCAGTTGCAGTGCACGTTCGGCCAGTGCAAGTCGCTGCCGTCGCTGGTCTTCCTCTTGCTGCCGGGCACGCCGAATCTCGAGGTTGCGCAAGCGTCGCAGCAGCTCACCTGCATCGCTGAGCCGCTGCGCCGGATCCAACTGCGAAGCGGCGGCGATATCTTGGCAGAGCAGCACGTCGCCGACCCTGGCTTCCCAGCCCGGCCCCATCGGGTGCGCCATATCGCCGGCCAGGACCTGGTAAGCCAGTACGCCTAGAGCATAGGTGTCGGATTGCAGGCTGGGCGCGGCACCGGCCAGCAATTCCGGCGCCCGATAGGGAGACGGCTCCAGCACGTGAGCCGTCTCTGCAGCCGGCTCGCCGCTGCGCGCTTCCGCGGCCCCCAGTTCGGCGAAACCAATCCGCAGCCCCGACACCGGGTCGCGTGCCAGCATGAAGCTGTCGGGACTGAGTGCGCCGTGAACGACTCCGTATGAATGGAGGCAAGCCACTGCCTCGACCAGCCGCAGGACTCCGTCCATGGGCGCGATATCCCCGCACGCGAACTGTGCGAAGGCTTCCCGCAACCCGACGTCAGCATGACCCTGCAGGACAATGTGGAAGGGTGCGGCTTCGAGATGTTCCTCAATAACCACGGGGAGGGGAGTTGCCGTTCCGAGGCGTTCGTACAGATAACGGCTGACCGTCACCTCCCTTCGCAGCAGATCCACGCCCCGCCCGCTACGCGCGAGCTTGAGCCTCCTCAGCTTTCCCGCTTCCTCGACCTGCGGTTCCCAAGCCTCCCATATCTCGATATCCGGACCGCGCGATAGCAGGCGTTCCAGTTGCCAACCGGGCGGCCGCTGCGCCGATGGTTCGTCGTCGGGCAGCGGGGTGCTCTTTTCCTGAGGCAGCATCTGCACGGCGCAGGCCAGCCGGTAGCCGTAGCCGTGTACCGTCTGCAGTAGTTCGCCTTCGGGATCATCGATGGCGCTGCGCAGCTTAGCAATACAATTGGTAAGGGCTCCGTCCGTCACGATCCGGCCGGACCACACGGCATCCAGCAAATCCGACTTCGTCAGCAATTCACCCGGACGCTTGAGGAAAACGCGCAGCATCTCCCGCGGCTTGCGCTCCAGCGTCACCAGTTCGCCCTTGACGCGAAGCTCGCCGCTGTGCGTGTCGAAATCTACCCCGGCAAATCGCCAACGAGGCGCCCATGCAGACGCCTCGCCTCCGCGTTGATCGATACTTTCCCCCATGGCCCCTAGGCTCCCACAGTCCGGGGCGGCATTCGACGGCCGCTACCCGCTATTCTTACGGTGCCTACTCTAGCCCTGTGCCTTGCAAAATGCTTCCCCTAGGGGGTTCGGCGAACCGGACTTCCCCGGTTCGCCGGTGCCGGTCACAACGATTTGTATTCCGTAGTGCCGCCTGACATCGCGAACTCCTCTTCCGGCGACAGCACCAGCTTGTGCCGGCCGATCACCGCGAAGTAGGCGATGCCCACCGCGAACCAGATCGCCACGCCGATCACGCCGGCACGGTAGACCGGGTCGGCCAGCTGGAACCAGATCGTCACCAGCGCCAGGCCGATGGTCAGCGCCGCACCGGGAATGCCGAAGGGGCTCTTGTAGGGCCGCACGATATCCGGGAACTTGCGGCGCAGCAGGATGAAGGAACTGGCCTGCATGATGTAGGAGATCATGGCGCCGAACACCGCCATGTTCAGCAAGGTGCCACCGATCAGCGTGGCGCTGTTGTCCGCGCCATACCAGATCGACAGCATCACCAGCAGCGCAACCGTGGCACCGGCGATCATCGCAGCATACGGCGTCTTGCGGGTGCCATGGGTGATCGACAGCGGCCTGGGGAAGTAGCCGGCGCGCGACAGCGAATAGATCTGCCGGCCCTGGGCATAGATGATGGTGTGGAAGCTCGCGATCAGGCCGATCACCGCCACCAGCGCCAGCAGCTTGGCGATGCCGTCGCCGTAGATCGCCTTGAAACCATCCAGCAGCGGCTCACCGGAAGTGGACAGCGCAAAGGCACCGTTGGCCACCGATGAGTTAAGCAGCAGGATCATGAAGGCCGACACGATTAGCGTGCACATGCCAAGGATGATGCCCTTGGGCATGTCGCGCTTCGGGTCCACCGACTCTTCCGCCGCCAGCGGCAACTGCTCGATCGCCAGGAACAGCCAGACCGCGAAAGGCATCGCCGCCAGGGCTCCCATGAACCCGAACGGCAGCCAGCTACCGCCACCTTCCGGCAGCTCCACCGGCTTGCCGTCGAGCCCCACGCCGATGTTCAGCGCCCAGCGCGAGAAGTCCATGTTGGGGATGGCACTGATCCAGAAAGCTACCAGGCAGGCCAGGGCTGCCACCGTCACCGCCAGCGTCACCTTGAAGGACAGCTCCACGCCGATCACGTTGAGCCCCACGAAGAAGATGTAGCAGGCGATCCAGTACACCGGCTGGAAGGCTTCCGGTGTGCCGAAGATCGAGCCGAGATAGGAACTGATAAAGAACACCACCACGGCCGGCGTGATGACGTACTCCACGTTCTCGCAGAGCCCGGTGATGAACCCGCCCCAGGGTCCCATCGTGGCGCGCGAGAAGGAGTAGGCTGCACCGGTATGCGGCAGCGCCGGACTCATCTCCGCTATCGAGAAGGTCAGGCCCAGGTACATGATCGCGATCAGGATCGTCGCGATCAGCATGCCGCCCCAGCCTGCCGCCCCGAGGCCGAAGTTCCAGCCGGAGAAGTGGCCGGAGATCACCGCGCCAACGCCCAACGCCCACAGCGATGCCACGCCGGCATAGCGCCGCAGGCCGCGTTTCTCGAAGTAACTGCTATCTACCGACTGGTAGGTGACGCCACCCTTCTGCTCGCTCATTGCCCAGGCCCCTGTTGGAATCAAGTGGAGGAGCCGGCGCACGCCGCTGCAAGCCCGATCGTGCGCCGGCCTTGACGTTATGGGTTCAGCAAGAAGGGTGCCGGGAGAAAGCGGCCATTCCTGCCTCCAGACGGTGCATGAAAAGCCCTGTGGCGCGGCTTTTGCTCCTCGCGATCCCTTAAACTGAACGCCGCGACACTCCCTCTCCAGAGCCGAACAGAGCCATGATCAAGCGTGTTGTCTTCAACCAGAAAGGCGGCGTGGGCAAGACCACGATCGTCTGCAACCTCGCCGCCATCGCCGCCAGCCGCGGCCTGCGCACCCTGGTGATCGATCTCGACACCCAGGGCAACGCCACGCAGTACCTCACCGGCAGTGCGCCGCTGCAGCCGGACCGCACGATCGCGGATTTCTTCGAGGCCTCGCTGTCGTTCTCGCTGACGCCGCCGGCCTTCGTCAGCTATGCCAGCGGCACCGCCTTCGACAACCTCGACGTCATCGCCGCCTCTCCGCGCCTGGACGAACTGGCGATCAAGCTCGAGTCCAAGCAGAAGATCTACAAGCTGCGCGACGCGCTGAAGAAGCTCAAGGGCTATGACGCGGTCTTCATCGACACGCCGCCGGCGCTCAACTTCTACTCCCGCTCCGCGCTAATCGCCGCCGACCGCGTGCTGATCCCGTTTGACTGCGACGAGTTCGCGCGTCAGGCGCTCTACACGCTGCTGGACAACATCCAGGAAATCCGCGCCGACCACAACGAGGACCTGGAGATCGAAGGCATCATCGTCAACCAGTTCCAGTCGCGCTCCCGCCTGCCGGCGCGCCTGGTCGAGGAACTGAAGGCCGAAGGCAAGCCGGTGCTGGACTGCGCCATCGGCACCTCGATCAAGGTCAAGGAATCGCACGAGCAGCACAAGCCGCTGATCCACTTCGACCGCGGCCATCGCATCACCCAGGAATACCTGGCGCTGTTCGACTCGCTCAGATCCGCCTGAGGCGGCGCCCGCGATGATCCTTGCCCTGCGACTGGCCCGCTACGCGCCCACCTGGGCCGTGGCAGAGGCCGCGGGGCTGGATTTCCTCGGCGCCGAGGAGCGCGAGCGGGTCGGTACGTTCAAGGCCACGGCGCGGCGCGAGCAGTTCATCGCCGCGCGCTGGATGGCGCGCCGCCTGCTGATCGAGCAGCGCGGGGGCATTCCCGCCGACTGGGAATTGGGCGCCATTGCACACACGCCGCCGCGCCTCGTGCGCGGGCCCGATCCGGCTCTGCACGTCGGCCTCTCGCACAGCGGCGACTGGATGGCCTGCGTCATCTCCACCCTGCCCGTGGGCATCGACCTGGAAACCGTCACCCGGCCGCGCAGGGTCGCGCCGCTGGCGCGGCAGTCCTGCAGCGCGGAGGAACAGGCCTTGTTGGCGACGCTGCCGCCCGAGCAGCAACTGGCGGCGTTCTACCGCATGTGGACGCAGAAGGAGGCCTGGCTCAAGCAGCGCGGCCTGGGCATCGATTTCTCGCTGATGCGAGGACTGCGGGTACGCGACGCGGCGGCGGGTGAGCCGGTGAATGGTCTGGGCTACTTCGATGCGGCGGCGGGATTGCGTCTTGCACTGAGTGCGGAGAGCCTTCAACCCGGGCAACGCATGGAGACCAACGGTTTGTCGTTCGTCGAAGAGACCTGGTGGCTGGAGCAGACGGCAAGCTAATCAGCGAAGCCCCAATTCCGTCATGGCGGCGAAAGCCGGCATGACAAGGAAGACCGGAAGAACAAAAAAAGGGCCGCTTTCGCGGCCCTTTTCGTTTGCAGCGGTGCTACTTAGTGGAACTGCTCTTCTTCCGTCGAGCCGGTGAGGGCCTTCACGGAGGACGAGCCGCCCTGGATCACGGTGGTGACGTCATCGAAGTAGCCGGTGCCGACTTCCTGCTGGTGCGACACGAAGGTGTAGCCCTGCTCGCGAGCGGCGAATTCCGGCTCCTGCACCATGTTCACGTAGTGCTTCATGCCCTCGCCCTTGGCGTAGGCCTGGGCGAACTGGAACGTGTTGTACCAGTTGATGTGGATGCCGGCCAGCGTGATGAACTGGTACTTGTAGCCCAGGTCCGACAGGTCCTGCTGGAACTTGGCGATCTGGCTGTCGTTAAGGTTCTTCTTCCAGTTGAACGACGGCGAGCAGTTGTAGCTCAGCAGCTTGCCCGGGCACTCCTTGTGCACGGCCTGCGCGAACTCGCGGGCGAAGCCGATATCCGGCACGCCGGTCTCGCACCAGACCAGGTCCGCGTACGGCGCGTAGGCGACGCCACGGCTGATGGCCTGCTCCAGGCCGTTCTTCACGCGGAAGAAGCCTTCCTGCGTGCGCTCGCCGGTGAGGAACGGCTTGTCGTTCGGGTGGTAGTCGGAGGTGATCAGATTGGCAGCCTCGGCGTCCGTACGGGCCAGCACGATGGTCGGCACGCCCAGCACGTCGGCGGCGAAGCGGGCAGCGATCAGCTTCTCGACGGCTTCCTGCGTCGGGACGAGCACCTTGCCACCCATATGGCCGCACTTCTTGGCAGCGGCCAGCTGGTCTTCGAAGTGCACGCCGGCGGCGCCGGAGACGATCATGTTCTTCATCAGCTCGAAGGCGTTCAGCACGCCGCCGAAACCGGCTTCCGCGTCAGCAACGATCGGCAGGAAGTAGTCGATGAAGCCCTTGTCGCCGGGGCCGATGCCGCGGCTCCACTGGATTTCGTCGGCGCGGGTGAAGGTGTTGTTGATGCGGCGAACCATGGTCGGCACGGAGTCGTACGCGTACAGCGACTGGTCCGGGTACATGGTTTCGGAGGTGTTGCCGTCGGCGGCAACCTGCCAGCCGGACAGGTACACGGCTTCCAGGCCGGCCTTGGCCTGCTGCATCGCCTGGCCGGCGGTGATCGCGCCGAAGGCATTGACGTAGCCCTTCTTGGCTTCGCCGTTGATCAGCTTCCACAGCTTCTCGGCGCCGCGCTTGGCCAGGGTGTGGTCAATGGCAACGCTGCCGCGCAGGCGGACGACGTCGGCGGCGGAGTAACCACGCTTCACCAGCTTCCAGCGGGGGTTGGTCGCCCAGTCCTGCTCAAGGGCCTTGATCTGCTCGTCACGCGTCGTCATTGCAACTGTCCTCTCGGTGAAAAACCAATGATGAAGAAAAAATCCACGGGGTGGCCTCGCGGCCGCCTCAGTTCAGGTACTCATAGGCCGGCAGCGTCAGAAAGTCGCCGCACTGGCTGGCGGTGCTCATACGCGCGAACATGCCAGCGGCCTCGGCGAAACGGCCCTTGTAGTAACGCTCGTCGCCGAAGGACTGGCGCAGGCCGGCCAGTTCCTCGTCGATCATGCCCAGCACCAGCTCACGGGTCACGTTGCGGCCGTCGGCCATCTTGGCGTTGTACTTCAGCCACTGCCAGACCTGCACGCGGGAAATCTCCGCAGTGGCAGCGTCTTCCATCAGGTTGTGCAGCGGCACGCAGCCGTTGCCCCTGATCCAGGCCTCGGTGTACTGGATGCCGACGTTGATGTTGTTGCGCAGGCCGGCCTCGGTGATCTGGCCCTCCGGCAGCTTCAGCAGATCGTCGGCCTTGATCTTGCGCTCGGCGAACTTCTTGTCGATCTGGTTCGGCTGCGGCATGTGCTCGTTGAACACGTCCATCGCGACCTGCACCAGGCCCGGGTGCGCCACCCAGGTGCCGTCGTGGCCGTTGTTCACTTCACGCAGCTTGTCGGCGCGGACCTTGGCGAACACTTCCTCGTTCTTGGCCGCATCCTTGGTCGGGATGAAAGCCGCCATGCCACCCATGGCCTGGGCGCCGCGCTTGTGCGTGATCTGGCACAGCAGCTTGGAGTAGCTGTCCAGGAAGTGCTTGTCCATCGTCACGCCCAGGCGATCCGGGATGATGCGATCAGCGTGGGCGCGGTAGGTCTTGATGAAGCTGAAGATGTAGTCCCAGCGGCCGCAGTTCAGGGCAACGATGTGGTCGCGCAGTTCATACAGGATCTCTTCCATCTCGAACGAGGCCCAGATGGTCTCGACCAGGACGGTGGCCTTGATGGTCTTCAGCGGAATCTTCAACTCGGCCTGGGCATCCTTGAAGATGCTGTTCCACAAGCGGGCTTCCAGATGCGACTGCATCTTCGGCAGATAGAAGTACGGGCCGGAGCCGCGCTTCAGCAGTTCCTTGGCGTTATGGAAGAAATAAAGCGCGAAGTCGACGATGCCGCCCGGGGCCGGCTCGCCGTCGATCAGGATGTGCTTTTCCAGCAGATGCCAGCCGCGCGGACGCACGATCAGCGTGGCGATATCCTTGTTGAGCTTGTATTGCTTGCCCTCGGGCGAAGTGAAGGCGATCTTGCGACGCACGGCGTCGTACAGGTTCACCTGGCCCTCGATCATCAGATCCCAGGTCGGGCTGGCCGAGTCCTCGAAATCCGCCATGAAGCACTTGGCGCCCGAATTCAGGGCATTGATGATCATCTTCCGGTCCACCGGACCGGTGATCTCGACACGGCGGTCCTGCAGATCGGCCGGGATGCCGGCAATCTTCCACTTGCCGTCGCGAATCTTCTTGGTTTCCTTGAGGAACCCAAGCTTGAGCTTGCCCACGTCGATCGCGGCCTGGCGCACGTCGCGATAGGCCATCAGCACTTCGCGGCGGGCCGCGTGCTTGCGGACCAGTTTGGCAACGAACTTGAGCGCGTCCGGCGTGAGGATTTTCCTGGCGGCCGGGGACATCTGGCCGAGGACCTCCACGCCTTTCACTGCACTCATTCGAGCCTCGTCTTTTGTAGGGTTGAAAAAAGCCGCGGAAGGATACAGAACGCCCCTCTTTATTGCAATGCAACAGAAACATCCACGCAGATGCGAAACATGGCGGTGCACAAGCGTTCGGAGACCACTTCCCGCACTCCGGCGCGAAGATTGCTCGGAATGAGAAAAACCTACAGAAAATGTCGATTTTGGTCGCGCTGCGTCACCTTCGGCTCTACACTGGCAAGCTGTTGCGGCGGTTGATTCCATTGAAGAAGTGTTCACATCGAACCAGGGAGGGTTCATGACTCAGGCGGTCCCCGCAGGCAGCTTCCAGGTCGCCCTCACCGGCCGTCGCCTGAGTCCCGTCACCGACGCCGACCTGCTGCTGCGCCTGCGTGAACAGTTCGGCCTGAACGACGAGCAGGCCGTGCAACTGCTGGTGGGCCCCCTGATCGTCAGGCAATCGCTGGAAGTGAAGTTTGCCGCCAAGGTGGCCAGCGCCTTCCGCGCCTGCGGCATGGAGGCGCTGGTCGAGCCCATGACCGGAGTGCCTCCCGTGGGACTGGTCGAGCACGCCGAAGCCCCTGCCGCGCCCGAGCCCCCCCGTTCTCCGGCTGCCGCGCCTGCGTACTCCGCCTCGTCGGCCACGCCACTGGCCGCACTGGAAGCCCTGGCCTCCCAGGCTCCCCCCAACCGCCTGGACCTGGACCGCGAGCGCCAGATCCAGCGTGGCGGCCTGCTGGTGTCCGGCGTCCGCAGCGCCTACGTGCTTGTCGTCACCCTGGCGGTGGCGGTCTAGGCCCTGGCCCTGCTGCGCAGTGTGCTGTCGCTGGACGACCGCGCTATCTTCGACTCCCTCTACTCTCTGCTGGTGCCGGGCCTGGGCGGCCTGACGTTGATAGGCCTGCTGCTCTGGCCGCTGTTAGCTCCCCGCAAGCCGTTGCCCGGCCGGCTGACGCTGAGTCCCGCGCAGGAGCCAGAATTCTTTCGCGCCCTTGCCGGCCTCTGCACCGCTCTGGGCGTACAGGCGCCCGGCGAGGTCATCGTCGACGGCGAGGCCAGCGTCGGCATCAAGCCCATGCCGGGAGGCCGGATCCGGTTGCGCATCGGCCTGTCGTTGCTGGCCAGCCTCAATGCGCGCGAGATGGTTGGCCTGATCGCACAGCAACTCGCCCTGCAGGCCGGCGGCCCGGGGCTGCTGCGCGTCATCGAGGTGCAGCGCTGGCTGCAGCAGCGCGCCTATGATGCGGATCTCTGGGATGAAGCCCTGGCACGCCGCCAGGAGCGCACGGACTCGGGCGCGGGGCGCACCCTCGGCCGGATGCTCCTGCTGAGCCTGGGTGTCGGCCGCCTCTTGATGGCCGGGCTGTACCGCCTGAGCCTGCTGCTGGGCGCCAGGGCGCTGCGCGTCGCCAGCCATGAGGCCGACCGGCGCACCGCCATGCTGGTGGGCAGCCGTCTGTTCCCGCTGATGCTGCGCAACCAGCGCGCCGTCGAGCAGGCGGCCGACGAGGTCCGCGCGCTGGCCGCCTCGCGGTCGGCCAATCCCGGGCAGCAAATGCCGGAAGACCTGTTCGAAGCCATCGCCGCACAGTTCCGCTCCATGGATACCGCGAACCTGGCCGCCATCGATGCCGAACTGGACGGCGAGCATCACGAACTCTCGCCCGGCCGCCCCTCCTGGAGCGAGCGGATCGCCCGCGTGCAGCAACTACAGTTACCTCCGGTCTACGCCTCGTCCCTGCCGGCACGCCTGCTGCTGGAACAGTGCGAGCTGTACGGCCTGAAACTGAGCCGCGACTGGTACGAACGCGAGGGCCTTGCGGCGCCCGCCATCACGGCCTCCGCGCAGACCGGGCTGACGCCGGCCATGCGCGCCGCACGCGAGATGCAGCGGGAGACGCTGGAGCGCTACTTCAACGGCCAGTTCCGCCCTTGGCCGCTGCTGCAGCCCATGCCGCCTGCGGATGCCAACATCAGCGGCCTGGGCTGGCAGGGCACCATCGACACCCTGCGCCGGCGCTCACCCGAAATGACGCAGGACTGGGTGGCGGCTGCGGAATGGGAGCGGCGCCGGGCACCGCTGCTGCTGGCCGCGGGCCTGGCGATGAAGCCTTCGCATTTCGGGGTCAGCGGTTACGACCACCTGTCCCAGGCCGATCTCTGGCGCCTGCTGGAACAGGTGCGCCGCCGCGACACCGACGCGCACCATCGGCTGACGGAAGACCTGAAACTGCATGCCTTCCGCATCGACTGCGCCATTCGCGCCCTGATGGACCAGGAACACCTGCAGGCCGAGTTCCTGCGCACGCTGCTGCAACGCCTGCACGAGATGGAAAGCGATGCTGCCATGCTAGCGGAACTGCAGCGCTCGGTGCTGGCACTGCAGGCCATCGCGGCCAACGGCGAGCATCCGGATGCCCAGAAGGACCTGAACGAGGCTCTGCGGCTGTTCCGCGGCCACGCCACGCGCCTGCTCAACAGCGGACACAGCGCCGCGCAGACCGTGCTGGAAGGTGGCACTGTCAGCGGCTACCTGCTGTTGCGCTGCCCGCTGGCCGGCCCGGAGCGCATGACCGACGCGGCGCGCTACCTGCAGGATGCGGGCGGCATGGTGGATGCGTTCCAGGAGATTTACCAGGCGGCACTGGGCGAACTGGTTGCGCTCTGCGAGCGAGCCGAGCGCGCCTGCGGCATCCAGCCGATCCGCCGCATCGACCCGATGTCGCTGGGACTCTAGAGCCCTGGCATCACAAAAAAAGGCCGCCCCAGGGCGGCCTTTTTCACGGATCTGACCCGTCCTGCCCAGGGTTGACACCTTTTCGAAGTCGAGAAGGAGAGTCAAATGGAATCAAGGGTTAAGAGGACGCAGCGCGATTACACGATGGCCTTTAAGTTGGCGGTTGTGGATCA
>NZ_JAUASX010000002.1 GCF_030345715.1 Solimonas sp. SE-A11
ACCCAAGAAAGCACTCGGCGGGCTGGCGCCCGCCGTCTACGCCAAGCAGCTTGCTGCAAAGGCTATTACCATCAACCCAGGGCTCTAAACCAAACCGCTACTCAAGGCGGGGTAACGTCGGGCGCTCGCTGACGCCGAAGCGGTCCTGCAATTGGCTCACCCAGATACGTCTCTGGGGAGCCGTTAGAGCTTTTTTGCGACCACCTCCTGGAGCATCGCCTTGTCGAGGCTCAGGTCGGCCACCAGCTGCTTGAGCTTGCGATTCTCCTCCTCGAGCTGGCGCAGCCGCTTCAGCTCCGAGGGCCCCAGGCCACCGTACTTCTTCTTCCAGTTGTAGAAGGTGGCGTCCGAGATCCCCATCTTGCGGCAGATCTCCGGAACCCCCGTACCCAGCTCCACCTGCTTGAGCGCGAACGCAATCTGCTCTTCCGTAAACCGCGACTTCTTCACTGAACACCCCTGTCTTCGCCACGGGGCCCAGATTGCCGGTTTTTCTACTTCAGCGTGGCACAATTTTCAGGGGGTGGGTCAGGGTATATCGCGGCATGCGGCGATGATGCCAGCATGGCGAAGGTTCGCGACAGGCGGGTCAAGATCCGCCCTATACGGGCTATACGTGCTGCGCGGTTTAGACGATCGGGACGAGATCAAAAGGATAAGCAAGTTTCCATCCGCACTTAAGGAGATCCTCGACCTGAGGGGTCACATAGGCTGACCTCTTAGTGCTTACGACCTTTCGCGACGACTCTTTTAAGGGAGTAATAAAATCAGAGAAGACGCGCTTGATATCTTTTCCCGCATTCTCCGCCATTCCAGATTGCGGATTTTTCGTCTTGGAAAGATAAGAGAATAGGGAGCACGGAACTATAAGTTGGCCGTTTTCCTCAAAAGGCTCGAAGTAGTGAACTTCGATAACTGGGCCGCCCACGCTGGAGAAGGGATGCCAAAATTCCCTCACCCCCCTTTTTACATGCATGATTTCAATGGGATTTCTCATGAAATCATCATGTTCAAGCAAGAAGGCATGCTGTTTTCGTGCGAGGGCCGAGGCTATATCTGCTTCTGATAGGCAGTACTCGGCGTTGGGGCTAGGGAGCTTCTTGCTTTCCTGAATCTTAAATCCATCTACATGTGCTTTACGCAGAAGGGTTTCAAGCTCTTTCTTGGTAATAAAGATATTGAACTCATTTGCCATGATTAATCCAATGGGTAGGTTTCATGTGGAATTCCAAGATCATCATATTCTGCAGATCTATTTCTGCTACGCAGGCTATTAGGATGACGCTCCGCTTCTAGAATTTTCCGAGCCCTGCCTTGCCGGTCCACAAGTTGAACGTCTGGCTTCCGCCTGGAGTCGTACCCCTGAATTTTCCTGTTCTGCAGTACTTGCTCACCCTCTTCTGCTTCATCTAGTGCCTGTTGCGTAAGATCTCGAACCTTACGCTGATGATCTTCCCTACCATTGCATCCATTGGGATTGCGACACACTCTCTTCTTCAGTGCGCCAGTGTCAGCCGTTGGGCACGACTGACTATCCTCAGGGTGAATTGAATTGTAAATATGTACGCCAATAGGGAGGCCAGTAACGGCTTCTACCTGCGAATTTATCCCCCTACCAATACTGCTTCCAATCGCCCAGCCGTTACGGGTCGCCGCTAGAGGTGTCAACCCCGCCGGATCGCTAAACTCTATCGGATTAGCTGCGCTGTACTGATAGGTATTAAGCCCCCCCGCCAACCCAATCGGATCACTCTGCACATACCTGCCAAGCGCCGGGTGATAATCCCGATGCCAGTTCTGGAACAGCCCACTCTCCGCATCGAAGACCTGCCCCGGATGCCGTAGGTTGTAGGTGAAGGAGATGCCGGTGGACAGCGGATCCTCATCCGGGCTCGACGATCCAAACGTGATCGTGTCCCACACCCACACCGGATCGCCGCTGGCATCGTTGATCTGCCGGGGCGTATTCAGATGATCCGCATGCACGTAGTAGGTGCCGGAGCCCTTGACCACCGCGATGGGCGTATCGCCCATCCAGACCGTCTCCTGGATGGCGGTGCCCGTGGCCGCGTCGTACTCGCCCACCAGGTGCCCCGCCTCGTCATAGGCGTAGACCGTGCCTGAGCCCGACACCGTCTTGCTCACCCGCTGGCCCAGGCCGTTGTAGGCGTAGGCGGTGGCATCCACGCTCACCAATCGTCCGGTCTTGTCGTAGCCGTAGGTGTGGCTGCCATCGTTGAGCAGGCTGCCATTCGCGTCGTAGGTGAAGCTCTGCGTGGCGCCGCCCACAGTCAGGCTGTCCAGTCGGTTGCTGGTCAGGCTGGTCGTGTAGTCGGTGGTGCCGGCGGTACCGGACTGCTGGCTGCGGTTGCCGTTGGCGTCATAGCCATAGCCGATGCTGAAGCTGGCCCCCAGGTAGCCGGTCAGCCGGTCCAGGCTGTCGTAGCCGTAGGTCTTGGAGCCCGTGAGCTGGGAGAGGCTGCCGTGGGCCAGGCCGGTGATGCGATCCGCCGTGTCGTAGCCGACGGTCCCCAGGCTGTGCGCCGTTAGGCGCCCGGACAGGTCGAAACTCTTCTGCACCTGCTGGCCGTTGGCGAAGTCCCACTGGCGGGTACCGCCGAAGGGCTCCTGCTGCAGGTTGCTGGCCACGGGGTTGCCGTCCACCGCCATGCCGGTGAGGCGGTTGAGGTTCCAGGCATAGCCCACGACCTTGCCGGAGGGGAGGATCTGGGTGGCCAGGCGGCCCTGTGGGTCATAGCCATAACTGGTGACCAGCGTACGAGCCCCCACCACCTGCGTCTGGCTGGCCACGCGCCCCTGGGCCGTATACGTCCAGTTCAAGGAGGCGCCGGGCCGGCTGATGCCGGTGAGCCGGCCCTTGCCGTAGGTGCCCTGGTCATAGCTGTAGGTGATCGTGGGGCCGCCGGTGTAGACCGCCTGCGTCACCCGGTTGAGCGCGTCATAACTGTAGGTGACGACCTGCCCCTTGGCATCGGTGCGGGTCTTGAGATTGCCGGCCGAGTCGTAGGTGGCCGTGCTGGTGCCGGTGTCCGGGCTCTGCAGCTGGGTCAGGTCGCCGTTGGCATTGAGGGTGTAGGCGGTGACCAGCCCGCGCGGGTCGGTGACGCTGGTGAGTTCGTCCCGCGGGTTGTAGGCGTACTGCGTCACCCCGCTGCCCGGGTCGGTGACCTGGATCAGGCGATCCAGGGCGTCGTAGCCGCGGGTGGTGACCTGGCTGCCGTCGACCGTGGTGCTGGACAGGTTGTGGTTGTCGTCATAGCCCAGCTGCGTGAGCTGGCCGTTGCCGCCCTGGATCTGCCGCAGGCGGTTGAGACCATCGTAGAGCCGGGCCTGGCTGCGGCGCAGCGTGTTGGAGGGGTCGTAGACCGCCTCGGCAGTGCGGTTGCCGGCCCAGTCCAGCGTGTACGCGATGCGGTTGCCGTCCGGGTCGGCGATGCCGGTCAGGCGATGGGCGGCGTCGTAGGTATAGGCCAGCCAGGCCCCGTCCGGCGTGGTGACCTTCCTGAGCTGGCCGACCTTGTCGTATTCGAAGCTCGTGGTTTCACCGGCCGTGGTTCGTGTCTTCAGGCGCTGGCGGGCGTCGTAGGCCAGCAGGGTCTCGACGCCGTTGGCGTCGACGATGCGCAGCGGGTTGCCGTGCGCGTCGTGATCAGTGATGGAGGTGATCTGGCCCAGGGCATTGGTGACCTGGATCAGGTTGCCCTGGCCGTCGTAGGCGAAGCTGCTGATGTCCGAGACGTCGGTCCGCGGGCCGTTGATCGTGGCCAGGCGCTGGTTGCCGGCGTGGTAGGTGTAGGTGGTGCTGCGTGTGGCGGTGCCCAGGACGCGGTACTCCGTCAGCTGGCCCAGGCTGTTGTAATAGTAGCGAGTGGTACGGCCAGGCTCGGTGATCTGATAGGGCGTATCCCAGGTGGTGTTCCAGCTGGTGGAGATGGTCCGCGCCAGCGGCGTGCCGGAGGCTTCGGTACGGCTGTTCTCGCGGTTGTTGCTGGTGCTGTAGGTGGTGACGAGGCCGCGCCGGTCGGTGTGGGAGCTCAGGCCGCCCGTGCTGTTGTAGGTATAGCTCTCGGTGCTGTTCGTCAGGCCGCAGTCCGGGCAGGCGCCGTAGCCGATTGCGGTGATGCGCGAGCCCTGAGTGCCGAAGACGGCGTGGGTGACCAGTTCGTCGGTGTAGCGCGTGGCGTCCTGGTAGGTCCGGACCCGGGTGCTGGTGGGGCTGAGGTACTCGAAGGTGGTGCGGCCGGCGCCGCCGGCGTGCTCGCTGAGCGTCACCCGGCCCTGGGCGTCGTAGGCGTAGGTGGCGTAGCGGTCGCCGTTCTCGTCGAGGATGCCGGTCAAGGCCCGGGGCGTCGGCTCGTTTTCATAGAGGTAGGTCCGGACGGGGTTGTCGTCCGGATCTTCCGGGGTGTCGTCGGGATGGGTGACGGAGGCCAGTCGGCCCAGGGCATCCCAGTGGTAGCGGGTGGTCTGGCCGGCGGCGTCAGTGAAGGCGCGGATGCGGCCCAGCGGGTCCATGGCGACGGCGTAGCTGCGGCCGCTGGCGCTCTGCCATTGCTCGGTGTCGCCGCCCCAGGCATTGCCGCTCAGGCGGCTGATCGAGGTCTGGCGGCCGTCGGGTTCGGTGATCAGGATCGCCAGGCCCTGGCCATCGAAGGTGTAGCGGCGCCCGGAGGCTTCGCGGAAGACGTTGGCGCCACTCACCACTTCCAGCTTGCCGTCGTCGCTGCGGTTGCTGGTCCAGTTGGTCTGGCCGGTCTGGCGGATGAAGGCGCGGCGCCAGGGGCCGTAGGTGAACACGGCGACGTCGTAGATCAGGGTCTGGCTGACGCTCAGCCGCGGCACGGCGAAGCGCCAGTCCATCTCCGCCGGCAGGCCCCGCCCGTCGAAGCCGCGGCGCCAGGCGAAGTCGGCGCTGCGGTAGTCGGTCTCGTCCTGGACCTTGCGGCCGTCGCTGCAGTCCACCGGATTGCTGCGCAGGCGCGAGGGACCCGAGGCCGGCACGGCACCCGTGCTGCTCGGGCGCGGGCAGCCTTGGCCGCTGCCGGGGGTCTGGGGTTCGGTGCGGTCCGGATCAGGCTTCGGACAGTAGGCGCTGTTGAGGCCGCCGGTACGGTAGATGATCAGGGTGTCGTTCTGATAGACGTGCCGGGGCGTGTTGTGCTGCGGGCAATACCTATAATGAGCAGCAAAGTAGGGAGAACCGGTCAACGGTCCGGCATGCTGAAACGCGCCTCCAGAGTAATAACTGTATTCAGTATTTCCAGAGGAGCCGCAATACCCAGCGGTGTAGTTGTGTGATGCGGCTACCTATATACAGGCCGCTTGTGCTTCCTCCCTCAGGTCGCAGTGCCCACGGTGCAGAAAATAATCAGGAGTGGTGCCAACTTGTAGTAATTCTTCCTGGCAAGCTGCTGATGCTAAGGGCGTGTAGCCCAGGCTGGATACCACGAGCAGGAAGCAGAGAAACGCCCAGCGGGCAGCGCCGCCGGACAGGATGGTATGAGTGGGCATGGATGACATTCCGGATAAACCAATAAATCCGGAGTGAACAGGAGTGCAGACGGTTCAGCAATCTGACGTGGTCGTCAGGTGAGACTTTCTTGGCAGTCCAACCCCACTAAATTCTCCGGCCAGCGCAGGCGGCCTGCGGCATGCAAGCAAGCACGGCTGGACAATGAAGACCGCCAACGAAAAAGCCCGCCGTTCGGCGGGCTTTTTCACTGACGAACGACCTTACTTCCGCTTCACCACCCGCAACTCCGGCTTGCCGCGCGGCACGTCGACCACGGCGCCCACGCTCTCCAGCTTTTCCTTGCACTGATCCAGCGTCTGGCTGATCAGGGTCTGGTTGCGGATCATCTCGATGCGCGGCCAGGTGGCACGTTCGCCTTCCAGCATGAAGCGCTTGATCGATTCCATCGTGGGGTTGGCGGTGACGTTGGCATAACGCCAGATGCTCACCTCGGGGAAGATGTTGATGTGCCCGCGGTAGTCCTGGTCCAGGATCGAGCTGGCCGTGTCCAGCGGCGTGCGCAAGACGCCGTTGGGCATGTTGGAGCGCGCCAGGTCGAGGATGCCTTTGGCCTGGCCACTGACGGTAGCGTAAGCGTAGGCGCGCGCCGAGCGCAGCAGGCCACGGGTGTTGGGCTCGTGCTTGGACACGAAGGGCAGCACGTGCGGATTGGTCTGGCTGACGATGAAGTGATTGACGTTGTGCAGGCGGCGCATGCGCAAGGTCGGCAGGTCGGACTTCAGCGAGCCGTCGTTCCAGCGCAGCAACGGCATGTAGGGTACGCGCTCGCCGTTCTCGTCCTGCGTCATGAGCATGACGGGCGGGAACAGGATGGGCACCGCACAGGACGCCAGCACGGCCTCGCGCATGTACAGGTAAGGGAAAGTCAGGTGATTGAGCAGCCGGGGCTGCTGGTTGACGCCCGCCGGCGAGACGGTGATGTTGGTGATACGGCCAGACAGCTTCTGGGCTTCCTCGAAGGTCAGGTCCTTGACGTTCTTGGCGATGGCGCGCTTGAGCTGGCTCTGGTCCATGACGGCACCCCGTCGCAGCATGTGACGAACCGGCAGGATGCGCCAGAAGTGATAGTACGCGCTCTCCGGGTCCATCAGTTCTTCGATTTCATGCGGCGCCCGGCTGCCGACGGTGGCGGCGACGACGGAGCCGGCACTGGAGCCGGACATGACCGCGGGCACCAGGCCCTCGCGGAACAGTGCCTTGACCACGCCCACATGGAACAGGCCCAAGGTAGCGCCGCCGGAAAGCATCAGGGCAGAGCGACCGTAGGACTGCCAGACCTCCTCGAAGAACTTGAGCTTGGCGGCGTGCGGAAACTCCGCCAGCTCCAGGTCGCATAGTTCGTTGAGGGCGGAAGCAACCTCGGTGATGTAGTCGCGGATCAGGTGCTTGGTGCTGATGCGGCAGATGCCATACAGCTCGGGATTGCCAGTGTTGCCCAGGTTCCAGTGCAGGCCCTGGCGCAGGTGGTGGATCAGCTTGATCCAGGACCGGTCCTCACGGTATTGGCGGATCTGACGCAGGCGCGAGCGGATCAGGCGCCAGTCGTAGTCGTTGGAGGTGTCGTCCTCCTTCCACTCGGTAAGGCCGTCGCGGCGATCCAGCTCATCGGAAGCCTCGTACCAGGTGCGGTAGTCGGTCGCGTGCGCCAGTTCGCGGTTCAGTTCGCGGCTGTATCGGTCCACCTGCTCTCCGGTTCCGGGTATTGAATGCCCGGTATGGTGGCCCAGTTCCGTCGGGGTCGCAAACACCGCAAAGGAACTGCAGCGGCCCGGAATTGCCATTCATCCGCAGCCAGTGGCGGTGCGTATACACTGGGACATCCAGACGACCCAGACCCCGATGACCCACGCCATCCAGCCGGCGCTCGACGCGCTCAACCAGATCATCCTCGGCAAGCACAACCAGATCCGCCTGGCGACCGCCTGCCTGCTCGCCCGTGGACACCTGCTGATCGAAGATATTCCCGGCATGGGCAAGACCACGCTGGCGCTGAGCCTGGCCAAGATCCTGGGCCTGGATTTCCAGCGTGTGCAGTTCACTAGCGACCTGCTGCCGGCGGACATCATCGGCGTGTCGATCTACGAACCGCAGGCGGCCGGCTTCCGCTTCCATGCAGGGCCGATCTTCTCGCAGCTGGTCCTGGCCGACGAGGTCAACCGCGCCAGCCCCAAGACCCAGTCGGCGCTGCTGGAGGCCATGGAAGAACGCCAGGTAACCGCGGAAGGCGAGACCCGCCCCCTGCCCGATCCCTTCTTCGTCATTGCCACACAGAATCCGGCCCACCAGATCGGCACTTTCCCCCTGCCGGAATCGCAGCTGGATCGTTTCCTGATGCGCATCTCTATGGGCTACCCGGCGGCTGAGGCCGAGAAGGCCCTGCTGCTGGAGCGCGAGCGGCGCGATCTGCTGGCCGAGGTGCCGCCGGCCCTGTCGCCGCAGCAACTGCTGGAACTACAGGCGCAGGTCAAAGTCGTGCGCGTCATGCCGGCGCTGGTGGACTACATCCTGGCCCTGGTGCGCCACACGCGCGACCACAGCGGCCTGCGGCAGGGCCTGTCGCCGCGCGCGGCGCTGGCGCTCAAGCGTGCCGCCCAGGCCTGGGCTCTGCTGGCCGGCCGGCAAGGCGTGCTGCCGGAGGACGTACAGGCGGTATTTGCCGCGGTGGTCAACCACCGACTGATCGCGGCCAGCGAGCGCGAGGGCGGCGCGCCCAACGCCGACGACATCCTGGCCCGCGTCGCCATCCCCTGAGCGGCAACCGATGCGACCCTGGCTGGTGTTCAAGCTCCTGCTGCACCCGATCCGCTTTGCCCAGGCCCGCATCGACGCCTGGGTGATGGCGCGGGTCAAGCGCCAGCCCGGCCCCATTCAGGTGCCGCGAACGCGCGTCTACATCGTGCCTACGCGCTTCGGCTATGGCTATGCCTTCATGGGCCTGGTGATGCTGCTGGGCTCCATGAACTACTCGAACAGCATGGGCTTCCTGCTGACTTTCCTGCTGGGGGCCCTGGGGCTGGTGTGCATGCACCACACCCATGGCAACCTGGTGAATGTCCAGCTGCGGTCCGGCAAGGCACCGCCCGTGTTCGCGGGAGAGGTGGCGCATTTCGAGATCCTGGTGGACAACCCGGCTCCCGCCCAGCGCTACAGCTTCTCCCTGGCCTGGCCCAAGGACTCCCAGCCGCCCGTCATGACCGATGTACCCGCGCAAGGCACGGCTACCCTGCGCATCGCGCTGCCGGCGGAACGGCGGGGCTGGTTGCCGGCGCGGGTGTTCAGCCTGTCCACCGAGTTTCCGCTGGGCCTGTTCCATGCCTGGACCTGGGCGGAGCTGGATATGGCCTGCCTGGTGTATCCGAAGCCGGCCGCCGCCGGGCGGATGCCGCCGCCCGCCTCGGGTGCGATCGGGCAGATGCCCAGCAACATCGCCGGCCAGGACGAGTTCGCCGGCCTGCGCAACTATCATCGCGGTGATCCGATGAAATCGGTGCACTGGAAGAGCCTGCCCAAGTCGCCGACCGCGCCGATGGTCAAGCAGTTCACCGAACTGCTGGACCAGGAGTTGTGGCTGGAGTGGGACAGCCTGGGCGATCTCGACCCCGAGGCCCGCCTCTCCCAGCTGACCCGCTGGGTGCTGGACATGGAAGACCGGCAACATGCCTACGGCCTGCGCTTGCCCGGCCTGGTGCTGAAGCCCGGCCGTGGCGAGATGCACCAGAACGATTGCTTGCGCGCACTCGCCCTGTACAAGCCGGCCTGATCCCTCGCCTGCCCGCCATGAAAGCCGCAACCCTGTCCGACTACCTCAATCAAGTCTCGTTGCTGCGCCTGATCGCGGTACTGGCACTGGTGCTGGTCGTCCACCTGCCCAGCCTGCCAACCTGGGAAGCGGTACTCGTGGTCGCCGGCCTCGGATGGAGGCTGCTGATCGCACTGCGCCAGTGGCAACTGCCTCCACCCTGGCTACGTACCGGCATCGCCGTGCTGTCGCTCGTGGGCATCTACGCCAGCTATGGCCGCATCCATGGGCAAGTCCCCGGCATCGCCCTGCTGATGATCATGTCGGTACTCAAGCTGCTGGAGATGCGCTCCCGCCGCGACGTCATGGTCACCGTGTTCCTGATGTATTTCATCCTGCTGACCCATTTCCTGAACTCTCAGGAAATATGGACCGCGATCTACCTGCTGGTCTGCGCTTCCGCGATCACAGCCCTGCTGATCGACGTCAATCACCCTGGCGAAGCGCTGCCGCTGAAAAGGATCCTGGCAAGCGGCAGCAAGATGGTGGCGATATCCCTGCCGGTGACGCTGCTGTTCTTCCTGCTGTTTCCGCGTGTTCCCGGGCCGCTCTGGGGCATCCCCTCGGATGCCGGCGCCTCACTCAGCGGCATGTCCAACGAAATGGCGCCCGGCGACATCTCCAACCTGATCATGTCGGACCGCCACGCCTTCTCGGTCAAGTTCCTCGACCACGAACCGGCACCACGTGAACGCTACTGGCGCGGGCCGGTGTTCGACAGCTTCGACGGGCGCGCCTGGAAATCCAGCGGCGTTTCGCAGCGAGTCCAGATGCCGGAGGTGGAACTGCTGCCTCCCGCGGTGCGCTACGAGATCATCGTGGAACCGCATCGCGGCCCCTGGCTGTTCGCACTGGACGTCCCCGACCCCGCAACGCGGCCCGATAAAAGCTTCATCGCCTCCGAGTACCAGCTCATGAAGGGCCGGGACATCATCTCGCGCGAATTGCACGTGCTGACCTCCCATCCCAACCACATCCTGCAAAAGGAACTCCCGGATCTCACCCGGCGAATCAACCTTTCGCTGCCGCGCGGCTTCAACCCCCGCACGATCGCGCTCGCCCGGCGACTGCAAGCGGAGCACGCCACACCCCAGGCGATCATCCAGGCCACGCTGCGGATGTTCCGGCAGCAGCCCTTCGTCTATACCCTGCAGCCGCCCCCCCTGGGCCGCAACAGCGTGGACGACTTCCTGTTCGAAACCCGTCGCGGCTTCTGCGAGCATTACTCAAGCGCCTTCACCTTCTTGATGCGCGCTGCCGGAATTCCCACCAGGGTGGTGACCGGCTACCAGGGCGGCGAGAAGAACGAGCTGGGCGGCTTCTTCCGCATTACCGACGCCGACGCCCATGCCTGGAGCGAGGTCTGGCTGGAGGGCAAGGGCTGGGTGCGGGTCGACCCCACCGCCGCCGTGGCGCCCAATCGTATCGAGCTCGGCTTATCGGAGGCGATGCAGGCCAGCGGCGAACTGCCCAGCTTCCTGAAGCGGGGAGGATGGAACTGGATCCGGGACAACCTGACCGCACAGTGGGACTGGATGAACACCCAGTGGAACCGATGGGTTCTCGCCTACGGACCGGAAGTGCAGATGGATCTGATGCGGCGTATCGGTATCGAGGACTGGCGCGGCATGATCATCGCGTTGACCGTATCCGCAAGCCTGATCCTGGGCGTCATCGGACTGCTGCTGCTGCGACAGTTCGCGCCCGCTCAAAACCAGGAAGTGGCGGTCAGGCTGTGGGCAAAACTGCAGAAACGCCTGCTGCGTGCCGGCATCGCACAGCGCCCTGCAGAAGGGGCCGGCAGCTTTGCCGAACGCGTGGCCTTGGAGACCCCGGAACTGGGCGACGCCGTGCGCCACGCTGCAACCATCTACCAGCAGCTCCGCTATCTGGAAGGTGCCACGCCTGTGCTGCAGGAAGCACTGGCGCAGGCCGTCAAGGAGATACGGACCTGAAGCCGATGGCACCCGCGCAGGCCGAGCGCTTCATCGTGATGGCGGGCCCTTCCGTTCCGCGGGCACCCAATCGTTTCCGTTACTGGATCGGCCGCAGCATCCTGACCCTGGCGGGCTGGAGCGTCGATGTGCGCCTGCCGGACGAACCCAAGCTGATCATCATCGCGGCACCGCACAGCTCCAACTGGGACTTCGTCTACGGCCTCGCGGCGATCTTCGTCACGCAGCTGCATTTCAACTTCTTCGGGAAGCACACCCTGTTCAAGGGACCACTGGGCGGACTGTTCCGCCGCGTCGGCGGCATTCCCGTGGACCGTAGCGTGCCCGGTGGAGTGGTGGCCGAGACGGTACGCGTGTTCGAGTCGCGCCCTAAGCTGCTGCTGGCGCTGACACCGGAAGGCACCCGCTCCAGGGTCACGTCATGGAAGCGCGGCTTCTGGCACATGGCGCAGGCCGCGAAAGTACCGGTAGCGGTGGCCTACATCGACTACCAGCGCAAGCAGGCCGGCATCAAATGGCTGTTCCGCCCTACCGGCGACTGGGAGCAGGATATGCGCCCGGTGTTCGAGTTCTACCGCACGGTGGGCGCGAAGCGACCGGAAGACTTTGCCGTCGAAGAGCTGCCACCCCGCTGAACCCTGGCCTAGGCCGGCTTGCGCGTTTCCGGTCCGTCCACCTTGCTCAGCAACCACGCGCCGATCACGAAGAACGGCAGCAAGGTCAGGATCGGCAGGCGCTGGTTGTCCACCAGCAGCGCCGTCTGGCCCACCACGATGGGACCCAGAACCGCGGCGAACTTGCCCAGCATGTTGTAGAAGCCGAAGAACTGCCCGGCCTGGTCAGGCGGAATCAGCTTGGCGTAGTAGGACCGCGACAACGACTGGATGCCGCCCTGCACCGTTGCGATGGCCGCCGCCATCCAGTAGAACTGCGCCTCGGTCTGCAGCGTGTAGGCCCAGCAGGTCACGCCAATGTAGATGCCGATGGCCACGTATAGCATGGTCTTGGTGCCGAAGCGGTCCGCCAGCCAGCCGTAGGCCACCGCCGCCGGGAAGCCGAGGAACTGCACCAGCAGCAGCGCCTTGATCAGCGAGCCGGGATCAAAGCCCAGCTTCACGCCGTAGTCCACCGCCATGCGGATGATGGTGTCCACCGCGTCGATGTAGAGCCAGTAGGCCGCCAGGAAATACAGCACCGGCTTCATCGTCAGGATCAGGCGGAACGTCGCCTTGAGCTCCTGCCAGTCGTTGCCCGCCGAAGGCTTGGGATGTTCCTGCACGTTGCGAAACAGCGGCAGCGAGAACAGCACCCACCAGATGCCCACCATCAGGAACGACAGCAGGATCGCCTCGGCACCGTTGTCCAGGCCGAAGCTCTGCGGTTTCTGGAACATGAACACGTTGAGCGCGAACAGCAGGCCGCCTCCGAGATAACCCAGGCCATAGCCCAGCGCCGAGGTGCGGTCCATGTCCTTTTCGGAGGACACGTTGACGATCAGCGAGTCGTAGAACGAGGTGCCGGCGAAGAAGCCGATGGACGCCAGCGTGAACAGCAGCAGTGCCGTGCCCCAGTCACCCTTGGCCACCCAGTACATCGCCGCGGTGGAACAGGCGCCCAGCAGCGTGGTGACGAACAGGAAGCGCTTCTTGTAGCCGCGCCGATCGGCCAGGCCACCCAGGAGCGGCGCCAGGATCATCACCACGATGCTGGAGACCGAACTGGCCACGCCGAGCCAGAAGGTACGCTCGCCGGGAGCCAGGTCGCCAGCCCAGTACTGGGCGAAGAACAGGGGAAAGAAGCCGGCCATTACCGTGGTGGCGAAGGCAGAGTTGGCCCAATCGTAGAAGGCCCAGGAGATGCGCTGCTTGCGGCTGTTCGGCACGCTATCCATCAAACGACTCCGCTATTGCTCCGACAACCCGCGAAGCACCCGTTGGTGGAACCTAATGGTGCCAGAGATACCTCACGCCTCACGCGAAGCATCAGACCAGATCCAGCCCCAGCACCAGCGCATCCTCGCGCCCGCCATCGGCCGGATAGTAGTTCTTGCGCAACCCCAGCCGCTTGAAGCCGAACTGGTCGTACAGCCGCTGGGCCGGCCGGTTGGACGTACGCACTTCCAGCAGCACCAGCGTGACGTTGCCAGCCCGCGCCACCATCAGCAGGTGGCGCATCAGGAACTGCGCGATACCACGGCGCTGGTGCTCGGGGCTGACGCAGAGGTTCAGGATGTGGGCCTCGCCCACCGCCATGCTCATCAACGCGTAGCCCAGCACCTCGCCCAGGGTATTGGTGACGACCCAGGAGCTGTACCCCACGCGCAGGCAGTCATGGAAGATGCCCTCGCTCCAGGGAAAGGTATAGACGCGATGCTCGATCTCCAGCACCTGCTTCAGGTGCGAGGGATGCATCGGCGCCAGGCGCCAGAGCTCCTGCGGCTGGGCACTCACCGACGGATGCTCATGTCAGTGAACCCGTGCGCAGGAAGCGGTGGACCTTCTTGAGGTCTTCCCAGCTCTTGGCCTTCTCGCGCGGGCTGCGCAGCAGGTAGGCCGGGTGATAGGTGATCAGCAGCGGCGTCTGGTCTGGCCCATAGTGGTACAGCGGGCCGCGCAGGCGCGAGAGCGGATCCGTGCTGTTGAGCAGGCGCTGCGCGGCGATGCGGCCGAGGCCCACGATCAGCCTGGGCCTCACCAGCCGGATCTGCTGTTCCAGGTACGGCCGGCAGGACTCGACCTCATCGGTCTCCGGATCGCGATTGCCCGGCGGCCGGCACTTCACCACATTGGCGATGTAGGTGTTCTCGCGACGCGAGTGGCCGATGGCCTTCAGCATCTCGTCCAGCAGCTTGCCGGCACGCCCCACGAAGGGCTCGCCCTGCGCATCCTCGTCGGCCCCAGGCCCCTCGCCCACCACCATCAGCGGTGCGGTCTCGACGCCCACGCCGAACACGGTCTGGGTGCGGGTCTGGCAGAGCTTGCACTGGCGACAGTCCTTGACCACCGCCCGCAGGCCCTCCCAGTCCGCCGGCACCTCGATCAGCGGCGCCGGAGCGGGCGCGGCGCGCCCCTGGACCGGGGGAGCCGCCGGGCGCGGGCTGGCCGCCGGCGCAACAGGCGGGGAGCGTGGCGCGGCGGGAGGCGGCGCAGCCGGCCTTGCCGCTGGCGCCGGAGGCGGAGCTACAGCCTCCGCCATCACCGGTTCCGCCACCGCTTCTGCCGGCTCACCACCCGCACGCAGTTGCCAGCGCTCGATCCCGAGCGCATCGAGCACCTGCTGGCGGTGAGGCGAATGCATGGAGGTCATTGTACCCGCGCCGCCGCTGCCTGCAGCGCGTGGCTCAGGCCGCGCGCTGCTTGCCCTCGGCCGCCTGCGCCAGGGCGCGGTTCACGCCCGACAGGATGGCCTTCAGCGAGGCGGTGACGATGTTGGCGTCACGGCCGACGCCGAACAGCGTCTTGCCGCTGCCCAGCTTCAGCTCGATATAGCTGACCGCCGCGGCATCGGCACCCGCGCCGATGGCATGCTCGTGGTAGTCCTGCACCGTCAGGCGCTCGCCCACGACCTTGGACATGGCGTTGATGAATGCGTCGATCGGGCCGTTGCCCTGGCCGGAAATCCGCTGCGCCTTGCCGTTCACCGTGATCTCCGTGGACAGCTCCACCGAATCACGCTTGGAATCCTCCACCAGGTGGTGGGCGACATAGCCGTACGGGCTCTGCGCCTCCAGGTAGCTGCGGCGGAACACGGACTCGATGTCGGAGGCCGTGACTTCCTTGCCGGTGGTGTCAGTCACTTCCTGGACGATCTGGCTGAACTCGATCTGCAGGCGACGCGGCAGCACCAGGCCGTACTCGTGCTCCAGCAAGTAGGCGATACCGCCCTTGCCGGACTGCGAATTCACGCGGATCACCGCCTCGTAGCTGCGGCCCAGGTCCTTGGGGTCGATCGGCAGGTAGGGCATCTCCCAGATATCGCCTTCCTTGCGCGCCGAGAATGCCTTCTTGATGGCGTCCTGGTGCGAGCCGGAGAACGAGGTGAAGACCAGGTCACCCACGTAGGGATGGCGCGGATGGATCGGCAACTGGTTGCTGTACTCCACGGTCTTGCGGACCTCGTCGATGTCGGAGAAATCCAGGCCCGGATGCACGCCCTGCGTGTACATGTTCAGCGCCAGGTTGACGATGTCGACGTTGCCGGTGCGCTCGCCATTGCCGAACAGGCAGCCCTCGATGCGGTCGGCGCCCGCCATCATCGCGAACTCGGCGGCGGCGGTGCCGGTGCCGCGGTCATTGTGCGGGTGCACCGACAGGATGATCGCCTCGCGCCGCGCCAGGTTGCGATGCATCCACTCGATCATGTCGGCGAAGATGTTCGGCGTGGAGTGCTCGACCGTGGACGGCAGGTTGATGATGACCGGCTTTTCCTTGGTACCGCCCAGCGCGTCGACCACGGCATCGACCACGCGCTTGGAGAAATCCAGCTCGGTGCCGGAGAACATCTCGGGCGAGTACTCGAAGACCCAGTCGGTCTCCGGGCGCTCATTGGCCAGTTCACGGATCAGGCGGGCATGGGCCACGGCCAGTTCGTCCAGCACCTGCTCCTGGCTCATGTTGAACACTACGCGACGCATGATCGGCGCCGTGGCGTTGTAGAAGTGCACGATGGCGCGCTTGGCACCCTTCAGGGCCTCGAAGCTACGGCGGATCAGCGGCTCGCGGGCCGGCGTCAGGATCTGGACGGTGACGTCGTCCGGGATCAGGTTCTTCTCGATCAGGTGCCGCAGGAAAGCGAACTCGGTTTCCGAGGCACTGGGGAAACCGACCTCGATTTCCTTGAACCCGATCTTCACCAACTGGTTGAACATCGCCAGCTTGCGGTCGTGGTTCATCGGCTCGATCAGCGACTGGTTGCCGTCGCGCAGATCGGTGGACAGCCAGACCGGAGGCCGAGTGATGACGGCATCCGGCCAGCGGCGGTCGGCCAGCTTGACGGGGGCGAAAGGACGATACTTCGTCTCAGGATTCTTCAACATGGTCATGGGGTTACCTCGCATGAGGTGCCGTCAGGAGAATCTATGGATTCTACTCCCGGCGGCGGGAGATTGGGGTATTTCGGTGGTTTTTGCACGGTTTGGGCCCCGTGCGGGCGCGCGCTTTAGGTTCTGTCTTACGACAGAAGAAGGAGGCTAAGAAGCGCGCGCGCAAACGGCCGTGCGCCCTGGGGCGCAGCGGGAACAGCGAAATGGCCGTTTGCGGATGACATGTCCTGGATATTAGAGCATCTACAGGCCAGCTTTCAAACCACCCGTCCAGCGGTTCACACCGTTGGGGCCGGCTTCCGGCGCAGCTTGCGCCAGGCCACCACCGCCGGCCCGGACAGGGCATAGGCGAAGAACAGCACGAACAGGATGCGCGGCGGGTCGATCAGCACCAGGGCCAGCACGCCGACCACCGAGGCGAAGGACAGGAACTTCAGGCGGGCATTCAGGTTGAGCTTCTTGAAGCTGTTGTAGCGGAAGCTCGACACCATCGACAGCGCCGTGGCCAGGGTCAAGGGCGCGGCGACGATCAGGGCGTCATGCCCGTCGATGGGCACATGGCCGGCCACCCAGGCGAACAGGGAGTGGCTGTCGTCCACGCAACTCCAGACGAAAAAGGTCACCACGGCCGCCGCCGCCGGGCTGGGTACGCCGTAGAAATCCTTGTTGGAACTGGCAATGGCCGCCAGCACGTTGAAGCGGGCCAGGCGCATCGCCGCGCAGGCGGCGTAGGTGAAGGCGATCACCCAGCCCAGCTTGCCGCCGATCCAGCGGTAGTCGGCCAGGCCATTGAGGGAATAGGCGTAGATCAGGATGGCCGGGGCGATACCGAAGGCCACCATGTCGCAGAGGGAGTCGAACTCCTTGCCGAAGTCGCTCTGGGTGTTGGTCCAGCGTGCCACGCGGCCGTCCAGGCCGTCGGCGATCATGGCCGCCAGGATGCCGAAGACAGCGTTCTCGAAGCGCCCATCCATGGCCATGACGATGGCGTAGAAGCCACCGAACAGGGTGCCGGTGGTGAACAGGTTGGGCAGCAGGTAGATGCCCTTGACACGCTTCTTGGCAGGCGCGCTGTCGTCCATTGATCTGTCCTCGGGATTTTGGGCCATCTTACTGTTCTGGAAGGGGGAAATCCAAAGCCTGCCGCCGCTCGCCGTGACACGGGGGAAAAAGGAAGGCCGCCCGGAGGCGGCCTTCTCAAAAGTACTACCGCGCTTTCGCGCTTGTTCTTAGTTCTTGCTCTTGTCGACCAGCTTGTTCTTGCCGATCCAGGGCATCATCGCGCGCAGCTCGCCGCCGACCACTTCGATCGGGTGCGCGGCGTTGAGGCGGCGCATGGCGGTCATTTCCGGGTAGCCCAGCTTGCCCTCGGACACGAAGGCCTTGGCGTACTTGCCGGTCTGGATGTCGAGCAGGGCCTGCTTCATGGCCTTGCGCGACTCGTCGTTGATGACCTTGGGGCCGGTCACGTACTCGCCGTACTCGGCGTTGTTCGAGATCGAGTAGTTCATCGTGGCGATGCCGCCTTCGTACATCAGGTCGACGATCAGCTTGAGCTCGTGCAGGCACTCGAAGTAGGCCATTTCCGGAGCGTAGCCGGCGTCCACCAGCGTCTCGAAGCCGGCCTTGACCAGTTCCACGGCGCCGCCGCAGAGCACGGCCTGCTCACCGAACAGGTCGGTCTCGCACTCGTCCTTGAAGGTGGTCTCGATGATGCCCGAGCGGCCGCCGCCGATGGCGGAGCCGTAGGACAGCGCGATCTTCTTGGCGTTGCCGCTGGCGTCCTGGTAGACGGCGATCAGGTCGGGGATGCCGCCACCCTTGGTGTACTCGTTGCGGACCGTGTGGCCAGGGGCCTTCGGCGCGATCATGATCACGTCGAGGTCGGCACGCGGCACCACCTGGTTGAAGTGGATCGCGAAGCCGTGGGCGAAGGCCAGCACCGCGCCCTTCTTGATGTTGGGCTCGATCTCGTTCTTGTACAGCTCGGACTGGAACTCGTCCGGCGTCAGCACCATGACCACGTCGGCCCAGGCGCAGGCTTCCGCCACGCTCTTGACCTTGAGACCGCCGGCCTCGACCTTCTTGGCGGTGGCCGAGCCCGGGCGCAGGGCGACGACGACATCAACGCCGCTGTCCTTGAGGTTCAGCGCGTGGGCGTGGCCCTGCGAGCCGTAGCCGACGATAGCGACCTTCTTCGACTGGATGATGGAAAGGTCGGCGTCCTTGTCGTAGTAGACGTTGATGCTCACGGTTGGCTCCAGGGGTGCTGATGGATGACGCGGCACGGAGCCGGCGTCGGATAAGTTGAGGTTTCGGGGGTCAGGCGGCTACAACGACCCGGCGGCCGCGGGCCATGGCGGCTACGCCGCTGCGGTCCACTTCCAGGATGCTGGTGATCTTGCCCAGTTCGGAGACCAGCGCATCGATCTCCTGGCCGGTGCCGGCCAGCTGGATCATGCGGGTGTCCTCGGTTTCATCGAGTATCTGGGCACGGTGCTCGCGCACGCACTCCACCACCTTGCGGGCGGATTCGGCGTTCACGGCGACCTTGGCCATCAGCAGCTCGCACTCGATGTGGTCGGTGCTGGACAGGTCGGCGATCTCGACGACATCGATCAGCTTGCGGGTCTGCTTGATGATCTGCTCGATGACGCTTTCGCTGCCGGCCGTGACCAGGGTCAGGCGGGAAACGGTCGGGTCATGGGTCGGGGCGACTGAAAGCGAGTCGATGTTGTAGCCGCGTGCCGCAAACATATTGGCCACACGCGCCAGGGCGCCGGCTTCGTTTTGCAGCAGGATCGTGATGATGTGACGCATAAGGGCGCGCAAGATAAGCGCCTTTTGGCGTCGGCGCAATAGTTTTCAGTGCTTTTTCGGTGCTTTTCCGGATGACTGAGGCCGAAATGCCATGTCATAATGTGCGCTTCTCTCGCCGCTTGGCCGGAATGGGCCCGGAATGCCATGAATGCCGTCCTGAAACCCTCGACCCACCCTCTCGCCGGCAAGGCCATGACCGGCGCGGAAATCGTCGTCCAGCTGCTGGCGGACGAAGGGACCAGCGCGGTATTCGGCTACAGCGGCGGCGCCATCCTGCCGACCTACGACGCGATCTTCCGCTTCAATCGCGAAAACCGGGCCGAGAACGGCGGCGAGAAGATGCCCCTGATCGTGCCCGCTAACGAGCAGGCCGCCGGCTTCATGGCCGCCGGCTATGCCCGCGCCTCCGGCAAGGTCGGCGTCTGCCTGGTGACCTCCGGCCCCGGCGCCACCAATACCGTGACCCCGGTGCGCGACTGCATGGCGGACTCGATCCCCATCGTGGTGCTCTGCGGCCAGGTGCCGACCGGCGCCGTAGGTACCGACGCCTTCCAGGAAGCCCCGATCAGCACCATCATGGGCTCTGCGGCCAAGCACGTGTTCCTGGTCACCGACCCCACCAAGCTGGAGGCCACCGTCCGCACTGCCTTCGAGATCGCCCGCACCGGCCGCCCCGGCCCGGTGGTGGTGGACATCCCCAAGGACGTGCAGAACTGGAATGGGACCTTCAAGGGTGAGGGCGTGCTGCCCATCCCCGGCTACCGCGCCCGCCTCAAGCAGGTCTACGAGAACCGCCTCTCCGCCGAGCAGCTGGCGCAGTTCCACGAGCTGATCAAGGCCTCCAAGCGCCCGCTGATCTACGCCGGCGGCGGTGTGATCCACGGCCAGGCCTCGGACTCGCTGCGCAGCTTCGCCAAGGCCTTCGGCATCCCGGTGACCACCACGCTGATGGGCATCGGCGCCTTCGACACCACCGACCCGCTGTCGCTGGAAATGCTGGGCATGCACGGCACCGCCTTCGCCAACTACGCGGTGGACGACTGCGATTTCCTGATCGCCGTCGGTGCGCGCTTCGACGACCGCGTGGCGGGCGTGCCGGCCAAGTTCGCGCCGAATGCGAAGGGCATCGCCCACTTCGACATCGACCCCTCCGAGATCAACAAAGTCAAGCGCGTGAGCTGGCATCACGTGGGCGAGTTGAACAATGCCCTGGCCCGCGTGGAAGCCCATCTGGGCGAACAGGGCTTCAATCCCGACTACAGCGCCTGGCATGCCCACATCGCCGAGCTGAAGCAGAAGCACCCGATGAACTACGAGCGCGGCGGCGATCACATCCAGCCGCATGCCGTGATCGAGGAGATCAACAAGATCACCCGGGGCGAGGCCATCGTCGCTACCGGCGTGGGCCAGCACCAGATGTGGGCTGCGCAGTACTTCGACTTCAAGCAGCCGCGCCTGTGGCTGACCTCCGGCTCCATGGGCACCATGGGCTTCGGCCTGCCGGCCGCCCTGGGCGCCCAGTTCGCCTGCCCGGACAAGATCGTCATCGACATCGACGGCGACGCCTCCATCCGCATGAACCTGGGCGAGCTGGAAACCGCCACCACCTACGGCACCCCGGTGAAGGTGGTCGTGCTGAACAACTTCGGCGACGGCATGGTCAAGCAGTGGCAGCGCCTGTTCTTCGACAGCCGCTACGCCGGCTCCGACAAGAGCCTGCACCAGAAAGATTTCATCAAGGCCGCCGAGGCCGACGGCTATCGCTACGCCGTGCGCGTCAGCAGCAAGGCCGACCTGCCCCGCGTGGTCAAGGAATTCATCGAGTTCAAGGGCCCGGCCTTCCTGGAAGTCATCATCGACCCGATGGCCTCGGTCTACCCGATGGTCGGCCCCGGCATGTCCTACGGGCAGATGATCACCGGCGACTGGATCCCCTCCCGCAACGCCGCCCCGGTCTCGGACGACGTCAAGAACACCCAGATGTTCTGAGGCCGTCGGCCGGGGCCTGATCTGCCCTGCGCTTGGCCCTAAACGAACGGTACGGCGGCGACCCGGCGCGGCTATGATGGAAGCCCTATGAGGCTACCTCGGTCATGAACGACGCTCTGGACCCGCTCGCCATCGCGCGCCAGCCCACGCAGCAGCGTGCACGGGACCGTTTCGACCGCATCCTGGCGGAAGCCGAGAAACTGCTGATGGAAGCCGGCCTGTCCGGCTTTTCCGTGCCGGTGCTGGCCGAGCGCCTGGACTACACCCGCGGCAGCATCTACGCCTACTTCCCCACGCCCTACGCCATCCTGAATGAACTGGTGGCGCGTTACCTGGTCGAGATAGAGAGCCAGTTCCGTGCCCGTGCCGACGAACTGCGCGGCATGACGCTGCGCGAGGCGATAGGCGCGGTGGTGGACCATTCCGTGAGCTTCTACGAGGCCAACCCGGTGGCCCGCTTGCTGATCCTGGGCGGCGCAGTTACCGATGACAGCTTCCGGGCCCAGGAAATGACCATCAAGCACCTGGGCGACCTGGGTCGCGCGGTGTGGAAGGACAAGGGGGTCCGCCTGCCCAAGGGGCAGCCGGACGTGACGACACTGTCGGTGGACATCGCCACCGCCTGTTTCCGCCGCTCCTACTTCGAACACGGCTCGATCACGCCGGCCTACCGCGATGCCGCGGTGGCCGCGATGATCGGCTTCCTGATGCCGTACGTGGACACGGCATCCGCATCACCCGCTGTGCCGACAAGTAAAAAACCGAGGAGGAAAGCATGAGCAAGACCAACGACGCCCGCACGCCGCTGGCCTGCCTGTATCACTGGGAGAAGACCACTCCCGACACCATCCACCTGACCCAGCCCGTGGGCGGCGGCAAGGTGGTGGACTACACCTGGAAGCAGGCCATGGACGAGACCCGCCGCATGGCGGCACACCTGCGGTCGCTGAACCTGCCGCCGAAGAGCCAGATCGCCATCCTGGGCAAGAACACCGCACACTGGATGCTGGCCGACTGGGCCATCATGATGTCCGGCCACGTCAGCGTACCGCTGTATCCCACGCTCAACGCCGAGACCGTGCGCTACATCCTGGACCACAGCGAGTCCAAGCTGCTGTTCATCGGCAAGCTCGACGAGTGGGAGCAGATGAAGGCCGGCGTGCCGGCCAGCATGCCCGCCATCACGCTGCCGCTGGCGCCCGCCAGCGCACCGGGCAGCAAATGGGAAGAGATCGTCGCCAAGACGGCGCCGCTGCAGGGCGAGCCCGACCGGCCGCTCGACGAGATGGCCACCATCGTCTACACCTCGGGCAGCACCGGCCAGCCCAAGGGTGTGATGCAGACGTTCCGCTCGTTCAACGTCTGCGGCACGATGATGCGCGACGTGATCCCCGCCAACCAGCATGACCGCATGCTGTCCTACCTGCCGCTGGCGCATGTCGCCGAACGCCTGGTGGTGGAGAACAACTCGACTTACCACGGCTTCCATGTGTTCTTCGCCGAGTCGCTGGAAACCTTCGTCAGCGACCTGCGCCGCGCCCGCCCGACGATCTTCTTCTCGGTGCCGCGCCTGTGGACCAAGTTCCAGCTCGGCGTGCTCGACAAGCTGCCGCTGAAGAAGCAGAAGCTCCTGTTCAGCATCCCCTTCCTCGGCAAGAAGGTGAAGCGCAAGATCCTCGAGCAGCTCGGCCTGGACTCCGTGCGCGTGGCCTTCACCGGCGCCGCGCCGCTGCCGCCTCCCACCGTCTCCTGGTACCGCAGCCTGGGCCTGGAGCTGCTGGAGGCCTACGGCATGAGCGAGAACTTCGCCTACTCCCATTTCACCCGCCCGGGCAACGCCCGCGTCGGCTACGTCGGCCCCACCAACCTCGGCGTGTCCTGCCGCATCGGCGACAACAGCGAGATCCTGGTGAAGAGCCCGGCGCAGATGCTGGGCTACTACAAGGAGCCCGAGAAGACCGCCGAGTGCTACACCGAGGACGGCTTCTTCAAGACCGGCGACATGGGCGAGATCGACGAGCAGGGCCGCCTGCGCATCACCGGCCGCGTCAAGGAACTGTTCAAGACCAGCAAGGGCAAGTACGTGGCGCCCGTGCCCATCGAGAACAAGCTCGGCAGCCACCCAAAGATCGAGGCGGTCTGCATCGGCGGCGCCAATCAGCCGGCGACCTTCGCCCTGGTACTGCTGTCGGAGGATGCGCGCAAGCACATCGCCGCCGGTGGCGACAAGACCGAGATCGGCACCGAGTTGACCTCGCTGATGGAACAGGTCAACGAGACCCTGGACCCGCATGAGCAGATCCAGTTCACTGTGGTGGTCAAGGACACCTGGAACATCGACAACGGCTTCCTGACGCCCACGATGAAGATCCGCCGCAACATCATCGAGAAGCGCTACGAGCCGAATGTCGACCAGTGGTTCGGGTCGCGCAAGACGGTCATCTGGGAAAACTAGGGTTCAACGCCTGAACCGGCCCGGCCTCGCCCAGCGACGCCGGGCTTTTTCATGCCCGCTACAATCGTCCCCAGATGAAATTCCGCCGTCTGCCACCACTGCATACACTCGAGGCCTTCGATGCCTCGGCGCGGCGGCTGTCCTTCAAGCTGGCAGCGGAAGAACTGCACCTGACCCCCTCGGCGGTCAGCCACCAGATCAAGGCACTGGAAGCCTTCCTAGGCTTCGACCTGTTCCGCCGCGGCAACCGCTCGCTGGAGCTGTCCGACGGCGGCAAGGCCTACCTCGCCGTGGTGCGCGACACCCTGCAGCGCCTGCGCGACGGCAGCCACCGCGTGGTGCAGCGCCATGCCCGCGCCAGCCTCAAGGTCAGCATGGGGCCGTTCATCGCCAGCGAGCTGATCCTGCCGGCCCTGCCCTCGTTCCAGGAAGCGCACCCGGACATCGACGTGCGCATCGACACCAACCTGAGGCCGGTGGACCTGCTGCACGAGGATCTCGACCTGGCCCTGCGCTTCGGCAATGGCCATTGGCCGCAGCTGACGGCCGAGCACCTGATGACCATGTGGGCCGTGCCGGTCTGCACCCCCGAACTGGCGCGCAGCCTGCGCAAGCGCAGCCCCGCGGACCTGGGCGACATCTCCCTGATCCACTCCTCGCCGATGGCCGAAGGCTGGGCCATGTGGTCGCAGGCCGCCGGCGTCACCCTGGGCAAGGGCAAGCGCGACATCTGGCTGGACAGCTACCTGGCTATCCTGCGCGCCGCCGAGCAGGGCCTGGGCCTGGCCCTGGGCCTGCTGCCGATGGTGGAGCCGCAGCTCAGGCGGCGGCGCCTGGCGGCGCCCTGGCCGCAACTGAAGATCGAGGTACCGCAGGGCTATTACCTGCTGCACCGCGCCAGCGACGGCGACCGGCCCGAGGTGGCGGCGTTCCGCGACTGGCTGCAGGCCCTGCTGCGCTCCGGCAGCCTCTTCAAGTGAACTGAGTTCACCCGAAAGCACTCCCGATTTCGTTTGTCGCCCCGCGCGCGCAGGCCTAGCCTGAAGCCTCAATCCATTGAGGAGCGCGACATGCGCGAAATCCACACCACCCTGGAGTCCCGCGACGGCCACCCGCTCGCGGCCACGCTCTACGAGCCCGAGAAGGCACCGCGCGCCGCGGTGCAGATCAACGCCGCCACCGGCGTCCCGCGCCGCTACTACGCGGCGTATGCGAGATTCCTGGCGGAGCGCGGCTTCGCCGTGCTGACCTACGACTACCGCGGCATCGGGCAGAGCGTCTGGCCCCTGCAGGTCAGCGGAGCCTCCCTGCGCATGCGCCACTGGGGCGAGCACGACCTGGCCGCCACGCTAGGCTGGCTGCACCAGCGCTACCCCGGCCTTCCCATTGCCGCCATCGGGCACTCCGCCGGCGGCCAGATGCTGGGCTTGGCGGACAACAACCACCTCGCCAAGGCCGCGCTGTCCATCGCCTCCCAGAGCGGCTACTGGGGCCACTGGCCGCAGCGCCTGCGCCCGGTGATGGCGGCGCTGTGGCACGTGGTGCTGCCCGGCTCCGTGGCCCTGTTCGGCCGGGTTCCCGCCGCGGTCATGGGCGCGGAACTTCCGGCTGGCGTCGCCCTACAGTGGGCCAGCTGGTGCCGGCACCCGGATTACATCACCCATCGCAGCGGCCAGCCGATCCGCCAGCATTTCGCGTCCTACCGCGGCCCGATGCGCTTCTACGCGATCGGCGACGACATGTTCTATGCCCCGCTCAAGGCCGTGCAGGCCCTCGCCGGCTTCTACCGCAACGCTCGCATCGAGGTGCGCGTGCTGCAGCCGGCCGACCACGGCCTGCGCCAGATCAGCCACTTCGGCTTCTTCCGGCCCAGCATGCCGCAGGCGGCCTGGCAGGAGACCGCGGACTGGCTGGTCCAGGCCCTGCGGCTGCCCCCGACGAATTCCCATTCCCCTTGAGAGCCCCCATGACCCAGCTTGCCCAAACCTTTTCCCGCCTGCGCCGCTACCCCCTCGGCCGCAACCTGTTCTCGCGTGCCGTGACTTGGCGCGCACCCTACTTCGCGTCGATCTCGCCGACCTTCCACGAGCTGAAGCCCGGCCTGGCCGAGGTCTTCATCCGCAACCAGCGCAAGGTGCACAACCACCTGGGCTCGGTGAACGCCATCGCTATGTGCGCCATGGCGGAGCTGGCCGCCGGCACGATGATGGAGACCTCCCTGCCCCGCAGCCTGCGCTGGATCCCGCGCGGCATGACGGTGCGCTACGTCAAGCAGGGCAGCACGGACCTGGTGGCCCGCGCGGAACTGCCGCAGCCGCTGGCGCCGGATTTCACCGGCGACATCGTGGTGCCGGTGCGCGTGCGTAACAGCGCGCAGGAGGTGGTGATGGAGGCCGACATCGCCATGTACGTGTCGGCCAGGAAGGCGAAGGGCTAGAAGCGCTCTAGCATCCTATGTCTGCTACCCCGCCGGCCTGCAACGCCGGCGGTCTTAGGGCCTGTCATCCATTTCCCCGTTGCTGCGACGGGGAAATGGATGATAAGCCCTAGCGTACGAGTAAAGGCTCTGCGGCACGCCGGACTTCGCTGCAACCGCTGCATGAGGCCGGGACGCGCCCCGCGGCCAGGTCGGCACGCAACTCGGCGGAAGACCGGAAGGACGACGTGTCCTTGATGAAGCAGCAAGGCAACTCGGTGCCGTCGAGCGTGTAATAGCTCGTGATGGCCTGCTCCAGGTAGCGGCACTGCAGCGCAAACGGCGCCTCGGCCGGCAACTCACGCGGCGGGGGCTTGTAGCGGTAGCTGCGCACATAGTCCGCCTTGCCCTGCAGCGGCTGCACCCGGTGCTGGCCGAAGCCCTTGGCGCGCGCCCACTCCCGGATATCGTCCAGCGGCTGCCCAAAGTCCACCGTGTGCAGCACGATGCGCCGCGCCCCCATGGCCGCGATCAAGCGATCCACGCCCTTGAGGGCCCGGTGCAGCTTGAGGCGGCCGATGGATTCGGCCAATTGCGCATCCAGGGTGTCGATCGAGATGCCGATCAAGGGGAAGGCCTGCGCGAACCATAGCGGATCGCGAATCAGGCTGGCGTTGGTGATGGTGTAGGGCTCCAGGCCCCGCTGCCGCACCGCCGCCACCAGGTCACGAAAGCGGTTGTGCGCGGTGGGCTCGCCCTCACCCTGCAGCGACACCTGACGCACGCTGGGCGGCAGCCGCTCCAGGATGCCGAGGAAGCGCTCCATCGGCATGTGCTGCTGCGGCATGTCGCGCCCGGCGCAGTAGAAGCATCGGTAGTTGCAGATCGTGGTGATCTCGATCTGGGCGAAGGGCGGTGCGCGCGCTGGCGTCATGGCGGGTGTGCGGTCCCATGCAAGGCGCACAGACTATCAGCAGGGGTGCGGGGGCTGTAAGGACAAGCGGGGAGTAGCCCGGGAGCCCCCGGGGATTCAGTACACGTCCCGCCGGTACCGCCCCTCTTCGAGCATGCTTTCCACCGTCGCCTCACCCAGCACCTCGGTAAGTACGCGCCACACCGCTGGCGCCATGCCTTCCAGGCTGCCGCAGACGTAGACCGCGGCACCCTCGCTCACCCAGGCCTTCAGGTCGGCTGCGGCTTCGCGCAGCCGGTCCTGTACGTAGAGGCGCTGCTCCTGGTCACGGGAGAACACCACGTCCAGGCGCTCGAGATGGCCAGCCCGCTGCCAGGCCTCGATCTCTTCGCGGTGGAAGTAATCCTTGTCGCGGCTGCGCTCGCCGAAGACCAGCCAGTTGCGTTTATGCCCCGCGGCGATGCGCGCCTTCAGATGCGCGCGCAGGCCGGCTAGGCCGGTACCGTTGCCGATCAGGATCAGCGGGCGCCCATCCGGCGGCGGTTGGAACCCCGGGTTCTCGCGGATGCGCAGCGAGATCACATCGTCAACCGCGGCATGCTCGGTGAGCCAGCCGGAGCCCAGGCCCAGGCTGCCATCGGGCTGTCGCATCTGCCGCAGCAGCAGCTCCAGGCGCCCGTCGGCGGGAATCGAGGCAATGCTGTACCCGCGGTGCGGCAACGGCTTTAGTCTTTCCGCGAGTTGCTGCGCCGTAGTGCCACGCAGATCGGCAAGATCCCGCGGCAGCAGGCTGCGCGACAGCCAGGCAGACAAGGTCTCTTCGTCCGGCATCGGCGTAGCCGAAGGCAAGCCGATAGCCTGCAAGGCCTCGGCGACGCGCTGCGGGGCATTGCGCGGACCGATCTCGGCGATGTCACCCGCGCTCCACTTGGGAATGCCCTCCAGCGGCTGCAGCGCCAGATGGTAGGCAGGGCCGCCCAGGCTGCCCGGGTTCAGCAGGCGGCGTTCCACCAGCCGCCAGCGCTGGTACTCGGGAGCGCTCCAGTCCGGCAGCGGCTGCCCGCCGCCGAGCAACTCCAGGTGATGCTGCCAGTGGCGCAGGGCACCCTCGTCGGCATTGTCGACTTCCACCGCGTCGAACAACGGCTGGGCACCGCGCTGACGCAGCCAGCGCTCCAACTCATGGCCAAAGCCGCAGAAGTGGCGGTACTCACGGTCGCCAATGGCCAGCAGGCCGTAGTGCAGGCCCTGCAGGTCCGCGTCCGCGCGCATGACCTTGCGCACGAAAGGAATGCAGGTGTCCGGCGGATCGCCTTCTCCCGTGGTGCTGGCCACGAACAGCACGCGGCCGGCGGACTGCAGCATGGCCGCCGTCACTTCTCCCAGGGGGTACAGTTGCACCGGTGCGCCACTGGACTGCAGGGATTGCGCCGTCTGCAGCGCCAGGCGCTGTGCGAAGCCGGTCTGGCTGGCATAGGCCACCAGGATGGGACTGCTGCCGGCGGGCACCGGCATCCGCAGGCGACGCCGCGCCCGTGCCCGCGACCAGGCGATGAACACGCAGAGCAGCAGCCAGGCGAAGACGACGGCGCCAGCCTTGAACGCACGCTGCCCGTCCGCGGTCGCTAGCCAGTCAGTCACTGGCCAGCGCCTTGAAGGCCGGGGTCAAGCGTTCGACAAAACCGCCACCGCTACGCAGAACGAACTGCGCGGCGAAATCATGCCGGGTAGCGAAGTCATGTGCCTCGTCGGGCTCCAGCACGCCCAGCACAGTGGCCAGGGCATCGGCGGCCATGCATTCCGGATGTAGCACCGTGACCGATGCCAGCGCATGCGTCACCGGCCAGCCGCTGCGCGGGTCCAACGTGTGGGCATAGCGGCGGCCCTCGTGCTCGAAATAGCGGCGATAGTCACCCGAGGTCGCCACCGACAGGCCGTGCAGCGCCAGCACCGTGTGCGTCAGGCTCTCATCCACGCGCTCCAGCTCCACCCACCAGGGCTGGCCGTCGGGCTTGCAACCCTGCCCGCGCAGTTCGCCGCCGACTTCCACCAGCCAGTGATCGACACCGGCACGGCCGAGGTAGCGCGCCAACTGGTCCACGGCATAGCCCTTGGCGATGGACGAGAAATCCAGTTGCAGGCCGCCGGGCTGCAGCAAGCGCTTGCCGGCATCGTCGAGCTGCAGGCGCTGCCAGCCGACGCGTGCCCGTGCGGCGTCGATCTCGGCCGCGGAAGGCGGGTTGTCGCGCTGGGACACGGGTCCAAAGCCCCAGGCATCGACCAGGGGACCAATGGTGGGGTCGAAAGCGCCGGCACTGACCTGCGCATACTCCCGCGCGGCCTCCAGCACTTCCATGAATTCCGCTGGCAATGCGTGCCAGCTGCCGGCCGTGGCGGCGTTGTAGCGGCAAAGATCCGAGTCCGGCTCCCAGTGGCTCATCTGCGCCACCACGCGATCCAGCTCCTGCTGCACGCCGGCACCGAGCCAGCGCAGATCGTCGGCGGGCGCCACCAGCAGCACCGACCAGGTGGTGCCCATGCTGCGGCCCTTGAGCGCATGCAGGCTCCCGCCATCCGGATGCGGCGGCAGGGACTGCGGGCTCAGGTTGCGGGGAACGAGGACACGGTTCATGCGGGGTACCGGAAAGCAGACGACGCCCGCCCCCTTGGAGGGCGACGGGCGTCGTGCCGGCCGCATCAGGGCGACAGCACCTCGAAGCTGGCGGTGTAGCTGCTGCGGCGCTCGGTAGCGGGCTTGTCGGCCTTCTTGTCCTGCACCGAGGCGCTGAGCCAGTACAGGCCCGGCTGCGGCCATTCGAGGGTGAAGCGGCCGTCCTTGCCGGTCTTCAGCTCGATCTCGTTGACGGCACTGCGGTAGCGCGTGCCGTCGGCGACCACTTCCACTTCCACGTCCGCCGCCGGCTTGCCGTCGATCAGGAACTGGAAGGTGGCGGACTCGCCGGTGTAGAGATCATTGAAGCCGGTGACCTGCACCAGTTCCAGGCCCTTGCCGGTGGGCTTGAGCGCGGTGTCGTTGGGCTTGCCGGCGGTGACGAAGGTCTCCAGGCGGCCGATCGACTGTGTCACCTTCAGGTCCTTGGCCTTCTTCGGCACTTCCTGGGCGAAGCCTTCGGGCGTGAACGGCGTGCCGCGGGCCGGCCAGCGCTTGGTCTGGCCATTGTCATCCCAGCTAGCGCTGATGCCGGTGTTGACCACCGCGATCTTGTAGGTGCCGGGCTGCTTGAGCTGCAGGTCAAACGTGGCGCGCAGCTTGCCGGAGGACTGGTTCTCCGGCGCCACGGTGCTGCCATCCGGCGCGGTGATGACCAGGTTGTCCAGGCGCGCGGCGTTGTGGTCGCGCACGAAGGGATCGGTGGACGAGCCGGCGTCGAAGGTGACCCACTGGTCGACGTTCAGCACGGTCTTGGATGGGGCGATCCACTGCTTGTGCGCCAGGGCGGACAGCGGCAGCAGGGCGGCGGCGATGGCCAGCGGCTTGATCAGGTTTTTCATGTCGTTGCTCCGTCCGTTGATCAGGGCTTGACGCTGAGGGAGATAGCGCCAAGCTCGCGCGAGCCCTTGGCCTTGATGACCTGCGCGTCCTTGGCAGGCACCTGGAAAGGCACGTCGACCAGTTCACGGCCGCCCTCCTCGCGCGCCGCCTCGACCACCAGCTTGTACTGGCCTGCAGGCAGGTCGGCCACGTTGAAGCTCATGGCGTGCTCGCCCGGGGCACGGGTGGCGCCGGTGATGCCATCGGCCGGCAGCGTCAGCTCGCGGCCACTGCGGCGCCACCACTGGCGCAGGTCCGGCAGCCACTTGGCACCGCCCTGGGGATTGGCCGCGGCGCCCTGCATGCCGCCCGGCGCACCGGCGGCAGCGGCGGCCGGTACCTTCTCGCCCTTCTTGGGCTGCTGGTACCAGACCGCCAGGTTGGCGGCCACGCTCTTGTCCTCACGTTCGAGCCAGACGGCGACGTAGGGACGGTGATACTCGGCCACGTCCAGGCGGGGAATCTCGATGGTCAGGTCCAGGTTTGCGGCCAGTACGGTGCCCGGCAGCATGCTGCAGAGTACGAGGGGAATGCGGTGACGCATGTGGGAGCCTCGAAAGTTTTTAGTGAATGAACAGGATCGCCAGTACCAAAGGAATCACCAGTCCCAGCCCGACGATCGGCCAGGTGGCGGGCCGGTTCCCTGCATGGATCTGCAGCAGGAACAGGCCGGTGATGCAAAAGATCAGGCAGGCCACCGCGAACAGGTCGATGAACCAGCCCCAGGCCACGCCCGCATTGCGGCCCTTGTGCAAATCATTGAAATACGAAATCCAGCCCCGGTCGGTCTGCTCGTACTCCACTTCGCCGCTCTCCAGGTCAAAACTGACCCAGGCATCGCCGCCCGGCCGCGGCAGCGAGAGATAGATCTCGCCATCGTTCCATTCCGGATCGCGCTGGCTGGCTTCGACCGACAGGGACTCCTGCAGCCAGGCGGCCAACACCGGCGGCAATGCGCCCTTCGTGCCTGCCTGCGCTGCGGCCGCGGTCTCGGCCCGCAGGGGCTCCGGCAACTGCGCCGTCTGCGTCACCACCTCGACCTTTGCCTTGATCTGCGAGGCATGGTTCAGCGTGATGCCTGTGGCGGCGAACAGGATCATGCCGATCAGGCACAGGGCCGAGCTGATCCAGTGCCACTGGTGCAGATGCTTAAGCCAGAACGCCCGGCGTTTTTGGTCCTGCTTGGCTTGCATGCCCGTCCCTCAGACCTCGACCCAGCGACGCAGCAGGTTGTGATACACCCCCGTCAACTGAGTAACGGATGGATGGTCCGGTACGTTGACAGCCAATCGCTGGATCGCGGTATCCATGTCGAAAAGCAGGCTTCGCTGCGAATCTTCCCTCACCAGGCTCTGGATCCAGAAGAAGGACGCCAGCCGTGTGCCCCGCGTGACCGGGTTGACGCGATGCAGGCTGGTACCGGGATACAACACCATGTCACCGGCGGCAAACTTGATGCTCTGTGCGCCATAGGTGTCCTCCACCACCAGCTCGCCGCCGTCGTACTCGCCCGGCTCCACCAGGAACAGCGTGGCGGAGATGTCCGTCCGCACGCGATGCGGCGTGCCGCGCACGTCGCGGACGGCGTTGTCCACGTGCACGCCAAAGTTGCCGCCACCCGAGTAGCGGTTGAACAGCGGCGGGTAGATCTTGGCCGGCAGCGCCGCGGAGCGGAACAGCATGTTGCGCGCCAAGGTCTGTGAGATGAGATCTCCCCACTGCCGCGCAACGGGGTGGTCCTCGGACAACTGCTGGTTGTTCTTGACGCGACCCGACTGGTGTCCGGCGGTCACGCGGCCATCGACCCAGTCGGCCTGCTCTAGCGCGGCACGGCACTGCTCCACCTGTTCGGCCGTCAAGACACCCGGAATCTTCAGCAGCATGTCGCGTCCTCGGAGAAAGCAAAAACCCCACCCAATATAACGGGTGGGGTTTTTGCTGCGTTACTACGATCAGAACTCGTAGTTTGCCGTCAGCACGGCTTGGCGGCCCTCGCCCGGAGTGGCCCAACCGGTACCACGCACGCGGGTGTAGTACTCCTCGTCCGTGAGGTTGTTGAGGTTCAGGCGCAGGTTGAACTCACGGCTCGCCTGCCAACCCAGCGAGGCCTTGTATACCCAGTAGCCGTCGACCCGGACATTGTTCGGCGCGGTGGCCGAGTTGTTCGGCAGCACACTGCCCTGGTACTGCGCGCCGTAGCCCACTTCCAGGCGCAGCGGCAGCTTGTAGGTGGTCCACAGGTTGAAGCCGTTCTTGGGCGTATTGGGCAGGTCCTGGCCCTTCTGCGTGTCGACCACCGGGGTGGTCGCATTCTTGGCGACGCTGCGCTTGATCTCGCTGTCGAGGTAGGCGTAGCTACCGAAGACCGACCACTTGCTCGTGATCAGGCCCGTGGCGCCGAGCTCGAAGCCCTTGACGCGGCTTTCGCCGTCGAGCTGCTGCTCCGGAACGGTCACGTCAGCCGAGGCCACGCGAAAGTTGGTGCGCTCGATGCGGAAGATCGCGCTGGTGAGCTGTAGCTTGGCGTCGAACAGGTCCCACTTGGCGCCGATCTCGTAGCTGCGGGCCTCTTCCGGATCGACGTTGCAGTTGGCGTTGTTCTGGGGCGGCGTCGGAGGAGGCGTGGTGACCACCGTGCAGCTGCCGTTGACCGAGGCCTTGGACGGGGTTTCCGAGTTGCCGTAGTTGACGTAGATGCTCGCCGTCTCGACCGGCTTGAACACCACGCCGGCGCGGTAGGAGAACAGGGTGTCCTCATTCTCGGCGGGCGCGCCCTTGGCGGTGACGCTGCCAAGGTTGCTGTTGTCCGGGGTCGGGTTGGTTCCCGTCGGCGCCGTGTAGGTCTTTACCGTATACGCCGTGGAGCTGCCCTCGTTGCGCTCCACGCGCAGGCCGCCGGTCACGGCCCACTGCTTGGTCAGGTCCAGCGTATCGGAGATATAGATGGCCGCGTTCTTCTGCTCACCCTCGCTCTTGCTGGTGCGGAAGTAGTTGGCCGGGCCGGTGTAGACGTGGTCGGGGTTGTAGATGTCCATCACCGGCAGCGTCGCCGGGCTTCCATCGGTCTTGCGCAGCGTGTTGCCCCCTTCCAGCTCGAAGGTCTCGCGCGTCAACTGCACGCCAGTCACCAGGGCATTGGTCATGCCGCCCAGCGTGGTACGCCAGGTCAGGTCGGTCTGGTTGGATACGATCTCGTTGACGGTATCGCGTACGTTGCCGCGCGGGCCGGACGGCGTGTAGCCCGCCGCGGCGCAAGTCGCCGTGCCACCCAGAACGGTTTGGCCGGCCGCGAGACAAACGTTGCCCTGCGGCGGATCGACGATGAGGAACTGGGTAGTGCGGCCCACGCGCGACAGGTTGCGCAGGCTCAGCGCGTCGTTGAACTTGTGATCCAGGATACCGGTGACCGCGGTGTTCCTGATTTCCTGGGTGTCGAGGTTGCTGTAGCCGTAGTAGTTGCTGCTGTCCACGCCCGGCACCGGGCGGTTGTTGCGGAACAGCACGCCGTACTGCGGGATGTTGTCGTCTTCCTGATGGAACAGTGCCAGCGAGAACTGCGTGCTGCCGCCGAGGCCGAAAGCCACCGAAGGAGCGATACCCCAGCGGTCGAATTTCTCGACGTCGCGGCCCGGCACATCGTTTTCGTGCTTCATCGCATTCAGTCGCAGCGCGATGCCATCGGACACCGGCTGGTTCACATCCACGGTGGCACGGTAGTAGTTGTCAGTGCCCAGGCCAGCGCTGACGCGGGCGAACTGATCCGCCTTGGGCGTCTTGCTGACGAGGTTGATCGTGCCGCCGACGGCTCCGGCGCCGGAGTTGGCGGAGTTGGCGCCCTTGACCACCTCGACGGACTCGAGGTTGAAGGGATCGGAGCGGGTGTACTGGCCGCTATCCCGGATGCCGTCGGTAGTGACGTCGTTGCTGCCGGCGTAGCCGCGGATGCTGATGCTGTCGCCATAGCCACCGCCTCCCTCGCCCGCGCCGAAGGTGATGCCCGGAACGTTGCCGAGGATGTCACGCAGCGTCAGGACGTTCTGATCCTCGATGACCTTCTTGGAGATGACAGTGATGTTCTGCGGCGTGTCCAGCAGAGGCTTGACGTACTTGGGCGACTGCAGGGTTTCGACCTTGTACTCATTGACCTGGCGGTCCTGAACCTTCACGGCCGGCAACTGCACCTTGTCGGATTCGGCTGCGACGGGCGCCGTGGTCTCGGCCACGGCCGGAGCGGTCTCGGCGGCCGGGGCCGCTACGGGTGCGTCTTCGGCCATGGCGAGGGACGGAACGGCGAACATCGCGGTCAGCGCAGCCGCGACAGGCGTCATACGGAATTTCATCTGCAACACTCCCAGGAGGACTCTCGATGTATGGGCGGCACCCCTTTTCCCGGTGGTTTTCGCCATCCACCGCCCCATGTAAGCGCAGCCGGCATAAATCCCGATTCCGCGATCGAATCCATTCTACATGAGAATCATTTGTATTCAAACTAGCGATCCTGTCTTCTGCCTTGTCTCCTGCATCCTGCATGGCCCCGCCGGCCTCCGGAAAGGGGAAAAGGCCGCCGGATTTCTCCGGCAGCCTCCCCATGAATCAACGAATTGGCGCGTCCCGAGCCGCCTTGGAACCGCATCGTCGCCCCGAGCCAGTAGCTGCGCGCACGATCCTTGACGTTGAAGTCGCACATGCAGAGCTCGTAGGCGTCCTGCGCGGCATTCAGCGTGCAGCGCTGCGGGACAGGAATTCCTTGTCCAGCAGGTTGTTGATGCGGCCGTTGAAGGTCAGGGTGTCGCTGGCCTTGAACGAGCCTCCCAGATGGAAGAACTGGTGGTCCTTGCAGAAGCGGTCCTCGGTGCCCACCACGGCGCCGCCCGGGCCCAGGATGTTGATGGTGTCGCGGTAACGGTCCGCCCTCGCCTCCGCGGTCGGGAAGAGATTGGTGCGGGTCGTGGCCTTCCAATCCAGCGTCATGTTGAGCATGTGCCTGGCCGGCGTGGTGTCGGGGATCGGCTTACCCTTGCTAGCGCCGCTCTTCTGCTCCGACTCGGTCAGCGTGTAGTCGAGCCACGATATTAAAAATAATATGAATGATTATCATTAATAATTGATGATACGACCCGCGAGACCCACACGCCCCCGCTAGCGTCGCTGCGCAGGCATCGGAGGCAGCAGCGTCTGCGGGTCCACGCGCGAGCGGAACCAGCCGATACCCCAGTGCAGATGCGGCCCGGTGGCTCGGCCGGTCTTGCCGGACAGCGCCACGACCTCGCCCTGCCGCACCGGCTCGCCTACCCCGATCTTGAGCGCCGACAGGTGCACCATGATCGAATGCACCCCGTGGCCATGGTCGATCATCAGCGTGCCACCGGTGAAATAGAGATCAGGCTCCGCCAGGCTGACGATGCCATCGGCGGGAGCCCTGATCGGCGTGCCCACCGGCACGGCCACATCCACGCCGTAGTGCGGTTGCTTGGGAATGCCGTTGAGGATGCGCTGGTTGCCGAAGACACCGGAAATGCGCCCAGTGGCGGCCCAGGCGAAGCCCTGGCGCCAGCCCTGTCCTGTTGTATCACGGTCACGGGCGGCATTGAGCAGGGCCTGCTCGCGCTCGATGCGGGCCGTCACGGCCGTTGGCGGTTCCACCTTGTCCTGTGGCAGGCCGTCGATGCGCTGGATGTTCCAGGGCCGCGGCGCCACGGCGTAGCGACGGGCCTGCGGGGTGGTGTCGCCCCTGCCCTGCCAACGCAACTCGACCTCGACCTCGACCGGCTCGTCACGATCCAGGCCAAAGACGAAGTTCCCCTGCGGGGAAACCCGCAGGGCGCGATCCTTGAACCAGACCTGCGTGCCGGGCTCCACCTGGCCGGTCACCAGGCTGCCCTGCTGCCAGGAGCCTTTGAGGTCCAAGGCGGCGGCGGGCATGGCCTGCATCGCCGCCAGCAACAGCAAGGCAGCCCGCAAATGAGCGCAAATGAACGCGAATGAATACACGCGGTTACTTGCGTTCATTCGTGGACTGAGGTTTTTCAGGAGGCTTTCAGGCGTGCAATCGCATCCGCCAGCGACAGGGTTTCCTGCTTCTCCTCGCCACGGAAGCGCAGGGTCACGGTGCGCTCCTCCGCTTCCTTGCGGCCGACGACGACGATCACCGGGATTTTCTGCGTGGCATGCTCGCGGATCTTGTAGTTGATCTTCTCGTTGCGCAGATCGGTCTGCGCGCGCAGACCGGCATCCTTCAGCGCCTCACAGACCTCGCTGGCGTAGCCATCGGCGTCCGAGACGATCGGCGCCACCACGGCCTGCACCGGCGACAGCCACAGCGGCAGCGCGCCGGCGTGGTGCTCGATCAGGATGCCGATGAAACGCTCCATGGAACCGACGATGGCGCGGTGGAGCATGATCGGGCGGCGGCGCTGCGAGCTCTCGTCGATGTACGAGGCATCCAGGCGCTCTGGCATCATTGGATCGTACTGGATGGTGCCGACCTGCCAGGAGCGGCCGATCGAATCCTTCAGGTGGTACTCGATCTTGGGACCGTAGAAGGCACCCTCGCCCGGCAGTTCGGTCCATTCCACCCCGGCGGTACGCAGCGCGGCGCGCAGGGCGTCCTCGGCGCGGTCCCAGGCCTCTTCCGTGCCCAGGCGCTTCTCGGGGCGCAGCGCCAGCTTCACGGCCAGATCGGTGAAACCGAAGTCTGCGTAAACTCCCATCGCCTGCTTGTGGAAGGCGGAAACCTCGGACTCCACTTGCTCTTCGGTGCAGAAGATGTGGCCATCGTCCTGGGTGAAGGCGCGCACGCGCATGATGCCGTGCAGCGCGCCGGAGGGCTCGTTGCGGTGGCAGCCCCCGAACTCGGCGTAGCGGATCGGCAGGTCGCGGTAGGAATGCAGGCCGGCGTTGTAGATCTGCACGTGGCCCGGGCAGTTCATCGGCTTGATCGCGTAGCTGCGCTTCTCGCTCTCGGTGAAGAACATGTTGTCCTGGTAGTTGTCCCAGTGACCGGACTTCTTCCAGAGGCTAACGTCCAGAATCTGCGGGCCGCGCACTTCCTGGTAGCCGGCCTTGCGGTAAACACCGCGCACGTACTGCTCCACGGCCTGCCAGATGGCCCAGCCCTTGGGGTGCCAGAACACCATGCCCGGCGCCTCTTCCTGCTGGTGGAAGAGATCCAGTTGGCGGGCCAGCTTGCGGTGATCGCGCTTCTCGGCCTCTTCGACCTGCTTGAGATAGGCCTTCAGCTCATCCTCGGTGGCGAAGGCCACGCCGTAGATGCGCTGCAACTGCGCGTTGTTGGCATCGCCGCGCCAGTAGACGCCGCCGACGCGGATCAGCTTGAAGGCGTTGCCGAGCTTGCCAGTGGACGGCAGATGCGGGCCCAGGCACATGTCCAGCCACTTGTCACCCTGGCGGTAGATGGTCAGCTCTTCGTCGGCCGCGATGCCCTCGCGGATCCACTCGGCCTTGAAGGTTTCGCCCGCTGCCTCGAAGTGCTTCACCGCCGCGTCGTGGTCCCAGACCTCGCGGGTGATCGGCAGGTCACGCTTCACGATCTCGCGCATCTTCGCCTCGATCTGCTCGAGGTCGGTCTCGCTGAAAGCCTGCTCGCGGGCGAAGTCGTAGTAGAAGCCGACCTCGGTGGCGGGGCCGAAGGTGATCTGGGTGCCGGGGAACAGCTCCTGCACCGCCTGCGCCAGCACGTGCGCCGCGTCGTGGCGGATGACCTCGAGGGCCTCCGGCTTGTCGCGAGTGATGATGCTGATGCTGGCGTCGCGGTCGATGGGACGGGTCAGGTCCCAGAGCTCGCCGTTGACGGTGACCAGCGCGGCCTTCTTGGCCAGGCCCGGGGAAATGCCCTGCGCGATCGCGAGACCGCTGACGGGCGCATCGAACGACTTTTTATTGCCGTCCGGAAAGGTGATTTCGATTGCCATGTTTGCTTCTGCCGAAAATGGGGTGACTCAGGACTTGTTCTGGACGTACGCGACGGCGGCCTTGAGCCGCGCGAGCGTTCGATCGCGTCCCAGCAGGAACAGGGTCTGGTCGATCGGCGGCGAGATCGCCATGCCGACCACGGCGACGCGGATCGGCTGGGCCACCTTGCCCAGGCCCAGGCCACGGCCTGCCGCGAAACCATTCACCGCAACGTGCAGCGCCGGGGCGCTCCACTCCGGCAGCGCCTCCAGCGCCGCAGCCAGTTCGTCCAACAGAACGGCACCCTCGGCGGTAAGATGCTTGGCGGCGTCCTTCTCGTTGTAGCCGTCCAGGTCGGCGTAGAAGAACCTGGACTTCTCCGCCATCTCCACCAGGGTGCGGCAACGCTCGCGCTGCTGCTCGATCACCGGCTCCAGCGCCGGGCCGTTAGCCGGGTCCACGCCGATACGGCGCAGGTGCCAGTCGAACTCGGTGGCGACGACGGCCGGATCGGTGATCTTCAGGTACTGGTGATTGACCCAGTAGGCCTTTTCCATGTCGAAGCGCGCCGGCGAGGCGGAGACGTGATCGAAGTCGAACTTCTCGATCATCTCCTGGCGGGTGAACAGCTCCTGGTCGCCATGGCTCCAGCCCAGGCGCACGAGGTAGTTCAGCAGCGCCTCGGGCATGAAGCCCATGGCGCGGTACTCGGTGACCGACAGCGCGCCATGGCGCTTGGACAGCTTGGCGCCGTCGGCGCCCAGGATCATCGAGACGTGCGCGTACTCCGGCGGCGTGGTGCCGAGGGCCTTCAGGATGTTGATCTGGCGCGGGGTGTTGTTGACGTGATCGTCGCCGCGGATGACGTGGGTGATGCCCATGTCCCAGTCGTCCACCACCACGCAGAAGTTGTAGGTGGGCACGCCGTCGGCGCGGGCAATGATGAGATCGTCGAGTTCCTTGTTGTCGAACACGATCTCGCCCTTGATCAGGTCCTTCAGCACGACCTGTCCGTCCAGTGGATTGCGGAAGCGCACCACCGGCCGCACGCCCTCCGGCGGGGCCGGCAGGACCTTGCCCTCCTCCGGGCGCCAGCGGCCGTCATAACGCGGCTTTTCCTTGCGCGCCATCTGCTCGGCGCGCATCTGGTCCAGTTCTTCCTTGCTGGCGTAGCAGTGGTAGGCGGTGCCGGCGGCCAGCATCTGCTTCACCACCTCCGCATAGCGGTCGAAGCGCTGGGTCTGGTAGATCTCGGCGAAGTCGGACTTCAGCCCCAGCCAAGCCATGCCCTCGAAGATCGCGTCCACCGCTTCCTGCGTCGAACGCTCGCGGTCGGTGTCCTCGATACGCAGCAGGAACTTGCCGCCGAAGCGCTTGGCGTACAGGTAGGAGAACAGCGCGGTGCGGGCGCCGCCGATATGGAGGTAGCCGGTGGGGCTGGGAGCGAAGCGGGTGACGGCCATGATGAGGGCTTTTGCAGTGATTCTTCGGGCGAAATCAGGATTTTAGCAGGAAGAACCGCCAGCGACCGATTACAATACGGAGATGATCCGCCTGTTCGTAGAGCAACTGACCGTCCTGGACTGCGCCTTCCTGGACCCCCAGCGCGGCCTGGTGGGCGAAAGCTGGATCGTGGACGTGGAACTGGCCGGGGACCTGGATCAGCAGTCCATGGTGCTGGACTTCGGCGAGGTCAAGAAGCGCCTGAAGAAGTTGCTGGACGGGATCGGTGACCACCAGCTACTGGTGCCGCACCGCCACGCCGGTCTCAAGCTGCAGCACAACAGCCAGGGCAGCGAGCTCCATTTCAGCGGCCCGACGGACGGTCCCATCGAGCACCGGTCCCCCGCGGATGCCATCTGCGTGGTGGATGCACCCACCATCACCACGGAAAGCCTGACCGCCCACCTGCAGCCCCTGGTGGCCCAGCAGGTGCCCACCAACGTCGCGGAGGTCCGCCTGCACTTGCGGCATGAGGTGGTGGACGGGGCCTACTACCACTACGCCCACGGCCTGAAGAAGCACATCGGCCACTGCCAGCGCATCGCGCACGGCCACCGCTCGCGCATCGAGATCCGCCTGGACGGCCGACGCGAGGCGGCGCTGGAGCAGGCCTGGGCCAGCCGCTGGAAGGATATCTACCTGGGCACCCAGGAAGACGTGGTGCTGGACAGCGCCGAGCGCGTGCGTTTCGAGTACACCTCGGTGGACGGCGACTTTGCCCTGGAGCTGCCGGCGCAGCGCTGCGAGCTGCTGGACGGCGACACCACGGTGGAAAAGCTGGCGCGCTACATCGCCCGTACCGTCCACGCCGAGCACCCCGGCCGCCAAGTGGAAGTACGCGCCTACGAAGGCGTGATGAAGGGCGCCATCGCCCGCGCCGGATAAGTGGTTTCCACGTCGACCGCCCGTCGGCCCGGTCTGGCAAAACGCAGGATCGCCCCCATTCATTCCGGATTAATGCCCGCCGAGCGAAAGTAGCGGCGTCCACTACCGGAAACGACCATGCGCCTGTTCCCTGCCGTCCTTGTCCTGCCGAGCCTGATGCTCGCGGGCTGCGTCGCCACGGGTCCGTACTACCCGCAGGAGGTCGGCCGCGTCTACGGCTACGACACCTACTCCTACGACCCCTATCCGTCCTACTACTATGGTCCGGACGTCTACTACTACTCCTACCGACCGGGGCCCGACTACTACTATCGCCCCGGCCATGGCTACTACCGTCCACCTGTGCGCCACGGTCACGACGACCGTGATTACCACGGCCCTCGACCAGACCGGCCGGACCGCGACCGGGGCAATTCCTGGGGCAGCGTGGTCCAGGATGCGACCCGGCCGCCCAACCGCCCGGACCCTCGACCGGATCCACGCCCCAGGGACGATCGCCCGCGCGGCGGCCTCTGGGGCGCAAACTCCGGCGGCCATGGCACCCCGCCCCGCCCACCCCAGGCGCAGCAGCCCGTCCAGCCCTCGCCGCCAGCCTCGCAGGATCGCCCCCGCCGGGGCGGCTGGGCAGGTCAAGCCTTGGGCAGCGCCATTGGCCCGGCCCGCCCGCCCGACGCCACCCGCCCACCTCGCGTCGAACGGCAGCCGCTGCCCACCCCTGAACGAGGCGGAGGTGAGGGACGCCGCCGAGGCTGGGGCAGTATTGCCAACTGAAACAGGCAAACCCCGGCTCAGGCGCCTATAATGCCGCCCGCTTTTTGGGCTTTACCGGAACCAACATGTCCTTTTCCGATATTCAGTTCTTCCCCCGTGTCACGATCGAACAGGTCGAGGAAGGCAATGAGCTCGCGCCGAAGTTCGACGAGCATGGCCTGATCCCCTGTGTCACCACCGCCTCCCACAATGGTGAGGTGCTGATGCTGGGCTACATGAACGCCGAAGCGCTCAAGAAGACGATCCTGACCGGCGAAGCGCACTACTGGTCGCGCTCACGCAAGGTGATCTGGCACAAGGGCGCTACCAGCGGCCTGACCCAGAAGGTCGTGTCCCTGCGCATCGACGACGACCAGGACGCCATCTGGCTCAGCGTCAACGTCATCGGCGACGCCAGCTGCCACGTGGGCTACCGCTCCTGCTTCTATCGCTCGGTGCCGACCGGCGAGGGCCCGGACGTGCGCGTGCTGAACTACGAGGAGAAGGAAAAGACCTTCGACCCCAAGGCCGTGTACGGCGACGCGCCGAACCCAACCATCCTCTGAGCTGGTTCTCAATGAAAATCCCCGCCTTGCGCGGGGATTTTCATTTGCGGCCCGGGCAGAGGACTCAGGGCTCGGCCGGAGCGTTCCACCAGCGCCCGGCCTGATGCCGCCAGCGCTCCGGCAGGACACCGGCTCCGGCCGGCAGGCTCAGCCGCAGCATGCCTTCTACGCCGGTGACGGACTGCCTGGCGCCGATTGCCTCGTAGCGCGCCACGACTTCGGGCCGCGGATGGCCGAAGGAACTGCGCCAGGCAGCCGCATGGATCACCTGCCCGGGCTGCACGGCCGTGACGAATTCCGGCGAGGACGACGTGCGGCTGCCATGGTGTGGCGACAGCAGCAGGTCCGCCCGCAGGCGGCCGCCGTGGCGCTGAAGCAGGGCCTGCTCGGCGGAACGCTCGATGTCACCGGTCAGCAGGGCCACCTGCCTGCCCGCCTCGATGCGCAGCACGCAGGAGCGGTTGTTGTCCGAGCCGCCGCCCTCAGCCTGAGGGTGCAGCACCTCGAAGGCCACACCGTCCCAGTTCCAGCTCAGGCCCTCGGCACAGGGCGCATGGCCGGGTGTGCCGTAATGCTCGCCCAACGGCAGTCTCCGCAGCACAGCTGCCACGCCGCCGGCGTGGTCGTTGTCATCATGGGACAGCAGCAGGCGGTCCAGGCGATGGATGCCCCGGCTCAGCAGGTAGGGCACTACCACCGAATCGCCGGCATCGAAGCCTTCCTCGAAGGCCGGGCCGGCGTCGTAGAGCAGGCTGTGGTTCGCGGTACGCACCACCACCGCCAGCCCCTGCCCCACGTCCAGCACCGACAACTCCACGCTGCCTGCGCGCGGAGCCAGCGACGGAGGAAGCGCCAGTGGCAGGAAGCACAGCAGCGCCAGCGGCCGCAGCGGCAAACCCCGGGGCGCGAACAGCAGCACAGCGCCCAGCAGTGCCAGCAGCAGCGCCGGCCAGGAAGGGCTCCAGGCGACCCAGGCTTGCGGCCATTGCGCCGCCGACTCCAGGCCCAGGCGCAGCCACTGCAGGGCATCGGCACTCCAGCCCAGCAGGGGCACCCCTGCCGCTGGCCATAGCGCAGCCAGCAGCATGGTCACCAGCAGCAGCGGCGTCAGCAGGGCAAACGCCGGCACCGCCAGCAGGTTCACCAGCGGCGCAGGCCAGGAAAGCCCATGAAAGAAATACAGCGTCAGCGGCATCAGCACCACGGTCAGCATCAGCTGCAGCAGGACCAGCGCCCGCAGCCAGTGCGACTGTGCCAGCCGCCCACCGCCAACATAGAAGATCGCCGCCACAGCACCAAAGGACAGCCACAGGCCGGGACTGGTGATCGCCAGGGGATCGGCCAGCAGCACCGCCAGCCAGGCCAGTGCCAATACGCGTGAGGGCTGGCCCAGGCGATTGGCGAAGCCGGCGACGATCACGAACAGCGCCATCAGCGTCGCCCGCGCCACCGGCGCCTCGAAACCCGCCACGGCGCCGTAGGCGATGGCGAACAGCCCCGACACCACCCAACCCGCCTTCTGTGCCGGCACGGATAGCAGCAGGGGCGGCCACAGCGTCCACAGCCAGCGCCCCAGGAAGAAACCCAGCGTGGCGACGATGGCGATGTTGAAGCCGGAAATGGCAACCAGATGGCTGGTGCCGGTGAGCCGGAAGGTCTCCCAGTCGGCATCGCGCAGGCCGGACTGGTCACCCAGCGTCAGTGCCGCCACCATCGGTGCAGCCGGATGGCCCGGCAACCAGGACTCGATGGCATCGCGCAGCCGCTGGCGCAGCGCCAGCAGGCCGGAACCCTCGCCACAGCGCTCGGCCTGCCGCACCGTGGCGGTGCCGCCGATGCCCTCGCGCAGCAACCAGGCCTCGTAGTCGAAGCCTCCCGGATTCATTGAGCCATGCGGGCTGCGCAGCTTCAGTTCCAGGCGCCAGCATTCACCGGCACGTACGACCTGCTGCGTGCGGTACCAGCTGACGCGCAGGTGCCGTGGCACATCGTCCGAGGCGTCGGGGGTGAAGCGGAAGCGCCAGACCTTCTGCTCCGGTGCCCGCGGATCACGCCCTTGCTCAGGCAAGGAGGAGACGCGCCCCTGCAGCGTCAGAATTTCGCCGTGTCTTGCAGCCGGCCAACGCTGGTCCAGTTCGCGCTGGCCCTGCCAGAGGGTGACGCCCAGCCCCAATGCCAGGAACAGGAAATGCCAGCGGTAGCGCCAGCGCGGCAGGGCCGCCAGCAGTGGCGGCGCCAGGAGATACCAGGGCGGCAGCTCACGCCAGGCGTGCAGGCTCAGCACGCCCAGCGTGAAGCAGAGGGTCAGGACGCGGAGGTCGGCACCAGCCGGCCGCTGTCCAGGGTCCATATGCGATCCATGCGTGCGGCCAGGCGCAGGTCGTGGGTGACCACGACCAGGCTGGTGCCGAGCTCCTGGTTCAGCTCCAGCATCAGCTCGAAGACACGCTCGGCGGTCTTGGTGTCGAGGTTGCCGGTGGGTTCGTCGGCCAGCACGCAGGCCGGCCGCGTGACCAGCGCGCGCGCCACCGCGGCGCGCTGGCGCTCGCCACCGGACAGCTCGCCCGGCTTGTGCTGCAGGCGATCGCCCAGGCCCACGCGCTTTAGCAGGTCGCCGGCCTGGTCGTAGGCCTCCCGCTCGTTGGTGCGGCGGATCAGCAGCGGCATCGCCACGTTCTCCAGCGCCGTGAACTCCGGCAGCAGGTGGTGGAACTGGTAGACGAAGCCCAGCGACTGGTTGCGCAGGCGCCCACGCGCGGCATCGCTCAGCGCCGACATGCGCTCGCCGCCGACCCAGACCTCGCCGGTGCTGGGCTCATCCAGCCCGCCCAGGCAGTGCAGCAGGGTGGACTTGCCAGTACCGCTGGCACCCACGATGGCGACGCGCTCGCCGCGCGCGACCTCGAAGTCGATGCCGGACCACACGTCGAGCCGCAGGCGTCCGTCGTCGAAGGTCTTGGAGAGATTGGTGGCCTTGAGGATCGACATCATTCGTACCTCAGGGCTTCGGCCGGCTGCACGCGCGAGGCGCGCCAGGCCGGGTAGATCGTGGACAACAGGCCTAGGGTCAGCGACAGGATACTGATCTTGGTCACGTCGCTCCATTTGAGCTCGGACGGCAGGTCGCTGATGTAGTAGACGTCTGGCGCCAGTACCGGGCCGCCCATCAGCATCTCCAGCAGCGGCACAATCCGCTCCACGTTCAGGGCCAGCGCAATGCCGCCGACCACGCCCAGCAGGGTGCCGACCACGCCGATGATCGAGCCCTGCACCATGAAGATGGCCATGATCGAACGCGGGCTGGCGCCCAGGGTGCGCAGGATAGCGATGTCGGCCTGCTTGTCCTGCACCACCATCACCAGCGTCGAGACGATGTTGAAGGCGGCCACGCCGACGATCAGCGACAGGATGATGAACATCACCATCTTCTCGGTCTTCACGGCGCGGAAGAAGTTGGCGTGGCTGCGCGTCCAGTCGGACACGAAGTAGATGCCTGCCATGTCCTGCGCCAGCTCGTGCGCCACCCGCGGTGCCTCGAACAGGTCGTGAAGCTTCAGGCGCACGCCGGTGACATTGTCGCCCATGCGCAGCAGGGTCTGGGCGTCCTGCAAGTTGATCAGCACCATGCCGCGGTCGTACTCGTACATGCCGACCTTGAACACGCCGGCCACGGTGAAACGGCGGAAGCGCGGCAACACGCCGGCCGGCGTGACGCTGGCCTGCGGGATCATCAGGTCCACCTTGTCGCCGGGCCCCACGCCCATGGCCTGGGCGATCTCGTAGCCCAGCACGATCTTGTACTCGCCGGGCTTGAGGTCGGTGAGCTTGCCGGCCTTCATGTGCTGGGCGACCTCGTTGACGCGGGATTCGCGCTCCGGATCGATGCCGCGCAGCAGGGTGCCGGACAGTTCACCACCGACGCGGATCATGCCCTCGCCCTCGATATAAGGCGCCACGGCGACGATCTCCTTGTGGGTCTCGGCCTTCTTCGCCGCCTCCTGCCAGCCCGACAGCCCGCCCTCGAACGCCGAGATGGTGGCGTGGGATGCCATGCCGAGGATGCGGGTCCGCAGCTCGCGCTCGAATCCGTTCATCACCGACAGCACCGTGATCAGCGCCATGGCGCCCACGGCGATGCCGGCCATGGAGGCGGCGGAAATGAAGGAAATGAAATGGTTACGCCGCTTGGCCCGCGTATAGCGCAGCCCCGCGTAAAGCTCGAATGGATTTCGCATTTCTGGGTCTTTTTGCCCGTGTATTACAGCATGATCGCCGTTTGCCTGGCTTTGGGCAGACCACGCCGCCGCCCGAGCGTTCCCGGAACAGCGCAATCGTGCATTTGCCTGTTGCCGCCCTCCGCCCGGGTGCTATAGTTCGGCAAAACTGATCGGGGTCAGGGAGTTATGCGCACAACCTTGCTTGCTTTCGCAGTGGCGCTCGGCGCCGCCGCCGGCGCTGCCCAGGCCGATGTGCTGACGCTGCCCGAGGAACCCTCGGCCGCCACGGTCAGCGTACCCGCCCGCGGCAGCTCCATGGCCACGGTCAGCCGCCAGTTCGGCGAGCCCAGCGTGAAGCACCCGGCCAAGGGCGGCGGCTCGGCCCAGCAGCCGCCGATCACGCGCTGGGACTATCCGGCCTTCTCGGTGTTCTTTGAGCGCAGCGCCGTGATCAACGTGGTGGTCAAGGGCGCACCCATGCCGATCCAGAACAAGGATGAATTGCAATCCGCGAGCCCCTAGAATCGCGGGCCGCTGAACCGTATCCAAGGGGCGCGCAAGCGCCCCTTTCTCGTTTTGGAGATGCCGATGTCCGTGATCCTGCCTTCCGAGTGGGCCCCTCAGTCCGCCATCCAGCTCACCTGGCCGCGGCCGGACGGCGATTTCGCCGAGCGTTTCGAGGCCGTGGAGGACAACTTCCTGCGTCTGGCCGCTGCCATCACCCGCTTCCAGGAACTGATCGTGGCCTGCGGCGAAGACGTGGAAGGCCTGCGCGCCCGCCTGCTGGCGGCTGGCTGCCCAGCCGCACGCCTGCGCCTGTTCGCCGTGCCGGCGGATGACGTCTGGGCCCGCGACCATGGCCCGATCACGGTGTTCCGCAACGGCAAGCCGATCCACCTGGATTTCATCTTCAACGGCTGGGGCAACAAGTTCGACGCCAGCCAGGACAACGAGGTGACGCAGGGCCTGGCCAAGGCCGGCGCCTGGAACACCCTGGTGGAATCGATCGCCTTCGTGCTGGAAGGTGGCGGCATCGAGAGCGACGGCCAGGGCACGCTGCTGACCACCGAGCGCTGCCTGCTGGCGCCGACCCGCAATCCGCAGTTCGACAAGGCCCATATCGAGGCCAAGCTCAAGGCCTGGTTCGGCCTGGAGCGCGTGCTGTGGCTGAAGCACGGCGACCTGCTGGGCGACGACACCGACGGCCATATCGACACCGTTGCGCGCTTCTGCGACGCCGCCACCATCGCCTACCAGGCCTGCGACGAAGCCTCCGACGCGCACTACGAGGACCTCAAGGCCATGGAGGCGGAGCTGCAGGCCTTGCGCCAGGCCAACGGCCAGCCCTACAAGCTGGTGCCGCTGCCGCTACCGACCGCGATCTTCGACGAGACCGGCAAGCGCCTGCCGGCCGGCTACCCGAACTTCCTGATCATGAACGGTGCCGTACTGGTGCCGACCTACGGCGTGGAGACCGATGCCGAAGCCCTGCGCCGCCTAGTGCCCTGCTTCCCGGGGCGCGAGGTGATCGGCGTGGACTGCCGCACCCTGATCCACCAGTACGGCAGCCTGCATTGCGTGACCATGCAGATCCCCTCGGCAGTGGGCTGAAGACAGCCCGAGCAGGAGAACCCGATGACCGCCAAGACCCAGATCCTCCGCGTCGGCCTGGTGCAGCAGAGCTGCAGCGGCGAGCGCGAACCCACTGTGAAGACCACCGAGCAGGGCATCCGCGAGGCCGCCGCGCGCGGCGCGCAGCTGGTGCTGCTGCAGGAGCTGCACACCGGCCTGTACTTCTGCCAGCACGAGGACACCAGCCTTTTCGACCTGGCCGAGACCATCCCCGGCCCGTCCACCGAGCAGTTCGGCGCACTAGCCGAGGAACTGGGCATCGTGCTCGTCACCTCGCTGTTCGAGAAGCGTGCGCCGGGGCTGTACCACAATACCGCCGTGGTTTTCGACCGCAGCCGCAAGATCGCCGGCACCTACCGCAAGATGCACATCCCGGACGACCCGGGGTACTACGAGAAGTACTACTTCACTCCCGGCGACCTTGGCTTTACGCCGATCCAGACCAGCGTCGGCAAGCTCGGCGTGCTGGTCTGCTGGGACCAGTGGTACCCGGAAGGCGCGCGCCTGATGGCCCTGGCCGGTGCCGACCTGCTGCTCTACCCCACCGCTATCGGCTGGAACCCGCAGGATCCGGAGGACGAGCAGGCCCGCCAGCGCGACGCCTGGGTGACCATCCAGCGTGCCCATGCCGTGGCCAACGGCCTGCCGGTGCTGGTGGCCAACCGTGTCGGCTTCGAGCCGGACCCCGCCGGGCAGTGGCCGGGCTCGCGCTTCTGGGGCCACAGCTTCGTCGCCGGCCCCCAGGGCGAATTCCTGGCCAAGGCCGGCGTGGAGTCCGAGGTACTGGTGGTGGACGTGGACCTGGCGCGCAGCGAAAGCGTACGCCGCTGGTGGCCATTCCTGCGTGACCGGCGCATCGACGCCTACGGCGACCTGGTGAAGCGTTACATTGGCTGATGCGGCCATGAGCGGTCGCGACGGAGCGGCATGCAGTCGATAGAAGTCGTCCTGGCGATGCTGCTGGCGGTGCTCGCCAGCGGCTATCTCGTGCGCATGCTGCCCTTCAGCCTGCCGCTGCCACTGGTGCAGATCGGCCTGGGTGCGGTGATCTCCGGCGTGTTCAAGCAGGGCGTGGAGCTGGACCCGGACATCTTCTTCCTGCTGTTCCTTCCGCCGCTGCTGTTCCTGGACGGCTGGCGCATCCCCAAGAGCGGCCTGTTCCGCGACCGCGGCGTGATCCTGGCCCTGGCGCTGGGCCTGGTGGTTTTCACCGTGCTGGGCGCCGGCTTCCTCATCCACTGGATGATCCCGTCGATCCCGCTGCCGGTGGCCTTTGCCCTGGCGGCCATCATCTCGCCCACCGACCCGGTGGCGGTCTCGTCCATCGCGGCACGCGCGCCGATCCCCAAGCGAATGATGCACATCCTGGAGGGCGAGTCGCTGCTGAACGACGCCTCCGGCCTGGTGTGCTTCCGCTTCGCCGTGGCCGCCGCGATGACCGGCGGCTTCTCGCTGGCCTCGGCCTCGGTGACGTTCCTGTGGGTGGCACTGGCCGGCCTGGCGGTGGGCGTGGCGGTCACCCTGGCCATCGCGCGCGCGCAGAACTGGATTTCCCGGCACTTCGGCGAGGAGAGCGGCTCGCCGATCCTGGTGAGCTTGCTGACCCCCTTTGGGGCCTACCTGCTGGCCGAGCACCTGGAAGCCTCCGGCATCCTCGCCGCCGTGGCGGCGGGCATCACCATGAGCCGCGTGGAACTCAGCGGCCAGGCCCTGGCCAGCACCCGGGTGCAGCGCGCGGCCGTGTGGGACACCGTGCAGTTCACCCTCAACGGCATCATGTTCGTGCTGCTCGGGGAGCAGTTGCCGGGCATCCTTAGCGACGCCCTGGGCTCGGTCGAGGAAGCCGGCCACATGAATACCTGGTGGCTGGCCGTCTATGCCCTGGGCATCAGCACCGGCCTGGCGCTGCTGCGCTTCATCTGGGTCTGGTGCTCGCTGCGCTGGAGCTTGCTGCAGGCGCACTGGCGAGGCGAGCAGCCGGAGCCGCCACATTGGCGCCTGGTGGCGGCGATGTCACTGGCCGGTGTGCGCGGTGCCATCACCCTCGCCGGCGTGCTGACGCTGCCGCTGCTGCTGCCCGATGGCCGCCCCTTCCCGGCCCGCGAGCTGGTGGTCTTCCTGGCCACCGCGGTGATCCTGCTGTCGCTGGTCGTGGCCAGCCTGGCCCTGCCGCGGGTGCTGCGCGGCCTGCAGATGCCGGCCGAACCGGCCGAGCGCCGGGAAGAGGATCTGGCCCGGCTGGCCGCCGCGCGCCGGGCGGTGGCGGCCATCGAAAAGGCCCAGCGGGAGCTGCCGGCCCGCGCCGGAGAGGCGGAGCTGTACACCGCGGCGGCGGCCCGGCTGCTGGCGCTATACCAGAACCGGCTGCATGATGTCGCCCCCAGCGGGACCGATGCGGCCCAGTTGCGGCAGGCCGACCAGATCGAGCGGACGCTGCGCCTGGCCGCCCTGCAGGCGGAGCGCGAGGAGATATTCACCCTTGCCCGGCACCGCCGCATCTCTGACGAGACATCGCGAAAGCTGGTGCGCGAGATCGACCTGATCGAGTCGCGCTATCGCTGAACCGGAGGACAACGTGCACAAGATCCTGATGCTGGGCCTGGCCCTGCTGGCCGCCCCCGCCCTGGCGGCCAAGCCGGCCGACGACGACGCGCTGCGCGTCACGCAGTTCAAGTGGCTATCCGGCTGCTGGGGCTTCGACACCGCCGACGGCGTCTACGAGGAGCAATGGACCACGCCCACCGGCAACAGCATGCAGGGCCTGTCGCGCCGCGTCGGCGAAGGCTACACCCGCGAGTACGACTTCATGCGCCTGGTCACCAGTGGCGGTGGCGGCTTCGATTTCGTCTCGCAGCAGTACGGCGGCGACGAGAGCCGCTACAACTCCAGCAGCGTCGCGCCCAACCGCGTGGTGTTCGAGAACCCCGAGCGCCCCTTCCCGCGCAAGATCTCCTACGAGTACGCCGCCCCCGACAAGCTCACCATGCGCCTGGAGGGCACCAGCGACGGCCGCCCCACGGGCCTGAGCTTCCCGATGAAGCGCAAGAGCTGTCCTTGAACGATTTTTCTTCACTTAGCACAGGAAACACCGTGAGCAACGAACTGGAGCTGTTCCGCGACAACGTCCGCCGCTTCTTCGCCGACGAGGTCGAGCCGCATTACGAGAAGTGGGAGAAGGACGGCATCCTGCCCAAGTCCCTCTACCTGAAGATGGGTGAAGCCGGACTGCTCTGCGTAGACCAGCCGGAGGAATACGGCGGCATCGGCGCACCCTTCGAGTTCTCCTGCGTGATCGTGGAGGAAGCCGCGCGCATGGGTTTCCTGGCGCTGGCCTCCAACCTCACCGTGCACTCCGACATCGCCGCGCCCTACATCCTGCACCTGGGCACCGAGGAGCAGAAGCAGAAGTACCTGCCGCGCATGGCCTCCGGCGAGTGCATCGGCGCCATCGGCATGACCGAACCCGGCGCCGGCTCCGACCTGCAGGGCATGAAGACCAGCGCCCTGCTGGAGGGCGACACCTACGTCCTCAACGGCTCCAAGACCTTCATCACCAACGGCCAGAATGCCGGCGTGGTGGTGCTGGCGGCCAAGACCGACCCCAAGGCCGGCGGCAAGGGCACCACCCTGTTCACCGTCGACACCGACCTGCCCGGCTTCAAGCGCGGCCGCAACCTGGAGAAGATCGGCCTGCACTCGGCCGACACCTCGGAGCTGTTCTTCGACAACGTGCGCCTGCCGGCCTCGACCGTGCTGGGCCGCGTCGGCGGCGGCTTTGGCCACCTGATCGACGAACTGCCGCGCGAGCGCCTGGTGCTGGCGGTCAGCGCCATCGGCCACGCGCAGGGCGCGATGGAGAAGACCATCGAATACGTCACCACGCGCAAGGCCTTCGGCCAAGCCATCGCCAGCTTCCAGAACACCCGCTTCGAGCTGGCCAAGATCAAGACCGACATCGAGGTGCACCGCGCCTTCACCGAGAAGTGCGTGGCGCTGTACGCCGAGCAGAAGCTCGACGTGCCGACCGCCGCCATGATCAAGCTCTCCACCACCGAGATGGAAGGCCGTGTCACCGACGCCTGCCTGCAGCTGTTCGGCGGCTACGGCTTCATGGCCGAGTACCCAATCTCGCGCTACTGGGCCGACGCGCGCATCCAGCGCATCTACGGCGGCACGTCGGAGATCATGAAGGAAGTGATCGCGCGCTCGCTGGTCGGGCGCTGAGTCGCGGCACCTGGGCTCCGGGGGGCGCGGCAACAGCCGCGCCCCTTGTCGTTTTGGGGGGCGGACCGCCGTGTTTCGCTTGCGCGTCATGGGCCATCGCGTAGCATGCAGGCATCACGAACACACGGAGCCCCGCGATGTCCGACACCTCCTTCCGCAAGGTCTCCGCCGGACGTGGCCTGGCCTGGGTCACCGAGGGCTTCGGCCTGTTCAAGCGATCGCCGGGGCTGTGGATCGGCGCGATCCTGCTGTGGTTCGCGGCGGCGGTGCTGCTGTCGCTGATCCCGCTGGTCGGTTCGCTGGCCTTCAACCTCTGCTTCGCCATGGTGCTCGGCGGCTTCCTGCTCGCAGCCCGCGAACAGGACGAGGGCCAGACCCTGCGGCTCCAGACCCTGTTCGCCGCATTCAAGCCACCGCACCTGGAACCGCTCCTGCTGCTGGGCGTGGCCTACCTGGTGATCGGCCTGGTCATGGCCCTTGCCGTCGTCATTCTGGTGGTGCTGGTGTTCGGAACCGCCGTCCTGTCGGGCGACATGCAGGATTTCAACCTGGGCCTGGGCGCCATCATTGCCACCATCCTGTCCCTGCTGATGATCGCGGCGTTCTCGCTCGCCACCTGGTTCGCTCCGGGGCTGGTGGTGTTTCGCGGTGCCACGGTGATGGAAGCCCTGAAGCTCAGCTTCAAGGCGGGCCTCGGCAATCTCGGCGCCTTGTCGGCCTATGGCTTGGTCGCCATTGGCCTGGGCCTGCTGGCCATCATCCCCTTCGGTCTCGGCCTGATCCTGCTGGCACCGGTGATGATGGCCTCGGCCTGGCGCTGCTACCGCGACATCTTCGGCAGCGGCGACGAGCCGGCGGCAGAGCCCGAACCGTCGGTGCTGTAGCTTCCTCGGCGCGGCCCGGGCGTCTGAGCTGTCCCTTCGCCGCAGGGACGCGGCGCCAGGAGCAAGTCATGGATTTCCTGCTCAACCTCGATGTCGACGACCTCGGCAGGGCCACCGCCTTCTACCAGTCCGCCTTCGGCCTGAAGCCCGGCCGGCGGATCGGCGGCGGTGGCGTGGAGATGCTGGGCGGCCCGGCCCCGATCTGGCTGCTGGAAAAGCCAGCCGGCTCATCCACTTCAGGTACCATGGGCGAAACCCGGCGCTATGGCCGGCACTGGACCCCGCTGCACCTGGACTTCATCACCCCGGACGTCGACGCCGCGGTGACGCGCGCGCTGGCAGCCGGTGCGACGCTGGAGCACCCGGTATCCACGCACCCCTGGGGCCGGCTGGCGCTGATGGCCGATCCCTTCGGCCATGGGTACTGCTTCGTGCAGTTCCTCGGGCAGGGTTACGACGAAATCGCGGAGTAGACAGACTTGATTGACGCAAAGGAAGCCCTGCGACGCCTACAGGATGGCAACCACCGCTTCGTATGCGGTGATCGCAGCATGGACGCGGCCGCCGAGGCGGCGCGACGCAACCAGTTGGCCAACGGCCAGGAGCCGTTCGCCATCATCCTCGGCTGCTCGGACTCGCGCGTGCCGGCGGAGATCGTCTTCGACCAGGGCCTGGGCGACCTCTTCGTGATCCGCGTGGCCGGCAACATCGTGGCCCCGACGCAGATCGGCAGCGTGGAATTCGCCGCCGAGAAATTCCGCACGCGGCTGGTGGTGGTCCTCGGCCACACCTGCTGCGGCGCCGTGGAAGCCACGGTGGATGACCTTACCCGCCCTGCGGGCAACCAGTCGCTCAACCTTCGCACCATCGTGGACCGCATCCGGCCCTCTGTCTCGCCGCTGATGGACTCGGCCCTGCGCCATGACCGCCCCGCCCTGTTGCAGGAAGCCGTGCGCGCCAACGTGCGAGTCTCGGTCAGCCAGCTGCGCCAGGGCTCTGAGATCCTGGAGAACCTCGTGTGCAACGACGGCCTGCTCGTCGTGGGCGCCGAGTATTCCCTGGAGACCGGTAAGGTCGACTTCTTCGACGGCCTGCCGTCGGACTAGGACGGCCCGGGCCATGCTGATCCGCGCATATCGTCCTGGAGAAGAGGCGGCACTGCGCGAGGTCTTCCGCTCCTCGGTGCACCAGCGCGCCCGGCGCAATTATTCCGCCGAGCAACTGGACGCCTGGGCACCGCTGGAGTATGACCAGGACTGGTGGAACAACCGCATCCGCGGCAACCGCCCCTTCGTGGCCGAGATCGACGGACGCATCGCCGGCTACGCCGACCTGCAGGACTCCGGCTACATCGACCAGTTCTTCGTCGCTGGAGGCCACACCGGCCACGGCGTGGGCAGCGCCCTGATGCGCCATCTGCTGGCCGAAGCGACCCGGCGCCGCATCGGCGGCCTGTTCGCCGACGTGAGCCTAACCGCAGAATCCTTCTTTGCCCGCCACGGCTTCACGGTGGAGACGCGCCGCCAGGTGGTGGTGCGGGGCGTCACCCTGGCCAATGCGCGCATGCGCCGCACCGCGCCCGAGCCGCCCGTGGCGCGCTCGGGCCAGTACCAGCAGGATGAGGAGCCCCCGGCCTGAGTCACGGGGCCTGATGGGCGCGAGCCACCGTGGCATGATGCGACCGGTTTTCTACGGAAGGGCCTCGAGCCGATGCGCACCCTGCTGTCCCTACTGCTGATCGCCTGCGCTGGCGCTGCTGCCGCGCAACCGCTCGCCCCCGGCCTGCCCGCCGCTCCCATCGCCGCCCCCGCTCCACCGGTGAACGTAGCGCCGCTCTATCCGGAAGCGGAGCGCATGGCAGGCCACGAGGGACGCGTGATGCTGGACGTACAGGTGCTGGTGGATGGCAGCGCCGGCGCGGTCGCCGTCTTCCAGGGTTCCGGCTATCCGGCGCTGGATCAGTCGGCCCTGGACGCCGTCCGGCAGTGGCAGTTCAAGCCCAAGCTGGGCACCGACGGCAGGCCCGTCACCTCGATGGTGCGCCTACCGGTGGACTTCCGCCTGGCACAGGCCCAGACGGCCAGCAGCACCGCCCTGCAGGCGTTGATGCAACAGCCCTGCTCCCAGCTCACGGCGGAGGTCTCGGCCTTCCGCGCCGCCACGCCGGAGCGCAGCCTGGGCGACCTGCCAGTGTTCCGCACCAGCGGCGAGCTGGTGTTCGCCGCCGCCAGCCGCAAGAGTTCCGAGGTGAAGGCCCGCGTACTGCGCACGCTGCCCCAACTCTACGAGCAGGTGGCGCTGGACTGCGCCACCGCGCCGGATGCACTCTACGAGGACGTGCTGGCCGAGGCGACGCGACGGCTGATGCGCTAGGGCGCAGCAGGCTCGCCGCCGTTGGCCAGTGCTGGCTGCAACCCCCAGAGCTCGCCTGCCAGCTTGGCGAAGGCCTCTCCGGCAAGCTGGGTCACGGCTGCCACGTAGGCTTCAGGCGCGGAATCGGCAGGCAGCGGACGCTGCCCGTTCACGACCAGGTTGCGCAGCGGACGTCCATCACGGTCATTGACCAGGAATTCAAGCGACAGCACGGCGCGGCGCCCACCCTCGGTCTGCAATTCCATCTGACGGATCGCCGGCTGCACGGAGACGTCACCACGTACACGATTGCCGGCGGTATAGACCTCGGTGGCACCCGACGCGCGCAGCGAATCCACCAGCGCGCCATGCAGCTCCAGGCCCGGCGACTCCGCCCAGAAGTGGCGGTAGTACTGGCGCAGCGCCGACCCGCGCGCCCACAGCAGCGGCCGCTCGGCATAGACCCCCGGTGCACTGAAGGGCATCACCACCACGCGCGGAGTGAAAACTCCCAGGGCCGCGGCGGCAGGAGGCTCAAGCCGGTAGTAGACCTCCTGCGGCGGCGTCGGCACGGACAGGCAGCCGGCCAGCAGCGCGGCCAGCAGGATCGGCAGGAACAGCTTCATGGTTTCACCTCGGCCGGCGGGCCGTCTTCACGCGGCGGTTCGGGAGACCGCAGCAGGGTGCCGGGGCTGCGGCGGATCTGGCGGCTGAATTCCTGCAGGTTGCGAGTGCTGCTTTCCACGTTCTGGGCAATGGACTCGGAGCGCCGCGACAGACTCTCCAGCGTCAGGCGCAACTCGCGCAGGGCCGCCAGCGCGTCGGGTGTGGCCTGCTCCAGCTGCTTGCTGCTCTGGCGCAGGCTCAGCATGGTCTGGTCGGCGTTGTCGATGGTGCGGCCCAGGGCTTCGACACGCTGCGGCGACAGCATGCGGTCGGTGCGCTCGCTGAGACGCTGCAGGTTGGCCAGGATCGTCGGCACCTCTGCGGACGCGGCCGCCATGACCTTGTTGCTGTTCTGCGCCAACGGCCGGATGTCCTCCTGCAGGATGGTACCGAGCAGGGTCACCTGGGTATTGAGATTCTTCAGCAATGGCAGCAGGGCCTCGTCGGTCAGCTCGTCGACGTTGCCGGCCAGGCCCTGGACCGTGGACATCAGCCCACCGGCGCCACCGCCAGTGATGGTCGCTCCGGGCGCCAGCGCCTGCGGGCTGACGCCGGCGGAAATCTCGATGGTCTGCGGCGCCAGCACGCCGCTGGCGGTGGAGCGGGCGATGCTGTCGCTAGGGATCTTCCAGCCCTCGATCACCGACAGGCGCACGCGAAAGCGCATCTGCCCCTGCTGCTCGAAGGGTTCGATCTCCTCGACCTGCCCCACCGGATAGCCCTCGAACAGCACCTTGGAGCCGAACTTGAGTCCGGTGACGTTGCTGTAGAGGGTGTAATAGGTTTCGGTGCTGCCGGTGCGGCCGGCCAGGAAGGCCAGCGTCAGCACCAGGCTGGCGAGGCACAGCAGCACGAAGCCGCCGACCAGCGTCAGGTTCCATTTGTGGTTGATCATGCGATCGCTCCGCCGCTCACCGGCCCGCCGGTGAGGCGCTTCAGGTATTCCTCGGGATTCAGTTCCAGCGGCTGGATGCGCCGGTTGAGCAGTGCCTGCACCCGCTCGCTGGGGCTGGCCCTGACCTCGGCCACGCTGCCGCAGACCAGGATGTCACCGTGGTCCAGCACTGCGATGCGGTCGGCGATCTTGAAGGCGCTTTCCAGCTCATGCGTGACCACCACCAGACTCATGCCTGTGGCGTCGCGCAGCTTCAGGATCAGCTCGTCCAGCGAGGCCGCCACCACCGGATCCAGGCCGGCGCTGGGCTCGTCCAGGAACAGCAACCGTGGGTCCATGATGATGGCGCGCGCCATGGCGGCGCGCTTGATCATGCCGCCGGAAAGCTGTGCCGGCATCAGGTTCTCGCAGCCGGCGAGATTCACGATGTCGAGCTTGAGCCGCATCATGATCTGCATGGTGGACTCGTCAAGCCGCGCGTGCTCGCGCAGCGGCAGCATGACGTTCTCGCCCACGCTCATGGAACTGAACAGCGCGCCGCCCTGGAAGGCCACGCCCATCTTGCGGCGCAGCTCCACCAGGCGCTGCGCCGGAATGGCGTTGATGTCCTCGCCCAGCAGGCGCACGTGACCGGAGTGCGGCGTCTGCAGGCCCAGCAGGTGGCGCAGCAGCGTGCTCTTGCCGGAGCCCGAGCCGCCCATGATCACCATGATCTCGCCGGCCTGGACCTGCAGGTCGATGCACTTGAGCACGGTGTGCTCGCCGTAGCGGGCCACCAGGTTTTGCACCTCGATCACGGCGCTCATCGGGTCATCAGGAACGTGTAGGCATTCATCGTCTTCACTTTTATCTTGTCATCAGGAAAGTGAAGACCATATCCGTGATCACGATGGCCGAGATCGCGTGCACCACCGAGCGTGTGGTCATGCGGCCCACGCCCTCGGCGCCGCCGGTGACCCCCAAGCCGTTGACCACGCCGACCAGGGTGATCAGCATGCCGAACAGCACGCTCTTGCCGATGCCGTGCAAGATGTCGTGGTTATCCAGGTACAGGCGCAGCTCGCCGAGATACGCGGTGAACGACATGCCCAGATCCAGAGACACGTAGATGCCGGCACCGAGCAGCGCCACCATGTCGGAATACCAGGTCAGCAGCGGCACCATCAGCACCATCGCCAACAGCGAGGGTGCTACCAGGTAGCGCACCGGGTTGATGCCGATCACCGTCAGGGCGCTGATCTCCTCGTTGATCTTCATGGTGCCCAGGCGCGCCGCCAGTGCCGAGCCGGAGCGGCCGGCGACCAGGATGCCCGTGATCAGTGGCGCGAACTCGCGCGTGATCGACAGGGCGATACCCAGGGTCACCTGGCTTTCCGCGCCGAAGATGCTGAGGGTATGGATGCCCTGGATCGCCACCATGGCGCCAATGGCGAAGCTCAGCACCGTGACGATGGGCAGCGCCCGCAGGCCGATGTCCATGCACTGCGCCAGTACCGCGGAGAAGCGCACCGGCTGGCGCCGCCGAGCACCGGTGAAGATCCAGCCCAGGCTTTCCAGCAGCAGCACGGCCGCCAGCCCCAGCTCGGCGATGCCGGCCAGCGTGTTGCGCCCGATCGTCTCCGCCGCATTGCGCATCAGGTCACCGGTTTTTCGCAGGATACCTCACAGGATGCGGAAGACCTTGTCCAGGCGCGCCAGGGCCAGCACCTTCTGCACCGTGCCGCCGACGCGCACCAGGGAGAACTCGTGACCAGCCGCCTTCGCCTTCTGGAAGGCTTCCACCAAGCTGGCGATGCCGGAGGAGTCCATGTAGCTCACCCCTCCCATGTCGACTACCACCGGCATGCCCCGGCCCACGGCCTCCAGCAGCGTCTGGCGCGCCAGCGGCGAGGTTTCCAGGTCGATATCCCCGGTCAGGACCACCGTGGCGGCGCCGCCGTCCTCGCTGATGCGGAAACTCATTCCTGCCCTCCCTGTTTCTTGCCGGCCAGGCGCTTGCTCAGCGCCAGGCGGTTGCCCGCACCGCGCGGCGGCCGCAGGTATTTCATGCTGTCGGTCAGGGCCGACATGAAGAAGGTCCCCAACCCCCCGGGCCGCAGTTCTTCCAGCGGCCGTCCCTTGCACTCATCCTGTTTGACCGGCGGCGCGAAGTCCACCAGTTCCACCGTCAGTCGGCCGGCCACGCGGCGCATGCTCAGGTCGATCCGCCCGCCCACGTGATCCCGATAGCCGTGGCGGATGATGTTCTGGCAGGCCTCGTCCACCGCCAGCACCAGTTCCTGGGCGGTTTCGGCGGCCATGCCGGCCTTGCCGGCGATATCCGCCACCAGGTGGCGGATCACCTTGAGCTGTGTAGCTTCCGCCGGGAAGGACTGGCGCAGCAGCAGGTCGCGGCGGGCCCGCCTGGACGCCTTGCCCTCCACCACCAGCAAGGTGATGTCGTCGCGCAGGTCGGCGCCATCCGGCGCCAGCGAATCCGCCAGGGCTTGAACCCGCTCGGCCAACGGCAGGCTGGCATAACGCCCGATCAGGGCCTGGATGCCCTCGGCACCGCGCATGGCGCCGCGTTCATCGCGGCTCTCGGTGCAGCCATCGGTATAGAGGTACAGGCTGCCGCCGTCGAGCCGCAGGACCGTCTCGGGGTAGATGCCGCTCTCCGGCATGACGATACCCAGCGGGGGCTCCTCCGCCGGGAAAGCCTGGTACTGGCCATTGCGGTCACGCCAGACCGGCGGCTCATGTCCAGCATTGGCGAAACGGACCGTGTAGCTGCGAGGGTCGTAGATGCCCACGACCATGGTCACGAACATGCCCTGCGACATGGTTTCCATCAACTCGGTGCCGATGCGTGCCAGCAGCTTGCCGGGCTTGCGCATCTGCCGGGCCTCGCTGCGGAATAGGGTGGCGGCCTTCACCGCGACCAGTGCGGCATTCATGCCCTTGCCGGAGACGTCCGCCAGGGCGAAGGCGATGCTGCCGCCAGCCAGCGGCAGCACATCATAGAAATCCCCGGAGACCCCGCGGGCCGGCAGGTTCACGCCCCGCACCCATTCACTGGTGATGCCGTCACGGGGCAGCAGAGCGCGCTGCACGCTGGCGGCCAGTTCCAGCTCGCGCCGCGTACGGGCCTGCTCCACCTGCTGCTGCATCAGCCTGGCATTGGTCAGGGCCAACGCCGCGGCATTGGCCAGGGTGGCCAGGGCCTCGCAGTCGCGCTCCGAGAACAGGTTGTCGCAGTCGCGCCGGTTGACCACCTCCACCGCCCCCAGGCGCTGGCCCTTGACGCTCAGGGGCACGCAGATCAGCGAGCGAATCTGGTAGTCCATCTGCGCTGAGGGTGGCACGAAGTCGGGGTCCAGGCGCGTATCGGCCACCAGCTGGGGTTCATCGCGCTGCACGGCACGGCCGACGACGCCGGTCCCGACGGGCAGCGATAGGCCCGTGATGTCGCTGGGGCCGACGCTGGCCTGGCAGACCAGCCTCGCCCGGGGATCGTCGTGCTCTCCCTCCAGAAGGAACAGGCAGGCCGACTCGGCGTTCATGGCCTCGGCGATGCGGCCCAGCGCCCGCCGGACCATGGACAGTTCGATGTCGAGGCTGGCGAAATCCTCCAGCAACTCGGCGAACAGCGAGAGATAGTCGGTGCCTGGGGAGGTCCCGGCCGGCATCCCGGGCGTCATGCCCTATTCCGGGGCCTTGCCATCGGCGGATGGGGCCGACGGATCCGCCGGCTCCTCCTTGGGCTTGGGCTTCTTGATGTCGTCCGGGTCCACCAGCTTGTTGACCTTCAGTTCCGGCGGCAGCATCCACTCACCCAGGTCATGCCCGGCCGCGCGCATGGCCTTGGCCATCTTGTAGAGCTGGCGATCATTGCCCTTGGTGCCGGCGAAGCTGCCGGGGCGCGCCACCATGACCTGGAACTGCTCCAGGAAGCGGCCACGGTCGGATACCACGTTGCCGCTGCTGAGGCGGGACTGGGCCCACTTGTGGGCCACCATGTACTCGTCCATCGCCACGATCATGGCCCCACCCCCGTCAATCACGATCATCGCCACCTCGCCCTGCTTGGCCACGCGGGCTCGCTGGGAAAAGGCCTCGAACAGGGTTTTCTGCTTCTGGGACATCCTTATCTTCCTGGTTCCCGCCGCTCCGGGCGGGGGCTCTGCAACGGATATTGACCCGCCGACCGCGAAAAGGCCATTTGAAGCTCGAACGGACGCGGACCGGCGACGGCGGACGGGGTAGAATTACTGCCTTTCCAGCGAACACTCCCACCATGTCCCAGTACGTCTACACCATGAACCGGGTCGGCAAGATCGTGCCGCCCAAGAAGGAAATCCTTCGCGATATCTCCCTGTCCTTCTTCCCGGGGGCCAAGATCGGCGTGCTGGGCTACAACGGCGCCGGCAAGTCCACGCTGCTGAAGATCATGGCCGGCATCGACAAGGACATCGTCGGCGAAGCCCGGCCGATGCCGGGGCTCAAGGTCGGCTACCTGCCGCAGGAGCCCAAGCTGGACCCGACCAAGAACGTGCGCGGCAACGTCGAGGAAGCCCTGGGCGAGCTGCTCAAGCTCAAGGCAGACCTGGAGGCGGTCTACGCCGCCTACGCCGAGGAAAACGCCGACTTCGACAAGCTGGCCGCCAAGCAGGCCGAGCTGGAGGCGCAGATCGCCGCCGCCGACGCCGAGAACATCGACCTGATCCTGGACAAGGCTGCCGAGGCCCTGAACCTGCCGCCCTGGGACGCCGACGTCACCAAGCTCTCCGGTGGCGAACGCCGCCGCGTGGCGCTGTGCCGCCTGCTGCTGTCCAAGCCGGACATGATCCTGCTGGACGAACCCACCAACCATCTCGACGCCGAGTCGGTGGCCTGGTTGGAGAAGTTCCTCAAGGACTTCCCGGGCACCATCATCGCGGTCACTCATGACCGCTACTTCCTGGACAACGTCGCTGGCTGGATCCTGGAACTGGACCGCGGGCACGGCATCCCCTGGCAGGGCAACTACTCCTCCTGGCTGGACCAGAAGGACAAGCGCCTGGAGACCGAGCAGAAGCAGGAAGACGCTCGCGCCAAGGCGATCAAGGAAGAACTGGAGTGGGTGCGCAAGAACCCCAAGGGCCGCCAGGCCAAGAGCAAGGCCCGCATCAAGGCTTTCGAGGAACTGGCGTCGCAGGAATACCAGAAGCGCAGCGAGACCAAGGACCTCTACATCCCCCCCGGCCAGCGCCTGGGCGACATGGTGGTGGAGGTCAGCAACCTCGGCAAGAAGTTCGGTGACCGTACCCTGTACGAAGGCGTGAACTTCAAGGTGCCGCGCGGCGCCATCGTCGGCATCATCGGCGCCAACGGCATGGGCAAGACCACGCTGTTCCGCATCCTCACCGGCCAGGACAAGGACTACCAGGGCACGGTCAAGGTCGGCGAGACGGTGCAGTTCGCCTATGTCGACCAGAGCCGCGACGACCTGGACGGCGACAACACCGTGTTCAAGGAGATCTCCGGCGGGCTGGACATCCTGCGGGTCGGCAACTTCGAGATGCCCTCGCGCGCCTACATCGGCCGCTTCAACTTCAAGGGCGAGTCGCAGCAGAAGCGCGTCAAGGAGCTCTCGGGCGGTGAACGCAACCGCCTGCACCTGGCCAAGATGCTGCTGCAGGGCGGCAACGTGCTGCTGCTCGACGAACCGACCAACGACCTGGACGTGGAGACCCTGCGTGCGCTGGAGGAGGCGATCCTGGACTTCCCGGGCTGCGCCATGGTGATCTCGCATGACCGCTGGTTCCTGGACCGCGTCGCCACCCACATCCTCGCCTTCGAGGATTCGGGCGAGGTGACCTGGCTCGAGGGCAACTACCGCGAGTACGAGGAAGACTTCCGCCGCCGCACCGGCTCCGAGCCGGGCGTCAACCGCCGCTCGCGCCACAAGAAGCTGGCCTGAGCGAGATGGAAACTGGCCTGAGCTCGATAGATGGCCATTGATGGATGATGAATAGTAGATGTCGGCAACAAGGCCCGCTTCGGCGGGCCTTGTTTTTCCTCACTATCCACAGACGCCTCTCCGCTGCAGCCAATGCCATGAGCCCGACCGCCGCCCCCTTGCCCCCCGCCCTGGCCTACCGCTGGCGCCATGGCGCCCTGCAGCCGCTGGAGTTCGTGCAGCAGCTGCCGCCGGACCAGCTCCTGGCGGTGGACCGGCAGAAGCAGTTGCTGATGCGCAACACCGAACGCTTCGTGCGCGGCCTACCGGCCAACCACGCCCTGTTGACCGGCGCCCGCGGCACTGGCAAATCCTCACTGGTCAAGGCCATGCTGGCGGCCTACGCCGGCGAGGGCCTGCGCCTGGTGGAGGTGCCGCCGCACGACCTGATCGACCTGCCGGAGATCGTGGCACCCCTGCGCAGCCAGCGCGAGCGCTACGTGCTCTACGTGGACGACTTCTCCGTGGCCTCCAGCGACCCGGCCCTGACGGCCCTCAAGACCGCCCTGGACGGCGGCGTGGAGGAGCCGCCCGAGAACGTGCTGATCTACGCCACCAGCAACCGCCGGCACCTGATGCCCGAGTCGCGCCGCGACAACGGCGAGTACCACTGGATCGACGACGAGCTGCACCCCGGCGAATCCACCGAGGAGAAGATCGCCCTGTCGGAACGCTTCGGCCTGTGGCTGTCGTTCCAGTCCTTCAACCAGGACCAGTACCTGGACCTGGTGCGCCTGCACCTGGGCAACCTCGGGCACACCGCCTGGGACGAAGAAACCGAGAAATCGGCACTGCGCTGGGCACTGAACCGTGCCTCGCGGTCGGGCCGCGTGGCCCGGCAATTCGCAAGGGATTGGGCGGCCTCCGGGCCGAGAACGACGACAAGCTGAAAAACATCTGTTAAGCGCTTAAAAACTGGCTAGAATCCGCCCCATCAGGGGCCAGCTTCGCCGCAATCCATATGCGGCTTTCATCAATCAGGCCCCGCGCGGTTCTTTTTGATGAGGAGATTCGAATGGCGTCAGCCCCCCTGCGGCGCGTGGCATTGCCCGCCCTTGCCCTGTCCAGCCTGCTGGCCGCCACCCCGGCTTCCGCCCTCAACCTGAGCCTGTTCGACGGCCAGGTGGAAGGCGTACTGAACACCGCGATCAGCGTCGGCGCCGCCTGGCGCATGGAGGATCGCACCCCCGAGCTGGTCGGCAAGTCGAACCTGAATCCGGATCTCTGCAACAAGCAGTACCAGCAGTGCCAGGCCCTTTTCCGTGACCAGATCTATCCGTCGCAGCGCCTGGCCAATGCACCTGGTCAGTTCAGCATGCGCAACGACGACGGCAACCTGAACTACGACAAGCATGACATGGTGCAGGGTGTCGCCAAGATCACCCAGGACATCAACCTGACCTGGGGGGAATTCGGCTTCTTCGCGCGCTGGCTGGCGTTCTACGACTTCGTCAACAACGACTTCACCGAGTACCACCCCAACCGCATCACGCGCGAGAACGTCAACCAGGTCGGCTATGCCGGCGACAACGATATCTCCAACCGTTACTTCGCCACCAAGCGGGTCTATGGCCCCGGCGGCGTGGTGCGCAACAGGCGCAATGACGGCGAGGTCCTGCGCCAGATCGGCTCCGACCTGCAGTGGCTCGACGCCAACATCTACGGCCGCCTACCGGTATGGGGCGAAAAGGAGATCAGCTTCAAGATCGGCCGCCAGACCGTCAACTGGGGTGAATCCACCCTGCTGGTGATCGGCTCGGTCAACCAGGCCCAGCCAGTAAACGCCAACAACCTCTATCGCGTCGGCTTCCAGGTGGAGGAGGTATTCACGCCGATCGCCTCGGTCTTCGCCAGCATGGACCTGTTCGAGAACGCCACCGTCGAGGCCTACTACCAGCTCGAGTGGAAGCCGGTCGAGGCACCGGCGCCGGGCAGCTACTTCGGCTTCGCCGACATCGGCACCAACAACGCGGTGATGAACGCCAACCTGAGCTTCGGCGGCTCCGCCGAGGATCCAGACCGCGCCTATCGCGGCGACAGCGCCGCCACCCAGACCGGCTACCTCGACAACCCGCTGACGCTGGTGACGCCGACCTCGGCCACCGTGCTACGCGACAAGGATCGCGAGGCCCGCGACAGCGGCCAGTACGGCCTTGCCTTCAAGTACTACGCCGAGAACTTCAACTCCGGTACGGAGTTCGGCTTCTACTTCATGAACTATCACTCGAAGCTGCCCTACGTCAGCTTCATGTCCACCGACGCCTCCTGCGCCCGCCGCGAAGGCAACCCGATGGGAATCGACGTCACCAACACGCTCGAATACATCTCCGCGTGCAAGGACAACCCGGTCTTCACCAACGGCAACGCACTCAACCCGAACTCGCCGTCCGCCCAGCTGCTGGCCGACGCCCTGCCGCTGTTCACGCGCCCCGGCATCATCAACGACCTGGGCCTGCTGCAGGACCCCGTGGGCGGCGTGGTGGACCTGCTACGCGCGCTGCCGACGCTGGTCGGTGGCGGTAATCCCAACGCCACCGGCACCACCCGCTCCGCCGTGGCACTGGATACCGCCCGCATCTTCTTCGAGTACCCCGAAGACCTGAAGATGTTCGGCATGAGCTTCAACACCACGGTCGGCGACTACTCGATCCAGGGTGAAGTCGCCTACCGTCCGAACCAGCCGCTGCAGGTCGCCATCGCCGACCTGTCGCTGGCCGCCGCCGGCCCGACGCTGACGCGCTGCCATGATCCGAACCTGAACTGCGCCGGCTCTCTCGCCGGTGGCCAGGGCTTCGACGAGAACGGCAACCAGGTCCACTACGACCCCAGCGACTTCCTCGACCAGAACGGCAACAACCCCTACCGCGACACGGTCAATATCCTGCTGGGTCACGGCCCGGGCTCGGCGCGCGCCTTCCCGAACTTCGTGATTCCCTACCGTGGTGGCGTGGTCGGCGAGAACGCGCCCAACAGCTATATCCGCGGCTACGAGCGCTTCGATACCTTCCAGTTCAACCTCGGCTTCACCCAGGTGCTCGGCGCGACCGACAACCCGATCGGCGCCGACCAGGTGCAGCTGGTGGGTGAGTTCGGCGCGGTCTGGATCCCCGACCTGCCCTCGCTGGACCAGTTGCAGATCGAAGCACCGGGCGTCTTCACCAGCGCCACCGCCGGTGCCGACGGCTCGGGTTTCGTGCTCAAGGACCCGTCCCTGCCGCACAATGCCCAGACCAATCCCTGGGTAGCCGTGGGCGGCCAGCAGCAGGCCTGCTCCACCAACCCGACCTGCAGCTACGGCCCGGACGGCCTGCGCTTCAATCCCCACCAGGCCAACCTGGATGACTTCGTCGACAAGTTCTCCTGGGGCTACCGCATCATCAGCATCATCAAGTACGAAAGCGTCGCCCCGGGCATCAGCCTGCAGCCCTTCATCATCTGGAGCCACGACGTGAACGGCACCGGCCCAGGCCCGGCCGAGAATTTCGTCAAGGGCCGCAAGTCGGTGCTGGCGAACCTGGAGACGCGCTACAAGGAAGCCATTTCCTTCACCGTGGGCTACGGCTGGTACTTCGGCGGCGGCGATAACAACCTGTACAGCGACCGCGATTTCGCACAGGCCTTCGTGCGTTACCAGTTCTGAGAAGCAACTTTTATGACCAATTAAAAGGCCCGCTTCGGCGGGCTTTTCCTTTTTCGGAGCAAAAGTCCGGTGGCGCCATCCATGGCGGGACCTTGTTTCGCCCATGTTCCCCTGCCCCGGCCATCCATGGCCGTGCGTTCGGCGCCGCAGGCGATGCGATTCAACGCATCGCCAAAGCGCGTCACCTCAACCGCCTCGGCAGGCTTTGTCTTTTTTGGTTTGCCCTACCCCGTTAAGATGGTTGCAACGACGACCGGACTCCATGCAGGGCCCGGCGCGACACTTGACGAGGATTTCCCCCATGAAGAACAGCCACACGTGGTTGATCCGTTCCGTTCCGGGATTGCTGGCCCTGGCCTGCAGCGCTCCTGCCCTGGCCCTCACCTTCGACTTCGCCGGCGGCGAAGTGACCGGTGTACTCAACACGGCGATCACCGCCGGTGGCGCCTGGCGCATGGAGGACCGCGCCTCCGACCTGGTCGGCAAGGCCAACCTGAATCCGGACCTCTGCGGTGGCCGCTACCAGTCCTGCCAGGGCCTGTTCAAGGAGCAGACCTACCCGGCGCAGCACCTCGCCGCCGCCCCCGGCCAGTTCAGCATGCGCAACGACGACGGCAATCTGAACTATGACAAGGGGGACATGGTCCAGGGCGTCGCCAAGGTGACGCAGGACCTGACGCTGAACTGGAACGGTTTCGGCTTCTTCGCGCGTTGGCTGGCGTTCTACGACTTCGTCAACAACGATTTCACCGACTACCACCCCAACATGATCACGCCGGAGAACGTGAATCGCGTGGCCACTACCGGGAATGCGGAATCCAATCGCTTCTTCACCCGCGTCTACGGCAAGGGCGAAGCCGTGCGCAGCCAGCGGCGCAACGGCGAGGTGCTGCGCCAGGTCGGCAGCGACCTGCAGTGGCTCGACGCCAACATCTCCGGGCGCCTGCCGCTGTGGGGTGACAAGGACATCTCCTTCAAGCTCGGCCGCCAGACGGTGAACTGGGGCGAGTCCACGCTGCTGGTGATCGGCTCGGTCAACCAGGCCCAGCCAGTTGACGCCAACAATCTCTACCGCGTCGGCTACCAGGTGGAAGAGGTGTTCACGCCGATCGCCTCGCTGTTCGCCAGCATGGACGTGTTCGAGAACGCCACCGTCGAGGCCTACTACCAGTTCGAGTGGAAGCCCGTGGTGGCGCCGGCTCCCGGCAGCTTCTTCGGCTTCAACGACATCGGCACCAACAATGCCATCGACAGCCTCAACCTGACCTTCGGCACCTCGCCGGACGACCCCGACCGCGCCTATGCCGGGGCCACCGCGCGCCAGCAGCTCGGCTATGCCGACAACCCGCTGACCCTGATCACGCCAACCACCACCACCTTCCAGCGCGGGCGTGACCGCGAGGCCAGCGACCAGGGCCAGTTCGGCATCGCCTTCAAGTACTACGCCGAGAACCTCGGCTCTGGCACCGAGCTGGGCTTCTACTTCATGAACTACCACTCGAAGCTGCCCTACGTCAGCTTCAACTCGTCCGCCGCCTCCTGCGCCCGCGCCGAGGGCAACCCGCAGGGCATCAACGCCACCAACACCAGTACCTTCCTGCAAGCCTGCCCCAACGTGCCGGTCACCACCAACCTGGGTGCCACCCTGCGCCTGACGGGTGACGCCCTGCTGCTGGGCCTGTCGAATCCGGCGATCCTCGCGGACCTCGGCCTCTCCAACCTCGCGGGCCTGGGCGAACTGCTCACCGGCCAGCCGGGCCAGCCGCACTCCAACGCCATTGCCCTGGATTCGCCGCAGCCCTTCTTCGAGTATCCCGAGAACCTGAAGATGCTGGGCCTCAGCTTCAACACCACCCTGGGTGACTACTCGATCCAGGGCGAGGTCGCTTACCGCCCCGACCAGCCTCTGCAGGTCGCGGTCACCGACCTGGCCTTTGCCGCGCTGGGCCCCACGCTGACGCGCTGCCACGACGCCAGCCTCGGCTGCGCCGGCTCGCGCGGTGGCAGCGGCTTCAACGAGAACGGCCAGTTCGTCACCAACGAATACGGCAGCAGCGACTTCACCGACGCCAACGGCAACATCGTCTATCGCGACACTCTGAACCTGCTGGTGGGCCACGTGCCGGGCTCCGCCCGCGCCTTCCCCAGCTTCGTCATCCCCTACCGCGGCGGCGTGATCGGCGAGAACGCACCGAACAGCTACATTCGCGGCTACGAGAAGTTCGATACCTTCCAGTTCAACCTCGGCTTCACCCAGGTGCTGGGCAACACCGACAACCCCATCGGCGCCGACCAGGTGCAGATCGTCGGCGAGTTCGGCGCGGTGTGGATCCCCGACCTGCCGCCCCTGGACCAATTGCAGATTGAAGCCCCCGGCGTCTACACCCACGCTAGCGCCGGTGCCGATGGCAGCGGTGCCGACGGCTCGCGCCAGGCCTGCTCCACCAACCCCAGTTGCACCGTCAACTACGACCGCAACGGTGACGGCATCTACGACGTGAATGCCGGCGACGTCTACGGCGACGGCCTGCGCTTCAACCCGCACCAGGCCAACCTCGACAACTACGTCGACAAGTTCTCCTGGGGCTACCGCCTGATCACCATCATCAAGTACGAGAGCGTGGCACCCGGCATCAGCCTGCAGCCCTTCATCGTGTGGATGCACGACGTCAACGGCACCGGCCCCGGCCCGGCGGAAAATTTCGTCAAGGGCCGCAAGCAGGTGATCGCCAACCTGGAGACGCGCTACAAGGAGGCCATCTCCTTCACCGTGGGCTATGGCTGGTTCTTCGGCGGCGGCGAGACGAACCTGTACCGGGATCGCGACTTTGCCCAGGCATTTGTGCGGTATCAGTTCTGAGCAGGGCCGCTACCCCATGAGCCCAGAGCAGCACGCAATGATGCTCTGGGCTCAACCTTTCAAAATCTTGGTGAGCGCAAGCGAGCGCCTTTGACGATGGGGGCCCATTATCCGAGTGCCTGCGCGGGGAGCGGATGCAGGGTCGCGCCGGACAGGATGTCCGGCCGAGGGGCCTGAGGCCATGGATGGCCTGTGGGCCTGACCCGTCGCGCCCGACCGCCGTGCAGATTGCCCCGCTTCAGTGGCCGCTCGGACTTGGGGCGCTTTCTTTTGGTTATCTTTTCTTTGCGCACACAAGCAAGGAAAAGTAACTCGCCCTCAGGTGAAACCAATCCTCAGTGTTCCACGGCACCTGGCCATGGCGGGTCGTATCGAGGGACGCGACACTCGGCATGAACGGTTGGATACTGCAAAACGAAGAAGGCGGCCATCGGCCGCCTTCTTCGTTAACGGTTCGCCACTACTTATGCGTCTTCAGCAGCGAAGCCACCTTGTCGATGTACTGCTGCTGGGCCTTGTCCGCCGAGGTGCCCTTGAGCTTGGCCCAGGCGTCGTACTTGGCGCGGCCGACCATGTCGAGCATGCCGGGGCGGCTGCCCTTCACGTCGCCGTCGTTGGCCTGCTTGAACAGCGAGTACAGGGCCAGGAAATCGTCGTTGCTGGGGCGCTTGGTGATGGTCTTGACGTCGATCTGCGCCTGGGCGAAGGCGGCCTTCAGGTCTGCCATGGATATCTCCGTATCGTTGTGGAATGACGGCTGCTCTTATAGCAGCTCAGACCCGGCCCGCAAAGAAACGGGCGCCACCGTCGTCGCCGACCGGCATGGCCACGCCGGCCTCGATCTCCAGGTTCACGAACCAGCTCATGCGGAACCGCAGGGCCAGCCCCAGGCTGCCGTAGATGCGGTCCAGGCTGAAATCCCCGGGCTCCGGGTAGGCATTGCCAGCCTCGCCGATCACCACCCAGCGCAGCCAGCGCCAGTGCAGAGGCCGCGCGAACTCACCGGCTACGCGCCAGTAGGCATCGCCCTCGACGAACTCCTTGTCATAACCACGCAGCAGGGCATCGCCGCCCAGATAGAAGCCGTCGTTCTCCGGCGGGCCATCCACGCGCAGGCCCAGGTCGGCGAAGAAATGCAGGGTCTGGTGATCGGTCTGGCCGACACGCCAGTAGCGCGCGTAGCGGCTGCTCCAGGTGGTGAAGCCATAATCAGAGGCAAGGCCGTCGACCGCCCCCTGCAGCGAGGTGCGGAAGCTCACGCCCTCTTCGCTGTAGATGTTCAGGTGCAGATCCCGGTAGCCCAGCGTGGCGAAGGGAGCCGTGGCATTCCCGTAGCGCGGCGGCGCGGCGGCGCCTTCCGTATCCTGGCCCAGCCAGCCCAGTCCCCCGCCGACGCTCCAGCCCTGGCTGGGCGGACCGTCGGACAGACTGCGGACCACGCCCACGGACGCATTGCGCAGGGTCTCCTGGTAACTGCCACCGCCGGGCAACTCGATGGGGCGGCGCACCTGTCCAGCCGAAACCCCGAGGCTGTACGGGCTGTCGAAGAGCTGCGGCGCGTTGTAGCCGAAGCTGTGGTTGGTTTCCAGGCCGACGCCGCTTTCCTTGTTGTCTTCGCGCTCCCACACCACCCGCAGGGTATGGTCCAGGCCCCAGAGGTTGTTCCACTGCAGCTGCGCGCCATAGCTGTATTCGCCGCCGGCCTTGGCGTCGACACGCGGCGTCGGCAGGATGTACCAGCGCTCGCGAACCTTGAACACCAGGCGCACGCCGCCGTCCAAGGGCTCCTCGCGCAGGCTGACTTCCTTGAACAGTCCGAGATCCTGCACGGCCTGGCGACTGCGCTCGACGCGCTCAGGGTCGGCGGGATCGCCGACACGTACCGACATCTCGCGCAGCATGGTGCGCGGGCGCGTGGTGTCGTTGCCTTCGAAGACGATCTCGCGAATGGTCGGTGGCCCCTGCTCTGCCTGGGCCCAGGCGCTGGCGAGCAACAGCAGCCAGGCGAGTCGCCTCATTGCCGATCGTGGCAGACGAAGCTGTAGGGGCAGGCGTGCTGCGCATCGGCGGGGTGATCCTCGCGCCAGGACTCCTGCCAGTCCGCCGCGTCGAACTCGGGAAACCAGGCATCGCCTTCGAAGCGGCCATGCACCTCGGTCAGGTACATGCGCTGCACCCGCGGCAGAGCCTGGCGGTAGAGCTCAGCCCCGCCGATCACCACCAGCTCGCGCTCCCCGGCGGCGGCCAGGGCCTCGCCGAGGTCATGGAACACACGGGCACCGGCGGGTGCAAAGGTGGCGTCGCGCGTCAGCACCCAATTCTCGCGCTGCGGCAGCGGCCGGCCCAGGGAGTCCCAGGTCTTGCGGCCCATCAGCACGATCTTGTCGAGCGTGCTGCGCTTGAAGAACTTCAGGTCGTTGGGCAGGCGCCAGGGCAGCGCATTGTCGCGGCCGATCAGGCGGTTGTCGTCGAGCGCCGCGATCAGGGAAATCATCAGGGCCGGCCCTAGATCGCCACCGGCGCCTTGATGTGCGGATGCGGGTCGTACTCGCTGAGGGTGAAGTCCTCGAAGCGGAACGCAAAGATGTCCCTGACCGCCGGGTTTAGGATCATCTTCGGCAGCGGACGCGGCGCGCGCGTGAGCTGCTCGCGGGTCTGCTCCAGATGGTTGCTGTACAGGTGGCAGTCACCGCCAGTCCAGACGAACTCGCCCGGCTCCAGGTCCGTGACCTGCGCCACCATCATCAGCAGCAGCGCGTAGGAAGCGATGTTGAAGGGCACGCCCAGGAAGATGTCCGCGCTGCGCTGGTAGAGCTGGCAGGACAGCCGGCCGTTGGCGACGTAGAACTGGAAGAAGGCATGGCAGGGCATCAGCGCCATCTTGTCCAGCTCGCCGACGTTCCAGGCGGAGACGATCAGGCGGCGCGAGTCGGGGTTCTTGCGGATCTGCGCGATCACGTCGCTGATCTGGTCGATGTGGCGGCCGTCGGGCGCCACCCAGTCGCGCCACTGCTTGCCGTAGACCGGGCCCAGCTCACCCTCGGGGCTGGCCCACTCGTCCCAGATGGAGACGCCGTGTTCCTTGAGGTAGGCGGTGTTGGTCTCGCCCTTCAGGAACCACAGCAGTTCGTGCAGGATCGAGCGCAGGTGCAGCTTCTTGGTGGTCAGCAGCGGGAAGCCCTGGGCCAGATCGAAGCGCATCTGGTAGCCGAATACGGAGCGCGTACCGGTGCCGGTACGGTCCGACTTCTCGGCGCCGTGCTCCAGCACATGCCGCATCAGGTCCTGGTACTGCTTCACGCCGTCTTGCTCCCGCGCCCGTAGGCCACCGCCAGCATCACCGCACCGGTGGCGATCATGGGGAAGCTCAGCACCATGCCCATGGTCAGCCAGCCGGTGCCGTAAAGGTAACCGATGTGGGCGTCCGGCAGGCGCACGAACTCGACCGAGGTCCGGAACACGCCGTAACCGATCAGGAACAGGGCCGACACCGCCATGCGCGGCCGTGGCTTGGCCGCGAACCACCACAGCAGCGCGCAGAGCACCAGGCCTTCGAGGAAGGCTTCATAGAGCATCGACGGGTGCCGCGGCTCGGGGCCGGCGCCGCGGAAGACCATACCCCAGGGCAGCGTCGTCGGTGCGCCCCAGAGCTCGCCGTTGATGAAGTTGCCGATGCGGCCAGTGAACAGGCCCACCGGAACCAGCGGCGCGGCGAAGTCCGCGATGTCGAAGACGTTGAGCTTGTTCTTCCAGGCGAACAGGAAGTAGGCGGTGATGACGCCGAGTAGGCCGCCATGGAAGGACATGCCGCCCTCCCACATGCGCAGGATCACCAGCGGTTCGTGGATGAAGCCGGAGAAGTTGTAGAACAGGGTGTAGCCGATGCGGCCACCCAGGATCACGCCCATGACGATGTAGAACAGCAGATCCGACACCTGGTCCCTCGTCCAGCCGATGTGCGGCTGCCGGGCACGGATGGTGCCCAGGTACCAGGCGCCCCAGAAACCCAGCAGGTACATCAGGCCGTACCAGTGGATGGCCAGGGGGCCAAGCTTGATCGCGATCGGGTCGATGTTGGGATGGACGAGCATGGGAGACCTGAAGGTGGTTGCCCTATTGTCGCGGATCGGGCCGCCCCGCGCACCGGGGCCGGCTCTCCGCCGAACGCCGCCTCAACTGGCCAGGACGCGGCAGTAGAAGGCCTTGAGGTACCGCGTTTCCGGGATCCCGGGGTGCACCGGGTGGTCGGCCGACTGGGCGCCCTGTTCCAGGATCTGCAGGCGCCGCCCGGCGTTGCGCGACTCGCGCAGCAGGATGCGCTGCAAGGCCTCGGCCTCCAGGTGGTGCGAGCAGGAACAGGCGATCAGGATGCCGTCTGCCGGCAACAGTTGCAGCGCGGCCCGGTTCAGGGCGGCATAGTGCTCCAGGCCGGCCTCGTAGTCCTTCTTGCGCTTGATCAGGGCCGGCGGGTCCACCACCACCACATCGAACTGGCGCTGCTCGCGGCGCAGGGCCTTGAGGGCATCCAGGGCCTCGTCGCGGATGGTCTCGATCTGGAAGCCGTTCAGGGCGGCGCTGCGCTGGGCGGCATCCAGGGCCGGCTGCGAGCTGTCGATGCAGGTCACGCCGGTGGCGCCGAAGGCTGCCGAGCGGATCGCCCAGCCGCCAACATAGGAGAACACGTCGAGCACGCGGGCGCCGCGCACGTAACGTGCCAGGCGGTCGCGGTTGTCGTGCTGGTCGTAGAACCAGCCGGTCTTCTGGCCGGCGCGCAGCGGCGCCAGGAAGCGCACGCCACTTTCCAGCAACTCGACCTCGTCCGGCACCTCGCCCACCGCCTCGACATAGGCAGGCAGGCCCTCCAGCTCGCGCAGGCCGCCGTCGTTGCGCAGCAGGATGCCGCGCGGCTGCAGCACCTGCTGCAGGCCGGCAATCACCTCGGCCTTCAGGTTTTCCATGCCGGCGGTGCCGAGCTGCACCACGCAGTACTCGCCGAAACGGTCCACCACCAGGCCCGGCAGGCCGTCAGACTCGCCGTGCACCAGGCGGTAGTACGGCGCGTCATAGAGCCGCTGGCGCAGCGCCAGGGCCGACTCGATTCGCCGCGCGAACCAGCTGCCGTCGATCGCAGCCTCGGAGCTGTCGGCCAGCAGGCGCACCGACAGCAGGGCATGCGGATTGACGTAGCCGATACCCAGCGACTTGCCGCGGTCATCGCTGACCCGGCAGAGGCTGCCGGGAGCGATGCTGCGGAAGGACGCGTCGGTCTGCAGCTCGTTGGAGTAGGCCCACAGGTGGCCGGCGCGCAGGCGCCGGTCTTCGCGGGGCTTGAGCTTCAGCTCGATCATGCGAAATCGTAGCGGAATTCCTCGCGGAAACGCTCGCGGAATTCGTCAATGGTGAAATGGTGGTTCTGCGTGCCCGGGCGCTCGATGTTGTAGGCCCCCATCAGCGAGGCGATGCGTCCGGTGGTCTCCCAGTCCTTGCCGTTCTGCAGGCCGTACAGAAGGCCGGCGCGGAAGGCGTCGCCGCAGCCGGTGGGATCGGTCAGCGAGCCGGCCTCGGCGCAGGGAATCTCGTACTGCTTCTTCGGCGTGATGATGTGCGAGCCCTTGCCGCCGCGGGTCACGATCAACGCATCAAGGCGCTCTGCGATCTGTCGGAGCGTCCAGCCGGTGCGCTCCATCAGCAGCTCCGCCTCGTAATCGTTGACGGCGACGTAGGACGCCTTCTGGATGAAGTCGCGCAGGTCGTCACCGCCGAACATCGGCAGGCCCTGGCCGGGGTCGAAGATGAAGGGGATGCCGGCCTCGGCAAACTGGCGTGCGTGCAGCAGCATGCCGTCGCGGCCGTCCGGAGACACCGTGCCGATCTTCACGCCGGCCGGCACGTCCTGCTGGTGCGAGAAGCTCATCGCGCCCGGATGGAAGGCGGTGATCTGGTTGTCGTCAAGGTCGGTGGTGATGTAGGCCTGCGCGGTGTAGGCGTCCGGAACCAGCTTGACGTAGTCGCGCGCGATGCCGTTCTTGTCCATCCACTCGGCATAGCGTTCGAAATCGTTGCCCACCGTGCCCATCGGCAGCGGCTCGCCGCCCAGCAGCTTGAGGTTGTAGGCGATATTGCCGGCGCAGCCGCCGAACTCGCGGCGCATCTGCGGCACCAGGAAGGACACGTTCAGGATATGAACCTTGTCCGGCAGGATTTCGTTCTTGAAGTGGCCGGGGAACACCATGATGGTGTCATAGGCGAAGGAACCGCAGATCAGGGCAGACATGTCTTGGATTCTTGTTCAGCTGAAATAGACCAGGCCCCAGACCACCGGGACCTGCACGAGGGACAGATGGACCGCGGCCGAGCCGAGATCCTTGGCGCGGCCGGAGAGTTCATGGCGCTCCAGTCCGATACGATCGACAACGACCTCGACGGCGGTGTTCAGCAATTCCGTGATCAGCACCGCGAACAGGCTCATCACCATCACCGCCCGCTCCAGCCCGGTGTCTCCCAGCCACAGCGCGGCAGGCACCAGCAGCAGGCACAGCGCCGCCTCGATGCGGAAGGCCTCCTCCTCGCGGAGCGCCCAGCCCAGTCCCCAGTACGACACCCGAGTCGCACGCAGGATCCGGGCCCAGCCCTTGATGCCGTCAGCCATCGAAAGTGCCCTCAGACCGCCGGTTGCCAGCGCAGGTCGAGCTGGCGTGCCGCGCGCACGTCATCCAGGCGCCGCACCGGCATGGTGTAGGGCGCACCCTTGACGTAGGCGATGTCGGCCTTGGCCTCGTCCCAGATACGCGCCAGGGTCTCGACGAAGGCATCGAGCGTCTCGCGGTCCTCGGTCTCGGTGGGCTCGATCAGCAGGCACTCCGGCACCAGCAGCGGGAAGTAGATCGTCGGCGCGTGGAAGCCATAGTCCAGCAGGCGCTTGGCCACGTCGGTGGCGGTGAGCTCGATTTCCTGCTTCTGCTTCTTCAGCGTGATGATGAACTCGTGGCTGGCGCGGCGCTTGGGAAAGGCCAGGTCGAAGCCCTTTTCGCGCAGGCGCGCCGCCAGGTAGTTGGCGTTGAGCGTGGCGAACTCGGCGACGCGGTGCATGCCGTCGCGGCCCAGCAGGCGCGCGTAGATGTAGGCGCGCATCAGCACACCGGCATTGCCCATCCAGGCCGACAGGCGGCCGATGGTCTGCGGCAGGTCGCGCTCGTCGAGCCAGCGGTAGCGGCCATTGTCCTTGCCCACCACCGGGATCGGCAGGAAGGGCTTGAGGCGCTCCGACACTCCGACCGCGCCGGCACCCGGACCGCCGCCGCCGTGGGGCGTCGAGAAGGTCTTGTGCAGGTTCATGTGGATCACGTCGAAGCCCATGTCGCCCGGGCGCACCTTGCCGAGGATGGCATTGAGGTTGGCGCCGTCGTAGTACAGCAGGCCGCCCGCGTCGTGGACGATGCCGGCGATCTCCTTGATGCGGCGCTCGAACACGCCGAAGGTCGAGGGGTTGGTCAGCATGATGCCGGCCGTCTTCGGGCCGACCGCGGCCTTCAGCGCTTCCACGTCGACGTCGCCGTCGGCATTGGTCTTGATCTCGCGCACGGTGCAGCCCAGCATCGCCGCGGTCGCCGGATTGGTACCGTGGGCGGCGTCGGGCACCAGGATCTCGGTGCGCTCCAGGTCGTTGCGGGCGCGATGGTAGGCCTGGATCATCGCCACGCCGGCGAACTCACCCTGCGCGCCGGCCATCGGCGTCAGCGAGACGCCGGCCATGCCGGTCACCGCCTCGAGGATTTCCTGCAGGTCGTGCATGCAGGCCAGGAAGCCCTGGCTGCGAGAATCCGGCGCCAGCGGGTGGCGCTGCAGGAACTCCGGGATCGACGCCAGCGTGTTGCAGGCTCGCGGGTTGTACTTCATCGTGCACGAACCCAGCGGGTAGAAGTGCGTGTCGATGGAGAAGTTCTTCTGCGACAGGCGTGTGAAGTGACGCACCGCCTGCAGCTCGGAGACTTCCGGCAGCAGCGGCTTGTCGCTGCGGCGCAACGCCTCGGGGATGCCGGTGAAGTCGATGTCGCCGCCGGGGTTCTGCGCGGCGGCCTCGCGGCCCGGCCGCGAGTGTTCGAAGATCAGCTTTTCGCTCATGTCTGGCTCAGAGCACGGCCAGCGCCGCGTCGTAGTTCGGTTCGTCGGCGATTTCCGCAACCAGCTCGCTGTGCAGCACACGGTTCTGCTCGTCCAGCACCACCACGGCGCGGGCGGTGAGGCCGGCCAGCGGGCCGGTCTCGATCAGCAGGCCGTAGTCCTTGGAGAACTGGCGGCCGCGCATCAGCGACAGCATCTGCACGCTGGCGATGCCTTCCGCACCGCAGAAGCGGCCCTGCGCGAACGGCAGGTCGGCGGAAATGCACAGCACCACGGTGTTGTCCAGGCTGGCAGCGCGCTGGTTGAACTGGCGCACCGACATGGCGCAGGTCGGCGTATCCACCGACGGGAAGATGTTGAGCACCTTGCGCTTGCCGGTGAAGTCGTGGAGCGAAACGTCCTTCAGGTCCTTGGATACCAGGCGGAAGCCGAGCGCCTCGGTGCCCACCTTGGGCAGGTCGCCATTGGTCTGGACGGGGTTGCCCTTGAGGGTAATCGTTGCCATGAATGTCTCCTTGGTCTTGGTTCAGGCGAGCGCCGCGGCGAGCGCGTCGGCGAACTGCTGCAGTTGTTCGGGGGTCTTGGTTTCGGTGGCGCAGACCAGCACGGCATTTCCCAATTCCGGGTAGTGCCGCGACAGGTCGAAGCCGCCGAGGATGCCCTGCTCCGCCAGCGTCGCCAGCACCGGTGCGACGGGCTTGGACAGGCGGATCACGGCCTCGTGGAAATGCGCACCGCCGAAGCCGCGGGTGACGCCGGGAACGGCGGCCAGCTTCTTCAGCAGTTCGCGCGTGTTGGCCAGCGAGGCCGAAGCCACCTTGGCCAGCCCCTGGGGGCCGACGATGCTCATGTAGATCGTCGCGGCCGTGACCAGCAGGCCCTGGTTGGTGCAGATGTTGGACTTGGCCTTGGCGCGGCGGATGTGCTGCTCGCGGGCCTGCAGGGTCAGCGTGAAGCCGGGCTTGCCCTCCAGGTCCACGGTGCGGCCGACGATGCGGCCCGGCATCTCGCGCACGAACTCCATCTTGGTGGTCAGGAAGCCGAAGTACGGGCCGCCCGACGCCAGCGGCGCGCCCAGGGGCTGGCCGTCGCCGCAGACGATGTCGGCCCCCCTGGCGCCCCAGGAACCCGGCGCCTTGAGCATCGCCAGCGAGGTCGGGTTGACCACGGCCACCACCATGGCGCCCTGGGCATGCGCCCAGTCGGTGATGGCATCCACGTCTTCCAGCGTGCCGAAGAAGTTCGGCTGCGCGATCACCACGGCCGTCGGCGCCGTGCCCTCATGGGCCTTGAGCGCCGCCAGCGGGGTCTGGCCGCTGGCCGGGTCGTAGTCCACCAGCACCTGCTGCACACCTTGGGCAGACGCCGTAGCGGCCACCACGTCGCGGTAATAGGGGTGCACCGCGCGCGGCATCAGCACCTTGCAGGAGCCGTTGGTCTTGTTGGCGCGCACCGCCATCAGCAGGGCCTCGCCCAGGGCCGAGGCGCCGTCGTACATCGAGGCGTTGCTGACCTGCATGCCGGTGAGGCCGCAGATCATGGTCTGGTACTCGTAGAGCACCTGCAGCGTGCCCTGGCTGGCCTCGGCCTGGTAGGGCGTGTAGGCGGAGTAGAACTCGCCGCGCGTGGTGATCTCCCACACCGCCGCCGGGATGTGGTGCTCGTAGGCGCCGGCGCCTATGAAGGTCAGGGCCGAGCCGTCCTGTGCGGCACGCGCGTGCATCAGCTGCGCCACGCGCATCTCGGGCAGGCCTTCCGGCACCTCGCTGAGGCTGCCGCAGCGCAGGTTCTGGGGAATCTCGTCGAACAGTGCGTCGATCTTCGGCGCGCCGATGACGGCCAGCATCTCGCGGACGTCGGTCTCGGTGTGGGGTATGAACGGCATGTCGCTTCCGCTTTAGAGGGTCTTGATGAAGCTCTCGTAGCCGGCCGCGTCGAGCAGGCCAGCCAGGGCGCCAGCGTCGGCCGGCTGGATGCGGAACAGCCAGCCTTCACCGTAAGGGTCGGAGTTGAGCAGTTCCGGGGCATTGCCGAGCTTGTCGTTGGCCGCCACCACTTCACCGGCGATCGGGGCGTAGACGTCGGAAGCCGCCTTCACCGATTCCACCACCGAGCAGGCCTCGTCGGCGGCCACGTTGCGGCCGACCTTGGGCACCTCGACGAACACCAGGTCGCCCAGCGAGTTCTGCGCGTAGTCGGTGATGCCGATGGTGATGCTGCCGTCGGCTTCGGCGCGCAGCCACTCGTGGGTCTTCACGTACTTCAGGTCAGCGGGAATGTTGCTCATGCGTCTTCCTCTCGATATCGAATGTCTTGGATGTCAAACCAGAATCTTGCCATTGCGGACAAAGGGCGGCTTCACCACCCTGGCCGCCACCCACTGTCCGCGGATTTCCACTTCGCAGGCGCCCGAGGCGCCCGCATCGACCCGCGCCAGGGCGATGGACTGCTTCATGCTGGGCGCAAAGCCGCCGCTGGTGATCTCGCCTGTGGCACCGGAGGCGAAACGAACCTTCATGTGTGCTCGGGCGATACCCCGCCCTTCCAGGACCAGGCCAGTAAACTGGCGCGGCGACTTGCCACGCAGCGGCTCCAGCGCGGCACGGCCGATGAAGTCACGGCCCGCCGGCTCCCAGGCCACGGTCCAGCCCAGTCCGGACTCCAGCGGCTGGGTGGTCTCGTCCATGTCCTGTCCGTAGAGGTTCATGCCGGCTTCCAGGCGCAGGGTGTCACGGGCACCCAGGCCACAGGGCCGCACGCCGGCCTCCAGCAGCCCCTGCCACAGCGTCACCAGCTCGGCATGCGGCAGGACCAGTTCGAAGCCATCCTCGCCGGTGTATCCAGTGCGGCCGACGAAGCATTCACCGTCCTGTGCCGCCTGGAACACCTGCAGCGCGTCCACGGTATGGCGCACCCCGGCCGGCAACAGCGGCAACAGGCTGGCCCGGGCCTGAGGTCCCTGGACAGCCAGGATGCCAAGATCGGCGCGGCGCCGGACCTCGACGCCATAGGCCGGCGCATGGTGCTCCAGCCAGGCCAGGTCCTTGTCGGCGGTCCCGGCGTTGACCACCAGCCGGAACCAGTCCTCGCGCATGAAATAGGCGATGAGGTCGTCGAGGATGCCGGCATCCTCGCGCAGCAGGCAGGAATACAGTGCCTTGCCCGGCAGCGTCAGGCGGGCGACGTCGTTGGCCAGCAGATGACGCAGGAACTCGCGGACCCGGGGGCCGTGCAGATCGACCGCCGCCATGTGCGCCACGTCAAACATGCCGGCGCCCTGGCGCACGGCATGATGCTCGTCGAGCTGCGACTGGTACTGGATCGGCATTTCCCAGCCGGCGAAATCGACCAGGCGGGCGCCGAGGCGGGTGTGTTCGGGGTGCAGCGCGGTTTTTTTGAGCATGCGGTCCTGTAAATCCGTTTTAGCCGGCAAGAACCGCCCCAACTCTGTCCTTGGACCTGAAAGTTCGGAGACGTTGCCGTCTCTGCCTCGTCGGTGGCCCGCCTGAGGGCGGACACTCTCCAGAGTACGCGTGAAAACCGTCCGCTCCTGGGTGCCTGAGCGATTCCGGGCGGATTTGCGCCTTCGGCGCCACCGGCATGCGGTGGTCTCTCGCGGACGGGATGATGCGTGGCGGCATGATACCGGCCCGCGCCGGCCTTTGCGAGCATTCCCGGACGCCTCGATCAGGGCTCCAAATGTGAAGCTCGGCACACTTGGAAATAAAACATGCAAGGCGTTGAAAGAACTGCGTCACGCCAGCGCCCGATACCACCTTCTTGTGTGGTTGGAACCCCCCTTTTCATGGGCTATAGTCGGATTCGCATCGACGGCCATGCGGCCGCAGCCGCTATTCGGGGGAATTAATGAGCGTATCGACCATCGGACCGCGGTCCGCCCTTCTCGCTTCGGGCTGCCTGCTGGCCTGCTTCGGCGCCCAGGCGCAGATCACCCCGGGGCAGGTCGGCGACACCCTGAAGAAGCCGATCGAGCTGCAGCCGGCCAAGCCGGCGCCTACGGTCCAGACCCAGCCCCAGGAAGCCCCGGCAGGCCCCGCCAGCAACAAGACCTTGACGGTCCAGCAGTTCGAGTTCGCCGGCAACACCCTGTTCAGCGGCGCCGAGCTGTCAGAACTGGTGAAGGGCTACCTCAACCGCCCGGTCACGCTGCTCGACATCTTCGAGGCGGCCGACAAGGTGGCCGACTTCTACGTGTCCAAGGGCTATACCCTGGCCTCGGTCAACGTGCCGCCACAGAAGATCGAGCAGGGCTCCGTGCGCCTGCTGGTAAGCGAGGGCCGCATCGCCCGCATCGCCACCGAGGACAACAAGCTCTATACCCGCGAGCAGATCACCGAATACCTCGGCGAGGTCCGCACCGGAACGGTTTACCAGGGCACGACCCTGGCTGAGCGCATCCGCGACCTCAACACCCTGCCCGGCCTGCAGGCCAAGGCGGTGGTCCGCCCCGGCGAGAGCTACGGAACCAGCGACCTGGTCATCAAGACGGTCGAGGACCCCATCAGCGGCTCGCTGATCGTCGACAACTACGGCCGCGAAAGCATCGGCGAGGTGCGCTTCTCCGCCTTTGCCCAGGTCAACAATCCGCTGAAGGTCGGCGACCAGCTGCAACTGCTGCTGCTGCGTTCCGAGGAAAACCTGCTGCGCTATGGCTACGCCGCCTACAGCCTGCCGGCAAACAACAGCGGCACGCGCGTCACCGCCTCCGCCGGCCTGGCCGAGTTCGACGTCAAGGACAACAACCTGGTCGACGGCGAGAACAAGAGCGCCCGCCTGACCATCAACCATCCGCTGCTGGTCACGCCCAACAGCCGTCTGGGCGTCAACATTGGCGGTTCGCGCACCATCGCCAACTCCGACTTCGGCGGCTTCAGCTTCAGCAACACCTCGATCTCCCTGCTGGAGCTCGGCGCGGACTACTCCTACAACCATGCCGACCTGGCCGTGACCCAGGCGGTGTTCAGCCTGGCCACCAACTTCAAGGAACTGGTGCGCGCCGACCTGAACCCGCCCGCGGGTGAGCGAGTCTCCGCCGGCCAGCGCCTGCGCGCCGAAATCGACGTGCAGCACCTGCGGCCGCTGGTGAAGGGCTTCCAGCTCTACCTGCACGTCAATGGCGTCTACTCGCCGGATCCGCTGTCGGACATCACCGCCTACTCCCTCGGCGGCCCCAACGGCGTGCGCGGCTATCCGGCCTCCGAAGTGCGCGGCGACCGCGGCTACTTCGGCCAGCTGGGCTTCAACTTCCCGGTGGCCGTGGGCGGCGCCCGCATCACGCCGCGCGTCTTCGCGGACTCTGGCAAGGTCTTCTCGGTGGATCCGCTGCCGGCGGCATCGGACGAAAAGACCCTGACCAGCGTCGGCTTCGGTGCCGACCTGCAGTACCAGCGCATCACCGCGAAGTTCGACTGGTCGTTCCCGCGCGAGGATCGCACCTCCAGTGATGGCGACGATGACCGCCTGTTCGGCTCGCTGGCCGTTTCATTCTGAGGACAACGCCATGCTCAAGTTCACGCTCCTTCCGCTGGTCGCCGCCCTGCGCAGTCCGCGCTGGCCCTTGGCACTCGCCGGTGCGGTGGTTCCAGGGCTGGCCCTGGGCGCCCCGAGCGGCGGCACCGTCGTCGGCGGCCAGGCAACGATTGGCGGCAGCGGCGGCAACGTCGTGGTCAACCAGACCTCGAATGCCGCGATCATCAACTGGCAGCAGTTCTCGGTCGGCAGCAACGAGTACGTGCAGTTCAACCAGTCCTCGTCCTCCGCGGCCGTGCTGAACCGCGTGGTCGGCGGCAATGCCTCAGAAATCCTCGGCAACATCTCGGCCAACGGCCGCGTCTTCATCATCAACCCCAATGGCGTGATGTTCGGCCAGGGGGCCAAGGTGGATGTCGGCGGCCTGGTGGCCTCCACGCTGAACATCAGCGACAGCGACTTCATGCAGGGCCGCTACGTGATGACGGGTTCGCCGTCCGGCACGGCGGGCGTCAGCAACGCCGGCCGCATCACCGCTGCGGACGGCGGCTTCGTGGTGCTGGCAGGTAGCAGCGCCAGCAACAGCGGCCTGATCCAGGCCCGCCTGGGTACCGTGGCCCTGGCCTCCGGCTCCGCCGTGACCCTGGGTCTGGACGCGCAGGGCCTGGTGGACTTCAGCGTCGACGCCAAGACCCTCGCCGCCGCGGCGGGCGTCGAGAACCTGGGCAGCATCGTGGCCGACGGCGGCAGCGTCGTCATGAGCGCGCAGACCGCCCGCGGCCTGATCGGCAATGCGGTCAACAACAGCGGCACCGTGCGGGCGCGCTCCATCGGCGAGCACGAAGGCTCGGTATACCTGCTCGCCGAGGGCGGCGACATCCTGCAGGACGGCGTCATCGACGCCTCCGGCGCCAGCGGCACCAACGGCGGCACGGTGAGCATCAAGGGCGACGGCAATATCCTGCTGTCGGGCAACTCGCGCATTACCGCTACCGGCGACAGCGGTGGCGACGTGCGCGTCATCGCCACCGGGACGACGACCTATGCCAAGGGCGCCAAACTGGACGTGTCGCGCAAGACAGCATCCGGCAGCGGCGGCTTCGCCGAGCTCTCCGGCTTCGGACACTTGCGCGTGGAAGATCTGGTCACCGTCGGCGACCATGGCCGCCTGCTGTTCGACCCCACCGACATGATCATCGGCTCCAGCACCGGCGCCACGATGAGCGAGACCCAGCTGGAAACACAGCTTCGCAGTATGGGCCAGGGCAGCATCTTCTCACTGGAGGCCGACCGTTCCATCACGTTTGAAAAGTTCAGCGACGGCGTACTGGACGGGACCAATGCCCAGTCCTCGGGCTATGGCGGCGGGCTGGACATCCGCATCACCGGCTCTGCCAGCGATGCCTTCATCAAGTTCAACGACCTCAACGACATCATCAAGGCTGAGGGCCCGCTGAGCGTCTACGCCGGCGGCTCCTATGGTGGTACCGTCTCCATCGGCAAGCTGATCAGCGGCGACGATATCGCGATTACCAGCCGGGGCCAGGTCACCACCGGCGACCTGACGTCCAGCGGCGGTGGTATCCAGATCGAGAGCTACAACGGCGGCGTCACCACGGGCAAGCTGACCAGTGGCGACACCCTGTCGATCTCCGCCAGGAACAATATCGACGTCGGCGACATCCTGGTCACCGACGGCTCCGTGGACATCGACAGCAGCGCCGGCCGAATCGACGCCGACAAGATCGAAGTCAAGGGCTTCTCGTCCACCCAGTTCGACGGAGAGGGCAGCTCGGCCTACGTCTACGCGGGAATCGCCCTTAGTGCCTATCGCGGCATCCAGACCGGCGACCTCAAGCTGACCTTGACCGGCGATGAGACCAACGCCTCGCAAACCTACCTGAACGGCTTCATCTTCCTTGACGCCAACAGTTCGCCCGTCGAGGGCGGCCCCAATGCCGACCTGGTCACCGGCAGGATCGATGTCAGCGTGGGCGCCGCCCAGGGTGTCACCGGAGACGTGCAAGCCACCGCGGACGTCTTCCTGACCAATGGCGTGGACGCCGAGGGTGACGGGATCCCTTCTGCCAATACCTCCGGCGGCAGCATCACGACCGGCCCAATCACGATCAAGACCCGAGGCACCGCATCGCTGCAGGATTCGGCCGCCGCACAGTCGCACCTGATCCTCGCCGCCGACGGCAAGATCAATGTACAGGGCAACCAGGTCACCGTGGAGTCTGCCAGTTCGGACGGCAGCGACCAGGCTCTGGCGCAATTCTTCAGCTACTTCGACAGCGTCGTGCTCGGCAATGTCAGCATGGCCGGCGCCGACACGTGGATGCAGGCATTCGCCACACTACAGCAGGAGGGGCAGACCGCATCACCGGTTGCCGACGTCACCGTCGGCAGCATCCAGGGCGCCAAGTACATCGACCTGTATGCCAGCCGTAATGTCACGACGGGTTATATCCAGCCCGCGCAATCCCTGACCCTGTTCGCGGGCAACGATCTGCTCATCAACGCCGGCACGCAGTCGATCCTGCTGGGCAGCGGCGGCACGCCGTCGCTGCGCGCCGGCAACCGGATGACACTCAAGGGCAACGATATCCAGCTTTCCGGCTCGATCGATGCGCAAAAGCTGGTGATCGAGGCCAACGGCGACGTCACCGCCTATGCCAATTCCTACGGTGGCCTGGCTGTCGCCGAATCCGGATATACCTTCATCGACGTCGGCGGCCTCAGCGTGGCCGCCCGCAGCATCGACCTGCGCGATGCCGCGATTTATGTCGGCAGCGAAAGCATGGACCTGGGCAAGGACCCGGGGCTGCTGTCCAAAGTGCCTCAAGCGCTGCGCCCACTCACGGACGGGCCCAATGCGGCCTTCGTGGCCTCGGAAGGGGTGCAGTTGGGCGAAATCTCGATCGACGGCGGTTACCTGTTCGTCAAGGCGCCGTCCATCGCTCCGCTCAGCATCAGCAGCGAGCGGCCGATCTTCTACAACTACCGCCCCTTCGCCGATACCGCCAATTTCAGCGTCGTGCCGGCCAACCTGCAGTCCGACATCGGCATCACCTTCGCACTGGGCGGCACCGGCTACCGCGGTAACATCACGGTGGACCAGCAGCAGAACACGGTGGAATCGCTCGCGCTCGAGCCCAAGGAGCTGAGCGACACCAACAACTACCTGTTCCTGACCCAGGGCCGCGTCGACGGCGCCGTGCCGCTCAGCGCAACCACCAGCGGCCAGGTCCTGGTGCTGGACGGCATCACTGGCCCTCAGGAGCCCGAGGATGACGCTCTGGAGCAGGCTCAGACCGCGCAGACGGCCATCAGCCAGATGCAAACATTCAAGATGGAAGGCGGCATCGGCTTCGAAGTGTCCGATACCTCGGATGTCGAGGAAGTCTCCGACTCGCCCGACGAACTGGAGTGCCGCTAAATGGGAACCTATGCCATGCGCATGAAACTGAGCGGGGCGCTGGCCGCCCTGGGTCTGCTGCTCGCCGTTCCTCAAGCCTGGGCGGCGGTCGCCGCGGGCGAGGTGGCGCTGATCACCGGCCGCGGCACGGCGACCCATCCGGCCACCGGTGGCATCCGCGACCTCGGCAAGGGCGCGCAGGTGTTCCCCGGCGAGATCATCAGCTCGGCGGTAAACAGCTACGTGAACATCAAGTTCGCCGACGGCAGTTACATCCTGCTGCGTCCGAACACGCGCTTCCAGATCGAGGAATTCGAGCTGGCGGCCGCCACCCCGCCTCCGGCCGCCGAGAAGCCGGCCGTGCCGGCCAAGGCTCCGGCGGCACCCGCCGCCAAGCCGGCTACCCCGGCCGCAGCGGCCAAGCCGGCGGCGCCGGCAACGGCCAGCACCGCAGCGCCCGCCACACAGCAGGCGGCGGCCGGCCCGGGCTCGCGCGCCTTCTTCAAGCTGCTCAAGGGCGGCTTCCGCGCCGTGTCCGGCCTGATCGGCAAGGTCGACCGCAACGACTATCGCGTCACCACGCCGGTGGCCACCATTGGTATCCGCGGCACCGATTACCTGCTGGTGCTCTGCGACGAGAAGTGCAGCACCGATCCGGTCATCAGCGACAGCGTGCCGGAAGGCGCCAGGATCGAGGGCGGCCTGGTCGTGGGCGTGGTCAGCGGCGGTGTCGCCGTGCTGAACAATGCCGGCAAGGAAGCGTCCCTGACCGAAAACCAGTACCTGATCAACCTGCCCGACGGCACGCAGATCATGCTGCCCTTCGAGCCGCGCTTCCTGCGCGTGGACCCGATCCCGAACCCGGTCGCCGTCTGCCCGGTCTGATCGTTATCGCTTGTTCCCCAAGCCCCGCACTGCGGGGCTTCTTTTTGCCGGCGCGGTGCCGCCGGCATTGCGGTCCAGCGGCTTGCGTGCAATTTTTGGCGCCCGCATGAAGGAGTGGAGTGCATGACGCTGTCGCTGAAACTGCATTCGCCCCCGGGCTACGGGCCGGTGGTGCCCCTGGAGCCCAAGCGCCATGCCGGCATGGGACTGAAGCCGGGACTGGACCATCGTTGGGCCGCAGGGCTCAACGTCCTGCCGATCAGCGCCTCGGAGTTCTTCAAGGCGGGGCTGGACTACCCCATCGGCTTTTTGCGCAAGGACCAGGAAGGCGAGTTCATTCCGGTCATCGCCACCGGCCTGCGTGACGGCCAGAACCTCTACCTGGGCGCTGACGGCAACTGGCGCGTCCAGACCTATGTCCCCGCCTACGTGCGGCGCTACCCCTTCTGCATCGCACCGGTACCCGGCAAGGAAAAGGGCAGCACGGCCCGCCCCCTGGTCTGCGTGCAGGAGGATCAACTGGAGGCCGACAGTACCTGGCCGCTGTTCGACCGCAACGGCCTGCCGACGCCCGCCTGGAAACCGCTGTCCGAGTTGCTGGAAGCCGTGGAAGGCGCACACCAGCAGACCCGGGTACTGTGCCGGCGCCTGGAGGCCCTGGGCCTGCTGGTGCCCTTCGAGGCCCTGGCCACGCCGCGCCGCGGAGAGCCCTCGCGCCTGCAGGGGCTGTTCCGCGTGGACGAGCAGAGGCTGCTCAAGGTGCCCGGCCGCGACCTGCGGACCATGATGAACAAGGGTGAACTGCGCGCCGTGTACGCCCACCTGAATTCGCTGGAGAACTTCGGGCGCCTGCTCGATCTCAGCCAGGCGGCCGACGCCGGATGAAACGCATCCTGCTGGCCTGGGAACTGGGTGGCGGCTACGGCCACGTCGCCATCATGCGCGGCGTGGCGCAGGCGCTGCGCGAGCTGGGGCACGAGTGTGTCTTCGCCGTGCGCGAACTGCGCCCGGCGGAGGAATACCTGCCGCCGGAACTCGGCACCGTCCTGCAGGCCCCGCGTACGCCGATCCAGGCGCGCAGCCCGGTCCGCATCCAGACCAGCTACGCCAGCCTGCTGCACAACACCGGCTTCGACGATCCGATCGACCTGGCAGGCCGGCTGCGCGCCTGGATCGGCCTGCTGCGCGCCTCCCGCATCGACGCCGTGCTGGCCAATCACGCGCCGGTCGCGCTGCTCGCCGCGCGTGCCGTCGGCCTGCCCAGGGGGCAATTCGGTGCCAGCTTCGTCATACCGCCCCAGGCGTCGCCCTTCCCCGGCTTCCAGCCACAGCTACAGGTCAAGGACAGTGTGCTGCGGCATAACGAAGCCGAGGTCCTTCGTGCGCTGAACCAGGCACTGGAGCGGCTGCGCTTGTCGCCGCTGGAAAAGCTCCAGCAGATCTTCGAGGACTGCCACACCCGCATCTTCGGTTACCCGGAACTGGACGCCTACGGCGCCGCCTCGCGCGAGACCGGCGCCCACATGGGCATCGCCGACCAGTCCTACGGCGAGGTACCGCAATGGCCGGCCATGCCGGGCCCGCGCGTGCTGGCCTACCTGCGCCCCTTCGCGCATCTCGACGCGCTGATGCAGGCCCTGCAGGCCAGCCGGCTCAACCTGCTGGTGCGCATCTCCGACATGTCACCGGACAAGCTGCGCGCTTTCGAGCGGCCGGGCCTCACCATCACCGGACGTTCGATCCACCTGCGCCAGGCCGCGGAAGCCTGCGACGCCATGGTCCACTACGGACCGGACGGCACCACCGCGGAGATGCTGCTGGCCGGCAAGCCGGGCCTGCTGGTGCCGCTCGACGTGGAGAAGGTGCTGTTGACAGGGCGCGCGCAGCAGCTCGGCGCCGTGCTGGCCAGCGGCAGCAATGACCCGCGGCAGATCGGACAACTGCTGGAACGCCTGGTCGAGGACCAGGACCTGCGCCGCAACGCGGAGGCCTTCGCCGCCCGCCACCGCGGCCAGGACCGCAACGCGATCCTGCCCGCCTATGCCCGGGACTTCAGCCGCTCGCTATAGCCCGGCGGCCTGGCGCGCCAGCAAGGTCTTCAGCGGCTGCAGGCGCTGCACCGCCTGCATGCCCAGGTCGCGCAGCGGCGCCCAGCCCGGCAGATCCAGGTCGAAAGCGCGGGCCAGCCCGTCGGTGACCGCCAGCATGTCTAGGTTGGCGGCCTTGCGGGCACGCTCGTAGCGCTTGAGGCAGCGCAGGCTGCCGTAGTCGCGGCCGGCATCACGCGTTTCGGTCAGCACAGACACCAGCGCCGCGGCATCGGAAAAGCCCAGGTTCACGCCCTGCCCCGCCAGCGGATGCACGCTGTGCGCGGCATCGCCGGCCAGCGCGAAACTGTCGCGCACATAGTCACGCGCATGGTTCAGGCGCAGCGGGAAGCTGGCACGGGCCGTGGTGCCCGTGAGGGCGCCGCGCTCGTACTGGATCGCCCCGGCCAGCTCGGTTAGGAAGGCGGCATCGTCCAGGCCCAGCAGGCGCTCGGCCTCAGTGCTGGACCAGACGATCGAGGAGCGGCCATCGCCCAGCGGCAGGAAGGCCAGCGGCCCCGTCTTCAGGAAACGCTGTAGCGCCACCTGCCCATGCGGCTTGGCCGTCTGCACGTGGGCCACGATGGCACGTTGCTCGTAGGACCAACCGATGGTGTCGATGCCGGCCATGCCGCGCAGGCGCGAATCCACGCCGTCGGCCGCCACCAGCAGGCGGCACTCCAGCCGCCGGCCATCCGCCAGGCGCAGCTGCGCGCCCTGCTGGTCCAGGGCCAGTTCCTCCACCGGCGCGCCGGTATGCAGGCGCGCCGGATCCAGCCGGCTCCACAGGGCCCACTGCAGCAACTGGTTCTCGACAATGCTGCCGAGCGCCGGCAACCGCAGGTCGGCCGCGTCGAAGCCCAGCGCCCGCGACGGCTCCTCGGACCAGACCTTCATCGCCTGGTAGGGCCCCTCGCGCCAGCCCTCGGCCTGCTGCCAGACGCCCAATGCCTGCAGCCAGCGGATCGAAGCCGGCGACAGCGCGTAGACCCGCAGATCGTCCATCGCGGGGTCGAAGGGCCGCGGTGCGTTGCCGCGCTCCACCAGGGCGGCATCGAAACCCGCCTGCTGCAGCGCGCGGACGATGGCGCAGCCCACCAGGCCCGCTCCCGCGACGATGATGTCGTGCCGCATCAGCCCTGCCCCCCGCGCGCCATGCGCGGCGCATGTCCGTAGCCCAGGTTCTGCCACATCACCGCCTGCTTCAGCGGCGGCGCCAGGTCCATGGCCAGCAGGCCAAGGTGGCGCAAGGCCGAGAAACCCGGCAGGCGATTGGAGAAGGTGCGCACCAGGCGATCGGTGAACTGCGATACGCGCTCGCGGTCGGCCTGGCGCGCGTTCTCGTAGTCGCCCAGCAAGGCCGCGGCGCCCGGATCCTGCGCGTCCTGCAGTATCTCCGCGATGGCCGCGACATCGCGCAGCCCCAGGTTGAAACCCTGCGCCGCGACCGGGTGCAGCGACTGCGCCGCATTGCCGGCGAACAGCACGCGCGGCAGCGTCAGGCGCTCGCTCATCACCCGCGACAGCGGATGCGCATTGCGCCGGCCCAGCACGGTGAAGCGGCCAAGCCGCTCACCGAAGGTATCTTCCGCCGCCGCCAGGAACTCCGCCTCGCTCCAGCCCAGCATCGTCTCCACCCGCCGCGCCGGCACCGTCCACACCAACGAGCAGGCGCCATCCGGCTTGGGCAGCAGCGCGATGGGCCCGTCCGGCGTGAAGCGCTCATAGGCACAGCCCTGGTGGGCGCGCGAGGGCCGCACCGCCGTGACGATGGCGGACTGCTCGTAGTCGCGGCTGTCGTGTCCGATCCCCAGCATCTGGCGCACCGCCGAATGCGCGCCGTCGGCCGCCACCACCAGGCGCGCGGACAGCCGCTGCCCGTCTTCCAGCTCCAGCTCCGCACCATCGCCCTGCAGACGCAGGCCCGACAGCCGCGCCGGGCAAAGCAGCGTCGCCTGCGTGCCCTGTGCCAGGTGCCACAGCGTCCGGCCGAGATGGCGCACGGGAATGTTGTATCCCAGCGCCGGCAGGCCGGCCCCCGCCGCCGTGAAGCGCGCCACGCCAAAGCGCCCGCGCTCGGAGATATGCGTGGACAGGATCGGCTCCGCCGCCGGTGCCAGCTCCTCCCAGGCGCCCAGCGCCGAAAAGATCGCCTGGCTGGCCGCGTTCAGCGCAATGCAGCGCTCGTCCCAGGACGGGCCACTCGCCGGCGGAGCCGCCGCCTCGAGCAGGGCTACGCGATGGCGGGTCTTCGAAAGCGCCAGCGCGAGGCTGGCACCGACCAGGCCACCGCCGACGATAATGACGTCAAATTCTTTCATCGGAATGCACCACTAAGAATCCGATCCGAACCCCAATATCCTGGTGAGCGCAGCGAATGCAGTTGACGTTGGGGTCCCATGTGCGAGTGCCTGCGCGGTGGTTGGGCGCAGGGTCGAGCCGGACAGGATGTCCGGCCGAGGGGCCTCAGGCCAGGGATGGCCTGTGGGCCCGACCCGGCAGCGACTGACCGCCGCGCAGGTTGCCCCGCATCAGCGGGGCCACTCGGACTTGGGGGTGCTTTCTTTTGGTTACCTTTTCTTTGCACAAGCAAAGAAAAGTAACTCGCCCTTAGGCGAAATAAACCTCCAAAGAACCGCAGCACCTGACCGGCGTCGTCGCCGGCATCCCCGATGTGGTCACTCACAGTGAGCGACCGACCCTCACCCCACTCACAGGGAGAGGGAGACCAGAAAGCCTGCATCTTCAGGCTGTCGGACCTCATGCCCGCATCAGGGCTTCGATCTCGCGTACCGTCTTGGGCACGCCAGAGGTCAGCACCTGCGGCCCCTTGTCGGTAACCAGCACGTCATCCTCGATACGGATGCCAATGCCCCAGTACTTCTTGTCGACGCCCTTGGTGCCGGGCGCGATATAAAGACCCGGCTCGATCGTCATCACCATGCCCGGCTCGAACTCGCGCGGCAGGCCGTCCAGCCGATAGCGGCCGACATCGTGCACGTCCATGCCCAGCCAGTGGCCGGTGCCGTGCATGAAGAACTGCCGATGCGCGTTGTCGCGCACCAGCTGCTTCGGGTCGCCCTTGAGCAGGCCCAGCGACACCATCCCCTCAGTGAGGATGCGCGTCGCGATCTCGTGCGGCCGGCCCGAGGAACTGCCCGGCTGCATCGCCTTGATCGCCGCGAGGTTGGCCGCCAGCACCACCTCGTAGACCGCCTGCTGCGCCTTGCTGAACTTGCCGTTGACCGGGAAGGTGCGAGTGATGTCGGCCGTGTAGCCGGCCAGCTCGCCGCCGGCATCGATCAACAGCAGGTCGCCATCCTTGAGCTGCGCGTTGTTCTCGACGTAATGCAGGATGCAGGCATTCTCACCGCCACCCACGATGCTGCCGTAGCCCGGCTCCATATGGTGATGCCCGAAGTGGGCGTGGATCTCGGCGGCGATCTGCCATTCGTACTTGCCGGGCTGCGTCGCCTTCATGGCGAGGCAGTGCGCCTCGGCGCTGAGCTCGGCGGCGCGCTTCATCACCGCGATCTCGGCCGGCGTCTTGATCAGCCGCATCTCGTGCAGCGTGCCTTCCAGGGCCACGAACTCGGTGGGCGCGGCCGCCCCGCGACGCGACACCTCGCGAATCTCGCGCACGCAGGCGGTGACCTGCGGGTCCAGCACCGGATGCTCGCCCAGGTTATAGAACACCCGCGAGCGGCCGCCCAGCAACTGCGGCAGGCGCTCGGCGAATTCCTCGATCGGATAGGCCTCATCGGCGCCGTAGTCGGTCACCGCACCCTCGGGACCGGCGCGGCGGCCGTCCCATATCTCGCGTTCCGGGTTGCGCGCCCGCACGAACAGGATGAAGGCACCGTCCTTGCGGCCGGGGACCAGCACGGCAATGCAGTCCGGCTCCAGGAAACCGGTCAGGTAGCGGAAATCGCTGTCCTGGCGGAAGGGGTAATGCGTGTCGCGCGAGCGCGTGACCTCACGTGCACCCGGCAGGATCGCGACCGCGCCGGCGCCCATGCGCTTCATCAGCCGCGCGCGGCGGCCCGCGTATTCCCTGAGGGCCTTCGGGTTGGGCTTCAATGCAGTTGCCTCGATTCGGAAGGGTCCGGCAGCGGCCGGGCCCGGAACTCCATGAACACCAGTTGGGCGCCCACGCGGACGTACTCCACCAGCTCGGTATAGGCGCCCTCCTCCAGCTCCATGTCTTCCTCGTCGCCGAGCGACGCCTGGGTGAACTGGCTGAAGTCGCGCAGCACCTCGCGGACCTCCTCCGAGCACTTCTTCAGGTCCAGCCCGGGGCGGCTGGCCAGCCCGTAGAGGAAGCCCTCGCACCAGGAGGCCAGGGCCTGGGTGCGCGCCGCCAGCGCGGCATCGTCGTCCGGCAGCAGGGGGGTGAAGCCCATGTCCTCGTCCTGCAGCATGCGCAGGGCCTCGCCGCAGAGGCGGCGCAGCTCGGCCTGGGCCTGGGCGTCCGGACGCAGGGCCTGCTCCTCGTCGCCGGCATCGAGCAGGCGCGTCAGGTTGAGATCTTCGGGGGCACGGACGCACAGGGCGCCGCAGAGGGTGCCGTGGTATTCGGCGGGGTTGTCGCGACTGCCGATGCGGGCAAAGGTATCGGACAACGCTTCGTAGGAGACGGAATCTTGCATCCCACTGATTATACGGGGATGCCGTGGCGCCTTCAGGTGGCGGCAGGCCTCTTCGGAGCCGCCCGATCGCCCCGGCTCGGGGGTCTCAGGCCCTTTTACGCCCCGCCGACACCCGGGGGGCGGCCAAAACCCGCGAATGCACTATAATTTATGCATGAATCCTGCTGATTTTGTTGCTGCTTTACGCGGTTGTGCGCCCTATGTGCATGCGCACCACGGCCGCGTGTTCGTGATCGCCTTCGAGGGCGAGGCGGCCGAGCGGGCGGATTTCGACCAATGGCTCTATGACGTGGGCCTGCTGCACAGCCTGGGCGTGAAGCTGGTGCTGGTGCACGGCGCGCGGCCGCAGATCAACCAGCAGCTGGCGCTGCGCGGCGTGGAGCCGCGCTACTCCGGCGGCGTACGCATCACCGACCGGCCGACGCTGGAAGCGGTCAAGGGCGCCGTCGGCAGCCTGCGCATGGACATCGAGGCCCGGCTCTCCACCTCGCTGGCGAGCACGCCCATGGGCGGCGCGCGCATCAAGGTGGCCTGCGGCAACTGGATCACCGCGCGGCCGGTCGGCGTGCGCGACGGCGTGGACCATCAGTTCACCGGCGAAGTGCGCCGGGTGGACGTGGACACCATCCGCCAGGTGCTGGACCAGGACCGCATCGCCCTGCTCTCGCCGGTGGGCTACTCGCCGACCGGCGAGATCTTCAACCTGCGCGCCAAGGACGTGGCCACCGCCGTGGCCGCGGCGCTGGGCGCGGACAAGCTGGTGTTCGTGCTGTCCTCCGACCCCAACGAGTGGAAGCTGGCGGACGACACCGGCGATGCCGGCCAGCTGTCCATGGCCGGCGCCGAAGCCCTGCTGTCGCAGGTCAGCGCCGCCGAGGATCGTGCCTACCTGCAGTCGGCCATCGCGGCCGGCCTCGGCGGGGTCAAGCGCGTGCACCTGATTGCCGCGGCCGTGGATGGCGCCCTGCTGCGCGAGCTCTATACCCGCGACGGCGAGGGCCTGATGCTCTACGCCGACACCGAATACGAAGCGACCCGCGACGCAACCATCGAAGACGTCGGCGGCGTGCTGCAGCTGATCCAGCCGCTGGAACAGCGCGGCGTGCTGGTGCCGCGCTCGCGCGAGCAGCTCGAGCTGGACATCCAACACTTCAACGTCATCGTGCGCGACGGCTTGGTGATCGCCTGCTGCGCGCTGTTCCCCTATGCCGAGGCCGGCATGGGCGAGCTGGCCTGCGTGGCCGTACATCCCGACTACCAGCGCGCCGGACACGCCGCCGCGCTGCTCAAGCGCGTGGAAACCGAGGCACGACAACTCGGGCTGAAGAAGCTCTTCAGCCTCACCACGCAATCCCCGCACTGGTTCATCGAGCGCGGCTTCTCCGAGGCCGCCATCGAGGCGCTGCCGCAGGAGCGCCAGAAGTTCTACAACTGGCAGCGCAATTCCAAGGTCCTGGTGAAATCGTTGTGAACAACGAAGAGATGATGCGCCGCTCGCTGGCGCATGTCTGGCATCCCTGCACGCAGATGAAGGACCACGAGTGGCTGCCGCTCGTGCCGATCAAGCGCGCCGAAGGCGCCTGGCTGGAGGACTTCGAGGGCAAGCGCTATCTCGATGCCGTCAGCTCCTGGTGGACCAACATCTTCGGCCACCGCCATCCGGTGATCGTCGAGCAACTCAAGCAGCAGCTCGACACGCTGGACCACATCATGCTCGGCGGCTTCACGCACGAGCCGGTGGTGGAACTTTCGGAGCGCCTGGTGCGCCTCGCCCCGCCCGGCCTGACGCGCTGTTTCTACGGCGACAACGGCTCCTCGGCGATCGAGATCGCGCTGAAGATGAGCTTCCACTACTGGCAGAATGCCGGGAAGCCCGCCAAGAAGCGGTTCATCGCCCTGACCGGCGGCTACCACGGCGAGACCCTGGGCGCGCTGGCGATGGGCGGCCCCAGCATGTATCGCGACACCTATGCGCCGCTGCTGCTGCAACCGATCCACGTGCGCTCGCCGGACTGCTACGAGCGCGGTGCAGGCGCCTCCTGGGAAGACCATACGCGCCAGATGTTCCGCCACATGGAACTGGCGCTGGAGCAGCACGCGCACGAGACCTGCGCGGTGATCGTGGAGCCCCTGGTGCAATGCGCCGGTGGCATGCGCATGTACCACCCGCTGTACCTGACCATGCTGCGCGAGGCCTGTGATCGCCACGGCGTGCACCTGATCGCCGACGAGATCGCGGTGGGTTTCGGCCGCACCGGCCGCCTGTTCGCCAGCGACTGGGCACCGCCGACGCGCCGCAACCCGGACGCGCAGCCCGGCATCACGCCGGACTTCATGTGCCTGTCCAAGGGACTCACCGGCGGCACCCTGCCACTGGCGGTGACGCTGACGCGCGACTCGATCTACGAAGCCTTCTACGACGAGTACAAGTCGGGCCGCGCCTTCCTGCATTCGCATTCCTTTACCGGCAACCCTCTGGGCTGCCGCGCCGCGCTGGCGACACTGGACCTGATCCAGGACACCCGCGTGCTGGCCACCAACCAGCTGCTGTCGCAGTACATGTGGGCGCAGACCGCCGAGATCCGCAGCCTGCGGCACGTCGCCGAGGTACGCCAGCAGGGCATGATCCTGGCGATCGAACTGTCCAAGGGCGGCCGCAAGGAGACGCCCTTCCCCGCCGAGGAACGCCGCGGCCTGCGCGTGTACCAGCATGGCCTGGAGAAAGGCATGCTGCTGCGTCCGCTGGGCAACGTCATCTACTTCATGCCGCCCTACGTGATCGAACCGCGGGAAATCGAGCTGATGTGCAAGACCGCGCTCGAGGGCATCGACAAGGCCACGCGCGGATGACGCGCATCCACCTTGCGCCGCCGCTGCAGGAAGGCAGCGAGATCGCCTTGCCCGAGGAGGCCTTCCGCCACCTGGTGCAGGTGCTGCGGCTGCGCGAAGGCGAAAGCTTCATCGCCTTCTGCGGCGATGGCGCCGAATACGAGGCCACCCTGACCGCCGTGGCCAAGCGCAGCGCGACGCTGCGCCTGGGTGCGCGCCGCGATGTGGACCGTGAATCCCCCCTGCAGCTCACGCTGGCCCAGTGCGTCTCCAAGGGCGACCGCATGGACTACACCCTGCAGAAAGCCGTGGAGCTGGGCGCGCAGCGCATCCTGCCGCTGCTGTCCTCGCGATCGGTGGTGAAGCTCGACGGCGAGCGCTGGGAGAAGAAGCTGGAGCACTGGCGCGGCATCGTCGTCTCCGCCTGCGAGCAATCGGGGCGCACCCGCATCCCCGAGGTGGCCGCGCCGCTGGCGCTGGACCGCTGGCTGCCGGCCTGCGAGGAGAACGGCCTGCGCCTGACGCTGGACCCGCTAGCATCGCAGGGGCTGGCAACCCTGCCGGAGGTCCGCTCCGCCACCCTGCTGATCGGCCCGGAAGGCGGGCTGTCCGACGCCGAGATCCGCCAGGCCGCACAAGCCGGCTTCCAGGGCCTGCGCGTCGGCCCGCGCGTGCTGCGTACCGAGACCGCCGGCGTCGCCGTGCTGGCGGCGCTGCAGGCCCGATTCGGCGATTGGGCCTAGGGGCTGGCCGTCGCATTGACGGTGGCCGGTCCGGGCTGTCAGCGTGTCGGCATGGGGAATCAAGACAACATGAGAATCATGGCGCCGGCCATCGTTGTACTCGCCGGAATGCTGTCGGGCTGCGGCGGCAGCGATGGCGCCTCCGGCGATACCGCTCCTCAGTCCCTGCACTTCAGCGATTGCGAGGAGCAGACCGCCCTGCTGGTGGTGCCTCCCTCGTCGCTGCCATCGCTGCCGGAGGGCTTCAGCTACGGCAACCCGCTGCCCGGCGTGCCGCTGGCGGGCATCCATATCGCCGGCAGCCGCTGCGCCGACCTGGACGGCCAGGGCCCCACGCAGGACCTGCTGGCCTTCGCGCTGATCGAGCCGCCGGAGGCCTTCAAGTCCGCCGAAGTCACGGCCTACGGCATCCTGCTCGGCGGCTACACCCAGCACGCCTCCACCGCCGCCGCCTTCGAGGCCTGGGGCATGCAGGGCAAGGTGCAGCCGGGCAGCGTGGACTTCCAGCTGACGACAACTCCCCTGGCACGCATCGGCTCGGTCAGCGCCAGCGGCAACGGCAGCAGCGTCACCACGCGCATCAACGGCCTGGGCCCGGCCTACCAGCCCGGCGGCGGGCTCACCCGCGCCTTCCACTTCGCCGGCGGCAAGGTGGTGGCCAGCCTGGATGCCTTCTACACCCCGCAGACCGCGATGATCGGCCTGGGCAGCGCACAGCAGCAGGGCGACGGCCCCCTGCCCCTGGGCTTCTCGTTAGCCACCGGCTCGCATGCCTGGGGCTACGACCTGGAACTGCGCAATCCGCAGAGGTATCCGTGAGCTGGACCGAGGAACGCGCCGCACTGGTCGCCAGCGACTGGTTCCGCGAACTGCCGCCGGACGTGGTGACGCAGTTCGCCGCCATGGCGGTGCGCCGCCGCCTGGCTGATGGCGAACTGCTGTTCGCCCAGGGCGATGCCCCGGACGGACTGTGGAACGTGGTCAGCGGACGCATCCGCGCCGGCAGCGTCTCAGGCGAAGGCAAGGAATTGCTGGTGATGCAGTTCGAGCCTGGCGCCTGGTTCGGCGAGATCTCGATGTTCGACGGCCTGCCGCGTACGCACGACTCGCGCGCCGTGGGCGCCACCGAGATGCTGATGCTGCCGCGCGACAAGTTCCTGGCCGTGCTGGCCGCGCAGCCGGAGCTGTACCCGCACTTCGTGAAGATGCTGTGCCGCAAGCTGCGGCTGGCCTTCAGCTACATCGAGGACGCGCAGTTCGCCTCCTTGCCGGCACGGCTGGCGCGGCGCCTGGTGGACCTGCTGGCACTCTACGGACGCGAGACGCCGGAGGGCCTGCTGATCGACCTGCACCTGCCGCAGGACGACCTGGGCCGCATGCTTGGTGCCTCGCGCCAGAGCGTCAGCAAGGAACTCAAGGCGCTGGAAGCCGGCGGCGTGGTCGCCGTGGACTACGGCAAGCTGCGCATCCGCGATCTGTCGGCACTGCAGAAGATCGCCGACGCGGGCTGACGCCCTCCCGTGGGAGCAAGGCGAGTCGCGACCTTGGAGTTCACAGCAGAAGATCGCGACTCGCGTCGCTTCCACCAAGATAAACGCTGCCCAACGTAGGAGCGGCCGTTGGCCGCGAATGGTTCGGCGGACGGCCGACCCTTTCAGGGCCAACGGCCGCTCCTACATGAAGACTTTTGTACCTGAGGCTTTTACACGCCCAGCTTGCGATACACCTTATCCATCACGAACAGCGGCCCGATCAGCAGGAAGCGTAGGTCATCGACCAGCGAGGGCTTGGCGCCTTCCACCTTGTGGCCGTAGACCTGCACCGCCCAGGCGATCACCCAGGTCGCCAGGCCGATCCACAGCAGCGGGCCACCGGACTGCTGGATGGCGACGATCGCCAGGATCGAGATCGCGAACCACACCGTCATCGCCGCGAAGCTGCCAAAGGACAGGCGCAGGTAGAACAGCCCCGTGGGCAGGGCAAAGATCGTCACCGGGTTGACCCAGGGCGCGATCTCGGCCGACAGGCCCAGCCAGCGGCCCACCGGGATCAGCCACAGCAGCGCCAGCGTGGAGAAGAAGATCGCCGGCACGCAGACCATGTGGATGGCCGAGTTGACCGGGTTCTGGTGGCTGACCTGGTATTCGTTCAGGAACTGCTTGAGCGTGGGCATGTGGGGTCTCCTCGTTTGATGGATGCATCTTGCGCCCCCACCCCTGCCCAAGACTGTCAGCCGCGCGACAGTCGCAGGGGTAAAAATGCCTCAACCCACTCCTTTCGGATCAGGTCAAGCACTTGAAAGCCTTCTGGTTTTGCCTTGAACAACCCATAAAATCGAGGAGAAACCATGAGCAAGCCCATCCGGGTCGTCCAGTGGAGCACCGGGGTGGTCGGCAAGCCCTCGCTGAAGGCCATCGTCGCGCACCCGCTGCTGGAACTGGTGGGCTGCTGGTGCCACTCCCCGGACAAGGAGGGCCAGGACGCCGGGGAACTCTGCGGCCTGCCGCCGCTGGGCATCCGCGCCACCCGCGACATCGACGCCCTGCTCGCAACCCAGCCCGACGTGGTCTGCTACATGCCGCAGTTCCCCAAGGTGGACGAGATGGTGAAGATCCTGGAAGCCGGCTGCGACATCGTCTCCACCGCCTACTTCATCACCGGCACGCAGTTCGGCCCCGAGGCCAAGGCACGCCTGGAGGCCGCCACCCGCAAGGGCGGCTCCTCGGTCTACGGCGGCGGCGTGAACCCGGGCCACGCCAACATCATCGCCCTGGTGGCCTCGGCCGGCTGCGCGCGCATCGACAAGATCTCCGTGCTGGAATCCGTGGACGCCACGCCCTACGAATCCGCCGGCACCTGGGAGGCCATCGGCTTCGGCCTGAAGGTGGACGACCCCACCGCACCGCCGCTGGCCGAGCGCGCCATGCCCTCCTTCAAGGAAGCCGTGGAGATGATGGCGGAGGCCCTGAAGATCTCAGTAGACGAGATCCGCTTCGACGTGGAATACGCCGCCGCCACCGAGGACGTGGACCTGGGCTACATGAAGATCGGCCAGGGCTGCATCGGCGGCCTGCGCTGCTGCTGGTCCGCCCGCGTCAACGGCAAGGCCGTGATCGAGCTGAAGGTGGCCTGGAAGCTGGGCACCAAGCTGCAGCCGAACTGGGCCGTGGAAGACGGCTGGCTGGTGGAGATCCAGGGGCAGCCCAACATCCGCTGCCTCTACCAGCAGACCGGCGGCACGCGCGACTTCGACCCCGCCACGCTGACCGCGATGCCGATGATCCACGCCATTCCCCACGTGTTCGCCGCGCCGCCGGGCATCATCCGCGCGCACCAGCTGCCGCTCATTGCAGGTGCTTACACCGTAGCGACCTGAGCCCGTGTAGCCCGGATGAAATCCCGGATTAGTCCTCGCAGGGAACTGCCCCGGATTTCATCCGGGCTACACGACTTATCGTCACACCGGCTTTCGCCGGCATGACGTGTCTACTCTCCCAACCGCGCCCGCTGCAACTCCCGCAGCAACGCCTCGCCGCTCCACTGCCGCTGGCCACCGTTCTCCACTTGGTGCACCAGCGACATCAGCCGCGCGTTCACCGGCGCCTGCCGACCCTGCGCATAGGCCAGCTTCACCACCTCGCCATTGAGGTAGTCGACCTCGGTCTTGCGGCCCGCCTGCAAGTCCTCCCACATCGAGGAGCGCGCCAGCGGATCGATCTCCAGCATCTGGCTGGCGAGGCGGCGGAACAGGAAGTCCGGCACACCCAGCAGCTTCGGGATCCAGTGCGGCGGCAGCGGCGTGAGCTTGGCCGGCTGCACGCCGGCGGTGTCGAGCAGCGCCAGCAGCTCTTCCTGCGCCATGGCCACGCAGCGCCGGTAGGCACGCTGCGACAGCTCCTCCTTCAGCGGCAGGTCGGACAAGGCATTGACCGCGTTGTTGAGGTTGAGCAGCAGCTTGGCCCAGAGCACCGGCAGCATCTGCGCGTGGCGTTCCAGCGGCAGCCCCGCCTGCTCGAAGGGCGGCAGGAAGCGCTCCAGGGCGGAATGCTCCTCTACTTCAAGCTGGCCCTCGGAGCCGTGGTGGAAGGCGCCGCCGCCCCGGTTGAGCACGTTGAACGGCACCATGCCGGTCAGCACCAAGCGGCCCGGCAGGCGCTTGCGCAGCACCTCGGCGTTGTGCAGGCCGTTCTGGAAGCTGATGACCACCGCGCCCGGCTTGAGCACGCCGGCCAGTTGGGCACCCGCCTCGTCGGTGCCGGCGGACTTAACCGTCACCAGCACCAGGTCGGCATCCGCTGCCGCCTGCGGCGTGGTGGAGAAACGTAGTGCCTGCGGCGCCACGCGCAGGTCGGCGCCCTGCCAGTCGGTAAGCCGCAGGCCGCTGGCGGCCAGCTCCTGCGCCAGCCGGGCACGCCCGACGAAACTCACATCGCTGCCGGCAGCAGCCAGGCGCCCGCCGACATAGCAGCCGATGCTACCGGCGCCGAAGACACAGATGCGGATGGGGCCCGTCATGGTTTCTCCTCGTCTCTAGAAACCGAAGCCCGCACCCAGCCGCCGGATCACGTCCAGCTCCTGTACGTGGCTCACCAGCCGCAGCAGCGGCTCGTCCAATCCCGGGATCGGCGGCAGTTGGATCTGCTCGGGCAGTGGCACCACCGGCAGTTCCGGCAGCGGCACCGGCGACTCAAGCCCGGCCAGGTGCAGGATCGTGGCCAGCGGCAGGCAAAGGCCACCGAAGGGCCCGCCCGGCACATCGAAGGCCGGCGCAGCCGGCTTCGGCGCGCTGGAGAAATCCAGGGCATGCGCCAGGTTGGTGGAACTGGCACGCGCACCCAGCGGCTCGAAGCCGAAGCGCCAGGCGATCATGTTGAGGATCGAGTTCGGATCGAACTGCTGGTGCTCCACGTGCCCGCGCCGCGCGCGCGGCCCGATGATGACGCAGGGCACGCGTCCGCCGAGGCGTCCGTCGTTGCCCAGCGCCGCCTCTTCCGCCGTGACAGGCGCGAACGGCGGCGGCACGTGATCGTAGAAGCCGCCCCACTCGTCGTAGTTGATCACCAGCAGCGTGCGCTCCCAGTCCGGGCCCTGGCGCAGGATGTCGTAGACCTCGTTGAGGAAGGCCTGGCCGTCGCGGATGTCGGCCACCGGGTGATCGTCGCGCGACAGGCTGCCGCCCTCGTTGAAAGTGGAGCCGACGTTGTCGATGTAGGTCAGGTTCGCCAGGCGGCCGGCCATCACGTCGGACTTGAGGCGACTCTTGGTGTAGCGGTTGGAGAAGCCGGTGTACTTGCTGCCCCAGAACGACAGGTAGGACACGTCCTGGTAGTAGTAGGCCACGCTACGGCCCTTCTCGATCATGCGGTCCCAGACCGTCGGCAGCTTCGAGATCTCCACCGAGTTGACCAGGCGATCGGTCTGGCCGGCATGCATGTAGATGCGGTTGGGCGTGGTCAGCCCGAGCATGCTGCTGAAGTAGCGGTCGCAGATGGTCCAGTGCTCGGCGCAGCCCTTGTAGAACGGCAGGCTGTCGGCGGTGTAGTAGCCCACCGCGAAGTCGTCGCCGACCGGCTGCGTCATCAGGAAGCCGTCCATCTTGCCGTCGTTGACGTGGATGCGCCCGCCGTCATAGCTGTGGTCCGGGTCGGCGAGCTGGCAGTTCTGGAAGTTCGGCGCCAGGTTGCGGGACTGGCGCGTGTTGCCGGCCTTGTCCTTGAGGCTCACCCCTGCCTGCACTCCATCCGCCCCCGGCACCCAGCCAAGGAAATGGTCGAAGGAGCGGTTCTCCATCATCAGCACGACGATATGGTCGATGCCGGACTCCTCCGGCGGCGGCAGGCCGCCGGAGCCACCGGGCTGCGTGCTGTTGCCGCAGCCGGGCAGGATCAGGCTGCCGGTGGCCGCGGCCATGCCGTGGATGAAGTCCCGGCGCGTCAGTCCCTGCTGTGTCGCAGGCTTGGTCTTTTTCATGTCGCCCTCCTCTGCCCGAGTGTGCGGCAAAACCCCGGCAACCGCACCGGGGCGCGGAGGTCACTGCACCTTGAGGCGCTTGGCGAAGGCGGTGTAGACCGACAGCGGCAGGAAGCGCTTGATGTACACCACGATGGCCTCCTTGCCCGCGATCATCACCTCGTAGCGGTCCTGCTCCACGGCTTGCCAGATGCGCTCCGCGCAGATCGCCGGGTCCATGCCGGCGCCGATGTCCTTGTCCACCTGCCCCCAGGGCTGGCCGTCCGGCCCCAGGGCATTGGCGGAGACATTGGTGCGCACGAATCCCGGGCAGACCAGGGTGAAGTTCACGCCCTTGTCGCCCAGCTCGATGCGCGCGCTGTCGTAGAAGCCGTGCAGCGCGTGCTTGGCGGCGGCATAGGCCGTGCGCCGCGCCATGGCGATGTGCCCGAACACGCTGCTGACCGTCACCACGTGACCCGACCCGCGCGCCACCATGGCCGGCAGCAGGGCCTTGGTCAGCGCCACCGGCGCGAAGAAGTCTACCTCCATGATCTGGCGGTAGGCCGCCATCGGCGTCTCCAGCGCCGTCGTGCGCTGCGAGATGCCGGCGTTGTTGGCCAGCACGTCCACCGGGCCGAAGAAAGTCCCGGCGCGGCGCGCGGCCTCTTCCGGGTCATCGAGCCGCGACAGGTCCAGCGGCAGCAGGGCCACGTCCTGCGGCCGCGGCAGGGCCTGGCGCACGCGCTCCAGCTCGGCCTCGCGCCGCGAGCTCAGCACCAGCTTCGCGCCGCGTTGCGCCGCCTGTGCGGCCAGGCCTTCGCCGATACCGCTGGAAGCGCCGGTGATCCAGACCACCTTGCCCGCGAGCTGCGTCATGTTCGATTCTCCTTCAGGGGTTGCAGTGTCCCACCGGCGGCGGTACCAGCGCCTCCAGCGGTATGACCTGTGCCATCGCCGCGAAGCCAATGGAGTTCGGGTGCAGCAGGTCGGGAAAATACAGGGCCGTGTTCGGCAGCGACGGCAGACCCGGCAGGCCGAGTGCCGCCTCAAAGTCCGCGATGCCGTAGAAGGAGCCGTCCGCGCGCAGCAGTTCGTTCAGGCGCCGGCGCTGCGGCTCCATGGTGGCGGGCTTCCAGTTGTCCAGCGGCGGGATCACGTCCAGGCGCGGCGGGATCGTGCCGACCACCACGCAGAGGCCCGCGGCGCGGGCGCGGTCCGCCAGCGAGCGGATACCGGCATAGATCGGCTCGGCCGCGACGCCGGCGCCAAGGTCATTGGTGCCCTCGAAGATCACCACGGAACGCACGCCGGAGCGCTGCAGCACATCCCGGTCGAAACGTTCCACGGCTGGCGGGCCCTGGTAGGCACTGTCAGGGTCCAGCGCCTCGCGGGTCACGGTGTTGCTGTTGATGCCCTGGTTGAGCATCGCCATGTCGATGCCGGCGCTGCGCAGGCGCGCGGCAAACCAGTCGGGCCAGCGCGTGTTGGTTTCAGGCACGGAATAGGCGCCGTCGGTGATCGAGTCGCCGATGGCGACGATCGCGCCCGGCGAGCCGGGGGCCAGCACGTCGATGCCGCTCAGGAAGAACCAGCCCAGCGTCGGCTGCGGGAAGCTCAGTCCGGTGGGATCACCGGTGCCGTCGCCCAGGAACGGCAGGCCGACGTAGTTCAGCGCGAAGGACACGGCATGCCAGGTGATCGGCCCGCTCTCGCCGACAACCTGGAAGGACACGGCGAGGTCCGTGCCCACGGCAAAGGGGAACTCCACCGCGTCGCTGACCGCCTCCGCACCGGGGGCGATGACCACCTCCGCCTTTCCGCCGAACAGTACCGTGCGGCCGCTGCCGGGCAGGATCGCCGGCCCGATCAGGCGCTGCGCCACCTGCACCGGACCGATGTGCAGCGGGCGGTCGCCCACCAGATTGGACAGGCGCACGCGCAGCGTCTCGCCGCCGAGCGAAGGGCGCACCACCATGCGGAAACTCTGGTCCACTGCTTGGTTGCCGGGCAGCAGGCTCGGAATCGGCGGCAAGGGCACTGGCAGGGCCACCGGCAGCAGGCCACTCAGGGGCCCTAGGGGATACGGACCATAGGGCGCGGCGGCCCAGGCGCCGACCCAACCTTGGTCGCTGCGCGCCGTCGCGGGATCGACCGCCTCGCTGCCGCCGCAGGCGGACAGCAGCAGGATCAAGGCCAGCAGCGCCGTGCGGCTCCAGACCATCCCCTCTCTCCTCGTCGTTGTCGTTATTCCGACAGTCTGCCTCGGCCAGCGCCGGGCAGACTGTCAGCCTCGCGACAATGCGTGGGAGAAATTCAGCCCACCCCGCTCAAGGGCAGTCGGATACCGGGGCGCCGACGGTGAACGGGCTGGAGACGCCGCTGTAGGCCGCCTTGGGCAGCACCAGCGTCTGCGCCGAGCCCTCCAGGCGCAGGCGGTAGATGCCCGCCGGCGTGTTCTTCGGGATGGACCACACCGCCTCGGCGGTGGAGGACAGGCCGCTGCCCACCACCGGCAGGTCGATCGGCAGCACCTGTGGCAGCGCCGGCTTCCAGACGAACAGCAGCTCCGGATCGCGGTCCTGCGCCACCACCTCCCAGTTGCCGTCCGCCTTCTGGCGCTCGGCATAGACGTAGCTCTGCTGGGTGCGCAGGTCGTTGCGCGGGTGGCCGGACTGGAACTCGGCGGTCACGGTGTCACCCGGCGCAGCCGTGGCGGGCACATCGGTCACCAGGCTGCCGAACGCGCGCACCGGCAGATCGCCGGCCACGTAGGGCGTGCGCAGCAGCACCGGGTTGCCTTCGACGTAGGCCGGGCCTTCCGGTGCCGGCTGGTCGTCGCGCATCGTCAGCGCCAGCCGGCGCAGTTCCTGCTGCACGGCGGCCAGCGTCCAGGGCCCGAAGATGTTGGAGGCGCCCTCGTACTGCTGTGCGGCGTATTCCTCGCGCGTCGGCAGGTAGTGCACGAAGTCGTTGGTCAGCGGCGCCACCACCACGGTGTCCACACCCACCGGCGCCAGCACCTCCAGCATCTGCTTGCGGATGCGCCGCGCCGACATGGTCGGCACCTCCCAGGGCAGGCCGACCACGGCCAGATTGCCCAGGCGGATCACCTGGAACGGCAGCACCAGCGGCTCGGCCGGGATGCCGCCCGCCGACAGCGGCAGCGCTACCGGCTTCTCGGCCTGGCAGGAGAAATCCCCCAGCACCGGGTTCGCCGGCAGGTACTTGAGGTTGCACATCAGCGCCGTGGACACCAGGTTCAGCGGCAGGATGGCGGGCGGCAGGCCCACGGCCTCCGGCGGGCGGATCGCCAGCAAGGTCTGGAAGTCCGCCGCGGCAGCGGCCAGCAGGTCGAAGCCCGCGGAGCAGCCCACGCCCTCCACCGCCGGGCCCGGGCCGTCCTCGGCGCCGGCGGCGAACGACGGCCCCAGGGCCGGCGAGCAGGTGCGCTTCACCTCGGCGTCCATCTCCGCCGGGTGCTGCAGGCTGGCCAGCACCACCGGGTCGGTCACCTCCACGTCGTCCATCCGCACGTGGAACAGGCGGTAGTCCACCGGGCCCGACAGCGCCGCACCGCGGGCGTAGAGCTCCAGGGCCTTGGCCAGGTGCTTGGTGCCGGAGATGGCGTTGGACTCGGCGTCGTCGGCACCGCCGCCGCGCGTCGGGTCCGGATGCGGCCGCTCCAGGATGAAGAGGTTGGGCGAGGCATCGCCCTGGTCGGCCTGGGCGAAGGCGGCCACGAAACTGTCAGCACCCAGCTGGTTGTCGTAACGGGTCTTCATGATGCGCTCGAAGCCCAGCGCCGCGTAGCCCTTGTTGTCCGAGCTGACCAGGTGCTGTGTCGGCCCCATCACGGTGGCGTGCACGCCGAACCAGTTGAGGATGCCCACCGCGGAGCCGTCGGCGCGCACCAGGTTGAGCTGCACCATGCGCTTGTTGTTGCGCACCTCCTCACCCCGCGTGTTGAGGAACTCGCGGCGCTCGGACTCGGCGTTCATCTCGTAGGCCGGCGCGGAGCGCTGGATGCTGGCGTTGAGCAGCTCGCCCGAGGCCATGCCGATGGCCGCCGTCTGCGGATGTGCCTGCAGGTTGGCGTCGGCGCGCTTCAGCGCCTCGATCATGCCGCCGGCGATGGCCTGGAAGGTCGTGGCGTCGAAGCCGAAGTGGAGCAGGTTGTGCGCGAGGTGGTGCGAGTATCCGGCCGGACCCTGGTGGGTGTGCGTGGCCGACAGCATCAGGTTGTCGGGGCCGTAGCGCCCGGCCAGGGCCGGGTCGGCGGCGATAGCGGCCAGCACCTGGCTGCGCAGCGCGCCGGTCATGATGCCGATGTCGGCCACCACCAGCATCACGCGCTTGCCGTTGCAGGGCGACTCGATGGCGAAGGCACGCGCGTACTGGCGCTGGTGCAGGCCGGCGAAAACCTGGGCAGGGTTCTCCCAGCCCATGCCGCTGGTGTTGGCCACCGGGGCCGTGATGTCGTACAGGCCCGAGCCGAAGCGGAACTGGCTATTGCCCTGGCAACTCGCGGGCGTGCCCACCCGGGGCACGGCCACGTCCAGGCGACCCGGCGCATCCAGGCCGGCGCCCACCTGCAGGTAGGGGCTCTTCATCACGCAGGCCGCACGCTGCGGGTCTGCCAGCGTGGCGGAGCCCACCGCCCCGCCCTCCGGCGCGGAACTGCGGCTGTTGCAGCCGGACAGGACGGTGGCCAGCAGGAGGGCCACGGCCGGGACGATGTGCTTTCTCATGGGGACGCTCTCCCTCTACGCCGGTTCGACCGGCTTGGATTAGTAATGGTGAAACACGGCCAGGATGCTGGCCTCAGGCCAGCACCGGCCATTGCTCGACGATGCGCCCGCCGCGCACGGCAAGCAAGTCCCCGAACTCCAGCAGTACCGCCTCGGATTGCTGCGGCCGCAGGAAGACGTGGTCATCCACCGCCAGGCCGGTACCGGCGGAGGCGGTGACGTTCTCCTGGTTGGAGCTCTTGCCATAGAGCCCGTTGCGGCGCAGGCCGCGCGGCGACTCGTAGTCGGCCATCCAGTTGCCGCCATAGACGAAGAACATCTCGCGCGCATTCGGATCCCAGGCCCGGACCAGGCTCGACAGGCCCTCCAGCTCCGGCAGGCGCAGCGGCCCCACGGCCTTCAGCACCGGCGTGGCGATGAACGCGGCCGGGACATGTTCCGCCAGGGTGTCGATGTCGAAATGCGTGGGCTTGAGCAGGGCCGAGCCCACCGAGATGTCGTTGCAGAGGCTTTCCTGCTCGTGCAGCTTGTAGGTGGGGCTGCCGGCGGTGTTCAGCGTCAGGTCCTCGCGCCACAGCGCCGGGTGCCGGCCGCGCAGCAAGGCCACGCGGCTCTCGTAGGTCTGCATGACGGCCGCTAACAGCGACTCGCGCGAGCCAGCCAGGCGCGGCAGCGCCGTGACCTGGGGGTCATAGCCCATGAAGCCGGCAAACTCCAGCCGCTGCGGCTGCGCCTCGATCAGCGCCAGCATGCGCGCCAGGGTCTCGTCGTCGCCCACGCCGCCACGATGCAGGCCGACGTCGATCTCGATGTTGATGCGCAGGCGCGTACCCAGGCCCTGTGCCAGCTCCAGGTACTGCTGCAGCCGCTCCGGCGTATCCACCAGCCACTGCATCTGCCGCACCGGGTCGAAAGTGCCTTTCAGCTCGCGATAGAAGCGCTCCGCCGAGCGCACCGGCAACGGCTTGCCGAGCAGGATGTCGCAGCCTGGAAACAGCCGCGCATCGGCGTTGGCGAAGGGCTGGTGGAAGGACATCAGCCGGTTCGTGCCGGCCTTGCGCATCACGTAGTCCAGCAGCTTGGGGCTGGGCAGCGACTTCTCCACCACGCGGTAATGCCTGGGAGCGCGCACGGACGCCATGACCACATCGATGTTGCGGTCAAGCCGGTCCAGGTCGATCAGCAGGCAGGGCCGCGCCGGCCCGTTGCGACGCAGCTCGTCGTTGAGCGCGCGGAAGTAGTCGTCATAGGGCTGGGCCTCGGCCCGCGGCCGCAGCGCCAGGGCCGCGCCGGCACCCAGGGCCGCGGCACCGATCACGAAATGGCGTCGCTTCATCTTTGACTCCTCACCCACCCTCGCCACCGTTCGCCCCGAGCCTGTCGAAGGGTGAACGGCCCAGCCCTCTCGGCAATGCTGTTCAAATCACGCCGAACACCGACCGTAGATGCGCATTCAGGAAGCGCCCCTGCGGATCCAGCGCCTGCCGCACGTCCGTGAACTCCCTCCAGCGCGGATAGAGCTTCTGCAGATGGCGTGCGTTGAGCGAGTGCAGCTTACCCCAGTGCGGACGGCCGCCGTACTTCCAGAAGATCGGCTCGATCTCGGCGAAGTAGTTGTGGTGGTCCATGGTGTAGTGCTGGTGGATCGAGATGGCACAGCGCTCCCCGCCTTCGAACATCGAGATGGGGATATCGTCGCCCTTGATGTAGCGGTACTCGATGGGGAACCAGGTCGGCAGGCGCTTCTTGTCGATCAGCGCCAGGATTTCCCTCAGGCAGGCCGGCCCCACCTCCGAGGGCACGGAGTATTCCATCTCGTTGAAGCGCACGTTGCGCACGTTGGCGAAGACCTCGTAGGACTCGCCAACGCGTTCCTCGAAACCCGCTGTGGACGCCACCAGGTTCAGCAGGGCGCGCCGCGCGGCCGGCCAGTCGCTGCCGTACTTGTCGAGCCGCGCGATCCACTTGATGTACTCGTTGCCGCCCTCCGCCTCGGGATCGGCCGGCGGCGGGCTCGGCGGGTCGGAGGTTTCGTTCAGCGAAACGGCGGCGGAATAATCGGAGTGCGTGAGGACATGCATCTCCCAGTGCTGGTTGCCGCGACGCAGTTCGTCGATGCCCTCCAGGATCTCCTCGGTCTTCCGCACCCACATCTTCTCGCGCAGGCGGAAGGCCGGCCGGTTCTGCAGCTTCACGCGCGTGACGAAGCCCAGCGCCCCCAGGGAAACGCGCGCGGCATTGAAGACCTCCGGGCGGTTCTGCGCGTCGCAGTCCAGCGTCTCGCCGGCCGCCGTGACCAGGCGCAGGCCGGTGACCTGGGTCGAGTACGAACCAAAGCCGATTCCCGTGCCATGCGTGGCGGTGGCGATGGCGCCGGCCAGGCTCTGGTGGTCGATGTCCGCCATGTTGGTCAGCGCCAGGCCCGCCGCCTTCAGCGGCGCGCCCATCTGCGACATCGGCGTGCCGCCCCACCATTCCGACTGCTGCTGACCGGCATCCAGGCCAATCAGCCCGCTGAGGCGGGCCAGCGAGACGATGGTGCCGTCGGTGGGCACCAGCGCACTGAAGGAATGCCCCGCGCCCACCGGGCGGATGACATCGCGGCTGGCCCGTAGCAGTTCGGCCAGGGCCTCTTCGCTGGCGGGGCCCAGGCGCGCGGCCGGTATGCAGCTCTGCGCACCGGACCAGTTACGCCAGACCATCACACGGTTGCGCCGCGCCGCGGCCGCGAGGCCCGGCAGGCCCATGGCCCCGGCCGCACCCACCAGTGCCAGCCCCTTGATCAGTTCACGACGTGACAGGCTCATCGGAGGCTCAGTCGAATGTGGTGCCAGACATCAGCTCGATCAATTCCTCGAACTGTTCCTCGCTGCAGTCCATGCAGGCGCCCATCGGCGGCATGGACTGGAAGCCATTGATGGTGTGATCCAGCAGGGTGTCGATGCCCTGCGCCACGCGCGGCGCCCAGGCCTTGGCATCGCCGGTCAGCGGCGCGCCGGTGCCCGGCACGGCATGGCAGCTCCTGCAGCTACGGTCGTAGAGCGCCTGCAGTTCGGCACTCGCAGCCACCGGAGCGGAGGCCGCCGCAACCGGGGCGGCAGGCGTCTCGGTCCTGCCGCAGGCCGCCAGCAACAGGAGCAGCACGGGCAGCATGGCCCGCTTGGCCGATTCGATACGCATGAGGTCCCCTCCGACCCGGAATGTCGTAGTGGGCATGCTAGGTCCCCGCCCTCAGCCTCACGAGCGCCGCCGCGGACGCCCAGGGGGTTCGCGGCGGACGGCTGTGACGCAGGCCTCCCGGCGCAGCCGCGGGGCCCGGTAAGCTGCGCAGGAACACCGACCCTGGCGAGTTCCCGCACCATGCAGCCTGATTCCCCGCGTGTCGTCCTCATCACCGGCGCCTCCTCGGGCATCGGCAAGGCCTGTGCCGAGCACCTGCAGCGCCGCGGCTACCGCGTCTACGGCACCAGCCGTCGTGTCCCGCCGCTGCCGGCGGAGCCCGCCCCTGGCCTGCGCATGATCGCGATGGACGTCACCTCGGAGACCTCCGTGCGCCAGGCGGTGGAGCTGGTCCTGGCCCGGGAGGGCCGACTCGACGTGGTGGTGAACAACGCCGGCTGGGGCATCGCCGGCTCGGTGGAGGACACCAGCATCGCCGAAGCCCAGGAACAGCTCGATACCAATTTCTTCGGCGTGCTGCGCGTCTGCCAGGCGGTGCTGCCCACGCTGCGCCGCCAGGGCTCGGGCTACCTGATCAACATCAGCTCCATGGGCGGGCTGGTGGCCATCCCCTTCCAGGGCCTCTACAGCGCCAGCAAGTTCGCGGTGGAAGGCATGACCGAATCCCTGCGCATGGAACTGCGGCCCTACGGCGTGCAGGTGGCCATGATCGAGCCGGGCGACTTCCGTACCGGGTTCACCGCCGAACGCCGCATGGCCGTGGCCGCCGCGGAAGGCCCCTACAAGCAGGCCCTGTGCACCGCGGTGACGGTGATGGAGAAGGACGAACAGGGCGGCGCCACGCCGGAGGCGATCGCCTGGCGGCTGGAGAAGATCATCAACACGCGCCAGCCGAAGCTGCGGCACTTGGTGGGTCCGCTAGCACAGCGCTTCGCCGTGGGTGTGCTGAAGAAGCTGCTGCCGCAGCGCTGGTTCGAGCGGATGATTGCGGGGTATTACCGCATTGTTTGAAGCGAGCCCCTCGCTCACTTGTGGGAGAGGGGTTGGCAAGGGCATGGATGCCCGAGGTGGGGCAACGCAGGAGCAGTTGCCGGGGAGAGGGTGCTGTGAATCGTGCCCACCTTCCGAATGCCAGAAAAGCGGTGGCGCCGTCCATGGCGGGACTTCATCTCCCGATCTGGCCCCGGCCCGGCCATCCTTGGCCGGGCGTTCGGCAATGCAGGCAATGCCATTTAGGCATTGCCAAAGCGCATTGCCTCACCCCTTCTTCGCCACTCTTCGGAACGGGAAGGTCCACGCAATGAACGCCCCCACCTTGCGCGTCTGGATCCAGACGCGGCCGCGGCCGGAGAAGCGGCAGACCAGGCCCTCGCCCGAGAAGAACAGCGACTTGTAGCCGCCGACCTTGGTGATGCGGTACTCCAGGCCGTCGGTAAAGGCCACGATGTTGCCGGTGTCCACCACGTAGTCACCGTCCACATCCACTTCAATTACGCCGCCGTAGCTCGAGAACCATAGGTCGCCCTTGCCCGAGCAGCGGATCAGGAACAGGCTCTCGCCCGAGAAGAAGCCCTTGGTCAGGCCCTGCCACTTGCTCTCCACCGCCACGCCGGGGGTGGAGGCGACATAGCCCGAGTTCTGCAGGTAGATCGTCTGCCCGTCGAGATACAGGTGGCGCATGTCGCCCGGTGCGCCAGCGGCAATGCCGATCTCGCCCGGCGCATGCTGCGCGGTGAACTCGTTGATGAAGATTGACTCGCCGGTGACGAAACGGCTGAGGCCTCCGCCGAGCTTGGTCTTCATGGTGATGTGCGTGTCCATCGTCGCCATCGCCGAGGCCTCGACCTTCAGCGTCTCGCCGGCCGGGATCTTCACGGTGAGGAAGGCGAAGTCCGGCTCGCCCTCGATGCGGAAGGCCAGGCCAGGCTGCGCTGCCGGCGGCGGCGGCACGGGAGCAGTGGCGCGCGGCACTGGCGGCGGGGACAGCGGAACCGGAGGCGGAGTCGCGCCATTGGCGCGCGCTGGCACCTGCGGCGGCACGGCTTCGGCAGGCTGTGCCGTGGCATGCGCCCCCATCTGCTGCACCTGCTCGACGATGCGCTGCGCCGTGGCGGCGTCCACGCCCTTCTTGATCACCACGGGGCGTCCGCTGATCAGGCCTTCCGCCTGTGCCGGCTGCAGGCCGAACTTGGCACCGAACAGCGCCACCACGCGGCTGCGCTCGGCGCCCGCCACCAGTTCGCCGGTGAGCAGGACGTTGTATTGGGTTTCGCTCATGGTCGGTTCCTCAGCGGCTGCGCGGCTTGAGGCTCGGCGTCAGCGCACGGCCGAAGCTGCCCGGGTTGTGCGACTGGCACCAGACCGTGCCACGGCCCTTGAACTTGCAGACCAGGCCTTCGCCGCCGAGGATCGAGTGGATCCAGCTCTTGCCGGCCTTGCTGAGCTCGAACTTCAGGGTCTCGTTGAAGGCCACGATATGGCCGCTGTCGACGATGTACTCGCCGTCGACCGGCACCGGGTAGATCGCACCGAAAGAGCTCAGCAGCACCTTGCCGCGGCCCTTCAGGTTGAGCCAGAAGACATGCTCGCCGGACAGCAGCGACTTGAAGCCCTGCCAGCCCATGCCAACCTCCACGCCCTCCTCGCTCGCCACCCAGGAGCCGCCCTGGACGATCAGGCTCTCGTTGTCGAGTTCATGTACCAGCATGTCGCCGGCGAGCGGCGTGCCCAGCCAGACCTCGCCGCCGTCGCGCGGCGAGCTGAAGTGGTTGAGGAACAGCGACTCGCCGCCCAGCATGCGCTTGAGGCTCTTCAGCAGCGAGCCGGAGCCTTTCTTGTGCGTGGTGGTGGTGATGCCCATGTCGCCGCTCATGGCGATCATCGCGCCGCCCTCGGCGGTCAGGGTCTCGCCCGGCTCCAGCCGCACCTTCGCCGCGGTGTTGCCCGGGCGGTGTACCAGTTCGATCTGCATGCCCTATCCCCAGAGCTTCGGGTTGATCCAGCCGCTGAGGCCGCTGATGCTGCGCGTCTGGATGACGTACTTGCCCTTGCCGGACAGGCGCGTCACCAGACCTTCGCCGCCGAAAATGCTGGAGAAGATGCCGCCCGCCAGCTGCAGGCGCAGCTGCACCCCCGGCTCGTAGGCCACCAGGTGGCTGGTGTCGACGATGGTCTCGCCGTCCAGCGCACGCTCCAGCAGCGCACCGTAAGCGCCGTACCAGACACGGCCCGGGCCGGTGACGGCCATCTTGAACAGCCCCTCGCTGGCGATCCAGGACACCAGCCCCGCCCACTTCAGGCCCAGTGTCACCGACTCATCGGCGGCCAGGAAGGCGCCCGGCTGCAGGTAATAGGTCTCGCCGGCCGCCAGTTCGCGGCACAGGATGTCGCCCGGCGTCGGCTGCACCAGCGTGAGCGTGCGCGGCTGCTGCGTGGCATTGCTGAAGCGGTTGATGAACAGCGACTCCCCACCCAGGTACTTGCGCGCCAGGCCGCGCCAGAAGCCGCCGTTGAGGCGGGTGCGCAGGTCGAGCTCGGCCGACATGCTGGCCATGGCGTCGGACTCGGCAACGATCGACTCACCGGGCTCCAGCATCAGCTGCAGGTAGGCGAATGCCGGCCTGCCCTCAATTGCGGTTTTCATCTTCCGTCCCTTCCTCTTCGTCCTTGTTGTCTTGCGCCACGATAGCCCGGACCTGCTCCTGCAGGCGCTGGAAATCGGCGTCCAGGTTCACGTAGGGCCCCGGCTGCTTCGCCGCCATCTTGCGGATGGCCTCGATGCGGTCCTGGGTCTGCGGATGCGTGCTGAGGAACTTGGAGGCTCCCTCCAGCACATCGGCGGTGCGGTCACCGGCCGTCTTACGGATCTTCTCCTGGCGCTTCTTCTCCTCCGACTGCACCAGCTCGAAGAAGCGCACCATGCCCAGCGGATCGATGCCGGCGCGCTGCAGCAGTTCCACGCCGCGCTTGTCGGCCTGCTTCTCGAAACCGCGCGAATAGCTTTGGTTGAGCAGCAACGGCGCGGCGGAAGCCAGCGTGGCCGCCAGGCCCGCCACGTCGCCCAGCAGGGCCTGCGCGATCAGCAGCACGCCGGCCGAGGTGATCACCGAGCGCATGCCGTGCTGCTCGGTGACGTGCGACATCTCATGCGCCACCACGCCCAGCAGCTCGTCGGCCGTGCGCGCGCGCAGGATCAGCTCGGAGTTGATCACCACGTAGCCTCCCGGTAAGGCAAAGGCGTTGATCTGGCTGTCCTTGGCGATATGGAAACGGAACGGATAGCGCGGCTTCTCGATCTGCTGTTCCAGCGGGTCGGTGAGCTTCTTCAGCTGCGCCGCCAGCGCCTTGTCCTCCACCAGCTGCGCGCCGATCTCGTACTGGGCGAAGACTCGCTTGCCCAGCCCCTCCTCCCACTCCGGCGGAATGCGCTTGGCCGCCATGCCGGCGAAGATGTCGATGTTGAACAGAAAGGCCAGCGGCAGGCCCAGCAGCAGCAGGGCGATGGCAAGGGTCGCCAGCCAGCCACCGGTGCGCTTGCGGCGCATCGAGGACAGGGCCGGCTGCAACTCGGGCTGCTGCGCCAGCAGAGGATCGGCGATCAGGCTGCGGTCGTCGGTGTATACCGACCAGCCCAGCCGGGCCGGGTTGCTGATGAACACGAGGCGATCCGAGGCGCCACCCAAGCGCAGCTCCGCGCCACGGAACGGGAGGTCCACCGCGCCGGTAGCGCAGCGGAACTGGAAGCCCAGCGGCGTGACCAGCAGCTCGCCGGAGCTGCGGCCATCGGGCAGACTGTCATGAAAAGCATGTGCGGCGTAGCGGGACGGCGACGGCAAAGCGGCTCTCCCCGGGAGTCGGTGCGTCTGCGGCGAAATGCAGGCGCCAATCTACTGGAGCCCATGGCCCCGGACAACGTGGTCCGGTCGTCAGGTGTGCCGCAGGTCCGCTTTTACTCCCCGATCCGTCAGGCGGCCCGCACCCTCGCCGCTTCCACCGTCACCGGAATACCATTGAGCGCGGCGTTGCCGGACAGTGCGTCCAGCGCCTGGTCGTCGGTGAGGTCATTGGCGCTCTGCCCCGCCTGCGCCTGGGCGATGCGCAGCTTCACACCCGGACGTGCATGCCCCCAGCCGTGCGGCAGCGAGACCACGCCGGGCATGATGTCCTCGGTGGCCTGCATCTCCACGTCCACGCTGCCGACACGGGAACTGACCCGCACCATCTGCCCATCGGCCAGGCCGCGCGCCGCGAGATCCTGCGGATGCATGAACAGCTGATGACGCGGCTTGCCTTTCACCAGCCGCTGCGAGTTGTGCATCCAGGAATTGTTGCTGCGCACGTGACGGCGGCCGATCAGCCACAGCTCGCCCGGCCGCGGTGCCGCCGCTTCCTGCGACAGCAGCTCGCGCTCGAAACGCTGCAGGTCGGCCAGCACCGCCGCGGGGGCCGCGGCGATACGCTTGCTCTTGCCATGCAGCCGTTGCGGCAATGCCGGGCGCAGCGGCCCCAGGTCCACCCCATGCGGATGGGCCTTGAGCTTGGCCAGGCTCAGCCTCTGTGGCGCCTTGCGGCCGTAGGGCCCCAGGCGCAGGCCCAGGTCCAGGATGCGATGCGGCGGCGCACGCAGCAAGAACTCATCCTTGAGCTTGGCGCTGAGCCGCTTCATCAGCGACCCGCGAGGGCGCTCGTCCTGGCGCTCGCGCAGGCGCCGGCCCAGCCTGGCGAAGATTTCCCAGTCGTGCAACGCGCCCTTGGGCTTGGGGAAGATGGCCGGGCTGTACTTGGCGGTGTTGCGCACCGCCAAGTGGTGGAACACCAGGTCGTAGTGATCGTGCTCCAGGCCACCGGTGGGCGGCAGGATGAAATGCGCGTGCCGCGTGGTCTCGTTGAGGTAGGTATCCACGCAGACCATCAGGTCGAGCTGCTCCAGCGCCTGGTCGAGCTGCCGGCCATTGGGCGTGGACAGCACCGGGTTGCCGGCGATGGTGATCAGCGCCCGCACCTGGCCCTCGCCGGGCGTCAGGATCTCTTCCGCCAGCGCCGACACCGGCAGCTCGCCGCCGAACTCCGGCAGGCCGCGGACGCGGGTCTTCCAGGCGGCGTAGTGGCCGGGCTTGGAATTGCCGCCCTTGATCAGGTCCACCGCCGGATGCGGCAGCATCACGCCGCCCTCGCGGTCGAGATTGCCGGTGGCGATATTGAGCAGCTGGATGGCCCACTGGCACAGCGTGCCGAAAGCCTGCGTCGACACGCCCATGCGACCATAGACTGCGGCGGTCGGCGCCGCTGCCAGGTCGCGTGCAATGCGCCGGATGTCGTCCGCCCCGATGCCGGTGACGGCCGCGGCGCGCTCAGGCGTATAGCTGCGCAGCGCCTCCGCGGCCTGGTCCAGGCCATCGGTGAACTGAGCCAGCCGGCCGGGCTTGGCCAGGCCTTCGTTCAGCACCACGTTGAGCAGGGCCAGCAGCAGGGCCGCGTCGCTGCCGGGGCGGATGAAGTGGTGCTCGTCCGCGACCTCGGCCGTTTCCGTGCGGCGCGGGTCGATCAGCACCAGCCGGCCGCCGCGGGCCTGCATCGCCTTCAGTCGGTTGCGGAAGTCCGGCACCGTCCACAGGCTGCCATTGGAGGCCATGGGATTGGCGCCCAGCATCAGGATGTACTGGCTGCGGTCGATGTCCGGCACCGGAAGCAGCAGTTGGTGCCCATAGAGCCAGTAGGCCACCAGCTGGTGCGGCAACTGGTCCACCGAGGTGGCGGAATAGCGGCTGCGCGTCTTCAGCGGGCCGAACAGTGCGGCGCTATGGGTGAGGTTGCCCCAGTTGTGCACACTGGGGTTGCCCAGGTAGGCCGCGACGCTGTTGACGCCATGCTGGCGCTGCACCGCCACCAGACGGTCGGCGATCTCGTCCAGCGCCTCGTCCCAGCCGACCTCCTCCCAGCGTTCACCCACACGCTTGAGCGGTCGCCGCAGGCGGTCCGAGTCTTCGTGCAGGTCCTGCAGCGCCACGGCCTTGGGACAGATATGCCCCCGCGACAACGGGTCCTTGTCATCGCCGCGGATCGAGACGATACGCCCGTCGCGCACCCGGAACTCCAGGCCGCAGATCGCCTCGCAGAGGTTGCAGGCACCGTAGTGGACTTCTTCGCTCATTGGGTCTCCTCGCTGGCTGCAGGCTAGCCCCGGTCTGGTGCCGGAGGCCCATCATAGCGAGCCCCGGCCCGGCCCACACGCCCAGCCCTGACGGCCCGGCAAAGGCGTAAAATCGGCCGGACTACCCGCCCGGAGGCCCCCGATGTTGATCACCAACGCCCACATCATCAACGAAGGCCATGAAACCGCCGCCGACCTGCTGATCGTCAACGGCCGCATCGAGAAGATCGCCCGCAAGATCAACGCCCCCGCCGGGGTCCAGGTCTACGACGCCAAGGGCCAGTGGCTGCTGCCCGGGGTGATCGACGACCAGGTCCACTTCCGCGAACCTGGCCTGACCCACAAGGGCGACCTCTACACCGAGTCGCGCGCCGCGGTGGCCGGCGGCACCACGTCTTACTTCGACATGCCGAACAACATCCCGGCGATCACCACGCGGGAGTTGCAGCGCCAGAAGTACGCCATGGCCGAGGGCCGCAGCTTCGCCAACTACGCCTTCTACTTCGGCGGTGCCAACGACAATCTCGAGGAGATCGCCGCCCTGCAGCGCAACGAGGCCTGCGCCATCAAGGTGTTCATGGGCGCCTCCACCGGCAACATGCTGGTCGACAACCCCACCACCCTCAACGGCATCTTCGAGCGCGCCCCCATGATGGTGGTGACGCACTGCGAAGACACCCCGATGATCAAGGCCAACGAGGAGGCCGCCCGCCAGAAGTACGGCGAGGACGTGCCCTGGTCCGAGCACCCCAACATCCGCTCCGCCGAGGCCTGCTACGAATCCACGCTGCTGGCCACCACGCTGGCCAAAAAGCACAACGCCGACCTGCACGTGCTGCACCTGACCACCGCACGCGAGCTGGAGTTCTTCACCCCCGGCCCGATCAAGGGCAAGAAGATCACCGTGGAGGCCTGCGTGCATCACCTCTACATGGACGACCGCGACTACGCCGCCCTCGGCGCGCTGATCAAGTGCAACCCCGCCATCAAGACCCCGGAGGACCGCCGCGCGCTGGTCCGCGCCGTGATGGAAGACCGCATCGACATCGTCGCCACCGACCACGCCCCGCACACTGCCGAGGAAAAGGCCAACAAGTACTTCAAGGCGCCCTCGGGCCTCCCGCTGGTGCAGCACTCCCTGCTGATGCTGATCGACCTGGTCAAGCGCGGCGAGATGAACATGCGCACCGTCGTGCAGAAGACCAGCCACGCCGTCGCCGACCGCTTCGGCATCCCGGACCGCGGCTACATCCGCGAGGGCTATTGGGCCGACCTGGTGCTGGTGGACCCGCATGGCAGCACCACCGCGCGCAAGCAGGACATCCTCTACAAGTGCGGCTGGTCGCCGGTAGAAGGCCGCACCTTCCCCGCCAGCATCCTCGCCACCTGGGTCAACGGCAACATCGTCTACCAGGACGGCCAGGTCGTCGGCGGGCCGCGCGGCCAGCGCATGAACTTCGTCTGAGCCGGGGCCGCCGCATGCCCGTCGCCGCCGAACCCTGCCCCTGGTGCCTGTCCACCCCGCAGTACCGCGAATACCACGACCGCGAATGGGGCGTGCCGGTCCACGACGACCGTGTGCTCTTCGAGTTCCTGATCCTGGAAGGCGCCCAGGCCGGCCTGTCCTGGCGCACGATCCTCGAGCGCCGCGACGGCTACCGCAAGGCCTTCGCCGACTTCGACCCGCAGAAGGTCGCGCGCTACACCGACGCCAAGCTGGAGAAGCTGCTGCTGGACCCCGGCATCATCCGCAACCGCCTCAAGGTCTGGGCCGCACGCGCCAACGCCCAGGCATTCCTGGCCGTGCAGAAGGAGTTCGGCAGCTTCGACGCCTACCAGTGGAGCTTCGTCGGTGGCAAGCCGGTGGTGAACCGCTGGAAGTCGCTCAAGGAAGTCCCGGCCCGCACCGAGATCTCCGACCGCTACAGCAAGGACCTGCAGAAGCGCGGCTTCAAGTTCGTCGGCAGCACCATCATCTATGCCCACATGCAGGCCACGGGCATGGTCAACGACCACCTGGTGAGCTGCCCGAGACACAAGCAGGTCGGCGCCTGATGGCCCCGTAGGAGCGGCCGTTGGCCGCGAATGGGTGGATCGCGGCCCAACGGCCGCTCCTACGTGAGACGGATCACACCGTCAGGTGATGCTTCACCAGTTCATCGCTGAGCGCCGGGATCGCCCCCTGCGCCACCACCCGCCCCTTGTCCAGGATGCGGAACTCGCTGGCCACGCGGCGCGCAAAAGGCAGCTTCTGCTCCACCAGCAGCACGGTCAGGCCGGTATCCTGGTTAAGTCGCAGGATCAGGTCACCGATCTCCTGCACGATGTTCGGCTGGATGCCCTCGCAGGGCTCGTCCAGGATCAGCAGGCGCGGGTCGTAGATCAGCGCGCGGCCGATCGCCAGCTGCTGCTGCTGGCCGCCGGACAGGTCGCCGCCACGGCGGCGTGCCATCTGCTTGAGCACCGGGAAGGTGGAATAGACCTTCTCCAGCGCCTCCGCCTGGCCGCTCTTGCGCACGTACAGCCCCAGTCGCAGGTTCTCCTCCACCGTGAGCTGCGGGAAGATCTCGCGCCCCTGCGGCACGTAGCCGATCCCCATGCCGGCACGACGGTCAGCCGCCACCCGGCGGATGTCCTTGCCCTCGTAGAGGATCTCGCCGCTGGCCACCGGCAGCAGCCCCATCACCGCACGCAGCAGTGTGGTCTTGCCCATGCCGTTGCGGCCCATCAGGCAGGTCACGGAACCGGTCGCCACCTCCAGGTCCACGTCCCAGAGTGTATGGCTGCCGCCATAGAACTGGTTGACGCCCTTGACGCTCAGCATCGCGGTTCTCCCAGGTAGACCTCGACCACCCTCGGATCGTTCTGCACCTCGTCGATCGAGCCCTCCGCCAGCACACTGCCCTCATGCAGCACCGTCACCTGCCGCGCGATGGAGCGCACGAAATCCATGTCGTGCTCCACCACCACCACCGAATGCTTGCCCGCCAGCGACAGCAGCAGCTCCGCGGTCCGCTCGGTCTCCTGCGGAGTCATGCCGGCCACCGGCTCGTCCACCAGCAGCAGCTGCGGCTCCTGCATCAGCAGCATGCCGATCTCTAGCCACTGCTTCTGGCCGTGCGACAACACCCCGGCCAGCGCGCCGCGGTGCTCCTTCAGGCCGATGGTCTCCAGCACCTCGTCGATCCGCAGCAGTTGCGCCGGGCTGAGCTTGGCGAACAACATCTTCCACACCGACTTGTCGCCGGCCATGGCCAGCTCCAGGTTCTGGAACACCGTGTGCTGCTCGAACACTGTCGGCTTCTGGAACTTGCGGCCGATGCCGGCCTGTGCGATCTGCGGTTCGCTCATGCCCAGCAGGTCGATGGTCTGGCCAAACCAGGCCGTGCCGCTGTCCGGCCGGGTCTTGCCGGTGATCACGTCCATCATCGTGGTCTTGCCGGCGCCGTTGGGGCCGATGATGCAACGCAGTTCGCCGGCCTCCACGTACAGGGTCAGCTTGTTCAGCGCGCGGAAGCCGTCGAAGCTGACCGTGATGTCCTCCAGGTACAGCACTGTGTTGTGGCTGAGGTCCAGCCCCGGCGGATTGTGCCGCTCGAACACGTCGCCGCTGCGCGGCGACGGCCGCAGGCGTGCCGGGATCAACCGGGAGAAGGCGTGCGGGACGTTCATGCGGCACCCCGGCGCAGCTTCAGCTTCGAGATCAGCCCCACCAGGCCCTGCGGCAGGAACAGCGTCACCACCACGAACAGCGTGCCCAAGGCATAGAGCCAGATATCGGGCAGCACCGTGGTGAACCAGGTCTTGGCGTAGTTGACCACCACCGCGCCCAGCACCGCGCCGTAGAGCGTGCCGCGCCCACCCACCGCCACCCAGATCACCACCTCGATCGAATTGATCGGGCTGAACTCACCGGGGTTGATGATGCCCACCTGCGGCACGTACAGCGCGCCCGCCACGCCGGCCAGCATCGCCGAGAACACGAATAGCCAGAGCTTGTAGGACTCCACGCGGTAGCCGATGAAACGCGTGCGGCTTTCCGCATCGCGCACCGCCTGTACCACGCGGCCCAGGCGCGAACCGGTGATCATGCGGCCGGCGGCAAAGGCCACGCCCAGGGCCAGCGCCGTCGCCAGGAACAAAGCCATGCGCGTGCCAGGCGCCTTCAGGTCGAAGCCGAGGATCTCCTTGAAGTCGGTTAGGCCATTGTTGCCCCCGAAGCCCATCTCGTTGCGGAAGAAGGCCAGCAGCAGCGCATAGGTCAGCGCCTGCGTGATGATCGACAGGTACACGCCGGTGACGCGCGAGCGGAACGCCAGCCAGCCGAACACGTAGGCCAGCAGGCCCGGCGCCAGCAGCACCATGATCGCCGCGAACCAGAACATGTCGAAGCCCTGCCAGTACCAGGGCAGCTCGCTCCAGTTCAGGAACACCATGAAGTCCGGAAGCTCGGCATTGCCGTAGACGCCGCGCGTGCCGATCTGGCGCATCAGGTACATGCCCATGGCATAGCCACCCAGCGCGAAGAACGCCGAGTGACCCAGGCTGAGGATGCCGCAATAGCCCCAGATCAGGTCCACCGCCACCGCCAGGATCGCGTAAGACATGTACTTGCCGACCAGGGTCACCGTGTAGGTCGACATGTGCAGCGGCGAGCCCTCCGGCACCGCCAGGTTCAGCAGCGGCACCAGCACCGCGGTGGCCAGCAGCACGGCGTAGAAGCCGAAGGCGCCGCGCTCATTGCGCCAGGCCAGCAATCGTTCCATGAAAGTCATCAGTGGCCCTCCGCCGCGCGGCCTTTCTGCGGAAACAGACCCTGCTTGCGACGCTGGATGAACAGGATGATGAACACCAGCACCAGGATCTTGGCCATCACCGCGCCGACCCAAGGTTCCAGCAATTTGTTCGTCACGCCCAGCGCCATGCCGCCGATCAGCGTGCCCCAGAGATTGCCCACGCCGCCGAACACCACCACCATGAAGGAATCGATGATGTAGGCCTGCCCCAGGTTGGGTCCGACATTGGTCAGCTGCGACAGCGCCACGCCAGCGATGCCGGCAATGCCGGAACCCAGGCCGAAGGTCATCGCATCGACTCGGGAGGTGGCGATACCCATAGCCGTGGCCATGCGGCGGTTCTGCGACACCGCCCGCACCTTCAGGCCCAGCGAAGTCTTGTTCAGCGTCAGCCACAGCGCGGCGAACACAATCAGCATGAACAGCACGATGTAGAGGCGAATCCAGGTGACCGACAGCAAGTCGTTGAACTGCAGCGAGCCGCTGAGGAAGCCCGGCGTCTGCACCGAGCGGTTCAGCGGCGAGAACACCGAGCGCACCAGCTGCTGCAGCACCAGCGACAGGCCGAAGGTCGCCAGCAGGGTTTCCAGCGGGCGCCCGTAGAGATGCCGCACGATGCCACGCTCGATCGCGACGCCCGCCAGGCCGGAGACGATGAAGGCCACCGGGATCGACAGCAGCAGGGCCAGGCCGATGTGGTTCGGCAGCAGCAGCTGCATGACGTAGGCGGTATAGGCGCCCAGCATGATCAGCTCGCCATGCGCCATGTTGATCACGCCCATCACGCCGAAGGTGATGGCCAGGCCGATGGCCGCCAGTACCAGCACCGAGCCCAGGCTCAGGCCGAATAACAGGGTTTCCACGCCCTGGTAGAAGCTGCGCCACGATTCGATGCTGCGCACCGCCGCCAGGGCGGCGGCGCGCACCTGGGCGTCCGCGTCGGCCTCGTCGCCGGACGCCATCTGCGACAGGCTGTTGTAGACCTCGGCGCTGCGGTCTCCGTCCAAGCTGGCGATGGCCGCCAGGCGCTGCGACGGTTCTCCGGCCTGCAGCTCGGCCAGCGCCAGCGCCAGCTCGATCTCGTTTGTCACCGCGGCGTCGGTCTCCTGCTGCAGGCGCGCCTGCAGCGCCGCCACCGCGGATTCGTCCAGCTCGCGGCGCATCTCGCGCACCGCCCGGATGCGCGCCGAGGCCGTCGGGCTGGCCAGCGCGAACTGCGCCAGCATGCCCTTGAGACCCTTGCGCAGCCGGTTGTTGGTGCCGATCTTCTCCAGGTCATCGGCCTCGACCTTGCCCGCGCTGCCGCTGGCGGGGTCAACGTAGCCGCCCTCGCCCTCCAGCCAGATATGGCCGGAGGCATCGGCGTAGAGCTTGCCGTCCAGCCAGCCCTGCAGCAGCGCCTGGGCCTGGGGATGACCGCTGCGGGCGATCTGCCCCGCCAGCGCTTCCTTATCCATGTAGGAGGCCGTCGGCAATGACGCCACGGCCGTATCGAATTCGTTGCCGGCGGGGGCCTGCGCCCAGGCGACGGCGCCTCCCAGCCAGAGCATAAAAAGCAGCAGCGGCCGGCACAGAAGTGCGAAGCGACCTCGGTACCGCCGCTGCTGATTCCTTCGGAGCTGCATGTTCGTTTCCACGTCAGGGCCTTTCATCGATGCCCCTGTCGCTGCGACGGGGAAATGGATGACAAGTCCTAGAAAAGGGTCGGGAAAGCCGGCTCCCGCCTTCGGGAGCCGGCCTCCGCGTCAGGGCCTCAGTAGTTCTGGCCCGAACACTTCTTGGTCTTGGTGTTGTAGTTGCCGCACTTGAGCTTCACCCAGTCAGCCTCCACGTCCTTGCTGCCCGGCAGGTAGTCGGACCAGGCATCGCCCGCCACTTCACCCTTGGTCTGCCAGACGATGTCGAACTGGCCGTCCTCGCGGATCTCGCCGATGTACACCGGCTTGGTCAGGTGGTGGTTCGGCAGCATCTTGGCGGTGCCGCCGGTCAGGTTGGGCACTTCCAGGCCGATGATGGCGTCGCTGACCTTGGACACGTCGGTGGTCTTGGCCTTCTCCACCGCCTTGACCCAGAGGTTGAAGCCGATCACGGTCGCTTCCATCGGGTCGTTGAAGGTGCGGTCCGGCTTCTTGATGAACTTCTGCCAGGTGGCGATCTCGGCCTTGTTGGCCTTGGTGTTGATGCTCTGGAAGTAGTTCCAGGCCGCCAGGTGGCCGACCAGGGGCTTGGTGTCGAGGCCCGCCAGTTCCTCCTCACCCACCGAGAAGGCCACCACCGGGATGTCCTCAGCCGAGATCTTCTGGTTGCCCAGTTCCTTGTAGAACGGCACGTTGGCGTCGCCGTTGATGGTCGAGACCACCGCCGTCTTCTTGCCCGTCGAGCCGAACTTCTTGATGTCCGCCACGATCGACTGCCAGTCGGAATGACCGAAGGGCGTGTAGTTGATCATGATGTCTTCCGGCTTCACGCCCTTGCTCTTGAGGTAAGCCTCGAGAATCTTGTTCGTGGTGCGCGGGTAGACGTAGTCGGTGCCGGCCAGCACCCAACGCTTCACGCCCAGATCCTTCATCAGGTAGTCCACCGCAGGGATGGCCTGCTGGTTGGGCGAGGCACCGGTGTAGAACACGTTCTTGGAGGACTCTTCACCCTCGTACTGAACCGGGTAGAACAGCAGGCCGTTGTTCTTCTCGAACACCGGCAGCACCGACTTGCGCGACACCGAGGTCCAGCAGCCGAACACCACATCGACCTTGTCCTTGACCAGCAGCTGCTCGGCCTTCTCGGCGAACAGCGGCCAGTTGGAGGCCGGGTCCACGACCACGGCTTCCAGCTTCTTGCCCATGACGCCGCCCTTCTTGTTCTGCTCCTCGATCAGCATCAGGACGGTGTCCTTCAGTGTGGTCTCGGAGATGGCCATCGTGCCGGACAGCGAGTGCAGCACGCCGACCTTGATGGTGTCGGCCGCCTGGGCCGCGAAGCTGGCGACGCCGAGCGCGGCGGCCGTCAGGATGAATTTGAGTTTCATGAATAGAGACTCCGTTTTTGGTATGAGGTTGGCTGCGTCAGCCGGTCAGGGCTGGCGCAGCGTGATGACGCCGGGGAGGCCGGATCAGAACGTGAACAGGGCTTCGAGCGCGAACGCGTCCGAATCACCGTTGGTGTCGGAGCTGTCCTTGCGGTACTCGAGCACCAGCAGCAGGTTTTCGCCGACCTTGTAGCTGGGCGACAGGGTGATGGCGCTGCCATCGTCGACCGTGCCGCCGGCGGCGTTCTTGATCTCGAAGTCGTGGTAGCGCAGTGTGATGCCGTAGGGGCCCTTGGCGTAGTTGGCCATCAGCAGGTAGCCATCGCCATCGCCATTGACGACCGCGCTGGAATCACCGTAGTCGACCGTGTTGTACTCACCCGCGAAGGTGAATCCCGAGACCGCGTAGGACACCCAGGCGTTGATGATGTCCGTGTCGGTGTCCTTGTCGATGATGTAGAACGCCTTCGCGGTCAGGCCTTCGATCGGCATCACGGCTAAGCCGAATTCGTATCCCATCTTGTCGTCGACGCCGTCGACGCTGTTGCGGTCGTTCGGGTTGAAGGCGCTGGCGACGACGGAGCCCATCACCGCGAACTTGCCGCCGTTGTAGTAGGCCGACAGGCCGTTCTGGTAGTAGCCGTAGAAGTACTTGGCATAGCCGGTGCCGCTGTACTGGTACAGGCCGGTCGGCTCCTCGGTTTCCCAGCCGCTGTAGCTCAGGAAGCGGCCGGCCTTCATGCTGAACTGCTCGGTGAAGGCCTTGGTGATGAAAGCCTGCTCGACAAAGGTGTCGTCGCCGCTGCCTTCGAAGCCCTCGCCGTACTCGATGTCGACCTGGGCGGAAACGCCGTCCGAACCGGCGTACTTGAAGTCGATCTCGAACTGGTCGATGCCGACGCTTTCCGTGCTGGAGCCGGCGTCCGGGCTCACGGACGAGTACGACATGTCCAGGAAGCCGGTGATGCTGATGCCCTTGCCCAACTCGATCTCGGCGTGTGCCACGGGAATGGCGCCCATCGCGCCAGCGGCCATCAACGCCGATGCCCAGCGCGTGAGCTTGCCGATCCCGTTCATGCGCCGCGTTGCCGTGTCCTTCTTACTCACGTTCCATCTCCCTGTAAGTGCATCCGTCAATGGGCTCGAGCCCGAGAAATTCCGACGGAGGGGGCAGGCATTGGCCGGGTATCGGCATCCTTCTTGCTTCGCCGACCCCGCCCCCCTGTTGGCGGCCCCTCTCCCTCTGCCAGAACAGGCTAGGCGGCGGGTCGGAAGGCCGGTATGGGGTAATTGGCGTAAGGGGGTGGGGTATTTGACGTAGATGCAAAGCCCAGGCGCCCCGGCATCATTCGACCGTGCGTGGAGAGGACAAGCAGGAAGATGGCCCGGACAGACTCGAGGACAGGCAGCGGCAGCGCCGCGGCAGGCCATAGGGCCCTGCCGTGACGGTGGCGCTGCAGCCGCAGACGGCGCCGCCCGCGCGCAGCCGCCAGCGCATCGTTCGCGAGCGCCGGCAGTACAACAAGTGGGTGGGCAGCCAGACGCTGGAGGATTACGCGCTGCGCTATACCGCCGAGAAGGCGCGCAAGTACTCGTCCTTCCGTGTCGCCAACACCGCCTTCGGCGCCATTTCCTTCCTGGCCTGCGAGGCCATCGGCGCCACACTGACCCTGGCCTACGGCTTCGCCAACGCCGCCACCGCCATCGCCCTGGTCTGCGCGCTGATGTTCTTCATCGGCCTGCCCATCGCCCGCTATGCCGCGCGCTTCGGCCTCGACATCGATCTGCTGACCCGCGGTGCCGGCTTCGGCTACATGGGCTCCACGATCACCTCGCTGATCTATGCCTCGTTCACCTTCCTGCTGCTGGCGATCGAGGCCAGCATCATGTCCGGTGCCCTGCACCTGCTGTTCGACATTCCGCTGTGGCTGGGCCACATCGTCAGCGCCCTGCTGGTGATACCCATCGCCATCTACGGCATCCGCATGATCAGCCGCGTGCAGCTTGCCACACAGCCGGTCTGGCTGATCCTGCAGTTCGCGCCCTTCGTGTTCCTGCTGCTGTCCGGCAGCCAGCAGATGGCCGGCTGGATGCACTTCCCCGGCCGCCAGGGCGCTGCGGACGGCAGTCTCGATCCCATGTACCTGGCGATCTGCGCCTCCACCCTGCTGTCGCTGCTGCCACAGATCGGCGAGCAGGCGGACTACCTGCGCTTCCTGCCGGATAGCCAGAAGATCGGCCGCTGGCGCTGGTGGACCGCGCTGCTGACCACCGGGCCGGGCTGGGTCCTGATGGGTGGCATCAAGCTGATGGCCGGCTCCTTCCTGGCCTACTTCGCGCTCAACCACGGACTCAGCGAGTCCAGCGCGGCGGAGCCGGCGGAGATGTTCTTCGTCGTGTTCCGCGAAATGATCGGCTCGCCCCTCGTCGCCCTGGTGCTGACCGGCGTCTTCGTCATCACCTGCCAGCTCAAGATCAACGTGACCAATGCCTACGCCGGCTCGATCGCCTGGTCCAACTTCTTTTCGCGCCTGACCCATGCGCATCCGGGCCGCGTGGTGTGGCTGGTGTTCAACGTGCTGCTGGCCCTGCTGCTGATGCAGGTCGGCATCCTGCGCGTCATCGAGACCGTGCTGGTGCTCTACGCCAACTTCGCCGTAGCCTGGATCGGTGCCCTGACCGCCGACCTGGTCATCAACAAGCGCCTGGGCCTGAGCCCCGCCGGCATCGAGTTCAAGCGCGCCCACCTGTACGACATCAACCCGGTCGGCGTCGGCGCCATGGCCGCCTCGATCATCGTTTCGACCACCGCCTTCGTCGGCACACTGGGTCCCATGGCCCAGGCGCTCTCCCCCTTCGTGGGCCTGTTCGTCGCCTTCGCGATGGCGCCGCTGATCGCCTGGCTGACCCGGGGCCGCTACTACATCGCGCGCCGCCCGGACGGCCTGTCCACGCGCGCCGAGCAGTTCTGCTCCATCTGCGAGAACAGCTTCGAGCGCAACGACATGGCCTTGTGCCCGGCCTACAACGGCCCGATCTGCTCGCTGTGCTGCACCCTGGATGCGCGCTGCCACGACACCTGCAAGACCAACAGCCGCTTCAACGAACAGGTCACCCAGCTGCTGTCGCGCTTCCTGCCGCAGCGCTGGCTCAGCGGCGAGTACGGCGGCACCGGCCAGTTCGTCGGCACCTTCCTGCTGTTCAACCTGGTCGTCGGCTCGCTGCTGGGCTTCATCTACCTGCAGTACGTCGCCGCCTCGCCCGCGGAGGCCGAGGTGGTCGGCCACGCCCTGATGATCGTGTTCTTCACGCTGCTGGTGGTTACCGGGGTATCGGCCTGGCTGCTGGTGCTGGCCCAGCACAGCCGCCAGGCTGCCGAGCAGGAGACCCGCCACCAGACCGCGATGCTGATGGACGAGATCGAGGCGCACGAGAAGACCGACGCGGCCCTGCAGAAGGCCAAGGAGCTCGCCGAGAGTGCCAACGAGGCCAAGAGCCGCTACATCGTCGGCATGAGTCACGAGATCCGCTCGCCGCTCAACGCCATCCTCGGCTATGCACAACTGCTGGAGCGCGGCACCGCCCGGCCGGAGAACGCGATCCAGGTCATCCGCCGCAGCGCCGGACACCTGTCCAACCTGGTCGATGGCCTGCTCGACATCTCCAAGATCGAGAGCGGCGTCCTGCGCCTCAGCCGCGACAAGGTGCCCTTCGCCGAATTCCTCGACCAGATGTCCGACATGTTCCGCATGCAGGCCGCGGCCAAGGGCATCGAGTTCCGCTACACGCGGCCGCAGCAGCTGCCCGCCGCAGTCAACGCCGACCAGAAGCGTCTGCGCCAGATCCTGATCAACCTGCTGTCCAACGCCATCAAGTACACCCGCGACGGGCATGTGGGCCTGGCAGTCCGCTACCCGTCCAGCCAGGTCGCCGAGTTCGAGATCAGCGACAGCGGCATCGGCATCCGTCCAGAGGACCTGGACAGTATCTTCAAGCCCTTCGAGCGCGGCGGCATGCCCGGCATCGAGGCCGTGCCCGGCGTCGGCCTCGGCCTGACCATCACCAAGGTCCTGGTACAGATCATGGGTGGCGAGATCGCCGTGCGCAGCACGCCCGGCCAGGGCAGCCTGTTCTCGGTGCGCCTGTACCTGTCGCAGGCCGCGGCCGGCAGCATCAGCACCGAGCGGCGCCGCATCGTCGGCTACCTCGGCCCGCGCGTGACCGTGCTGATGGCCGACGACGATCCCGCCCATCGCGGCCTCATGGAGGGCATCCTGCGCCCGCTGGGCATCAACCTGTTCGCCGCCAGCGACGGCCTCGGCGGCCTGGAACTGGCCAGCGAATGCAACCCGCACCTGGTCATGCTCGACATCGCCATGCCCGGCATGAACGGCTGGCAGGTCGCCGAAACCCTGCGGGCGCTGGAAGCGCCGCAGCCGAAGATCATGATGGTCTCGGCCAATGCCCATGACTACAGCCCGGGGGGCGACGGCAACGCCGTGCATGACGCCTTCCTGATCAAGCCCATCGACGTCGATAGCCTGCTGGAGCGCATCGGCACGCTGCTGGGTCTGCGCTGGGTCTACGAGGGCGAGGAGCCGGAGCGCGAACCACTGCCCGCCCTGGCCGCCAACGAACGCCCGCCCCAGTCGGCCCGCCAGTTCGTGGACGAACTCGTGCGCCTCGGCCGCATCGGCCACGTGCGCGGCATCGAGGCCAAGCTTCGCGAGATGCAGGCCCAGGTGCCGGAAAGCGAGGCCTTCGCGCAGCGCCTCCTGAGCCTGGTTGCCGCCTTCGACATGAAGGGCTACGCGCAGCTGCTCGACAGCGTGCGCGAAGAGGTCGCCCGCGATGCATGACACGGCCACCAAGCGGCGCGACATCGTACTGGTGGTCGACGACACACCGGGCAACCTGAGCTTCCTCACCGACACGCTCGACCAGGTCGGCGTCACCGTGCTGGTCGCCACCGACGGTCTGAGTGCGCTGGCGCTGGTGGACCAGATCACCCCGGACCTGATCCTGATGGACGCGATGATGCCGGGCATCGACGGCTTCGAAACCTGCCGCCGCCTCAAGCAGGACAAGCAGCTGGCACACGTGCCGGTGATCTTCATGACCGGCCTCTCGGAGAGCTGGCATGTGGTCAAGGGCCTGGACGTCGGCGGCGTCGACTACGTCACCAAACCCATCGTGGTCGACGAGCTGCTGGCGCGCATCCGCGTACACCTGGCCAATGCACGCCTCGCCCACGGCACCCGGGCCGCCCTGGATGCCACCGGCCGTTTCCTGCTGTCCACCGACCAGCAGGGCCAGCTGCAGTGGTGTACGCCGCGCGCCGCGCAACTGCTGTCCGAGCTGTTCTCCAGCAGCGAAGGCCACGGCCTGCCGATGTCGGTCGCCGAGCGCCTGCGCCAGTTGCGCCAGCAGGGCACCGACGCGCAGGACAGCGCCTTCGTCGAGGCCGAGGGCCGCCGCCTGGAGTTCTCCTACATCGGCACCACCGGCCCCTCGGAGTTCCTGTTCCGCCTCGCCGACGTCAGCCCCGGCCGCGAGGAGCGGACGCTGCAGGACGCCCTGTCGCTCACCGCCCGGGAAGCCGACGTGCTGGTGTGGATCAGCCGCGGCAAGGCCAATCGCGAGATCAGCGAGATCCTCGGCATCAGCCACCGCACGGTGAACAAGCACCTCGAAACGGTCTTCGAGAAGCTCGGCGTCGAAAACCGCGCGGCCGCCGCCGCCAGAGCCGTACGTATCCTCAATCAATAGCCCTCATAGCCCCATGGAGCACCGTCTCGTGAAGCCCTTTCCTTTATCGCTGCGCCGGATCGCCCTGCTTGCGCTGCTGTGCGTCCCGGTGATCGCCCAGGCCCACCCCGGCCACGCCGGCTTCGCCCTGCGCGACGGCTTCCTGCATCCCTGGCTCGGGCTCGACCACCTGCTGGCGATGCTGGCCATCGGCCTGTGGGCCCGCCAGATGCAGGGCAGCCCCGCCGGCGCGAGCGAGCCGAGGACATGGGCCTCGCTACTGACGCTCCCGGCCCTATTCGTGCTGGCTGTGGCCGTGGGCGCCACGGCCGGCGAGCGCATCGGCGGCAGCGGGCTGGTCGAAACCCTGATCGCCGCCTCGCTGATCGCGCTGGGCGCCCTGCTCGCGGCGGCCCGCAGGCTGCCTCTCGGCGTGAGCGTAACCCTGGTCCTCGCGATGGGCCTGGCCCATGGCTGGGCCCATGGCGCCGAGATTCCGGTCGATGCGCCGCGGCAAGCCTTCTTCGCCGGCTTCCTGTCGGCCACCGCGCTGCTGCATCTCTGCGGCATCGCCCTGGCAAGCCTGGCGATCCACCGGGGTGCCGCCACGGGACTGCGCGCCAGTGGCATCGGCCTGGCCGCGGTCGGCTGCGGCCTGCTGGCTGGCATCTGAGCATCGCGAGGTCTGATGCCATGACGAGCACCGCGACAAGTCCGGTAGTGGTCGTGGGGCGGCCGTACGCCCAGCGCCGTGCCTGGCACGCGCGTATCCGCATGCAGGTCGACTCGCAGGACGGCCGCAGCCGCCTGCGCGACTGCGAGCACGCCGGCCCGCTGCGGATCCAGAAGGTCCTCTATCCGCAGGGCGGCCAGCTTGCGCAGTTGCTGCTGCTGCATCCTCCAGGCGGCATCGCTGGCGGTGACCAGCTCTCCATTCAGCTCAGGGTCGAGCCCGGAGCGCATGCCCTGCTGACCACGCCCGGCGCGGGCAAGTGGTACAAATCCGGCGGCGACATCGCGCGCCAGGACGTCGTCCTGCAGGTCGCGCCGGGCGCCGCGCTCGAATGGCTGCCGCAGGAGGCCATCGTCTTCGACCAGGCCGTCGCCGAGCAGACCCTGACGGTGGACTGCAGCGGCGACGCCCGCTGCTGCGGCTGGGACATCGTCGTGCTGGGCCGGCAGGCCCGCAACGAGCGCTTCATGGCCGGCCGCTGGTCGCAGCGCATCGAGATCCGTCGCGACGGCCAGCCGCTGTGGCTGGAGCGCAGCCGCATCGCGGGCGACGACGAACTGCTGCGCTCGGTCGTCGGCTGGAACGGTCACCACGTCAGCGGCCTGCTGTGGGCCACCGGCTTCACGCCGGGCGAATCGCTGATCGATCAGTGCCGCGCCGCGGTCGAGCAGGACGGCGTGATCGCCGGCGTCACCTTCCTGCCCGACGGCCCGCTGCTGGTCCGCGTCCTGGGCAGCAGTGCGGAGCAGGTACGCGAGGCACTGACCCGGGCCTGGGCACTGCTGCGGCCATCCCTGTTCGGCGTCGCCGCGCAAACGCCAAGAATCTGGAGCACCTGATGGAACTGACCCCACGCGAGAAGGACAAGCTGCTGATCTTCACCGCCGCGCTGCTGGCCGAGCGACGCCGCGCCCGAGGCCTCAAGTTGAACTACCCGGAAGCCGTGGCGCTGATCTCCGCCGACATCATGGAGGGCGCGCGCGACGGCCGCAGCGTCGCCGAGCTGATGCGCCACGGCCGCAGTCTGCTCAAGCGCGAGGACGTGATGGACGGGGTCGCCGAGATGATCCCGGACATCCAGATCGAAGCGACCTTCCCGGACGGCACCAAGCTGGTGACGATCCACGACCCCATCGTCTGAGAAAAGAAATGACTCCCGGAGAACTGCTGGCAGCCGAGGGCGAGATCGAGCTCAACGTCGGTCGCCCCACCATCCGCCTCAAGGTGAGCAACACCGGCGACCGTCCGGTGCAGGTGGGTTCGCACTACCACTTCCACGAGACCAACGAGGCGCTGGACTTCGACCGCGCCGCCGTCCGCGGCTTCCGCCTCAACATCGCCGCGGGCACCGCGGTGCGCTTCGAGCCGGGCCAGGAGCGCACGGTGGAGCTGGTCGCGCTGGCAGGCGACCGCATCGTCCATGGATTCAATGCCCGGGTTTCCGGGCCGCTCGATACCCAGGGGAGCAACTGACATGGCCCTGAAAATTTCCCGCCAGGCCTATGCCGAGATGTTCGGACCCACGGTCGGCGATCGCATCCGCCTGGCCGATACCGCGCTGATCGCCGAGGTCGAGAAGGACTTCACCGTCTACGGCGAGGAGGTGAAGTTCGGCGGCGGCAAGGTGATCCGCGACGGCATGGGCCAGTCGCAGCGCCTGAGCGCCGACTGCATGGACACCGTCATCACCAATGCCCTGATCATCGACCACTGGGGCATCGTCAAGGCCGACATCGGCATCAAGAACGCGCGCATCCAGCGCATCGGCAAGGCCGGCAACCCGGACATCCAGCCAGGCGTCAACATCGTTATCGGCCCGGGCACGGAGATCATCGCCGGCGAAGGCATGATCGTGACTGCCGGCGGCATCGACAGCCATATCCACTTCATCTGCCCGCAACAGATCGACGAGGCCCTGAACTCCGGCGTCACCACCATGATCGGCGGCGGCACCGGCCCGGCCACCGGCAGCTTCGCCACCACCGTCACTCCCGGCCCCTGGCACATCGAGCGCATGCTGCAGGCGGCCGAGGCCTATCCGATGAACCTGGGCTTCCTGGGCAAGGGCAACGCCAGCCTGCCGGCACCGCTGCACGAGCAGATCGCCGCCGGCGTCATCGGCTTGAAGCTGCACGAGGACTGGGGCACCACGCCGGCCGCCATCGACTGCTGCCTGGGCGTCGCCGATGAAACCGACACCCAGGTCGCCATCCATACCGACACGCTCAACGAATCCGGCTTCGTCGAGGCCACCGTCGCCGCTTTCCGCGGCCGCACCATCCACACCTATCACACGGAAGGCGCGGGCGGCGGCCATGCGCCGGACATCATCAAGGTCAGCGGCCTGCCCAACGTGCTGCCCTCCTCCACCAACCCGACGCGGCCCTACACCGTCAACACGCTCGACGAGCACCTGGACATGCTGATGGTCTGCCATCACCTGGACGCGTCGATCGCCGAGGACGTGGCCTTCGCCGAATCGCGCATCCGCAAAGAGACCATCGCCGCCGAGGACATCCTGCACGATCTCGGCGCCTTCTCGATGATCTCCTCCGACTCGCAGGCCATGGGCCGCGTCGGCGAGGTCGTCATCCGCACCTGGCAGACCGCGCACAAGATGAAGCAGCAGCGCGGCGCCCTGGCCGGCGACAGCGCACGCAATGACAACGCCCGCATCAAGCGCTACGTCGCCAAGTACACCATCAACCCGGCCCTGACCCACGGCATCGCCCACGAGGTCGGCTCCGTCGAAGCCGGCAAGTGGGCCGACCTGGTGCTATGGAAGCCAGCCTTCTTCGGCGTCAAGCCCTTCCTGATCATCAAGGGTGGCATGATCGTCAGCGCCGCGATGGGCGATCCCAACGCGTCCATCCCCACGCCGCAGCCGGTGCACTACCGCCCGATGTTCGGTGCCCACGGCAGCGCCGTGCTGCACAACTCCCTGACCTTCGTCTCGCAGGCCTCGCTGGCCGCCGGCATCGGCGAGCGCTACGGCTTGAAGAAACCGCTGGCAGCGGTGCGGGGCTGCCGCTCGATCACCAAGGACGGGATGATCCACAACAGCTGGCAGCCGGATATTTCCGTCGATCCGGAGACCTACGAGGTCATCGCCGACGGTCAGTCGCTGGTCTGCGAGCCCGCCACCGAGCTGCCGATGGCCCAGCGCTACTTCCTGTTCTGAGCATGAGCACCCTGCTGAAGATCACCGAGCGCCTGCCGCCGCCAGACCAGCCCGGCCTGCGCGAAATCGTGTTGAGCTATGGCGAGCGCGCACGCAGCCGCCTGCGCGCCGTGCTGGAAGACGGTACGGAGGTCGGCCTGTTCCTGCCTCGCGGCACGCAACTGCGCGGCGGCGATGGCCTGCGCGCCGAGAACGGCGAGGTCATCCGTGTCCGCTCCGCCGTGGAGCCGCTGTACCGTGTCACCGCCCCGACGGATACGGCCGATCCGGCCTTCGCGCTGCTGCGCGCCGCCTACCACCTGGGCAACCGCCACGTGCCGCTGGCACTGTCGCCGGGCGAGCTGCTGCTGGAGCCCGACCCGGTGCTGCGCGACATGCTGCAGGGCCTGGGCATGCTGGTGAGCGAATGCCTGACCGCGTTCGAGCCAGAGGCCGGTGCCTACGGCGGCGGGCATCGCCATGATCACGACGAGCAGGCCGGCTCCATCGGCGAGCTGCTGTCGCAGCAGGCCCACGCGCGCACGGCGGTCGACATGGCGACCCTGCAGTTTCACCGGTGAGCGACCTGACGCGCCACAGGCTGGAGATCGTAGCGCCAGCGGCCGACGGGCTGGATGCCATGGGCGCCCTGCTGCAACTCAGCAGCCCCGCCCTGCCGGTCGGCGCCTTCAGCTACTCGCAGGCGCTGGAGTCGGCCATCGACAGGGGCGTCGTCACCGACGCCGCCACGGCGCAGCGCTGGATCGCCGAGTCCCTGGAGCTGGTGCTCGGCCGCTACGAGGCGCCGGTCTGGTGCCGCTTGCGCAATGCCTGGGACGCAGGGGACATCGCGCGCTTCTCCGCATGGAATTGCGAGTTCATCGCCAGCCGCGAGACCCGCGAACTGCGCGCCGAGACTCTGCAGATGGGCTACTCGCTGCGCCAGCTGCTGCTCGCCACCGGCTGCGCAGACATCCCCGCGGGCGAGCTGTGCTTCCCCGCCGCCCATGCCTGCGCCAGCGCTCTCTGGGGCATCTCGCCATCGCTGGCCCTGTACGGCTACCTGTACAGCTGGCTGGAGAACCAGGTCATGTCCGCACTCAAGGCCGTGCCGCTGGGGCAGGTCTCCGGGCAGAAGCTGCTGCTCGCGGTGCGGCCACGGATTTCCGGCGTGGTCGAAGCCGCCTTCGCGATGCGCGACGAGGCGCTTTCCACCCAGGCACCGATGCTCGGCCTGCTCAGCAGCCAGCACGAAACCCAATACTCGAGACTATTCAGGAGCTGATGCATGGACAGGAACAACACAGATCACGGCGGCCCGTTGCGCGTCGGCATCGGCGGCCCGGTCGGCTCCGGCAAGACCACCCTGGTGGAGGTCCTGTGCAAGCGCATGCGCGATCACCACCGTCTCGCGGTGGTGACCAACGACATCTACACCAAGGAAGACGAGCGCTTGCTGGTGGCCGCCGGAGCGCTGGCGCCGGAGCGCATCATGGGCGTGGAGACCGGCGGCTGCCCGCACACCGCGATCCGCGAGGACGCCTCGATCAACCTCGAAGCCGTGGACCGCATGAGCCAGCGCTTCCCGGACCTGGAGCTGATCTTCATCGAATCCGGCGGCGACAACCTGGCCGCCACCTTCAGTCCGGAACTGTCGGACCTGACGATCTATGTCGTCGACGTCGCCGGCGGCGAGAAGATCCCGCGCAAGGGCGGCCCGGGCATCACCAAGGCCGACCTGCTGGTGATCAACAAGACTGATCTCGCCCCCTACGTCGGCGCCAACCTGGAAGTCATGGCCCACGACGCCACGCGCATGCGCGGCAAGCTGCCCTTCGTGATGACCAACCTGAAGACCGGCGACGGCGTCCAGACCGTGATCGACTTCATCGTCAGGCGCGGCATGTTGGGCGCAGCCTAGCGAAGCCTCGACGGAGTTACCGTTCGCCCTGAGCCTGTCGAAGGGTGAACGGTAACCAATTGGCCTACGTTGGCGAGGATACCCGGGCTTCGGCGAGCTCGGCGCGAACGGACTTCCCGCCCCCTGAGCCCGACCGGCCACGCCCACACCCCGAAGGCGCGCGGACGCACCGCCTCCGCACGGCCTGTTTCGCCGCGCAGCCCTCTTGGAGTCAACACCAGACTTGAATTGCCACGCGGCACTGCCTCTAATGCGCGCATGTCTTTCCTGTTGCGCCAGGTGCTGATGCTGTTGCTGGCCTGCGGCCTCGCGCTGCAGGGCGTGGCCGTCGCCACGCCCTGCCACCATGCGCAAGCCGTGCTGGTCCAGGCACCGCTCCAGGACGAGCATGCGTATCACAGCCATCACCATGAGATGGCGCAGACCGATGCCGCGGCCCAGCCGGATTCGGCAAGCTGCCTGACCGGCTGCAACTGCCCCGGCCACTGCGGCCTGTCGGTGGCCTTGCTTCCCCCGCTGCCCGCCATGGGCGAAGCCGCCGCCCCAGCGCCGCTGCGCCTGGCCCGCTGGACCCCGCCGCTGCAGACCGCGCACGGCCAGTCGCTGCTACGCCCACCGATCACCGCCTGACAGGCCCTGCGGCGCCCGCGCCGCCCGCTGTTCCCCATCACTCCCTGTCAGGAGATCAACCGTGTTCCCTCCCGTTGCCTTGCGGCGGGCCTGGATCTGTGTCCTGTTGCTGAGCCTCGCCGGCTGCGCGTCCCTCGCGCCCGAGCAAGGCCATGACGACGTGCGCGCGCTGGTCGCCGCGCGCCGGGACGCTGCCGAGCCGCCGACGTTCCAGCCCCCCGATGCCGCCGCACAGGCGCGCATCGACAGCCTGCTCCAGCAACCGCTGGACAGCCACACCGCCGTCACCATCGCCCTGCTGCAGAACCCGGCGCTGCGCATCGACGCCGCGGAATTCGGCCTGGCCCAGGCCGACCTGTTCGAAGCCGGCCGCCTGGCCAATCCACGCCTGTCGCTGTCCATGCAGGACTCCAGCGACCCCGCCGCGCAGGGCCCCAGCGTCAGCGTCGGCATCGCGCAGAACGTCGCGCGCCTGCTGACGCGCGCGCCGCGCCGTCAGTTCGCCGCCGGCGAGTTCGAGCGCGCCAAGACCGAGTTCGCCGGCCGCATCCTGGCGCTGGCCGACGACACCGAGTCCGCCTGGTTCGAGCTGGCCGGCGCCTCGCAGGTCGCCGAGCTGCGCCGCCTGGTGCTGGAATCCGCCGAGGCCGCCGCCGACCTGGCGCAGCGCATGCAGCAGGCCGGTACCCTCGCCGACCTGGACCTGGCCTTGCGCCAGGCCGCCGCCAGCGAAGCCCGCATCGCCCTGCAGCGCACCGAGGCCGACCAGGTCCAGGCCCGGCTCAAGCTGGCCGGGCTGATGGGCCTGCCGCCGGAGCGTCCCTGGCAGGCCGCGCCCGGCCTGCCGGCCCCGGCCGACTCGGAAGAGGCGCTGCCGGAGCTGCAGCAGCGCGCCCTGCGCCAGCGCCTGGACCTGGACTCCGCGCGCCGCGAGTTGGACCTGCTGCGCGAGGCCCTGGGCATGACCCGGCGCTACCGTTACCTCGGTGAATTCGAGGTGGGCCTGGACTACGAGCGCGAGACCGACCGCTCGCGCCTGCTCGGCCCCAGCATCGCGCTGGAGTTGCCGATCTTCGACCAGGGCCAGGCTGCGCTGGGTCGCTCGCAGGCGCGCCTACAGCAGTCCGAGGCGCGCCTGCAGCGCCTGGAACTGGACGCCGCCCGCGGCGTGGCGGCGGCGCATGCCCGCGTCGCCACCGCACGCACGCAATTGGATCATTACCGCGAGCAGCTGCTGCCGCAGCGCGAGCGCGTGGTCGCGCGCACGCTGGAGATGCAGCAGTACATGCTGCTGGGCGTGTTCGAACTGCTGGCGGCCCGCCGCGACGAGTTCGACGCCTACCAGGGTTACCTCGAAACCCTGCGCGACTACTGGCTGGCCCGCGTCGACCTCGCACGCGAAACCGGCGGCAGCCTGCCCGGCAGCGGCGGCGGGCCCGTCGCGATACCCGCGCCCGCGCCTGAGGAAGACCACTCCTCGCACCACATGCACCACCAGCACGGAGAACACTGATGCTGACCCAAAAGCTGACCCGCCGAAACCTGCTGTCGCTGATGGGCATCGGCGGTGCCGCCGCAGCAGCCGGCGCCGCGCCCTCCCTCGCCCAGGCCGCCGCGCCGCGCCCCACCGGCGGCTACCTGCCGGTGCGCACGCTCAACGGCTGGACCCTGCCCTGGCGCATGCGCAACGGCGCCAAGGAATTCCACCTGGTCGCCGAGGAGATCGAGCACGAGTTCGCGCCCGGCTCCAAGGCCAGCTGCTGGGGCTACAACGGCAGCACGCCGGGCCCCACCATCGAGGCGGTGGAAGGCGACCGCGTGCGCATCCTGGTGACCAACCGCCTGGGCGAGCCCACCACCGTGCACTGGCACGGCATCGACCTGCCCAACGGCATGGACGGCGTCGGCGGCCTCAACCAGCCGCACATCCAGCCCGGCGAGACCTACGCCTACGAGTTCACGCTGCGCCAGCACGGCACCCACATGTACCACCCGCATGCCGACGAGATGACGCAGATGGCCATGGGCATGATGGGCCTGTTCATCATCCACCCCAAGGCCGGAGAGGCCGTGCCGGTGCATCGCGACTACGCCCTGCTGCTGCACAACTGGGCGCTGCATCCGGGCACCTCGCGGCCCGATCCCTCGGTGATGCAGGACTTCGACCTGTGGACCTTCAACAGCAAGGTCTACCCGGCGATCGATCCGCTGGTCATGCGCACCGGCGAGCGCCTGCGCATCCGCGTCGGCAACCTGTCGATGTGGAACCATCCGATCCACCTGCACAGCAATCCCTTCTGGGTCACCGGGTCCGACGGCGGCCGCTGGCCACGATCGCAATGGCGCCGCGAGGTCACCGAGATCGTTGGCGTCGGCCAGATGCGCGACATCGAGTTCGTCGCCACCGCGGCGGGCGACTGGGCCTTCCACTGCCACATGGCGCACCACACCATGGGGCCGATGGGCCACGAAATACCCAACATGATCGGCGTGGACCAGGGCGAGGTGGAGCAGCGCATCCGCAAGCTGCTGCCCGGCTACATGGCCATGGGCCGCAACGGCATGGCCGAGCATGCCGGCCACCAGGCCATGGGCATGATGAAGGGCCCGGCCAACACCCTACCGATGATGACCGGCGAGGGGCCCTTCGGCCCCATCGACATGGGCGGCATGTTCACCGTGCTGAAAGTGCGCGACGACCAGCCCGCCGGCGACTACCGCGATCCCGGCTGGTACCGGCACCCCAAGGGCACGGTGGCGCAGCGGGTCAGCAGCGACCCGGACTACGGCCAGCCCCACCGGCGGGCCGGTGCATGAAGGGCTTGACCCTGGACCCTGGTCAAGGGTCTAGGATCGCGCGCAGGCCAACCAGGAACCTCCCATGCCCCATTCGCTGACCATCAGCCCCCTTGCCCGCCAGGCCGGCGTCGGCATCGACACCGTGCGCTACTACGAGCGCATGGGTCTGCTGCCCGAGCCGCCCCGCCGGGCCTCCGGCTACCGCGTCTATCCGGCCGAGACCCTGCAGCGCCTGCAGTTCATCCGCCGCGCGAAGAATCTCGGCTTCAGCCTTGAAGAAATTCGGGAATTGCTGGAGCTGAGCCACCGCAGCGGCGACGGCGTAGGCGCCGTCAAAGCGACCGCCGCGGCTAAGCTCAAGGACGTGGAGGAGCGCATCGTCGAGCTGGAGCGCATGCGCGACGGCCTGCGCCAGCTGGTGGACGCCTGCCCGGGCCATGGCGCCCCACAGGACTGCCCGATCCTGGGCGCCCTTTCCGGAGACTCGAAGTGAACGACTGCTGCCACCCGCCCGCCGCCGCCAAGCAGGCCCCGGCCTGCCACGGCTCCACCCCGGCCGCCGGCCATGAACACCATGGCCACGCCCCGGTCGGCCCCTGGCGCATGGCCGCCAGCGTCACCCTGCACTGCCTGACCGGCTGCGCCATCGGCGAGTGGACCGGCCTGGCCATCGGCGTCAGCCTGGGCCTGGATACCCACCACACCATCATGCTGGCCGTGTCCCTGGCCTTCCTGTTCGGCTTCGCGCTGACCCTGATGCCGCTGATGCGCCGCGGCATGAGCTTCTCCCAGGCCTGGAAGCTGGTCTGGCTGGGCGAGGTGGTGTCGATCTCGGCGATGGAGCTGGTGATGAACCTGGTGGACTACCACATGGGCGGCATGGGCCCGGGCATGAGCCTGGCTCATCCGCAGTACTGGATCGCCTTCGGCACCGCCGCGGTGGCCGGCTACTTCGCGGCCCTGCCGGTAAACTGGTGGCTGCTCAGGCGCGGCATGAAGAACTGCCACTGAACGGCCGGGAATCGAAAATGGGGAATCGGGAATCGTAAAAGCGGCTTGGCTTCTGCGATTCCCGATTCCCCATTCCCGCTCTTTGATTCAGGCGTAGCGCCAGCGCTGGCCGTCCTTGCCGTCCTCCACCAGCACGCCCTTGGCCTTCAGCTCATCGCGGATGCGGTCGGAGCCGGCCCAGTCGCGGGTGCGGCGGGCTTCGGCGCGCAGCGCCAGCTGGGACTCGATGGCCTCCGGCGTCAACTGCCCCTCACCCTCCGGGGCCCAGCCGAACCAGGCCGCCGGCTCCTGCTGCAGCAGGCCGATCAGCTTGCCGGCCTGCACCAGCTGCGCCTTGATGCGCGCCTTCTCGGCGGCATCCTCGCTCTTGTTGGCGGCGTGGCTCAGGGCGAACAGCTCGGCCAGCGCCATCGGCGTGTTGAGGTCGTCCTCCAGCGCATCGACGAAGGCCTGCGGCGCACCCTCGCCCGCGGCCGGCGCCACGTCGGCCAGTTCGCGCAGCGTGCCGTAGAGGCGGTCCAGCTTCTTGCGCGCCTCGGCGATCACCTCGTCGTTCCAGTCCAGTGGCTGGCGGTAGTGGCCCGACAGCAGCGCCAGACGGATCGCCTCGCCCGGGGCCTGCTTGAGCAGCTGGCGCACCAGCAGCACGTTGCCCACCGACTTGGCCATCTTCTCGCTGTTCACGGTGAGAAAGCCGTTGTGCATCCAGTAGCGCGCGTAGGTCTTGCCGCCGTGCGCGCAGGTGGACTGGGCGATCTCGTTCTCGTGGTGCGGGAAGATCAGGTCATGGCCGCCGGCATGGATGTCCAGCGTATCTCCCAGCAGCGCCTCGGACATGGCCGAGCACTCGATGTGCCAGCCCGGGCGGCCACGGCCCCAGGGCGAGTCCCAGCCCGGCTGCTCCGGCGTGGAGGGCTTCCACAGCACGAAATCGCCGGCGTCCTTCTTGTACGGCGCCACCTCGACACGGGCACCGGCCAGCAGTTGCTCCGGGTCGCGCTTGGACAGCTTGCCGTAGTCGGCGTAGCTGCGGGTATGGAACAGCACGTGGCCGTCGGCCTCGTAGGCGTGACCGTTGTCGATCAGGCGCTGCACCATGGCGATGATCTGCGGCAGGTGCTCGGTCACGCGCGGCTCGAAGTCCGGCGGCAGCACGCCGATGGCCTCCAGGTCCTCGTGATAGGCGGCCGCGAACTTCGCGGTGATCACGCCGATCTCGACGCCTTGGTCGGCGGCGGCCTTGTTGATCTTGTCGTCGATGTCCGTGATGTTGCGGGCATACAGCACGCCGGGATAGCGGCGGCGCAGCACGCGGGCCAGCACATCGAACACCACCGCCGGGCGGGCGTTGCCGATATGGGCGTAGCTGTAGACCGTCGGGCCGCAGACGTACATCGTCACGCGCTCGGGATTCAGCGGCTGGAAGGCCTCTTTGCGGCCGGTATAGGTGTTATGGACTTGCATGGCGGGTCAGGCAAAAAACCCGCGAAGGATACCGCCCGGCGCCAGCCTTGTCGCGTCAACCCAGCAGCATGAGGCAAACGAGCCCCATGGTCACCACACCGGCTGCATATCCCCAAAGACCCCAGACATAGCGCCGCTTGATACGGGTACGGCCAGTTACAGCATCGAAGTAGGTGAGGCCCACGGCATTTTCCCGTCAAGGATTGCAGGCTATCCGAGCCTGGTTCACACACGCGAAATACACATCTCTGACACGCATCAAGCGTGCCCGCTGCAGCGGAAAAACGACATCCCCTTTCTAGGGCGTACTGCCATCGACCTGCTGGCGCATCAGTTCGCGCAACTGCTGCCTGCGTTGACTGGCCGGCAACTTCGCAAGTTCCCTGACGGCGACGTGAAATCGTCGCCAATCTCCACCGCTCTGCCGGAGCAGCGCAGCGAATGCAGGCTTGTATTCATCGTAGAGGGCGAAAGGCAGCAGCCGGGCATTGTTGGGCTCCGCGGCCGAGAACCAGGCATCGAAGCCGGCGTAGCCCGTCCAGGGGCCATCGCGCAATTGCCGGTAGTCCTCCGCCAACTGCTCGAACTGGCGCTGCTTGGCGTTGCGCTTGTCCTCGTCGCCCATGGGCGACTCATAAACCTGGGCCAGACGCGAGCGCGTCGCCAGCACTAGGTCGACAAACTGGCGGCGGCGGTGGCTATACAACTGCCAGGCCTCGCGGCTACCGCCGGTCTCGGCCAGGTACTCCTCCAGCCCCTGATCCTCGACGAACTCCGCATAGGATTCATTGAAGGCGGTGTCGTCCCGTACGTACAGTACCTGGTGCGCCAGCTCGTGAAAGATCATCCCCACCAGAACTTCGTCCGACCACCGCATCATGGTGTTCAACACAGGATCGGCGAACCAGTTAAGCGTGGAGTACGCCGGCACGCCGCCGACGTGGACGTCATAGCCCTGTTTGCGCAACTCCTCGGCGCGGTCCTCCGCGCGATTCCGCTCGTAGTAGCCACGGTAGGCCATGCAGCCCACCAGCAGGAAGCAGTTCTGGTACGGCTCCAGCGACAGCTTGGGCGCCGCGAACACGTTCCACACCACGAAGGGGCGGCCCAGGTCGGCGTAGGTGGTGTAGCTGCGGTTGTCCGGCAGGCCCAGTTTCTGCACCGCCCACTGGCGCGCCTGCTGCACCTTCTGCAGGCGCCGGCGCAGTTCGGGGTCCCGCTGCTCGTCGGCCACGATCCGGTCGATCGGCTCGCGCGCCTTCAGCAGGGCGCGCTGTCCCTGGGCCAGGCCGCCGTAGTAGCCCAAGGTACTGCAGCCGGACAGCGGCAGCAGCAGGGACAGCAGCAGGAGATGTGTCGGTAAACGGCGGGCGGTCACGGCCCCCGCAGCATAGCGCGACGCCGCAGCGCCAGCGCCAGCAGCAGGCCCAGCAACCCGGTACCGGGCGCGCCACCGGAGGAGCCGCCACCAGTGCCGCCTCCGGCATCATCCAGGGACGGATGGGTGCAGCCGGCACGGATGTCGTCACAGGCCGCCGTGCGTCCCGCACGCGTCGGGTAGTGGCGTGCCGAGCGGTAGTGGAAGCTGTAGCGCTCCTGCCAGTCCGCGTCCGCCAGCAGGCGCTGGTCGGCGTCGGCATATCCCGCTTCTCCCGGCTGCTTCAGCCAGCGGTCCAGCCAGGCGACCGAGTAGTGCTCCGCCAGGGGCCGGCCCCAGCCACCCTCGCAGCGGCCGTTGGAGGTCTTGGGGCACCAGGAACTGGAGGGAAAGGTCGGGATCAGGCTCCACTCGAAATGCGTGCTGCCCTGGATCGTCAGCTGGAATACCGGTTGGCCCGCCGCCACCCACTGTTCGTAGCCAGCCTTGTGCGCCTCCGGATCCGGCGGGCTCAGCAACGGCGTGCCGGCGATGCCGTACTCCGAGGTCTGTCCCATGGCCGGCACGCGCGGCACGATACCGTCACCGCTGGACAGGCTGTCCCAGGCCACGATCACATCCACCGGGTTCTGCGCATCCAGCAGCCCCGGCCAGGGCGCCGCGCCGGGGCCTCCGTAGGACTGCACCACGGACACGCCGCGCGCGCCCAGCGAGTGCCCGGCGATGCCGAGCCGGCCGCGGTCCTGCACGGCATGGTCCGGGTTGAAGGCCGCCACCTCGGTGGGATAGCGGCCGGCACAGCTCAGGTTGTGCGGGTACGGGGCTACTGGCGTCGAGTGGAAGAAGTCGATGGCATCGACCAGCCCTTCCCAGAACACCGCGGAGTTGAAGTTTCCCCCTTGCCCGCCGCTCGGCGTCTGCATGTCGGAGCGGCCCTGGCCGCGCGGGTCGAAGGTCAGCACCGTGTAGCCCTGGCGCACCAGGGCCTGCGCCATCCACCAGTACAGCGGCTCCGGCGCCTGGATCGAGCCGTTCTCGATCACCACGCCGGGCAAGGCACGCCCGGTGGACGCGCGCGGCTTCCACACCCGCCCGGAGATGCGCGCGCAGCCGTGGTCGTAGAACACCACCGGCGTGACCTCGCCCTCCGTCTCGTAGAAGGGGTCGATGCCGGGATAACGGTAGGGATCACCGGCGCACTGTTCGGCCCAGGTGGTGCACAGCGGCAGCACCGCGGTATTGGCCGCCAGCGGGCTCAGCCAGGAAGGGTCCTTCAGCCCGCGCAGCAGCCACTGCTGCGCGTTGAACACGCTTTGCAGTTGCAGGCGCAGCAGGAAGGCCGGGTTGGTGGCCTGCTCGGTGGGACCTTCCAGGGTGCGGGCATAGTTGGCCAGCTCGCGCTGCGTCCAGGCAGCGGACGGATACTCCGGCCCTTCCGGGATCGCCTGCGCGGCTTGCGCCCCGCAGCACAGGACCGCGGCCGCCAGGCCGCGCAGATGGTTGCGCATGTTCTCCCCCAGGCCTCTCTGTCGGAGGCACGATCAGTATTGGTGCCCCGGCACTGTACCGGATGCACCGCCGAAGCGGCGCTCAGGCCGCCTTGGCGACCTTCGACGTCTGCAGCAGGTTGACCAGTTCCTCGCGCCGGAAGATGCCCAGCTTGCGGTAGATCCTGGAAGCATGGTTCGCCACCGTGCTGACGGCGATATCCAGCTGCCGCGCAACGGTCTTGAAGGTCTTGCCCTCGGACAGCGCGCGGGCGATCTCCTGCTCGCGCGGCGACAGTCCGTCCAGCGGCAACGGACGCCGCGCATGCAGCAGGAACAGGCGGCCATGCGTCGAGACGCGCAGGTGCAGCGTGCCGACGGTGAAGATGCCCTGCTCCTCCAGCGCCGCACGCGGCAGGCGGAACGGCAGGTCATGGAAATCGCCCTCGCCGAATTCGCCGACCAGCAGGTCGCGGAAGCGGCCGCTGGCGGAGTACACCGTGCCGTCCTCGTCCACCAGGGCGGCGGAACCACGCGACGGCCGTCCCAGCGAGATCAGCCACTCGTCACGCTGCACCACCTGGCGCAGCGATAGCGTGCTCGCCTCCACCATGTGGCCCACCGCGCGGCGCAGGTCTTCCTTGAGTTCCACCTCTTGATGCTGGGGGAACTCCAGCAGGATCAGGCTGGTGAGCAGCGGGCTGCTGCGGTGCGAGTAGTTCAGGATCAGGCCCTGACGAGCCGGCTGCCCGGGCGTTTCCACCGGCAGCGATTCAACCCAGCGCTCGCGCTGGTTGTTGGGCGGCGCCAGCGACAGCAGGATCTCGGCATCACCGCCGCTGCCCGGCCATTCGCTGAACTCGCCGTGGACGCTGCCGCGCGAACGGGTCAGCCAGCGCGCCGAAAGGGCGCCGCTGGCGCGGCAGACCAGGGCCAGCGCTTCGCGCCGGAACGTGGGCCAGTCGATCTCCAGCGCCGTGCCATACAGCACCTGGATCAGACGGTCGATCTCCTTGAGCGTCACGGACACTACCCCACCCCTCCTCGCGTCATCCTGTCTTTCGCAGCTGCTGTTGCGCGCGATGCTTGAGCTGCGCCAGCGCTGCTGCCATTCCTTCCATGATCACCTCGACGTCGGGAACGGTGCCCCGGTGCGCCGTGATGCCCACGTCCAGGCTGTCCTGGTAGCTGAATACCGTAATGTTACAGGCGAGTCCATGGTACGGGATCGAAATCGGATAGTGGGCCTCCACTTTCGCCCCATCCAGGTACAAGGGCACCCGCGGCCCCGGTACGTTGGAGATCAGCAGGTTGAACGGCGGGTTCACCAGGTCCTGGATGCTGAAATTCTCGTACAGCCGGGCCGCCTGCGCCATGACCGCCGGCGGCGGGGTGTGGGCCCAATCCAGCATCAGGCTGGCCGGGATCGCCTTCATGCTGCGCTTGACGCCCACCATCTTGGCGCTGAGGGCCTGCAGGCGCTCCACCGGATCGGCGATGTCGGTGGCCAGCGAGGCCCGCAGCATGGTCACCCGGTTGCCACCGCGCTCGCCATCGGAGCGCACCGACATCGGCACCGCCGCGATCAGCGGCCTGGCCGGCAGTTCCTTGCCCGCCAGCAGGTAGTTGCGCAACGCCTCGGCGCAGACGCCCATGACCACGTCGTTCAGCGACACGCCGAAGGCGTTCTTGACCAGCTTGATGTCCTTCAGCGACAGCGAGCCGGTGGCGTAGGAGCGGCGCGCGGTGATGGTGGTGTTGAAGCGCATGCGCGGCGCCATCACCATCGGTTTGCGATTGGTGTCCGCATCCACCAGCGTGGCGCGGCGGCTGGCCTGCTGGCGCGCCATGGCCTCGCGGCGTACCTCCAGCACCAGCGGGATCGTGCGTCGCGCCAGGTTGTAGACCTTGCCCGGCCGCGACAGGAAGTTCTTCGCGGTGATGTAGCTCAGCTTCAGTGGCGGCGGCAGCTCGTCGGGAATCCAGGGCGCCTCCGGCGGCGGCACCTCGCGCGGCTGCGGCGTGATGTCCAGCAAGGTGCTGAACAGCTCGGCACCCGAGACGCCGTCGATGCAGGCGTGGTGGATCTTGGACACCAGCGCCACCTTGCCGCCCTCCAGCCCTTCCACGTAGTACACCTTCCACAACGGCATGCTGCGGTCCAGACGGATGCTCATGACATCGCAGACTAGATCGTTGAGTTGCTTGAGCGTGCCGGGGCGCGGCAGCGCCCGATGCCGCACGTGCATCTCGATGTCGAAGTCCGGGTCCTCGATCCAGTAGGGCTGGTCCAGGCCCAGCGGCGTGGTCATCAGGCGGCGCCGGAACATCGGCAGCAGGTGCAGGCGCTTCTCGATCAGCCGGCGCACGGACTCGAAGCCGAAGTCCGGCCCGGCCGTCGCCGGGTCCATGATGGCGAGGCTACCGATGTGCATCGGCACGGCATTGGTTTCGAGGTTCAGAAAAACCGTATCGAGACCGCTGAGTTGCTGCATGGGCGTCCTGCCTCCGGCTATCCAGGGTGTGAGCGGATATTCGGCCTAGATATACCACTCCCTTGTGACAGGTCCAAACGGTTTTGGTGCCGGAAAGCCCACCCGTTCAGGGCCGGTCAAGTCCCTCGTCGCCGTAGGACACCGCATCCTCGATCGGCTCCAGGTGGGTCAGGACCGTGACCGGCGCCAGGCGGGCGGCGATACGCTGCTCTAGGTCCTCCACCAGGGCATGCCCCCGCCGCACGCTCCAGTCGCCCGGGACCAGGACGTGCATGGAGATGAAGCGCCGCGAGGCCGAGCGCCGGGTACGCACGGCATGGAAGCCGATACCCTCGGCGCGGAACGCGTCGAGCACCGCTTCGAGCTGCGCCAGGTCTTCGGGCGGCAGGGCCGCATCCATCAGCCCGGCCACCGAGTCGAGCATCAGGGCGCGGCCGGTCCACAGTACGTTCAGGGCCACGGCGATGGCCAGCAGGGGGTCCAGCCGGTTCCAGCCGGTCAAACTCACCAGCAGCACGCCCAGGACCACGCCGCCGGAGGTCCAGACGTCCGTCATCAGGTGATGGCCGTCGGCGGTAAGGGCGATGGACCGGTGCTGCCGCCCGGCGCGCAGCAGCACCTGCGCCACCGCCAGGTTGACGGCCGAGGCCGCTACCGACACGGCCAGGCCCAGGCCGGCGCTTTCCAGCGGCCGCGGGTCGAGCAGGCGCGGCAGCGCCGCCCACAGGATCGAGCCCGACGCCACCACGATCAGCAGGCCCTCGACGATGCTGGAGAAGTATTCCGCCTTGCTGTGGCCATAGGCGTGCCCGGCGTCGGGCGGCATGGCGGCGATGCGCAGCATCGACAGCATCATCAGGGCGCCGCCCAGGTTCACCAGCGATTCCAGCGCATCGGACAACAGGCCCACCGAGCCGGTGAGTTTCCAGGCCAGCAGCTTGAGCAGCAAGGTGAAGACCGCCGTTGCCAGCGACAGCCAGGCGTAGCGCGTCAGGTCAGGGCGCATGCACCCGCCTCGTCGCGGTCAGGCTGCGCTCTGGACGCGCGCGACCTCGGCTTCCAGCGCGGCAAGGTCCGGGATCGCGGCTTCCTGGTTGGCGATGCGCACGCGTGCCAGCACCAGGTCGGCGCGGTCGGTAGGGCGCAGCTCCAGCGGCTTCACGGCCGAGCGGTTCAGTGTCACCAGGTGTGGATAGCCCTGGCTCACGATCGCCAGCAGGCCGCTGGGCAGGTGCGTGCCGAAGGAATTGAGCACCACCACGCGGGCGCGACGCGACTCGGCATTGTGTCCGGAACCGTTGGCCGCCTCGAAGCTGATCACCGGCACGCGGCGGTTGTTCCAGTCGCAGTAGCCGGCCAGCCAGCCCGGGGCGCCGGGCTCGGCCGGCTGCAGCGAATCACGCGCCACCACTTCAGCCACCGCGGCATTGGGCAGCAGCAGCGTGTCGCCTTCCAGCGCCATCAGCACGGCGTAGATCTGTTCGCGGTTCACGGGAGGTTCTCGTCGATCACTTCACGCAGCTCCCCGACCAGCTGCTCTTCCTGGTAGGGCTTGATCAGGTAGCGGTTGACGCCGATCGAGCGGGCGCGCTCGCGGTGCTTGTCGCCCGAGCGCGAGGTGATCATGATGATCGGCGTGGCAGCGATGCGCGAGCTGTTGCGCACGAAGGTCGCCACCTCGAAGCCGTCGGCACGCGGCATCTCGATATCCAGCAGGATCGCCGCCGGGCTCTCGGTCTGCAGCTGCGCCATGGCATCGAGGCCGTCCTTGGCGGTCACCACGCGATAGCCGTTCTTCAGCAGCAGTCGCTCGGTGACGCGGCGGATCGTGATGGAGTCGTCCACCACCATGATCAGGTTGCGCGAATCCTCGGCCTTCTCCGCGGCATCCGCCCTGCCCGCCGCCAGGCTGGCCAGGGTACGGCGGGCACGGTCCTGGGCTAGGGCACCCGGATCCAGGATCAGCACTACGCGGCCGTCGGCCAGGATCGTGGCGCCGGTAACGCCGGCCACCGAGCTGACCTGAGGGCCCACGGCCTTGGACACGATTTCGCGGTTGCCGAGCAACTGGTCCACCACCACCGCGATGCGGCGGTCGGCAGCGCCCAGGCCTTCGCCCATGCGCACCAGGATGGCGTTGACCGTACGAGATTCGGTCGTGCGGTCGCGCGGCACGTCGATGAAGTCGCCCAGGTAGCGCACGCGGTACTCGGCACTGCCGTAGTTCAGCAGCGGGCCGTCCTCGCGGTAGAAGTCGTCGAGCTGCTCGCGCGGGATGCGGGCGATGCCCTCGACGCTGGACAGCAGCACGGCGTACTGCTCGGGGCCGACGCCGACCAGCAGGGCCTGCGACATGGCCAGCGTCAGCGGCAGTCGCACCAGGAAGCGGGTGCCCTTGCCCCATTCGGAATTCAATTCCAGCGTGCCGCCCAGCTGCTTGACCTCGCTGGCCACCACGTCCATGCCGATGCCGCGGCCGGCGTCCTGGGTCAGCTTCTTGGCCGTGGAGAAGCCCGGCTGGAAGATGAACTGCGCCACTTCGTCGTCCTTGGGCGTGGCGTCCGGCGGCATCAGGCCCTTGCGGATCGCCTGGGCGCGGATCGCCTCGAAGTCCAGCCCCTTGCCGTCGTCACGCAGCTCGATCAGCAACTGCGAACCTTCGCGCCACAGGCCCACGGCGATGCGGCCCTGGGGTTCCTTGCCCGCGTTCGTGCGCGTGGCGGGGTCCTCGATACCGTGGACGACGGCGTTGCGCAGCAAGTGTTCCAGCGGCGCCGTCATGCGCTCCAGCACGTTGCGGTCCAGCTCGCTCTCGATACCGGCGAAGACGGCTTCGGCCTGCTTGCCGTTCTCGCTGGCGGTCTGCTTGACCACGCGCTGCAGTCGCGACACCTGGCGCGAGAAGGGCACCATCAGCGTGCGCATCAGGCCCTGCTGCAGCGAGGTGTTCACACGGCCCTGCTGCATCAGCAGGGTATCGGCCTCGCTGATCAGGCCGTCCATGGTGGCATGCAGGCCGGCAAGGTCGCCGATGGATTCGTTCAGCGCGCGCGACAGCTCCTGCATGCGCGTGTAGCGGTCCATTTCCAGCGGGTCGAACTCGGCCGCGTACCGGTCGGACTGGTCCGGCGCCTGGCCCAGGCCGCGCGCGGCGATCTGCGCGTCGGTCTCGGCATCCATCTGGCGGAGCTGGTCGCGGATGCGCGCGATGGCCTGGCGCATTTCGTCCAGTTGCGCCTCGACGCCGCTGTTGTGCTCTTCCAGGCGCGAGCGGTAGATCGAGATTTCGCCCGCTTCGTTGAGCATGCCGTCCAGCGATTCGACAGGAACGCGCGCCGTTTCGCGGCGGAACGAAGCCTCTGCTTCTTCCTCCGGACGCCAGAACAGCAACGGATCCCAGGCGTGGGCCGGCGATACCGGAGCCGCGTCCTCGGCCGGCAGGTCCGGCAGCAGCTCGGCCTCTTCCTGCTGCCCGGCTTCGCCCTCGATCAGCGGGGCGACATCGCCGCGCTCGAGCAGGTCATGCATCTGGTGCAGACGCTCGCCTTCCTTCGACAGCTCGGCCAGCGTCGACGCGTCCGCCGGCTCCAGCCCGGCTTCGATACGGTTGATGCGGGTCTCCATGTCATGGGCCAGATCGCCCATGGCATTGAGGCCGGCCATGCGCGCGCCGCCCTTGAAGGTATGCAGCACGCGCTGCAGGTCGCGGATCGGCGCCGGGTTGGAAGGTTCCGCCACCCAGACACGCAGCGATTGCTCCAGCGATTCCAGCAACTCGGCGGCTTCGCCGGAGAAGATCTCGCCAAGCTCGGCGTCGTAGCTGCGCAGTGATTCGGCGGCCGGCGTGAAGGCCGCCGGGGCCAGGTCAGGCTCCGCTGCCTGCGGTCCACGCTCCTCGGTCAGGTCTGCCAGCAATGCCTGGGTATCGGGAATCTTGCCGCGGCGCAGGTCGTCCAGCACCAGGTGCAGGCCGTCGGAGGCCGCGTGCATCTTGGTGAAAAAGCCGGCATCCGCACGTGCCTGGCCACGCTCGATGCGCTCGAACAGGGTTTCCAGATGATGCGCCACCTCGCCGATATCATCCAGCCCCGCCATGCGGGCACTGCCCTTGAGGGTGTGCAGCACGCGCTTGAGCTCGGCCGTGGCCTGGCTGTCGTGTACGTTGCGTTCCAGCGTGGTGTTGCTGCGATCCAGCGACTCCAGCAATTCCTCGGCCTCGGCCAGGAAGACGCCGAGCATCTCGGTGTCCATGGCTTCGTCTTCGCTCACGGCCGGCATTTCCACGGCCGGCGGCATGAGCTCGATGCTGGCCTCGACTTCCGGCGGAATCTCCACCACCAGGCCGGTATCCGACAGGTCGGCAAGATCCAGTTCGATCACCGGCTCCGACAGCTCGAGCGCCGGCTCGATCCGTTCCGGCGTCAGTTCGATGACTGGCTCCGGAATCTCCGACCCGAGCTCGGCAAGCTCCAGTGACGGCTCGGACAGTTCGAGCACGACGGGCTCCGCCCATTCGATCGACGGCGGCGCATCCGCCACCGGCTCCACGGCCAGCTCCACCACCAGGTCCGGCATCGCCTTTGCTTCCGGCCATGCATCCGGCACCGTCTCGACCGCTTCCTCGACGGCCGGCATCTCGATCACCTCGAGCGCCGCCTCGATCTCTTCGGGCAACGGCAAGGGTTCGGCCAGAGGCAACTCGGCAGACTCGACCAGTTCGATCTCCTCGGCGGCCGCGGCCACCGGTTCAACCGAGATGGGCGGCATCTCCGGCGGCACCTCGGGCGCGTCGGCAGCCAGCGACAGGGGTTCTTCGGCGGTCGACACGGTCGCTTCGCCGCGCCAGGCGAAACCGGCGGCCAGCTTGCCCCAGGTGGTGCCTTCGTCACGCAGGCGACCGTCGCGATAGGCATCGAGCAGCTGGTACAGGCCCTCGGTCAGCTCCGCCAGGGTCCTGAAAGCTGCGGCATCGGGCTGCACCGCGCCGCCGATCGCCTCGTCCATGCGGGTATGCAGGATCTTGGCGACATCGCCGATCGGCTGGCAGTTGGACATGTAGGCCGCGCCCTTGAGCGTGTGCAGCACGACCTTGAGATCCAGCGGCGCCTGTCGGTTGTCCGGGTTCTGCGACCAGGCGTTGGCGGTGTCCTCGAACTTCTGTACCAGCTCCAGGGCTTCGCCGGCGAAGATTTCCGCCAGTTGGCGATCCTCGGCCGCCTGCACGGCGTCCTCGGGCACGGCGGAGCTGAGATGTTCGATGCGCGCCAGCCAGGGCCGGGCGTCCTGCTGTGCCACGGCCGGGCTGCCGACTTCCTCGACCCACTGGGCGAGGACCGTGGTCGCTTCGGCGAGCAGGCCGACATCGGCGGCGCTCAGGCGCAGCGTGGCACCGCGCACGGAATCGAGGTGGGCTTCGAGTGCCTCGGCCAGGTCCGCCAGCTGCGTCGCGGCCACGATGTGACCGGCGCCGCGTAGGGTGTGATAGGCGCGCACCACGTCGTCATCGACGTCGAAATCGGGCAGGCCGCGATCCAGGCCGTCCAGCCAGGCACGGATCTCGGCGATCTTGCCGCGGGCATCCTCGCGGAAGATATGCACCAGGTCAGGTTCGGGCTGCTCCTGCGCACCGCGTCCGGCGGCGAGGTTCTGTGCACGCTCCACCAGGCCGGCGAGTGGCGGCGGCGCACCCAGGCGCTCGCGGAAGCTGTTGATCAGGCGCGGCAGCAGTTCCACCGCTTCGATGGCAACGGTCACCACCGGAGCGGACACGGCCACGGAGCCGTCCAGGCACTTGTTGAGCAATTGCTCGATGGCCCAGCCGAACTCGCCAATCTCGGCGGCGCCGACCATGCGACCGCTGCCCTTCAGGGTATGGAAGGCGCGACGCAGGGTGGTGAGGGATTCACGGTCTGAGGCATCGCGCGTCCAGCGCGGCATCGCCGACTGCAGCGTCTGCAGCACTTCGGCGGCTTCCTCGAGGAATATCTCGCGGATTTCCGGATCGACGTCGTCGGCGGAAACCACCACCGGGGTGGGTGGGGAGACGGGAACCGACACGGCGACCGGCTCCGGCGCCAGCTCCAGCGATGACTCGGCAGCGGCCGGCGGCTCGGCCAGCACCAGGTCGGCCAGCGACTGCATCTCCAGCGACGGCGCCAGCTCCAGCGGCTCGGCGGCAGACTCCGACGGCGCCGCAGCGGCCGGAGCGGCGTCCAGCTGGCCGACGAAACGGGCCAGGTTGTCGAGGATGTAGCCGGCATCCGGCAGGTTGTCGCGCACCGCCTCGATGTAGTACTCGACGCAGGCCACGGCGTCGGCAAAGCGATCGGTACGGTCCTGCGACTCGCGCAGCGCGGCGAAGGCCGGGCTGCGCACCACCGCGACCAGGCGTTCCACCAGGCCGGCGGCGCGTTCGTCCTGCAGGATATGGAAGCCCGACGCGATCTCGTCGAGCATGCGCGCGGCTTCCACCACGACGATGCTGCCGTCCTGACCGCGGATCAGGGCATCGACCTGCGACTTGAGCTTGGCCAGGTTGACCAGCGACTCGCGCTGGAGGGCGTCGATGCCCTCGGCAAGGTCACGGCTGTGCGGCACGATCTCCTGGAGATTCTCCTGCGCCGGCTCGCCGGTGCGGGCCTGGCGCAGCTGCTGGAACAGGGCATCGTCCAGGCTGTGCTCCACGCGCAGGATCGAGGTGGCCAGTTCCATCCAGGCCGACGGGGCGGCCTCGTCACCGAGGCCGTCCAGCAGCAACGCCTGGTTCTCGACGATACGCTGCAGCGTGCCCAGGCCCAGGATCGACAGCGTGTCGGAGATGCGCTTCAGGCTCTTGCGCGTCCCCTCCAGGTCGGGCAGGCCCTTGCCGCCGGCGCGTACCGCCAGGTCGATGACGTCCTTGATCTTGGCGAAGTCGCTGCGGATCTCGTCGGAGACGCGTACCAGCAGCGTGGTATTGGGTCCGTGGATGCGCCGGCGCAGGTCCTCGAGCTGGGAGGCGCCCGGCAGGAGCTGTTGCAACTGGAAGGCCTTGCGCATCACCGTGACGCGAGGGCCCTGGCCGCGCGAGCGGCCGATGAAGTATAGCAGCTGCAGCGACAGGTCGCCGACGGCGGCGTCGGCACGCGGCTCGCCCTCGGCAGCCAGCGCCTTGATCTGCGCGCCGCTGCGGCCGATCAGGCGCTTGACCTCCAGGGAGTCGTCCAGCCCCTGGCCCAGCAGGGCCTCCACCACCGCGGCGACGACGCGCCACAACTGGTGCACGCCCGGCAGCTCGGCACAGCCCGCCAGCAGTTCGGCGATCTTGCCGATGCGTGCCAGGGCGGTGGCGGCGTCCGGCTCGTTCTTGAGCCAGTGCAGCAGCGACGACTGGTAGACGCCCAGGTACTTGTGGGCCTGCTGCTGTGCGGCGCCGGGGGTGCGTCCGTCGTCCTCGGGCAGCGGCAGCCCCAGGGCCAAGCCCTGCATCTGCATGACGAACAGGTCGGCTTCGGTCAGCACGGCCTTGCCGCGCGCCAGGCGCAGCTCGTTGATCGCCGGCTGCAGGATCAGGACGCAGTCATCCATGCCGTCGGCCAGCGACTCGATGTAGTCGCTCAGCAGCACCGTGGCACCGAGCAGGGCCGAATAGGCCGCATCGGTCTCGCGGATGCGGCTGTGCAGCAGGTCACCGATGGCCTGCTTCATTTCCTCGGCCAGTTCGGCGATGCCGTGGCACTGGATCATGCTCGCCGTGCCGCGGACCTGGTGCAGTTCCACGAAGGCCTGCTGCATCGGCAGTGGGTCGGTGCCGCCCTCGGCGTGCTGCTCGACCAGCGTGCGGACGCGGGAGAGGCTCTGTTCGATCTCGCCGCGTACCCAGTGCAGGCCGTTGGCGGTGTTGGCGCGGAGTCTGGCGTTCATGTCAGAGGCCCGCCATCAGGAATTCGCTGCCCTGCACCACGCGGTGCAGGCTGAAGGCCAGCCAGGGCTGCCCGTCGCGGACGAAGGCGCCCAGCATGAAGGGAGTGAAGGCGCCGGAGTCCTGCTTGATCTCATGCCGCTGTTCGGTCGGGGAAAACTGGCGATAGCCGGCGACTTCGTCCACCAGGAAGCCCGCCGGAACACGCTCGGAATTGAACACCAGCAGGCGCCGCGCGCGGCTTTCGGCATCGCCTTCCACGCCCAGCAGGCGCGGCAGGTCGACAATGGTCAGCAATTCGCCGCGGACATTGGCCACGCCGCTCATCCAGGGCTTGGCGTTGGGCACGCGAGTGGGCTTGGGCGGCACGATCACCTCGCGCACGTCGTCCTTGGGCACGGCCAGCCAGTTGCGGCCGATCCGGAAGCCGAGCCCCGTCCAGCTCTCGGCCTGGCCGGCGGCGATGTCCAACTTGGTGGCGCGCAGGCGCATTTCGAGCAGCAACAGCAGCTCGAAAGGGTCATCACGCAGGCTCCTGAGTTCCGCGCTCATGCCTTCTCCGGGCCTTACTTTCGCACGTGCGCGCGCACGGCGCCCAGCAATTCGTCCTTGGTGAAGGGCTTGGTCAGGTATTCGTCGGAGCCGACGATACGACCGCGGGCGCGATCAAACAGCCCGTCCTTGGACGACAGCATGATCACCGGGGTGCTCTGGAACTTGGGGTTGGCCTTGATCAGGGCACAGGCCTGGTAGCCGTCCAGGCGAGGCATCATGATGTCGATGAATATGAGATCCGGCTGGTAGTCAGCCACCTTGGACAAGGCCTCGAAGCCGTCCTGGGCGGTGATGACCTGGTAGCCTTCGCGCGCCAACAACGTTTCTGCGGTGCGACGGATAGTCTGGCTATCGTCGATCACCATGATCTTGGCGGTGTCATTGGACTGCGTCGACACTAATCCCTCTCCCTGCTTGCTGCACGGTCTTCTGCGCGCTTTATTCGCCGTTTTAGCACAGTCTTGAGAGTAGTGCCTACCGCCCCCATAAGAGGCGTGGAAAAACTTTGCGCTACCATTTCGGCGCCTGAACCGGGGACCCCCAATGCAAAGCTACGTGCCGCACCTTGTCACAGCACAAACCGGGCCGTTGCAGCAGCTCGAAGCCACCCTGCTGCGGCAGGTCCCGGACATCGAGGCTTGGTTCCGCAGCCAGTGGCAGAAGCACAAGCCACCGTTCTACTCCTCGGTGGATCTGCGCAATGCCGGCTTCAAGCTGGCTCCGGTGGACACCAACCTGTTCCCCGGCGGCTTCAACAACCTGAACCCGGCCTTCGAACCGCTCTGCGTCCAGGCCCTGCAGACCGCCATCCAGCGCATCTGTCCCAGCGCCCGGGGCATCCTGCTGGTGCCGGAGAACCACACCCGCAACAAGTTCTACCTGGAAAACGTCGCCACCCTGGTCGACCTGATCCGCAAGGCCGGCTACCGGGTGCACATCGGCAGCCTCAACCCCGAAATCCGCGAACCCACCGAGCTGGTCCTGGAGCTCTCCGGCCGCAAGCTCTGGCTGGAACCGGTAGAGCGGGCCGACGACCAGCTCTTCGTCGGCGACTTCTCGCCCTGCTCGATCCTGCTCAACAACGACCTGTCGGCCGGCATCCCGCAAATCCTGCAGAACCTCGACCAGGACATCATCCCGCCGCTGGACCTGGGCTGGCACAAGCGCCAGAAGTCCGGGCATTTCGGCTTCTACCGCGAGGTGGCCAAGGAGTTCGGCAGCCTGCTGGGCCTGGACCCCTGGTTCTTCGATCCGCTGTTCCGCAACTGCGGCGAGATCAACTTCATGAAGCACGAGGGCTGGGAATGCCTGGAGGCCAACGTGGAGCTGCTGCTGGAGGACATCGGCGAGAAATACAAGCAGTACGGCATCACCGAGGAGCCGTTCGTCATCATCAAGTCCGACGCCGGCACCTACGGCATGGGCGTGATGACCGCCAAGAGCGTGGATGACGTGCGCAACATGAACCGCAAGTCACGCACCCACATGTCCAGCGCCAAGGAGGGCCGCGAGGTCACCGGCGCCATCATCCAGGAAGGCGTCTACACCTTCGAGAAGCTGGGCGACGACCAGGCCACCGCCGAGCCGGTGGTCTACATGATCGACCAGTACGTGGTCGGTGGCTTCTACCGCCTGAACTCCAAGCGCGGCAACCAGGAAAACCTCAACGCCCCGGGCATGCGCTTCGAGCCCCTGGCCTTCGAGGAAGACTGCATCACCCCGGACCCGAGCTGTGGACCGGACGAGCGCCCCAACCGCTTCTACGCCTATGGCGTGGTCGCCCGCCTGGCTGCCCTGGCGGCCGCCCGCGAGATCGCCGCCAGCGAGGAACTGGCCAAGGCGGCAGCGGCATGAGCCGCGTTCTGGGCGTTGTGATGGATCCCATCGGATCCATCAAGCCATATAAGGACACCACCCTGGCCCTGATGCTGGCCGCCCAGAAGCGCGGCTGGCAGCTGCGCTACCTGGAGATGGGCGACCTGTGGCTGCGCGACGGCGTGGCCCGCGGCCGGGTGCGGCCGGTAACCGTGTACGACGACAAGAAGCACTGGTACGACCTGGGCGAGCCCCAGGAGATCGACCTGGGCTCGCTGGACGCGATCCTGATGCGCAAGGACCCGCCCTTCGACCTGGAGTACATCACCGCAACCTATATATTGGAGCGCGCCGAGGACCAGGGTGCCCTGGTGGTGAACAAGCCGCGCTCGCTGCGCGACGCCAACGAGAAGGTCTTCATCTCCTGGTTCAGCCAGTGCTGCACCCCGACCCTGGTCAGCCGCGATGCCGACCAGCTCAAGGCCTTCCATGCCGAGCAGGGCGACGTGGTGCTCAAGCCGCTGGACGGCATGGGCGGCATGGGCATCTTCCGCATCGGCGCCGACGGCCTGAACCTGGGCGCGGTGATCGAGACGCTGACCGACAACGGCCAGCGCAGCATCATGGCGCAGCGCTACCTGCCGCAGATCACCGACGGCGACACCCGCGTGCTGGTGATCGACGGTGAACCGGTGCCCTATGGCCTGGCGCGCATCCCCAAGGCCGGCGAGACCCGCGGAAACCTGGCGGCCGGTGGCCGCGGCGAGGCCCGCCCCCTGACCGAGCGGCAGCGCTGGCTGGCGGCCCAGGTGGGGCCGAAGCTCAAGGAAATGGGCCTGCTGTTCGTGGGCCTGGACGTGATCGGCGACTACCTGACCGAGATCAATGTCACCTCGCCCACCTGCGCCCGCGAGATCGACGCGGCCTTCGGCACCGACATCGGTGATCTGGCGATACAAGCGGTCGAGGCGCGCCTGAAGTAGCACCAGCATCGGGCGTCCTGCATGGCCGGGTGCCCCATTCGGGTGCGTGACAACGATGAACGGGCCCCGGGGCGCTTGTAGACCTCGGGGTCGACCCGGATACTAGCCCCATGGACGAGTCCATCCTGAAGAACCAATTCCTCATCGCCATGCCCAGCATGGAGGACGAGAATTTCAGCCATACCGTGTCCCTGCTCTGCGAGCACAACGACAACGGGGCCATCGGCCTGGTGATCAACCGCCCCACCGACCTCAAGCTCGCCGACATGATGGAGCAGATGGGCCTGGAACATGAGGCGCTCAACGACGAGCAGATCGTCTACTGGGGCGGCCCGGTGCAGCCGGAGCGCGGCTTCGTGGTCCACCGCACGCCGGGCGGCTGGGAGTCCTGCCTGCAGGTGGACAGCGACCTGTTCATCACCACCTCGCGGGACATCCTCAAGGCCATCGGCAAGGGCGAGGGTCCCCAGGACTACTTCGTGGTGCTGGGCTATGCCGGCTGGGGTGAAGGCCAGCTGGAAAGCGAAATCCTGCACAACGCCTGGCTCAATACCGACGTCAGCCAGCAGATCCTGTTCGAAACTCCGGCGCGCGACCGCTGGCAGGCCGCCACCCGCCTGCTGGGCGTGGACGTGACCCAACTCGCCGGCAACGCCGGTCACGCGTGAGCTCGGTCTACCTGGGATTCGACTACGGATCCAAGCGCATCGGGGTCGCAGTCGGCGACAGCCTGACCCGCAGCGCCCGTCCCCTGCCCGCCCTGCCCGGCCCCGACTGGGCCGTGATCGCTCGCCTGGTGGCCGAGTGGCGCCCGGCCGCCCTGGTGGTGGGCCTGCCGCTGGACGAGGATGGCAGCGAACAGGCCATCACCGGCCCGGCCCGGGACTTTGCCGCGGCGCTGGGCAAGCGCCTGAAGCTGCCGGTGTACCAGGCCGACGAGCGCTATTCCTCTCGAGCCGCCGACGATGCCCTGCGCGAGGCCCGCGCCAGCGGCCGCATGCAGCGCCGGGTGCGCAAGGGCGACCGCGACGGCCAGGCGGCGCGCGTGATTTTGGAGCAATGGCTGCTGGAAAACGTCTGAAAGCACCGGTTTTGCACGAAAACCGTTCAATATCCCGCTAATGCCCTTCTAAACCGTGGGCGCGAGCCTTCATAATTCGCGTCCAACATGAATCCGAATCTCCAACTCACTCCCGACGGCAGGCTGCGGCATCTCCTGACGCTCGAAGGTCTCGACGCGGCCCTGTTGACGCAGATTCTGGACAAGGCGGAGGAACTGGACGCCGCCACCCAGGGCCCCGAGAAGAAACTCGAACTGCTGCGCGGCCGTACGGTCATCAACCTGTTCTTCGAGGCCAGCACCCGCACCCGCACCACCTTCGAACTGGCGGCCAAGCGCCTGTCGGCCGACGTGCTGAACCTGCAGGTCTCGGCCTCGTCCACGTCCAAGGGCGAAACCCTGCTGGACACGCTCAAGACCCTGGAAGCGATGCAGGCGGACATGTTCGTGATCCGCCACGAGGCCAGCGGCGCGGCGCATTTCTTCGCCGAGCACGCCGCCCCGGGCGTGGCGATCCTGAATGCCGGCGATGGCCGCCACGCGCACCCGACCCAGGGCCTGCTGGACCTCTACACGATCCGCAAGCACAAGGGCGATTTCCGCCAGTTGACGGTCGCCATCGTCGGCGACATCCTGCACTCCCGCGTGGCGCGCTCCGACATCCACGGCCTGCGCGCCCTGGGGGCCAAGGAGATCCGCGTGGTGGCACCGCCGACGCTGATCCCGGCCGGCATCGAGGCCATGGGCGCCAAGGTCTACCCCTCGCTAGCCTCCGGCCTTGACGGTGCCGACGTGGTGATCCTGCTGCGCCTGCAGAAGGAGCGCATGCTGGGCGCCTTCCTGCCCTCGCTGGGCGAGTTCCACCGCGATTTCGGCCTGACGCGCGAGCGCCTGCGCCACCTCAAGCCCGACGCCATCATCATGCACCCTGGCCCCATCAACCGCGGCGTGGAGATCGAGGGCGACCTCGCCTACGGCGAGCGCAGCCTGATCCTGCAGCAGGTGCAGTACGGCATCTCCGCTCGCATGGCGGTGATGGCCCTGATCCTCGGAGCCGAAGCATGAGCCTGCTGATCCGTGGCGCACGCGTGCTGGACCCGGCCTCCGGCCTCGACGGCATTGCCGAAGTGGGCATCCGCAACGGACTGATCGACCACCTCGGCAGCGGCGCCCCCGCCGGCGCCTACGAGGAAACACTGGACGCCGCCGGCCTGTGGCTGCTGCCCGGCCTGCTGGACCTGGCGGCGCGCTTCCGCGAGCCGGGCCAGAGCCACAAGGCCAGCTTCCGCAGTGAGGTTCCCGCGGCCTTTGCCTCGGGCATTACCGGCATCGTGCTGCCGCCCGACACCAGCCCGGCGATCGACTCGCCCGCCATCGTCAACCGTATCCACCGCAGCGCCAGTGCTGCGGGCCCGCTCAACGTCCACGTCCTCGGCGCCTTGACCAAGGGCCTGGCCGGCGAGGCGCTGAGCGAGATGGGATCGCTGAAGCAGGCCGGCTGCGTTGGCCTGGGCAACGCCTATGCCCCCCTGGCCAACTCCCTGATCGCACGCCGCGCCCTGGAGTATGCGAATGGCCTGGGCCTGACCGTTCACGTGTTCGCCCAAGACGCCTCGCTGGCCAATGGCGGCTGCGTGCACGAGGGCCCGGTGGGCACCCGCCTGGGCCTATCGCCGATCCCGGCCGCGGCCGAAGTCGCCGCGCTGCGCTTCTGGGTCTCGCTGGTGGAAGACACCGGCGCCAGCATCCACGTGGGACGCCTGTCCACGTCCAAGGGCGCCGGCTTGGTGGAATCGGCCCAACGCCGCGGCCTGCCGGTAACGGCCGACGTGGCCGTACACCAGCTGTTCCTCACCGACGAGGACGTGGACGGCTTCAACGCCCAGTGCCACGTGATCCCGCCGCTGCGTTCCGCCGAGGACCGCGACGGTCTGCGCGAGGCCGTGCGCCGCGGCGTGATCGGGACGATCTGCTCGGATCACCAGCCGCACGAGATCGACGCGAAGACCAATCCCTTTCCGCAGACCGAGCCGGGCATCTCCGGCCTGGAAAGCCTGCTGCCGCTAGCCCTGCGCTTCGCCGCCGAGACCGGCATGGCGCCGCTGGACCTGGTGGCCCGCCTCAGCAGCGGCCCCGCCGCAGTGATCGACGCCGAAGCCGGCAGCCTGGCACTGGGCCGCCCGGCAGACCTTTTGCTGGTGGATTCGCAGGCGCGCTGGCGGCTACAGGCATCGGCGCTGCGCAGTGCGGGCCGCAACACGGCCTTCGACGGCAGCGAGATGCATGGCCGCGTGGTGCGCACCCTGGTGCGGGGGCAGACGGTCTTCTCGGCCTGAGCCAGGGGTGGGGACAACAGGCGTTAGCCTGTGACAGGGCTTGGTGTATAGTCTTGAGCAAACATCTGTACCTATAGAATTCTCATTGGGAGGCAGCCCTTTTCGGGGCTGATCGAGGAAGCACATGGCGCGAGTGTTGATCGTTGACGATTCCCCGACGGACGTGCAGAACCTCCGGGCCATCCTGCAGAAAGCCGGCCACACGGTGATCGAAGCCTCCAGCGGCCATGACGTGCTGGACCGCGTCAAGCTGGAGCGCCCCGATATCGTGATCATGGACGTGGTCATGCCGGGCGTGAACGGCTTCCAGGCCACCCGCACGCTGAGCAAGGATGCGGCCACCAGCCACATCCCCATCGTCGTGGTCAGCAGCAAGAGCCAGGAAACCGACCGTGTCTGGGCGCTGCGCCAGGGCGCCAAGGAATACATGGTCAAGCCGGTCAAGGAACCCGACCTGCTCGGCAAGATCAGCGCCCTGCTCGGCGCCTGAGCCGGCGGCAAAACCTAGAAAACTCGGGGGAGAACGATGGCCGAAGAGAAAAACCTGGCCAAGGGAGCCACCAGCAGTCGCGAGTTGGCCCTGCTGGTCGCCGCCGTGCTGTTCATGGCGGCCGCGATGCTGGGCTTCCTGTACATCCAGTCGACCGAATCGCAGGACGAGCAGTGGCTGACGCTGTCGCGCTCGATCCCAACCGACGTCAATGAACTGGCGCAGATCGGCGAAGAAGCGGCGCGCGGCGTGGCTCCCGACTTCCAGACGCTGTCCGCCCGCGCCGACGACCTCGGCACCGTCATCAACGGCCTGGCCCAGGGTGACGACGAGGCTGGCATCGAGCCGGCACCTGCGATCGTGCAACCGGAAGTGCAGTCCGTGGCCGAATCCTGGAAAAAGATGCACGTGGTGGTGCAGGCGGTACTCGGCGGCGAAGTGCCGTACAAGCGCGTCGCCAGCAACATCTCGATCATCACCGAGGCGATCCACACCTCGGAGGATCCTACCCAGGACCAGGGTATCTACACGCTGTACACCGACATGGCCGAGCGCCTGGGCGCGCGCGGCGCTTCGTCGGCGCAGATCTACACCGCCGCCGGCCAGCTGAATCGCCTGGAGCGCATCTCCGCCACCGCGCAGCGTGTGCTGTCGCAGGGTCGCGATGCCAAGGTCTCCGCCGATGCGCTGCAGCACGAGGTGGACGAGTTCCTGCGCAACAACGCCCTGCTGGGCGACCCGGCCGCGCGCACCGCCGCCGAGCGCTTCGAACCGCTGACCGAGGCCGCCAAGGCGATCAACGTCGATGCCGAGGCGATCAACAAGATGCAGCTGGCCTCCGGACAGATCAAGGGTGCGGCGGCAGACGTCATCGCTACCTCCGGCGCGCTGGAACAGCGCCTGATCGACACCCGCGTGAAGGAAGTGGTGGCGCCGATCCTGATCGGCCTGGCCGGCTTCGCCGCCCTGTTGCTGATGGTGGGCGCCGCGGTGATGAGCTACATCAACTTCCGCAACCGCATCCGCTTCGCCGACGACCGTGACGCCCGCCAGCAGCAAGCCATTCTCGGCCTGCTGGACGAAATCACCAATCTGGCCGACGGCGACCTGACGGTGGACGTGACGGTGACGGAGGACTTCACCGGCGCCATCGCCGACTCCATCAACTACACCGTCCAGAACATGCGTAACCTGGTCGGCACGATCAACAGCACCTCGGTGGAGATCGCCGCTTCGGCCGGCAACACCTCGCAGACCGCGATGCGCATGACCGACGCCTCCGAGCGTCAGGCGCGCGAGATCAACGCGGTGACCAGTACGATCGCCTCCACCGCGCAGTCGATGCAACAGGTGTCCGCACGCGCCGACCAGCTGGCACTGCAGGCACAGCAGTCGGTGCAGGTGGCCCACAACGGTGCCCAGACCGTGGGTCGCACGATCCAGGGCATGGCCGCGCTGCGCGAGCAGATCCAGGACACCTCCAAGCGCATCAAGCGCCTGGGTGAATCGTCCCAGGAAATCGGCAACATCATCGAGTTCATCAACGACATCGCCGAGCAGACCAATACGCTGGCGCTGAACGCATCGATCCAGGCCGCCATGGCCGGCGAAGCGGGCCGCGGCTTCGCGGTGGTTGCCGACGAAGTCCAGCGACTCGCCGAACGCGCCGCCACCGCGACGCGCCAGATCGAAAACCTGGTCAAGACGATTCAGGCCGATACCAACGAAGCCATCATCTCGATGGAGCGCTCCACCCAGAACGTGGTGGTCGGCGCCAAGAGTGCCGAAGAAGCGGGCCAGTCGCTGACCCGCATCGAATCCTCCTCGCAGGAACTGGCCAAGCTGATCACGGAGATCTCCTCCTCCGCCCGCAACCAGTCCGGCGCCGCGACCAAGATCGCCGGCACCATGCAGGTCATCCGGGACATCGCCATGCAGACCTCCAGCTCCGCCGGCCAGACGGCGCAAGCGGTCGGCGAGTTGAACTCGCTGTCCGAGAAGCTGCGCGAGTCGGTGTCGGGCTTCAAGCTGCCGGACGAGACGGGGCTGGTGCCGTAAGGCAACGCCGCTTCAGCATAATCCCCGCTTCGGCGGGGTTTTTTTTGGTGCGCATGCCCGAGTCGTTCATCCCAAGTGCCGCTTGGCGATGTATCGAGAGACGCGGAGGCGCCGGCGACTACGCCGGTCGGATGCGGTGGCTCCCTGTTGGTTTATTTCGCCTGTGGGCGAGTTACTTTCTTTTCTTGTGAAAAGAAAGTAACCAAAGCAACACACCTGAGGTGCGGGCGGCCCCGCTTTGGGGGGTAACCTGCGCGGCGGTCAGGCGCGACGGGTCGCGCCCCCAGGCCATCCATGGCCTGAGGCCCCTCGGCCGGACATCCTGTCCGGCTCGACCCTGCGCCCGACCACCGCGCAGGCACCCGCACAACAGGGGTCCGAACATCAAAGGCATTCGCTTCCGCTCACCAAGAGTCCCCACGAGCAGGGTCAAAATAGATGGCAGTCAACAATTGCCCCCAGCGCAAAAATGGCTCCTATCTAAGTGGCGGCACCTGTCAGCCCGTAGGCACCGGCCAGCGTGGCCATGGGCATGAACAGCCCTCCTGCCGACCCTGCCCTGCCGCTATCCGTTAAGCTTTCACCCATGCCGCACGATCACCCGTCCCATAAGTCCCATTCCCACCACCAAGGCCATGCTCATGGCCATGGTCATAAGCATGGACACGACCATCACGGCCATGACCACGATCATGGACATTCGCGCGGGCACGATCATGGCGGCCATGGCCACTCCCATGATCATCCGCATGGCAGCGAGCGCCAGTTGCTGGTTGCTTTCATCCTTACTGCCGGCTTCATGCTGGCCGAGGTCATCGGCGGACTGATCTCCGGCTCGCTGGCACTGATCGCCGATGCCGGGCACATGCTGACCGACGCCGCTTCGCTGGCCCTGGCGCTGTTTGCCGTGCGCCTGAGCCGCCGCCCCTCCGACCGACGCCGCTCCTACGGCTATGGCCGCATGCAGGTGCTGGCGGCCTTCGTCAACGGGCTGTCGCTGCTGGCCCTGATTGCCTGGATCGCGGTGGAAGCGGTGCTGCGCCTGTGGGAGCCGGTGCCGGTGCTGGCGGGGCCGATGCTGGTCATCGCCTGCCTGGGCTTGCTGGTGAACATCGCGGCCTTCTGGATCCTGCACAGGGGCGAGCGCGGCAATCTCAACGTGGATGGCGCCCTGGCGCATGTGCTGGGTGATCTGCTGGGCTCGGTGGCGGCCATCATCGCGTCGCTGGTGATCATGGCCACCGGCTGGACGCCGGTGGACCCGCTGCTATCGGTGCTGGTCTGCGGGCTGATCCTACGCACGGCGCTTCGCATCACCCGCGAGTCCGGGCATATCCTGCTGCAGGGCAGCCCGACGGAGCTCGATCCCGCCCAACTGGAACGCGAAGTGCGCGAGAACGTCCCGGGCGTCGCCGGGATTCATCATGTCCACCTTTGGTCCCTGACCCCCGGGGAACGCATCATTACCCTGCACGCCGTGCTCGGCCCCGCTGCCGATGGCGACCAGGTGACCGCCGGAATCGGCGATTTCCTGCGTAGTAGCAGGGGGATAGGCCATGTCACGGTGCAGATCGAGCGCCAACCCTGCGCCGAGCCGGAGCACCGCTGCCCGGGCTGAACGGCGCCATCGGTCGGGATTGGCCGTACAGCCAGGGGATCAGTTGTCGCGCAACTTGCCTCCTACCGCCCCCCTCCTTACCATTTGCGCTCTTCAGCGGCCACACCCGCCTATTTTTTGCCCATTTTCTTGTCAGTTTAAGGATAGTTCATGACCTTTCAGGCCGATCTCGAGAAGCTCTTCGGGCTCAAAAACGTCAGCTACAAGTACAACCTGACCAAGCCGGAGCTGTTTCACGAAGCCATCGCCAACGACCGTGGCCGTGTGCGCCGCGGTGGTCCGAGCAACGAGCAGAAAGCCTTCCCGACCGTCCTGGGCGTGAACGGTCCGCTGGTCTATTACACCGATCCGGATTGCACCGGCCGCCGCACCAAGGACACCTATGCGGTGAAGTGGCCCGAGATCGCCGACGAGATCTGGTTCAAGGCCGACCTCAACCCCTACGACACCGAGAAGTACGAGGCGCTGCTCAAGCGCGTCGTGGCTCACCTGAACGACAAGAAGGCCTCGCTGTACGTGAAGGACCTGTTCATGGGTTCGGACCCGGACTTCGCCGTGCCCTACCGCTTCGTCGGCGAGTACGCCACGCACGCGATGTTCTGCCACAACATGTTCCCCAAGGACCTGCAGGGCGTGAAGGATGCCGACGCGCGCCGCTGGACCATGCTGAACGTGCCGAGCTTCGTCTGCGAGCCAGAGCGTGACGGCAGCCGCGCCGAAGCCGCGGTGATCATCGATACGCGCAACAAGATCTGCCTGGTCGCCGGCCGCGCCGACTACTGCGGCGTCAACAAGAAGACCATCTTCACGGTCGGCAACTACCTGCTGCCCAAGGAAGGCCGCCTGTCGATGCACTGCTCGGCCAACGTCGGCAAGAACAACGACGCGGCGATCCTGTTCGGCCTCTCCGGCACGGGCAAGACCACGCTGTCGGCCGACGCCAACCGCCGCCTGATCGGTGACGACGAGACCATCTGGTCCGACAACGGCCTGTGCAACCTGGAAGACGGCTGCTACGCCAAGCTGATCGACCTGGACAAGCAGAACGAGCCGGTGATCGCCCAGGCCCTCAGCAAGGCTGGCACCATCATCGAGAACGTGCCGCCGCTGCCGGGCAAGAAGATGGAAGAGTGCCACCCGGACGAGCTGGACCTGTTCGACGGCTCCATCGCCGAGAACACCCGCTTCAGCTACCCGCTGGACGCCAACCCGAACGTGATGCCGAACGGCCAGGGCCCGCATCCGAAGACCATCGTGCTGCTGACCGCCGATGCCTTTGGCGTGCTGCCCCCGATCTCGATCCTCGAGCCCAAGGACGTGATGTACCACTTCGTCTCGGGCTTCACCGCCCGCGTCGCCGGTACGGAAGTGGGCGTAACCGAGCCGCAGCCGACCTTCTCGGCCTGCTTCGGCGGCCCCTTCATGGCGCAGAAGCCCAATGTCTACGCCAAGCTGCTGGCCGAGAAGATGGAGCAGCACCAGGCCCGCTGCATCCTGCTGAACACCGGCTGGAGCGGTGGCGGCGCCACCACCGGCGGCGCCCGCATGAAGCTCAAGGTCACCCGCGCCCTGCTGGATGCGGCCCTGAACGGCGAGCTGGACGGCGTCGAGACCGAGGTGCAGCCAATCCTGAACCTCAAGATGCCCAAGTCCTGCCCGGGCGTGGACAGCAACATCCTGAACCCGCGCAACACCTGGGCGGATAAGGATGCCTACGACGCCACCGCCACGAAGCTGCGCGACATGTTCCGCGACAACTTCAAGAAGAAGGGCTTTGCCGCCTTCGGCATCGAGGAGCGCATCTAAGCGTCCCGCTGTATCGAAAAGGCCGGGCATTGCCCGGCCTTTTTGTTTCAAAGCCTTCAACAGCTCTTTTTTGCCACCGATTAAACGGAGAAACACGGATCAAGACGGGCTTCCAATCCGTGTTCATCCGCGTTCATCCGTGGCTAAATTGCTTTTCTCTGGTCCAGAATAGCCCGTCCGCCCTGCCCAGCCACCCATGAAACTACGCGCCAGCAACATCGCCAAGCTCAAGGACCAGTCCTTCGACGTGCTGATCGTCGGCGGCGGCATCAATGGCTCGGTGGCGGCCGCGGCCCTGGCGGCGCGCGGGGTCTCGGTGGCCCTGATCGACAAGGGTGACTTCGCCGGCTTCACCAGCCAGCAGTCGTCCAATCTGGCCTGGGGCGGCATCAAGTACATGGAGACTTGGGAGTATCCGCTGGTGCGGGCGCTGTGCATGAGCCGCAACCGGCTGATTCGCAGCTACCCGTCCACGGTCAAGGAAATCCGCTTCTTCACCTCGGTGCAAAAGGGCTTCCGCTGGCATCCCTGGATCTTGTGGGCGGGCACCTGGCTGTACTGGCTGATCGGCAACGGCTTCACCCGCGTGCCCTTCCTGCGCCCGGTGGGCGCTATCCAGCGCGAGGAGCCGGTAGTACGCACCGACGCGCTCAGCGGCGGCTTCGAGTATTCCGACTCCTACCTGCACGACAACGACGCGCGCTTCGTCTTCAACTTCATCCGCTCGGCGCTGAGCCGCGGCTGCATCGCGGCCAACTACGTGGCCGCCGAGGGCTCGCGCCGCGAGGGCACGGAATGGGTCACGCAGTTGCGTGATGTACGCGGCGGTGAGAGCTTCCCGGTACGCAGCAAGGTGCTGGTCAACGCCGCCGGCCCGTTCGTGGACGAGGTCAATGCTCGGAATGGCATCTCAACGCGTCACCGGCACGTGTTCTCCAAGGGCATCCACCTGATCGTGCCGCGCATCACCGACAGCAAGCGCGTGCTGACCTTCTTTGCCGATGACGGCCGCCTGTTCTTTGCGATCCCGATGGGCAACCGCACCTGCATCGGCACCACCGACAATCGCGTGGACACGCCCTACGCCACGGTGACCGAGGCGGACCGCCGCTTCGTGCTGGACAACATCAACAAGCGCCTGAACCTGCCCAAACCGCTGACCGAGGTCGACGTGATCTCGGAGCGCTGCGGCGTGCGCCCGCTGGTGGTGGAAGGCGCGGCCGGCGAGAAGACCGACTTCCTGCAGCTGTCGCGCAAGCATGCGGTGGAGGTAGATGCCGCCTCGCAGCAAATCAGCATCTTCGGCGGCAAGCTCACCGATTGCATCAACGTGGGCGAGGAGATCTGCGACGAGGTGCAGCGTCTGGGGGTGACCATCCCGGAGCCGGATTTCACCTGGTACGGCGAGGCGCCCGATTCGGTGCGCGACGAGTTCCTGCACCAGGCGCGCCTGATGAACCTGGACGCCTACACCGCGCCGGAATCCTCGGAGCCACTGTCGCAGCGCCTGTGGCGCCGCTACGGCGCGCAGGCCATCGGCCTGCTGGAAAACATCCGCGAGGATTCGCGCGAGGCCGAGGTGCTGATCAAGGGCACCGAGTACATCCGCTGCGAGTTGCGCCAGGCGGCGCGGCGCGAGATGGTGGTGACGCTGGATGATTTCCTGCGCCGCCGCTCCAAGATCGCACTGGTGGAGCGCCGCGAGACGATCCGGCAATCGCCTGGGCTGATGGATGCCTGCCGCATCCTGTTCGGGGATGAGGCACAGGCGCGGCATGATGAGTATTTTGGAACGAGCGGATAATACCTGCTTGCATCACCCTCAACCCACCACCCGCATCCGCGGGTGGTCCTCCCCTCTCCGCTGGCGGGAGAGGGACAGTGGAGTCGCTGCGCGACATGAAAGTTAATCGCATCTTCTGCATCGGCAAGAACTACGCCGATCATGTCGCCGAATTGGCCCACCTGGGGCATCAGGCGGACGGCGATTGCGTGGTCTTCATGAAACCGGCCTCCGCCGCGGTGCCGGAGGGTCAGCCGATTCCCCTGCCCCGCGACCGTGGCAGCATCCATTACGAGGCCGAGCTGGTGGTGATGCTGACCGGCGGCGGCCGCAACATCCCGATGAAGCATGCGCTGGGCAGCGTCGCTGGCCTGACCCTGGGCCTGGACCTGACCTTGCGCGACCTGCAGACCGAGCTGAAGGATAGGGGCAAGCCCTGGGAAATCGCCAAGTCGTACGACGGCAGCGCGGCGCTGGGCGACTTCAAGCCCTTCCTGGAGCAGGACCTGCAGAAGCTGGAGTTCACGCTGCACGTCAACGGCGAGCTACGCCAGCACGGCCGCACGCGCGAGATGCTTTACCCGGTGGCTCGCCAGATCCATATCCTTTCACAGAGCTGGGCATTGCAGCCTGGCGACGTCATCTTCACCGGCACACCGAAGGGTGTCGGCCCGCTGGCCCACGGCGACCAGCTGGTGCTGGCCGGCGAAGGCATCGGTGAGTTCCGCTGGACCTGCAGGCAGGAGAAGAAGTGAACGAGCAACAGAAGCAGCAGCTGCGCAAGATCGCCGGCACCTTCTTCACCGGCCTGTTGGCGGTGCTGCCGATCCTGGTGACGGTGGCGCTGGTGATGTGGCTGATCGGCGCCGCCGAGGCGGTGCTGGGCGGCCTGCTGGGCTTCCTGCTGCCGCGTGGGCTGTACCTGCCGGGCATGGGCCTGCTGGTGTCGATCCTGCTGATCTACCTGGTGGGGCTCGGCATGAAGGGCCTGTTCGTGCAGCAGGCCTTCGGCTGGGTGGAGAGCGCGCTCAATCGCATCCCCCTGGTCAAGACGGTCTACGGCGCCGTGCGCGATCTCACTGGCTTCATGTCGAACAAGCGCGAGCGCAAGTTCGGCCAGGTGGTGCTGGTGCAGTTGCCCAACCTGCCGATCCGGCTGGTGGGTTTCGTGACCGTGGACGACCTGGGCGAAGCCGGCATCTCCGGCTGCGACACCGGCGGCTGCGTGGCGGTGTACCTGCCGATGAGCTACCAGATCGGCGGCTACACGGTGATGCTGCCGCGCGAGCACCTGACGCCGCTGGACATGGGCTTCGAGGAGGCGATGCGCTTCGTCATCACCGCCGGCATGTCGCGGCCCAACGAGGAACCGCCCAAGCCATCTTCGCCTGAATGAACCTGGGCCGCGGCTACAAGCTGGTGCTGCTGGGCAGCCTCTACCTGGCCCAGGGCCTACCCTACGGTTTCTTCACGCAGGCGCTGCCGGTGCTGATGCGCGAGGCCGGCCTGTCGCTGAAGACCATCAGCCTCACCAGCCTACTGTTCCTGCCCTGGGCGCTGAAGTTCCTGTGGGCACCGCTGGTGGACCGCACCGGCACGCGCCGGCAATGGATCCTGCCGCTGCAGCTCGGCGCGGCGGCCGGCGCCGGCCTGCTCGCCTTTGCTGACATCGGCGATTCCTTCATGCTGATCTTCGCGGCGGTGTTGCTGTTCAACCTGCTCGCGGCGATGCAGGACGTTGCCACCGACGGCCTGGCGGTGCGCCTGCTCGGCGAGAAGGAACGCGGGCTGGGCAACGGCCTGCAGGTGGGCGCCTACCGCCTGGGCATGGTGCTGGGCGGCGGCTGGCTGCTATGGGTGTTCGCGCAGTCCGGTTGGCAGGCGATGTTCCTGGCCATGGCCGGCATCCTGCTGCTGACCTGCATGCCGGTGCTGTTCCTGCGCAGCGATAGCGCCGAAAGCCACGCGCCGCCACCAGCCGCCGGACAGATCGCGCTGGGCTGGGCCCGGCGCCTGCGCCAGCCGGGCATGCTGGCCTTCATCGGCCTGATCTGCGCCTACAAGTTCGGCGACAGCATGGTGTCCTCGATGATCGGCCCCTTCCTGAAGGACTACGGCCTGTCCAAGGAGGAGATCGCGCTGCTCAAGGGCACGCTGGGCTCGGTGGCTGGCCTGGCCGGGGCCGCCGCGGGCGGCTGGCTGGCCTGGCGCCTGGGGCGCCGCGCGACACTGCTGGGCTGCGGCCTGCTGCAGACCCTGAGCCTGCTGCCCTATCTCGGCGCGGCGCTGGGCTGGGGCGGCAAGGAGTTGCTGTGGATCGGCTGCATCGGCGAACACCTGCTGGGTGGCATGGCGACGGTGGCGCTGTTCACACTGATGATGGATGCCAGCGATCCCGATCATGCCGGCACCGACTACACGCTGCTGGCCTGTGCGGTGGTCATGGGTACGGGCCTGGCTACCTTCACCGGTGCGGCGATCGCCGACGCGGCCGGCTACGCGCCGATGATGGGGCTGGGGCTGCTGCTGTCGGCGGCGGGCTGCATCGCCCTGGTCATGGCGCTGGATCGCGGCGCGGGGCCGGCGCGCCTGGCGCCAGTCTGGCGCCGGCGCTGATCAGTCGGATCCGCTCAGCACGCAACGGTTCTTGCCCGCGCGCTTGGCGCGGTACATGGCATCGTCCGCAGCGCGGACCAGGGAGTCGCCCGGCGTGGCCGTTCCCTCCACCGGCACATGCGGGTGGCAGGCGACACCGATACTGGCACCCACCGTGACCTCGATGCCCTCACCCAGGTCGTAGGGCTCGCGCAGCAGCAGGCACAAGGCCTCCGCCGCCGACAGGGCCGCAGCCGGCGCCTCGATCGCTTCCTCGAGTATCACCGCAAACTCGTCGCCACCGAGACGGGCGACGGTGTCGGACTTGCGCATACGCCCCAGCAGGCGCGCCGCGATCTGGCGCAGCAATTGGTCACCGACCAGGTGGCCATGGGTGTCGTTGACCGGCTTGAAGCCATCGATGTCGACGTACAGCAGCGCGAACGGCCGCTGCGAGCGACGCGAACGCTCCAGCGCGCCTTCGAGCCGGTCCAGGAACAGCGCGCGATTCGGCAGGCCTGTGAGCGGATCGTGCGTGGCCTGGTGCCGTACCTGCTCCTCGGCCTGCCGGCGGGTCGCCACCTCGTACTCCAGCTCGCTCACCAGCCGGCGCAACTGCTGCTTGCCGCGGTAGAGGTCCAGGAAGACACGCACCTTCGACAGCAGGATAGTGTCGTTGATCGGCTTGGCGATGTAGTCGACCGCGCCGAAGCTATAGCCTTTGAGGCGGTTGAGGTCATCGACCATGGCCGCGGTGACGAAGATCACCGGTGTGTTGCGCGTGCCTTCTTCCTCGGCCAAGTGGCTGGCGACCTCGAAGCCGTCCATGTCCGGCATGTTGACGTCCAGCAGCACCAGTGCGAACTCGTGATCCAGCGTCGCCGCCAGGGCGGCGTTGCCGGAAGCCGCCTCGACCAGTTCCGCATCGACCCTGGCCAGCAGGCGGCGCATGGCCACCAGGTTGGCGGGCGTGTCGTCCACGACGAGAATCTTGGGGCGAGACAGCTGGGTCATGCGTTGGCCCTCCCGGCCAGTTTCAGCAGCATTGGAGCGATTCGGTTCAGCGGCAGCACGTGATCGGCACCGGCCAGGCGCAAGGCCGCCGCGGGCATCTCCGGGGCCTCGGCCTCCTGCGGGTCCTGCACGATGAGCGTGCCGCCCAGGCTGCGCACCAGTGCGGCGCCACGCGCACCGTCGTCGTTGGCGCCGGTGAGCACCACGGCGGCGAGGCGCTCACGCCAGACCTCCGCGGCCGACTGGAACAGCACGTCGGCCGCCGGACGCACGTGGCAGACACGCTCGTCCACCGACAGGGCGAAGCGGTGCTGGCGCTCGACCAGCAGATGATAGCGAGGCGGTGCCAGGTAGACGTGCCCCGGCTGGATCGGCTCGCGTGACTGCGCCTCGCTGACCGGCAGCACACAACTGTCGCGCAGCAGGTCCACCAGCACGTTGAAACCCTCGGTCGCCGTGTGCTGCACGATGATCACGCTGGGGCGGAATCCCTTGTCCAGCCCCCGTAGCAGGCTGCGCAACGCGGAGACTCCGCCCGTGGACGCACCCACGACGCAGGCCTCCATCATGGAGCGTTCCGGGGCGCTGTGCGCCGGAATACCGGCAACTCGCGGCTGAGCAACTGGAAGTCAGAGGCCACGCCAGAGAAGCTCAGCGATTCCTTGATGCCGATGCACAGGTAGCCGCCACGCACCAGGCTGTCGCGGAACAGGCCCAGCACGCGATCCTGCAGCGGATCGGTGAAATAGATCAGCACATTGCGGCACAGGATCAGGTGCATCTCGCCGAACACCCCATCCGATACCAGATTGTGGTTGGCGAAGGTGATGTTGGCGCGCAGTTCGTCGTGCATCTTCAGCAGGTCGTACTTCTCGGTGCAGTAGTCCTGCAGGCGGGCCTTGCCGCCGGCCTTGCGGTAATTCTCCAGGTACAGCGGCATCTCGCGCGCCGGGTAGATGCCTTCCTGGGCCTTGGCCAGGGCCGCGTCACTGAAGTCGGTGGCGTAGATCTGGCAGCGCTCGTACATGCCGGCCTCGCGCAGCAGGATGGCCATCGAGTAGGCCTCCTCGCCGTGCGCACAACCGGCCTGCCAGATGTTGATATGGGGATAGCTCGCCAGCTCCGGCAACACCCGCTCGCGCAGCGCGACGAAGGTCTGCGGCTCGCGGAACAGCTCCGAAACCGGTACCGACAGGCGCTCGATGACGCTGTGGATGAAGGTCTCGTCGTGGATCACCCGCTCGGTCAGTTCGGAGACGGAACGCAGATGCAGGGCCGTCACCAGCCCCAGCACGCGGCGCTTGAAGGAGGCCGGAGCGTACTGGCCGAAATCATAGCCGTGGCGCTTGCGCAGGGCCTCGGTGAAGAGTGCGACTTCGATGTCCTGCCTGTCAGTGAGGTGCATTCTTCACCTTCGATTCATGCCGCCGTCCCGGGCGCGACTGCGATACCTGCGCCACGCGCCGGGGCGTATCAGCTGTCGCCCAGCAAGGCCTGCATCTGGCCGGTCAGCTGCTCGACGTCAATCGGCTTGGAGCAATACTCGTTGGCGCCGGCCTCCAGGCACTTCTCGCGGTCGCCCACCATGGCCTTGGCGGTAACGGCGATGATCGGCAAGGCCTGCCACTCCGACTTTTCGCGAATGCGGCGGATGGTCTCGTAGCCGTCCATGCCGGGCATCATGATGTCCATCAGCACCAGGTCGACTTCCGGGTTCGACTCCAGCTGTGCGATCGCCTTGTAGCCGTCCTGCGCCATCAGAACCTTGAGGCCGCGGCTGCGCAGGGCCTTGGACAGGGCGAAGATGTTGCGCATGTCGTCGTCCACCACCAGCACGGTCTTGCCGCTCAGGCCCGGCGCCACGGCACGCGGTGCGGCGGCAACGGGAGCGCCAACCTTGCGGATGCTGTGCAGGAACAGCGTCACCTCGTCCAGCAGGCGTTGCGGCGAAGGCGCGCTCTTGAGCACGATGGTTTCGGTGTACTCGCGCAGGCGCAGCCCTTCCTCGCGGGTCAGCTCGCGGCCGGAATGGATCACAACCGCCGGCAGCGGCCCGCGGGCGCTGGCGCGCTCCAGGAACTGGAACCCGTCCATGCCGGGCAGGCCCAGGTCAAGGATCAGCAGGTCGTAGGACTCCTGGGCGGTGCGGTCCATGGCCTCTTCCGCGCTGCCGACCTCGTCGATCTGCACCGACTCGCCGCGTAGCATCTCGCGCACCAGGCGCCGGTCCGCAGGGTTGTCGTCGATGATCAGGATGCGCCGCGCGCCGGTGGGAACCCCGGGCAGGCCATCGAAGACACGCTCGACATCTTCACGCGCCACGGGCTTCTTGAGATAGCCGGCGGCGCCGGCCGCGCGTGCGCGGCCCTCGGCGTCGGCGCCGGAAATGAAGTGGACCGGGATGCCGGCGGTCAGCGGGTCCGCCTGCAGGCGCTCCATCACCTGCCAGCCGTCCATCTTCGGCAGGCCGATATCGAGCAGGATGCCGGCCGGGCGATGCTTGCGCGCCAGCGCCAGTCCGGTTTCGCCGTCACGCGCCACCAGCGCCCGGTAATGGCGACCGCGCGCCAGGCCCGCCAGCACTTCGGCGAACTGGGCATCGTCCTCGACGATCAGCAGCGTGGTACCCGGCGGTTCGGCCGGGGGTTGCAGGGCGGCGGCGGGGGCCGCGGACGGGACGGCCGCAGTCTGGGGCGCCGCAACGGCCACGGCGCTCACGGCCGGTTCCGGCGACAGCGCGTCGGTACCGGGCGCCGCGGCCGGTAGGCTCACGGTGAAGGTCGAGCCCTGCCCCTGCTGGCTCTCCAGGCGAACCTCACCGCCCAGCAGCTCGACCAGGGCCTTGACGATGGACAGGCCCAGGCCAGTGCCACCGTAGCGGCGGCTGGTGCCGGAGTCGGCCTGCTCGAAAGCCTGGAAAATGCGCGCGAGCTTTTCCTGCGGGATGCCGATGCCGCTGTCGCGCACCCGCAGCAGCACGCCGCCGGCATGCGGGCCGTCGACCACCGGCAGGATGTCGAGCTTCACGCCGCCCTGGTGGGTGAACTTGAAGGCGTTGGACAGCAGGTTGGCGAGGATCTGGTTGATGCGGGCACCGTCGGAGCGCACCGTGGCGGGCAGGCCCGGTGCGCGGGACACCTCCAGCGTCAGGTGTCGCTGCTCGGCCAGCGCACGGAAATTGCGCTCGATGCCGGCGGCCAGTGCGGCCAGGTTCACGTCTTCCAGGACGACCTGCATCTTGCCGGCCTCGACCTTGGACAGGTCGAGGATGTCGTTGATCAGGTTGAGCAGGTTGCGGCCGCTGTCATGGACGATGCTGGCGCTCTCGATCTGCTCGGCCGTGAGATTGCCCTCCTCGTTCTCCGCCAGGCCCTTGGACAGGATCAGCAGGCTGTTGAGCGGCGTGCGCAGCTCATGCGACATGTTGGCCAGGAACTCGCTCTTGTAGCGGCTGGCCTGCTCCAAATCGACGGCCTTCTCCTCCAGCTCGGCCTGGGCGCGCTCCAGCGCCTGCTTCTGGCCATGCAGGGCTTCGCTTTTCTCCTCGAGGCTGACATTGGCGATGCGCAGTTCCTCGGCCTGGACGCGCAGTTCCTCTTCGCTGGCCCGCAGCTTCTGGCTCTGCTCTTCCAGCAGCCGCGACTTGTCGCGCAGCGCCTCGTTGGTGGCGCGCAGCTCTTCCTGCTGCGCGCGCAGGGCTTCCTCGGAAGCCTGCAGTTCTTCCTTCTGGTACTGCGTCTGGCGCAGCAGCTCCATGGTGGCCAGCCCCCGCTCCAGGGTCTCCAGCACCAGGGCAGCATAGCCGGCAGCCTGCTTCAGGAACTCCGCCTGCAGTGGGCCGGGATCGGCGAAGTAGGCCATTTCCACCACGCCCAGCACGCGCTCGCGCCCTGGCAGCGGCAGCAGCCGCAACGACGGTGGCACGACCTCGCCCAAGCCGCTGCGCACTCGCAGGTAGGACTCCGGCAGGTCGCGCACCACGCGCGGCTCGCCGTCCTGCGCGACCTGGCCCACCAGGCCTTCTCCCCGCGAGTAGCCGCGCGGCCCGCTGCCTCCGGGCAGGCTGTAGCTGCCGGAGGGTTCGTAGCGCTCGCGCGCCTCGTCCCAGCGGAAGAAGACGGTGCAGACCGCGCCACCGGAGAGGCTGAGCCGCTCGCTCAGCCGCTCGCCGAACTCCGCCAGCGTGGTGCAGCCCTGCAGCGCAACCGACAGGCTCGCCAGCTCGGTCTTGATCCACTCGCGTCCGGCCAGGTCCACGGTACTGCGGCGGAAGACCTCCAGGCCACGGGCCAGGGCGCCGATCTCGTCGCCATGTCCGCGATACGGAATATCGACGTCGGTTTCACCGGACGACAGGCGTGACATCAGCGAGGTCAGCTGCGTCACCGGACGCGTCACCGTGCGCGCCACCGCCCACATGGCCAGTGCCACGAAGGCAATGCCCGCCAGCAGCATCAGGTAGGTCAGTTCGCGGGTGCGGTCGAGCCGCGCCTGCAACCGTGAAGACCGCTCGTGCAGCAGGCTGCGCTCATGATCGCGCATCTGCTGGACCAGCACGCGGATGCCGTCGACGATGCGCTTGCCCTTGCCGGTGCGCACCAGCGCCAGTTCGGAGGCTTCGTCGTTGCGTCGCTTGTAGTCCAGCACCAACTCGGCGAAGTCGCCGCGCCAGCGCCGCATCTCGTCGCGCCACTGCTCCAGCGGCGCCTGCTGATTGGGGTTGTCGGCGGTCAGGGCCTTGAGCTCCCGCCAGGACTTCTCGAATTGCTCGCCGCCTACGCGGTAGGGCTCGAGGAACTCGTCACGCGAGGACAGCAGGTAGCCGCGCAGGCCGGTCTCCTGATCCAGCACCAGCACCAGCAAGCTGTCGATGGCCTGCAGCACCAACTCCGAATGATCCGTGGCTTGCCGGGCTTCCTCGACCTCGGTGAGGGCCGCGCGGAACATCAGGGCGCTGCCGGCGAATAGCAGCAGGATCACCGCGAACGCCAGGCCCAGGCGCGTCTGGATACCCAGCACTCCGCGCAAGGGCGATGGCAGGCTGCGGCGCTCGTTGCTCATGCCGGACCCGAGGCCAGCTTCTGGCGGATGAACTCGTGGTGAGGCACGTACAGCAGGTCGGCCACCCGGCGGATCAGAGCCTCCTCACCGGGATGGACGCGGCCGTCGGCGTGGGCCACGCGCCACATGCCACCGATCAGCTCGCGCTTGTCCTCGGCGGGCAGTACGGCGTTGAGCTCGGCGACGAAGGGATGCAGCGACACACTTTTGCGCACGGTGGCCTCGGCCTCGGCGAGCAGCGCCGCAGAGGCTGCCTCGTCCAGCACGCAAAGCTCGCGCAGGATGCCGCGCGCTGCTACCTTCTCCGCCTCGCCCTCGGCGAAGTCCGCGCGCAGGGTTTCGACGAGCAGCACAGCGATAGCAAGCTCGCGCCGCGGTACGGCCGATTCGACCCTGCCAGCGCCCAGCGCACGAACCAGTTTATCCCACACGAAGGCGGACCCTGCCCCTGATCAGAACGAAGCGCCAATCAGCAGGTTGAAGGTGTCGCGGCCCTCGATGTGCTCGTATTCCGGGGTGATGTCAAAGATCGCCAGGCCAAAGCGCAGGCCGGCGAAGAAGCGGCTGGCATCGACCTCTTCCTTCTGCAGGCCGACGACGCCCTTGGGGTCGACCTCGGACCAGACGTAGCCGTAGCCAGCGTAGGGCGTCAGGAAGGCGAAACCCTTGGAGATTGAGACGTCCAGGCCCATGGACTCGTAGTCCAGGTCGTCAATGCCACTGCTGCGGGTATAGGTGCCGCGCACGGCCAGGCCCGGCTCTGCGACGCCGCCCTCGAGGATGGCCCAGCGCACCTCACCGCCGAAGAGATCGGCGCTGGCACCCGGTACCGTCGCGTAGAAGGCGCCCAGATCGATGCCGAAGGGCAAGCCCTTGCGCACCACCACACCTGCCATGCCGATGGCATCCACGTCCTCGCCGGTCAGGCGGTTCCAGGCCTGGGGATCGTCCACATCGACGTAGGTCGCGAAGGCGCCGATGCCGATGCCGGTGATGCCGGTGGCTTCGGAAGGGCCCAGCGCCTTGTAGTTGAGCGCCGCGGTGATGTCCTCGGAGATGGAACGGAAATCGGCCTGGCAATTCGGATTGGCCGTGCAACTCAGGTCGAAGTTGGCGTCGAACGCGGTGGCCTGGGTGGCACCGGCGGCAAGGGCAAGGGCAAGCAGAAGACGGCGCATGACGATCTCCTAAAGGGGCAATGGGTTATAGGTCTGATGTGCGTCCGAGAATAGCACCGCTCAGGCACTGACGGACTGCAGGAAAGGTACCAGTACCGCGCTGATATCCTGCAGCCGGCCGTGGAAGAAATGCCCGGCCCCGTCCACCGTCACCAACTGCGGCGGCGGCGTGTAGCCGGCCAGGATTTCGTGGGTTTCGTCGTAGCTGACGGTGTCGTCGTCGCGGCTATGCACGACCAGCCAGGGGCAGCCCGGATGCCGCGGCGGCGCCTCGCCACCGAAGTACTTGCCGAAGGGCGGCGCGATGCTGACCAGGGCATCGGGGCGCAGCTCCGCCGCCGCCTTCAACGCGACGAAGGCCCCGAACGAGAAGCCCGCCAGCACTCGGGGGCCCTCCGGGAGCAGTTCCCGCATCAGTCCCGCCAGGTGCAGCACGTCGGCGGTCTCGCCACGCCCCTCGTCGTGCAGGCCGCCACTGCGGCCGACCCCACGAAAGTTGAAGCGCAGCGTCGCAAGGCCCGCCTGCAGCGCACCGGACGACAGGGTATAGACCACCTTGTTGCTCATGGCCCCGCCGAACAGCGGGTGTGGATGGCAGATTACGGCAAAACCCCGCGGCACCCCGCCCTTCGGCGCCGACAGCAGAGCCTCGATCCGGCCGGCGGGTCCGTCGACCAGCCATTCGCTGTTCTGCCCAGGCTGCGGCCATTGCACCGTCGATTCCTCCGTCGTATCCAAGGCCGCGATTCTGCACGACTCTTGCCTCTGGGAGTACGCCTCCCTATAGTTCAAGACACTTGAACAAATATTGCGTCGGGGGAGTTACACATGCGCACCTGGATCGTCTCGGCAGCTGCTGCCGCTCTGTTTGCGACCGCAGGCTCGGCCGTTGCGGCTGATATCAACGACAAGCAGCCGGAGTTCAAGGCCTACATCGACCTGAAGTTCGACGGCCGCGGCTACCATGCCCAGCAACTGAACTACGGCCTGCGCATGGACCATGATCGCCGCTTCCTGGAAGCGCCGCGTCCGGCCATCGCGCAGCTCGACTTCCGCGCCGGGCGCGAAGCCGGCCTGCAGAAGTTCGAGCTCAACGGCGCCCCGCTGGTGGAGCGCAAGGCCGAGCTGAACCAGGACGGCGAGCTGCAGTACGGCACCCTCGACTGGGCCCTGATCGCCGCGGCGGTGGTGGGCGTGGGCTGGATCGCCTACGAGACCTTCGACAACGGCGAGAGCCCGTCGCCGCCCAAGCCGGACACCCAGAACCCGCCTCCGACCGGCGGCCTGCAGCTGCCGAGCACCGTCGGCGAACTGCTGGAACAGATCCCGACGCTGGGCCCCATCCTCGCGCCTTACGTCGAGGGCGGCCTCACCGCCATCCTGTCGCTGCCGGCCAACACGCCGCTGGAAGGCCTGGTGGGCATGGTCGACGGCGGCGTGGCGACCATCATCCGCCTGCTGCCGGGCGTCGGCGGCAACAGCCTGTCGGAAGAGCTGCGCATGAAGGCGGAGATCGAGCGCAACACGCCGGCCTACCAGGCCTGGCTCGACGGCGGCACCGGCCACATGGGCGATCTGCTCGCGGCACACTAGAATAGGCATGCGTTCCACCCAAGGGGAGCCGCAGGCTCCCCTTGTCGTTTCCGCCGACCGAAAACCGCCGACGATGAGCCCCGACTTCGCCGCACGCCACCCGCGCCTCGCCGAGCTGTTCGGCACCGACCTGCGCAGCCTGGCGCTGTTCCGCTTCCTGCTCGGCAGCATCCTGTTCTGCCTGAGCCTGGGCAGCCTCTGCGATGTATCGGCCCTGTATAGCGATGGTGGTGTGCTGCCGCGCGGCTGGGTTATGGCGTCCGACAGTCCCTGGCGCCTGTCGCTCTACTTCCTCAACGGCACCGCCTGGTTTGCCGGCCTGCTGCTGCTGGCCCAGGCCGCCCTGGCGGCGATGCTAGCCCTGGGCTGGCGCACGCGCATGGCCGCGGTGCTGGGATTCCTGCTGCAGGCCTCCCTGCTGAGCCGCGCGCCGCTGGCGGCGGGGGCCGCCGACCTGCTGCTGACCTGCCTGCTGTTCTGGGCGGCGTTCCTGCCGCTGGGCTGCCGCTGGTCGGTGGATGCCGCGCTGGCGTCCAATCCTCCGGCGCTGCAGGAGCCGCACGTCTCCTGGGCCAGCGCGGGCCTGCTGCTGCAGGTGCTGTCGGTCTACTTCTTCTCCGCCCTGCTGCGCAGCGGGCCGGAATGGCGCGAGGACGGCACGGCGCTCTACTACCTGCTGTCGCTGGACGGCCACGCCACCGCATTGGGACGCTGGCTGCTGCACTACCCGGGCCTGCTGGAGGCGCTGACCTCGGCGCTGTGGTGGCTGTCGCTACTGGCCGCCCCCTTGGCCCTGATGCCGGTGATCAGCCGACATACCCGCCGGCTGCTGCTGCCCCTGCTGGTGCTGATGCAGCTGTTCCTGCTGCTGAGCTTGAGCCAGGGCGCCCTGCCGCTGCTGGGGCTCGCCGGCCTGGTGGTCCTGGTGGGGCCCGGCTTCTGGCAGTGGGCGGCGCGCCGCAGGCCGCAGCCGGTGGGCTTGCGCATCTACCATGACCGCGAACGCCCGGCGAGCCTGCGCCACAGCCTGCTATTGCAGCAGTTCCTGATTTTGCCTCAGGCCCAGATCGCGACGGCGCAGGATGCACCCCGTGCCCGGGCATTGCTGCAGGCCAACCGTTCCTGGGTGGTGATCGACACCGACGACCAGGCCTACCTGCGCTGGGCGGCGCTGGCGGCGCTGCTGCGCCACTCTCCGCTGTTCTTCTGGCTACACCGCCCGGCCCAACTGGGGAGTGTGCAGCGCTTCGGCGATCGCCTCCACGGCTGGCTCGCCTCCCGTCCCGCCAGGCCGGCGCTGTTGCGCCGCGAGGTGGCCTGGGAGGTTTCACCGCGCTGGCAGCGCGTTGCCGCGGTGTTCCTGTGGCTGGTGCTGGGCTGGAACGCCGCCACGGCAGGCCTGCTGCCCGCAGCCACGCAGACACTGCTGGCGCCGGTCATGCAGTCCTTGCGTCTGGACCAGTCCTGGGCCCTGGATGCGCCTTCGCCGCCGCGTGAGGGCGGCTGGTTCGTCGCCGTGGGCCGTACGTCGCAAGGCCGTGAGATCGACCTACTGGAGCCGTCCTCCGCTCCCGACTTCAGCCGCCCGGCGGACTATGGCGATGGCCAGCGATGGCAGCGACTGCGCGCGCGCCTGACCCTGGACGCCTACGCCGCCCACCGCCCCTACTACGCACGCTGGCTGTGCCGCTCCTGGAACGCCGGCGAGCATGGAAAGCTCGCCAGTGTCCGCCTGGTCTACGTGCTGCGCGCCACGCCGCCGCCCGGCGGAGCAGCGGTGCCGCCAGAGCAGCGCATCCTGCTGCAGCAGGACTGCAGCGCACGCGGCTGAGGCTTGAGATGGCAGGACTCATCGACATCGGGGCGAATCTCGCCCACGACAGCTTCGACGCCGACTTCGAGCCGATGCTGCACCGGGCCTGGCAGGCCGGGCTGGAAGCGATCGTGGTCACCGGCAGTTCCTTCGACAGCAATCCGAAGGCCCTGGCCCTGGCGCGGCAGCACCCGGGGCGGCTGTATGCCACCGCCGGAGTGCATCCGCACCACGCCAGTGAGTGGGACGACGCGCACGCAGCGCAGATCCGCGAGCTGGCGCGGCATCCCGAGGTGGTATCGCTGGGTGAATGTGGCCTGGACTACAACCGAAACTATTCCCCGCATGCCAACCAGCAGCGCGCCTTCCGCGCGCAACTGGATATCGCGGTGGAGACCGGCAAGCCGCTGTTCCTTCACCAGCGCGACGCCCATGTCGACTTCCTCGGCATCCTGCGCGAGTACCGCCCGCAACTGGGCGCGGTGGTGGTGCACTGCTTCACCGATACCCGTGAGGCGATGCGGGACTACCTGTCGCTGGATTGCCATATCGGCATCACCGGCTGGGTCTGCGACGAGCGCCGCGGCAAGGCGCTGTACGAGGCGGTGGTCGGCATCCCGGACGATCGGTTGCTGATCGAGACCGACGCGCCCTACCTGCTGCCGCGCAATGCGACGCGCGCCGAGGATGGGCAGCAGTGGCGCCCCCGAGGCGGCGAGCGCCGCAACGAGCCTGCGGCACTCCCGTGGGTGGTGAAGGCCCTGGCCCAGGCGCGCGGCCAGAGCGAGGAGCATGTGGCGGCCATCAGTCGCGACAACGCGCGGCGGTTCTTCGGGCTCGACGCCTAGTCCGGCCGGCAACCCGTGCAGGGAATCTGCCCCGCAGCGTGTCGGCGAAGGCCGGCTACATCCTGAGGTTGGTTACCCCCGAGGGACTGGGGGCCGGCTTTCGCCGGCATGACGCGCCTCGGCGTCCGCAGCCCTGAGCGGACACCCTCCAAGCGCGTTCAAATGAATCCGTGCCCCTGCGGCCTCGCGCCCCAGCGTGTGTCAGGCCCACATCCCAAACGACCCGCACGATTCCGTCACGCCCAAAGAAAAACCCCCGCCATCGCTGGCGGGGGTTTTTTTACTGCTGCCAACCGGGGCGATTACTCGCCGCGGGTGCGAACCTCAACGCGACGGTTCTGGGCGCGGCCCTCGTCGGTCTCGTTGGTCGCGACCGGCTTGGACTCGCCGTAGGCGTAGGTGTTGACGCGCTTCGCATCGACGCCCTTGCGGGTCAGGTACTGCTTGACCGAGTTGGCGCGGCGTTCGGACAGGGCCTGGTTGTAGCCGTCGGTGCCGATCCAGTCGGTGTGGCCGGAGACGTCAACCTTGAGGCTCGGGTACTGCTGCGACAGACCACCGATGGCCTTGGACGCGTTGTCCAGGATCGAGCGGGCGTAGTCGGTCAGGTCGGAGCGGTCGAACTCGAAGTGGACGTCCTCGAAGCGGCGGTTCGGGCCTTCACCGGGGCCATCCTTCGGGCAGCCGCTGGAATCGACCTTCACACCCTTCGGGGTGCCCGGGCACTTGTCGAGCGCATCCGGGATGCCGTCGCCGTCGGAATCGACCGGGCAGCCCTTGGAATCAACCTTCACGCCCTTCGGGGTGTTGGGGCACAGGTCCGCGTCATCCGGAACGCCGTCGCCGTCCGCATCCGGACCGCCGGCATCGCCCGCGCCGCCGGTCTTGGAACCGAGGGCGGCCACCAGACCGATCTTGACGACCGGCTCGAGCAGGGAGTTGTCCAGACCCGGGATATCGGTGTCGACATAGCGATAGCGCACGTCGGCACGCAGGCCGTAGCGGCTCTCGTCGCCGAAGTACTTGAAGAAGCCGACGCCCAGGGTGCCGAACGGATCGGTGTCCTCCGGCTGGCCGGCAGCGGTCTTGTTCTGGTTCTTCATGGCGCCGACGCCGAGGCTGACGTAGGGCGAGAAGGCGCGATCGCGCGAGTAGAAGAACAGGGCATCCAGGTGGCCGCCCAGCTCACGGAAATCATTGGTGCCGCCATTCTCGGCCTGGAACTGGTTCCAGAAGCCGCCGAATTCCACGCCCCAATGCTTGCTCAGGGCCTTGCCGGCGCTGAACGCATAACCATTGCCGTTGTCCGAAGCACGGTCGGCCTGGTCGGCTATGACGGCCTGGTAGCCGCCGAAGAGGTAGGGGCGCGTCTCGTCGGCCGCGACCGCCGGCAGCGTGATCGCCACCATGGCCAGGGTCAGAGCTGCGCGGGTTGTCTTATTCATTTTGAATCTCCAACCTGAAGATGAAAGCTGCCAAGAGTAGGCGGGGGTAATGACCCGCAAGCAAGTGCATTATGCATTTGCTTGTTGCAGCGCAGCAATACCCCTTGCGGAGTCTTTAACTGACTGAAAATATACTTGGATGCCCATTCAGGCTCCCCCGTCAGTGGATTTTGCCTGCGCTTCGGCGGATTTACCAGTCCTTTTTCCAGTCTTTTGATGATCTTCCAACGGATTTCCTGTGACCGAATTCCTTGCTGCATATGGTTTGTTCCTGGCCAAGACCCTGACCTGGACGGCGGCCCTGCTGGCTGTTGCCGCGGGGCTGGTGGCGATTCTGCGGAGTGCCCGGTCCGGCCAGGGGCCGGACCGGCTGGAGGTGCGAAATCTCAATGAACGCTACGAGCAGATGGCGGAAATCCTGAATGCCGACCTGCTGTCTGAATCTGAATTCAAGACCTTGCAAAAGCAGCAGAAGGCCGAGGAGAAGGCACGCCGCAAGGCCGGGAAGCGCGGGGAGCCGGCACCCCGCCCGCGCGTATTTGCCCTGAGTTTCGACGGCGACATCGCCGCCCACGCGGTGGATTCGCTGCGCGAGGAGATTAGCGCCCTGCTGCAGGTGGCCCGCGACAGCGACGAGGTGCTGCTGCGCCTGGAGAGCGAAGGCGGCATGGTGCACGCCTATGGCCTGGCAGCCTCGCAGTTGCAGCGCATCCGCAGCCGCGGCCTGAAGCTGACGGTGGCGATCGACAAGGTGGCGGCCAGCGGCGGCTACATGATGGCCTGCGTGGCGGACCGCATCCTGGCGGCGCCCTTCGCCATCGTCGGCTCGATCGGCGTGGTGGCCCAGTTGCCCAACTTCCACCGGGTGCTGAAGAAGCATGAGATCGATGTGGAGCTGCATACGGCGGGCGAGTTCAAGCGCACGCTGACGGTGTTCGGCGAGAACACCGAGGCCGGCCGTGAGAAGTTCCGCGAGGAGTTGGAGCAGACCCACCTGCTGTTCAAGTCCTTCGTCTCGGGCAACCGGCCACAGCTGGAGATCGACCGCGTGGCCACCGGCGAGCATTGGTACGGCAGCCAGGCCCTGGACCTGAAGCTGATCGACAAGCTGCAGACCAGCGACGACTATCTGCTGGAGCGCAAGGCCGATGCCGACCTGTACGAACTGAGCTTCAAGCGCCGCCACCCGCTGTCCGAACGGCTGGCACAGGGGCTGGTGCGGCTGGGCATGGGCCTGCGCGGCGGCATGGAGAAGGCCTGGTCCAGCCCCGCTCGCGGCTGAGCCACTCTTGAAACGGCCGCGACAGGCCGCAACCTGAATCCCCGACTGGCAACAAAAGAACCTGGAGAAGGACATGAAACTGACCAGCACGAGTTTCCGCAACAACGGCGTACTCCCCGGCCGCCTGGCGTTCTGCGTCAAGGACCCCAAGCATCGGGTACGCCTGTCGAAGAACCTCAACCCCCAGCTGGCCTGGTCCGGCGCGCCGGAGGGGACGAAGTCCTTCGTGTTGCTGTGCGTGGACGGCGACGTGCCGACCCGCCCGGACGACGTCAACCAGCCGGGCCGCGAGGTGCCCTTCGACCTGCCGCGCGGCGAGTTCCTGCACTGGGCGGTGGTGGATATCCCGGCGGACGTGGCCGAGATTGCCGAGGGCAGCTGCTCCCATGGCGTGACCGCCCGCGGCAAGACCGCCCCGGCTGGCCCGGAAGGCAGCCGCCAGGGCCAGAACGACTACACCGGCTGGTTCAAGGGCGACGCCGCGATGGAGGGCAGCTACCTGGGCTATGACGGCCCCTGCCCGCCCTGGAACGACTCGCGCGTCCACCACTACCGCTTCGAACTCTATGCCACCGACCTGGAGTCGGCGCCGGTGAAGGGCGCCTTCGGCCTGGCCGAGGTGCGCAAGGCCCTGGACGGCCACGTGCTGGCCCAGGCCCGCCTGAACGGACGCTACAGCCTGAATCCGCGCTTCAGCCTGAAATAAGCACGCCACGGCAGGAAACTCGCTGCAGGCTGCAAGGTCATAGCGATCGCCGCCCGTTGGCGGCTCTTTCCAGAGAACCACCCGACATGTCACGCAATTTTGCGATCAAAATCTTTGCGCCGCTGGCCGTTTCGGCCTCGATCATCGGCGCTGCGGCATTGCTGTCCGGCAATCCCCAGGCGGCTCGCGCCGACCTGCCGCCGGTCGGGGCCGTGGTCCAGGCCGTACCCCCCGTCCAGCAAGGCGTGCCGTCGCTGGCGCCCATGCTCAAGGTGGTGATGCCAGCGGTGGTCAACATCTCGGTCACCTCCAAGGTCGAAATCCAGAACCCGCTGATGCAGGACCCCTTCTTCCGCCGCTTCTTCGGCGCGCCAGAGCAACAGCAGCAGCCGCAGGAACGCGAGTCCCAGGCCATCGGCTCCGGCGTGGTGGTGGACGCCGCCAAGGGTTACGTGTTGACCAACAGCCACGTGGTGGCCGAGGCCGAGAGCATCTCGGTGCGCCTCAGCGACGACCGTGAATTCGAGGCCAAGCTGATCGGCAAGGACCCGGACACCGACGTGGCCGTGCTGCAGATCAAGGCGGACAACCTGACGGCGCTGAAGATGGCGGACTCCGACCAGCTGCAGGTGGGTGATTTCGTGGTGGCCATCGGCTCGCCGTTCGGCCTGCGCCAGACCGTGACCTCCGGCATCGTCTCGGGCCTGTCGCGCCAGACCGGCATCAGCGAGGGCGGCTACGAGGATTTCATCCAGACCGACGCCTCGATCAACCCGGGCAATTCCGGCGGCGCGCTGGTCAACCTGCGCGGTGAGCTGGTCGGCATCCCCAGCAACATCCTGTCGCGCTCAGGCGGCAACATTGGCATCGGCTTCGCGATCCCCACCAACCTGGCGCGCGAGGTCATGAACCAACTGGTGTCCAATGGCGAGATCCAGCGCGGTCGCATCGGCATCAACGGCCAGGACCTGACCCCGGACCTGGCCAAGGCCTTCGGCCTGACCAGCACCCGCGGCGCGGTCATTACCCGCGTGCTGCCCAAGTCGCCCGCCGACAAGGCCGGCCTGAAATCCGAGGACGTGATCCTGGAGGCCAACGGCCGCGCCGTCGACAACTTCGCCCAGTTGCGCAACCGCGTAGGCCTGATGCGCATCGGCGACAAGGTGACGCTCAAGGTGCTGCGCGAAGGCAAGCCGCGCGAGCTGACGGTCAGCATCGGCAAGGAGGAAGAGATCGCCGCCGATACGGCCAACCTGCATCCGCAGCTCAAAGGCGCCACCTTTGCCCCGCTGGACGAGGCGGCCCGCCAGAACGCTGGCGATACCCGCGGCGTGCTGGTGCAGGCGGTGGAGCCCCGCTCCCCGGCAGCCCGCGCCGGCCTGCGTCCGGGCGACATCGTGATCGCGGTCAACCGCCGCCCGGTCCAGGACCTGGAGGACTTCTCCAAGCTGGCCAACCCCAAGGCAACGGAACTGCTGCTGCACGTGCGCCGTGGCCCGGGAGCGCTGTTCATCCTGATCCGCTGAGGGTGACGGGGAGGCCCTTGTAGGGCACCCCCAACTGTCTAAGAGTGGGCGACGGTCTTATACTCAAGGCCGTCGCCCATTTTTTTGCCCGTGACCGGCATGCTCGAAGAAGAAGTCCAACAGCTCGAGGAACGCACGCAGCGCCTGCTGGCCGCCTACCGGCAGGCCCGGCTGGAACAGAAGCGTGCCCTGCAGGAGCGTGATCGCCTGCTGGCGCTCAACGCTGAATTGCGCCGCCGGATCGAGGGCATCGTCGAGAGAGTCCGCATGCTGGAATCCGAGCAGGAGTCGCCCCAATGAGCCCGACGCCCAAGGACCACAAGGACGAACCCCTGAGCGTGACCGTGCGCATCATGGGCAAGGAATACGCCGTGGCCTGTCCGCCCGAGGAACACGAGGCGCTGGTCAAGTCGGCCGACTACCTCAACGAGCGCATGAGCACCATCCGCAAGCGCGGCAAGGCGTTGGGCAGCGAGCGCATCGCGGTGATGGCCGCCCTGAACATTGCGCGCGAACTGCTTGAACTCAAAGGCGTCGAAGGTGTGACCCAGGTCAACCCGGAAGCACTGGCCAAGCTGCGCCAGATGTCGCTGGACATCGACTCCACGCTGTCTTTGGAGTAAGCGCTCGTCGGTGGCCGCCACACGGTGCGTTGAAGCCGACGACGGAACATCTGCGGAGACATTCGATGGTATCCTTGCACCAGGTGTCTCCTGCGGTGTGCGATGTCGGCTTGGTACCCTTGAGCCTATTTAAACACCCAGGGAGCTTTATCCGTGGCTGGCGTGCAGGCCCACCCCGTAGTGGGAAGCCCAAAGCCCGGTGCGGCGCCCACTTGAGACTCAGTCTCAAGGTCAAAAGTCGATGACGGCACTGGCGGGAGACACCGCTGATTCCAAGGCACAGCTGCGGCGCGAATACCGCCGCCGCCGTGCCGCGCTGGCGCCGGCCGAGCGCCGCCGCGCCGCCAAACGCGCCGCCCGCCGCCTGGCCGCCAGCCCGCTGTTCCGCCGCTCGCGCCATCTGGCGCTGTATCTGGCCCACGGCAGCGAACTCGATACCGAACCCTTGCTGCAACGCTGCCGCGCCGCTGGCAAGACCGTGTACGTGCCGCGTGTGCTGGACGGGCATCGCCTGCACTTCGAGCAGCTACCCCTTTCCGCCCGCATGCGCCGCAACCGCTACGGCATCCGCGAACCGGCGCTGCGGGGCAAGCGGCGCGGCGCGGCGGGCCTGGACCTGGTGCTGTTGCCGCTGAGCGCTTTCGATGCGCAGGGGCACCGCCTGGGTGCCGGCGGCGGCTACTACGATCGCGCCTTTGCGATGCGGCGTGGCGGCGGTCCCTGGCTGGTGGGCTACGCCTATGCGCTGCAACAGGCGCCGGCGCTGCCAGCGGAACCCTGGGACGTGCGGCTGGATGCCGTCGTCACCGACAAGACCTTTCTCGTATTCAGGAGCTGATGCGATGGCCTACTGGCTGATGAAGTCGGAACCCGACTGTTTCTCAATCGACGACCTCAAGGGGAAGAAGACCGCGCCCTGGGACGGTGTGCGTAACTACCAGGTGCGCAACATGTTCCGCGACGACATGAAGCCCGGCGACAAGGCCCTGTTCTATCACTCGTCCTGCGAGGTGCCGGGCGTCTACGGCATCATGAAGATCGCGTCGGTGGCCTACCCCGATCCGACGCAGTTCGACCCCAAGTCGGACCATTACGACCCCAAGTCGAAGCAGGAAGAGCCACGCTGGCTACTGGTGGACGTGAGCTTCGAGCGCAAGCTCAAGCGCCCGGTCACGCTGGCACAGATGCGCGACGACAAGAGGCTGGCCAACTTCCGCCTGCTCGCCACCGGCAATCGCCTCTCGGTGATCCCGGTTGGCAAGGAGCACTGGGACCATATCCTGTCGCTGGAGTGAGACGGCTTTCTGCAAGGAGCTGACAAGCCAACCCTGCATCCGGCATGCATGCGCCGCTGCACAGGACGCTGGGCCCGACCCATTGGTTCCCTCCGTTCAGCGTCGAGCAAGGCGCTGCGTCACAGTCTTGGATCTCCACAAGCACATGGAGGTGCGACATGCGGATCAGGACGATGGCTGCAGCGGTGATGTTGATGACGATGGCAGGTACCGCTGCGGCGGCCGAGATGGGCGGTTACCTCGGCGCCAGCTATGGTCGCGCCAGCTTCGACAACGATAACTTCGACGGTTCCGACGACGGCTACAAGATCATGGCCGGCGGCTATGCCGGCATCATCGGCGGCGAAATCGGCTACGTGAACTTCGGCAACCTGGGCGGCAACAGTGATGGCCCGGACGCCAAGGCCTGGACGCTGGCCGTGACGGCGGGCATCCCGCTGGGCGAGATCGCGCGCATCTACGGCAAGGTTGGCTACGCCTTCGCTGAAGTCGACGGCCAGAACGTGAGCCAGGAGATCGACGACGACAAGGACAACCTGTTCTACGGTGCGGGTTTGACCTTCCCGATCGCACAGAGCTTTGCGCTCAAGGCCGAATACGAACGCTACGAGGTGGGTCGCTCGGATCTCGACATGGTCTCCGCCGGCCTGGAGTTCCGCTTCTAGCCCAAGACGGGACAGGGACGAGGGACTGGCCAGGGACGGCCGGGCACCTGTGCCCTCCGCCAAGGAATAAGCCCGCGGGTGCCATGCATCCGCGGGCTTCTTTGCGCATGGCTCCAGGCCGGGTGAACGGCCCGGTTACCGCTCAGGGCTGGGTGCCCAGGAACAGCTTGTAGGCGGGGTTGTCGCTCTCCTCGACATACTCGTAGCCGAGTTCGTCAAGCGAGCGGCGGCACTCGGCCCATTCCTTCTTCGGCACCTGCAGCCCGCAGAGCACGCGCCCGTAGGCGGCGCCGTGGTTGCGGTAGTGGAACAGCGAGATATTCCAACGCGAGCCCACCGCCTGCAGGAAATCCAGCGCGGCGCCGGGGCGCTCGGGGAATTCGAAGCGGAACAGGCGCTCGTCGGCCAGTCCCGGGCAGCGTCCGCCGACCATGAAACGCACGTGCAGCTTGGCCATCTCGTTGCCGGTCATGTCGGTCACGGAATAGCCAGCCTCGCGCAGGCCCGCGAGCAGCGCCTCGCGCTCGGCCTGGCCCTCGGTCAGCTTCACGCCGACGAAGATGTGGGCCTCCCGGGCCGAGGCAAAGCGGTAGTTGAACTCGGTGACGGTACGCCGCCCGATATGCTTGAGGAAGGCCTTGAAGCTGCCCGGCTTCTCCGGGATGGTCACGGCGAGCAGGGCCTCGGCCTCGTCGCCCAGCTCGGCGCGCTCGGCAATGTGGCGCAGGCGGTCGAAGTTGACGTTGGCGCCGGAGATGACGGCCGCCAGGGTCTTGCCGGTGACACCCCTCTCCTGCACCCAGCGCTTGATGCCGGCCACGGCCAGGGCCCCCGCCGGCTCCGGCAGGGCGCGCTTCTCGTAGAACATGTCGCGAATGGCGGCGCTGATCTCGTCGACGCTGACCTGGATGGTCTCGTCCACCAGGTGGCGGGCGACGCGGAAGGTCTCTTCGCCGATCTGCTTGACCGCGACGCCGTCGGCGAACAGCCCCACCTGCGGCAGCGTGACACGGCGGCCGGCCTTCCAGGCGGCATCGAAGCAGTTGGAGTCCTGCGGCTCCACGGCGATGATGCGGGTCTTGGGGCTCACCGCCTTGATCCAGGCCGCGACGCCGGCCAGCAGGCCGCCGCCGCCCACGGGCACGAACACGGCGTCTATCGGCTCCGGGTGCTGTTCCAGCATCTCCTTGGCGATGGTCCCCTGCCCCGCGATCACTTCCGGATCGTCGTAGGGGTGGACCATGGTCATGCCCTTCTCTTCCACCAGCTTCAGGGCGTGCTCGCGGGCGTCGTCGTAGGCGTCGCCGTGCAGGATGGCCTTGCCGCCCAGCGCCTTGACCGAGTCCACCTTCAGCTGCGGGGTGGTGCGCGGCATCACGATCCAGGCCGTCAGGCCCAGGCGTTTGGCGGCGAGGGCCACGCCCTGGGCGTGGTTGCCGGCGGAGGCGGTGATGACCCCGCGGGCGCGCTCGGCGTCGCTGAGCTTGGCGATCTTGTTGTAGGCCCCGCGCAGCTTGAAGGAATAGACCGGCTGCAGGTCCTCGCGCTTGAGCAGCACACGGTTCTGCAGGCGCGCCGACAGCTTGGGCGCTTCCTCGAAGGGGGAGACGATGGCGACGTCGTAGACCCGGGCCGCCTCGATGCGGCTGCGGTAGCTGGACAGGAGCTTCTGGACGTCCGCGGAGGGCTTTTTCTGGCTCATAGTGTTAGCGGGCAGGGTGCAATATCATACGCTCCCTTTTTGCGCACCCTGCCGGACGCCCCCTAGAACGATGCTGCAGACGATTGCCTTCATTGGCGGTGGAAACATGGCGGCCAGCCTGATCGGCGGCCTGATCGCCGCCGGCCACCCGGTGGAACGCCTGCGTGTGGCGGAACCCGTGGCCGAGCGCGCCGAATGGCTGCGCCGGCAGTTCGGCCTGGAGGTTCGCTCCACGGCCGCGGAGGTGGTGCCCGGTGCCGGCGCCCTGGTGCTGGCGGTCAAGCCGCAGCAGATGGGCGAAGCCCTGGCCGGCCTGCAGGCCGACCCCGGCTGTGTGGTGATCTCCGTGGCGGCCGGCGTGCGCCTGGCCCGGCTGCGCCGCGCCCTGGGCGAGGCCGCCCACTACGTGCGCACCATGCCCAACACCCCGGCCCTGATCGGCAAGGGCATCACCGGCCTGTATGCCGTGGAGGGCACCCCTGCCCCGGCCCGTGAACTGGCCGAGACGGTGCTGGCCACGGCCGGCGCCACGGTGTGGCTGAAGCGCGAGGAAGACATCGACGCCGTCACGGCGCTGTCCGGCTCCGGCCCGGCCTATTTCTTCCTGCTGACCGAAGCCCTGCGCGAGGCCGGCGAGAAGCTGGGCCTGGACCGCGACACCGCCGCCCGCCTGGCGCTGCACACCTTTGCCGGCTCGGCGCAGATGGCGGCCACCGAGGGCGCGCGCGACGTGGTGGAGCTGCGCAGCCAGGTGACCTCCAAGGGCGGCACCACCGAGGCGGCCGTGAAGTCGCTGGAGGCTGCCGGCCTGCGCCGCAGCTTCGACGAGGCCCTGGCCGCCGCGGCCAACCGCAGCCGCGAGTTGGGCGACCTGCTCGACGCACAATCCTGAGGAAAGACCATGGGCGCCAACGCGACCAACGCGCTGTACTTCCTCGTCACGGCGGTGTTCGACATCGTGATGTGGCTGTTCCTGCTGCGCGTGATCCTGCAATACGTGCGCGCGGACTTCTACAACCCGCTGTCGCAGATGATCTTCAAGGCCACGCGCTACCCGGCCGATTCGCTGCGCCGGGTGCTGCCGCCCTGGCGCAACCTCAACCTCGGCGTGCTGCTGGTGGTGTTCCTGATCGCGCTGGTCTACGTGCACACGATCAGCGGCATCCTGAACCTGCGCCTGAGCCGCTACCCGGCGATGTGGTACGCGCTGCTCAAGCTGATCACCATGACGCTCAACCTGTACACGCTGACCATTGCCATCCAGGCGATCCTGTCCTGGCTCGGCCCGGGCGTGAACAACCCGGCCAGCAACGTGCTGTGGAGCATGAACGAGCCGCTGCTGCGCCCGGTGCGCCGCCTGTTGCCGCAGTCTGGACTGGACCTGTCACCGCTGGTGGTAGCCCTGGCACTGCAGGTGGTGGTGCGGCTGGTGCCGCTGCCCGGCATGTTCCGATGAGCGAAGCCTACCCTGCCGACTCGGTCGGCCTGGTACAGCCCTTCAAGGTCCTGATCCGGCATCCGCTGGCACTGGACTGCGGCCGCACGCTACCGCAGCACGAGCTGATGGTGGAGACCTACGGCCAGCTCAACGCGGCGCATTCCAACGCGATCCTGATCTGCCATGCGCTGTCCGGTGACCATCACGTGGCCGGCTACCACGAGGGCGCCAAGAAGCCGGGCTGGTGGGACAACTGCGTGGGCCCGGGCAAGCCGATCGACACCAACCGCTTCTTCGTGGTTGCGCTCAACAATCTCGGCGGCTGCCGCGGTTCCACCGGACCCAATACGATCAACCCGGAGACCGGCAAGCCCTGGGGGCCCGATTTCCCGCTGGTAACGGCCCGCGACTGGGTGCGTTCGCAGGCGCTGCTGGCCGACGAATTGGGCATCCAGAGCTGGGCCGCGATCATCGGCGGCAGCCTGGGCGGCATGCAGGTGATGCAGTGGACCCTCGAGTTCCCGGAACGCGTGCGCCACGCCTGCGTGATCGCCGCCGCACCGAAGATCTCGGCACAGAATATCGCCTTCAACGAGATCGCCCGCCAGGCGATCCTGTCGGACCCGGAATTCCACGGCGGCCATTTCTACGAGCAGGGCGTGGTGCCGGCGCGCGGGCTGAAGCTGGCGCGCATGCTGGGCCACATCACCTACCTGTCGGACGAGGCCATGCGCGCCAAGTTCGGCCGCGAGCTGAAGACGGCCGTGCCCAGCTACAACTTCGACGTCGAGTTCGAGGTGGAGAGCTACCTGCGCTACCAGGGGCAGTCCTTCGTGGACCGCTTCGACGCCAACACCTACCTGATCATGACCAAGGCGCTGGATTACTTCGACCCGGCGCGCGAGTACGGCAACGACCTGGCGGCGGCCTTCCGCCGTGCCAGCGCGCGCTTCCTGGTGGTGGCCTTCTCGTCGGACTGGCGCTTCTCGCCGCAACGCTCGCGCGAGATCGTCAAGGCGCTGGTCGATGCCGGCCGCGACGTGTCCTACGCGCTCATCGACTCGCAATTGGGTCATGACGACTTCCTGATGCCGATCCCGCAGTACCACCGCGTGCTGCGCGGCTACCTGGCCCGCGTGGCTCAGGAGACCGCATGACCACTGCCCTGCGTCCCGACCTTGCGCTGATCTGCGACTGGATCAAGCCGGGCTCGCGCATCCTCGACCTGGGCTGCGGCGACGGCGAGCTCCTGGCGCACTTGGCGCGCACGCACCAGGTCACCGGCTACGGCCTGGAGATCGACCCCGAGAAGGTCGCCTCCTGCGTCGAGCAGGGCATCAACGTGATCCAGGCCGATCTCGACGAGGGCCTCAAGGGCTTCGAGTCGCAGTCGTTCGACTACGTGGTGATGACGCAGGCGCTGCAGGCGTTGCAACGACCGGACCTGGCGATCGAGGAGATCCTGCGCGTCGGCCGCTTCGGCATCGTCACCTTCCCCAACTTCGGGCACTGGCGCGTGCGCATGGGCCTGGCCCAGGGTCACATGCCGGTGACGCCGACGCTCAACGAGCGCTGGTACGACACGCCGAACATCCACCTCTGCTCGGTGGACGATTTCGAGCGGCTCTGCGAGGACATCGGCTGGCGCATCCTGGACCGCCGCATGCTCAACCGCAGCCACCGCGAGGGCTGGCGCATCCGCCTGCGGCCGAACCTGTTCGGTGAGGTGGCGATGTACCTGCTGCAGGACAAGGAGCCAGCACCGGACCGATAGGTGTTGGGTGATTGCTGAAACGGAAAAGGCCCGCGACGCGGGCCTTTTTGCTTCCAGAAGCTTGCATGAACCTCGTCCCCGCTCATCCCGATACCTGATTCGGCCATCAGACTAACCATCGATTCACTGCCTGCTTGTCGCCGCAACGCGGAGGCGCGATAGTGGAGCAAGCATCAGAAAGGTTCAGCCCGTTCTAGCGGCCATTTCCAAATCGATATGGAAGGAGAAATCCATGACGTGTAACTCGACGGTGATTGCTTCTACGTCAAGGACTTGCCAGCACTTGCCCCAGATTAGGCATCAGAATGAAATCTAATTGGCGCTGGGCCTCATGAAACTCAAATACGATCTGGCTTCTCCTGCTCCGCCAAGCGAGATCGCGCGCCTGCGTCACGGCTTCCCCGGCTTGCCTTCCGACTATCTTGATTTTTGGCGCGTTCAAATGGTGGTGAGGGTTTTGTTGGTGTCGAGCCTGGCTACTTCGCATTGTGGCCGTCGGAAGACATTCCGGTCGCCAGCGATCAGTATCAGATAAATATCTATTGTCCCGAATTTATTGCGGTAGGGAGCAATGGCGGCGGAGAGTTATTCGTCTTTGCTCTTTCGGGCACGCCTAAGGGGCTGCATATGGTTCCCGCTATAGGTATGGACCCTAATGATATCTGGTTAGTCGCGCCAACATTCTCGGCGTTCGAGGCCGCGTTTGGCGGCGACTGCGAGAATCCATGATGCAGGACCGTCGACCCAACAGCAGGTTCCAGTGGGACGCCATCGCCTTCGGTGAGGCCGCCCCTGAACCTAAGCGTTGAGCCGCGAAGAACGACCATGAGCATTGAAGAGAAGAGGCGCCAGTTGCTTGTTGGCGGTTCGTCCACCCAGCGAGGCATGGCGCCTCGTAACGTAGGGCAAGCCACATTGCGCGCCCGGAACAACATTGAAGCAGAGCTAGAGAAGCACAACTTCCTGGGCAGCGCCCCGTTCAAGACAGTCAGCTTGATCATGCGATATGTCGATGTGGAGAACCTCAACCCCGAGGGGTGGGACATCAACAAAAAGCACAGCACTTTGAATCTTGCTGTTTCGCTTGATGGCCCACGGCTTAAATCCATGACTGAAGAAGAGCTTGAACTGGCGCTGCGCCTTGCGATGATTGAGGTTCTTTGCGATGTTGCCGCGAACTACGATCTTCCGTACGAATTTCTAGATCGCATGCGAGCTTCTTCATGAGTATCCGGGGAGTCGTGGCCCAAGAAGTTCTTCAAGCCGACGCGGCTGCACCGCGCGGCTTAATCTAGGCTTACTGCCCCGCCAGGATTTCCCCGACGCGCCGGTCCTTGCGCTCCCACAACTCACCGATCCAGGCCTGGAAGCGCTGGCGGAAGGCGGGGTCGTTCTCGTAGTCGCCGTTGTAAAGCTCGTGCGGAATCTTCAATTGGCGCACCTCGACGATGACCTTGGGCACCTGGCCTGACATGAGCCCCCAGATGCCCTGGGCGCCGCCCGGGTAGACGATGGTGATGTCCAGCAGGGAGTTCAGGCGCTCGCCGAAGGCGTTCATGGCGAAGGCGAAGCCGCCGGCCTTGGGCTTGAGCAGGTGCTGGTAGGGCGACTGCTGCTGGCTGTGCTTGGCGCGCGTGAAACGGGTACCTTCCAGGAAGTTGAGCACCATCACCGGCTGGTTGCGGAACTTCTGGCAGGCGCGCTTGGTGGTCTCCACGTCCTTGCCGCGCAGTTCCGGATGCCTGGCCAGCTTCTCGGCGCTGTAGCGCTTCATGAAGGGGTAGTCCAGGCCCCACCAGGCCAGCCCCAGTAACGGCACCCAGATCAGTTCCTGCTTGATGAAGAACTTGAAGAACGGTGCGCGGTGGCCGAAGGTCTTCATCAGCACGACGATGTCGTTCCAGCTCTGGTGGTTGGCGCAGGCCAGGTACTGGCCCCGCGGGTCGAGCTGCCCTTCGACCCGGATGTCCCACTCGGTCTTCATCAGCGTGCCGACGGCCCAGCTGTTGATGCCGGCCCAGGTCTGGGCCAGAGCGGCGGTCCAGCGCGACACGGCATCGCGCGGCGCGCCGGAGGGGGTGACTAGCTTGACCAGGATCAGCAGGTACACCGGCACGATCCAGAAGCAGGTGTTGATCACCAGGAAGCTGAAGATGACGGCGCCGAGCAGCGGCGCGGGCAGGAATTGCAGCATCACTCCCCCTGGGGAAGGTTCGGCGCCGTCGGCGCGGATTCAGGTGCCGGTGCCGGCACGGAGGCCGGAACTGGGGGCACGGCCGCCTTGGGCGGCAGTTCCGGCAGGTCTTCGCCCTCGGCGCGCGGGTGCGCCGAGCGGTGGATGTGCACGATCTTCCAGCCCAGGTCGGTGCGCCGCAGCACCAGGGTCTCGGTGTTGACCAACGCCAGCTTCTGCTCGCCGAAATCACCCGTCACGAAACTCAGCGTCAGCACCCAGGCGACATTGCCGTCTTCCCAGGCGTCGCGCCGCAGGACCTCGCGCTTCACCAGGCTGGCGAAGGTCATGTCGTTGGGCATGGAACCCGCGGCATAAGCATCTCGCCCGCGCTCGACGAAGCCCTGCTCGTAGATCATCAGGTCCGAGGCCAGGTACTGGACCGCGCCCTTGCGGTCGCCGCTGGCCAGGGCGGCCTGGAAGGCGTCCACCACTTCGGTGGGCACCATGCCCGGCTTTGCGGCGGGCGCGGCGGTTTGCGCCGCGGCCGGCAGCATCACCGCCGACAGCAGTAGCCCCCACAGGCGACGCAGGCTCATGGCGCCGCCGCGACGCTGCCGCGCAGGCGGCCGTCCTGGTCGACGATCTCGATGGTGTCGTAGCCCTCCCGCGGCAGACTGACCAGCACGCAGGGGCTGGTGATGGCCTGGGTGGACATGTCGTCCGCGCCCGGGGCCACGAAGGTGCCGCGCAGGATCAGGTCGCCGCTGCGGCGGCCGGCCAAACGGCTGATCGCCAAGCCGTAGCCGCCACTGTTGCGCTCTCCCATCTCCACCAGCGCAAAGGGGCCCTGCGGCAGGCGGGCGCCATTGAAGTCCACGCCGCGCTGCTCCTGCCAGGCCGTGACGGCGGCGGTATCCCGCAGCAGGCTGATGCGCGTTTCGGGCCCCTGGCTGTTGCACTGGGAGGACCGCGCCACCTCGCTGACCTCGACCGAGCTCTCTCGCTGCAGCAGGCCGCCGGCACAGGCGCTCAGCCCGAGGCTGAGCAGCAGGATTCCATACTTCATAGACGCATCCCTCTTGCAGGCCGCGGCCCGGAGGCCACAGCATGATCCAGTCGATCAGGCCGCCGATGCGGCGGCGTACGGGCGGAATTGTGCGGTGCAAAAGCGGGTGGGGCAAATCCTGCGGGGACCATGGGGCGGAACGGTATCGCTTCACAGGCCTCCGGCGCCGGGGTGTAAAGTTGGCGGGATGAACAGACCCATCCCTGAACACCGCCTGGACCTGCCGGAACTGCTCGATGCCCTGCTCGCCGACGGACTGGTAACGCGCGAGGCCACCCGGGAACTGCATATCCGCCTGGCCAGCCACCCCGATACGCGCCATCCGCTGGCGGTGATCGCGTCCGCGGACTGGGACAACCCGCAGATGCCGGGCCGCAAGCTGACCCTTGAGGTGCTGACGCAGTGGCTCGCCAAGCGGGCCGAACTGCCCTACCTGCGCATCGACCCCTTGTCGATCGATGTGGGCAAGGTCACCTCGGTGGTGTCCTACGCGTTCGCGACGCGCGCCCGGATCCTGCCGGTGAAGGTCACCGCCGACGAGGTGGTGCTGGCCACCAGCGAGCCGTACCTGCGCGAGTGGGAGCGCGACCTCCAGCCTCATCTCAAGCAGCAGATCCGCCGCGTGCTGGCCAACCCACTGGACGTGGAGCGCTACCTGGTGGAGTTCTACGCCCTGGCGCGCTCGGTGAAAGCGAGCCAGAAGGAAAGGGCCAGCGGCCCGGCCCTGGGCAGCGTGCAGAACCTGGAACAACTGACCCAGCTCGGGCGCAGCGGCAAGCTCACGGCGGACGATCACCATGTCGTCGCGATCGTCGACTGGTTGTTGCAGTACGCCTTCGAGCAACGTGCCAGCGACATCCATATCGAGCCACGCCGTGACGCCACCAACGTGCGCTTCCGTATCGACGGCGTGCTGCACGATGTCTACCAGGTGCCGGCCACTGTCGGTACCGCCGTGACCAGCCGCCTCAAGATCCTGGCGCGCCTGGACGTGGCGGAGAAACGCAAGCCTCAGGACGGCCGCATCAAGACGCGCTCGCCCGACGGCAAGGAGATCGAACTGCGCGTGTCCTCGTTGCCGACGGCGTTTGGCGAGAAGCTGGTGTTGCGCATCTTCGATCCGGAAGTGCTGGTGAAGGATTTCGCCGAACTGGGTTTTGCGGGCAACGATGGCGTGCGTTGGCAGGGCATGATCGACCAGCCCCACGGCATCATCCTGGTCACCGGCCCTACCGGCTCGGGCAAAACCACCACGCTGTATTCGACGCTGAGACACCTGGCGACCTCCGAGGTGAATGTCTGCACGATCGAGGACCCGATCGAGTTGGTGGAACCGCGCTTCAACCAGATGCAGGTGCATCCTGGCATCGACCTGACCTTTGCCTCCGGCGTGCGCGCGCTGATGCGCCAGGACCCGGACATCATCATGGTGGGCGAAATCCGTGATCTGGAAACCGCCGAGGTGGCGATACAGGCGGCGCTCACTGGACATCTGGTGCTGTCGACACTGCACACCAACGACGCGCCCAGCGCGGTGACCCGCCTGCTCGACCTTGGCGTACCTTCGTACCTGCTACGCTCGACCTTGCTCGGCGTGGTGGCGCAGCGACTGCTGCGCAAGCTGTGCAAGCACTGCAAGAAGCCGGTGGAACCCGATGTAAGCGCCTGGCAGGAACTGGTGGGTGGAGCGAGCATCGAACCGCCGAAGCAGATTCACCAAGCCGTGGGTTGCCTGGAGTGCCGTGAGACCGGCTATCTCGGACGCACGGGCATCTACGAGATGCTGACCATGACCCCGGGCCTCAAGGAAGCGATCCGCGACGACGCCGATCCGGTACACCTGCGCGATGCCGCGATGCGCAGCGGGATGATGCCTCTGCGCGTGGCCGGCAGCCAGAAGGTGTGGACCGGCATGACCACGGTAGAGGAAGTGATCCGCACGACCCCTCCTCCACCGCCGCGTGCTGCCGAGCCGGTCAAGGGGTCTTGAAATCGAGAATGCGATCCTCACCTTCAAAGTCAACGGCGACGGTCGCCGAACTGATCTGAGGAGGTTGTACATGAGCATTCTTCGCTACGAGCCCTGGGGCCTGCACCAGGCGCTGTTCCGTGAGTTCAACCGCGCGGTCGATCGCGCTGCACAAGACGATTCCAGCGGCGCCACCGCCGACTGGGCGCCGGCCGTGGACATCGAGGAGTACGCCGACAGGTTCGTGCTCACTGCCGATGTGCCGGGTGTCGATCCGGCGACGATCGAGCTCACGCTGGAGAAAGGCGTGCTGACGCTCAGCGGCAGCCGCGCTGCGGCCGCGGAGCCGGCGGGCGTCGAACGTCGCCGCGTCGAGCGTGCCACCGGCCGCTTCCACCGCCGCTTCGCATTGCCGGACACGGTGGACTCCGAGGCCGTCAGCGCCACCAACCGCAACGGCGTGCTCCAGATCACGATCCCCAAGCGCCCGCAGGCCCAGGCTCGCAAGATCGCGGTCACGCACTGAAGCGGCAGGCGGTATCCAGGCCGTATCGGGCGGGGCGCGAAAGCGCCCCGTTTTTCGTTGGTCCGCCACCTTGCACGCGCGCCGGTGCATCCCCATCTATGATGGCGATACCTTCACCCTTTTCCCGGAAGCACAGTGGAATACAAGGACTACTACAAGATTCTCGGCGTCGCACGTTCTGCCTCGGCAGACGAGATCAAGCGCGCCTATCGCAAGCTGGCACGTGAGTACCACCCGGACAAGAACAAGGCCGCGGGTGCAGAGGACAAGTTCAAGGAGATCAACGAGGCCAACGAGGTCCTGAGCGACGCCGAAAAGCGCAAGGCCTACGACACCTTGGGCCCCAACTGGAAAGGCGGCCAGCAGTTCACGCCACCGCCGGGCTGGGAGTCGATGTTCGGTGCCGGCGGCGGCCGCGGCCCGCGCGGCGGCGCCCGTGGCGGCCCGGGCTTCGGTGGTGGCGCTGGCGGCGGCAACTTCTCCGACTTCTTCTCGACACTGTTCGGCGGCCAGATGGGCGGCGGCGGCTTCGAGGACATGGGCGGCGGCTTCGGCGGCGGTGCGCCGCAGCCCAGCCGCGCCAAGATCGCCATCGCGCTGGAAGACTCCTACGAGGGAGCGCAGAAGACGCTGTCGGTCAACGGCCGCACGCTCAACGTGCGCATCCCCAAGGGCGTGACCGCCGGCCAGTCGATCCGCTTGTCCGGCCAGGGCAGCCATGGAGGCGACCTGCTGCTGGAGATCGAGTTCGCGCCGAGCGAACGCTTCAAGCTCGACGGCCGCAACGTCACCGTGCACGTGAACCTGGCTCCCTGGGAGGCCGCACTGGGCGCCAAGGTGCCGGTGCCGACGCTGGGCGGCACGGTGGAACTGACCATCCCCGCCGGCACGCAGACCGGCCGCAAGCTGCGCCTGAAGGGCCGTGGCCTGCCCGGCACGCCGGCGGGCGACCAGATCGTCAGCCTGCAGATCGTCACGCCGCCGGCCGAAGGCGACGAGGACAAGGCGTTCTACGAGGAGATGGCGAAGCGGTACGCGGGGTTTGATCCGCGCGCTTGATCCTGCAGCAGCCAGATTGCCGGCTCCCGCGAGAACGAAAAAGCCCCGCTTCAGCGGGGCTTTTTCGTTGCAGCAACGACGGCTTACTTGCCCGCCGCCTCGAGGTGATAGCGCGTGGCCACCTCGATCTCGTTCTTCGAGCCGAGGAACACCGGCACGCGCTGGTGCAGAGCGGTGGGCTGCACGTCGAGCATGCGCTGCAGGCCCGTGGTGGAAGCGCCGCCGGCCTGCTCGACGATGAAGCTCATCGGGTTGGCCTCGTACATCAGGCGCAGCTTGCCTGGCTTGCTGGTGTCCTTGAGATCCTTGGGGTAGATGAAGACACCGCCACGAGTCAGGATGCGGTGCACATCGGCCACCATGGAGGCGACCCAGCGCATGTTGAAGTCCTTGCCGCGCGGGCCGGTCTTGCCGGCCAGGAGTTCGGCGATGTACTTCTTCATCGGCTCCTCCCAGTGGCGCTGGTTGGACATGTTGATGGCGAATTCCTTGGTGTCCTCGGGGATCTTCATGCCCCGCTTGGTCATCAGGAAGCTGCCCAGTTCGCGGTCCAGGGTGAACTCATGCGTGCCGTTGCCCACGGTCAGCACCAGCAGGGTGCTGGGGCCGTAGACGGTGTAGCCGGCGCAGACCTGCGTGCTGCCCTTCTGCAGGTAGTGCTCGACTTCCGGGTCGGTGACGCCATCCGGGCAGTGCAGTACCGAGAAGATGGTGCCGACGCTGATGTTGACGTCGATGTTGGACGAGCCGTCCAGCGGATCGTAGAGCAGCAGGAAGTTGCCCTTGGGATAGACGTTCGGAATCTTGACCGGGTCGTCCATTTCCTCGGAGGCGCAGCCGGCCAGGTGGCCGCCCCACTCGTTGGCTTCCAGCAGGATCTCGTTGGACAGCACGTCGAGCTTCTTTTGTGCCTCGCCCTGGATGTTGCCGGTCCCGGCATCGCCCAGCACGCCGCCGAGGGCGCCCTTGCCGATGGAGTGGGAGATGCTCTTGCAGGCACGAGCGACGACCTCGATCAGCAGGCGCAGGTCGGCGTTGATGCGGCCGGCGCGCTGCTCCTCGATCAGGTAGCGGGTCAGGGAAATCGGTTTCATGGATTACGCGGTTGGGGTGAGGTGGCGCATTTTAGCGCGCCTGAGGGCATCATTCGCACATGAACTCCCGCAACACCGATGTGCTGATCCTCGGCGGGGGGGTAATCGGCCTGGTTTCCGCCCTGCGCCTGCTCCAGGCCGGCCGCAGCGTTACCATCCTGGAACGCAAGACGGTGGGAGCCGGCAGCTCCCACGGCAACTGCGGCACCATCACCCCCAGCCATGCCGCCCCCTTGGCGGCCCCCGGCGTCATCCAGCTGGCCCTGAAGTGGATGACCCAGGCCGATGCGCCCTTCTATGTCCGCCCCCGGGCCGACTGGCGGCTGCTGGGCTGGCTGACGCGCTTCGCCCGCCGCGCCAACGGCCGGGACTACCTGGCCGGCATGCACGCCAAGGCCCTGCTGCTGAACCGCTCCCGGGCCCTGCTGGAGCAACTGGTACGGGACGAGGGCCTGGCCTGCGAGTTCGAGACCGGCGGCACCATGTACGTGTTCCGCGATCTGCAGGCCATGGAGCTGGCCAACCCGCTGCTGGAGCCGCTGCGGGCCGAGGGCGTAGAGGCCCGGATCGTGGATGGCGCGGAGGCGCGGAGGCTGGAGCCGGCGCTGAACGACAGCATCGTGGGGGGGCACTACTACCACTACGACGCCCACCTGCGCCCGGAGCGGTACGTGGACGAGCTGGCGCGGCGCGTGCGTGAACTGGGCGGCCTGATCCTGGAGGGCCAGGAGATCAGCGGGTTCGAGAGCGAGGCAGGACGGCTGACGGCCGTGGTGACGGCCGCGGGCCAGCGCCATGCCGGACGCGAGGTCCTGATGGCCCTGGGGGCCTGGTCGCCGCTGATGGGCCGCCAGCTGCGCCTGGACCTGCCGATCCAGCCCGGCAAGGGCTACTCGATCACCATGAAGAACCCCAAGTCCTGGCCGCGGCTGCCGCTGGTGCTCAAGGAGCGCGGCGTCTGCGTGACCGGCTGGGAGAGCGGTTACCGCCTGGGCAGCACCATGGAATTCTCGGGCTACGACGACTCGCTCAACCGCACCCGGCTGGACGCGCTGCGCCGCGCCGCCGGGGAGTACCTGCGCAACCCGCTGGGCCAGGAGGTGCGCGAGGAGTGGTTCGGCTGGCGCCCGATGGTCTACGACGATCTGCCCCTGATCGGCCGTGCGCCGCGCTGGGACAATCTCTGGCTGGCTACCGGCCATGGCATGCTCGGCGTGACGATGTCGGCGGTGACCGGCGAACTGATCAGCCAGCTCATCACCGGCGCCGCCCCCAGCATCGACCCGAAGATCGTCGCACCCGGCCGCTTTGCCTGAGAACCCGCCCATGGACCGCATCAACCCGGACTACACCGCCGCGCTGTACGAGCTGGTCAACGGGGCGGCATTCCCCAAGCACATCGCCTTCCGCCTGGCGCAGATCGATTTCGACAGCTGCCGTATCGACCTGGACGTGCTGCCGCAGCATTTCCAGCCTTTCGGCATCGTCCATGGCGGCGTGCTGGCGACGCTGATCGACACCGCGACGTTCTGGGCCGGCTTCATGCGCCTGCCGGCCGATGCGGGGCTGGTGAACGTGGACCTGAAGCTCAACTACCTGAAACCGGCCATGGGCGGCCTGCTGAAGGCCGAGGGCCGCTGCATCCGCCCGGGGCGGCAGATCAGCTACACCGAGGCCTACGTGCGCGACGAGAAGGGCGAGTTGCTGGCCCATGGCACGTCGACGCTGATGGCCCTGCCCGGCAAGGGGCTGAAGATCACGGCGGCGAAGTTCCTGGGCTGAACCAGGCTCCGCCTAGACGCCGATCCGCGGCAGCAGCTGCTTCCACACATCGACGTGCTCCTGCGCATGCTGCGCGGAGGGCAGGCCATCATGGGTCAGCGTGAGGCGCGTTCCCTGCCCCTGCGGCTGCAGGTCCAGCGTGATGATGGACTCGCGCAGGTCGGTGCCTGGGGATATCCAGGTGAACATCAGGCGGCTGGGGCGATCGATCTCCAGGTAGGCGCCGCGCAGCGGCACCTCATCGCCCGCGCACTGCAAGCGTATCTCGAAGGCACCGCCGACACGCCGGTCAATCTCGACGCCACTCGGGGGCTCCGCCTCCATGCGCAGCCATTGCGACAACGCCTCCGGCCGTAGCCAGGAGTCGAAGACCTCGCCCAGCGGCAGGCCGTAGTCGTGACTGACGCTGACGCTGTGGAGAACCGGTCGCTGCATGCTGCCTTCTCCTCTATACCGTCTAGAGCGGCTGGAGCCATTCAAGCAATTCCGGATGACAGAAACAACAAGGCCCCGTTTCCGGGGCCTTGCTGATACTACGGACCGCTTGTTTTGAAAGTCGTGGCCAGGACGGCCACGTCTTTCATCAGGGACGATTATTAAAAATCGCCCATGCCGCCCATGCCACCCATGCCGCCACCGGCCGGCATCGCCGGTTCGGACTTCTGCGGCAGCTCGGCGATCATGGCTTCGGTGGTCAGCAGCAGGCCAGCGACCGAGGCGGCGTTCTGGAGGGCCAGACGCGTGACCTTGGCCGGGTCGATGATGCCCATCTCGATCATGTCGCCGTACTCGCCGGAACCGGCGTTGTAGCCGAACGAACCCTTGCCGTCCGCAACCTTGTTCAGGATGACGGAGGACTCTTCACCCGCGTTCTTCACGATCTGGCGCAGGGGCTCCTGGATGGCACGGCGCAGGATGTTGATGCCGACCGTCTGGTCGTCATTGGCACCCTTGAGCTTCTCCAGGACCTTGGCAGCGCGGACCAGCATGACGCCGCCGCCGGCGACGATGCCTTCCTCGACGGCCGCACGGGTGGCGTGCAGGGCGTCTTCCACGCGGGCCTTCTTTTCCTTCATCTCGACTTCGGTGGCAGCGCCTACCTTGATGACGGCCACGCCGCCGGACAGCTTGGCCAGGCGCTCCTGCAGCTTCTCGCGGTCGTAGTCGCTGGTGGAGGCGTCAACCTGGGCGCGGATTTCCTTGATGCGGGCGGCAATCGTTTCCTTCTTGCCGGCGCCGTCGATGACGGTGCTGTTTTCCTTCTCGATCTGCACGCGCTTGGCGGTGCCCAGGTCGTTCAGGGTGGCCTTCTCGAGCGACAGGCCCAGCTCCTCGGTGATGACGGTGCCGCCGGTCAGGATGGCGATGTCCTTCAGCATTTCCTTGCGGCGGTCGCCGAAGCCCGGGGCCTTGACGGCGGAAACCTTCAGGATGCCGCGCAGGTTGTTCACGACCAGGGTGGCCAGGGCTTCGCCCTCGACGTCCTCGGCGATGATCAGCAGCGGGCGACCCTGCTTGGCGACGCCTTCCAGCACCGGCAGCAGCTCGCGGATGTTGGAGATCTTCTTGTCCGTGATCAGGATCAGCGGGCTGTCCAGCTCGCACTGCTGCGACTGGGCATTGTTGATGAAGTACGGCGACAGGTAGCCGCGGTCGAACTGCATACCCTCGACGACGTCGAGTTCGTTGGCCAGGGACTTGCCCTCTTCAACGGTGATGACGCCTTCCTTGCCGACCTTGTCCATCGCATCGGCGATGATCTTGCCGATCTCTTCGTCGGCATTGGCGGACACGGTGCCGACCTGGGCAATGGCCGTGCGGTCCTTGCAGGGGGTGGCGTGCTTCTTGATCTCGGCGGTGACGGCCTCGACGGCCTTGTCGATGCCGCGCTTGATGTCCATCGGGTCGACGCCGGCGGTGACCGACTTCAGGCCTTCGTTGACGATGGCCTGGGCCAGCACGGTGGCGGTGGTGGTGCCGTCGCCGGCCTCATCGGAGGTCTTGGAAGCGACTTCCTTGACCAGCTGGGCACCCATGTTCTCGAACTTGTCCTTCAGCTCGATTTCCTTGGCGACGGAGACGCCGTCCTTGGTGACGGTGGGGGCGCCGAAGCTCTTGTCGAGCACGACGTTGCGGCCCTTGGGGCCCAGGGTGACCTTGACGGCGTTGGCGAGAACGTTGACGCCGGCGACCATGCGCGAACGGGCGTCATCACCAAACTTGACTTCTTTAGCAGCCATTGTTTAATCCTCTTTACAATTCAGTTACTTAGGCGACAACGGCGAGGATGTCATCCTCGCGCAGGACGACCAGATCCTGGCCGTCGACCTTGACCTCGGTGCCGGAGTACTTGCCGATCAGGACGGTGTCACCCTTCTTGACGTCGAGGGCATGGACCTTGCCGTCTTCGGTGCGCTTGCCCGGGCCGACCGCAACGACTTCGGCCTTCAGCGGCTTCTCGGCAGCGGCGTCGGGGATGATGATGCCGCCGGCAGTCTTCTTCTCTTCTTCCAGACGCTTGACGATCACGCGATCGTTCAAAGGACGCAGACTCATTGTAAATCTCCCAAATTCAAGGGTTTATAGACAGATAGCGAGTGCTTCGGGCTTTATCGTTGGCGCCGCTGTTAGCACTCGCCGCACGAGGCTGCTAATTCTTGAGGACGGCCCCAGCAGATTCAAGGGGTGAAGCGAAGTTTCTTTGCCGGGGCCCCTCCCTGGTCTGCCAGCCCCGGTCTGTTCCCGGGGGCGGACGATGGTAGAAAGCCCCTCGTCCAAATGCGGTAATCAGTATAATTTTCAAGCCCCTAGCATAGCTCCGACAGCGTGGCCGCCCGAGCCGCGCGCGGGGGAGAACATGATCATCCGGAATAACCGGAAGCCCGGCGGCCTGGCGGCCGCCGGCATCACCTTGGGCCTGATGCTGGGTGCCTGCGGTTCGTCCGACCCGGTGGGGTCGACGGGCCAGCCGCCCCTGCCCGGCCTGGGCCCCAGCCGCTGCGGCGACGTGCAGACCCGGCCCTGGTGCGATACGCGCCTGAGCCCGGCGGAGCGCACGGCGCTGCTGCTCGGCGAGATGACGCTGTCGCAGAAGCTGAGCCTGCTGGGGGGCGACAACATCGTGGCGGCGGCCACCGGCGATCCCTACGTGGGCATCAGCGAGGGCATCCCCGAGCTCGGCATTCCCGACCTGCGCATGTCCGACGGCCCGGTGGGCGTGCGCGGCAGCCCGGCCACCGCCTTCCCCACGCCACTGGCGCTGGCCTCGAGCTTCAACCCGGAGCTGGCGCGGCGCACCGGCAAGGCCGTGGCCAACGAGGTGCGCCACAAGGGCAACGACCTGCTGCATGCGCCGGTGCTCGACATCATGCGCAACCCGCTGGCGGGGCGGACCTTCGAGACCTACGGCGAGGACCCCTATCTGGCCGAGCGGCTTGGCGTGGCCTGGATCCAGGGCGCGCAGACCGAGGGCATCATGGCCAACGTCAAGCACTACGCCATGAACACCCAGGAGGGCCAGATCGGCCTGCCGCCGATCACCTCGCTGATCGGCGGACGCCAACTGGTCAACCACGTCATCGACGAACGCACGCTGCGCGAGATGCACCTGGCGCCGTTCGAGGCGGCGATCCACGAGGCGGACGTGGCGTCCTTCATGTGCGCCTACGGCTTTGTCAACGGCGCGGCGGCCTGCGGCAGCCACTTCCTGCTGCAGCAGGTGCTGCGCGACGAGTGGGGCTTCGACGGTTTCGTGGTGTCGGACTATGTGCTGGCCGTGAAGGACACGGTGATGTCGCTCAACAACGGCACCGAGATCGAGATGCCGCTGGGCATGTTCTACACGCCGCTGCTGCTGCAGACCGCAGTGCTGACCGGCCTGGTCTCGATGGAGACCGTGGATACACGCGTCGGCAACATCCTGCGCACGCTGTTCCGCTTCGGCTTCTTCGACCGCGCGGACTACGTGCGCAACGATGACCTGGTGGACGTGGAGGGCCATGCCGCAGTGGCTCGGGAGACCGCCGAACAGGGCGCGGTCCTGCTGCGCAATAACGGCGTGCTGCCGCTGGATGCCGCCGCGCTGCGCAAGATTGCCGTGATCGGCAGTTCGGCGGTAGAGCGGCCCAGTGGCGGCGGCTCGTCGGCGGTGGTGCCGCTACGCTTCGTGCCGCCGCGGGACGCGCTGGCCGCGCGCGCCGCCAGCGCCGAGACGCTCTATGCCGACGGCAGCGACGCCGCCGCGGCCGCGGCGCTGGCCGCCACGGCAGACGTGGCGATCGTTTTCGTCGCCGACAAGGCCAGCGAGGGCGTGGACAAGACCTGCCTGTCGCTGGACTGCCCGGCCCTGCCCTTGTCGGTGCTGGTGCCGGGCCTGCCGGAGCTGGGCGGCAAGCCGCAGGACGCGCTGATCCGCGCCGTGGCCGCCACCAACCCCAACACGGTGGTGGTGCTGCAGGTGGCCGGCCCGGTGCTGACGCCCTGGCGGGACCAGGTAGCCGCGATACTGGTGGCCTGGTACCCCGGCCAGGAGGCCGGCGATGCCCTGGCCCACGTGCTGTTCGGCGATACGGACGCGGGCGGGCGGCTGCCGCTGAGTTTCCCCAAGGCCGAGGTGGACACGCCCACGGCCGGCAACCCCCTGCGCTACCCGGGCGTAGCCAACCAGGCTTTCTATACGGAAGGCATCTTCACCGGCTATCGCTGGTACGACGAACAGCAGGTGGAGCCCGCCTTCCCCTTCGGCTATGGCCTTTCGTATACGCAGTTCGCCTACGAAGGCTTGCAACTGGAGGCCCGCAGGGGCCAGTTGCTGGCCAGCCTGACGGTGCGCAACACCGGCAGCCGCGCCGGCTGGGCCACGCCACAGCTCTACCTGGGGCTGCCGTCACCATCGGAATCGGTCCCCCAACCGCAGCGGGTGCTGAAGGGGTTCTCACGGCACTGGCTGGCGCCGGGAGCCTCGGCGCGCGCGAGCTTCATCCTGGACCAGCGGGCCTTCTCCTACTGGCATGTGAGTGCCGGCGGCTGGAAGATTGCTGATGGCTGCTATGCGATCCAAGCCGGCGCGCATTCGCGCGACCTGCCGCTGCGCGCCACGGCATCGTGGACGCAAGGGACGCTCAGGGTCGGCGCCTGTAGTTGAGGCGAGCGATCAGCGCTGCGCGACACGGGAGGGGTCCTCCCCGCGCGCCACGCGCTCGAAGCAGTCGATCTTCTGCGGGCGGCTGGCCAGGGCGTCGCAGTAGTCCAGGGCTTCGACGGCGCTGAGTGAAGTGCGCAAAGCGGGGGGCTCGCTCATGGCGCCGGAGCGGGCCAGCGCATCGCCGCCGCAGCCTGTCAGCAGCGGCGACACGGACAGTCCGAGCAGCAGGAGGGCAAGAGCAGGCCGCATGGTATTCCCCGGTAGATCACGGAGAATTCCCATCACGGTTCGTTCCAGCCCCTGGCACGCGCCAAGCTTTTGTTTTTACAGGGTCACGCCTGTCGTGAGTCGCGCGATTTGCCCGACCGGCGGCGCGGTGCGATGAAAGATGCAGGGGACGGCGCTCGCCGTCCCCGCTAGCGCCAGGACGGTACGCCGCCGACCGGAATCTGCAGGCGGCGATAGCGGTCCGCCAACTGCCACAGTGGTGCGATCAGGAACAGGCGCAGGTGCTGTAGCACCGACGACGGGCGATGCTCGCGACGATGTCCGATCCACTGCAGCAGCAGGGACGAGCCGAACAGCAGCACCGCCAGCGCAAACAACACTCCCGGGCCGCCGACCGCCGACTCCAGCAGCAGCGCCCCGGAGTACATGAAGGCGAATATCATCAGCATGCCCAGCGCCAGCTGCCAGGACAGGCAAAGATAGAACGCCAGCCAGCCGAGCAGCACCAGGCTCGCCGGATTCCACAGGGCGTCGCCGACCGGGATGGCCCGGAAAGCGCAGCACAACGCGAACACGGTCACGGGAATGCAGAGCCCGTGAATGGCACGATTGCCAGGGTCCGCATGGTGCTCGCCGTACTCGGCGAGCCAACTCGTCAGGTTCCTCATCGGGCCTCCCCTCGTATATGTCGCTGGCCGCGTGGGTCAATCCGATCAAGTATGCTTAGACTGTAGGACGGCACCGATAGTAAATAGCCCCCCCAAGCCCAAGTTATCAGGAAGATGACGAAAACCATACCGAACGACACCATCGACCCGGTGGACCGGGTGATTTCGCGCCTGTATCGCTGGGCCATGGCCGTCCCCCCTGGGCAGTACCGCAACTGGGCCCTGGAGCAGGTCGGCCGGGTCATCCCGCATGACGGGGCCCTGTGGGGCAGCGGCTCGCGCAGCACGCTGAAGTTCCATACAGTCACCCTGCAGAACCTGCCCAAGGACTACCCGGCGGCACTGGAAGCCACCACGGCGGTCAACCCGATCCTGCCGCACCTGCTGGAGCAGCTCGACGTGCCGGCGGACATGTCGGAGATGATGGCGGACGAGCGCTTCTACAACTCGGAGATCTACCGCCGCACCTTCCAGCCCTTCGGCATCGAACGCATCCTGTCGATGTCGCACCTGGACCGCCGCAGCGGCATCTATTCCCTGGTGTCGCTGTACCGCAGCGACCGCAGCAAGCCCTTTTCCGACCTGGAAAAGCAGCAGCACAAGCGGATCGCCTTCCACCTGTTCAACGCGGCCTCGCACGCCTACTTCCTGCACCTGCTCAAGACCCAGCCGGAGCGGCCCATGGGTGCCGGCGCGGCGGTGATCGACCAGCACGGCAACTTCCAGGAGACCCAGCCGAGGTTCCTGGAAATGCTCGACGAGCGCTTCCCCAACCGCCAGCCGCAGCAGCTGCCGTTCAAGCTGCCGGACCCCGGCCAGACGGTGGCCTTCCAGGACCTGATGGTGCGCTGCGAGCCGCTCAACGACCTGGCGCTGATCACGATCTGGCCGGCCGGCCCGCTGGACCGCCTGACGGGACGCGAGCGCGAGATCGTCTACTGCGTGGCCCAGGGCCTGTCGTTCAAGCAGGCCGCCAAGAAGATCGGCGTTGCGCCGTCCACCGTGGCCAATCATCTGTACCGCGTCTACCGCAAGCTGGGCGTGTTCAGCCGCACCGAGCTGGCCTCGCTGGTCTATCCGGGCTCCGACAAACAGTAAAAGTGCGGGCGTGGGGCGGTGGTAGACTCCGCCCCCATGAAGATCCTGACCGCCACCGACTTGAAGGCCCGGCTCGACGCCGCCCCGCTGACCGTTCTCGATGTACGCACCGCCGAGGAGCTGGCCATTGCCGCCCTGCCCGGCGCCCTGCACATCCCCATGCAGGAGCTCCCCGCCCGCCTGGGCGAGCTCAATGCCGCCGAGCCGGTGGCGGTGCTCTGCCATCACGGGGTGCGCTCCGAGATGGCCGGCCGCTTCCTGGAGAAAAACGGCTTTGCCGAGGTCTACTCGGTCGGCGGGGGCATCGACGCCTGGTCGACCGACGTGGACGGCTCCGTTCCCCGTTACTAGGTCAACCGATCACCCATGGCTGCGTTGATCCCCCTGTAAACCACAACAAGATCCTGTCGCCCATGCGTCTGAACGCCCTGCTGCTGAGCGCCGCGCTCGCCCTCCCCTGCGCGGCACAGGCCAATGAACTGCTGAAGATCTACGACCTGGCACTGCAGAACGACGCCACCTGGCGCGCAGCTGAGCATGCCCGTGACGCCTCGGTGGAGGCCCGCCCGCAGGCGCGCGCGCTGCTGCTGCCGCAGATCAACGCCAACGCCCAGAAAGGCCGCCAGCTCAGCGAGGTGGACAACGATCCCGGCACCACCACCAGGAGCGACGACGATCCCTGGTCCTATGGCTTGAGCCTGAGCCAGCCGATCTTCGATTGGGGCGCGATCCAGCAACTGCGGCAGGCCGGCGGACAGGTGGCACTGGCGGAAACCAATTACCGCAGCGTGGGCCAGGACCTGCTGCTGCGCGTGGCGCAGGCCTACTTCAACGTGCTGGCTGCCGCCGACACGCTGAGCTCCGCCCAGGACGAGAACAAGGCCGTGGCGCGCCAGCTGGAACTGGCACAGGCCCGCTTCGAGGTTGGCCTGTCGGCGATCACCGAGGTGCAGGAGGCCCAGGCGCGCTACGACCTGACCAACGCCACGGTGATCCAGTCGCAGCAGACGCTGAACACTGCCCAGTCAGCGCTGGCGGAGATCACCGGCCAGCCCTACCTGCCCCAGGCGCGCCTGGTGGATGACCTGCCCCTGACCCCGCCGATGCCCACCGACATCGAGGCCTGGGTCAAGACCGCCCGCGAGGGCAACCTGAACGTGCTGGCCGCCCGCCTGGCCGCCGACATCGCCGACACCGGCATCAGCATCGCCCGCGCCGGGCACCTGCCCACCGTGGACCTCAACGGCAACCACAACATCAGCGGCAGCTCGATCGACGCCAACGGCGGCGGCACGGTGGATCGCGAGATCACGTCGGACCGCGTCACCCTGCAGCTGACCCTGCCAGTCTTCTCGGGCCTGGCGACGCAGTCGCGCGTCAGGCAGGCCACCAGTACCCGCGAGCAGCGCCGTGCCGAGTACGAGGGCGCCCAGCGCCTGGCCGAGCGCCAGACCCGCGACGCCTACTTGGGCGTGCTCACCGGCAGCGCCCGCGTCAACGCGCTGAAGCAGGCAGTGGTGTCCAGCGTCACCGCCTTGGATGCCGCCCGCAGCGGCCAGGAGGTGGGTACCCGCACCTTCATCGACGTGCTCAACGCCCAGCAGCAGCTGTCGGCCGCGCAGCGCGATTATTACCGCTCGCGCTACGACTACCTGCTGGCCGGCCTGCTGTTGCGGCAGGCGGCGGGCAATCTCGGCCAGCCGGACATTGAGGCGGTGGACCGCCTGCTGACCACGCCGTGACCTGACCGGCTGCAGGTGAAAGGCCCGCCTCGGCGGGCCTTTTTTATGGCCTCAACACGCTTCGTAGGCCTCCCAAATGCATGGCAACACCCCTGGATCGGGTGTTTTGAAGGCCTTTATATTCGATATGGAAATATAATACTTCATTAATATTCTTTTACTGACTGACGAACCCCCGGCAAGATGCGCCCACTTTCCACAACGCATCAACTGGGGTTTGCAGAAATGAAAAAGGGAATCAAGCAGGCAGGCGTCGCAACGTTGGCGGTTATCGCCTCCGTGGGAGCGGCCCAGGCTGCCCAGGGCGCGTCCGCTGAGGAGCTGGACCAGCGCATCCGTATCCTGGAACGCAAGCTGGAGCTGGACAAGGAAGCCGCCGAGGCCAAGGCCAAGGACTCGCCCACCGTCAGCATCTCGGAGAAGGGTCTCTCCGTGAAGAAGGGCGACAACGAGTTTAAGTTCAACGCACTGGTGCAGTTCGACGGCCGTACCTACCTGGATGACAAGGCCACCCAGAACGATACCTTCACCTTCCGCCGCATCCGCCCGACCTTCCAGGGCTCGGTGGGTAAGCTGGTGTCCTATCGCCTGACCCCGGAGTTCGCCGGTGCAGGCGCCACCATCGTCGATGCCTACGTCGACCTGAAGTTCGACCCGGCCTACACGCTGCGTGCTGGTAAGGTGAAGGGTCCCGTAGGCCTCGAGCGCCTGCAGGGCGGCTCCGCCATCACCTTCATCGAGCGCGGCCTGCCGACCGAACTGGTCCCCAACCGCGACCTCGGCGTGCAGTTGCAGGGCGATGTGCTGAACAACACCCTGAACTACACCATCGGCTACTACAACGGCACCTCGGACGGCCGTGACGGCAACGCCACCGACACTGACAACCGCAAGGAAGTCGCCGGTCGCCTGTTCGCCGAGCCCTTCAAGAATGCCGGCGGCGTGCTGGAGAAGCTGGGCGTCGGCATCGCGGCCAGCCACGGTACCCAGATCGGCAACAACACCACCAATGCCCTGCCCGGGGGGCTGCGCTCACCCTCGCAGCGCAATTTCTTCGTCTACAACGAAGCCGGCGTCACCGCCAACGGCGACCACACCCGCATCAGCCCGCAGGCCTACTTCTACAACGGTCCGTTCGGCCTGTTGGCCGAGTACGTTCAGTCCACCCAGGAAATCGATCGCGTCACCGGCGGTGCCGTGGTCAACAGTGAGGACATCAAGCTTACGGCCTGGCAGCTGGCCGGCAGCTACGTGATCACCGGCGAGGACATCGGCTTCAAGGGTCTGTCCAAGGTGGCCCAGCCCTTCACCATTGGCGGCGAAGGCTGGGGCGCATTCGAGCTCGCGGCCCGCTACGGCGAGCTGAAGGTCGACGATGCTGCTTTTGACGGCGGTGCGGCCCTGCGCTTCGCCAATCCGGACGCGCAGTCCAAGAAGGCAAGCTCCTGGACCGCTGGCGTGAACTGGTATCTCAACACCAACGTCAAGCTGGCGCTGAACTACACCAACACCAGCTTCGATGGCGGCAAGGCCGGCGGCGCGGACCGTGACGACGACAAGACTGTCTTCACTCGCCTGCAGCTGAACTTCTAAGCATCAGGCCGATGGTCAGGGCAGGCGTCCGCCGCCTGTCCTGACCCCGGCAACAGAACACCTTAATTCAAGGACTCACCGACATGCGTATCATCAAGACTGCCATCGCGGCTGCGGCCCTGGCCCTTCCGCTGTTCGCCCATGCGGCGAGCTACGAACTCCTGAACGTGTCCTACGACCCGACTCGCGAGCTCTACAAGGAATTCAACGAAGCCTTCGCCAAGCAGTACAAGGCGAAGACTGGCGACACGGTCACCATCAAGCAGTCGCACGGCGGCTCGGGCAAGCAGGCCCGCGCCGTGGTGGACGGCCTGCAGGCCGATGTGGTGACCCTGGCCCTGGCCGGTGACGTCGACTCGATCGCCACCGCTGCCAAGCTGCTGCCCAAGGACTGGCAGAAGCGCCTGCCGGAAGGCTCGGCTCCATACACCAGCACCATCGTTTTCCTGGTGCGCGCCGGCAACCCGAAGGGCATCAAGGACTGGGACGACCTGGCCAAGCCGGGCGTGTCGGTGATCACCCCGAACCCCAAGACCTCCGGTGGCGCGCAGTGGAACTACCTGGCCGCCTGGGAATACGCCAAGCGCAAGTACGGCGGTGACGCCAAGGGCAAGGAGTTCGTCGAGAAGCTGTACAAGAACGTGCCGGTGCTGGATACCGGCGCCCGCGGCTCGACCACGACCTTCGTGCAGCGCGGCATCGGCGACGTGTTCATCTCCTGGGAGAACGAAGCGTTCCTCGCCCGCAAGGAATTCGGCGAGGACAAGTTCCAGATCATCGTTCCCTCGCTGAGCATCCTGGCCCAGCCGACCGTGTCGGTGGTGGACAAGGTGGTGGACAAGAAGGGCACCCGCAAGGTGGCCGAGGCCTACCTGCAGTACCTGTACTCGGAGGAGGGCCAGGACATCGCGGGCCGCAACTTCTACCGTCCGACCGGCGCGGCCGCCAAGGCCAAGTACGGCAGCCAGTTCCCGAAGGTCGAGCTGTTCACGATCGACGAGGCTTTCGGCGGCTGGACCAAGGCGAAGAAGGACCACTTCTCCGACGGCGGCAGCTTTGACCAGATCTACCTGAAGAACTGATGGATGACGGGCGGCGACATCATGTCGCCGCCCGTTTCACTCCCTGGACAAAGACAGCCATGACCCCGACCAACAAACTCAAGCGCATCGCAACGCTGGCCCTGGCGGCCGTGCTGACGGCCCCTGCCGCGCAGGCAGCCGACTACAAGCTGCTGAACGCCGCCTACGACGTGTCCCGTGACGTCTACAAGGACCTGAACCCTGTCTTCATCGCGGAATGGCAGAAGGCCAATCCCGGCAACACGGTGAAGGTCGACCAGTCCCACGGCGGATCAAGCAAGCAGGCCCGCTCGATCATCGACGGACTGCAGGCCGACATCGCGGCGATGAACAGCTCGCTGGACATCGACGCCATCGCCAAGGCCAAGCTGACCAAGGCCGACTGGTCCAAGCGCCTGCCCTACGCCAGCAGCCCGTCCTGGTCCACCATCCTGTTCCTGGTGCGCAAGGGCAACCCCAAGAACATCAAGGACTGGAATGACCTGGTGCGCTCCGACATCAAGGTCGTGATCCCGAACCCCAAGACCTCCGGCAACGCACGCTACAGCTATCTGGCAGCCTGGGAATACGCACGCCGGCAGCCGGGCGGCAACGACACGACGGCCCGCAACTTCGTCTCGCGCTTTCTGGCCAACGTTCCGGTGTACGACACCGGCGGCCGAGGGGCCACCACGACCTTCGTGCAGCGTGGCATCGGCGACGTGCTACTGACCTTCGAGAACGAAGTGCAGCTGATCACCTCCGAGTTCGCGGCCAACCAGTTCGAGATCGTCGTGCCGTCGCTGTCGGTGCGTGCCGACAACCCGATTGCCGTGGTGGATCGCGTGGTGGACAAGAAGAAGACCCGTGCGGTGGCCGAGGCCTACGCGAAGTTCCACTTCTCGCCTGCTGCCCAGGACATCTTCGCCAAGTACGGCCTGCGTCCGTCCGACCCGGCGGCGCTGGCGCGCAATGCCAGCCGCTTCCCGGAAGTGAAGCTGTTCACGGTGGACGAAGCTTTCGGTGGCTGGGAAACCGCGCACAAGACCCATTTCACGGACGGCGGCATCTTCGACCAGATCTACCTGAAGTAAGCAATGACTCTCCAGCTGACTTTGCTCATGCGTTGCATCGTCTGTCGCCCCATCGGCTGACACGCGACCAACGACGCACCCCCCTCTCCCGGTGAGTGAAGTCTTTCGGGGCGCGTGAGCGCCCCGTTCCTTTTTCGGCGTGAGAGCGCCTTTCAATCCCCCCAAGCGCAGAACAAGGAGTTCACATGTCCACCATCGCAGCGGTCAACACCCGCAATCAGTTCCGCGGCAAGGTAGTCGGCGTCAAGCGTAGCCCGGTCGTGTCCGAGGTCGAGATCGAGACCGGCGCCGGCATTGTCAGCGCTATCGTCACCTCCTCCTCACTCGAAGTGCTCGACCTCAAGCTCGGCGATCCGGTGATCGCGCTGTTCAAGGCCACCGAGGTCCTGATCGCCGCCGTCTCCGGCAACGACTGAAGCGTTCCCAGAGCCCCGCAAGGAAACCGCCATGTGCCTGATCATCCACAAGCCGGCCGGGCAGCCGATTCCGGAAGAACTGATCCGGGCCGCGCTGGAGTTGAATCGCGATGGCTGGGGGGCCATGGGTTTCGACGGCGACGGAAAACTGCTGCTCGAGAAGCAGCTGGAGCCGGATGCCAGGACGATCCTCGATTTCGAGCGGCGCCACCGCAACCATGAATACGTGCTGCATCTGCGGCGGCGAACCAAGGGCGGTGGTGGCCTCGACAACGTGCACCCCTTCCGCGTGGTGCCCGGCGTCTACCTGATGCACAACGGCACGCTGCCGCTGGAGCCCAAGCAGGCCGGGCGCTCCGACACCTGGCACCTGGTGGCGGAGATCCTGCGACCGCTCGCCCTGCGGCACGAATCGCTGCTCTCGGACCCGGCCTTCCTGCAGTTGCTGGAACTGGGCCTGAAATCCGAGAACAAGCTGGCGCTCTTGCACGAGGCCAAGCGGGAGATCGTTCTGGTGAACTGGCAGCACGGAGCCGAGTTGGATGGCCTGTGGCTGAGCAGCACCCGCTGGATCGACCGCCGCCGCTTCCCCCTGGCGCATGCGCCCCAGCCCCAGGAACAGGTCTACACACCCGGAGACCTGCATTTTCTTTAGATAAAAAAAGAATAAGCAAATGCGTTCATATTTTCTTTAGAAAAATTTATCCTAAGCAACATCCCGCGATATTCCACCGATACGGCCTTCTGCCTTCCATGACCGCCGCAACTCCTTCCTTTCAGCGTGCCCGGCGCGCCCGATCCGTGATCCCCGGATTCGGCCTCACCATGGGCTTCACGCTGTTCTACCTCAGCCTGATCGTGCTGATCCCGCTGGCCGGTGTGTTCTTCAAGTCCTCGCAGCTCGGCTGGGACGGCTTCTGGCACGTGGTCACCCACCCGCGCGTGCTGGCCGCGCTGAAGCTCAGCTTCGGCGCGGCGCTGATCGGCGCCCTGATCAATGCGGTATTCGGCACCCTGGTGGCCTGGGTGTTCGTCCGCTATCGCTTCTTCGGCAAGCGCTTCTTCGACGCCGTCATCGACCTGCCCTTTGCCCTGCCCACGGCCGTCGCCGGCATCGCCCTGACGGCGCTGTACTCCGCCAACGGCTGGGTCGGCCAATTCCTGGAGCCGCTGGGCATCAAGGTAGCCTATACGCCGCTGGGCGTGATCCTGGCCTGCACCTTCATCGGCCTGCCGTTCGTGGTGCGCACGGTGCAGCCAGTGCTGGAGGAAGCCGAGAAGGAGCTGGAAGAGGCCGCCGCGTCGCTGGGCGCCAACCGCCTGCAGACCATCGTCCGCGTAATCCTGCCGACGATCCTGCCGGCCATCCTGACCGGCTTCACGCTGGCTTTTGCCCGCGCCGCCGGTGAGTACGGCTCCATCATCTTCATCGCCGGCAACATGCCGATGGTGAGTGAGATCGCACCGCTGCTGATCATCATCAAGCTGGAGGAGTTCGACTACGCCGGCGCCAGTGCCGTGGCGGTGGCCATGCTGGGCCTGTCGCTCTTGCTGCTGCTGCTGATCAACGGGCTGCAGATCTGGTCCCGCCGCCGCCACGGTCAGAAGACCTGAACCCACGAATTCCGACGGACGCCCACCATGACCGCCGACGCTTCCTTGCAAGATCCCCCTGCCCTGCCGCCCGAGTTCCGGCCCGAGGGGCCGTTGTTACACCGAAACGCGGCCATCAGCGAGCCCGCCTGGGTGCAGCGGATCCTGATCTCCCTGGCCCTGCTGTTCCTGCTGGGCTTCCTCCTGCTGCCGCTGATCTCGGTGTTTGCCGAGGCGCTGCGCAACGGCTGGGTCACCTACAAGGACGCCCTGTTCGAGCCCGACGCTATCGCTGCGATCAAACTGACGCTGCTGGTGGCGGCGCTGGCGGTGCCGCTGAACCTGGTGTTCGGCATCGCGGCTGCCTGGGCCATCACCAAGTTCGAGTTTCGCGGCAAGTCGGTGCTGATCTCGCTGATCGACCTGCCGTTCTCGGTATCCCCGGTCGTGGCCGGCGTGATCTACATCATGATCTTCGGCCGGCATGGCTGGGCGGGGCCCTGGCTGGACGAGAACGACATCAAGATCGTTTTTGCCGTGCCGGGTATCGTGCTGGCCACAGTGTTCGTGACCTTCCCCTTCGTGGCGCGCGAGCTGATCCCGCTGATGCACGAGCAGGGCACCGACAACGAGCAGGCGGCCCTTACGCTAGGTGCCAGCGGCTGGAAGACCTTCTGGCACGTGACCCTGCCCAGCATCAAGTGGGCGCTGCTCTACGGCGTGCTGCTGTGCTCGGCGCGAGCCATGGGAGAGTTCGGCGCCGTCAGCGTGGTGTCCGGCCATATCCGCGGCCAGACCAACACCATGCCGCTGCATGTCGAGATCCTCTACAACGAGTACCAGTTCGCGGGTGCCTTCGCGGTGGCCTCCATCCTGGCCCTGTTCGCGCTGATCACGCTGGCGCTGAAGAGCTACCTGGAATGGCGGCACGGCGATGAGTTGGCTGCCACCCGCCGGCATTAAGTCGTCCCTGACCAAGATTCCGGCCATCCATGGCCGGGGGATTCAAGACAAGAAGGTCCGTTTATGAACATTCAGATTCGTGGTATCCACAAGGCTTTCGCCAGCTTCCCGGCCCTGGACGGCGTCAATCTCGATATCGAGTCCGGCGAGCTGATCGCCCTGCTAGGGCCGTCGGGCTCCGGCAAGACCACGCTGCTGCGCACCATCGCCGGCCTGGAATTCCCCGATGAGGGCGCGATCCTGTTCGGCGGCGAAGACATAGCCAACCGTCCGGTGCGCGAGCGCGGCGTTGGCTTCGTGTTCCAGCACTACGCACTGTTCAAGCACATGACGGTGGCCGAGAACATCGCCTTCGGCCTCAACGTGCGCAAGGACCGTCCCTCCAAGGAAGCGATCCGCCAGCGTGTGAACGAGCTGCTGGACCTGGTGCAGCTCTCCGGCCTGGACAAGCGCTACCCCACGCAGCTCTCCGGCGGCCAGCGCCAGCGCGTGGCCCTGGCCCGCGCCCTGGCGATCGAGCCCAAGGTGCTGCTGCTGGACGAGCCCTTCGGCGCGCTGGATGCCAAGGTGCGCAAGGACCTGCGCCGCTGGCTGCGCGAGCTGCACGACAAGACCGGCTACACCACGATCTTCGTGACCCATGACCAGGAAGAAGCCCTGGAACTGGCCGACCGCGTGGTGGTGATGAATCGTGGCCGTATCGAGCAGGTGGGCAACAACCAGCAGGTCTACGAGCAGCCGGCGACGCCCTTCGTGTTCGACTTCCTGGGCAGCGTCAACATTCTGCCCGGCGAGGTGAAGAACCGCGAGCTGCGCTTCGAGGGCAGCGACGATGTCTGGGACAGCGAGAGCAAGGAGACGGGCCTGGTGGACATCTACGTACGCCCGCACGACCTGCAGCTGGTCGAAGCCGCCGCCCCGGGCCTGGACGCCCAGGTGACCCTGGTGCAGCGCGCCGGCGCCGTGATCCGCATCAGTGCGAATCTGGCCAGCAGCGGCGAGCGTATCGAGCTGGAGCTGTCGCACCTGGACACCCTGGCCCGCAGCCGCCAGCCCGGCGATGCGATCCGCGTGGCGCCGATCACCTTCGGCCTGTTCCCGCGTGCGCCGCACCGCCAGCCCAAGACCCTGCCGGACGTGGTGCCGAACGCGCCGGCGGAGAGTCGGGAACGGGCGCGCTAGGCTCCGATCCATCGGAGTGCAGGAAGGAAAAGGGCGCGCCGCGAGGCGGGCCCTTTTTTGTGGGCTTTGGACGGGGGCGTCTGGCCTTGTTGGGGGCTGGCTTCGTATCAGGGAAATGCGACCCAGATGCGGTTCAGGATGACGCCTTGAAAGAGTGGCGAGGTGTGCGCCGCTCCGGCACCACTCTCACTCCAGCCCTCTCCCGCTGCCGGGAGAGGGAAGCGGCGACACTCGGAGTGAAGAAGCTGGTGGTGGATTCATGGCTTCACGGCTCCAATGAAAAGGGCGCGTCTCCCGACGCGCCCTTTTCAGTTACCACAACCGCTTTCAGCTTTTCTTCTTGCCGTCTTCCTCGGACAGGGCGTCATCCGCGCCCAGCGTCAGGTCATGGCCTGCGTACTTCAGCTCTTCCTTGCCCAGGAAGTGGGCCAGGGCCGGCAGGACGACGATGGCGCCGATCATGTTGGCGGTGAAGCCGAACAGCAGCAGCACACCCATGTCGCGCTGGAACTGCAGGCCGGAGAACAGCCAGAGCGCCACGCCGGAAGCCAGGCCCACGCCGGTGAACAGCGTGGCCTTACCGGTGGAACGCATCTTCTGGTAGTAGGCGTCCTCCAGCGTCATGCCCTTGCGCAGGCCGGCCGCGATCACGGAATAACTGTAGATGCCGTAGTCCACGCCGATACCGCAGGCGAAGGCCAGCACCGGCAGCGTGGCCACCTTCTGGCCGATACCCATCCAGACCATGACCGCATAGCCCAGCGCCGTCACCACCGACAGGGGGATGATCACGCAGAGCACGCCGGAAAGGGTGCGGAACGACAGCCACAGGAAGATCACGATCACGACGTAGACGTACGCAATCACCGGCAGCTCGTTGCGCTTGACCTCCTCGTTGGTCGCCGCCATGACGCCGATGTTGCCGGACGCCAGGCGGAACTTGACCCGGTGATCGTGCTGCGTCTCCTTGACGTAGGCCTTCACCGCGTTGGTGAGGTCGTCGATGGTCTTGGCCTTGTGGTCGGTGGTGAAGATGAACAGCGCCAGCGCCGAGCAGGTGTCGTTGAGGAAGCCCGAGGTGGGGGGCACCAGGGCCGTGGACTGCGCCAGCGACTGTGGCGCGCGCGGCAATACCTCGGCATCGAGGCGACCCTCGCTCAGGCCGGAGTTGGCGATCTTGGCCAGTTCGGGCAGCGACAGCACGTCACGCACGCCGGGCTGGTTCTTCATGTACCAACTGAAGCGATCCAGCTCGGACATCACGCCGTAGTCAACGCAGCCGTTGTCGAAGGACTCCGCGATCACCTTGAGGTGGTCCACGCCCATCGTGAAGTGCCGCGCCACTTCGGCCGCATCCTGGTTGAAGCGCGAGTCCGGCTTCAGCTCGGGCACGCCATCGGTGGTGTCGCCGATCTGCACGTTGTGGTACTGCGACGCGCCGTACACGCCCAGCAGCAGCGAGATGGTGATGGTGATGATCGCGGGCTTGCGGCGGCAGAACACCGTCATCTTCTTGAAGATCGAGTCGCCGATGCGCTCGCGCTTCTCGGTGGCGATGCGGAAGGCCGCCAGGTTGGGCAGCTTGATGAAGGACAGCACCGCCGGCAGCAGCACCTTGTTGACCATGATCACGCCGACCATGCCGAGGGCGGCGTTGATCGCCATCTCGCGGATGATCTGGATGTTGATCAAATAGATCGTCAGGAAGCCGACGACGTTGGTCAGCAGGGCTACCAGGCCAGGGATCGCCAGCGAGCGGAAGGTGGCAAGCGAGGCCTGATGGGAGCTGGCGTTGCGAGTCGAGATTTCATTGGCCCATGAGCTGACGTACTGCACGCCGTGGCTCACCGAGACCGCCATGATCAGGAACGGCACCAGCATGGCGAAAGGATCGAGCCCGTAGCCGACCAGGTGGAGCAGGCCCATCTCCCAGATGCAGGACACGAAGGACGTGGATACCACGATCAACGCCAGCGGCAGCGAGCCGAGGTAGATCCACAGCAGCGCGCCCATCACGATCAGGGCGATGAAGAAGAACCCTGCCACCTTGTACGACTCGCTGGTCATGTCATGCACGACCTTGGCGAAGCCGACGATATGGATGCTGGTGTTCTCCGACTCGTACTTCTTGCGGATCTCCTCGAGCTTCTCGCCGATCTTGACGTAGTCGAGGCTGGCCTCGCCCTCGCCCGGCTGGTTGGCCATGAGGATGCCACTGACGGCCTTGATGCGCTGCCCGAAGGAGGGACCGCCCTCCGGCGGCAACTCGCCCGGCCGGGCACCGCTGCTCCAGGCCGCGCGCAGGCGCTCGGACATCGGCTTGGACATCTCTTCGAGATCGGCCGTGGTGCCGCTGCTGGGGTCATGCTCGAGCAGCTCGAACTGCACCAGGGCGGATTCCTGGTCCTCCGAGACCAGGCGGCCGATGACGCTGGCCTTGCCGACGTTGATGCGGATGCGCTCCATCATCTCCGGCGTGGGCGTGTAGTCCGAGGGGATCACGTTCTCGCCCGACAGGCCACCCTCCACCACCTCCACGTAGAGGATGCTGGGGGAGAAGATGGAGGTGACGCGCGCACGGTCGACGCCCTGGACGTTGAAGACGTCCTCCTCGACCTTGCGCAGCGTTTCCATGAACTCCGGCTGGTAGATGTCGCCCTTCTTGTTGTGCAGGGCGATCAGCACCGTGTTGGCACCGCCGAAGTCCTTGTAGTACTCCATGAACGTCTGCATGTACGGGTGCTCTTTGGGCACCATCTTCAGCCAGCCCGCGTTCGGCTTGAGCTGCGAAGCCTGGAACATGAAGAACACAGTCAGCAGCGTCAGCAGGCCTAGCGTGAAGCTCCGGTACTTGAAGACCGGCGGCTCGACGACCCGCAGGATCGCCCGGGTCAGTTTGTTGGATGCGATTTCAGCCGTCACGGCAGGGCCCCCAGGTTTTGTACACCGCGACGCCCCACGGCGATCAGCTTGCCGCCATAGGGCAGCACATCGACCAGTGTTTCCGCCGCCGGCAGCTTGACCAGCTTGAGCGAACCCAGTGCCGGATCGGATTTGAGCGCAACGGCATTGATGCCCACCAGCAGCACGCTGCCATCGGGCAGGCGGGTGCCGCCGAACAGGCTCTCCTTCACCGGGCTGTCGACACGACGCCAGCCGAGCGCGGCGATGGCCGCGGGATCGGTGAGCGTCTCGGCCGTGTACGGGTCGTACTGGGCCGGGTCCTGCGTCGGTGCCGTGGTGACGTCCTGTGCGACGTAGACGTTACCGCGCATGCCGTAGATGATCACACTGCGCCCGCCCAGCGCGATCGCGCCGAAGTAGGAGCCGGCGTAGGGGGATTTCAGCATCTCCCAGTTGACGCCGCCGTCCATGGAGCGCGCCAGCAGGCCGCGCTCGCCGGCGGCGAACAGGGTCTGGGCATCCAGCCGCAGCAGGCGGTTGAAGTGCTGGCCCATCTCGGCCAGCGGGAAGTGCTGCTGCTCCCAGGTCTTGCCGCCGTCGGTGGTGCGGTAGAAGGCGCCGTAGGCACCGGCCGCGATGCCGGTCTGCGTGTCGAGGAACAGCACGTCGTACAACACGCGCGCCTCGGGATCGCTGTGCTGCAGCGTCCAGTTCAGGCCGCCGTCGGCGGTGTGCAGGATGGTGCCGTCATAGCCCACGGCCCAGCCCAGCTTGTCGGTGAGGAAGCGGACCCGCGTCAGCATCACGCTGGCCGGTGAGGGCACCTGCTTCCAGTTGGCGCCGCCGTCTTCGGAGACGACGATGACGCCCTGCTGGCCCACGGCCACCAGGCGCTTGCCGGCCTGGGACAGGTCCAGCAGGCGTGCCTTGGCGGCACCGGTCACCATCAGCGCGGGGCGCGGTACGTCGGTAGGAGCGGCCTGCTCGGCGGCAGGCGTCTCCGCGGTGGTTTCGTCGGCAGAAACGGCCGCAGGCGCCGAGAATTCCTCCTCGGCGCCCGCGACCGCTGCCCAGACCGCCAGCATGGCTGCGGCGGCCGGCAGCATCATCCGGCTCATTTCGACTTGGCCTTACGCTGCAGCGCGGCCGGCGTGAACATGGCGTCGTCGTACTTGACCTCGAAGTCCGAGATGGCGTCTTCGTTGGTCATGGTGGTGACGAAGTAGCGCTTGGACTGCAGGTCGTAGATCGTTTCCGGGATGCCCGAGACGGTCGGGATGAAGGGGATCGACAGCAGGTGCGCTTCCTGGACCTTCCAGAGCTGGCCGCGGTTGTCGTAGCAGTCCACGGCGGCGATCGCCCAGGAGTCCTCGTCCAGGTAGAAGCGGCGCTTGCCGAAGCGGTGGCGCTGGCCCTGCTTGAGGGTCGCTTCCACCACCCAGACGCGGTGCATCTCGTAGCGCGCCAGGTCCTGGTTGATGTGGCCGGGGCGGATGATGTCCTTGTACTTGAAGGTGGGGCTGTTGAGCATCCAGCTGTTGTACGGGATCAGCATCTCGCGCTTGCCGATGAGCTTCCAGTCGAAGCGCTCCAGCGAGCCGTTGAAGACGTCGATCTGGTCGTTGAACTGCTCGCCGTCGGAACCGATGGACGGGTTGTCGAAGCCCACGTCCGGCGCGCGGTTCACGCGGCCCAGGCCGGGCGAGTAGATCCAGGCCAGGCGCGAGTTGCCTTCACCACCGGCGGTTTCGTGCACCAGGATGATCTGGCCGGCGACGCGCGGCGGTTCCAGAACCTCCTGCAGGTAGTACGCGAACAGGCCGCCCTTGCGCATCTCGGCCGGCTCCTTGAGATTGGCGTACTTGAGCTTCACGTCCTCGACGAGCTTGGAGATCTTGTACGAGCCGTCCGGCTTGACGATGGCCTGGTTGTTGTAGCGCTTGACCGCGGAACCGCGGAACTTGAGCTTGTGGTTCCAGATCGGCTCGGCGCCGGACTTGGGGATCGGGAACGGGAAGCCCAGCTCGGCCTTCTGCACGTCGTCGGTGCCGACCAGCGTGGCGCGGGTGGCGTTGGCGACGGTGGCCTTGAGGATCTCATCCGGGAAGAACGCGTTCCGGTACGACGGGAACACGATCATCTTGTAGTCCGGGTAGGTCTTGAACATCGCCTTGTGGCCGTCGGTCAGCACCTTGTCGTACTGGGCCAGGTTGGCCTTGGTGATGACGTACAGCGGGCGCATGGAGGCCAGCGGATCGGCCGGCTTGCCCGGGACGTTGTACTGCAGGAAGCCCTTGACGTAGGAGGGCGTGTACTTGATCAGCAGCTCGTTGGCCTGCACGCGGGTCTTGGGATCGTCGACGATCGCCAGGATCTCCAGCACGCGGGCGATGTCGAAGGCCTTGACCAGGCGCGACATCCAGTCCTGCTTGCCCTTCATGCTCTGGATGACGGCGATGATGTCGTCCTTCAGGGCCGGCAGCTTGACCTGGCGCGACTTCACGGAGGCGATCAGGCCGTCCACGCTCTTGCCGCCGCGGGTCTTGAGGACCTTGTCGAACTCCGCCTTGAGCTGCGGGTCGGCGGTGAGCATCTGCTGGGTGATGGCAATGACCTTGTCGGCCTTGGCCGGCTCGGCGTCCATGATCGCCTGGCCCTGGTTCAGGATGTCACCGACCACGCCGGCGTCGCTGATCATGGCCTGGATGTCCTTCACCAGGCGCACGCGCAGGTCTTCCAGCTGGGCGCGGGTGATCTTGAGCATCTCGGGGCTGAAGGAAGCCTTGCCGACATAGGCCGGGATGGTGCCGTCCTTGTTGCCGGCGCGCTCGGCGCCGACTTCGGTCAGTTCCTTGCCCAGCTTGCCCGCCTCGGCGGCGGACACGACGGCGGACGCCGGTCCCGAAAACATCGCGGCCGCGACCAGCGCGGCACAGGTGACAACCTGCCGTTTCATGGGCTCTCCTCCCAGATGATGTTAAAAACGTTTACAGCGTCTAATGTTACACACGGCGCCCAGCCGGGGACTGTCCGTACAGACGTTCAGCGTTGTCAGAAACGTCAGCAACTGTCCACCAACCGAGGCCGGTGCAAGCTCCCTTATTCTTCTCTTCAGCCTGGCGGCCGACCGCCCCCAAAGCGGTCGCGGAACCAGGCTTCCAGCATGTTCTTTTCGTAGCGCAACGGATCGCTGACGCGGCCGGACGACGTGTCCAGGTAATTGCGGTCGCTGATGCTTTCCTCGCGCTGTTCCAGCGTCCGGCCACCCTGGGTCAGGCGGTAGCGCAGCTGCATGCGCGGCCAGGCGACGGCGTCCATCACGCGGACCTCGCCGCGGCTAGGGCCTGCCATCCATTCCCCCATCGCTGCGATGCCCCCAGATTTTCCGCCAGGCACGACGGGAGGAGGGAGCTTGGTGGTTCCAAGTGACCGACGACCAACACCGCATGGCGGAAAATCTGGGGGCACCCGGAGGGCGGGACCGTTTTGGCGCAGGGCGTTGTCCCGCCCCGCTTATGTACGTTAAGTACACCGCGCGTGACGGGACTTAGCCCTGCGCCAAAACGGTCTCCGTCGCAGCGACGGGGGAATGGATGACAGGCCCTAGCATCCCACCACTGGAAGCGGCCGGCCAGGTCCAGGTCGAGCACGTCGATGGACAGGTCACGGCCGGGCTCGAGGTACTGCTGGCCCAGGCGCTGCAGCTCGGCGGTCAGTTCACGCTTGAGGGGTTCGGACGGTGCGCGGCCCGGGGGGCGCTGGCCGGCGTCGGTGTACTTGTCGGGTTGGAGGTACTGCACCTCCACCGCGGCGCCCGTGGCCCAGGGCAGCGCGAGCAAGGCGGCGGCCAGCAGCTTCGACGGGAATCGCATGGCACCTCCTGGCGGCAGGGAGCGGGCCTTCGATCTTACTCTTCCGCCGGGCCAGGGGAAGTACCCTTAAAAGCCAGCGGATGGGCCGGTTTGTTCCGGATCCGGGGCCTAGCCTCTGACGTGCTCGCGGATCAGGGCGGTGAAGTCCCAGCCGTACTCGTCCAGCTTCTTGGCGCCGACGCCGGGGATGGCGGCAAAGGCGTCCTGGTCGGTGGGCTTCTGCCGCGCCATGGCTCGCAGGCTGGCGTCGTTGAAGACGACGTAGGGCGGCACGCCGTGGTCGGTGGCGATCTTCTTGCGCAGGGCGCGCAGGGCGTCGAACAGGGCGTCTTCCTCGGAGTCCGGCTCTGCCCCGGCGGCCACCGCCGCCCGGGCCGCCCTGCCCTTGCCCGAGGCCTTGGGCACGGCGGCCGGGGCCGCCATGCGCACGCTGCGCTCGCCCTTGAGCACTTCCCAGCTGGCGGCATTGAGCAGCAGCACGGGGTAGCCGTCGTGCGTCTCTTCCATCAGCCCCTGCTGCATCAGCGAACGCACCAGGGCGCGCCAGTCCTCCTGGGAGCGGCCGGCGCCGATGCCGTAGACCGTCAGGGTGTCCAGGCCGCTGGAGATCAGCTTCTCGGTCTTGGCGCCGCGCAGGATGTCGATCACGGTGCTGGCGCCGTAGCGCTGGCGGCGCTGGGCCAGGCGCGCCACGGCGGAGAGCATCTGCTTGGCCTCCAGCGTCCAGTCCTGCAGAGGGCGCGGGTTCAGGCAGTTGTCGCAGTTGCCGCAGCCGCCGGGATGGGGCTCGCCGAAGTAGCGCAGCTGCACGGCGCGGCGGCACTCGCTGCTGTCGGCGTAGTCCAGCACCTGGCGCAGCTGCTGGCGGGCGATGCGCTGTTCATCCTCCAGCGGCTCGCCGGTCTGGGGGTGGATCTTCTGCGCGATGAGGAATTCGGCAGTGCGGATGTCGCCCATGCCGAAGTACAGGACGCAGCTCGCCGGCTCGCCGTCACGCCCCGCGCGCCCGGCCTCCTGGTAGTAGCCTTCCATGGTCTTGGGCAGGTCGTAGTGCACCACCCAGCGCACGTCCGGCTTGTTGATACCCATGCCGAAGGCCACGGTGGCCACCATCACCTGCACGTCGTCGCGGATGTAGCGGTCCTGGTTCTCGCGGCGGGTCTCGCCGTCGAGTCCGGCGTGGTATGGCAGGGCCGAGACGCCAGCGGCCTGCAGATCGGCGGCGATCTCGTCCACGCGCTTGCGCGACAGGCAGTAGACGATGCCGGAACCCTTGTTGTGATAGCGGATGTGGCCCAGCAGCTCGTCGAAGGCGCGGCTTCCGCGCGGCTTCACGGCGTAATAGAGGTTGGGCCGGTTGAAGCTGGCCAGGTGCAGCGCCGGTTCGCGCAGGCCGAGCTGGCGCGCGATGTCCTCGCGCACCCGCTGCGTCGCGGTGGCGGTGAAGGCCAGGACCGGCACCTCGGGGAACCACTCGCGCAGCCGGCTGAGCTGGCGGTACTCGGGGCGGAAGTCATGCCCCCATTCGGAGACGCAATGGGCCTCGTCGATGGTGAAGGCGGAGATGCCCACGGTTTCTTGAAGGGGCAGCAGGAAGCTGTCGACGAAGCCGGAACTCAGCAGGCGCTCCGGCGCCAGGTAGAGCAAGCGGATCTCGCCGCGCCGCAGGGCCTGGATGCGCTGCGCCGCCTCGACGCCGCCCAGGGTGGAGTTGAGGAAGGTGGCGGCGATGCCGTTGTCCTCCAGCAGCCGCACCTGGTCCTGCATCAGGGCGATCAACGGCGACACCACCACCATGACGCCCTCTTGCAGCAGGGCCGGCAGCTGGAAGCACAGCGACTTGCCGCCGCCGGTGGGCATGATCGCCAGCAGGTCGCGCCCGGACAGGGCATCCCGCACCACGGCCTCCTGGCCGGGGCGGAAGCTGTCGAAGCCGAAGTGGCGCTTGAGGGCGGGAAGCAGGTCGTCGGTCATGCGCAGGAGTTGACCGTGCAGTGCGGAGTCCGTCCGTGCTTCGACAGGCTCAGCACGAACGGACTCTCCAGGGCGTCTCTCAGGCTTCCGGCCTCATCTGCGGAAACAGCAGCACGTCGCGGATGCTGGCCGAGTCCGTCAGGAACATCACCAGGCGGTCGATGCCGATGCCCACGCCGGCGGTCGGCGGCAGGCCGTATTCCAGGGCGCGGATGTAGTCGGCGTCGAACACCATGGCTTCGTCGTCACCGGCGTCCTTGGCCTGCACCTGGGCCTTGAAGCGGCCGGCCTGGTCGTCCGGATCGTTCAGCTCGGAGAAGCCGTTGGCGACCTCGCGGCCACCCATGAAGAATTCGAAGCGGTCGGTGACGTCGGGGTTGCTGTCGCTGCGGCGCGCCAGGGGCGAGACTTCCGTCGGGTACTGGGTGATGAAGGTCGGGTCCATCAGGGTGGCCTCGACCGTCTGTTCGAAGATCTCGGTCAGCAGCTTGCCCGGGCCGTAGTCCTTCTTGGCGTCGCCGCCCACCTTCTTGCAGAACGCCGCAAGGTACTCGCGATCATCGGCACGGCCGATGTCGAAGTCGGCGTTGTTGCGCAGCACCGCCTCCTTCATCGTCCAGCGGTTGAAGGGGCGCTCCATGTCGTAGTCGCGGCCGCCGTAGCTGAGCTTGCCGCTGCCGTTGACGGTGATGGCGGCGTCGCGCACCAGGGTCTCCACTAGGTCCATCGCGTCGCGATAGTCGGCATAGGCCTGGTAGAACTCCAGCATGGTGAACTCGGGGCTGTGCCGGGTGGACAGGCCCTCGTTGCGGAAGTTGCGGTTGATCTCATAGACCTTCTCGAAGCCGCCGACGACCAGGCGCTTGAGATACAGCTCCGGTGCGATGCGCAGGTAGAGATCGCGGTCCAGCGCGTTGTGGTGCGTGATGAACGGGCGCGCGGTGGCGCCGCCGGGGATCGGCTGCAGCATCGGCGTCTCGACCTCCTGGAAGCCCAGGGAATCGAGGAAGTTGCGGATGAAGCGCACGGTCTGGCCACGCTTCTCGAAGGCGCTGCGCACTTCCGGATTGACGATGAGGTCGACGTAGCGCTGGCGGTAGCGGATCTCGGTGTCGGTGAGGCCGGCCCACTTGTCCGGCAGCGGGCGCACGGTCTTGTTCAGCAGCTTGATGCTGCTGACGCGCAGCGACAGCTCGCCGGCCTTGGTGCGCATCAGCGTGCCCACGGCGCCGACGATGTCGCCCACGTCCCAGGTCTTGAAGTCGTTGTAGGCGTCTTCGCCCAGGGCGTTCAGCTGCACGAACAGCTGGATGCGGCCGGACTGGTCCTGCAGCTCGACGAAGCTGACCTTGCCCTGCCCGCGCTTGGCCATCAGGCGGCCGGCCACGCGGAACTCGGTGGTGTCGGCTTCCAGGGAGGCGGCGTCGCGCTCACCGTAGCTGCCGTGCAGGAACTCCGCCATGGTGTCGCGGCGGAAGTCGTTGGGGTAGGCGTTGCCCTGGGCGCGCAGCTTTTCCAGCTTCTCGCGCCGCGCCGCCATCACATAGTTTTCGTCCTGCGGCGGCTGGTTCTGTTCTTCGGTCATGGCGTTAGAGGCCTTGCTTCAAGCTTGCTTCAATGAAGAGATCGAGGTTGCCGTCCAGCACCTTCTGCGTGTCGGCGACTTCCACGCCGGTGCGCAGGTCCTTGATGCGGGACTGGTCGAGCACGTAGGAGCGGATCTGGCTGCCCCATTCGATGTCGCTCTTGGAGTCCTCGACCTTCTGCTTCTCGGTGTTGCGCTTCTGCAGCTCGACGTCGTACAGGCGCGCCGCCAGCATCTTCATGGCACGGTCGCGGTTGGCGTGCTGCGAGCGCTGCGTCTGGCAGGCCACGACGATGCCGCTGGGGATGTGCTTGATGCGGATGGCCGACTCGGTCTTGTTGACGTGCTGGCCGCCCGCGCCCGAGGAGCGGAAGGTGGCCACTTCAAGGTCTGCCGGGTTGATCTCGATGTTGATGTTGTCGTCCACCTCGGGCGAGATGAATACGCCGGCGAAGGAGGTGTGGCGGCGGTTGCCCGAATCGAACGGCGACTTGCGCACCAGGCGGTGCACGCCGGTCTCGGTGCGCAGCCAGCCATAGGCATAGGAGCCCTCGATGAACAGGCTGGCGGACTTGATGCCGGCGACTTCGCCGTCGGAACGCTCCAGCAGTTCCACCTTGAAGCCCTTGCCCTCGGCCCAGCGGATGTACATGCGCAGCAGGATGTCGGCCCAGTCCTGCGCCTCGGTGCCGCCGGCGCCAGCCTGCAGTTCGATGTAGGCGTTGGCGGTATCCATCTCGCCGCTGAACATGCGGCGGAACTCCATGTCGTCGGCCAGCTTGCCGAGCTTGAGCACGTCGCGCTCGACCTCGGTCACCGTGCCGGCGTCGCCTTCGGCCTCAGCCATGTCGAGCAGGTCACCGGCGTCGTTGAGGCCATTGGTGGCGCGGTCGATGGACTCGATCACCTCCAGCAGCATGGCGCGCTCGCGGCCCAGGTTCTGGGCGTACTCCGGCTTGTTCCAGACCTCCCCGCCCTCCAGCTCGGCGTTCACCTCGGCGAGGCGGTCCTTCTTGTTATCGTAGTCAAAGATAGCCCCGGAGCGCGTCGAAACGCACTCGCAGGGCTGTGATCTCGCTCTTGATCTGCTGGATTTCCATGATCGGCCGGAGGGCCCCGTCAGAGGGGCCGTGAAAATGAGCCGCGGATTATAGCCGCAGCGCCGCCGCATCGGTTGTCGGGCGCCGCGCCCGCATGATAGAAATCGAGGAATAGCAGACGGTTGCCACTGGCGACTGTTATATTTATCGAACAACTAGGGTTCCCGCCAGGGAAGAATCACAGGGGAGAAAGCATGAAACGTCGGTTCGGTCTTTTCGCAATGCTGCTGGCACTGGGCATGATCGCCCCGGTCCAGGCCCAGGACGAGGCCGCGCCGGCCGATCCGGCCGCCGAAGCCGCCCCTGCGGACGCTGCCGCCGAAGCCCCGGTCGAAGAGGCCAGCGCCGAGGCCGCCCCGGCTGACGCTGCTGCCGAGGCCCCGGCCGAAGAGGCGCCGGTCGAAGAGGCCGCCGCCCCCGCCGAGGAAGCCCCGGCGGACGATTCCGCCTCGTCGGACTCCTATGACGACGGCAGCGGCGAGTCCTCCGAGGAAGGCTCCGGTGCCGGCTCTGCCCTGGCCCACCGCCGCTGGTACGTCTCGCCGATGTTCTCCTACATCTATGCCGACGACGACCGCGGCACCGATGACGGCCTGGGCGGCGTCATCTCGATCGGCAAGAAGGTCACCAACGGCATGGCGCTGGAACTGATCGGCGTCTACGGCCAGATGGATGCCGAAGCCGGCGGCGGCTCGGCCGAGATCAAGGGTGTCGGCCTCGGCGCGCTGATCTCCTTCTTCAACAGCATGCCGAACCTGTACACCAAGCTGAACCTGATGCACGGCGCGGCCTCCAAGCACCCGGGCCCGATCCCCGACTACAAGACCACGCTGTTCGATATCGGCCTGGGCTACATGTACCCGCTCAGCGAGAAGATCATCCTGCGCGCCGAAGCCCTGTACCGCGTGGACGCCCACGGCCGCAACCTGGCCGGCACCACCCCGGACGAGAACAAGAGCTTCTATGACGGCGTGTTCAACGTCGGCGTCCTGATCCCGCTGGGCCACACGCAGAGGGCTGAAGAGCCGGCTCCGGAAGTGGTCGAGACGGTCTGCCCGCCGGCTCCGGAAGGCGCCACGCTGGACGACAAGGGCTGCGCGGTCGACTCCGACGGCGACGGCGTGCCTGATGGTCTCGACCAGTGCCCGGATACCCCGGCTGGCGCCAAGGTCAACGAGCAAGGCTGCACCATTGACGCCGACGGCGACGGCGTGCCCGACGAGATCGACGAGTGCCCGAACACCCCGGCCGGCGCCAAGGTCCTGGCCAATGGCTGCGCCCTGACCGGCGACTGCCGCAAGCCGCGCGCCGGCGAGCAGGTCGACGAGAATGGCTGCGCCGCCAACAAGTTCGTGCTCAAGGGCGTGAAGTTCGAGTTCGATTCGGACCGCCTGACCGAGGACGCCAAGACCATCCTGATCGACGTGGGCGCTACCCTGAATTCCTACCCGGAGATCAAGGTCGAGCTGGAAGGCCACACCGACAGCGTCGGCACCGACGCCTACAACCTGGGCCTGTCGGAGCGCCGCGCCAACGCGGTGAAGACCTTCCTCACCGGCCAGAGCGTCCCGGCCGACCGCATGACCCCGGTGGGTTACGGCGAGGCCCAGCCGATCGACACCAACGACACCGAGGCCGGCCGCGAGAACAACCGCCGCGTCGAACTGAAGGTCATTGAGTAAGAGTTGAGGCTTTGAGGAAAACCCCGCAAACCGGCGGGGTTTTTCTTTGGGCGCCCCGCCAGTGGCTGCTACCCTTCCCCCATGTCCGAACTCAACGACCCCCGCGTCCTGTTCGCCGCCGAGCGTACCCTGCTGGCCTGGAACCGGACCTGTCTCACCCTGATGGCCTTCGGCTTCGTGATCGAGCGCTTCGGTCTGTTCCTGCGCTACGTAGCGCCGGAGACGGCCGCGACACCGGGGCCGCGGCTGGCTTCGCACCTGGTGGGCGTGGGTTTCATCCTCTGCGGCGTGCTGCTGGCGCTAATGTCCAGCGCGCAGTACGTGCGGGTGCTGCGGAGCCTGCGCGGGGCGGAGATCCCTCAAGGGCACTGGGTGCACCTAGCCACGGTGACCAACGTGGTGACGGCGGCCTTGGGCGTGGCGGTGGCGGGGTATCTGTTCGCGCAGGCTTAGCTGGGGTTTGGGCTGAGCCCTTGAAACCCCGCGCATGAGTCTTAGTCGTAGGGGCGGCCGTTGGCCGCGACGAGGAGTGGTGTGATCGCCGGCTTGTCGCGGCCAACAGCCGCTCCTCTGGGCTGGGCTATACCGACTTGCCCGCGGCCACGCCGGACGCCCAGGCCCACTGAAAATTGAACCCTCCCAGCCATCCCGTCACGTCCATCACCTCGCCGACGAAGTGCAGCCCCGGCACGAGCCTGGACTCCATGGTGGCCGACGACAGCTCACGGGTATCCACGCCGCCCAGGGTGACCTCGGCCGTGCGGTAGCCCTCGGTGCCGGAGGCGGTGATCGGCCACTCTGTCAGCTGTGCGGCCAGGTCCTTCAATTCCTGCGGCCGGTACTGGCGCATGGGCTTGCTCTGGAACCAGGCCTCGCAGAGGCGCTGGGCGAAGCGCTTGGGCAGGGTCTCTCCCAGGATCGTGCGCAGCTCGGCCAGGGGGCGCTCCTGCTGCTGCTCCTGAAGCCAGGCCAGGGCGTCGCGGTCCGGCAGCAGGTCCAGTTGCAGCGGCTCGCCGGGTTGCCAGTAGCTGGAGATCTGCAGGATCGCCGGGCCGCTCAGGCCGCGGTGGGTGATCAGCATCTGGTTGCGGAAGGACTGGCGTCCGGCCCGCGCCTCCACCTCGAAGGACAGGCCGCTGAGGTCCTGGTATTGCTCCTGGGGCTTGCCGCTCAGGGTCAGCGGCACCAGGCCGGCGCGGGTGGGCAGCACAACGTGCCCGAACTGGCGGGCCAGCTGGTAGCCGAAACCGCTGGCGCCCATGCTGGGGATCGACAGCCCTCCGGTGGCCACCACCAGCTTCGGGGCACTGAAGCAACCGCGAGCGGTGCTCACCGCAAACCCTTCTCCCCGGCGGGCCACATCCCGCACCTCGCAGTCCACCTCGATGCGCACGCCAGCGGCGGCACATTCGTCCAGCAGCAGCCGGACGATCTGCTTGGAGGAATCGTCGCAGAACAGCTGGCCCAGTTCCTTCTCGTGGTAGGCGATGCCGTGGCTCTCGACCAGGGCGATGAAGTCCGCCGGCGTGTAGCGCGCCAGGGCGGATTTGCAGAAATGCGGGTTGGCGGACAGGAAATTCTGCGGCCCGGTGTGCAGGTTGGTGAAGTTGCAGCGTCCGCCGCCGGACATGAGGATCTTCTTGCCGACCTTGTTGGCATGCTCCACGACCAGTACGCGCCGGCCGCGCTGGCCGGCGGTCAGCGCGCACATCAGGCCGGCGGCGCCGCCACCGAGGATGATCAGGTCATGGTCCATAGCGCGCGCAGTGTCGGGGTTCCGGACGGGAGTTTCCACTCGCGGGAGCGACGCCAGTCGCGAAGCAAGGCGCCCGATCGCGGCTTGCGTCGCTCCCACAAGGAGGGTTTGCCGCTGGAAACCCGGCCCCGGAACCCCGAAACTGCGCGCCATGCGACTCAACAAGTACATCAGCGAGACCGGCATCAGCTCGCGGCGCGAGGCCGACAGCTGGATCGAGGCCGGCCGGGTGCAGGTCAATGGCCAGGTGGCGACGCTGGGCACGCAGGTCAACGCGGGCGACGAGGTGCTGGTGGACGGCCGGCCGGTGGGGCGGCGGGCGCAGAAGCACGTCTACATCGCCCTGAACAAGCCACCGGGCATCACCTGCACTACCGAGCGCCACGTGCGCGGCAACATCGTGGACTATATCGGCCACGCCGAGCGCATCTTCCCCATCGGCCGCCTGGACAAGGATTCCGACGGCCTGATCCTGCTGACCAGCAACGGCGACATCGTCAACGAGATCCTGCGCTCGGAGAACAACCACGAGAAGGAATACGTGGTGGACGTGGACCAGTGGGTGACCGAGGACTTCCTGCGGGGCATGGGCGGCGGCGTGCCGATCCTGGACCAGGTGACCAAGCCTTGCCGCGTCTGGCGGGCAGGGCCGCGGCGCTTCGGCATCGTGCTGACCCAGGGCCTGAACCGCCAGATTCGCCGCATGTGCGAGCACTTCGGTTACGAGGTGAGGCGGCTGCAGCGGGTGCGGATCATCAATATCGAGCTGGGCGAGCTGAGGCCGGGACAGTGGCGGGATTTGAGCCGCGAGGAATTGCAGCGCCTGCTGCCCGAGCGGACGCAGTGGTAGTGTCAGCCAGCTTGTAGCCAGGCGCCTGCGGTCGCCAGCAAGCTGGCTCCTACAGTACGGAATTGTTGTAGGAGCCAGCTTGCTGGCGACACGCCCGGCGCAACGAAGAAGGCCGCCTCGCGGCGGCCCTCCCCTGATCGCTTCAAGGCAGAAGCCTTAGAAGTTCTCGACGTCCAGCTCCATCAGCGAAGCCGAGCCGGCACGGGCCTGCTTGATCAGCGAGGCGGTCTCCGGATAGAGCTTGGCAAAGTAGAAGCGCGCGGTGGTCAGCTTGGCCTTGTAGAAGGCATCGCCGCTGTCCAGCTTCTTCACCGCCACGCCGGCGGCGTAGCACCAGGCGAACGAGAACACCAGGTGGCCGATGACGCGCAGGTAAGGCACGGCAGCAGCGCCGACCTCGTCCGGGTTCTTCATCGCCTTCTGGCCGATCTCCATGGTCAGCTTCTGCACCTCGCCCAGCAGGGCAACGAGCGGCTCGCTGAATTCCTTCATCGCCGGGTTCTCGGCGTGGAACTTGACCAGGTCCTGGATCACCTTGCCGAACTTCATCAGCTTGGCGCCGCCGTCGGCCAGCACCTTGCGACCCAGCAGGTCCAGCGCCTGGATGGTGTTGGTGCCTTCATAGATCATGTTGATGCGCGCGTCGCGTACGTGCTGCTCCAGGCCCCACTCGGCGATGTAGCCGTGACCGCCCAGCACCTGCATGGCGAGCGTGGTGGAGTCATAGCCGTTGTCGGTGATGAAGCCCTTGATCACCGGCGTCAGCAGCGCGACGAGGTCGGCGTTTTCCTTGCGCACCTTCTCGTCAGGGTGCTTGTGCTCCATGTCGATGGCCAGGCCGGCCCAGTAGCTGAAGGCGCGCGCGGCTTCGACGTAGGCCTTCTGCGTGAGCAGCATGCGGCGCACGTCGGGGTGCACGATGATCGGGTCGGCCGGCTTGTCCTTGGCCTTGGGGCCGGTCAGCGAGCGACTCTGCAGGCGGTCCTTGGCATAGGCCAGGGAGTTCTGGTACGCCACTTCGGCCAGGCCCACGGACTGCATGCCCACGCCCAGGCGGGCGCTGTTCATCATCACGAACATGGCGTTGAGGCCCTTGTTGGGCTCGCCCACCAGGGTGCCCAGCGCGCCGTCGAAGTTCATGACGCAGGTGGCGTTGCCGTGGATGCCCATCTTGTGTTCGATGGAGCCGCACTTGAAGTCGTTGCGCTTGCCGGGGTTGCCGTCGGCGTCCGGGATGAACTTGGGCACGATGAACAGGGAGATGCCCTTGGTGCCCGGAGGCGCATCCGGCAGGCGCGCGAGCACCAGGTGGATGATGTTCTTGGACATGTCGTGCTCACCGGCCGAGATGAAGATCTTGGTGCCGGTGATGCGGTAGGTGCCGTCGCCCACGGGCTCGGCCTTGGTCTTGAGGATGCCCAGGTCCGTGCCCGCGTGGGACTCGGTGAGGCACATGGTGCCAGTCCACTCACCGGAGACCAGCTTGGGCAGGTACAGCTGCTTCTGCTCCGGGGTGCCGAAGGCATGCAGGGCGTTGTAGGCGCCGTGCGACAGGCCCGGGTACATGGTCCAGGCCTGGTTGGCGGAGTTCATCATCTCCATGAAGGCGCTATGCACCACGTGCGGCAGGCCCTGGCCGCCAAAGTCCGGGTCCATGCCCAGGGCGCCCCAGCCAGCTTCCACGAACTGGGCGTAGGCTTCCTTGAAACCGGTGGGCGTAGTGACCACGCCGTCGCCCTTGTAGGTGCAGCCTTCGCGGTCACCGACCTGGTTGATCGGGTACAGCACCTCGGCGCAGAACTTGCCGCCTTCCTCGAGGATGGTGTTGATGGTGTCGGCGTCGATGTCGGCGTGCGCCGGCAGCTTCTTGAGCGCACCGGTGACGTTGAGCATCTCGTGCAGGACGAACTGCATGTCGCGAAGGGGCGGAGTGTACTGACCCATGAACGGTCTCCAAGTAGGAAGTGAAAGGAATAAGCCCGAATTTGAGGCCCGTACTCTACCGTATGTTGGTGCCGAAGCCCATGCCTGGGCTGGTTTTTCTTACCCCCGATGAATTCCTGTTCGCAAGCTCGCGCGGACCACAGCCTCTACAACGCAAATGGGAGCGGCTTCAGCGGCGATCTCCGGCCAAAAGGCCTGGAAGATCGCGGCTGAGGCCGCTCCCACGAAGGGCGTTGCGCTTAGCTGGGGGCTTAGTAGCGCGGCTTCTTCGGGCCGCGGTGCTCGGGCTTGCCGCCGCCGTGGCTGAAGCCACCCTGCCCGCGGGGGCCGGACTTGCCATGGCTGATGCGCTGCCCGCCTGAGGCGATGCGCGGCGTCATCGGCTTGCCCAGGCCCATGGGCTTGGCCGGCTTCTTCGACGGGGTGGAATACGGCAGCTCCGGCGTGTCGCCAGCGCGGCTGATGCGCAGCTGCTGGCCGCAGACCCAGGTCTTCTGCAGGTCGCGGAAGACGTCCTTGGGCATGCCCTGCGGCAGGTCCACGAAGCTGTGGTCCTCGCGGATATCGATGCGGCCGATGTACTCGCTATCCAGGCCCGCCTCGTTGGCGATGGCGCCAACGATGTTGCCGGGCTGCACGCCGTGGGTGTGCCCCACCTCGATGCGGAAGGTCTCGGTCGGCTCGTCGTTGTTCTTCTCGCGGCGCTGGCGCTCAGGGCGTTCGGCGCGCTCCGGGCGCGACCCGAAACGCTCGCTGCGCTCTGGACGCTCCGAACGCTCGGGGCGCTCCGTACGAACGGGCTTCTCGAAGCGCTCGGCGCGGGTCGGCGTCTCGACCGGCTCGGCACGGGCGGAATGCTCCGGACGCTCGAAGCGCTCGGCACGCACCGGACGCTCCGGGGCGGCGTAGTCGCGGCGCTCGGGGCGGCGTTCCTCGCGGAAGTCGCGCGCCGCCGGGCGGGCGGACGTCACCGGCGCGGTGGGGGCGGCCACCAGCAGCGGCGTGTTGCCCTGCACCAGGCGCGCCAACGCGGCGGCGATCTCCACGGCCGGCACGTTGTGCTCGCGCTCCACCGACTCGATCAGTTCGCGGAACACGTCCAGGCCGTCGCCGCCCAGGGCGTCGACGATGCGCTGCTTGAAGCGGCCGATGCGCTGGTCGTTGACCGCATCGGTGGTGGGCAGGTCCATGCGCTGGATCGACTGGCGCGTGGCGCGCTCGATGGCCTGCAGCAGGTGGCGCTCGCGCGGCGCCACGAACAGGATCGCGTCGCCGCTGCGGCCGGCGCGGCCGGTGCGGCCGATGCGGTGCACGTAGGACTCGGTGTCGGTCGGTATGTCGTAATTGACGACGTGGCTGATGCGCTCCACGTCCAGGCCGCGGGCGGCGACGTCGGTGGCCACCACGATGTCGATGGTGCCGTCCTTGAGCTTCTGCACGATGCGCTCGCGATCGCGTTGGGCGATGTCGCCGTTGAGCGCCACGGCGGAGAAGCCGCGTGCCGACAGCCTGTCGGCGAGGTCGGCGGTCTCGTTCTTGGTGCGGGCGAAAATGATCATGCCCTCGAAGCTTTCCACCTCGAGGATGCGGGTCAGCGCATCCAGCTTGTGCATGCCGCTGACCATCCAGTAACGCTGGCGGATGTTGGTGGCGGTGGTGGTCTTGGCCTTGATGGTGATCTCGGCCGGCTGCTTGAGGTAAGTCTGCGCAATGCGGCGGATCTGCGGCGGCATGGTGGCGGAGAACAGCGCCACCTGGCGGCTTTCCGGGGTCTGCTGCAGGATCTTCTCGACGTCGTCGATGAAGCCCATGCGCAGCATTTCATCCGCCTCGTCCAGGACGAGATAGCGCAGCGCGTCGAGCCTGAGCGTGCCCTTCTCGATGTGGTCGATCACGCGGCCCGGCGTGCCGACGATGACCTGCACGCCACGACGCAGGCCGGCCAGCTGCGGGCCATAGCTCTGGCCGCCGTAGATCGGCAGGACCTGGAAGCCGCGGATGTGCGAGGCGTACTTCTGGAAGGCCTCGGCGACCTGGATCGCCAGCTCGCGCGTCGGCGCCAGCACCAGCACCTGCGGCTTCTTCTGGCTCTCGTCCAGGCGCGACAGCGCCGGCAGCGCGAAGGCGGCGGTCTTGCCGGTACCGGTCTGGGCCTGGCCCAGCACGTCGCGGCCGGCCAGCAGCTCGGGAATGGTGGCGGCCTGGATCGGCGAAGGCGACTCGTAGCCGACCTCGGACAATGCCTGCAGCACAGGCTCGCTCAGGCCAAGATCGGCAAAACGGACGGAAGATTCGTCGGACATGGGGTACCCCTCGGGCGTCAGAAATGGGCTCTGAACGGCGACCGACCGCAGCGCAGAGTGCGCTGCCGGCATGCAGGCCGGCAACGCGGAAAAGTCTCGGCCTCAAGGGCAGAAGGCTTTTCCTCATGAAGGCGTCTGTGCGCCTTCGAAAGCCGGGGACCCAGGGGCTGCTCGATGAAAAAATTGCTGCAAATCATGCAGCAGCGCCCGTATCTTAACCGATTCCAGAGGAAATTGCTGCACAGCAGCAAAAATATCTTCAGGCAATCGGTTTAGTTGCATTGCATATAATCATTTTCAGTGATTATATTTGGCGATGAGCCTACCCTCCCCCGCCCCTCGTCCGCTGTTCAGCGACCTGCTGCCCGCCGAGTTCAAGGGCAACCTCAGCTTCCTGCTGGCCCGGACCCGCCAGGACCTGGCCGAGGAGATGGACGCCGTCTTCGCCGAGGAGGGCCTGGGCATCCGCCACTACGCAATTCTGAGCCTGCTGTTTCGCAAGGGCGGGCTGCGCCAGACCGACATCGCCGCGGTCATGAGCCTGGACCGCACCACCACGATGAAGGTGGTGGACGAATTGGAAAGCCGCGGCCTGCTGCAGCGCAGCCGGCACAGCGAGGACCGCCGCGCCAACGCCATCGACCTGACCGACGCCGGCCGCGCCTGGCGCGAGCGCTACATGGCCCGCGTGCTGGAGCAGGAACAGCGCTTCCTCTCCTCCCTGAGCCCCGGTGAACGGACGCTGCTGCAGGAACTGCTGCTCAAGCTGGTGGCAGGGGTGCACCAGCGCAGGAATCCGGATGAGGACATGAATACTCATGAGGGTTGAACATCTGCGTAGCCGTATTGGCGCGGCCCTGATCGCCGCTGCGCTGCTGGCGCCGCCGGCCATGGCGCAGGAGGGCGCGCCGCTGACGCTGCCCGCCCTGGTCAAGCGAGCCCTGGAGCTATCGCCGCCGCAGCGGATCGCGGAGGCTTCGGTGGGCCTGGCCGAGTCACAGCGCAACAATGCGCGGGCCGGCCTGCTGCCGCAGCTCGGCGCGGCCGTCTCGCAGACCCGGCAGACCACCAATCCGGCAACCCTGGGTTTCGAGTTTCCGGGGCTGCCGTCGCTGATCGGCCCCTACTCGGTGTTCGACGCACGCCTGAAGCTGTCGCAGGCGGTGCTGGATTTTGCCCAGAGCAGCGAACTGGCCGGCGCCGGCTTTGCGGTGGAGGCGGCCCGCGCGCAGGCCGAGCAGAGTCGCGAGCAGATCGCCGCGCAGGTGGCGCTGAGCTACATCCAAGTGCTGGCCGGCGAGCAGGCCGTGGAGGCGGCCCGTGCCGACCTGGTGCTGGCCGAGGACCTGTTGGCCCTGGCGCGCGACCAGCGCGAGGCCGGCGTGGCCTCGGGCGTGGACGTGGCCCGCGCGCAGACCGCCCTAGCGCAGGATCGCTATGCGCTGTCGGAGGCCGAGACCGCCATCGCCCGCTCGCGCCTGCAGCTGCAGCGTGCCGCGGTGCTGCCGATGGATGCACCGCTGCAGCTCGGCGGGCACCTGCAGGTTTCAGACGCGGCCGTTCCTGGCGCCGAACAAGCCCTGGAGGAGGCCAAGTCACATCGCGCCGAGCTCGCCGCGATCGATGCCGCGCTGAAGCAGGCCGACGCCGAGTTGCATGCTGCGCAGCGACGCCGCTGGCCCAAGCTCGCGCTGTTCGCCGACTATGGCCAGTCCTCCAAGACGCCGGTGCGCGGCGAGGAAGACACCTATCGCTACGGCGCCAGCCTGGAGTTGCCGATCTACAGCGGCGGCGCGCTGCGTGCCGGCGAGGATGCGGCCCGGCTGAAACTGGAACAGCAGCGCGAGCGCGCCGAGGACCTGCGCCAGCAGGTGGAACAGGACGTGCGCCTGGCCCTGGCCACGGTTCAGAACACCGCGGAGCAGGTAAAGGCCGCCACCGCCACGCGCGAGCTGGCCAGCCGCGAACTGGAGCTTGCGCGCGACCGTTTCCTGAACGGCGTAGCCAACAACGTGGACGTGGTCAGCGCGCAGGCCAGTCTGGCACGTGCGCGCAGCCAGTACATCGGCGCACTGGCGGCCTACCAGCAGGCACGCGTCAACCTGGCGGCGGCGCAGGGCCGCAGCCAGTCCTTCGAACTCTGAAGCGGCAAGACTCTCCATGGATACGAACCCGACTCCCTCGCCCGCCCCGCAAGCTGCCGGCCGACGACGCGTCATACTGCTGGCGGTGCTGGCCACCGCCGTCCTCGGCATCGGCGGCTGGTGGTGGCATTCGCGCAGCTACGAAACCACCGACGACGCTTTCCTGGAGGCCGACGTGACCATGGTGGCGCCGCGCGTCGCCGGCACCGTGGTGGCGGTACACGTGGAGGACAACCAGCAGGTCGAGGCCGGGCAGCCCTTGTTCGAGCTGGACCCGGCGGACTACCAGGCGCGGCTGCGCCAGGCCGAGGCCAATCTCGCCGCCGCCCAGGCGCAGGCCCGCTCGGCGCAGGCCGACCTCACCATGACCAACACCAGCGCTCCGGCCAATGTCGCGCAGGCGCAGGCGGCGGTGCGCGCGGCCCGTGCCCAGGCCGAACGCGCGCAGGCCGATGCCCGGCGCTACGAGTCGCTCTACGCCAAGGATGAGATTTCCGCGCAGGCGCTGGACCAGGCCCGCAGCACCGCGCATGCCCTGCAGGCTCAGGCCGAGCAGGCCTCGGCTCAACTGGCGATGGCCCAGACCACGCCGCAGCAGACCGCCGCCAAGGAAGCGCAGCTGGCCAGCGCCGAAGCCGCGGTGGCGCAGGCGCAGGCGGCGCTGGACCTGGCGAAGCTACAGCTCTCCTACACCCGCGTGGTCGCGCCCACGCCCGGCCGCATCACGCGCAAGAACCTGCAGCCCGGCTCGCAGATCGCCGCGGGCGGCCCGGTGATGGCGCTGGTGGGCACGCAGACCTGGGTGGTGGCCAACTTCAAGGAGACGCAACTGCAGCACATGCGCGTGGGCCAGCCGGTGAACGTGGAGATCGACGCCTACCCCGGCCGGGACTTCGCGGCCCGCGTACACAGCCTGCAAGCCGGCACCGGCTCGGCCTTCGCCCTGCTGCCGCCGGAGAATGCCACCGGCAACTTCGTGAAGGTGGTACAGCGCGTGCCGGTGAAGCTGGTCTTCGAGTCCGCCCCGGAGGCGACGCTGCACCTGGTGCCCGGCATGTCGGTGCAGCCGCGGGTGGACATCTCCGACGACGCGCACGGAGCCGCATTGCAGGCCGTCGCACGGTGAGCGCAACGGCCGCCACGCTGGAGGAGCCTGCCCGGCGCCCGGCGAAGGCCGGCGCGCGCTTCACCTACCTGATCGCCGTGGTCTGCGGCATGGCGGCGTTCATGGAGGTGCTGGACACCGCCATCGCCAACGTCTCGCTGGTGCATATCGCCGGCTCGCTGTCCGCCAGCACCGAGGAAGCCACCTGGGTGCTGACCTCCTACCTGGTCGCCAATGCCATCGTGCTGCCGATGACCGGCTGGCTGTCGGACACCATCGGCCGGCGGCGCTACTATATCGGCTGCATCGTGGCCTTCACCGTGGCCTCGCTGCTCTGCGGCCTGGCGCCATCACTGCCGGCGCTGATCGGCCTGCGCATCCTGCAGGGTGCCGCCGGCGCCGGCCTGCAGCCGGTGTCGCAGGCGATCCTGGCGGATTCCTTCCCGCAGGAACAGCGCGGCATGGCCATGGCGGTCTACGGCATGGCGGTGATCTCCGGCCCGGCATTCGGCCCGGCGCTGGGCGGCTGGATCACCGACCAGTTCTCCTGGCACTGGATCTTCCTGATCAACGTGCCGGTAGGCATCGCGTTGGTCACCATGGCCATGGCCCTGATCCGCGATCCGCCCGAGGCCCGCGAGATCACGCGCAAGCGCCGCGAGTCCGGTATCCGCGTGGACTACATGGGTTTCGCGCTGATCGCGCTGAGCATGGGCAGTCTGCAGCTGATCCTGGACCTGGGGCAGAAGCACGACTGGTTGGATTCGGACTTCATCGTCTCCAGCCTGATGGTGCTCGCGGTCTCGCTGGCGCTGCTGGTGTACCGCGAGCTGACGCACGAGCACCCGATCATCAACCTGCGGCTGTTGGGCAACCGCAACTTCGCCATCGCCAACCTGCTGGTCGCCGGCATGTCGATTCCGCTGATGGGCCTGTCGGTGCTGCTGCCGCAGATGATGCAGACCCTGCTGGGCTACTCGGCGATGGATGCGGGCATCGTCGTGTCGCCTGGCGCTCTGGTCACGGTGGTGATGATGCCGCTGGTCGGCATGCTGGTGACGCGCGTGGATTCGCGCATCCTGTCCAGCGGCGGCTACGTCTTCATCACGCTGGCCATGCTGGTGCTGACCACGATCGACCTGGATGTCTCGCAGGGACAACTGGTGGCCCTGCGCATGTTCCAGATGTTCGGCCTGGCCTTCGTGTTCATTCCGCTCAACGCCCTGGCCTATGCCGACACGCCTCCCGGCCAGACCAGCAGCGCTACCGCCATCATCAACCTGATGCGCAACCTCGGCGGCAGCATCGGCATCTCGATGGTGACCTTCTCGCTGGCGCGGGCGAACCAGGTCCATCATTCGCACCTGGCCGAACACATCGACCCGCTGAACCCGGCCTACCAGGCCACGATGCAGTCCATGAGCGCCAGCCTGGGCAGCGAGCAGGCGGCCCACGCCGCCATGGCCGGCATCATCGGCCGCCAGGCCGGCATGCTGGCCTACATCGACGTGTACTATCTGCTGGCAGCACTGACCGCGCTCATGGCGATGACCGTGTGGCTGGTGAAGCGCTCCAAGCCGCCGGCCAAGGCGCCGGTGGATTCACACTAGGAAAACCCGAGATGCCCTTCGTCAACGCCCGCGACGGCCAGCGCCTGCACGTGCGCGTCATCGGCCGCGGCCAGCCCGCACTGCTGCTGCACGGCATGGGCATGGACAGCCGCTACTGGTTGCCCTTCCTGCTGCCCTACCTGCACCGTTTCCGCTTTTACCTGCCGGACTTCCGCGGCGCCGGCCGCTCGGCCGGCGTGCGCCTGAACCAGGCCGACATCTTCCAGAACCACATGGAGGACGTGCAGGACATCATCAAGCACTTCGGCCTCCAGGATTTCCTGCTGGCCGGCTATTCCTTGGGCGGCAGCACCGCGCTGCACCTGCTGCACAGCGGCGGCTTTGGTGGCGTGCGGCGCTACCTGCACATTGACCAGTCGCCCTGCGTCGGCAATCGCGAGGGCTGGAACTACGGCCTCTGGGGCGAGCGCCAGACTGAGCTGTTCGGCGCACTGCAGCGCCTGCAGGACGTGCTGGCCAAGAATGCGCAGTCAGGACGCCTGACGGAACTGCCGCCACCCGCGCGGCGGCAGACAATGGACACGCTGGCCGATACCCTGTCGCAGATCGCCGGCAAGCCGGCCCTGCGCAGCACGCTGCGCGCCGCCTCGCACTGGCCCTGGCTGTTCTCGCGCCTGGTGCCGTCCACGCACCTGGGCGACCTGCGTGCGACGCTCGCGTCATATCTAAGCGGCGGGCACGACTACCGCCCCGCCCTCGCCGGCTGCCCGGTGCCGGTGACGGTGCTGGTGGGCATGCGCTCCGATCTCTACCACCCGGAGGGCCAGATGAGCATCGCTCGCCAGGTGCGGCAGGGCCGCATCGTGCGCTTCGAGAAATCCGGCCACGTACCGCTCAGCGACGAGCCGCTGCGCTTCATGCGGGAGCTGGGGCGATTCCTGAAGGGTTAGTTACGGGCCGCCAGTGTGGTCCCGGCTTGTCTGCGGCAACCGGGCTACGGGTGATGCGGATGCTGGCTAGCGGATTCCCGGTTCCGCGCGCGGGATCGAAGAAGCCCACCACTCACATCACCCGCGACATCATCGCCGGCGCCTGCTCGATGGCGTCCTCGATGATCTCCAGGGTGTGGCGGCATTCCTCGCGGTCGGCGGGGCCGCCCAGGCAGACTCGCACCGATTCGGGCGCGGTGCCGCTGACGGTGAAGGTGTCCGACACCACCACGCCGACCCCATGCGCACGCAGGTGGGTGGCGAACTCGATGCGCGTCCAGGCCGGCGGCACCGTCAGCCAGAGGTGGAAGGCCTCGGGTTTGGTGAAGTAATCGGCCTTGCGCAGCACCTCGGTGGCCAGCTGCTGCCGCGCCATCGATTCTTCGCGGATCGCCAGGGTCATGGCGCGCACGGTGCCGTCGTCGATCCAGCGCGTGGCCAGGCGCACCATCGGCGGTGGCGCCATCACCGTGGTGGTGCGCATGATCGCCGACAGGCGCGCGGTGTAGCGCGCGCTCGGCAACGAGACGTAGCCGATGCGCATGCCGGCGCCCAGGCACTTGGAGAAGCCGGTGACGTGGAAGGTCAGCTCCGGCGCCAGGGCCGCGAGCGATACCGAGCGTTGGCGCGGCAGGCGGGCGTAGGGGTCGTCCTCCACGATGGGCACGCTGTAGCGGCGGGCGATCTCGGCCACCGCCTCGCGCCGCTCCTGCGACATCACCGCGGTGGTGGGATTGTTGAACGTGGGATTGAGGTACAGGGCCTTGGGCGGATCAGCCGCGCAGAGCGCACCAAAGGCCTCGGGGTCGATCCCTTCGTCGTCGGCCGGCAGGCCGGCAAGGCGGATGCCGAGTTGCGCCGCCAGGCCCTTGATGCCGGGATAGGTCACGGCCTCGCAGGCGATGCTGTCGCCGGCCCGCGCCAACAGCGTGAACAGGGCCAGTAGCGCGCCCTGCGCACCAGGGCAGACCAGCACACGCCCGCCGTCCAGGCCCGGCACATGGCGCGACAGCCAGCGCGCGCCGGCCTCGCGGTCCTCCGGCAGTCCGCCGAACTCCTGGTAGCGCAGCATGGCATAGGGGTCTGCCTCCGCCAGGCTGGCGAAGCCCTCCCGCAAACGCTGCAGCAGCGCGCGGTCGCGCGGCTCCGGCGGCATGTTCATGGTCATGTCCACCAGGCCAGCCGGCGGCGAGCGCCGCACCGGACCGGAGCGCAGCGTCTCTCGCACGAAGCTGCCGCTGCCAGCGCGGCTGTCGATCAGGCCGCGCTGCTGCGCCTCGGCGTAGCCGCGGGCCACGGTGCTGAAGTTGAGGTCCAGGGCCAGCGCCAGCGAGCGCAGCGTGGGCAGGCGCTGCAGTGCCGCCAGCTTGCCGGACTGGATGTCCTCGGCCAACGCATCGGCCAGGGCGACGTAGGCCGGCTTGCTGCTGGCGCGGATGGCGGCGGCCCAGCGGCTGGTTTCATTGGACATGGGTGATCTCTCCGGTGGATCACCTGGCGCTCGCAACAACTGTTCCACATTGATTGCATACAAACCGCGATCAATTGGTCATGCGTTGCACGACGAATGCCCAGCGCCTGCACCGCCAGGCAGCGCGCGCGCCATCCTGATGCGGCACTTTATCCCTGCAAAACCAGGTGTTTCGCGGTGTTTCGCGCGATAGCGGGCGAGTGCGCTGCCGCGCCTGCGGCGAGTGCGAAGAAAATGTTTCGCAGATTCCGGAATGTCTCACATTGATCGCATTTTCCAGGCGACTCCGGCGAAACAATTGGCACATCGGTTGCGCTGTATCAGGTGCCGCGACAGGGAACGGCGAAATTCCCGAACCACCGCACACACCTGGAGAGTCACCATGCCCGCAGTCAGCACCCCCGCCACCAAGAAGGGCGATTTCTTCGTCGACTACGAGGAGAAGGTCTTCGAGGACGTGAAGGCCAAGCCCGGCGAGAAAGCGCTGGTCACCTTCCACACCGTGGCCTTCGAAGGCTCCATCGGCCTGGTCAACATCCTGCAGGGCAAGCGCCTGCAGCGTAAGGGCTTCGAGACCTCGATCCTGCTGTACGGCCCTGGCGTGACGCTGGGCATCCAGCGTGGCTTCCCCACCATCGGCGACGAGGCCTTCCCCGGCGCGCAGAACTTCAGCAAGCAGCTGGAATCGTTCATGGCCGAGGGCGGCAAGGTGTACTGCTGCCGCTTCGCGCTGCAGATGCTCTACGGCCACGGCGAGCACTCGCTGCTGCCGGGCATCCGTCCGATCAATCCGCTGGACGTGCTCGACCTGATCCTGCTCCACCGCAACGACAACGCCTTCATGATCCACACCTGGACCGTGTAAGGCCGACGCAAGCACGGAGCCCATCGCCATGACCGCGAGAAAAGTCCGCGCCGCCGCTGTCCAGCTCAATCCCGAGCTGGACAGCGCCGACGGCACCGTCAGCCGCGTGCTGGAGGCCATCGCCGAGGCCGCGCGCGAAAGCGTGCAGCTGATCGTGTTCCCCGAGACGGTGGTGCCCTACTACCCCTACTTCTCCTTCGTCACTCCCGCAGTGACGATGGGCGCGGCCCACCTGAAGCTGTACGAGCACGCGCCGACCGTGCCCGGCCCCGTCACCGACGCGGTGGCCGCGGCCGCGCGGCGCCACGGCATGGTGGTGGTGCTGGGCGTCAACGAGCGCGACCACGGCACGCTGTACAACACGCAGCTGGTATTCGACGCCGACGGCGCGCTGGCGCTGAAGCGCCGCAAGATCACGCCCACCTACCACGAGCGCATGGTCTGGGGCATGGGCGACGGCTCGGGCCTGCGCACGGTGGAGACCGCCGTGGGCACGGTTGGCGCCCTGGCCTGCTGGGAGCACTACAACCCCCTGGCGCGCTACGCGCTGATGGCGCAGCACGAGCAGATCCACTGCTCGCAGTTCCCGGGCTCGCTGGTGGGGCCGATCTTCTCCGAGCAGATGGAAGTGACCATGCGCCACCACGCGCTGGAGTCCGGCTGCTTCGTGGTCAACGCCACCGCCTGGCTGACCCCGGAACAGAAGAAGGCCGCCGCACCCTCGCCCGACATGGAGAAGGCCTTCAACGGCGGCTGCTACACGGCGATCATCTCGCCGGAGGGCAAGCACCTGGCCGAACCGTTGCGCGACGGCGCGGGCCTGGTGATCGCCGATCTCGACTTCGCGCTGATCGACAAGCGCAAACGAATGATGGATTCGGTGGGCCACTACGCGCGGCCGGAGCTGCTGAGCCTGCAGCTGGATCGCCGCGCCACCGCGCCGCTGGCCGAGCTGCCCGCCGCCACGGCCGCACCCAAGCCCATGCCGCTTCCCGCCGCCGACGGCGTGGAGTCTGCCTACATGAGCGCCATTGCCAGCCTGATGGGGAAACACTGATGGAAACCGCCGCCCTGCCCCTGGCCGCCCTCGGCCAGCAGCTGATCACCGAACTGCAGGCCAGCGGCCTGCGCCTGGAGAACCCGCAGGCCGGCGCCGCCGCGCGCAAGGGTGGCGCCGGCCCCACCGACCACAAGGCCGTGACGGTGGAAGGCCGCACGGTGATGGTGCCGGTGCACGGCGACGCGGCGCTGGCCTCGCCCTTCCTGGCGCGGGCACCGGATGCACGCGGCGTCAGCGTGCTGGAGCGCAACGGCCTGGCGGTGGGCCGCGTGGAATTCCCGCGCCAGCCGAAGTTCTACAAGCTGCAGACCCTGGACGGCATACCCTACTCCAAGATCGCGCAACTGCATGGCGCCGACGTGCTGGCCACCACGGTGCTGCAGACCTGCATCCGCTATGGCCGGCGCAGCACCTCCTGCCAGTTCTGCGCCATCGGCGAGTCACTGAGGGAAGGCCGCACCATCAACCGCAAGACGCCGGAGCAGCTGGCCGAGGTGGCGCGCGCGGCGGTGCTGCTGGACGGCGTGAAGCACATGGTGATGACCACCGGCACACCCAACTTCACCGACCGCGGTGCGGAGATACTCTGCGAGAGCGCCTTCGCGGTGAAGGCGGCGGTGGACCTGCCGATCCAGGCGCAGTGCGAGCCACCGGATGACGCGGCCTGGTTCCTGCGCCTGAAGGACGCCGGCGTGGATGCCCTGGGCATGCACCTGGAAGCGGTCACGCCGGAGGTGCGGCAGCGCGTCATGCCGGGCAAGGCCAGCGTCACCATCCCGGAATACCTGAAGGCCTTCGAGGACGCGGTGCAGGTCTTCGGCCGCGGCCAGGTCAGCACCTACATCCTCGCCGGCCTGGGCGACAGCGACGCGGCGATCCTGGAGATGTGCGAGCGCCTGATCGGTCTGGGCGTCTATCCCTTCGTGGTGCCCTTCGTGCCGGTGGGCGGCACGCCGCTGGCGCAGCACCCTTCGCCGAGCGCGGCGGCCATGCGCGGCCTGCTGGCGCCGCTGGGGCGCATGCTGGTGGCGGGCGGGCTGAAGTCGGCCGACATCAAGGCCGGCTGCGGCAAGTGTGGCGCCTGCTCCTCTCTGGCCTCCTACGAGCAGGGCGCCGCGGAGGTGCGCGCCCATGCCGGCTGACGGCGGGCTGCTGGACTGGGCGCCCGCCGGCGGCAGCGGCGCGGGCCTGTTCCTGCCCAGCGAGTACCTGGTGAAACCCGCGACCGAACGCTGGGAGCGGCGCGAGGCGCTGCGCCTGCGCCGCGAGGTGTTCTGCGCGGAGCAGGGCCTGTTCGGACGCGACGACCGCGACATCGTCGACCGCACGGCGCTGCTGCTGGTGGCAGTGTCCTGCCTCTCCGGCATGCCGGAGCAGGTGGTGGGCACGGTGCGCATCCACGAGAGTGCGCCCGGCCAATGGCAGGGCTCGCGGCTTGCGGTGCACGCGGACTACCGCCGCGTGGCCTGGCTGGGCAGCGAGTTGATCCGCCTGGCCGTGGGCATGGCGCATGCCCGCGGCGCCTGGCGCTTCACCGCGCAGGTGCAGGCGCAGAACGCGCCGTTGTTCCAGCGCCTGCACTGGCGCACGCTGGAGCAGATCGAGTTGCACGGCCGGCCACACCACCGCATGCAGGCGGACCTGGCGCACTATCCGCCCTGCGATGCCGCCGGCTTCGTCTCCATGCCCCGGCGCGCCGCATGAATCCGCATGCCTTGGTCGACGCCCTGCACGACAGCCGAGGGCTGGCGCAGAAGCGTGACATCACCGGCGTGGTGCAGGCGCTGGACGTCGGCGCCCATAGCGACGTGCCGGTGGGCGACGACTGCGCCGCGATCCCCGATGGTGAGGGCTGGCAGTTGCTGGCCATCGAGGGCTTCATCCCGGAGTTCGTCGAGCGCGATCCCTGGTTTGCCGGCTGGTGCGGCGTGATGGTTAACGTGTCCGACATCTACGCCATGGGCGGCCGCCCGCTGGCGGTGGTGGATGCGGTCTGGGCGCGCGACGCCGAACGACTGCAGCCGCTGCTGGCCGGCATGGCCGCGGCCTCGGCCGCCTACGGCGTGCCGGTGGTGGGCGGCCACAGCAACCTGCGCGGCAGCGGCGAGAACCTGGCGGTGTCGATCCTGGGCCGCGCGCGGCGCCTGCTCTGCAGCTTCGACGCGCAGCCGGGCGACGTATTGCTCTGCGCGGTGGACCTGCGCGGCGCCTACCGCGAACCCTTTCCGCACTGGAACTGCGCCGTGGGCACCGACCCGGCACGCCTGCGCGGCGACCTGGAACTGCTGCCCACGCTGGCCGAAGACGGCCTCTGTGCCGCCGCCAAGGACATCAGCCAGGCCGGGCTGATCGGCACCGCGATGATGCTGCTGGAATGCTCCGGCATCGGCGCGCTCATCGACCTGGACGCCATCCCCTGTCCGCCGGGCGCCGATCCGCAGCGCTGGCTGCTGTCGGCCTTCCCCAGCTACGGCTTCATCCTGTCGGTGCCGCCGCGCCACGTAGACGAGGTGATCGCGCGCTTCCGCGGCCGCGACCTGGCCTGCGCTGCCATCGGCCGCTGCGATGACACGCGGCGCCTGGTCCTCGAAGGCGGCGGCAGCCATGCCCTGGCCTGGGACTTCCGCCGCGAGGCCGTCATCGGCTGCGGCCCTACGTCACTGCCGGAGCGGCGACATGCCTGAAACCCTGTTCCTGGTGCGCTGGCCCGACGACTCCACCAGCCGCTGCTACTCGCCCTCCAGCACGATCCGCGAGGCCTTCGAGCCCGGGCGGCGCTACCCGCTGGCGGACTTCGTCGAGCGCAGCCGCGCCGCGCTGGAGCACGCCAGCGCCCGCGTGACGCAGAAGTACGGCTTCGGCTGCGGCCAGGCGCTGGCGCAGATCCGCGCCATCGAGCAGCGCGCCACCCTCTATCCCGACGGCGGCCACGTGGTCGTCGAATCCTTCGAATCCTGAGCCCGAGATGTCCATGAGTACCCCGATCTCCGCCGTACCCGAACCCCGCCGCATCCCCGTCGCCATCGTCGGCGGCGGGCAGGCCGGTCTGTCGATGAGCTGGCACCTGAAGCAGGCCGGCATCGAGCACGTGGTGTTCGAGCGCGACCGCTGCTTCAGCGAGTGGCGCAAGGCACGCTGGGATTCCTTCTGCCTGGTGACGCCCAACTGGCAGTGCCGCCTGCCGGGCCACCCTTACGCCGGCCCCGATCCGCAGGGCTTCATGCTGCGCGAGGAGATCGTGGACTACCTCGACGCCTACGTGGCGCGCTTCGACCCGCCGGTGCTGGAAGGCGTGGAGGTGACGCAACTGCAGCGCGGTGCCGACGGCCGCTTCCTGCTGGCCACCAGCGCCGGCGCCTGGATCGCCGAGCAGGTGGTACTGGCCAACGGCGTCTACCAGAAGCCGGTGATCCCGCGCGAGGCCGAGCGCCTGCCGGCGGACATCCTGCAACTGCACTCCTCCAGCTACCGCAACCCGCAGTCGCTGCCGCCCGGCGCGACGCTGGTGGTGGGTAGCGGACAGTCCGGCTGCCAGATCGCAGAGGACATCCACCTGGCCGGGCGCCAGGCGCATCTCTGCGTCGGCCGGGCGCCGCGTTCGCCGCGCATCTACCGCGGCCGCGAAGTCACCGACTGGCTGACCGAGTCGGGCTACTACGACATCCCCTACGAGAATCACCCGCAGAAGGCCACGGTGCGGGAAAAGACAAACCACTATCTCACCGGCCGCGATGGCGGCCGTGAGATCGACCTGCGCCGGCGTGCGCTGGAGGGCATGAAGCTGCACGGCTCGTTCCGCGGCGTGGACGGCAGCCAGCTGTTGTTCGCACCCGATCTGCGCCACAACCTGGACGAGGCGGACCGCTCCTACAACAACATCCGCACGCTGGTGGACCAGTACATCGCGCAGGCTGGCATCGACGCGCCGCAGGAGCCGGCCTACCAGCCGCCCTGGGCACCTGCCGAGGAAGTCACCACGCTGGATTACGCCGCCGCCGGCATCACGAGCATCGTCTGGGCCATCGGCTTCACACCGGACTACGGCTGGGTGGACCTGCCGGTGTTCAACGGCCGCGGCCACCCGGTGCAGCGCCGCGGCGTCACGCCGGTGCCCGGCGCCTACTTCCTGGGCCTGTCCTGGCAGAACACCTGGGGCTCGGGCCGGCTGGCCGATGTCGGCAAGGATGCGGAACACCTGCTCGGCAGCATCAGCCGCCTGGCGGGCCTGCCGGAGGCCGCAGCAGCCTGATACGGCTTCAGCCCGGCAGCCGTGCGCGCAGGCCCGGCAGCGCGATGCCGGCAACGCCGCGTAGCGAGGCGCGGCCGATGTCCATCCAGTCGAAGTAATCGCGCCACAGCACGATGCGGCCGTCCTGCACGCGGAAGGTGCCGCAGACCCAGAAGCACATCTGGAAGGGGCCGACCTTGAGCAGGTCGGTGCGCTCGGTCAGCACGGTGTCGCCGTTGACGGCGATGGAGTGGATCTTCACGCCGAAGCCACCGCCGCGGCGCAGGCCCTGCTCGAACAGGCGCGCCGCCTTCTCGCCGCCACGAATCGTGGGCAGCGAGACGTTGGTGTAGACCAGGTCCGGATCCAGCAGCGCCGCCATGGTGGCGTAGTCGCGGTCCGCGATGGCGTGCAGGAAGCGCGAGACGATGGCGTCCGGCTTGGCGATGGATTCCACTTTGCTCTTGCGGGTGCTGGCCATGGGCATGCTCGGTCAGGGTTGGCGGTGAATCCTAGCGCCGTTGGCCGCAGCGGTGACTGGCCTGCGCGCCCGGGCGGCGCGGCTCAGAAAACCTGATGGCATTCACCGTCCATGCAAAGCTCCGGTGACGGGCCGCTGAAAGTCCAGGCCGCCAGCGCGACCAGCAGCAAGGCCAGGACCAGAAACAGCCAGTTTCGGACGCTCTCGGACATGGGCAGCAGTTTGCGGGCCTGGGCCATCATCGGTCCTTTCAGGTATTTGGACATGGACCGTCCGACAAGTGCCAAGGCGGGCAAGGCGCACTGCGTTTGCAGGGGGATTCGGGAAGGGGCCGGCAGGTAACTTGTGCCAGATTATCGGGGCCACGGGTCCCCCACCTGGAGCAAGCATGTCCAAGACCGTTCTCCTGACGGGAGCCTTCGGCAACATCGGCACCCACGTCCTGCAGCACCTGCTGGCAGCCGGGCATCACGTGGTCTGCCTGGAGCTGGCCTCCGACAAGAACCGCCGTACCGCCGCCACCTTCGGCGACCGCGTGCGCGTGATCTGGGGAGACCTTCAGCAGCCGGAGGTCATCCGCGCCAGCCTGGCCGGCGTGGACACCGTGGTACACATGGCCGGCATCATCCCGCCGCTGTCCGAACACAACCCGGCCCTGGCCACCGCCGTGAATGTGGACGCCACCGCCGGGCTGATCCGCGCGATGGAGGAATCCGGGCAGGCACGCCGGCTGGTGTTTGCCTCCAGCATGGGCGTGGCCGGCCAGGAGCAGCACCGCCGCCAGCCACCGCTCACCGTGGACCTGCCGCCTTCCCCCTCCGACCACTACGGCCAGACCAAGGTCCGCTGTGAGGAACTGATCCGGGCCAGCGCGCTGCAGTGGTCGATCCTGCGTATCGCCGCCTGCCCGCCCATGGACCTGGGCACCGGAGACCCCACTCAACTGGCCATCATGTTCGAGGCCACGGTGGACGGCCGCGCGGAGTTCGTGCACATGGACGACGCCGGCCTGGCCTTTGCCAACGCCGTGGACTGCGATGCCGCCATCGGCAAGGTGCTGTTCATCGGCGGCGACGAGTGCTGCCGCACCCGCGCCCTGGATTTCTACAACCGCTTGATCGGCACCATGGGCCTGGGCCCGCTGAAGCCGGAAAAATTCCGCCCCGGCCCCAGCTACTTCTTTGGCGACTGGCTCGACACGCAGGAGAGCCAGGCCCTGCTGCGGTTCCAGCGCCATAGCCTGGACGACTACTTCGCAGCCATGCGGCAGCGCGTGGGGTTCAGGCGGCACCTGATGCGGCTGGTGGCGCCGCTGGCGAACCGGCATATCGAGAAGCACTCGCCGTATGGCCGGTAAGCCGGGCGGCGGAAACAAAAAAGCCCAGCTTTTCGGCTGGGCTTCTTGCTTGGTTCATAAAACCTTGTAAATGGCTCCGCGACTTGGACTCGAACCAAGGACCCAGTGATTAACAGTCACTTGCTCTACCGACTGAGCTATCGCGGAACAGCGGGGTGCGCATTGTAGTGAGGCGAGACCGCAGTTGCAATACCGCCTCGCGTTCAAAGACTTACAGGTTACTTTTTGACCGGAGGTCAAAGGGTTGCCGCCCGCCCTTCGATGAACTCAGGGCGAGCGGCAACCTCGGAGCCGGCTCAGGCTCCGGCGGCCAGGGCCTTCATGCGCTCGACGCTGCCCTTCAGCACCTTGTCGGAGGTGGCGAAGGACAGGCGCAGGTGGCCGGGGGCGCCGAAGGCGGAACCGGGCACCACGGCGACCAGGGCCTTTTCCAGCATCAGGTTGGACAGCTCCAGGTCGGTCTTGCAGCCGAGCTTGGCCATCAGGCCTTCCACATTCGGGAAGGCGTAGAAGGTGCCGTCGCCGGCCAGGCAGTGCACGCCCGGAACCGTGTTGAGGTCCGCCACCAGGGCATCGTGGCGAGCCTTGAAGGCCTTGACCATCTCGGTGACGCAGGTCTGGTCGCCCGACAGCGCGACTTCCGCCGCCACCTGGGCGATGGAGTTCGGGTTGGACGTGGACTGACTCTGGATGTCGGCCATGGCGGTGATCAGCTTAGCGGGGCCGCAGGCCCAGCCGATGCGCCAGCCGGTCATCGAGTAGGTCTTGGACACGGCATGGATGACCACGGTGCGGTCATACAGGTCCGGGCAGACGTTGATGATGTTGGCATAGGGCTCGGCGGTCCACAGGATCTTCTCGTACATGTCGTCCGTGGCGATGACGATCTGCGGGTGCTTGCGCAGCACCTCGCCCAGCGCCAGCAGCTCGGCGCGGCTGTAGGCCATGCCGGAGGGGTTGGACGGCGAGTTCAGCCAGATCATGCGGGTGCGCGGCGAGATCGCCCGTTCCAGCTGCTCGGGCGTGATCTTGAAGCGCTGCTCGGCGGTGGTCTCGATGAACACCGGGGTGGCGTCGGCCAGCAGCACCATGTCCGGGTAGGACACCCAGTACGGCGCCGGCACGATCACTTCGTCCGTGGCGTTGAGCAGGGCCTGGCACAGGTTGTAGCAGGACTGCTTGCCGCCGTTGGAGACCAGGATCTGGTTGGGCTTGTAGTCCAGGTCGTTGTCACGCTTCATCTTGTCGATGATGGCCTTCTTCAGGCTGGCGGTACCGCCGACCGGCGTGTACTTGGTGAAGCCCTTCTTGATCGCCTCGTGGGCGGCGTCCTTGATGTGCTGGGGAGTGTCGAAGTCCGGCTCGCCGGCACCCAGCGACAGTACGTCCTTGCCCTGCGCCTTCAGCTCGGCGGCCTTGGCGGTGACGGCCAGGGTCGGCGAAGGCTTGATGCGGCTGTTGCGGAGGGCGAGAGTCAGTTCCACGGCGATTCCTTTTTGGGGGTCGAAAAAGCGCGCGGAATGATACCGGACGGGGGCGGCGGCGCCTACCTGCCCGGGCAAAAGGCAACCCACCCCGCCCGCGGCCGGGCGGCGGCATTGAACCCCGGGGGTTCGCCCCCAGTTATGCTAGGTCCCCGCCTGCCCCGCCCTGCCTCCCATGAAAGAAGGCTCCCGCGAAACCCTTTCCGACGTAAAGACCGCCCGCCTGGCCCGGCGCGCGGATGACCGTTTTCACCTGAAAGCGGACTGGAAGCCCTCCGGCGACCAGCCCACGGCTATCGCGCAACTGGCCGAGGGGCTGTCGGACGGCCTTGCCCACCAGACCCTGCTGGGCGTGACCGGCTCGGGCAAGACCTTCACCATCGCCAACGTCATCCAGCAGTTGCAGCGTCCGGCCATGATCCTGGCGCCCAACAAGACCCTGGCGGCGCAGCTCTACGGCGAGTTCCGTGAGTTCTTCCCGGAGAATTCGGTCGAGTACTTCGTCAGCTACTACGACTACTACCAGCCGGAAGCCTACATCGCCAGCACCGACACCTTCATCGAGAAGGATTCGTCGATCAACGAGCACATCGAGCAGATGCGCCTCTCCGCCACCAAGGCGCTGATGACGCGCAAGGACTCGATCATCGTGGCCTCGGTCTCGGCGATCTACGGCCTGGGCGACCCCGAGAGCTACTTCTCGATGACGCTGCACCTGATCAAAGGCGAGAAGCTGCCGCAGCGCGAACTGATCCGGCAGCTGACCACGATGCAGTACACGCGCAACGAGATGGCGCTGGAGCGCGGCACCTACCGCGTGCGCGGCGACGTGATCGACATCCACCCCGCCGAAGAAAGCGAAGCGGCGGTGCGCGTGGAGCTGTTCGACGACGAGATCGAGACCATCTCGCTGTTTGACCCGTTGACCGGCGAGGTCCGCGCCAAGGTGCCACGCGTCACGGTGTTCCCCAAGACGCACTACGTGACGCCGCGCGAGAAGATCCTGGCGATGATGGACGAAATCCGCGCGGAGCTCGATGGCCGCATGAAGGTCTTCCGCCAGGCCAATAAGCTGATCGAGCTGCAGCGCATCGAGCAGCGCACCAACTTCGACCTGGAGATGATCCAGGAGATCGGCTACTGCAACGGCATCGAGAACTACTCGCGCTACCTCTCGGGGCGACGCCCGGGCGAGGCACCGCCCTGCCTGTTCGACTACCTGCCGCCGGATGCCATCGTGGTGATCGACGAATCGCACGTCACCGTGCCGCAGCTCGGCGCCATGTACAAGGGTGACCGCTCGCGCAAGGAGACGCTGGTGGAGTACGGCTTCCGCCTGCCCTCGGCACTGGACAACCGGCCACTGCGCTTCGACGAGTTCGAGCGCCTGGCGCCGCAGACCATCTACGTCTCCGCCACGCCGGGCCCCTACGAGCTGGAGAAGTCCGGCGACGCCATTGCCGAGCAGCTGGTGCGCCCCACCGGCCTGATCGACCCGCCCACCGAGATCCGCCCGGCCTCCTCGCAGGTGGATGACCTGCTCGGCGAGATCCGAGTGCGCGTGGAAGCCCAGGAGCGCGTGCTGGTCACCGTGCTGACCAAGCGCATGGCCGAGGATTTGACCGAGTACCTGCACGACAACGGCGTGAAGGTGCGCTACATGCACTCCGACGTGGACACGGTGGAGCGCGCCGAGATCATCCGCGACCTGCGCCTGGGCAGCTTCGACGTGCTGGTGGGTATCAACCTGCTGCGCGAGGGCCTGGACCTGCCCGAGGTCTCGCTGGTGGCGATCCTCGACGCCGACAAGGAAGGCTTCCTGCGCTCCGAGCGCTCGCTGATCCAGACCATCGGCCGCGCGGCACGCAACCTCAACGGCAAAGCGATCCTCTATGCGGACCGCATGACCCACTCGATGGAGCGCGCCATCGGCGAAACCAACCGCCGCCGCGAGAAGCAGGTGGCCTACAACCAGGCCCACGGCATCACCCCCAAGGGCGTGCAGAAGCGCATCGCCGACGTCATGCGCTACGGCTACGAGGACCTGGTGCCCACGCTGAAGGCCGCTGAGGCCCGCGCCAAGTACGAGGTCATCCCGCCGGAGCAACTGGCCAAGCGCATTTCCAAGCTGGAGAAGGAAATGAAGCAGCACGCCATGAACCTGGAGTTCGAGGCGGCGGCCAAGATCCGCGACCAGATCCGCAAGCTGCGCGAACAGGCGCTGATGAACCCGAACTGAGCCATGTCCGTCGACCAGGCCTTGCCCTCGCGGGTCATCGTCTATGACGGCGCCTGCCGCTTCTGCGACGGCTGGGTGAAGTTCCTGCTCCGGCGGGACCGGCAGGCGCTGTTTCACTTCGCGCCCATGCAAGGTGCCTGCGGCAGCCGTCTGCTGGCCGCGCAGGGCCTGGACCCGACCGATCCGGCCAGCTTCCTGTACCTGGAACACGGCCGCGCCTACGTCGACTCGTCGGCGGTACTGCGGGTGCTGGGCCAGCTGGGCGGGGTCTGGCCGCTGGTCCGCCTGCTATGGTTGGTGCCGACCTTCCTGCGCGACCCGGCCTACCGTCTGGTAGCGCGCAACCGCTACCGCTGGTTCGGGCGCAAGGACCGCTGCGAACTGCCGGCCCCGGGGGCGGCAGAACGCTTCATTGATTGAAAAATCAGCAGGAAGTTGCCCACCGCGGCTAAAACAGGTATCTTTCGCGCCCTTCGTAAGACCCATAGGCGCGTAGCTCAGCTGGTTAGAGCACTACCTTGACATGGTAGGGGTCGTTGGTTCGAGTCCAATCGCGCCTACCAACTTAGTTGGTAGAAAGCCCCCGAGATGATCGGGGGCTTTTTTCGTTGGGCCACCCTCCTCGGACTCTCACCATCGCCCCCCCGGGGCGTGGTTGTTTGGTTCATCCATGAGCCTCACCCCTTGCTTGAGTTCAAGGCTCCCCTGCTCCGGCCGCCGGGTTGCCTTCCACGCAAGGCAGCGAGGTGCCGGACTTTCGGTAGCGCTTGAGGAAGTCCCACACGGCTTCCGACGCGCTCATGGCGCGGGGCTCGATGAAGGCCGGCAGGTCCGGGTCGTCGGAGCCGCCGGGGTACAGGTGCTGCAGCCCCTGTATGCGGATATGACGTACCACGAGGCATCCCTCGGGATCGCGATAGTCATCCACCTCGTAGGGGAAGTCCTTGCCCTGGTCATAGGCTTTCGTTTCGCTGGGGGTCAGCGGGAATGGGCCCGTCCTCGATCCCGATGCGACCAGGTTGTTGGTCATCAGCCACTGCTGCACGGCGTTGTCACCGTTCACCGGGTAGATCGTGGTGTCCGCGTCGCCGTGGATTTCCAGCAGCGGGACTATGCGAGCACGCGGACCCATCGCCAGGTAAGCCAGTTGCGCCTGCAAGGCCGGGTTCGCCAGGGCCGGGATCAGGGGATTGGCGGCGTCGAGGAAGGTGGAGGCATAGGGGCCACCCGCGAGATTGGCCATGGCCGCGTAGAGGTCCGGGTAGGCGGCACCCAGGATGCTGGTCAGGAAGGCGCCGGACGATCCCCCCGTGACGTAGACCCGTTCCGGATCGACGGACCAGCGCTCCATCACCATGCGCGTCAGCCCGACGACGCCAGCGGCATCGCCCTGGCCGCGGGTCCATTCGGTCGGCAGGTAGAAGCGCCAGCAGACCAGCGGGTGGCTGTCCTGATCGACGAAATCGGGGTAGACGACGATGAAGCCCTCGCGCTGGGCAATCTCGTCGAACAGGGTCCCGGCCTGCTGCAGCTCGGCGGTCTGGGCGCAGCCGTGAATGTTGACCACCACGGGCACCGGCGTGCCCGGCCTGTAGCTCGCGGGAATGTGCACCAGCGCCCGGTACTCGTTGATGCCGCTGCCGTAGCGGATCTCCACAGTCTCGCCACCGGCTGACCCGGATGGGGCCGTGGAGTCATGGCAGCCCGACAGCAACGCGGCCATGCAAAGAGTGACCAAAACCCATGTCCGGCTGGCACCCGCAATCACTGCATTCATCGGCAACTTTTCCTCGCATCGCCCCTGCCCTGCCATGCTGACCCTGCGGCATGAAACATATCCGGCCACGGCCCTGCAAGGCTCTCCTTCAGCCATTGTCCCGGCCGTGGAATGGGCTGCAAAGGTGTCCTTCCGGACGATTCATGTGATTTCCGGAAACGCTACGTTGCCCAGCACGCCGCCTCCAGCGCATGAAAGGAGCAAAGATGACTTTCCCAAAATTTCACGCGAATATTGAGGCTTAGCGGCCGATCTGCTCGGCGAACGCGAACATGCCTCTGGATACTGGGTGAACAAGCGTGGTTGTGATGTTCGGACACTCCAGGCGCCCCTGCGACGGATCGCGGTGACAGGACATGCAAATTTCCCGAAGCATCTACAGTGTGGTGCAGATGGTGGACACGGCAGCCGAATGCGGCCTGAGCACCCATGCCTGCCTGGCCGGCTCGAACATCGAGCCCGAGCAGTTGCTGCAACTGGAATCCCAGATCTACCCGCAGCAGGAATTTGCCGTCATCGCCAACATCGTGCGCGAGCTTCCGCATGTGCCGGCACTGGGCCTGCGCATGGCGGCGCGCTTCCACATGCCGGTCTATGGGGTGCTGACTTTCGCCATGTGCAGTTGTGCCACGGCAGGTGATGCCATCGACCTTGGCCTCAGCTATCACGAGCTGAGTTTCACCCTGGTGGAAAAGCACCAGCAGGTGATCGGCAACGATCTGGTCTTCACCTTCGGCGATCGCCACATCCCGGCCCCGCTGCGCCAGATCATCGTGGAGCGGGACATGTTCGCCCTGCCCCGTGTCATGGACGAGGTGTTCTCGCGCCAGATGCCCAAGCGCCAGGTGCGCTTCGCCTTCAGCGCGCCGCCGCATGCGAAGCTCTATTCGGAACTTCTGGGCCTCGAACCTGAATTCGATGCGCCTGCGCATCAGATCGTGGTGGATGCGGATTTCCGGAAGATCCCCATGCCCCAGGCCAACGCCGCCACGCTGCGGCATTGCCAGGCACAGTTGCAGGCCATCGTCGCCAAGCACAAGACCTGGGGCGGTACCTCGGGCCGGGTGCGCGACATGCTGCTGCGCCACCCCGCGATGGGCCCGGACATGGAAGCCGTGGCGGCGGAGCTGCGCATGACCTCGCGCAACCTGCGCCGCATGCTGGAGGCGGAGAACACATCCTTCCGCGAGATCGCGGACGAGGTGCGGCAGACTCTCGCCGAGGAATTGCTGGGCCTGGGGAAGTTCAGCGTGAAGGACGTCGCGGCCCGGCTGGGTTACAGCGAGGTGTCGAGCTTCACCAATGCCTTCAAGCGCTGGACCGGCCGCGCCCCGCGCGACTGGCGTTCAGGGCAACGCTAGCCCCTGGCAGCTTCCAACGGCACGAGGGCACTTTCACGCGCGATGCGGACGGCATCGCGCTTTCCGCTGGCGCCTAGCTTTCCGTAGATATTACGGAGGTGGCATTTCACCGTGCTGCGGCTGATGCTCAGCTCATGGGCGATATCGTCCGTGGAGCCTCCCGTCAGCAGACCTGACAACACCGCCTGCTCGCGCGAGGTCAACGGCTCCCTACCTCCGGCCATCACCTGCATCCTGCGCATCCGCATCACTCCCCGTCCGCCGGCATTGCCGCGCGAGCTCAAGACCGGGACTTTACGCAGGGCAGCGAGGTGTCCGACAGGCGGAAGCGCTTGAAGAAGGCCCAGGTCAGCTCCGCCCCGCTGGGCGCCAGCGGATCGGTGAAGCCGCGCAGTTGGGGGTCGTCCGATCCACCGGGCCAGTAGTGCGCCATCTCTTCGATCCGCACCTGTTCGAGAATGCGGCATCCATCCTCGTCCTGATAGATGTCGATGTGGTACGGATATCCACTCGGCGGCGTCACATCGACGGTTTCCGTGGGAGACAGCGGGAACGGAGCGTTCAGGTTGCCGGACGCCACCAGGTTGTTCGTCATCAGCCACTGCCGGACGGCATGTACGCCACTCGCGGGCGTGGCGGCGGGGTCCTTGTCGCCCTGGATGTTGATGACCGGCAGTACGCGCGTGCGCGGGCCCATCGCCTGGTAGGCCGCCAGCGCCAGCAGTTCGGGACGCAGCAGCAAGGGGCCGAGGGGCTGGCCAATGCCTGCCAGGCCGATCCCGTAGGCGCCGGATTCCACCAGGCCGATGGCAGCATACAGATCGGGATAGGTCGCGCCCATGATGCTGGTCATCCATCCCCCGGCCGACATGCCCACGATATAGACGCGCTCCGGGTCCACGTTCCACGTGGCCATGGTCTGGCGCGTGAGCTCCGCGATAGCCTGGGCATCTCCGACATCCCGCTGCATCTCCAGCGGGTTGTAGAAATGCCAGGACTGCAGCGGATGCTGGCCCAGGGCGCTATCGGTCTCGTGATCCGGATACATCACGATGAAGCGTTCACGCACGGCAATCGGATCGAACAGGTTCGACGCACGCTGCTGCTCGGCCGTGGTGTTGGCACCATGCAGGACCACCACCAGGGGCGCCGGATTGCCGGGCCGCAGGGAACCCGGCACGTAGACCAGGCTGCGGTACTGCCCGAAGGCGTTGGAGTAGTAGATCTCCGCGTTCGTGTCCGGCGGCTCGACCTCGTCCGATCTGCCGTTTGAACATCCGGCCAAGCAGAGCGCCAGGAGCCCGAAAGCAATTGCCAGCCGGCCATGCTGCCTGCCGATGACCTTCATGTTTCTCTCCTCCCATGACTTTTTATGTGCCGTCAGGCCGCTTGCGCCGGAGAACGGCGCCGCGCTGCAGCGATATCTGGAACTGGCCGGGCCCGGGAGTGGCTTGGCGCAGGAACAAAAGTACTCAAGAAGGCCGGCAAGGCCAATGGCTCAGCCCCCCGCGCGCGCCGGAACTGCCGAAGCCCGTCGGCGCCCAAGCCTCGGCGGAGCCACGGTGCCGGCTGGCGATGCTGGTGCAGCCGGCTGGGCTTCCTGGGGGACAGCCACCCCGGTGATCATCTGGTAGACCCTCGATGCGTCGGCAAAGGAAAAGAAGTCGCCCACGGCGATCGCCGGCCGGCCCGACGCAAGTCCGAAGAGACACCAGAAAGCCCTGCCCCGGCTCGTGAATGCCATCTTCAATGCCGCATCGCGGCTGGCGCAGCGCTGTACCAGTCCGTTCTGCCCGTCCTCGTAGACGGGGCAAATCTCGTATCGGGAAAATCGGTCGGCGGCCAAAGGCACTTCCATTCATGCGGCAGACTGCATCGACACACCCTGCCGGCGCAGATTAGGAATTTGTGGAGCGCATTCAAATGCTCGCACCGGACGCGAGTTGTTCTTTCCGGCCATTGATGACCCGCCGCGGCCTGCTGCATCGCAGCACCGCGGCGGGGATCCGGCTCAGTTCGGTTGATGGAAGCCGCGTGTCGGTGCGACGGCTGGCGACAGCGGATTACCGAAGTAGTCGCGCGCGCCGTTATCCGTGATGAAAGCACCCGCGCCCACGGCCGGTGAGCCAGGCAGCAGCCCGTAGCCCGCCACCGTGTAGAGGCCGTCCGGCGCCACCGTCAGTGGAGCGATCATCTGCGGGTCGGCGGTGATCTTGTAGGCGTCGGCCGGCTCGCCCGCCGTGTGATTGCCGAAGATGAGGTTGTGGCTGATCGTGGTGCCGCGGCCCTTCGGCTGTTCCCAGGCACCCGTACCGTGATTGACGATCACGTTGTTCTGGAAGCTCCAGGTGTTGTTGTTGTCGCCGTCCCAGCCGAGCTGGAAGGTGGGGCGCGACGAGAGGCCCGGCGCGATATAGACCGTGTTGTTGTAGATCTTCGAGCCGGACAGCAGGCCACTGGAGAGCGTGAAGACGCCGTTAGTGACGAACGCGTCGTTGACGCTGAGGTTGTAGCGCACGGTGGCGTTCGAGCCGGAGAAGTTTCCGCCCATCAGCAGGACCATGCCGCCTTCGTTGTCGTGGCTGTAGTTGTACTGCACGATGGAGTTGTAGGCCATCAGGTCGACATCGTAGGCCTGGCCGTCGACGACGTTGTGGCGCACGCCGGAGACCTCGTTGAACTGCATGATGCTGTTCGTGGTCTTGGCGATGAACATGCCGACGGTGCCCGGCTGGGTCGTCCCTGCCACCGTGACCAGGCCGGCCGTGTCGATGCGGTTGCGCTCGATAAGGTTGTTGATCGAGCCCGAGAGGATGATGCCGTCGCCCTCGATGTCCTTCAGCCGGTTGCCGGCGATCGTGACGTTCTTGCTCAGCATGGCCTGGTTCACGATGTAGAACAGGATGCCCGTCGAGTAGTCGTTGAAAGCGATGCCGGTGCGGCCAACACGCTCGATGACGTTGTCCAGGACCTGCACGCCATCGAAGCTACTGCCGCCGTTGGAGAGGCCGTTCATTACGTCGGCGATGACGGCGATGCCGCCGTTGGTCTGCGGGTTGGCGCCGGTGCAGACGAAGCAGCCGTTGACATCGTGCACGTAGTTGTCGCGGATGATGATGCCGGACCGGAGCTGACCGCTGGCGTTGTAGACCATGATGCCGCTGCGGTTGCTGCCCGGCTGCATCACGGTGCCCACGTTGTTCTTGCCCGTGTCGTTGGTGACCTCGAGCCCGCTCACGGTCCAGTAGGAGACGCTCTTCAGCAGTACCGCGGCCCCACCCGCGCCACCACCGGCCACGTCGCGCCCGTCGATGATCGGGCGCGGGCCTTCGCCGTAGGAGCCGATGGTGATGGGATTGCCGCTCACGCCCGAGCCCTTGGGGTTTAGCTGTTCCACCCACTGCTGCCCGGCCCGCAGCAGGATCTTGTCTCCCGCCGAGAAGGTCGTGGCGTTGACCTTGGCCAGCGTCTTCCAGGGCGCTGCCTGGCTGGTGCCGGGATTGCCGTCCGCTCCGGCAGTGGCGTCAATGTAGTACGTCGTGTTCAAGGCGGATGCCGCCGTGGCGGCGAACAGCGCGCCCATGCCCATGAGAGCGCCAGCCAGCGCCCCGATCCTGCGATTGCTACCCATCAGAGCTCCCTCCCTGGTGTGATGGTCCCGGTTGGGACGCTGCGCACATTAAGAATTCACGGGGCCGCTTCAAATGCTCGCGTCGGACGGCAATTGCTTAATTCGGACATTGACGACGGTCTGCCTGCCCGAGGCCTTCACCTTAATACTTGACTTAAGTCACATTTAAACATTGAATGGGCCATCAGATAACGCAGCGACACGATGTCATGGCCTGTGGCGTCGGCACCCTGGCCTTTGTCGACTGCAACCCCATCATCGGCGGGACGCCGCTGGTACAGCAGGTGCTGCAGGCCATCTACGGCAACGTACTGTTGGCCTGGAACCTGGGGCAATTGCCGATCTTCCTGCAGGTGGCCCCACAGCAGGCCGAGGCCCGCAAGATCTACAACACCCACCTGTACAGCCAGGGCAACCAGGGCCACGACTTCACCACCGTGCTCACCGACACCGAGCGCGAGGCGATCATCGAATACCTGAAGACCCTGTAGAAGATCCCGCGGGAATCCTGTAGCGACACGTCCGGCATGGACCGAATCGCGCTTTCGCATTGGCCCTGAGGCCGCCTGATCAGCTAATGTCCGGCTGATACAGGCGGCCTCGTTGCCACACCCTCCAGGGCGTGCAATCTGCAATGCGGACGCCCTTCGAGAACTCATTGCCAGGAAGGCTGGAAGTTTTCCGGCAGTCCCCGCCCGCTACAGGATTCGCCGATGAACCCGCAGTCGCCTGCCCCCGCCGCCGTCTCCGACCTGCGCAGCATTCCCTGGCTGCCGCCGCGCGCGACGCTGGCCTTCGCGGTAGCCGTGATGGCGGTGATTTCGATCGCGGGCATGTCCTTCAGCGCCCTGCAGGCCCGCAGCGCCAGCCGCGAGGCGATTGCGCGCACCATGACCACGCTGGAGAGCCTGCAGCGTGCCATTTCGGCGGTAAAGGACGCGGAAACCGGCCAGCGCGGCTTCCTGCTCACCGGCGAGGAGCCCTACCTGGCGCCGCACTCCCAGGCCACTGCCCAGATTCCCGGAGAAATCCAGGGACTGCGGAATCTCATGAAGGGCAACGAGGCGCAGACCCGGCGCGTGGACAAGCTGGAGAACCTGATCCAGCAGAAGCTGGATGAACTGGAGCGCACCATCGCCCTGCGCCGCGACAAGGGCATCGAAGCCGCCTTGGCCGCCGTCTATTCCGACCGCGGCAAGGAAGTGATGGACGACATCCGCACCCTGGTCACCCAAATGGAAGCGGCCGAACGTGCGGAGCTTGCCACTCGACAGGACGAATGGACCGGTGCGGCCACCCTGTCCTCGCTGGTGACCTGGGGTGGCTCTGGCCTGCTGCTGGCGCTGATCCTGATCGGCGCCGTCTTCGCCTCCCGCGACTACCGCACTCGCGAAAAGGAGATCTGGCTCAAGGCCGGGCAGATGGGCCTGGCCATGCGCCTGCAGGGCGAGCAGCGCCTGGACCAGCTCGGCGAGAGCCTGCTGTCCTTCCTCGGCCAGTTCCTGAGCGCCCAGGTGGGTGCGGTCTACATGCCGGATCACGGCCGCCTGCGCCGCTTTGCCGGCTACGCCCTGCCGGGCGACGACAGCACGGCGGAACTGCGCGCCACGGAGGGGCTGGTGGGCCAGGCCGTACGTGAGCAGCGCACGCTGCTGGTACGCGAGGTGCCGCCGGGCTACCTGCCGGTCAGCTCCAGCCTGGGCCGCGCCGATTCGACCACCCTGTTGATCGCGCCAGCGGTTGTGGATGGCAAGACCCAGGCCGTCATCGAGCTGGGCTTCTTCCGTCCACTGCTGCCGGAAGAGCAGGAGCTGATGGACCGCGTCTCCGAGATGCTGGCCGTGGCGGTGCGCACTTCGCGCGATCGCACCCGGCTCGAGGAACTGCTGGAGGAAACCCAGCGCCAGAGCGAGGAGCTGCAGTCCCAGCAGGAGGAGCTGCGCGTCAGCAACGAGGAGCTGGAGGAGCAGAGCCGCGCCTTGCGCGAATCCGCCGTGCGCCTGGAGTCGCAGCAGACCGAGCTGGAGCAAACCAACAGCCAGCTCGAGGAGCAGACGCAGATGCTGGCGGCGCAGCGCGACGAACTGGAGCGCGCGCAGACCAGCCTCGAGCACAAGGCGCGGGACCTGGAGCGATCCAACCAGTACAAGAGCGAGTTCCTGGCCAACATGAGCCACGAGTTGCGCACGCCGCTGAACTCCTCCCTGATCCTGGCCAAGCTGCTGGCGGACAACAAGCAGGGCAACCTCAGCGAGGAGCAAGTGCGCTTCGCACAGACCATTTCCTCCGCCGGCAACGACCTGCTGGCACTGATCAACGACATCCTCGACCTGTCGAAGATCGAGGCGGGCAAGGTCGAGGTGCTGGTGGAATCCATGCCGGTCGCGCGCACGCTGGAATCGCTGGCGGCCGGCTTCGAGCCGGTGGCGCGGCAGAACGGCCTGGATTTCGGCATCCACGTGGAGCCGGGCACGCCCGAGTTCATCGACACCGACCCGCAGCGACTCGGGCAGATCCTGCGCAACCTGCTGTCCAATGCCCTCAAGTTCACCGAGAAGGGCCGCGTCAGTGTGACGACCCGCAGCCTGCCGGGCCAGCGCATCAGCTTCACCGTGCGCGACAGCGGCATCGGTATCCCGGAGGCACAGCAAGGCATCATCTTCGAGGCCTTCCGCCAGGCAGACGGCAGCACCCACCGCAAGTACGGCGGCACCGGCCTGGGCCTGTCGATCTCGCGCGACCTGGCGCGGCTGCTGGGCGGCGACATCACGGTGGAGAGCACGCCCGGACAGGGCAGCGCCTTCACGGTGGAACTGCCGCTGAAGGCCCCGGCACCGGGAACGGTGGAGTTGCCGCGTCCCACCCCCTCCCCCATGCCGGTGCCGCTGCCGGCCGCGCCGACCCGCGCCGAGATGCCGCCAGCAGCACCCCTGCCCTCGGCTGGCTTCGCCGACGACCGTGCCAGCCTGGTCAAGGATGCCCGCCTGGTGCTGGCAATCGAGGACGACCAGCGCTTCGCCGCCATCCTGCGCGACCTGGCCCACGAGATCGGCTTCCAGTGCATCGTCGCCGTCTCGGCCAGCGAGGGCCTGGCCGCCGCGGCGCACTACCGGCCCGATGCGATCCTGCTGGACATGAACCTGCCGGATCACTCCGGCCTGGGCGTGCTGGACCAGCTCAAGCACAACTCGCAGACCCGCCACATCCCCGTGCACGTGGTCTCGGTGGCGGACTACGCGCAGGAAGCGCTGGAACTGGGCGCCATCGGCTATGCGCTGAAGCCGGTCAAGCGCGAGTTGCTGGTAGAGGCCTTCCGCCGCCTGGAGCAGAAGGCCTCGCAGGTCTTGCGCCGCGTGCTGGTGGTGGAGGACGACGAGCGGCAGCGAGAGAGCATCGGCCAACTGCTGGGCGACAGCGAGGCCCAGATCGTGGGCGTGGGCAGTGCCGCAGAGGCCCTGGATCAACTGCAGTCTTCCACCTTCGACTGCATGGTGATGGACCTGAGCTTGCCAGACTTCAGCGGCTACGAGCTGCTGGAGCGCATGGCAGCGCAGGAGGAGCTGGCCTTCCCGCCGGTGATTGTCTACACCGGCCGCTCGCTGACCCGCGACGAGGAACAGAAGCTGCGTCGCTTCTCGCGCTCCATCATCGTCAAGGACGCGCGCTCCCCAGAGCGTCTGCTGGACGAGGTGACGCTGTTCATCCACCAGGTGGAGTCGCGCCTGCCACCCGAGCGGCAGCGCATGCTTCAGGTCGCGCGCGACCGCGAGTTGGTGCTGGAGGGCAAGCGCATCCTGGTGGTAGAGGACGACGTGCGCAACATCTTCGCCCTGTCCAGCGTGCTGGAGCCCAAGGGTGCGAAGGTGGAGATCGCACGCAATGGCCGCGAGGCGCTGGAGTCGCTGCGCCGCAGCTATGGCCAGCCGGGCTCGACGATCGACCTGGTGCTGATGGACATCATGATGCCCGAGATGGATGGCTTCACCGCGATGCGCGAAATCCGCCGCAACCCGGACTGGAAGCGTCTGCCGATCATCGCGCTGACCGCCAAAGCCATGAAGGACGACCAGGAGAAATGCCTGGCCGCCGGCGCCAACGACTACATCGCAAAGCCCCTGGACGTGGAGAAGCTGCTGTCCCTGGTCCGGGTCTGGATGCCGAAGTAAGGAGCGCCAGACCGTGCCGCACCGCAACTTCGACATCGAGCTGCAACTGCTGATCGACGCGATCTACCTGAAGTATCACTACGACTTCCGGGGATACGCGCAGGCCTCGCTGAAGCGCCGCCTGACCACGGCCATGAGCCGCTTCGGCTGCCGCACGCTGTCGCAGCTGCAGGACCGCGTGCTGCACGATCCTGCCGTGTTCCAGCCGCTGCTGGACTACCTCACGGTGCAGGTCAGCGATCTGTTCCGCGATCCCGCCTACTTCCTGGCACTGCGCGAGAAGGTGGTGCCGCTGCTGCGCACCTATCCCTCGCTGCGCATCTGGGTGGCGGGCTGCAGTACCGGCGAGGAGGTCTACTCGCTGGCCATCCTGCTGCGCGAGGAAGGGCTGCTGGAGCGCTCGCTGATCTACGCCACCGACATCAACGCCCAGGCCCTGCAGATGGCACAGGCCGGCGTCTACGACATCGAGCGCCTGCCCGGCTTCACCGAAAACCACCGACGCTCCGGCGGCCGCTCCTCGCTGTCGGACTACTACAGCGCGGCCTACGGCAAGGCCGTTTTCGACAAGAGCCTGCGCAAGCAGATCGTATTCTCCGACCACAGTCTGGCCACCGACAGCGTCTTCGCCGAGGTACAGCTGGTGTCCTGCCGCAACGTGCTGATCTACTTCAACCGCGAGCTGCAGGACCGCGCCTTGGGCCTGTTCCGCGAGGCGCTGTGCCGCAAGGGCTTCCTGGGCATCGGCGCCAAGGAGTCGCTGCGCTTCTCTTCGCATGCCGAGGCCTTCGCGGACTACGCACTGGCCGACCGCATCTACCAAAAGAAGGACCTGCCGTGAGCGCGCCCGTCCTGTCGCGCCACATCGCCGCCGTGGCCATCGGCGCCTCCGCCGGTGGCGTAGAGGCCTTGTCACAGTTGCTGACGGCATTGCCCCGCGGATTCCCGGCGGCGGTGTTCATCGTGCTGCACCTGTCACGTGAGCGGCCCAGCATGCTGGCGGAGCTGTTCCAGGCACGCTGTGCTTTGCCGGTGCGCGAAGCCGCAGACAAGGAGCCGATACAGGCCGGCACGGTCTACCTGGCGCCACCGGACTATCACCTGCTGGTGGACGCCGGCCCGCAGCTGGCGCTGTCGGTGGACGAGCCCGTGCAGTACTCGCGTCCCTCCATCGACGTGCTGTTCGAAACCGCTGCCGACGAGTATGGCGATCGCCTGCTGGGCATCGTACTGACCGGCGGCAACGACGACGGTGCGCGCGGCCTGGTGGCCATCCGTGCCGCCGGTGGCCTCGGTGCCGTACAGGATCCCGCTACTGCCCTGGTCCCCGCCATGCCGCTGGCGGCCCAGAGCGCCGCCACCCCTGAGTACGTACTATCGCTGGACGGACTGGCCGCGCTGCTGCGCAGCCTGGCCTCTCCAGTCTCCGCTTCCCCTGCCGCCGAACGACCGAGATGAGCCAAGCCACCGTCAAATGCCTGTTGGTCGATGACCTGGAGGAGAACCTCCTGGCCCTGTCGGCCCTGCTCGGCCGAGAAGGCGTCGAGATCCTCACCGCGCGCTCGGGCAGCGAGGCCCTGGAGCTGTTGCTGGAGCACGAATTCGCCTTGGCACTACTGGACGTGCAGATGCCCGAGATGGACGGCTTCCAGCTCGCCGAGCTGATGCGCGGCAGCGAGCGCACGCGCCATATCCCCCTGATCTTCGTCACCGCCACCTCGCGCGACCAGCACCGCCTGTTCAAGGGCTACGAGACCGGCGCTGTGGACTTCCTCTACAAGCCGGTGGAGCCGCATATCCTGCGCAACAAGGCGGAAGTGTTCTTCCAGCTTCACCGCCAGAAGCAGGAGCTGGCGCAGCAGCTGCATGAGCGCACCGAGGCGCTGCGGCTCAACGAGATGTTCATGGCGGTGCTAGGCCACGACCTGCGCGACCCGCTGCATGCCATCGTGCTCTCCGCCAGCCTGCTGCAGACCCAGTCCTCCGACCCCAAGATCCGCAAGACCACCGACATGGTACTGGCCAGCGGCATGCGCATGACCCGCATGATCGAGGATCTGCTGGAAGCCGCCCGCGCCCGCCTCGGTGGCGGCATTCCAGTGCGGCCGGAGCGCATGGACATGAGCCTGCTGCTGCAGCGCGTGCTGGACGAATGCCGTGCCGGCAACCCTGGCCGCCAGGCGGAGCTGCTGTTGCAGGGCGACACGCAGGGCGAATGGGACCCCGATCGCATGGGCCAGGTCGTGGCCAATCTCGTGGGCAACGCCTTCCATCACGGCGAATCCGGTGTGCCGCTGCAGGTGCTGCTGGACGGCAGCCAGCCCGACCAGTTCCGCCTGTCCTTCGTCAACGCCGGTCGTATCGCGCCGGAGTTGCTGCCGCACATCTTCGATCCTTTCCGCTCCGGCCAGGGCCGCTCGGGCCGTGGCCTGGGCCTGGGGTTGTACATCGTACAGCAGGTGGTGCTGGCCCATGGCGGAGGCATCGATGTGCATTCCGGCGAGGACCAACGCATCCGCTTCGAGATCTGGCTGCCGCGCCAGTCCAAGGCAAGCTGAGGCTCCCGGCAAGTCGCGTATGCTGACCGCCTGATCCATCGGCGGGGGTACTCATGCTGTCCCGACTCAAGCGCTTGCGCAGCGACATCGGCCGCCGCGGCTGGGAGCTGTTCCTCGACCGCGCCTACCCGCTGGCCGACACCACCGCCGCGGAGGAAGGCCGTCCGGTCCCGGCCGACTGCCCGATGCCTCCGTACGTGCATTCCAAGCGCTACGGCTGGACCCACTACGGCGTGATGATCCCCAACCTGCCGGCACCGCACCGCTTCTTCTCGATCATGTCCATCGTCGGCACGCCGGGCGCGCTGGCCTTCGACACCGACCACGCACTGAAGGACACGCCACGGGGCAACGCCACCGTGGTCAGTGGCACAGCGGCCACCCGTCCGGCCCACTTCTCCGGCTATTCCATCGCACACGACTGCGAGATGGCGGAGGACGGCAGCGTCATCCGTTTCGGCAACGAAGTGGAGATCCGCGGCCGTTATCCCGAGTATCGCGTGCGCGCCGAATACGCCGGCCTGCGCCTGGACCTGGAAATCCGCAATACCGACAAGATCAGCTGGTTCATGAAGACGCCGGTCTACGACCACTTCAGCCTGCTGTCGGAGTACCGCGGCGAGCTGCGCTGGCAGGGCAAGACTCGCGAGATCGCCGGCCTCTGCACCTTCGAATACGCCGCCTGCTTCAGCCCCTACCTGCTGCGCGACAGGCCCCTGCCCCCGGCACTGAAGCTGCCGCTGGATTTCTTCACCTACCAGATCATCAATCTCGACGAGAAGACGCAGCTGCTGCTGACGCGCGTGTCGATGGGTGGCGCCACGGCGGTCAGCCGGCTCTACGTGCGCTCGCTGGACCGCTATAGCCTGCGCCACGAGGCTGAACTGCAGGTGGTGGAGTACCGGGAGGAGCCGGGCATCGCACCCGACGGGCGACGCATGCGCCTGCCCCGGTGCTTCCGCTGGAACGTGCCGGGCGAGGACGGCATCCCGCTGATGAGCATCGACTGCGAGGTGGACACGCCCTTCACCTACGGCCTGGGCAGCGGCTATGTCGGCGGGTATCTGTACGCCGGCGAGTACGAGGGCAAGCCAGTGTCGGGGCGTGGGTATGTGGAATACATCGACCGGACGGATGGGTAGACCATCGCTCGAAGGCCGTTCGCGCTGAGCCTGTAGAAGCGTGAACGGTCCGGCACCAGCCGTTCATCCTTCGACAGGCTCAGGACGAACGGCCTCTGGCATCGCTCTAGTTCTTCAAGCGATACCCGCTCTTGAAGATCCAGCCCACCACCAGCAGGCACAGCCCGAAGAAGCCCAGCGTGGCCAGCAGGCTGACCTCGATGGCGACGTCCGATTCGCCGTAGAAGCTCCAGCGGAAACCGGAGATCAGGTACACGATGGGATTGAACAGGCTGAAGGTGCGCCAGGCCGGCGGCAGCATGTCGATGCTGTAGAAGGCGCCGCCGAGGAAGGTCAGCGGCGTCACGATCAGCATCGGGATCACCTGCAACTGCTCGAAGCCCTTGGCCCAGACGCCGATGATGAATCCGAACAGGCTGAAGGTGACGGCCGTGAGGATCAGGAAGGCCACCATCCAGAATGGGTGCAGGATCTGCACCGGCACGAAGAAGTTCGCCGTCAGCAGGATCACCGAACCGATCAGCATCGACTTGGTCGCCGCCGCGCCCACGTAGGCCAGCACGATCTCGGCCGGCGACACCGGTGCCGACAATATCTCGTAGATGGTGCCGGTGAATTTCGGAAAGTAGATGCCAAAGGACGCGTTGAAAATGCTCTCGGTGAACAGCGACAGCATGATCAGGCCGGGCACGATGAAGGCGCCATAGGGCACGCCGTTGACCTCGCTCATGCGCGAGCCGATGGCAGCACCGAACACGATGAAATACAGCGAGGTGGTGATGACCGGGGTCATCAGGCTCTGCCAGACGGTGCGGCGGAAGCGCGCCAGCTCGAAATGGTAGATCGCCCAGACGCCATGGCGGTTGAATCTCATGACGCGCTCTCCGTGCGGGTGCTGACCAGGCTGACGAAGATGTCCTCCAGCGAGCTCTGCTCCGTGTTCAGGTCCTTGAAGCCGATGCCCAGCTCGCCCATGCGGCGCAGCAGCTCGGGGATGCCCGACTTCTCCTCGTGGACGTCGAAGCTGTACTCCAGCCCATGGCCACCGTCGCGCAGCGTCAGGTTCCAGTCCGACAACCCCTCGGGGATGGCCTGCATCGGCTCCTGCAACTGCAGCGTCATCTGCTTGCGACCCAGCTTGCGCATCAACGTGGCTTTCTCCTCCACCAGGATCAGCTCGCCCTTGCGGATGACGCCGATGCGGTCGGCCATCTCCTCGGCCTCGTCGATGTAGTGCGTGGTGAGGATCACGGTCACGCCCTCGTCGCGCAGGCGGCGCACCATGGCCCACATGTCGCGGCGCAGCTCCACATCGACGCCGGCGGTGGGCTCGTCCAGGAACAGGATACTGGGCTCGTGCGCCAGCGCCTTGGCGATCATCACGCGGCGCTTCATGCCGCCGGACAGCGTCATGATCTTGTCCTTGCGCTTGTCCCACAGCGAGAGGTCGCGCAGCACCTTCTCCACCAAGGCGGGATTCGGCGCACGGCCGAACAGGCCGCGGCTCAGCGTCACCGTGGCCCAGACGGTTTCGAAGGTGTCGGTGGTCAGTTCCTGCGGGACCAGCCCGATCTTCATGCGGGCGTCGCGGTAGTCGCGGACGATGTCATGGCCGTCGGCCACCACCGTGCCGGAACTGGCCGTGACGATGCCGCAGACGATGCTGATCAGCGTGGTCTTGCCGGCCCCGTTGGGGCCCAATAGGGCGAAAATCTCGCCCTTGCGGATTTCCAGGTCAACTTTCTTGAGTGCCTGCAGGCCCGACGCGTAAGTCTTGGTCAGGCCGGATATCGAGAGGATCGCGGACATGGGCGCGACCTTAGCAAAGCGCCGCGTCCGGGGCCATCTTGGGCCGCAAGAATCCGGATACCCTGTTCAGCGGATCGCCCCCTCAGCCGTTCGCCCAGAGCCTGTCGAAGCATGAACGGACCGACCGGCAGTCACCCGGTTACCGCTCACCCTTCGACAAACTCAGGGCGAACGGCAACTCTGCACCCCTACTTCAGCCTCACCTTGCCGTTGTCCGGCCCGCCCTGGGGCTCGGTCCAGACCCGCGTCACCCGCCCGCGGATCAGTTCCACCCAGAGCGTCTGTGCCGGCTTGCCCTGGCCGATGAACATCCACTGCTCGCCGATGGGCAGGCCTTCGGTGGGATTGAGCGGCACAGCCCGGTCCGGATACTTGCCGGCCACGGCGCGTACCTGCGCCTCGGCGTCGCCCAGTTTCACCACGCCATCGTTCCAGGGCACCGGCTTGTCGGTCACCAGGGGCGCGGCGGACGGGCCGGCCGTCCAGGCCAGGGCCAGCACGGCGAGCCAGCACGGGTTCAAGCGCCTGTTCATGAAAACGCTCCTGCGGCGGGTCCAGGCCGCCGCAGGAGCATCATACGCCTCAGGCCGCTACGCGCGCCGCGGCCGGCGAGGAGTTCAGGTAGGCCAGGGCCTGCTCGGTGGAGCCTTCCTTGACCGGGTCGTACCAGGGGCTGAAGAACGGCAACTGCTTCAGAAAGATGAGCCAGAAGGGATTGGGCAGCTGGCCAGTCTTGCTGACCCGCAGCCACTCGCGCCAGATCCAGGGCTTCCACAGCGCCGGCTTCTTGCCGGCGAAGCGCGGATCCTGCCCCATCAGGTTGGCGGCGCCGTCCACCCACAGGCCGAAGACGGCGGGCGTGGCGATACAGGCCAGGTAGTAGCGCGAGGGATAGCTGCCGCCCAGGTGCTGGTAGAGATCGAAGGCGACACTGCGGTGTTCCACTTCCTCGGCGCCGTGCCAGCGGATCAGGTCCAGCAGCACGGGGTCGGCGCCCGCCTGGTCCCAGTGCTTGTTCTCCAGCGCGTACTGGCCCAGCACGCAGGTCATGTGCTCCACCGCGGCGATGATGCCCAGGCGGAACACCAGCCATTCCTTCTGCAGGAACTTGGGCAGCTTGCGGCCGAAGGGCTCGTCCGCCAGCACCTGCTCGAACAGGAAGTCCATGACGCGCTCGTTGCGCTCGGTCCGGATGCCGCGCTGCTTCAGGTAGCCCTCGATGGCACCGGAATGGGCGCGCGCATGCATGGCCTCCTGGCGCATGAACATCTGGATGTCGTCGCGCAACTTGGCGTCGGTGACGTAGGGCAGCGCCTTGTTGTACAGGCGGCAGAACCAGAACTCGCCGGCCGGCAGGATCGTGTTGATCTCGTTGATGAAGTAGCTGGCGAAGGGATGGCCCGGGATCCAGTCGGTGGGGGTCTCCTCCCAGTCGAACTGCACCTTGCGCGGGATCAACCGGCCCTGCGTGTTGGACGCGGACTTGGGCGTGGACTTGGGCGCTTTCGCGGACTTGAGGGTCTTGCCGAGGTTCTCGGTGATCTGGCTGACGGACATGTTCGGGCTCCGGCTTCGTATTCTTGTCTTCGGATCAGGGCGCGACGTCGAGGCGTGCCAGGCGGCGCGACAGCGCCGGGAAGAAGCGCGACAACAGGCGTGAGCCATGGGCTTCCACGCCCACCGGCACCTCGGCGCGCTTGTGCTCCACCGCGTCCAGGATGGCGCGCGCGATGGTCTGCGGCTTCAGGTTGCGCTTCTGGTAGAGCTTGGTGGCGTTCTGCTGGCGGCGCGTCTCCTCTTCCGGCGTGGTGCCGACGAAGCGCGTGCTCTGCGTGATGTTGGTGATCGACAGCCCCGGACAGATGGTGCTGACCTCGATCTTGTGGTCGGCCAGCTCGGCGCGGATGCAGTCGCTCAGCATCATCACGGCGGCCTTGCTGGTGTTGTAGGCCGACATGAAGCGGGACGGGGTGAAGCCGCCCATGGAAGCGACGTTGACGATGTGGCCACGCTTGCCGGCGGCGATCATCTGCTTGCCGAACAGGCGCGAGCCGTGGATCACGCCCCAGAGGTTCACGCGCAGCACGCGCTCCCAGTCGGCGTCGCTGGTGTCGAAGAACGAGCCGGCCACGCCAATGCCGGCGTTGTTGACGACGATATCCGGCGCGCCCAGCTCCTTCTCCACCCAGCTGGCCAGGGTCTGCATCTGCTCGATGCTGCCGACATCGGTCTGGCGGGCCCAGGCCTGCGCGCCCAGCAGGCGCGACAGCTCGGCGGTGCGCTCGGCCGCTTCCAGGTTGATGTCCACGGCGATGATGTCGGCACCGGCCTCGGCGAACAGCAGGGCCGTCTCGCGGCCGAAGCCGGAACCGGCCCCTGTGATCACCACCAGCTTGCCGCTATGGGGCTTGCCGCGGCGCTCCTCGCGCACGCGGGCGCGCTTGAGCGCCGGGGTCTCCTCGCCGCTCTCGACGAAGTCCACGAACTCGGCGGCCTGCACGGCGACCAGCTCGGGGTGGCTGACCTGCAGCCAGTGGCCCGCATCCACCTCGCGGCGCCACAGGTTGGGCACCCACTGCGGAAGATCGTCCCAGATCTCCTGCACCATGAACTTGTCGCCGCGCGGCACGATCAGCTGCACCGGCAACTCGGTGCGGCGTTCCTGCGGATTGATCAGGCGCTGCACGAAGTTGGCGCGGTAGAGGTTCACGCCGTTGGCGCCGTCGCGGGTCTGCGTCGGGCTGGCCTCGACCTCGCCGATGCCCTCGACTTTCTCCAGCAGGGTCGGCCAGAGCTTGTCCAGGCCGCCCTTCCACAGCGCCGGTGCCAGTACCGGCAGCTGGAACATGCCGATGTACCAGCTGTGCGCCAGCTGGCGGCCGACCTGCGCGATCTTTTCCGGCGAGCCGCTGCGCAGCCGGTTCATGATCCAGTAGCTGGCGTGATCGATGCTCGGACCCGAGATCGAGGTATAGGAAGCGATGCGGCCCTCCATGCGCTCCGTGGTCACCGCTTCCCAGCACTGGATCGAGCCCCAGTCGTGGCAGACCAGGTGCACCGGCTTGTCCGGGCTGGTGGCATCCACCACCGCGGCCAGGTCCGCCACCAGGTGATCCAGGGCATAGGCGGCCGTGTGGTCCGGCGTGGTGGAGCGTCCGGCGCCGCGCACGTCATAGGCCACCACGTAGTAGCGCTTCGACAGGATTTCCGCCGTGGCCTTCCACACGCTGGCGGCGTCGGGGTAGCCATGCACGAGCACGATGGTCGGCTTCTTCTTGCCGGGCTTGCCCCATTCGTAGACGGCGAGTTCGATGCCGCCCGACTGGACGATCTGGCTGGGTGTCATAACCTTGCTCCTCTCGAAATCTGTTTTCTTACGCCGCCTGTTTCCACAGGCCACGCTGGGCCCAGCGCCGCACATGCGGCACGTCGTCGTCCAGCCAGAAGGCGTCGCTGTCGGTCACCACCAGCAGCTCCTCCCACTTGGCGCCGACATCGCGGAAGCCCAGGTGCGGCTCCACCGCCCAGAGACCCGGGGTGGGCACGTGTTGGGAGGCGTCGCTGCTGTTCCAGATCGGGTTCCAGCCCTCGCGGGCCCCGCGGATCTTGTCGCGCAGCAGTTCACTGATGTTGCGCACGCCGAAGTTGGCGATCTTCAGGTGGCTCTTCTTGCCGTCGTCCCTCAGCTTCTCGATGCGGTGCGCCAGCGTCTCGAAGGGATAGGCCTTGTGGCGCGGGTCGTAGCCGTGTTTCGCGCAGAGGGCATCCACCGCACGACTGATCTCGGCCAGCGGACGTCGCGCCTTCACCTGCTCCAGGATCAGTTGGCGGTACTCGATCAGGTCGTCCATCAGGCGATCCAGGATCGCGTTGTGGCCGATCACCCCGCAGTAGCCGATGTCGGCCGTGCAGCCCTGGATCGTCGGCGCGCAGTCGAGGATGAACGGCATGTTCTCCTCCAGGCGGCGCAGGCCCGGATAGAACGCGGGGTTGAAGCCGCCGAGCTGCTTGACCGCGATCAGGCCGCGGAAGGCCGTGCGGTCGCCAAACCAGGCGAAGGGCTCGTGAAAGCAATCGTCCGCGCCGTGGTCCAGAAGGTATTCCTTCATGCGTGCGGCGACATGACGCTCGGTCATGCCCGGCTTCATCTCGGCGCTGATGGCCTCGGCACAGTCATAGGCCAGTCGCTGGGCCTTGCGGAACCCGGCCAGTTCCCCGGCCGACGGAATCCATGCCTCGCTCATGATTGCTACCCCAAATAAATGTGACATCGAACGGTGTCACATTATGCCTGGGATGTCATTGCCCGTCAGCCGGACGGCGCTGGCGAGCAGGCCATTGCCGGCCCGGCTCGCCAAGAGCGCCCCCACTCAGAACTCGTCCGTCGCCATGGCCAGGCAGGTGTCGTCGAGCTTCGCCAGCAACTCCGCCTGGCGCGCCGCCTTGGGCAGCTCGTAACGGAAGAAGTAGCGACAGGCGCGCAGCTTGCCGGCGTAGAAGGCGCGATCTGCCACCCCCACCCCGCCCTGTGCCGCCTGTGCCTTGAGGGCCTGCTCCAGCCACAGCCAGGCGATCACGGTGTGACCCATCATCTCCAGGTACAGGTGCGCGTTGGCCAGGAACAGGTCCACCTTGCCCTGCATCGCCGCCTGGCCCAGCGTCATCGTGACCTGGGCGGCGGTGTCGGCGGCCTGCTTCAGGGCCTGCGCGTACTCCGTCAGTTCCGGCACCGCGGCGGCGATCTTCACGGCGGCGCTGATGCGGCCCAGCAGCAGGCGCAGCGCGGCGCCGTTGTGCATCGTCACCTTGCGACCCAGCAGGTCCAGGCCCTGGATGCCGTTGGTGCCCTCGTGGATCGGGTTGAGGCGGTTGTCACGGTAATAACGCTCCACCGGGTAGTCGCGTGTGTAGCCGTAGCCACCCAGCACCTGGATCGCGAGCTTGTTGGCCTCCAGGCAGAAATCGCTGGGCCAGGCCTTGGCCATCGGCGTCAGGATCTCCAGCAGCAGGTGCAGTTCCTCGCGCCGCTTAGGGTCCTGCTCGACGGACTGCTCGTCCACCAGCTTGGCGCAGTACAGGCAAAGCGCCAGGCCGCCTTCGACGTAGGACTTCTGCTGCAGCAGCATGCGGCGCACGTCGCTGTGCTCGATGATCATCACCGGCTTGGTGGCCGGGTCCTTGGCCGAAGCCGGCCGACCCTGCGGGCGGTTGCGCGCATAGTCCAGGGAGAACAGGTAGCCGGCGTAGCCCATCGTGGCGGCGCCCATGCCGACGCCGATGCGCGCCTCGTTCATCATGTGGAACATGCAGGCCAGGCCCTGCCCGGGCGTGCCGACGATGTGGCCCACGGCCGGCACGGTCTCGCCGAAGTTGAGCGCGCAGTTGGTGGTGCCGCGATAGCCCATCTTGTGATTCAGGCCCGCCAGGCGCACGCCGTTGCGCTCGCCCACGCTGCCGTCCCCGTTCACACGGCGCTTGGGCACGATGAACAGCGAGATGCCCTTCACCCCGGGCGGCGCGCCATCAATGCGCGCCAGCACCAGGTGCACGATGTTCTCCGACAGGTCCTGTTCGCCACCGGAAATCCACATCTTGTTTCCAACGATATGGAAGCTGCCATCCGGCTGCGGGATCGCCCGCGTGCGGATATCGCCCAGCGAGGAACCCGCCTGTGGCTCCGACAGGCACATGGTGCCGAACCAGCGGCCTTCCAGCATCGGCTGCATGTAGCGCGCCTGCTGCTCCGGCGTGCCGTGGGCACGCAGCAGGTTGGCGGCGGCCGAGGTCAGGAACGGATAGCCCGAGGTGCCGCAGTTGGCGGCCACGAACATGCCGTTGGCCGCAGCCACCACGGTATAGGGCAACTGCATGCCGCCATGCTCCTCGTCGAAGGCGGCAGACATCCAGCCACCCTCCACATAGGCGTCCAGCGCCTCGCGCACCTCGGGGATGATGTGCACACGCTCACCGTCGAAGTGCGGCTCGTTGGCGTCGAGCTTGGCGGCATGCGGCTGGAACTTCTGCTCCGCCAGCTTCAGTGCGGCGTCGAGCACGCCGTCGAAGGCGGCGCGGTCATGCATGGCGAAGCGCGGCGCGTTCGTGAGCTGGCCGATGTCGAGCAGTTCGTAGAGCATGAAATCCAGGTCACGGCGATTCATCAGGTGCGGCACGTTCTCTCCTCCGGCTCGCGGGCAACAAAAAAGGCGGCAGGTCCGGGACCTGCCGCCGTCATCATATCGGGGTGGGCGCCTAGCACGATCACCCCGGAGCGAAGAACGCTTCAGTTCGACATCTGGCGCCGGGTGCCCCAGGACACCAGCTTCTGGTAGCCCGTGGGCAGGAAACGCACCATCGCGTCGAAGGCCACGGCGTCCGGGCCCACCAGCACGCGGCGGCTGTCCTTCTGCACGGCCTTGAGGATGGTCTTGGCCGCCGAGTTCGCCGTGGTGATGAACAGTTTCTCGAAGTTGGCCTTGGCCTGCTTGTCGTCCTTGCCGGTAAAGTCCTTCATGTTGTCGGAGAAGCGCGCGGCGGCGGCGATGTTGGTCTTGATGCCGCCCGGGTGCACGCTGGTGGCGGAGACACCGCAGCGAGCCATGTCCAGCTCCTGGCGCAGCGACTCGGTGAAGCCGCGCACCGCGAACTTGGCGGAGTTGTAGGCCGACTGCGAGGGGATGCCTGCCAGGCCGAAGATGCTGGAGGTATTGACGATGTGGCCCTCACCGGCGGCCTTGAGGTGCGGCAGGAAGGCCTTGGTGCCGTAGACCACGCCCCAGAAGTTGATGCCCATGAGCCACTCGAAATCTTCGTAGTTCATGCCCTCGATGGTGCTGCCCAGCGCCACGCCGGCGTTGTTGAAGATCAGGTTGACCTTGCCGTGGTCGGCCACAACCTGGTCGGCCCAGGCGTAGACCGCCTCGCGCTTGGCCACGTCCAGCTTCTGCGAGGTGACCTTGACGCCGTAGGCGCGCGCCAGCGCTGCCGTCTCGGCTAGGCCGGTTTCGTTGACGTCACTGATGGCAACGTTGCAGCCGGCCTTGGCCAGTTCCACGGCCAGTTCGCGGCCCATGCCCGACGCGGCGCCGGTGATCGCGGCGACCTTGTTCTTGAACGACTTCATGAATCCCCTCTCTAGATTTGAGTGTCGCCGCCCTCGGGCGGCGATGAGAACCTATACAGCGAATGATGTAACGATAGCGCGGATCAGGCCTTGGCCGTGGAGCCGCGGCTCTCCGTCCGATAGTCCACCAGCTCCACACGGCGGGTCAGCTCGCGGAAGCGGAAGGTGAAGCCCGGCCACAGCGTGGTGTTCTTGCCGGCCTCGTTGACGTACCAGCTCTTGCAGCCCGACTGCCACACCGCCTTGCCCAGCTTCTGCTGCAGGCCGGCGTTGTAGCGCGCCTGCGCCTCGGGGCGCACTTCCAGGCTGCGCAGGGCGTCGCGCTGCATGGTCTGCACCGCGTCCAGCACGTACTGTATCTGCGATTCGATCATGTAGACCATGGAGCTGTGGCCCAGGCCGGTGTTGGGGCCCATCAGCATGTAGAAGTTGGGGAAGCCGGCCACAGCAGCGCCCTTGTAGGCCTCCGGGCCGTCGCTCCAGGCGTCCAACAGGTCCTGCCCGCCGCGGCCGAAGATGGCGCCGCGCGGCATCGGGTCCTGCGCCTTAAAGCCGGTGCCGAGGATGATGGCATCCACCGCTCGCTCGACACCGTTGGCATCCACCACGCTGTTGTCGCGAATCTCGCGAATGCCGTCGGTGATCACGTCGACGTTGGCCTGCGACACCGCCGGGTAGAAATCGTCGGAGATCAGCACGCGCTTGCAGCCGATGGTGTAGTCCGGCGTCAACTTCCGGCGCAACGCCGGGTCCTGCACCTGGCGACGGATATGGCTGCGCGCCTGGCGTTCCACCAGCTTCATCACGCGCGGATTGAAGACAAAGCCCAGCACGCGCGACTCCAGCATCCAGTAGATGCTGTTGCGCAGGGCACGCTGCGCCGCCGGGAAGCGCTTGAACAACAGCCGCTCGGCGCCGCTGATCTCGCGGTCCGGCTTGGGCAGGATCCAGGTGGCGGTGCGCTGGTAGAGGTCCAGGCGTGCCGCCTGCCTCGCCACCTGCGGCACGAACTGGATCGCCGACGCACCGGTGCCGATCACGGCGACGCGCTTGCCCTCCAGGTCGTAGCCGTGATCCCAGTGGGCGGAGTGGAAAATCTTGCCCTTGAACGCCTCCAGCCCCTTGATCGACGGGAAGGCCGGCGTGGACAGGCCGCCCATGCCGGACACCAGCACGCTGGCGCTGTAGGTCTCGCCGGCGCGCGTAGTCACGGTCCACAGCGCGTTCTTCTCGTCGTACTCGGCACGCACCAGCTCGGCCTGAAAGCGGATATGCGGCAGCAGGCCGTACTTGCGGGCACAGCGCTGCAGGTAGGCCTTGATCTCCGGCTGCGGCGCGAACATGCGCGTCCACTCCGGGTTCGGCTCGAAGGAATAGGAATACAGGTGCGACTGCACGTCGCAAGCGCAGCCCGGGTAGTCGTTGTCGCGCCAGGTGCCGCCGACATCGTCGGCGCGCTCCAGGATGGTGAAGTCCTCGAAACCGGCCTGCTTGAGCTTGATGCCCATGCCCAGCCCCGAGAAGCCCGTGCCGATGATCAGCACCGACAGCCCCTTCCCGCCACGACCGCCCCTGGAATCGAACGCCATGACCCGCTCTCCTCGATACATAAGTTGACAATCAGTGTTGTCAATTTACTTCTGACAATGCTTCATGTCAACATTCGCCCCATGGAATCGCTCGACGAAAAGCCGAAACGCCGTACTTTCAAGGGCCTGGCCCCGGAAGTTCGGCAGCGCGAGCGCCATGAACGCTTCATGGAGGCCGGCCTCGCCCTTTACGGCACCCGCGGCTATCACGGCGTGACCGTGAAGGAGCTCTGCTCCGAGGCAAAGCTGACCGAGCGCTACTTCTACGAGTCCTTCAAGGACCGCGAGGCCCTGTTCGGCGCCGTCTACCAGCGCCAGGTGGAGCAGCTGCGGGAGCGCGTGCTGGCGGTGATCCGCCGCCACCTGCCCGATCCCCGCGCCATGGCCCGGGCCGGTCTGGAGACTTTCTTCCAGGGGTTGCGCGAGGACCCGCGCTGCGCCCGTATCCTGTTCGTGGACGTGCTGAGCATCAGCCCTGCGATGACCGAGCAGTCGCGCCAGGTCACCTCCGGCCTCAGCGGTTTCCTGCTGCAGTTCACCCAGGCGCTGTACCCGCAGCTGCGGGCGCAGGGCCTGGACCCGGAGATCGTCGCCACCGGACTGGTCGGCGCCTGCATCAACGTGGCCATGCATTGGGTCTACGGCGGCTTCGCGCAGCCGGTTGAGGCTGTGCGCGACAACTGCTACGCGCTGTTCGAGGCCATGATCCTGACCTGGTCTGTCAAGGCTTCTAAGGCCGGCTGAGCGTGCGATAATCCCCGCGTCCCGGCGCCCCCGCTTTTCGCAGCGCCGACTCCCCTGATGCAAGACGCGCGACAGCCACCTGTCGCCCGTGGGTACCCGTCGCCATGTGGTTCAAGAACCTGCAGGTCTACCGTCTCCCGCCCGGTTGGGCGATGTCTCCCGGCGAACTCGAGGAAGAGCTGGCACGCCAGCCGCTGACCCCGTGCATGGGCCAGAACCTGCAGTCTCGTGGTTGGGTCGCGCCGCAGGGCGAGGTGCCGCTGGTGCGCTCCATGGAGCGCCAGCTGATGATCGCCCTGGGCACCGAGCAGAAGCTGCTGCCCGGCGCCGTGGTGCGCCAGCACACCGAGGAGCGCGCCGCGCAGATCGAGCAGGTCAAGGGCTACAAGCCCGGCAAGAAGATGATGCGCGAGATCAAGGACCAGGTGATCATGGAACTGCTGCCGCGCGCCTTCGTGCGGCGCCGCAGCCTGCGCTCCTGGATCGACCCGGTCGCCGGCTGGCTGGTGGTGGACGCCAGCGCCCCCGCCAAGGCCGAGGAACTGGTGGAGATGCTGCGCAACACGCTCAATGGCGAGCTGGCCGTGACCATGCTGGAACCGGCGCAGGCGCCCTCCGCCCTGCTGACGGGCTGGCTGTCCGCGCGGGAAGCACCGGGCCGTTTCGAGCTGGGCGACGAGTGCGAGCTCTGCGGCAGCGACGAGAGCAAGCCCACGGTGCGCTACGTGCGCCACGGCCTGGATGGCGACGACATCCGCCGCCACATCACCGAAGGCAAGTTTGCCACCAAGCTGGGCCTGACCTGGAACGACAAGGTCAGCTTCGTGCTGACCGAGAAACTGCAGATCAAGAAAGTGAAGTTCCTGGCCGTGCGCGAGACCGAAAACGAGACCTCGGATCACCCCGAGGAACAGTTCGACATCGACTTCGCCCTGATGAGCGGCGAGCTGTCGCTGCTGCTCAAGGATCTCGCCGAAGCCGTGGGCGCGCCGCTCTCCGGTGGTTCTGAGCGCAGCCAGAAACGCGAGGCGGCGGAAGCGTAGAAAACCCCTCCGCCATACCGTCGAAAGCCGGTATGGCGATGCCCATCCGTCCAGCCCACCAGCGCGCCGATCCGGCGCGCCAGGGCTTACCATCAGGCCCTCGCAGTAAAGGCCGCGCAGCGACACCCGCGCGCGCAGGGCCTGCAGGTGCAGCAGCAGGTCATTTCCGTCCCGCTCCAGCCTCAGTCCGACGAAGGGCTGGCGCAGCATTGCGCAGCGCGCCAGCACTTCGAGCGCCGACTCGCTCGAAGCACTGCTCAGCAGCGCTTAGCCCAGACAGCCATGCAGCGTCGGCCGCATGCGCATGCCCACGTCGATGCCCAGGGCCGGATCGCCGCTCAGCTGCAGCGTGCGCAGCATCATCGCCACGGCCTCGTCGGCGCGCAGGCGCAGCTGCGGCTGATCGAGCTGCGCATGCCCGAACACCTGCAGCAGATCGACACCGCGCTCCGCCCTCCACTCTCGCAGCTGGCGCAGGTAGGCCACCGGCAGCGTCGGTGGCGCGTTGCGCCACGAACGCGCCGCAAGGGACCCCCGGCGTTGCCGCCGGGGAGTCGCCTCGAAGGATCGCCGAGTCGAACACGAGCGATCTCAGGGGGAGGTGTTGCGCAGCACCGACAGCTGGCCACCGGCACCGGCGACGGCGATGTCCGGCTCGCCGTCGCGGTTATAGTCGGCCACCACCGGGGTTTGCGGCTGGTTGGTCACGCTCAGGTTCTGCGGACCGCTGAGCGTGCCGCTGCCGTTGTTGGTGTAGACCGCCAGCTTGCTGGTGACCACGGCCGAGACCACGATGTCGGGATCGCCGTCGCCGTCGAAGTCGGCCATGCGGATTCCCACCGGGCCGCCAATGCCGAAGTAGCGCTTGGTCGGCTGGTAGCTGCCGACGCCGTTGGACAATACCACCGACATCGAGAACGAGAACGAGTCGGCCGAGGCAAGGTCGTCGATGCCGTCGCCGTTGAGATCACCCGCCGCAATATCCTCTGCGATGAAGCCCAGGAAGGCGGTGGCCATCTCGGTGAAGCTGCCGTCGCCGTTGCCGCGCATGATGATCGCACGCTGCGCCACGTCGTCGATGATGGCGATATCGGCGATGCCGTCGTTGTTGAAGTTGCCGCGGGCTGTGGAGCTGATGACGGTGTAGACCGGGCTGGTCGGGCCGTCGACGAAGTCGCCGTTGCCCTGGCCAAGGAAGGTCTTCACACCGCCGGGTGTCGGCGCCACGATGTCGAGGCGTCCGTCGTTGTTGGTGTCGAACACGTAGGCCTGCACCTGGCCCGAGACCACCAGCGTGCGGCGGCTCAGTTCGGTGAACGTGCCATCGCCATTGCCGCGCAGGATGATCAGCTGCATGCCGGTGGCCACCGCGATGTCGGCCTTGCCATCGCCGTCGAAATCGCCTGCGCCGACCGAGCCCGTGCTGGTGAGCAGGTTGGTCACGATCGCCGGGCCGAAGCCACCGCTGCCGTTGTTGAGCATCGCGCGGATGCCGGTGCCCCACCAGTCGGCCATCACGATGTCGGCGTCGCCGTCGTTGTCCAGGTCCACCTGCACCATCGCTTCGGCCGCCGGGCCGGGGCCGCCGGCGCTGCCGGTGGGGTAATTCACCATCGGAGCGAACTGGATCGCCGCCTGTGCCGTGGCGCTGAGCGCCACCCCGACGAGGCCCAGCAGAGCCACCAGTCGCCTTTTCGCATTCGTGTGCTTCTTCATGTCTGAAACTCCATTTCCGTAGTTGTTGAGTCCATCAAAGCGGCATCCAGCCCGGATTGCCGTCACTCTCCCCGCGCCGGCGCTGCAGCACCGGCGTCGAACGGGTTACTGTCCGGAATGCCTGCCGGACTCAGGGCACCGCACAGCGCGTGGGTGCATTGCCCAGGGCCGCGGTCGTGTCGAGCGAGCCACGCCGCTCGGAAAGCCGGGCAGCGTCGGGACCGCCCGCGCGCCCCCACCAGTTGCCTCGCATGAGCACGTCGAGGCCATCGGTGGTCGCGTCATGGCGGGTGCCGCCAGCGATGCAGTTGCCGCCACGGCTGCCCAGCGTGCCGCCGCCGAAGTCGACGCTGGTCGTCTCGATGCGCCCGAGGTTGATCTTCTTGAAGGCCAGAGCGCTGTCGCCGGCTCCGCGAAAGTCGCTGTCCTCCACACGCAGGCGCAACTCGCGCAGCGGCGCAATCACACCGACGACGAGGTTGCTGTAGGCGTTGTTGCGGAAGGTGGAATTGATCACTTCCACGTCGATCAGCCCGTCGGACAAGCCGCCGTTGAGCAGGGACACGCCGCTGAGGATCGTGAGGCCGTTGTTGCAGTTGGAGAACTCGCTGTCGCGCACGCGCAGCACCGTGGTGTTGTTGGCGCCATCGCTGCCGGCGAGGACGCATTCGCCGAGGTTGAAGGGCAGCGGCTGCGCGTCCGGGCTGCCAGGTCTCTCGGTGGTATCACGCACGATGACGCGGTCCAACTCAAGGATCAGCGTCGAGCCGCTACCGAGGTTGTCCTGCTGCAACATGTCGCCGGGGTTGTCGACGAATGTACTGTTGCTGATGCTCATCTCGCCATGCGCAGGGCCATGGCTGATGACGGCCTCCATGCCATTGCAGGAGAAGCCGCCGATACCATGCTCGAAGCGGTTGCGGTCGATGGTCCAGCGCGCGTAGGCGTTGTCGGCCAGGTTCATGAACAGGCCCTCGCAGTCGGCACCCGGCCCGCCGATGAAGGTCTGCGTGTTGTTGACCGAGTTCGCCTCCAGGCGCGCGTCGTCGGTGATCTGCGTGGTGATGGCGTGCACCAGGTGCAGCTCCCGCGTTTGCCACAGCGGCCCCCTTTCCAGCGCGTTGACGAAGTTGCCGGAAATCTCGGCGCGGTAGTCGGCCGCGCCCTTGATGCGCAGGTCGATGCCGTTGCCGCAGGCCGCGTGGTGCACATGGTTGTCGAGGATGCGGAGCTCACCTGCACCGGCGTCGGCGTCTATCATGATCCCGGCCCAGCCGGCCGGCAGGATCAGCGGCACGCCGAAGTACGGCAGCCGCGTCGGCGCGGTGAAACGCTCTACTGTGAAGCCGATGGCGCAGCGCGTGTTGTAGCCGGAGACGTCATTGCCACGGATGATCGCGCCCGGCACGTTGAGCCCGTAGATGCCGCCGCGCGAGGCGGAGGCGATCACCAGGTTGCGCACCTCGCTGCCCGGCGCCAGCCGCACGGCATCGCCGCCCTGGCGCAGCGGGTTGCTGTTGGCGATGCGCGGCAGAGCAGCAAGCCCGCTGCTGCCCTCCACCGCCGCGTCGGATTTCTTCCGCACCACATCCGGCCCGACGCCGATCAGCCTTTGCCCCTCCTTCAGGGCGATGCCGCCTTCCAGCGGTGTCACATCCAGCGGCGCAGGCAACACCATCAGTGTGTCGCCGGGCGCGGAGGCCTCCTGCAGATCAGCTAGCGAATTGAATGGACGCTGCCGGCTGCCATCACCGCCCTCCGCCGCCTCGGCACTGACGTAGAGCGTCCTGCCTTCGGTGACGGGCGTGCTTCCATCGGCGCCGCTACCCGCGCCGCAGCCGGCCAGCAACACCAGGGGCAGGGTCCAGAAAGCGGACTTCACGACTGCGCGGCCCGCAGAGCGGAAGCGGGGACCAACGGTATCACGACACTGGACGGATACTCCGCGTCGCCATGGATGCGCATGACGCCGGCCAGCGACTGCAGCAGGCTCGGAATCGGCATCATCGCGAACGGGAAGTTGCTGGCACCCACCGAGATGCGCAGGCGGTGCCCCTTGCGGATCAGCGCGCTGGTCGGGAACACCTCCACCGGCACCTTGACGGGATTGCCGATCCCCACCGTTTCCACCGAACCCTCGCTGAAGGGATGCCAGGGCTGGATCATCTCGCCGTCCAGGTAGCGCGAGCGGCTCTCGTCCACCGCGCGCAGCGAGGCCGTCTGCAGGCCGCTGCTGAGCGAGCGTGCGTTGCCGTTCGGCTCCAGATCGGAGACGCGCACCACCAGGCCCGCGTCCAGTGCCGTGGTCGACATCCAGATGTCCGCCTGGATCGGCCCATTGATATACAGGTCCTGCTCCAGCGGCGCGGTATCGAAGGTGGCTTCCAGCGTCTGCGCCAGGTTGTCGCTGTACCAGCAGGGCAGCGGCGCATAGGCCACGATGCCGATCGCAATCTGCATGGCGCTCTCGGAGCATATGCCGTTGAAGGGCTGCTGGATGACGGTGGCCGGCGCCGCGCTGGCGGCTGGCTTGTCCGCGGCGAGGGTGCCGCTTTGCAGGTACAGCCGCTGAGCGCGTGCCTGCGGGTGCGGCCAGTCGCTGCTGGTGTCAAAACGCTCATGCCCCCAGACCCATTGCGTGACATTGGGCAGGCGCTCAGCGCCGTTGGGGACGTTCTTCAGGTAGCGGTCGAACCACATCATCGCGATGTGATCCAGCGTCGGCACACCATCCATCGGCAGGCCCGCGCCGGTAGCGGCTTCCAGGTGATGCCAGGGGCCGATCAGCAGCTTGGCCGTGGTGTGGCCCTTCAGCGCCTCATAGTTCAGCGGCTCGCTGCGCTGGAAGATATCGAACAAGCCGCCGACGATGAAGGTGGGCACCTTGACGCCGCGCGCCACTTCCAGCGGCGCCTTGTCGGCCCAGTAGCCGTTGTCATAGGCGGTGTCGGGCTCGGCGGCAAGCACTCCCAGGGTGCGCGACACCAGGAAGCCGTTGAGCCCCAGCAGGTGATCCGCCACCGCGGCGGCATACTGCGCCGGCTGGTCGTAGAACGTAGGGTTCACCGTCGCCAGCGCCGTAACGACGCCCATCCAGGCCGGCAGGAAGGCGATGCTGCCCTGCCCCCCCACCAGCACCACGTCGCGGTAGATGTCGCCATGCGGCACGATCGGGAACACTGCCTTGATCGCCGGGTGACCGCCCTTGGCTGCCAGCAGCGCGGTGGTGGCCGTGGCGGAGATGCCCCACATGCCGACCACGCCATTGCTCCAGGGCTGCTGGATGACCCAGTCGATCACCTGCGGGTAGTCCTGCTGCTCGCGCGCACTGAAGGGATCCCAGCCACCGCCGGAGCGACCGGTGCCGCGCACGTCGACCTGCACATGGTTATAGCCACGCTTCACGAAGTAGGGGTTGATGGCGCCGCCCAGCGAGACATAGGCGGTGGCGTTCTTGTTGTAGGGCGTGAAGGTCACGATGGTCGGCAGCGGGGCGCTCTCCGCCACCCCGTCTGAGCCGGTAGGCCGCACCACCTGCAGCGAGATGGCGGTGCCGTCGTCCATCTTCACCGTGATGTTGTCCTGCTTGACGGTGCCGGCGTAGGTCTCCGGCGTTGCGTAGTCCACCCAGCCGGAGTCGCCTCTGCTGCGCGGCGCCTGGCTGCGCTGGGCCGGCAGGGCACGCGTGCCCAGCGTGGTCGTCAGTCCACGCGCCGCCAGCGCTTCGCCGCCGCTCTCCACTTCCGAGGAACTGCCGCAACCTGTCAGCAGCGCCAGCACGACGGCGCCCACCAAGGGACCCAGCGGCTTCTTATCCATCCTCATGCGCACCCTCTGAATTGTTTTAGTATCCACTTGGATACTAAACGTATCCACTTGGATACTAATCGTCAAGAAGGGTACAATTCGCGACATGGAGACCGACAGCGCCATCCAACCCAGCGGCAAACAACGCCTGATCCAGGCGGCCTTCCGCCTCGCCGCGCGCAACGGCGCCTCGCTGGCTTCGCTAGGACTACGCGAACTGGCTCGCGAGGCCGGTCTCAACCACAACACCTTCTACCGCCACTTCGCGACGCTGGAAGACCTGGGGCATGCCGCCGCCGCCGAGGTGGCGGGTCAGCTGATGGCGGCAATCAAGGAAATCCGGCGCAATGCTGCGCGGCATGCGGATGCCTCGGTCGGTGTCGCGGAGTACTTCCTCGACTGGGCCCGCGACAATGCCGACCTGGTGACCGTGGGTGTGCGTGAGCTGCACAGTACTGAAACGCCGATCCGCAAAGCCATGCAACGCGTCGTGCACGAGATCGCCACCGAGAGCGTGGAGCAGATCGTCAGCATGCGGCTGGTGCCGGGCATCGAGCCCGACGCGCTGCTGCGGGCGACCACGTCGATCACCCACTACATGTTCTACCGCGCCCTGGACTACATCGAGAGGCCGCGCCAGCGCCGTGCGATACGGGACGAACTGGTGAACTTCATGCGTGCCCAGTTCCTGGGCCAGTTGGCACTGCAGAGAACCACGGCCACGTCGGCCTAGGGCTTGGGCAGGCGCAGTTGCGTCGCCACGCCGCGCATGCCCTCTTCCAGGGTAACCCTCGGCGCATAACCCAGCACGCGCCGCGCCTTGTCTATGGAATAGGCCCCGCGCCGCCGCAGGAAATGGATACCAGCCGCGCTCGCGGGCGGCTTCCGGCCGGCGAGCCGATACAGCCAAGCCAGTGTGCCCACCAACGCGATCAGCAGCCCGCCAGGCGCCGTCGGCACGCTGCCGCGCCCCAGCATGCGCGCGTGATGGCCGAAGAACTCGCTGCAAGGGGTGGCCACACCGTCGGAGATCGTGAAGCACTCGCCGCCCGCGTTCTTATCCAGAGCCAGGAAGACGCCATCCAGCAGGTTGTCGACGTGCACGTGGTTGATGACGCCCTGCCCGCCGTCGGGCAGCGTGAACAGCCGCTGCCGCAGCAACTGCAGCGGCCTCAACACCCAGGGCACGCTGCCGGCGCCGTAGACGTCCCCGGGACGGATCACGATCACGTCGAACGCGTCCGGGCGGTGGAACTCCAGCGCCACGCGCTCGCTGCGCAACTTGGTCTCGTTGTAGATGTTGCCGTCGTCGCGGAAGGGGCCTTCCTCGGTCACCCCATCGGGATAGTCGAAGCCGTAGACCATCACCGACGACAGCTGCACCAGTTGGCGCACGCCCTGCGCCTGTGCCGCATGGCAGACCGAGCGCGTGCCTTCCACGTTCACCCGCTCGTAGAGCTCGCGCGCGCCGTCTTCCTCGACGATGGCGGCGGTGTGGAACACGATGTCGGCACCGCTGAAGCAGCGCTGCAACAGCAGGGCGTCGTTGATGTCGCCAATGAAGACCTCGGCGCCCTGCTCCCGGGCACGCTGCGCGGCGGCCGGTGATACATCCAACCCGCGCACCTGCCAGCCCAGGGCCTTGGCGCGCTGCGCCATGCACAGGCCAATGAAACCACCGATGCCGGTGATCGCGATCGTCGTCATTTCTTCTTCACCTTCTTTTCGTGTTGTGCCATCGCCGCGCCGCCCAGCAGCAGGGCCTGCATCACGTCACTGATCGCCTGGTGCAGTTGCTGCAGGCTGCTCGGATCGCCGGACATCAGCCATTCCGCCAGCAGCTCGTTGATGCCGCCGACCAGGGCCAGGCTCACGGGATGGTAGTTGCGCTGCGGCAGCAGGCCCTGCGCCACCAGCGAATCGGCATAGCCTTCCAGTACCTGGGCGAACTCACGAATCACCTCGCGGCGGCGCTTCTCCACCGCGGGGCTCACGCCCACCACCTCCAGCACGCCGACCTGCGCGCGGCGGCGGTCGCTGACATAGGTCTCGATGAAGGCACCCATGACCTGCGGGATGCGCGTGGCCAGGTCCAGTCCCGGGCGCTGCAGTGCCTCGCGCACCACCGCCTGGGCCTCGCGGATGATCCGTTCGTACAGCGCCAGCAGCAGCGCTTCGCGCCCGGCGAAGGCTTCGTAGAAATGCCGCGTGGTGACCTTGGCGGCGGCGCAGAGCTGCTCGATGGGGGTGTTCTGGTAACCCTGCGTGGCGAACAGCTCCAGCGCCGCTTCCAGCAGACGCTCGCGACGCTCCTGCACGCGCTGCCCGGCGTCGATGCCGCCGTAGACGCGACGCTTGGCGGGAGTGGGTTTCTTGCTCATTCGCATATTTGACAAGATTTCTTTCCCAAAATACAGTCGCCCCGCCGCCACTCGTCCGGACGGCTGCGCTTTACCCGTAACCCAGCCAACGCCAGAGGTTTCCCGATGAGCATCCTGAACCGCATCACCAGCTTCGACGGCACGCGCGACGCGCTCAAGCCGCTGGACCGCGTGGACAACGTCAAGCAGGCTTCGGGCGACTTCCGCAAGCGCATGCTGGCCGGGCCCAAGGTGCGCTACTACCAGTCCTTCGAGCTGGTGCGCGTGCCCTACCCGTCCAAGTACGGCTATCTCAATGCGCACACCGGCCCGTCGCCGTACATCCACCTTTGCAATCGCCTGTTCGTCATCCAGTTCGAATCCGACGAAGGCCTCAAGACCCTGCTCGCCAGCCCCTCGGACTGGGAGCACCAGCTGGAGACGCCGTTCTTCAAGCGCCTGACCGATTCCTACGGCGTGTTCGCGCCGGTGTCGGAGGCCCTGGTGTTCCGCAAGACCAACACGGTGCTGAACATCCTCAAGAGCATCGGCCTGGATCCGGCCGACGTCGACTACATCACCTACGACCACCTGCACACGCAGAACCTCACGCGCTGGCTCGGCGGCAACGGCCAGCCCGCGCTGCTGCCCAACGCCAAGCTTCTGGTGATGCGTGAGGAATGGGAGAGCACGCAGTCGCTGATCCCCTGGCAGAACCAGTGGTACTGCCCCAACGGCATCGCCGGCATCCCGCAGGACAAGGTGATCCTGCTCGACCACGACACCGCGCTGGGCGATGGCTCGGTGGCGCTGGTGCGAACCAAGGGCCACACCGAGGGCAACCACTCCATCGTGGCGCATACGCCGGAAGGCCTGAAGGTGACCAGTGAGAACGGCGTCTCCGTGGAAGCCTACGTGCCGGCGCTGTCGCCGGTGCCGGGCGTGGCGGACTTCGCGCGCTACACCGGCGCGGAGGTGGTGCTCAACGGCAACACGGCCGAGTACGCCATCGACCAGTACATCTCCATGGTGCAGGAGAAGAGCATCGCCGGCCCCAACCCGCGCGACGAGCGCTACCCCAACATCGCACCCTCCTCCGAGTCCGCCGGCTACTGGCTGTTCCCGCGCACCGCGCCGGGCTTCCGCGTGGGCGACCTGCAGTACGGCACGCTGCAGAAGGCGCAGCCGCGCCGCAAGGCGGCTTGAGGCCATGGCCAAGACCTACCTGTTGACCGGCTGCGGCAGTGGCATCGGCCGCAACACCGCCATGGCGCTGGCGCGCCGCGGCGACCGCGTCTGCGCCACCGACATCAACGCCGAAGCCCTCGCGGTCCTGCGCAAGGAGCTGGCGGCGCCGGACAACCTGCGCACCGAACTGCTCGACGTGCGTGATCCGCAGGCCTGGGAGAAGCTGGTTACTACGCTCGCCGCCGACTGGGGCCGCCTCGACGTGGTGATGAACATCGCCGGCTATCTCAAGCCGGGCTACGTGCATGAGGAAGGCCCCGAGGAAGTACACCGCCACTTCGACATCAACACCAAGGGCGTGGTCTTCGGCACGCAGGCGGCGGCGCGGCAGATGCTGCGCCAGGGCGGCGGCCACATCGTCAACATCGCCTCGCTGGCCGGCATCGCGCCGGTGCCGGGCCTGAACCTCTACAGCGCCAGCAAGTTCGCCGTGCGCGGCTACAGCCTCTCCGCTGCCATGGACCTCGCCCCGCGCGGCATCAAGCTCACCGTGATCTGTCCGGACGCCGTGCAGACGCCGATGCTGGACCTGCAGGTGGACTACGAGCAGGCGGCCATGACCTTCTCCGGCAACGCCCAGCCGCTGACCGCCGAGGACATCACCGACGCGATCCTGCGTGCGCTGGAACAGGCGCCGATGGAGATAACCCTGCCCGCCTCGCGCGGCCGCATCGCCAAGCTCGGCAGCGCCTTCCCGGGCCTGTCGGGCCGGCTGCTGAACTGGCTGCGGGAGCGCGGCCGCCGACAGCAGCAGAAGCGGGCCAGGAAACGCTAGCTTCCTACACTTCGGTTTTCGAAAGCAGGTACTGGAGCCCGGTCGCGGCTCCGGCTAGGATGGACCGCACGGAGCAGGCAAAGACCTGACGGTACATCCCATACCGGAGGAGAATGCGCATGGAGCAGCACCACCCTGCCCGCAAAGCCGCGGTCGCCCTGTTGATGGGCCTCGCCCTGTGGTCCACCGCCGCGTTGGCCGCACCGGGCGACCCGCTAGGGCCGCCCTTGGCCGTGAACACCTACCAAGCCGGCGCCGAGCGCATCACGGCACTAGCGGCCAGCCAGGCAGACTTTCGCGTATTCTGGGTCAGCAGCACCGCCAGCTCCGTGCACTCCTTCCAGACACGCTACGACAGCGTGGGCAACCCGTTGACCGGGGACGTCGCGGTTCCCGGCTACTCCGGCGTGGGCGACGCTGCCTCCGCGCCGGATGGCCGCCATGTGATCATCAGCTATGGCTACGATGGCAACCGCGCCCGCTTGGTGGGGCGGCGCTACGCCTCGGACGGTTCGATGGTCGGCAGCGACTTCGAGATCACCGATCCGCTCGACACCGTCGGCGTGCTCACCACCGGCTTCCCGCGGGTGGCAATGAACGCCGCCGGCGACTTCGTCGTGGTCTGGGGCCAGGGCAAGCCCAGCGCCAACTCGGGCCCGACCTGCAACGGCGGCTTCGGCGCGCCGCGCACCTGCCTGGGGAGCTACCAGACCAAGATCCTTGCGCGCCGCTACACCGATGGCGGCATGAGCGCCCAGCCCATCGTCACGGTGGACAGCGCCAGCTTCACGACTGCACTGGTCTACGGCCTCGGCGCCGAGGCCCTGGGGCCAGAGATCAGCTATCCCTCGGTCGCCCTGGCCAATAACGGCAGCTATGCCGTGTCCTGGACCTCCAATTCCGAGATCAGCCCCCTGGTCCGACAGCGCCAGGTCAAGCTGCGGCACTACCCTGCCTCTGGTGCAGTGCCGCTGGCGCGCACGGTGGAAGACGCGACGACTCTCGCCGGATCGCAGGTCGTGTTCGACGGCATGGGCAATTCGGTGGTGGTGTTCCGCAAGCACGCCTTTGGCAACCAGAGCGCCGCGAGCCTCTGGCTCCGGCGCTACTCCACTTCCAGCCACAACGCATTAGGCCCCGCCCTGCGTGTGGATACAGGCTTACAGATGCAACAGGAGGATCAGCTCGCCGCGGCCTCCGACGGCAATGGCTCGGTGGTAGTGGCCTGGACCGATCCCGCAGGCGTCTACTTTCAGCGCTATGCAGCGGGCGGTGCAGCAGCCGGCGGTAACGTCAAGGTGAGTGTCGGCGGCGTCACTCACCGCAGTGCGAAAATTGCCTGGGGCAGTGGCCGCTTCATGATCGGCTGGACCCAGTCCCTCGACCCGTACAGCCAATCGGATGTGAAGGCTCGCCTGTACGAAGGGCCCTAGTGTCTAGCGCGCGGCCACCTGCAGGCGCCGGTACTGGCTGCGCTTGATGCTGACGTATTCCTCGCGCGTGCCCTCCTCCTTGAGCTGGCGCGGGTACTGTTCCACCGCATCCAGCCAGCGTTGCAGGCTGCGCTCGAAGCGCTGGCTTTGCGGCGTCGCCTGCTCCGCCAGGTGCGATTCCAGCGCCAGGTAGTAGCGCATGGCGTTGCGCTCGATGCCGCCGCGCATGCCGCCGATATAGCCGTCGCCCTGCGGCGTGAAGCCCACCTTGTTGCGGCCCTTGGTGCTGAGGTACGCCTGCGTCGCCATGCGCGAGGTGAAACTGGGCACGTAGGAATAGGAAAAATGCAGGAAGGTCTGGCCCTCGTCCGTCGGTACCGCCTCCACCAGGATACGGTAGTCACGCGTACCCACGGGGCCCTTGTCCGCCTCCAGGCGCAACTGCAGGAAGCCGTCATCGGCCTGCAGGCGGCGGAATTCGAACTCGGCGTAATACGGCGCCTCGGCCGAGGCATCCAGGCGCGTACCCAGGCTCATGCCGAGCTTCGGCGCGGCGCTGTCGCCCAGCACGCGGCAGCCGGCAACGTTGGGATGAACCATCAACGCCTCACACCAGTTCTCGGGACTGGCCAGCGCGGCACTCACCTGCGGCAGCGGCTTGCTGATCACAGCGTGTACTTCACCCTTCAGGGCGCCACCGGACTCTGCAGATTGCAGGATGATCGGCCGCTTGAAAGGGCTGTCGCGCAAGCGCTCAGCGCTGGCCTGGTAGGTGGTTAGCAGCGCGGATTTCGCACTGTCCGCGGGCGCTGCTAAGGTGGCGACGCCCCAGGTGGCGCCCAGCAGCCAGAGGGATGAAACCGCGAGGGACCGGATTCTGTTCGGGGATTGCATGCTCATATCTGACCGAGCCTCGAGATGGAGGTTCGCAGGCTTCATGCTCCTGCAACAACATGAACACCGCATGAAGCGTGCCGCCGTCCCCACGGCGGCACGTGGCAGGTCAGCTTAGCTTTTTCGCGCCGTCTTACCAGCCGCTTTCGCCACCGTTTTCTTCGCGGGAGCCTTCTTGGCTGCCGCCTTCTTCACGGCAGGCTTCTTCCCCACCGGCTTGCCGGCCGCGTTCTTCTTCGCAGCCGCCTTCTTCGGCGCCGGAGCCACCTCGGCCTCGTTCTCTTCCATCACACGCTTGATGTGCTGCGCGTCTTCCAGATTCTCGATCTGGTCGGAGACCAGGTCGCCGATCTGCTGGTTGATGCGGCGGATCGCGTCATAGACCATGGTGGCGGCCTGGCGGTTGCGCTCGCGCAGTGCCAGCTTGTCCTCGTTCAGCACGCCGGCGCGCTCCAGCAGTTCGAACGGCAGGTCGGCGATCTGCTGGTGGATCTGGCCAATGGAGCTGACGGCGCGGTCGATGGCCTGCTGCAGGGAATCCTTCAGCAGCTCGAGTTTCTGCAACTTGCTCATGCTTGTTCCTGTGGCATCGCAATATCGGGGCTTGTAGGGTGGACTGTACCCGAGCCCCGTGACGGATGACGATGGGCGGGGAGACCACCCCTGCGTCCCCAGGGCCAAGCCCACGCCCGTACACCGAAACCCGGGGTTTCGCCACACCCGTGGCCCAAGGCATTGATTTGACTGCTGTGCTAACGTAGCCAGTGTTAGCCGAACCTGCAGTCGATGACCACCCGTACTCCCCGCTCCCGTGCCGGCGCCGAAGACAGCGCGCTGGTGACCCGCTCCGAGCGCAAGCAGCGCACGCGCGGCGCCCTGCTCGACGCTGCCCTGCAGCTCATGAGCGAGGGTCGCAGTTTCACCAGCCTCGGACTGCGCGAGATCACGCGCGAAGCCGGCGTGGTGCCCACCTCGTTCTACCGCCACTTCCGCGACATGGACGAGCTGGGCCTGGCCCTGGTGGAGGAAAGCGGCCTGACGCTGCGCCGGATGCTGCGCGAGGCGCGCAAGCAAGGTCGCCCCGACACGGACATGGTCCGGCGCTCGGTGGAGGTCTACAAGGAATACGTCGAGGCCAATCGCCTGCAGTTCTTCTTCATCTCCGGCGAACGCCATGGCGGCTCGCCAGTGATCCGCCGCGCGGTGCGCAACGAGGCGACGCATTTCATCAACGAGATGGCCGAGGACATCCGCCAGCTCAACATCGCGCCGCGCTTGTCCTTTGCCTCGCTGCAGATGATCTGCAACCTGATCGTCTCGACGATGATGCAGGCCGCCACCGACATCCTCGACCTGCCGGCCAACCAGCCCCAGGCGCACCGCGAGTTGACCGATTTCCTGGTCAAGCAGCTGCGCGTGATCTTCCTGGGTGCGATGCAGTGGAAGGAAAAGCCGCTGGTTTGAGCCCGCCCCTCTCCCGTCGGGGATAGGACAAGCTCAGGGCCTCTTCGGCGCCAGCACCCGCAGCATCACGTTGGCCCCCAGGGCACAGCAGGCCAGCACCGCCGCCATCGGCAGGGCCGTGCCGTCATGCCAGGAGCCCGCGACGGCCGCCGACAGCGCGGCAGCCCCGTACTGAACCATGCCCAGCGCGGCAGCCGCCGTGCCGGCATTGTTCTCGAACGGCGCCATCGCCAGCGCGGTGGAGTTGGGGAACACCAGGCCCATCGAGGCGATACACAGGAACAGGGGCACCAGGATCGCCGGCAGTCCGCCCCGGCCGATCAGCACCACGGCCAACAGCGCGAGCCCCGCCACGGCGTGCGTCAGCAGCGCGCCGCGCAACACCTGCTCCAGGGAGAAATGGTCGAGCAGGCGGCCGTTGAGCTGCGTGGCGGCGATCAGGCCGAAGGCATTGGCCCCGAACAGCCAGCCGAAGTGCTCCGCCGGCACCTTGAACAACTCGATGAAGACGAAGGGCGCCGCGGCGATGTAGGCGAACATGCCGGCCTGCGCCAACGCCCCGCCCAGCGCGTTGGACAGGAATGTCCGGTTCGAGAACACGCTGCCGTAGCCGCCACGGGGGCCACCACGGGGCTTGCCGGTCTCCGGCAGCATGCGCCAGGCGGCCATCAGGGTGCCAACGGCGAACAGCATCAGCCCGGCGAAAATCCAGCGCCAGCCGAACCCCACGAGCACCCATCCACCCACCAGCGGTGCCAGGATTGGCGCCAGCCCCATCACCAGCATCAGCAGCGCGAATACCTTGGCCGCGGCCTTGGGCTCGAACAGGTCACGCACCACCGCGCGCGACACCACGATGGCGCTGCCCCCGCCCAGGGCCTGCAGTGCGCGGAACCCCATCAGCGCTTCGATCCGCCAGGCCAGGGCACAGCCCAGCGACGCCAGGGTGTAGAGCGCCAGGCCGGCGTACAGCGGCCGCTTGCGGCCATAGCGATCGATCAGCGGGCCGTAGATCAGCTGCCCCAGCACCAGCCCGGCGAAGTAGGCCGACAGCGTGAACTGCGCCTGCCCCTGCGACGCCGCCAGTTCCTTGGCCAACGTCGGCAGGGCCGGCAGGTACATATCGATCGACATCGGGCCGATCGCGATGGCGATGCCCAGGACCAGGATCAGTCGTCGGTGCCGCGTCGTAAGCTGCATGAGGGGCTTCAGGCCGCCCTGGCCGCGGCCATGGCAGGTTCGGTGAATTGGTAGACATCCATCGCCAGGACCTCGTGGGTGACGCCGCCAAAGCGGCGATCGGCTACGGCGCCCTCGCCCGCCGCGCCCAGCGCGACGAACAATGGCAGCAGGTGTTCTTCCGTGGGATGCGCGCGGGCCGCCTGCGGAGCGCGGCGACGGTAATCCAGCAGGGCCTCGATGTCACCTTCCGCGAGACGTTCGGCGAACCACTGCTGGAACTCGGCGACATAGGGCGCGATCTCGCCGCTCTCCTCGAAGCGCACCTCGTGCAGGTTGTGCGTCAGGCTGCCGGAGCCCAGCACCAGCACGTCCTCCGCGCGCAGCGCCTGCAGGGCCCGGCCCAGCCGGTAGTGATGCTCCGGGCCCAGGCGCGGCTGCAGCGCCAGCGGCACCACCGGCACGTCGGCCTGCGGGTAGAACTCGCGCAGCGGCACCCAGACACCATGGTCCAGGCCACGCTCCACGCCGTGCACCTCGAAGCCCGAAGCGGACAGCAGTTCCGCGGCCCGTCGCGCCACGGCGGGCTCGCCGGGCGCGGGGTACTGGATGCGGAACAGCGGCTCGGGAAAGCCGCCGAAGTCGTGGATGGTCTCCGGCTGCGGCGCCGCGCCCACCGCCGGGGCACTGGTCAGCCAGTGGGCGGAAGCCACCACTACCGCCCGGGGGCGCGGCAGCCCGGCCGCCAGCCCGCGCCAGGCCGTGCCGGTGTCGCCGCCGCCCAGTGCCAGCATCGGCGAACCGTGGGAAACGAAAATGGCGGGCAGGCGGACCATGAGGGACTCCTGTCTCATGAAGGGGGTACCAGCATGCGCCCCACCACGCCCGCGATGAATCCCCGTTTGTTGAATAGAGATTTCAGACTATTTGAAGCATCACGCATTTGGGCACGGCCAATCTGCGGTATCTTGCGGGAAACATGGGGGATTTCGATGGGCGCCGAGCGGCACCGCCGCAGCCTTGCAGCAGGGGAAACGCTGTTCCGAGAGGGCGATGGAGGTCACGAGGCCTACGTCATCGAGACCGGCTGCGTGGAAATCTTCACCGGTGCCTTCGAAACCCGCCGCAGCATCGCGCGCCTCGGCGCGGACGAGATTTTCGGCGAAATGACCCTGCTGGGCGGCCACACCCGGCTGGCCTCCGCCGTGGCGACAGAAGCCACCTCGCTGATCGTCATCAGCCACGAATACCTGGAGGAACGCGTGCTGGCGGCCGACCCGCTGCTGCGCCACCTGCTGCGCGTGGTGATCGCCCGCACCCGCGACAACGTGCTGCGCCTGGGCCAGAACACCAGCGACCAGGGCGCCGGCGTTTCCGGCACTCCCCATGCCACGGCCGACCGCCAGGCGGCGCTGCAGCACCTGCGCCTGGAACAGGCCATGGCCACGGCCCTGGAGCAGAAGGAATTCCAGCTGCACCTGCAGCCCATCGTGCGGCTGGGCGATGGCCGCCCCGCCGGCTTCGAGGCCCTGATCCGCTGGATCCGTCCCGATGGCAGCCGGGTGTCACCCGGCGAGTTCATCCCGGTGGCCGAGCAGAGCGAGCTGATCTACGTGCTGGGCCACTGGATCATCCGCGAATCCTGCCGCTGCCTGGCCGAGCTGGACCGGCTCGCCCCAGGGGCCGCCCCCTTCCTGAGCCTGAACCTGTCCCTGCGCCAGTTCGACGACCCCGCCCTGTTCCCGGTGCTGGAGGCCGCCCTGGCCGACAGCGGCCTGGAGCCGCGGCGCCTGCGCCTGGAGATCACCGAATCCATGATCGCCCGCGACGCCGACGCCACCCTGAGGCTGCTGCAGCGCTGCAAGGCCCTGGGCGCCAAGCTGTCGGTGGACGACTTCGGCACCGGCTACAGCTCCCTGTCCTACCTGCAGCGCCTGCCGGTGGACTGCCTGAAGCTGGACCGCAGCTTCATCAGCGAGCTGGAGACCAGCCCCGCCGCCACCCGCATCGTTGGCGCCGTGGCCCGGCTGGCCCACGAGCTGGGCATGGAAACGGTGGCCGAGGGCATCGAGACCCCGGGCCAGGCGGCCCTCTGCCGTGAGCTGGGGGTGGACTACGGCCAGGGCTTCCACTGGTCGCCGGCCGTGCCCCTGGAGCGGGCGGCCCAGGTCCTATCCCCCGGCCAAGCCGCCTGAGGCGGTCGGTGCCCCGCTATGGAGCACGGAATCGTTTGATTCACCTTGAGATTCGCCCCCAGCGCTGGTAGGATGCGCGCCCTCATGCCCCGCCTGCGCGGGGCTTTTCGGCTTGACGCGGGAGATGAACCATCGCAGCAGAACGTGAAGACCGGCGCAACGGACAGATCAATGTACCCCGCGTACGCGTGATCGGAGCCGATGGCGAACAGGTCGGCATCATGCTCACCCGCGACGCCATCGCCAAGGCCGAAGCGGATGGCCTGGACCTGGTGGAAGTGTCTCCCAACGCGGAGCCGCCGGTCTGCAAAATCATGGATTACGGCAAGTACCTTTATGCAAAGGACAAGGCCGCCCATGCTGCGAAGCGCAAGCAGAAGCAGATCCAGGTCAAAGAAGTGAAGTTCCGGCCAGCCACCGAGGAAGGCGACTACCAGACCAAGCTGCGCAACATCACGCGCTTCCTGGAAGAAGGCGACAAGGTGAAGGTCACGATCCGCTTCCGCGGCCGTGAAATGGCTCACTCCGAGCTGGGCATGGAAATCATGAACCGTCTCAAGACGGAACTGGATGCGCTGGCCCTGGTCGAGCAGCATCCGAAGATGGAAGGCCGCCAGTCGGTCATGGTGATCGCTCCGCGCAAGCGGGTGTAAACCACAAGTTTTTACGGCCTTGCACCCCGGTGCAGGGCTGGAAAAAAGAGAAGTCCTGCCGGCTACCGGCAGGCCCGGTCAGCTCCCCAGGGCGGGGATGTGAAACCGGCAATCGAAAGCTTTAAGGAGTAAGAAATGCCCAAGATGAAAACCATCAAGAGCGCCGCGAAGCGCTTTGCCAAGACTGGCAAAGGCGGCTTCAAGCGCGGTCACTCGCACAAGCGCCATATCCTGACCAAGAAGTCCGGCAAGCGGATCCGTCAGCTGCGCGGTGAAGCCCAGGTGCACAGCTCAGACGTGCGTGAAGTTGCGCACATGCTGCCCTACGCCTAAGGAGAACGACTATGGCACGCGTCAAACGTGGTGTTACCGCTCGCGCAAAGCACAAGAAAGTCCTGAAGAAGGCCAAGGGTTACTACGGCGCAAAATCGCGCACGTATCGCTCGGCCAAGCAGCAGGTCATCAAGTCCGGCCAGTACGCCTTCCGCGATCGTCGCGTGAAGAAGCGCGAGTTCCGCGCCCTCTGGATCATCCGTATCGGTGCCGCCTCCCAGGAACTGGGCCTGGCCTACAGCCGATTTATCAACGGGCTCGCCAAGGCTGGCGTCGCCCTGGATCGCAAGGTTCTCGCTGACCTCGCCATGCACGACAAGCCGGCTTTCGCCAAGCTCGTCGAGCAGGCCAAGGCCCAGCTCGCCGCTTAATCGCAGCGAACCGTCGTAGATCCGAATCAGGGGGACGGCACACAGCCGTTCCCCTTTTTTGTTTGTTTTTCACCAACCACAGATCAGTATCGCAAGCGTTCCCCCTCTCCCGCCGGTGGGAGAGGGAACAGAAGCATGTCGACGACTGGCATTGAGCATTCATGAGCGAACAACTCGATCAGCTGCTGAACGAAGCCAAGAGCGCCATCGACGCCGCCTCCGACGCCCGCGCGCTGGAACAGCTCCGCGTGGACTACCTGGGCAAGAAGGGCCGCGTCACCGAGCTGCTCAAGCAGCTGGGCGGCATGGCGCCCGACGAGCGCAAGAGCTTCGGCGAGCGCGTCAACCGCGTGAAGGAAGCCGTGGTGTCCGCCATGGACGAGCGCGGCTCGACGCTGGAGCAGGCCGAGCTGGCACGCCAGCTGGCCGCCGACAGCATCGACGTCACCCTGCCCGGCCGCGGCGTGTCGCCCGGCGGCCTGCACCCGATCGCCCGCACCGTCCAGCGCATCGAGCAGCTGTTCAACGAGTTGGGCTTCGAGACCGTGGAAGGCCCCGAGATCGAGGACGACTTCCACAACTTCGGCGCGCTCAATATTCCGGAGCTGCACCCGGCGCGCTCGATGCAGGACACCTTCTACGTCCGCAACGGCCAGAACGTGCTGCGCACCCACACCAGCCCGGTGCAGATCCGCACCATGAAGGCGGTGGTGGAGTCCGGCCGCCGGCCGCCGATCCGCATCATCTGCCCGGGGCGCGTCTACCGCTCCGACTCCGATCGCACGCACAGCCCCATGTTCCACCAGGTGGAGGGCCTGTACGTCGCCGAAAACGTCACCTTCAGCGACCTGAAGTACGACCTGGAAACCTTCCTCTCTCGCTTCTTCGAGCGCGACGTGAGGGCGCTGTTCCGTCCGTCCTACTTCCCGTTCGTGGAGCCGGGCGCCGACGTGCACATCCGCTGGGCCGACCCGGGCAAGGGCGAGCGCTGGCTGGAAGTGCTGGGCTGCGGCATGGTCCACCCCAAGGTCTTCGAGGCCGTGGGCCTGGACCCGGAGCGCTACACCGGCTTCGCCTTCGGCATGGGCGTGGAACGCTTCGCCATGCTGCGCTATGGCGTCGATGATCTCCGCCAGTTCTTCAACAACGACCTGCGCTTCCTCGAGCAGTTCGCCTGAACCCCATCAGAAGAATAGCCACATGAAACTGAGCGAAAACTGGCTGCGCGAGTGGGTCAACCCGCAGGCCACCATCAACGAGATCTCCGACCGCCTGGTGATGGGCGGCCTGGAGCTTGAAGTCGAGCCCGTGCTGGAGACGCTGCCGCAGGGCGTCGTCGTCGGCCGCATCGTCAAGGCCGAGCGCCACCCGCAGGCCGATCGCCTGCAGGTCTGCGAGGTGGACGTGGGCCAGCCGCAGAAGCTGCAGATCGTCTGCGGCGCCGCCAACGCGCGCGCCGGCATGAACGCCCCCTGCGCCGTGGTCGGCGCCAGGCTGCCGGACGGGATGGAGATCAAGCAGGCGCAACTGCGCGGCGTGGACTCCTTCGGCATGCTCTGCTCGGCCAAGGAACTGGGCCTGGCGGAGAAGTCCGAGGGCCTGCTGGAGCTGGATGCCGACGCCAAGCCGGGCACGCCCATCGAGCAGTACCTGGGCCTGAAGGACAACGTCCTGAACCTGGAGATCACCCCCAACCGCGGCGACTGCCTCAGCGTGCTGGGCCTGGCCCGCGAGCTGTCGGCGCTGTACGCCATCCCCATGAAGCGCCCCAACTTCCCGCAGGCCGTGGTCGTGGGCCACGCGCAGGTGAAGGTGGAGATCGAGGACCTGCAGAGCTGCCCGCACTACACCGGGCGCGTCATCACCAAGCTCAACCCCAAGGCCCTCACGCCCGACTGGATGCGTGAGCGCCTGCGCCGCTCCGGCATCCGCTGCATCCACCCGGTGGTGGACATCACCAACTACGTGATGCTCGAGCTGGGCCAGCCGATGCACGCCTTCGACTCCGGCAAGATCTCCGGCCAGGTGCGCGTGCGCCGCGCGCGCGCCGGCGAGAAGCTGGAATTGCTCAACGGCGAGACCCTGGAGTTCGACCACGGCGAGCTGATCATCGCCGACGACCATGGCCCGCTCGCGCTGGCCGGCGTCATGGGCGGCCAGGAATCCGGCGTAGCCACCCGCACCACCGGCATCTTCCTGGAGTCGGCCTGCTTCGCGCCCACCGCCGTGGCCGCCACCGCGCGCCGCCACAAGCTGGCCTCGGACTCCTGCTACCGCTTCGAGCGCGGCGTGGACCCCAACCTGCAGCGCAGTGCGCTGGAACGCGCCACGCAGCTGATCCTGCAGATCTGCGGCGGTGAGGTGCACCCGGTGATCACCGCGGGCCGCCCGCCGGCCGAGCCCATCACCGTGCGCCTGCGCCAGACCCGCCTGAACCAGCTGCTGGGCCACGAGATCGCCGAGAAGGACGTGGAGCAGCTGCTGTCGCGCCTGGGCATCACCACCCGCCACGAGCTGGGCGGCGCCTGGATCGCCCGCGTGCCGAGCTACCGCTACGACCTGCGCATCGAGCCCGACCTGATCGAGGAAGTGGCCCGCCTCTACGGCTACGACCGCATCCCCGCCAAGCCCTACGCCGCCCGCCTGGCCCCCGGCCGGCCCAGCGAAGCCGCCCGCTCGCTGACCCGCGTGCAGGACGTGCTGGTGTCGCGCGGCTGGCAGCAGATCGTCAGCCTGTCCTTCGTCGAGCCCGGCCTCCAGGGCCAGCTCAACCCGGACGCCCGCGGCATCCCCCTGGACAACCCCATCGCCGACACGCTGTCGGTGATGCGCACCACCCTGTGGGCCGGCCTGATCCCCGCCTGGCTCTACAACCGCCAGCGCCAGCAGAACCGCCTGCGCCTGTTCGAGCAGGGCGTGGCCTTTGCCGACGTGGACGGCCAGATCGTGGAGACCAGCCGCCTCGCCGGCCTGGCCGTGGGCGCCGCGCTGCCGGAGCAGTGGAGCAGCACTACCCGCCCCACCGATTTCTACGACCTGAAGGCCGACGTCGTGGCCCTGCTGGGCAGCACCGCCGGCGAGTACCGCTTCGAGAAGGCCGAGCACCCTGCCCTGCACCCGGGCCAGAGCGCGCGCATCCTGCGCGGCGAACGCGCCGCCGGCTGGATCGGCGCGCTGCACCCCAAGCTCGTGCGCACGCTGGATCTGCCCGAAGCCCCGCTGCTGTTCGAGCTGGACTGGGAGGTCATCCGTGACACCCGCGTGCCGTCGTCGCAGCCGCTTTCCGAGTTCCCATCGTCGCGCCGCGACCTGGCCCTGGTGGTGCCGGAAACCGTGTCCGCCGACGCCCTGATCGCCTGCGCCAAGGCTTCTGGTGAAAATTTGTTGCAGAAAGTTTTCATCTTCGACATTTATCGGGGTGAGAACTTACCTACTGCCTGCAAAAGCGTGGCTTTAGGCTTGATTTTCAATGACTATTCCCGCACCCTAACCCTAGAAGAAATCGACGCGTCCGTTACGAGAATCATCTCGCAGCTGACACGCGAGCTGGGCGCTGTGATCCGGCAGTAGAAATAGGGGTGCAAGAACGTGGCGTTGACGAAGGCTGAACTAGCCGATGCGCTGTTCGACGAGTTGGGTCTCAACAAGCGTGAGGCCAAGGAATTTGTCGACCTGTTCTTCGAAGAAATCCGCGAGCGCCTGGAAGGCGGCGAGGAAGTGAAGCTCTCGGGCTTCGGCAACTTCGAACTCAGGTCCAAGAACCAGCGCCCGGGCCGCAATCCCAAGACCGGCGAGGAGATTCCCATCTCCGCCCGGCGTGTCGTCACCTTCCGTCCAGGCCAGAAGCTGCGTCTGAGAGTGGAGTTCGATGCGACCCGCCGATAACAAGCTGGCACCACTCCCGGAGATTCCGCGTAAACGCTACTTCGCCATCGGCGAAGTCAGCGAGCTTTGCGACGTGAAGCCGCATGTCCTGCGCTACTGGGAGCAGGAGTTCCCCCAGTTGCGTCCGGTGAAGCGCCGCGGCAACCGCCGCTACTACCAGCAGGACGACGTCCTGATGGTGCGCCGCATCCGCAGCCTGCTCTACGAACAGGGCTTTACCATCGGCGGCGCACGCCAGCGCCTGCGCGAGATGCCCAAGGTCTCGGCCGTTGCGGCCGACGGCCTGCGCCTGTCCAACCCCGCCGCCCTGCAGATGCAGAACGGCAGCACCAACGGTGCCGCCAAGCCCCGCACGGGCACCCCGGCCAAGCCGCGAGCCCTGCAGATTCAGTCGCTGCGCGACGAGCTGGAATCGCTGCTGCGCCTGCTGCCGGACCCGGAGTAAAGCCACCAGGGCTCGCCCAGCGAGCCCTGCAGACGCAAAAAAGCCGCCCGAGGGCGGCTTTTTTATTGAAACTGAATATTGGTCGGGGCGAGAGGATTTGAACCTCCGACCACTTCCACCCCAAGGAAGTGCGCTACCAGGCTGCGCTACGCCCCGACTTTTTGAAACGGTGCTGCTAGGGGTCGCGCAGTGTAAACGAGGCGGACGGTGAGCGGAAGCCATACCAGCGTAAAGAGGCCTGCTTACCGGGAGAGAGTGACCAGCCCGGTAAGCCTGGCTTCGCTTCGCGAGGCCAGGGCACAGATGGAGCCCTGAGCCATCCATGGCGCAGCGCCGGGCCCACACATCCATGTGTGGGCGTTCGCCGGCATGAAGGTCCACTGGACCTTCATGACAACCCCGGCTCACCCTCTCGCCCCGACCAGTATCAGCTTCAACCAAAAAGGCCGCCCCAGGGGCGGCCTTTTTGTTGCTTGCAGAACCGGTCAATATCCTCGCATCCGTTCCGCTGACAGCCCGCCCATGCCCCTTCGCAACCTCGTCCTCGCCCTCTGCCTGCTACCCTTCGCCGCCTCAGCGGCCGACTGCCTGCGCCTGCAGACCAAATCCCTGGGCGAAATGAGCATCCCGCTGCCTGCCGTGGACGCCCGTGCGGCACGCCAGAGCGTGCGCTATACGCAGGAGATCGAAGTGCCGTCCGAGCGCTGCGTCTTCCAGGGCGGCACGCGTCAGTGCAGCCTGCGCCCGGACAAGCTCGAGGTGGGTTTCACGCTGGAGCGTGAGGGAGACGATTGCCGGCTGGTGGACAGCCATGTCGTCGGAGGCAGCAAGCGCACCGTCGCCGGCAAGGAAGTGGAAGTGCCTGAGTTGAAGACCGACAAGCAGCGCTTCAGCTGCGCCGCACAGATCAGCGCCTGCCCTTGAGGCCAGCGTATTGAGGGGGCGGCTGGCCCAAGTGGGCGGCGTATTCCGCCGCCACAAGCTGCCGCTGTAGCTCAGCGAGCTGCCGCGCCCAGCACCGGCAGCGCCTGGCGCGCCCGCGACGGCTTGGCCGCCATCAGGAAGAAGCGCGCGGCCACCCAGCAGGCACCCAGGCCCAGGCCCAGGTCCAGCAGACCCTCATCGCCCAGGTCCAGCAGGCCGGACATCAGGAAGGGCACCGCCAGCAGCACCGACAGCAGGCCCGCAAGGGCCATCCACAGCCGGGGACCCTTGGACTGCGCCACCACTGCATTCTCGATCTGCATGTTCCTGCATCCTTCTGCCGTACTTCGACGAATGAATCTTCGCGCACGAAAGCTGCAGTTTTGAGACAGCGGCGCCCGCAACCGTCAACGCCGCCCGCCCTCGGGCGTTGAACCGAACGGCCGTTTACACATTCATACGACTCCGCCCGCCCCGCGGCGCTATGCTCGCCCCATGACCAAGACCGCCCTTGCCGCCCTGATCCTGCTCAGCCTCACCGCCTGCGCCAGCCGCCCACCCATGGACGCCCGCGGCGCTGGCGTGCGCTCTGAGAAGGAAATCATCATCACCCTCTCGGAGGTCCAGGCCACTGCCGAACAGCGCGCCAGCGTGCTCGCCGCCTTCGACAAGGCCCTGCCGGAGCTCCGGGGCCTGCAGGCCGAGCGCAATACGCTGCAGGCGCAACTGCGGTCCCTCTCCCCCAAGCAACCGGACTACACCAGCCGCAGCGAAGCCCTGGCCAAGCAATGGGGCACCCTGCACGAACGCGAGGTCCTGGCCTACGCCCGCTTCGAATCCGCGGTGGCCGGCACACTGGATGACCGTCAGTGGCAACGCTGGCGCGAGTTCTCGTCGGAGATGCGGTTTACGGGGCGCGGCATGGATGGTGGCGGGATGGAGCGGCGGCGGTAGCGCGACATATCGGGCCACCCGGAGCGCCCTGCCAGCGCTGTCGTTACGACAAGCCGCTCAGGGTCGATGGCAGCGAAGCAACTGCAAGGTCCAAGCTGTATTTCGTAAGAATGGCCAGGGCGACGCTGCAGAACTCGCGGGCCGTTCGCCCTGAGCCTGTCGAAGGGTGAACGGCGAGTAGCCGCCGCCCCCGCTTCCCCACCCCGCCCGCTTGCGCGAGACTGCCCACTATCGCCACCGGAGCGGAACTCATGAAAGCCGTCGTCTGCCAGAACCAGCAGTTGCGCGTTGCCGAGCGCCCCGAGCCCAAGCCCGGCAAGGGCCACGTGTTGGTCCGGGTCCTGCGCTGCGGCATCTGTGGCTCGGACCTGCACGCCCGCCAGCACTGCGACCACCTGGGCGGCCTGATGCAGCGCAGCGGCATACGCAACCCCATGCGCTCCACGCAGGAGATCGTCTTTGGCCACGAGTTCAGCGCGGAGATCCTGGAGTACGGCCCCGGCACGCGCCGCAAGCTGCCGGTAGGCAGCACCGTCTGCGCCGTGCCGCTGATCCGCCGCGGCAAGGAGATCGACCTCATCGGCCTCTGCGAGGAAGCCCCGGGCGCCTATGCCGAGCGCATGCTGGTGCAGGAGTCGCTGATCGTACCCGTGCCCAATGGCCTGGACGCCGAGCGCGCCGCCCTCACCGAGCCACTGGCCGTGGCCTGGCATGCGGTGCGCAAGGGTGAGCTGAAGAAGAAGGACACCGCCATCGTCATCGGCTGCGGCCCGGTGGGCCTGGCCGTGATCCTGATGCTGCGCTCGCTGGGCATCGAGAAGATCGTGGCCAGCGACCTCTCCCCGGCACGACGTAAACTGGCCAAGCGCTGCGGCGCCGCCGTGGTGCTGGACCCGCGCCAGGGTTCTCCCTTCGCCGCCACGCCGAAGGCAGGCTTCATCAAGGACTCACCCGCCGCGCTGGAACTGGGCGTGGGCACCCGAGAGAAACTGGGCCTGCTGCCGGTGGCCTGGCACCGCAGCTGGCGCCTCGCCGAAGCCCTCGGCGCCGCACCCAAGCGCCCGGTGATCTTCGAATGCGTGGGCGTGCCCGGCATGCTGCAGTCCGTGATCGACGGCGCCCCGATGTTCTCGCGCGTGGTGGTCGTGGGCGTCTGCATGCAGAGCGACCAGATCGAACCGGCGCTGGCCATCAACAAGGAAATCGAACTGCGCTTCGTGCTGGGCTATACGCCGCTGGAGTATCGCGACACGCTGCAGATGATTGCCGAGGGCAAGGTGGACCCTGCGCCGCTGATCACGGGGACGGTGGGACTGGCGGGTGTGGAGGATGCCTTCGCGGCGTTGGGAAGTCCGGAGAAGCAAGTGAAGATTCTGATTGATCCGGCGAGTGCGGCGAAGAAGCCGTGACTCATCGTAGAGTGGGCTAAGCGAAGCGTGCCCACCGATTGCGAGCCTCTATGGTGGGCACGCTTCGCTTAGCCCACTCTACGCTCGCTCCGATTATTTCGAAGACTCGTTTGGATCAAACCCATAAGCATCCATCCACGCTTTATGCATCTCAGCACGAGTAAAGGAGTAGTCAACTCGAATGACGTGCTTACCGTCGTCAGCAAGCACCGCCATGAGGCCTCGTTTGGTCCACTCCTTGTAAGGCTGTAAATTTTCATCAAAGAAGTCTGAACGTTCCGGCTGTCCATACTTCACAATAAACCGCTGCAAAGGAATAGGCTGATCTGGAATCCAGCGCACCCAATCAACGGTGATGCTTTTTTCTGATGCTGTGTACACAGGAGCGGCCTCTCCTTTTTCGAGCGCAACTTTTGCCTGATAGCGCTCTATTCCAGGATTATTGTCAGTCAGCTTAACGATGATCTTGCTCATCCCAGAGCCAGATATTTCATACATGACATCAGCTTCCTGAGCCCATCCAGGCCTCAACTTTTCGAAGCGGGCAGAAGGATATTTTTCCCTCAGATCTGCCAGTGAATAGAATGGGCCGATGCCCTGATAAATTTCAGCATGCGCATCGAAAATGACCATCATGCTGACGACGGCTGCCGCCAGAAACCCTTTCATCTTCTTCATCATGTTTCAGCCACCCCTTAACGCAAACAATCAACGTCTGCTACTCCACCCCCACCCTCGCCACCAACCTCGCCACCGGCGCCCCCACCCCCAGCGTCCCGAACACCAGCCCATGCTCCCCGCCCAGGCGCGAGTTGCAGAAGGCGTTCGCCACGTCGCTGTTGCCCGCACGCAGCAGGATGGAACCCTGCAGCGCCAGCGCCATGCGTTCCACCACCATGCGGGAGCGCAGTTCCAGCGTGGCGCGGTCGTCCAGGGCCTGTTCCAGCCAGCCGATCTCGCGGTCCAGGTCCGGGTGTTCGCCCTTGGCGGCGAGCAGTTCGCCGAACAGCGCCTCTCGAGTCTCGGGCTCCTTGTTGAGGGCGCGGAGCACGTCCAGGCACTGGATGTTACCGCTGCCTTCCCAGATGGAGTTCAGCGGGGCCTGGCGGTACAGGCGCGGCAGGCTGGTCTCTTCCACGTAGCCGGCGCCGCCCAGGCATTCCTGGGCCTCGTTAACCAGCGCGGGCGTGCGCTTGCAGATCCAGTACTTGCCGATGGCGGTGCCCAGGCGTGCCAGCGCGGCTTCACCGGGGTGGCGCGTGGAGGCATCCACGGCGCGGGCGATGCGCATGGTGAGCGCCACTGCGGCCTCGGTCTCCAGCGCGAGATCCGCGAGCACGTTCTGCATCAGCGGCTGCTCGGACAGCAGGTGGCCGAAGGCCTTGCGATGCTTGGTGTGGTGCAGGGCCTGCACCAGGGCCTGACGCATGAGGCCGGAGGAGCCGATCATGCAGTCCAGGCGCGTGAGGGCCACCATCTCCAGGATGGTGGCCACGCCGCGGCCTTCCTTGCCGACGATCTGGGCGTAGGCGCCCAGGAACTCTACCTCTGACGAGGCATTGCTCCAGTCGCCCAGCTTGTCCTTGAGGCGCTGGATGCGGATGGCGTTGCGCGAGCCGTCCGGGCGGATCTTGGGCATCAGGAAACAGCCCAGGCCGGCGTCGGTATAGGCCAGCACCAGCCAGGCGTCGCACATGGGCGCGGAGAAGAACCACTTGTGGCCGACGATCTCGTAGCTGCCGTCGGCCTGCAGGTAGGCGCGCGTGGTATTGGCGCGCACGTCGGAGCCGCCCTGCTTCTCGGTCATGCCCATGCCGATGGTGCAGCCGGTCTTCTCGCCGGGGGGCAGCACGCGGGCGTCGTATTCGGTGGAGGTGATGCGCGGCAGCCACAGCTTGGCCAACTCCGGCGAGTGGTTGATGGCCGGCACGGCGGAGTGCGTCATGGTCAGCGGGCAGCCGGTGCCCTGCTCGGCCTGGTAATGCAGGTAGGACAGCGCGGCGCGCGCCACCTGGGCGCCGGCCTTGTCGGCATTGCGCCAGGCGTAGGCATGCACGCCGTACTGCATGCCGAGCTGCATCACGCGGTGATAGGCCGGGTGGAACTCCACCTCGTCGATGCGGTGGCCGTAGCGGTCAAAGGTCTTGAGCTTAGGCTTGTTCTCGTTGGCGGTGTAGCCGAGCTCCATCAACTCGCCGCCGGAGACGATGCCGAACTCGTTGAGGTGGGTCTCGGCCCAGCCGCCGCCTTCACGATGCACGGCCTCGCGAAGGGCGGTATCAGTGGCGTAGGCGTTGTAGCGGCCCAGCGGCGGGGCCTGGTTGTCCACGGTGTGGGTGATGAAGCGCTCTGCGACGCTCATGGGGGCATCCTCCGGAAGATTTGAGGGGGAGGATAGCTCCGGGACGGCAGAAATGGGGGTTTCCCGGGTGTGCGGCCGTTCACCCTTCGACAGGCTCAGGGCGAACGGCAATCCGCCTCAGCGAGCACCCCTCAATCCCAGGCCATTTCACCCGAATACGCCACCGACAGAGCCCCGGCGCCGACGTTGACCGCGGCCACGGCGCTCATGATGGACAGCAGCAGCTTCACGCCGCGGGCCTCGCAGGCGGCGCGCAGGTCCCGGAAGCCGGCCAGTTCCTCCATGCGCTCCGGCTCGCCACCATAGCTGGCGCAGACGAAGCGGCTGGCCAGCCAACCCTCCTCCACCACGCGCGCCACGCTGCGCAGCAGGTAGTTGGCGGCGGATTCCCAGCCGCGGCGGCTGGCTACCATGCGCATGCGGCCCTCGTGCAGCGCCACCACGGGCTTGATGCCCAGGGCCTGGCCGGCCACGTGCAGCAGGGAGCCCACGCTTTCGCCGCGCTGGCGCGAGCGCTCGCGCACGTAGGCCACGTCTTCCGGCACCAGGCAGGAGACGGTGTGGCGGCTGACCTCGCCCAGGTGCGCCAGGATGTCCAAGTAGGTGCGCCCTTCCTGCACCTTGGCGGCACATTCGGCGGCCTGCACGCCCAGGCCGGCGAACAGGGTGCCGGAGTCCAGCACGCGCATGGAGAACGGCGCGCGCGCCGCGGCGTCCGCCCGGTACTCGCGGTAGTTGGACAGGATGCCCAGCGAGGCCTCAGTGATCTTGCCGTGCAGCGGGCTGCGTTCCTTCCAGATGGGGATGCAGATGACGTGGTCGAAGTCCGACACCAGCCGGTCGAGGAAGAAGTTGCGGATGCGCCCCACAGGGTAGGACTCGGTACGCGCCTGCAGGCTGCGGCGGCCGATGCGGCCGGTGTAGAAGTCCAGCGTGGCCTTGGGCTCGCGCGCGTCGCTGTGCCGCTCGGCGCCGATATGGATCGAGCTGGGCAGCACCTGGATGTTGTGTTCCACCAGGAAGCGCGGCGGCAGATCGCAGCTCGCGTCGACGACTATCCCTGTCCGCATCCGCTCTCCCCGCCATACGCTGCGCCCGGTGGGCCGGGCTGCTTTAAGACCGCTAGGTTGTCATGCCGCGCCGGATGTGTCGATTCCGGACAGGCGCTCACATGACTTCGGAGCGCCGTCTCTCTGTTCCCTGGCGGCAGGGGTGCGTCAGGGCGCCTGGCTGCGCCAGTCGCGCGGGCTCATGCCGGTGTCGCGCTTGAACGCGCGGCTGAAGTTGGCGGCGTCGGTGTAGCCCAGCTCGTGCGCGATCTGCGTGACCGACAGGCGGCCCGCTTCCAGCAGGGCGCAGGCGCGCTCGCGCAGGATTTCCTGCTGCAGCGCGCGGAAGCCGCTGCCCTCGCGCTGCAGATGACGGTCCAGCGTGCGGGCAGAGAGGTTGAGCGTGTGCGCCATATCTTCCAGCGACGGCAGGCCGCCGCTGGCCTCGCGCAGCATCATGCGAATCCAGTCGGCCACCCGGCCTTCCGACACGGCGTCGGTCAGTAGCGCGCGACAGCGATCCTCGGCCAGCTTCAGCGCGGTGGCGTCCGCCAGCGCCGGTGCGCGACCCATGATCGCGGCGGACATCAGCATGCGCACGCCGGTGCCATCCCAGCCGAACTGCACGCGCGCACCTTCCAGGTCGGCATAGCGCGCGGCATGCACGGGCTCGGCGATGGAGATCTGCATCTGGTAGCGCGGCAGGCGCTCGCCCAGCAGCTCCTGCAGCGCGTTGTGGATACCCGCCGCCACCGTCTCCAGGTGGAACACCAGCGCGCGATGGCTCAGCGGCAGCACCGGCTCGAAGCGGATCTCGGCGGACGCGGCATCCAGCCGGTAGCTCATGCGCACGGTCGGCGAGATCAGCCGGAAGAAGCGCGAGGTGAGGCGCATCGCGTAGTCCAGCGTGGGGCTGCTGAGGATGCCGTAGCCCACGATGCTGTGCGCCGAGAGGCGCAGCGAGCGCCCGAGCTCGAAGGCCAGGTCACTGCGCCCCACCGCCGCCTCGGCCTCCGCGATCAGGTTCTCCACCTGGTCCAGCCGCAGCATCGCGTCCGCGGCCAGCAGTTGCTCGCGGCGCAGGCCAGCGCGCTGCAGCAGCGGCAAGGGGTCCACGCCCATGCGCAGCAGCACTTCTCCCATGCGCAGGTAGTAGCGGGCCGGCAGTTCCGGGTATTGGGCCATGAAAGACAGTGTCAAGAAATGACAAGTTCATGTCAAGAAATGACAGGTCTGCAGAGGAGCACAGGCGCAGCATGTGATCCAGGCAATGACTTCTGGAGAGGAGATTCGACATGATGACTCAAACCCTGGTGACCGAGACCCCCGCGGCCTGGAAGGACGGCAAGCGCGGCCTGTGGATGATGGGCGTGCTGTGGCCGGCCCTGCCGCTGATCAGCGCGGCGTTGGCCCTGTCCACCGGCATGGGCCTGTTCTGGTGGCTGACCCCGGTCGTGATCTACGGTGTGCTGCCGCTGCTGGACCGCCTGGTGGGCGAGGACCGCGTCAACGCGCCGGAGTCGGCCGTGGCGGCGCTGGAAAACGACCGCTACTACCGCCTGGCCACTTTCCTGTTCATCCCCGTGCAGTACATCTGCGTGATCGGCGGCGCCTGGCTGGCGGTGAGCGGCGGCCTGCCGGCACTGGACATCCTGGGCCTGGCGGTTTCGGTGGGCCTGGTCAGCGGCGCGGGCATCAACACCGCGCATGAGCTGGGCCACAAGCGCGAGAACCTGGAGCGCTGGCTGGCGCGCATCACCCTGGCCCCGGCGATGTACGGCCACTTCTACGTGGAGCACAACCGCGGCCACCACGTGCGCGTGGCCACGCCGGAAGACCCGGCCTCCTCGCGCCTGGGCGAGAGCTTCTACGCCTTCTGGCCGCGCAGCGTCTGGGGCAGCCTGACCTCCGCCTGGCACCTGGAGAAGGTGCGCCTGGAACGCCAGGGCAAGAGTGTGTGGAACTGGCGCAACGACAACTTGCAGAGCTGGGCGATGACGCTGGTGCTGTTCGGCGGCCTGGCACTGTGGCTCGGCCCCATCGTGCTGCCCTTCCTGATCTTCCAGGGCTTCATCGGCTTCTCGCTGCTGGAGGTGGTGAACTACCTAGAGCACTACGGCCTGGTGCGCCAGAAGGAAGCCAGCGGCCGCTACGAGCGCTGCAAGCCGGAGCACTCCTGGAACAGCAACCACACCGTGACCAACCTGATGCTGTACCACCTGCAGCGCCACTCGGACCACCACGCCAACCCCATGCGCCGCTACCAGGCCCTGCGCCATTTCGAGCAGGCCCCGCAGCTGCCCTCGGGCTACGCCGGCATGATCGTGGTGGCCATGATCCCGCCGCTGTGGCGCTCGCTGATGGACAAGCGCGTGCTGGCCCACTACCAGGGCGACGTGACCCGCGCCAACATCCATCCGCCGGTGCGGGAGAAGATCCTGGCGAAGTACGGCGCCGCGCAGCCCCAGACCTTGGAGGCCTGACCATGGACCGCTACGAGTGCAACGGCTGCAGCTACGTCTACGACGAGAGCAGGGGCGACATCCACAACGGCTACCCCGCCGGCACCCTCTTCAGCGCCCTGCCCGATGACTGGTGCTGCCCGGACTGTGCGGTGCGCGAGAAGCCGGACTTCGTGAAGCTGGAAGAGACCGCCGCATGAAGACCTGGGCCTGCGTCACCTGCGGCGTGATCTACGACGAAGCACTGGGCTGGCCAGGCGACGGCATTCCCGCCGGCACCCGCTGGGAGGACGTGCCGGAAGACTGGACCTGCCCGGATTGCGGAGCGGCCAAGGGTGAGTTCGAGATGCAGGTCGTGAAGGCGGCGGCGTAAGCCGCTCTGCCCTAAAGCTCGCTCCCCTCCCCCCCTTGCGGGAGAGGGGAGCCAGAAAGCAGAAAGGCCCGGTCATCAGCCGGGCCTTCTTCGTCTCAAGCCATCAAGCCCTGCAGTGCGCCCCAACCCGCTCCAGCAACTGCCGGCGACGCTGCCGCGCACGGCGGCCGCTGCGCAGTTCCGCGCGCGCAATGCTGCGCACATCCTCGATCAGCGGCGACAACTGCGATACCGGGTTCTCGCAGCCGCTGTTCACCAGCTCCGAGTACAGCAGGTGCTGGAACGGCCGCCCGATGCGGCCCAGCAGTTCCTGACCCTCCGTGCTCTCCGCCACCGGGCGCAGGGTGCTACGGTGTTCGCGCACGGACTCCCAGAAGCTCTCCAGCCCCGCGCAGAGGCGCCGGTAGCCGGCGGGCAGCGTGGCGGTGGCGTCGGCGACTTCGCCGGCCATATCGCGCAGCAGGTCGCGGTAGGTATCCACCGTGGCGGTGGCCGGGGAGATCGTGAGGGCGGTCGTGTTCATGGCGAGGGATTCTGCGCAAGCACCGCACGGCGTGCGATGACCGCAAAGGCCATCTGGAACGAGCGGCGGAGAGCAGCCGGTGAACGGCCGGGCCGTACTCCATACCCCGAAAGCGACGAGGAATTTTCCTACAGGCGCGGCCTGTGGGCGCTGACGCGCAGGCTGGGCTCATTCGCCGGGCGCGCAAACCATGCGCCCGTTACGCTTCTCCTGCGGTACCGGAGGCCAAGGATGGCCACCGGCTTTTCCTGGCCCGGGGCGCTTGCGGCATGATGCGCGCACCTTCTTCTGCCACTGCCCAGGATTTTCCCATGACCGCTCCGATGCTCGCCCCCGTGATCGCCCTGGTGCTGTGGACCTTCGTGGTCTGGGGCTGGATGTACGCCACGCGCATCCCCGCCATCATCCAGAGCAAGATGGTGCTGAACCCCCAGGCTCCGCGCGGCGAGCAGATGAACCAGCTCCCCGCCGAGGTGCGCTGGAAGGCCGACAACTACAACCACCTGATGGAACAGCCCACTCTGTTCTACGCCGTGGGCCTGGCCTTGGCGGTGGCCGGTGACGCCACCACGCTGAGCCTGGGCCTGGCCTGGACCTATGTCGGCATGCGCGTGGCGCACAGCCTGGTGCAGGCGCTGATCAACATCATCCAGATCCGCTTCGCGCTGTTCTTGCTGTCCTCCCTGGTGCTGCTGGCACTGACAGTCCGCGCGGCGCTGCTGGTGTTCTGATGCCTGCGGTGTCGCTTGCCGCGTCGGCAAGCTGAAGGCGCCTTTCCAGGTTCCGGGAAACGTTTTTTCACCGCCGCTGTCGATCCCGGCCTGTTTCGTTCGACGCATCAATGGAACGGACCGCGGCCGGAACCTCTCCGGCTGCCCGAATGTGAAACCAAGACCATGAACGACAAGACCCATCCACCGGCCGCCGCAGCCGACCGCGGCCGCTGGCTGGCGCTATACCTGCTCTGCACCGGCGTGCTGATGATCGTGCTGGACACCACGGTGGTGACCGTGGCCCTGCCCACCCTGCAGGCGGAGCTGGGCTTCTCCGGCACCTCGATCGTCTGGGTGCTCAACGCCTACATGCTGGCCTACGGCGGCTTCCTGCTGCTGGGCGGGCGCCTGGGCGATCTCTACGGCCAGCGCCGCTGGTTCCTGATCGGCCTCGCCGGCTTCACCGGCGCGTCCCTGGCCTGCGGCCTGGCGCAGTCACAATTGGTGCTGGTGGTGGCGCGCGCGGTGCAGGGCCTGGGCGGCGCCATTGTCACGGCGGTGGCACTGTCGCTGATCATGAATCTCTTCCAGGAAGGGCGTGAGCGCGCCCAGGCCATGGGCATCTACGGCTTCGTCTGCGCAGCCGGCGGCAGCCTGGGCGAGGTGCTGGGCGGCGTGCTCACCGACTGGTTCGGCTGGGAGTCGATCTTCCTCATCAACCTGCCGATCGGCGTGGCGGTGTACTTCTACTGCCTGAAGCTGCTACCGGCCGACAAGCTACCGGAGCAGCGCGGCCGCCTCGACATGGGCGGCGCCATCACCGGCACGCTGGGCCTGATCCTGGCGGTTTATGCGGTGGTGGATGGCAACCGCGTGGGCTGGGCCTCCATGCAGACCCTGGGCCTGGGTGGCGCGGCGGCCGCGCTGCTGGCGCTGTTCCTGGTGATCGAGACGCGCGTGCCCGAGCCGCTGATGCCGCTGCGCCTGTTCCGGCTGCGCAACATCGCCGTATCCAACATCGTCGCCGTGCTCTGGGCCGCGGGCATGTTCGCCTGGTTCGTGATCAGCGCGCTCTACATGCAGCACGTGCTGGGCTACGATCCGATGCGCGTGGGCCTGGCCTTCCTGCCGGCCGACGGCATCATGGCACTGTTCTCCGCGGGCCTGTCGGCACGCATGGTGATGCGCTACGGCATCCGCACGCCGATGTGGCTGGGCCTGCTGATCGCCGCGATAGGCCTGGCGCTGTTCGCTCGCGCGCCGCTGGACGGCAGCTTCCTGGTCGACGTGCTGCCCGGCATGGTGCTGCTGGGCCTGGGCGGCGGCATGGCCTTCAACCCCGTGCTGCTGGCCGCGATGAACGACGTGGACGCCAGCGAATCCGGCCTGGCCTCGGGTGTGGTGAACACCGCCTTCATGATGGGCGGCGCTCTGGGCCTGGCGGTACTCGCAAGCTTTGCCGACGCCCACACCTCCGGCCTGCAGCAAGCTGGCACCGAGGCACGAGAGGCACTGGCCAGCGGTTATCGCCGCGCCTTCCTGATCGGCGCCGTGCTGACGGCGCTGGGCGCGTTCATCGGCGGGCTGTTGCTGAAGCCCAAGCCGATGCAGGAAGGCGCAGCCTCACCAGCGATGCATTGAATTGCCCCGCTGATTGCCCTGATTCCTCAACCTATCAAAGCTGCAACTTCTCTTCCCTCGCCCGCTTGCGGGAGAGGGACCGAGGGAGAGGGCTGCTGTAAAGATATGCCTGGGTAATCAACCCGGGATTTACAGAAACCCTTATCTCTTGGTCTTTTCGTAATCTGGTGTCGAGAGCCCGGCGTGCGCGCCCGATAAACCCTTGATCGAGCGATCGTGGGAGAGCCTGGAGCCGCACGCCGGTTCTCACTA
>NZ_JAUASX010000020.1 GCF_030345715.1 Solimonas sp. SE-A11
GTCGGTAGTGAGAACCGGCGTGCGGCTCCAGGCTCTCCCACGATCGCTCGATCAAGGGTTTATCGGGCGCGCACGCCGGGCTCTCGACACCAGATTACGAAAAGACCAAGAGATAAGGGGTTCTGTAAAACTTGCTGGCGTAGACCAGCAGCGTTCTACAGACGCCCTCTCCCGGCCTTCGGCCACCCTCTCCCGCAAGCGGGCGAGGGGACAGCAACGAAAAAGCCCGCCGGAAGGCGGGCTTTTTCGTGGGCGGCGGGCAACAAAAAACGCGGCGAACCGGGGTTCGCCGCGTCGGGATGCTGCGGACTAGCGCTCCAGGGCGGCCAGCTTGCCCGGCTTGCCGTCCCATTCCTTGGCGTCCGGCGCCATGTCCTTCTTCTCGGTGATCACCGGCCAGATCTTGGTCAGCTCGGCATTGAGCTGCTTGAACTGGGCCTGGTCACCCGGCAGGTCGTCCTCGGCGAAGATCGCCTCGGCAGGGCACTCCGGCTCGCACAGGGTGCAGTCGATGCACTCCTCGGGGTCGATCACCAGGAAATTGGGGCCTTCGTGGAAACAATCGACCGGGCAGACTTCCACGCAGTCGGTGTATTTGCACTTGATGCAGTTTTCGGTAACGACGAAGGTCATGGCTTCTACAGGGCGGCTGGGACAATCGGGAGTTGTATTTTAAACGAAACTGCAGCGCTCGCGGGGTCGTCCGTCCGGACTGGTCCCGGACAGCAAAAGAAAGGCCCCGCCGGAGCGGGGCCTTTCCGGGCCGCCGGCTAGAGGGCTACGGCAGGTACGCCAGAGCTGCGCCCGGGGTCAGCCCCAGAGCGCCGGCGCAGGCATTCTGCGCTGCAGCCTGCGCAGCTTCCTGCTGGGTGAAGACGCGCTCGTCGGCCTCTCCCTTGTTGTAGACCACGCCGCCGTTCTCGTAGCTGACCGTGACGCTCTTCCCGCCCGCAGTCAGCTTGAGCTGGCCAGCGCTCAGGCCGCCGGGGGCGACGGTAAGTGGCTGCAGGGTCTCCACGGCGACCTCCCCCGAGCAGGTGGTCAGGTCGTAGAAGTAACTGCCATTCATTGAGAAGCCGCTCTCGTCACTGACGAACTTGAATCGCTCGTTCACGCTCTTGCCGTACCGCACCAGGCCGGTAGCGCTGCCCGAACCGCTTTGGCCGCCCGAGGACCCGGTGGATTCGGCCTTGAACTTGAAGATGCTGAAAAGCTGCTGCTCGGAGCCGCCGGTGATCGATTTGACATCGAAGCGGTAGAACTGGCTCAGGGTCGCCTTGGAAGTCGCGTTGAACGACTGCCCGTTGACCGAGCCGCTGGACTTGATGTCGATGACATAGTCCAGGGTCTTGCTGTCGGAGTCGCCGATCGAAACGAAGGCCAGGCCAGGGGCGGAGCCGGTGGTGATGGGACCGTTGATCGACGTCTTGCTGTCGACGGTGATGCCACCATTGTTCCCAGAACTCGCGGCGATCACGCAGTTAGCGAAATCAGCGCCGCCCAGTGTGAACGATGTGCTGGAAGCGCCCGCGAACGGCACCCCTGCATTGGTGCCCGTGCTGCTGCTGCGATTGGCCAGGCTGCCGCTCGAGCAGACGCTCTCGGCCTTGGCGGCCTTGACCATTTCGGGAGCCGGTGCCGGAATGGCATCGGCTACGGCCGCTGCGGCGGCAACGACGGTCGACAGCGATACCGCCTCCGCGGCAGCACGAGCCGGGCCGCCGGTACCGCCGAAGCCCACTGCGGCTCCGGTGCCGCCGGCGCCACCGCCCCCGCCCCCGGCGCTGCCGCCGGGGCCGCCGTCGTCATTGTCGCTGCAGCCAGCCGACATTCCGCCCACGGCCAGCATCGCGGCGAGCGCCGTCATGCGCAGCGTGGCCTTTGTGTTTTTCATCATTGAGAGTCTCCGGAAACTGATCACCCGATCCTGGGTGGCTCATAATTTACGGAGACGATCCGACGCGTATTACCCCTACGTGGGGGGGTATCCCCCATATCGGGGGCAGACCCCCGAAATGGGGGATGACGCCGGCACGCTAGATGTTTCCACCGCTGATTTCGTCGCGCTGCGGCGGCCGCGGGCGGAACTTGAGGTCCAGGCTGTGCGTCTCGTAGCGGCCGCGGCGGCGGTCCTCGAAGAAGAACTTCAGGCTGTGCCAGATCGTCGGGAAGGCGATGTCGTCCCAGGGAATCTCGTCCTCGCGCATCAGCCGTACCTCGGAGCTCTCCACCGTGGGGCCGAAGTGGCTGCCGACCAGCCGCCCGCGGTGGATCAGGTAGACCTGGCTGACATAGGGCACGTTGATGACCGCGATCAGCTCCAGCGGCTCGACCTGGGCCTGGGATTCCTCGAGCGCCTCGCGGGCGGCACCCTGGCCGCTGGTTTCGCCCAGCTCCATGAAGCCTGCGGGGAAGGTCCAGAGACCCAGGCGCGGCTCGATGTTGCGGCGGCACATCAGGATACGGCCGTCCTCTGCTTCCGGGACGATGCCGACGATCGCCTTGGGATTGAGGTACTGGATGTTGCCGCAGTGGCCGCAGACGTGGCGTTCGAGGTGGTCGTCCGGCGGAATCCGCAGGTCCACGCCGTGGCCACAGAGGTTGCAGAACTTGATGATCGGCGGCATCACGGATGTGATCCTCCCGTATCGCGCAGGCTGACCTGCTGGCCCGCCGCCGCTGCCGGTTCGCCGATGACCAGCACGCGGTCGCCGGGGCGCAGGGTGCGTGCCAGCTCTTCCAGGTCGCGCTCGTGCATGCGGACGCAGCCGTAGCTGCTGGCTTGCCCGATGGAGGCGGGCTCGTTGGTGCCATGGATGCCGATGGAGTCCTGCAGCCGCACGAACCAGGCGCCCAGCGGGTTGCCCTCGCCCGGGGGCACGACGCTGGGCAGCTTGATGCCGCGCGCGGCGTGATCGCGGCGGATCGTCGCGGTGGGATACCAGGTGGGGCGGTGGGCGATCTGCTCCACGCGATAGACGCCCGGCGGCGTCGGCGTGTTCTCGGTACCGACCGCCACCGTGTAGCTGACGATCTGCTGGCCGCGCTTGAGCCAGAGCCGGCGCTGGTCGGCGTCCACCAGCACGCGCGCCGGCGAGCGCAGCCAGCTGTCGTAGTCGGTGGCCAGGATCGGCGCCTCGCGCTTCCGGGCCCGCTTCTTCGCAGGTTCCGGTTCCGCCAGGGCGACCGGGGGTTCCGGCGGCGGCAGTGGCGGCTGGGCCTCGACCCGGAACTGCAGGTTGCCGGCGGCCTCCTCGCTGCGCTGTGCCGACACCTGGACGTCGCGCCACTCCAGCCAGTCGTAGTAGTCCCGCACCAGCGCCTCAGCTTCGGCCAGCAGGGCGTCGTCCATCGGGCGGCCCTGCAGGGCTGCCAGGGCTGCATCGAGATCGGCGCTGAGGACGGGGCCTTCCACCGTGACCTGGGCCAGCGTCACGGCGGCATCCTGCTGCGCCACGGCGGCGCCGGCCGCAGCGAACAGCAGGGCGGCACCGGCAGACCAGCGTGCCAGGATCGATGGAAGCGAGGACATGGCGACAATGCTAGGGCCGCGGCGGCGGAACGTCGAGCCCGGCCCCTTCCGGCCGGGCCGGCACGCGGGGTTCCGGGACACACCTAGTCCGTCTGCATGAGCCGCATCAATCGCTGGATTTGCAAAGAAAAATGCGGGAACATTCGGCGCACCTGACTAAATAGCGTTTCAAACATTCCTAAGGGGGAGATATGAAAAGGTCCGCGAGCGCCGCTGCGGTGTTGATGGGAGTGCTGTTCTCACTGCCGGCCCTGGCGCAGGATCCCGCCGCCGACGAGGCCGTGGCTCCTGAGTCTGCCGAAGTCGCCCCCGCCGAGGAGATGGCGGCCGAGGCGCCTGCCGATACCGAGGCTGCAGCCGATGCCACCGCCGCTGATGCCGCCGGCACCGAAGCGGCTCCTGCCGATGCGTCCGCCGAAGCCGCTGATGCCAGCGCCGAGGCCGCCCCGGCCGACGGCGCCGCTGCCGAGCTGAGCGCGGAGTCTGCGCCGGCCGAGGAAGCTCCGGTTGAAGAAGCTGCCTCCGAGGAAGCTCCGGCCGAGGAGACCGCCAGCGAGGACTCCGGCGAGCCTTTCCACTTCTACCTGGGCGTGGATAAGGCCGAAATCACCCTGGCACTGTCGGACACGGCCCTGGAAACCGCCTTCGGCGGTGATGAGCTGGAGTCCAGCATGTACCGCATCCGTGCCGGCATGCGCCTGCTCGATGCCGTGGGCCTGGAGCTGCACTATGGCGTGGCCGACGACAAGGATGACGGCGCCAAGAAGTTCGAGATCGGCGAGTACTACGGCATCTTCGTTGTGCCCACCGGCTCGCTGTTCGAACTCGTGGAAATCTCAGTGCCCATCGGTTACTCCTCGATGAAGGCCGAGCGCGGTGCCGCCAGCGAGACCTTCGACGGCGTATCCTACGGCGTCAACCTGGAAGTGCCGATTACACTGAACTCCGAGTGGTTCCCGGACATCCGCATCGGTGGCGGTGGCCTGGTGTACCGCGCCGACCGCGACTCGCGCGTGTACGGCTATCACTTCGGCGTGCGTCTGGACTTCAAGATCTGAAGTCGACTCGCGGCAATGAAAAGGGCGGCCCTCGGGCCGCCCTTTTCATTGCGTGACAACGCTTACTTGGTGACGGTGATGGTGATCTTGGGCGAGGTCACCGAGGGGTTGTGCGGCTGGTGTTTCCAGTCGCCCAGCACCAGCTGTAGCGTGTGCTTGCCGGGCTTGAGGTCCAGGGTGGTCTCGGTCTGGCCGCCGCCGAAATGCTTGATCTGGTCGGTCATCGGCAGGGGCTTGGTCAGGTCCACCGTGGGATCGTCGATCAGCAGGTGGTGATGGCCAGTGTTGGCCTGGTTGATGCCGGCGGGCGCGACGCCCATGCCGGCGAGGCCGAAGACGACCTTGACCGGGCCCTTCACGGTGGCGCCGTCCTTGGGCTCGATGAAGTACACCGAGGAGCCGGCCGGGGCGGCCTGGGGCAGGCCCAACTGTTCTTCGGCCTTCTGGCTGGCCTGCTGCTTGGCGGCGCCCTTGAGGTCCTTCCAGGTATCGGCCTGCGCGGGCAGGACGACGGCGGCGGTCAGTACGGCGGCGATACAGGCGAGACGCATCGGATTCTCCGTGTAGTGGGGGACGGTGGACTGCCGATCATACGACGGCCGGGGGCGGATTAGGTGATCCGGGGGGCGCCCTTGTATAATGCCGGCCGTTCGTGAGGCGCCCCCCGGTTGGCGCCATGGTCCGGCCACCCTGCCGGTCCCTCTCCGTACTCTTCATTTTTCCAGCAGCCTGAACCGGCTCGGATCCGTATCCCGCAGCAGGCGCGTTCAGGAGGTTTTACATGCCGTTTTCCGATCTGGGCCTTTCCGAGGCCCTGTTGCAGGCCGTTGCCCAGGAAGGCTACACCGAGCCGACCCCGATCCAGGCCCAGGCGATTCCCGTGGTGCTGTCCGGGCGCGATCTGCTGGCCGCCGCCCAGACCGGCACCGGCAAGACTGCCGCATTCACCTTGCCGTTGTTGCACAAGCTCGGTCTGACCCCGCCCGACCCCAATGGCACCCATCGTGTCCGCACCCTGGTGCTGGTGCCGACGCGCGAACTGGCGGCCCAGGTGGCCGAGAGCGTGCGCACCTACGGCAAGCACCTGCGCCACCTGCGCACGGTGATGGTCGTGGGCGGCGTCAACATCAACCCGCAGATCGACAACCTCAAGCGTGGCTGCGACATCCTGGTTGCCACGCCGGGCCGCCTGCTGGACCTGGCCGGCCAGCGCGCCGTGCACCTGGGCAAGGTCGAATTCCTGGTGCTGGACGAAGCCGACCGCATGCTCGACATGGGCTTCATCCATGACATCAAGCGCGTGCTGGCGATGCTGCCGCAGAACCGCCAGAACCTGATGTTCTCGGCCACCTTCTCCAAGGAGATCCGTAGCCTGGCCGAGGGCCTGCTGAAGAAGCCGCACACCATCGACATCGCGCCCCGCAACTCCGCCGCGGAGACCGTGACGCAGCGCGTGGTGCACACCGACAAGGCGCAGAAGGCCGACCTGCTGGCCTACATGATCAGCAGCGGAAACTGGCGCCAGACCCTGGTGTTCACCCGGACCAAGCATGCCGCCAACCGCCTGGCCGAGAAGCTCGCCAAGTGGGACATCACCACCGCGGCACTGCACGGCAACAAGAGCCAGAATGCCCGCACCCGTGCCCTGGCCGACTTCAAGTCCGGCGCCGTGCGCGTTCTGGTGGCTACCGACATCGCTGCCCGTGGCCTGGATATCGACCAGCTGCCGCACGTGGTGAACTACGAGTTGCCCAACGTCCCCGAGGACTACGTGCATCGCATCGGCCGCACCGGCCGCGCCGGCGCCGAGGGCGAGGCGGTGTCGCTGGTGTCGCCGGAGGAACGTGGCGAGCTCAAGGACATCGAGCGCCTGCTGAAGAAACCTGTGCCGGTCATGACGGTCGAAGGCTATACGCCGCGTCCGCAGGCGCCGGAGCCGCCGCGCCCGCCGCGTCCGCCCCAGGGCCAACGCCGCCAGGCTACCGTGCGGGGCCGCGACCAGGGTTCGGAGAAGCGTCCGCAGCAGGCGGGGCCGGGCGGCCGCAAGTCCTGGCAGACCACCGGGTCGCCGCACAAGACGGCCGAACACCTGGCGGGCAAGAGCCGCAAGGTTCACTGACGTCGGCTCATGGCCGGCGACACCCCACGGGCAGCCGCCCGCGGGTCATGATTGATCAGGAGTATCACTATGAAGCGCATTTTCGCCGGCAACCTGCCCAGCGACACCACCGAGGCGGAGCTGTCCGCCCTGTTTGCAGGCTTTGGCCGTGTGCGCTCGATCAAGCTGATGCAGGACGTCTTCAGCGGTCAGTGCAAGGGCTTCGGCTTCGTCGAGATGGAGGGCCATGAGGCCCGCGCCGCCATCGCCGGCCTCAACGGCAAGGAACTGCGCGGCAAGCCGCTCAAGGTCAACGAGGAGCAGCCGCGCGACGACAAGCGCGGTGGTTCGCGCCGCCGCTAAGGCGAAAGAAACAACGCGGTCCGCCAATGGACGCGAATGAACGCAGATGGAATGCCTGTACTAGCGCTCGTTTGCGTTCATTCGCGGACTGAATGCAGTTTGTCGCTCAGCCGGCCTTGATTTCCTTCACTCCCGCCGGCGTGCCCAGCAGCAGCACGTCGGCCGGGCGGTGGGCGAACAGGCCCACGGTGACCACGCCGGCGATCTGGTTGATCTGCGCCTCGAGCTTCACCGGGTCCAGGATCTCCAGGCCGCGCACGTCGATGATGACGTTGCCGTTGTCGGTGATCACGCCATCACGCAGGTAGGGCTGGCCGCCCAGTTTCACGATCTCGCGGCCGACGTAGCTCTGCGCCATCGGGATTACCTCGATCGGCAGCGGGAACTTGCCCAGCACGCCCACCAGCTTGGATTCGTCCGCGATGCAGATGAACTTGCGTGAGGCGCCTGCCACGATCTTCTCGCGTGTCAGCGCCGCGCCGCCGCCCTTGATCAGCTGCAGGTGCCTGTTGGCCTCGTCGGCGCCATCGACATAGATCGACAGGGTGCCGGTCTTGTTCAGGTCCAGCACCGGGATGCCGAGCTTCTTCAGGCGCTCGGTGGAAGCGTTGGAGGAGGACACCGCACCGGGAATGTCGTCGCGGATCTTCGCCAGGGCGTCGATGAAGTAGTTGACGGTGGAGCCGGTGCCCACGCCCAGCACTTCGCCGGGGACGACATACTTGAGGGCGGCTTCAGCGGCGGCCTTCTTGGCCTCGTCCTGGGTCATGATTCAGTGCTCGGTGGGGATGGGTTCAGGCCTTGGGCGGTCGCGAGCCGAAGATGGAACTGCCCACGCGGACGAGCGTGGAGCCCTCCGCGATGGCGTCTTCCAGGTCGTCCGACATGCCCGCCGAAATTGTATCTAGTTCCAGCCCCGCCCGGCGCAGTTCCCCGAACAACTCTCGCAGCGCCCGGAACGGCGCCTGACGCTCGGCGGCAGTGGCGGAATCGACGGCCGGCGCGGGGATCGCCATCAGGCCACGCAGGCGCAGGCGGGGCAGGGTGGCCACGGCGCGGCACAGCTCCAGCGCCTCGGCCGGCGTGCAGCCGGCCTTGCTGGCCTCGCCCGAGACGTTGACCTGCACGCATATGTTCAGCGGCGGCAGGCCGGGCGGGCGCTGGTCCGACAGGCGTTGGGCGATCTTCAGGCGCTCCACGCCATGCACCCAGTCGAAGCGTTCCGCCAGGCTGCGGGTCTTGTTGGACTGCACCGGCCCGATGAAATGCCACTCCAGTGGCAGATCCGTGAGCTCAGCCTGTTTGTCCAGGGCCTCCTGCAGGTAGTTTTCGCCGAAGGCGCGCTGCCCGGCGGCCTGCGCCTGGCGCACTTCTGCGGCCCCGAAGGTCTTTGAAACCGCCAACAGTCCGACGGATGACTCGGGCCGCCCGGCGGCCTTGCAGGCGGCGGCGATCCGGCTCCGGACCGACGCCAGCTTGTAGGGAATGTCCGTCATGTTGCCTGCGCGCGTAAATGCCGATAACGTCTGAGGAATCTAAGCAAAGAGCATAGCTGGGGAGCTACCGGATGGATATCGCGCAGTTGCTGACTTTCAGCGTCAAACAGGGCGCGTCAGACCTGCACCTTTCGGCGGGTGTCGAGCCGATGATCCGCGTTGACGGTGACGTCAAGCGCATCAACCTGCCGCCGCTGGACCACAAGCAGGTCCACGACATGGTGTACGACATCATGAACGACAAGCAGCGCAAGGCCTGGGACGAGTTCCTGGAAACGGACTTCTCCTTCGAGATTCCCGGCCTGGCCCGCTTCCGTGTCAACGCCTTCACCCATGCCCGTGGTTCGGGCGCGGTGTTCCGTACCATTCCATCGAAGATCCTGTCGCTGGAAGAGCTCAAGTGCCCGTCGATCTTCAAGGACATTGCCGAGTATCCGCGTGGCGTGGTGCTGGTGACCGGCCCCACCGGCTCGGGCAAGTCGACGACGCTGGCTGGCATTGTCAACCACATCAACGAGAACGAGTACGGTCACATCCTCACCATCGAGGATCCGATCGAATTCGTGCACCAGTCCAAGAAGTGCCTGATCAACCAGCGCGAAGTGCACCGCGATACCCTGGGCTTCAACGAATCGCTGCGCTCGGCGCTGCGTGAAGACCCCGACGTCATCCTGGTGGGCGAAATGCGCGATCTGGAGACGATCCGCCTGGCGCTGACCGCCGCGGAAACCGGACACCTGGTGTTCGGCACGCTGCATACCTCGTCGGCCGCCAAGACCATTGACCGTATCATCGACGTCTTCCCGGCGGCGGAAAAGGAAATGGTGCGCGCGATGCTGTCCGAATCGCTGCGCGCGGTGATTTCCCAGACCCTGCTGAAGAAGAAGGGCGGCGGCCGCGTCGCGGCCCACGAAATCATGATCGGCACCCCGGCCATCCGCAACCTGATCCGCGAGGCCAAGATCGCGCAGATGTACTCGGCGATCCAGACCGGCCAGAAGGAAGGCATGCAGACGCTCGACCAGTGCCTGAAGGAACTGGTCAAGAAGGGCGTCGTCGGCATCGAGGAAGCCCGTTACAAGTCCGCGGATCCGCGCAACTTCACCGTCAACTGAATTCGGGTCGCAAGAACCCAAGGGGAGGCCGGCGATGGAACGCGACCAGGCAATAAAACTCGTACAGCAGCTGCTCACGCTGATGAAGCAGAAGGGCGCATCGGACCTGTTCATCTCGGCGGGCTTCCCGCCGGCGATCAAGCTCGACGGCCAGATGACCCCGGTGATGGACAAGCCGCTGCAGCCCGAGCAGGCCGCCATCATCATGCGTTCGCTGATGAACGATCGCCAGATCAAGGAATTCGAAGCCACCAACGAGTGCAACTTCGCGATCAGCCCCCCGGGCATCGGGCGTTTCCGCGTCAACTCCTTCGTGCAGCAGGGGCGCGTCGGCGGCGTGATGCGTACCATCAACACCACGATCCCGACCATGGAGCAGCTGGGCCTGCCGGAACAGCTCAAGAAGGTGGTGATGGAAAAGCGTGGCCTGGTGCTGATGGTGGGCGCCACCGGCTCGGGCAAGTCGACCTCGCTGGCGGCGATGGTGGGCTACCGCAACGCCAACTCGCGCGGCCACATCATCACCATCGAGGACCCGATCGAGTACGTGCACCCGCACAACGGCTGCATGGTGACGCAGCGCGAAGTCGGCCAGGACACGTTCTCCTGGGACAACGCCCTGAAGAACACCCTGCGCCAGGCACCGGACGTGATCCAGATCGGTGAAATCCGTACCCGCGAGACCATGGAGTACGCGGTCAACTTCGCCGAAACCGGCCATCTGGTGCTGTCCACGCTGCATGCCAACAGTGCCAACCAGGCGCTGGACCGCATCATCAACTTCTTCCCCGAGGAGAAGCGCGAGCAGCTGCTGATGGACTTGTCGCTGAACCTCAAGGCCATCATCTCGCAGCGCCTGGTGCGCAAGGAAGGCGGCGGCCGCGCCGCCGCGATGGAGATCATGATCAATTCCCCGCTGGTCTCGGACATGATCTTCAAGGGCGAGGTGGTCGGTATCAAGGAGGTCATGGCCCGTTCCAACGAGCAGGGCATGATCACCTTCGACCAGTTCCTGTTCGAGCTGTTCGAAGACGGCGTCATCAACTTCGAGGAGGCGATCCGCAATGCCGACTCGCAGAACGAACTGCGCCTGCGCGTGAAGCTCGAGTCTCGCCGTGCTCGTCAGAACCTCATGGACGACGACATGGTGCGCAAGATGCAGATGAAGGAAGAAGAAAAATCGCAGCTGATGCGCTGAGCGTGCATCCGACTCGAACACAGGGAGTGGCACCGAGATGCTGAAGATCCTGCCGTATCTGAAACTGGCGGTGGAGAAGAACGCCTCCGACATCTTCTTCACGGCCAATGCGCCGGCGATGCTGAAGATCGAAGGCGAGATGCACGCCGTCGGCAAGACGCTGATGACCACGGAGTTCATCCGCGAGCTGGCCTACAGCATCCTGACGCCGGAACAGCAGAAGCACCTGGAGGAACACTGGGAGCTGGATCTGGCGACCCAGGCCGGCGGCCTGGGCCGCTTCCGCGTCAACATCTTCAACCAGCGCGGCACCTTGGCCATGGTGCTGCGTTATGTCCGGTCACAGGTTCCCACGATCGCCGAGCTGGGCGTGCCCGATGTGCTGGGCGACCTGATCATGCTCAAGCGCGGCATGGTGCTGATGGTGGGCGCCACCGGCTCGGGCAAGTCGACCACGCTGGCAGCGATGATCAACCATCGCAACGAACTGAGCAGCGGACACATCCTGACGATCGAGGATCCGGTGGAGTTCGTGCACCCGAACCGCCGCAGTATCGTCAACCAGCGTGAAGTCGGTACCGACACGGTCAGCTACGAGCGCGCGCTGAAGAGTTCGTTGCGCGAGGCGCCGGACATGATCCTGATCGGCGAGGTGCGCGTGCGCGACACCATGGAGGCCTGTATCCAGCTGGCCAACACCGGCCACCTGGCGGTATCCACGCTGCATGCCAACAACGCCTACCAGGCGCTGCAGCGTATCGTGAACCTGTATCCGCCCGACCTGCGCGACCAGCTCTACATGGACCTGGCGCTGACACTGCGAGCGATCATTTCGCAGCGCCTGGTGCGCCGCAAGGACGGCCGCCGCGTACCGGCTTTCGAGGTCATGATCAACACGCCGTACGTGCAGGAACTGATCCTCCACAAGCGCATCGACGAGATCAAGGACGCCATGAACCAGTCCTCGGACAAGGGCATGCTGACCTTCGACGCCTCGCTCTACAGCCTCTACAAGCAGGGCATCATCGAGCTGGACGAAGCGCTCAACAACGCTGACTCACGCACCAACCTGGAAGCGAAGATCAACTTCGGCGGTTAAAAAAAGGATGCCCACGGGCATCCTTTTTCCTGGGGCACCAGGAGCGCGGGTTCTCCCGGGGCGATGAATCCAGCGCCGGCGCAGCGTTAGCCGCGCGCCTTCTTCTGCTTCCTCGGCGTCTTGCCCGTGTGCAGCTGGACATAGCTCTCGGCCAGGAACTGCAGGTACTGCTCCATGCTGTCGGCACGGGCGATCTCGGCGTCCTCCAGCTGGCGGCTGCGCAACTGTGCCAGCAGGTCCGAGGCCACCCCCATGTGCTCCAGCAGCCGGTCCGGGCTCATGGACAGCAGTTCCTGCTCCACCAGCTTGATGCGTAGGTTCATGCGCAGGAACAGCAGCTTGGTCCCTTCAAGCTTGCGCTCGGGCGCGGCAGCGGTGGATGGCTCTGCAGCGGGGGAGGGGGCGGCTTCCGGAGCAGTCCCGGCCGTAGACGGAGCCTCGGCGGCCGGGGCTTCGGGGGGCGCAGGCGCTTCTTCCGGGGCGAGGGCCGGCCCGGTGGCAGGTTCTGCGGGGGCGGCGACGGCTGTTTCCGGTGCGTCGGCGGTCCCGGCGGCCGACAGGGGGGCGCTGGCGGCCAGGGCAATCAGGGCGGCGAATAGGCGCGCGGACATGGGTCGGAAGCGGCAAAAACGGGGTAAGTGGCCTTCCAGCTTAGCAAAAACCGGCCGGCGGCCGGCCCTGGACTTGCGCGGAGAAGGCTGAATCACTAAACTCCGCGACCTTTCTGGCCTCCTCCAAGGGTTGCCAGGGCTGTACCGAGGTTGCCTTCGGGCAACTGAACTATAACTACCGATGTGGAATGGAACGATGAAGACCATCTTCGTGAATTCCGAAACCGTCAAGCGCGACTGGTACGTGATTGACGCAACGGACAAGGTTTTGGGCCGAGTGGCCACCGAGTGCGCTCGTCGCCTGCGCGGCAAGCACAAGCCCGAGTACACCCCGAACTGCGACACCGGCGATTACATCGTCGTGATCAATGTCGACAAGATCAAGGCTACGGGCAACAAGCTGCAGGACAAGGTGTACTACCGTCACACCGGCCACCCGGGCGGCATCAAGTCGACCACCCTGGGCAAGATGCTGCAGGAGCACCCGACCCGCGTCCTTGAGAAGGCGGTCAAGGGCATGCTGCCGACCGGTCCGCTGGGCTTCGCCCAGTACCGCAAGCTGAAGGTGTACGCCGGTGCCGAGCACCCGCACACCGCGCAGCAGCCGAAGCCGCTCAACTTCTAAGGTTCCGATTCCATGGCCAAGAACATCGAATACAAGTACGGCACGGGCCGTCGCAAGACTGCTTCGGCGCGCGTGTTCCTCAAGCCGGGTTCCGGCGCGATCTCCATCAACAGCAAGACCGTCGAAGAGTACTTCGGCCGTGAGACCTCCCGCATGCTGGTTCGCCAGCCGCTGGAACTGGTCGACGCGCTGACCCGCTTCGACATCAAGGTCACCGTCGTCGGCGGCGGCCCCTCGGGCCAGGCCGGTGCGGTGCGCCACGGCATCACCCGCGCCCTGATGGAGTATGACGAGAGCTTCCGCCCGGCCCTGCGCCAGGCTGGCCTCGTCACCCGCGACGCCCGTGAGGTTGAGCGTAAGAAGGTCGGTCTGCACAAGGCCCGCCGCGGTACGCAGTACTCCAAGCGTTAAGAAAACGCTTGGCTTTTGGGGCGGCGGGGTTATACTCGCCGCCCTACGATTTCCGGTACCGGATGGGAGATCGTCTAATGGTAGGACAACAGATTCTGACTCTGTTTATCTAGGTTCGAGTCCTAGTCTCCCAACCATCCGATGCAGCAAGAGAAAGCCCGCGAAAGCGGGCTTTCTTGTATCTGGAGCCCAGCAAGCGCCATGACGAAGATCGCCCTCACCCCCTTCGCCCGTACCCGCCTGTTCCCGTCCTCGGGCCGTCGCAATGCCATCGTCGGCACCACGCCGGCGGAATGGGAGCGCCACCTGAACGAAAACCAGCCCCTTAAGGTGCTGGAGGGCTACGCTCCCTTCTGCAAGCTGCACGTGCACGCCAACTGGACGCAGACGCGCTGCCTGACGGTGCCGATCACGCCGGAGAACCAGCACCTGCTGCGCAGCGGTTACGAGGCGCGCTCGCGAGAGGAACTGCCGGTGCTGGTGCGCTGGTTCGAGGGCGTGGAGCCGCCGGTGGCGGGCTACCTGGTGGTGATCCTCTACAGCCGCGAGCAGATGGCCAAGGAAGGCACGCCGGTGGACGCTGACTGGGGCGTGGTCGGCTGCCTGGCCACGGCCGAACCGGAGGAGATCCCAATGGCGCCGATCACGATGATGCGCAATGCCCTGGGCGTGGAGGAAGGTGGTTCCGGCGTGCCGATGGATCGCGCCGCCTACCGTCGCAGCGTGGCGTTCTGGGAGCGCAACGCCAACTGGCGGGTCTGAGGCTTGCGCACCCAAAAGAAGGCCCGCCGGAGGCGGGCCATGCGTTCCAAGGGAGTCGGCCTTAGCATGCGCCGGAAATCCGGCGCCGGATGTGCCGTTTCGCCGCCGTAAATCCCCCACTTGTCGGCCCCGGCCCGTCCGCTTCGGCCGGAAGGGCGGGGGCGAACAGGCGGAATTGCCCTAGAATCCGGGCCCTTCTTCCAACCCAGACCGGAGCCCCCCTTGGACGACTTACAGGACCTGCTCGACCGCAACGAACGCTGGGCGGAGCGGGTGGTGGCCGATGACCCCGAGTTCTTCAAGCGCCTGGTAGGCCAGCAGACCCCCAAGTACCTCTGGATCGGCTGCTCCGACTCGCGCGTGCCCGCCAACGAGATCGTCGACCTGCAGCCGGGCGAGCTGTTCGTCCACCGCAACATCGCCAACGTGGTGCCGCTGTCGGACGTCAACGCGCAGTCGGTGATCCAGTTCGCCGTGGAGGTGCTCAAGGTGGAGCACATCATGGTGGTGGGTCACTACCGCTGCTCCGGCGTTCACGCGGCCCTGCATGCCAAGGAACTGGGCGGCGTCTCCGACTTCTGGCTGAGCCAGGTGCGCTCGGTGGCGGCGCGTCACGCCGGCGTGCTCGGCGAGCAGGACAACGATCACCAGCGCGAATCCTTCCTCTGCGAGCTGAACGTGCTGGAGCAGTCCTTCAACGTCTGCACCTCCGTGCCGGTACGCAATGCCTGGGCGCGCGGGCAGAAGCTGGCGGTGCACGGCTGGATTTACCGCTTGGGCGACGGGCGCCTGCGCCACCTGGATTTCAGCGTGGACGGCGAGACCAACCTGGAAGTGCTGCGCGCCGACGCGGTTGCCAAGATCGGCGCGGCACGGCGCGAGCACTATTCGGGCCGGCGCAACACCTGATGCTCATCGACCTCTCCGGGCGGCGCGCCCTGGTCACCGGTGGCACCGGCGCGATCGGCTCGCGCATCTGCGCGGCCCTGGCCCGCACTGGGGCCCGGGTCATCGCCAACTGCGCGGAGTTCGACATGGCGGCGGCGCAGGAGCAGCAGGCACGCTGGCAGGCCGAGGGCCTGGAGATCGCCCTGGAGCCCTTCGACGTGGCCAGCTTCGAGGCCAGCGCCGCGGCCATCGGCCGCATCGGGCCGCTCGACATCCTGGTCAACTGCGCCGGCATCACGCGTGACGCGCCGCTGCGGCGCATGCAGCCGCAGCAATGGCAGGACGTGCTGCGCGTGAACCTGGACAGTGTCTTCAACACCAGCCGCCAGGTGGTCGAAGGCATGTGCGGGCGTGGCTGGGGCCGCATCGTCAACATCTCCTCGGTCAACGGACAGAAAGGGCAGTTTGGCCAGACCAACTACTCCGCCGCCAAGGCTGGCGTCCATGGCTTCACCATGGCCCTGGCCGCGGAAACCGCGCGCAAGGGGGTCACGGTCAACACGGTCTCCCCGGGGTACATCGACAGCCCGATGATCCGCGCCGTGCCCGAGGACGTCCGCACCCGCATCCTCGAGGGCATCCCCGCCGGTCGCTTCGGCCAGCCGCAGGACATCGCCAGCGCGGTGACCTTCCTCTGCGCCGAACAGGCGGCCTTCATCACGGGCGCCAACCTGCCGGTCAACGGCGGGCAATTCATGTCGGCCTAGCCTGGCAGCGCAGCAGTCGTCTCCAGCTGCGCACAGGGTCAGTTCGGCGTCCATGAAAACATGGGTTTGATGGATTTTTCGCGATCTGACATCTGTAAATAAACCATCACGTCTTGTATTTGAAACAATTCGTGAATAAGATTCACGAATAAATCGGCATTACATTTTCATTCTCTCCTCTCCAGTCCTCCCGCCTCATGGGCACCAAGGAACGTCGCCAGCGTGAGTTCGAGGACCGTGAACAGGTCTTCCTGGACTGTGCGCGCGACCTGATCCGCGACGAAGGGCTGCTGAACCTGCAGATGTCGCGTATCGCCGAGAAGAGCGAGTACGCGGTCGGCACCCTGTACAAGCACTTCGCCTCCAAGGAAGACCTGCTGCTGGCCCTGGCCGCGGTGGATACCGAGAAGCACGTCGCCATGTTCCAGCGTGCCACGCAGTGGCAGGCCAAGGCGCGCGACCGCATGGTGGCGATCGCGGTGGCCGACATGATCTTCGTGCGCCGCAACCCGGACTTCTTCCGCCTGGGCCAGTACGTCTTCACCGAGGTGGTCTGGAAGGCCGCCTCCACCGAGCGCCGCCAGGCGATGCTGGTTGCCAGCGATCCGATAGCCGACATGGTGACGGGTATCGTCAATGACGGGGTCGCGGCCGGCGAGCTGGAGCTGCGCGGCATGGCGGCCGAGGAAATCTGCACGGGTCTCTGGGCGCTGTCCGCCGGGACGCACAACCTGGTGCACGCCGAGGGCGTGCTGGAAGACTTCAACATACGTGATCCCTACCGGCTGATGTGTCGCCATACGCAGGTGATGCTCAACGGTTACGGTTGGCGCCCGCTGGTGGATGTCGGCGACGGTGCGGCCCTGGATGCCCTGATCAAGAGAATTTGCAACGAGGTGTTCGATGACCTGTGCAGCGAATAAGAGCCGGCGAGTGGCCGTGCTGCTGGTTGGTGTGCTTGGCGGCGTTTCCGCGCCGGCTTCCGCAATGACGCTCGGCGATGCCTACCAGCGCGCTCTGCAGCACGATCCGGCGATCGCGAGCTCGATCGCCCAGTACGAGGCCGATCGCGAGGCCAGCGAGCTGGAGCGCGCCGAGCTGCGGCCGTTGATCTCGGCCGACGGCAAGTACGAGTTCGCGCATACCGACTCCGACGGCGTGTTCGGCAACACCAAGGACGACTACTGGGCCTGGTCCGCCGGCGTGAGCCTGCGTCAGGCATTGTTCCGCCTGGACTGGTCCGCCCGCGGCCAGCGCGCCGATGCGCTGGATGCCCTGAGCGACATCTCCATCACCGACCGCCGCCAGAAGCTGCTGCTGCGTACGGCGGAGCGTTACTTCGGCGTGCTCAACGCGCAGGACTCGGTGGAGCAGGCCGGCGCCGAGGCCAAGGCCATCCGCGAGTCGCTGGAAGACACGCGCAAGCGCTATGAAGTGGAGCTGGTGCCGGGCACCGACCTGAAGGAAGCCCAGGCCCGCGACGACCTCGCCCAGGCGCGCCTGCTGTCAGCACGCCGGGCGCTGGACAATGCCCGCGATGCGCTCGACGAGGTCACCGGCAACGGCCGCGTGGCCCTGCCGCAGATCCGCGAGGATGCCGAGTTCCCGCCGCTGGAGCCGGCGCAGGTGGAGGACTGGGTCAAGGCCGCCCGCGAGCACAACCCGACGATCCTGCAGGCCCAGCAGAATGCCGTTATCGCCGGTGCCGACCGCCGCAGCCGCGTCGCCGAGGCCGCGCCCTCGCTGGACCTGGTGGGGCGTGCCGGCCGCAGCGACGACAGCGACTTCGACTTCGGCCAGCGCGCGGACGATGCCCGCATCGGCGTGCAGTTGACGGTGCCGCTCTACGCCGGCGGCGGGGTCAGCGCCGCCAAGCGCCAGGCCGCAGCCAAGGAGCGCTTCGCCGTCGCCGAGCTCAACCGCACCACGCTGGAGACCGAGCGCCAGACGCGCCAGCTCTTCAACCAGGTGCAGACCGCGTACTCCGAAACCCAGGCCTACAACCGGGCACTGGTCTCGGCGCGTGCGGCGGAAACCGCGACGCGCGCCGGCTACGAGGCCGGCACCCGCACCATCACCGACGTGCTCGACGCGCAGTCGCGCACCGTGCAGGCCCAGCTGAACTACGACTCCACACGTTACTCGCTGCTGCTCAACCTGCTGCAGCTCAAGCAGGCCGCCGGCAACCTGACGGAGCGCGACTTCGCCGGGATCGACAAGCTGATGCAACCCGTTTCGGCCCAGTAAGACACAGATTGCCTTTGAAGGACGTGTTATGACCAAGAGAATGATCATCATGCTGGTACTCGTCACCATCGTTTTCGGTGGTGTGTTCGGCATGAAGTACATGGGCAACGTGATGATGAACAAGTACGTCGACGCCATGCCGATCCCGGCGGCGACGATCACGGCCGGCAAGGTGCAGAAGATGAGCTGGGACAACCGGCTGGAGGCGATCGGCAGCTTCGTGCCGGTCAACGGCACCGATGTCACCACCGAATCCGGTGGCATCATCACCGCGATCCACTTCGAGTCGGGCCAGCAGGTGCAGAAGGGCAACCGCCTGGTGACGCTGGATGCCGCCAACGAGCGTGGCGACTACAAGCGCCTGCAGGCCCAGGCCGAGCTGGCTGACCTGAACCGCGCGCGCCGCGAGAAGCTCTACAAGCTCGAGGCGATCTCCAAGTCCGACTACGACGCCGCGGTCAGCGAGGCCAATGCCGCGCGTGCCGCCGTCGAGGCTCAGGGCGCCAAGCTGGCCCAGAAGGAAATCCGTGCGCCGTTCGCCGGTGAGCTGGGTATCCGCCGCGTCAATGTCGGCCAGTTCATCAACCCCGGCTCGCCGATCGTCACCCTGCAGTCGCTGGACCCGATCGACATCGACCTGACGCTGCCGGAGCAGTACGTCGGCGCCGTGAAGCCCGGCTTCAAGGTGGCGGTGAAGGTCGAGGCCTATCCGGACCTGGAGTTCGGCGGCCAGATCCTGGCGGTGGAGCCGCGTATCGACGAGGCCACCCGCAACTTCCGCCTGCGCGCGCGCCTGCCGAATCCCGACCACCAGTTGCGCGCCGGCCAGTTCGGCCGCGTGCGCCTGGAGCTGCCGGGCATGCGCGACATCCTGGCCATCCCGCGCACCGCGATCAACTACGACTCCTACGGCACCTCGGTATTCGTGGTGCAAAAGAAGAAGGTCGATCCCAACGCCCCCAAGGCGGAGCCGATGCCGGGCATGCCGTCCGGCCCGACCACCGATCTGGAAGTCTCGCAGCGCTTCATCAAGGTGGGCGAGGCCCGCGGCGACTACGTGATCGTGGTGGACGGCATCAAGGAAGGCGAGCAGGTGGCGACCTCCGGACTGCTGAAGCTGCGCAACCAGCAGCCGGTGATCATCACGCAGGAAGGCGAGTTGAAGAACACCCTGACCCCGAAGCCGGCGGAAGGCTGAAACGTCCCGGGCTAGCGAATGTCCAGTGGACATTTGCTGGGACGTTTCAGGCCCGGCCATGGAGCGTTTGGCCACGGCGAGGAGTGACCCGATGTCACGCCGAGTTAAGCGAAACGCGGGCGGGGAGTGTCTTTGCCATGAATGGCGACGACCGTAGCAGGCCCAGTCTGTAGAGGCTGCGAAGTGGTAGTACAGGCAGTAGTCGCCGCTCATCGAGCGTAGACAAACCAAGAAGCAGGTGCGACACATGAACTTCACCGACATCTTCATCAAGCGACCGGTCCTGGCGACCGTCATCAGCCTGGTCATCCTGCTGCTGGGCGTGCGCGCGTTCTTCAACCTGACCGTGCGTGAGTATCCCTTCCTGCAGAACGCGCAGCTGCTGGTCACGGTGGCCTATCCGGGTGCCGATCCGGCCCTGGTGGAAGGCTTCGTCACCACGCCGCTGGAGCGCGAGATCGCCACGGCGGACGGTATCGATTTCCTGACTTCCACCAGCGCCGCGGGCCTGAGCACCATCACGGCCAACCTGCGCATGACCAAGAACCCGGCCGAGGCCATGACTGAGATCTCGGCCAAGGTCGCCAAGCTGCGCAGCCAGATGCCGGAAGGCTCCGAGGACCCGGTGATCCAGGTCGCCGAGGGCGGCGGCACGGCGGCGATGTACCTGACCTATTCGTCCCTGGTGCTCGACAAGAGCCAGATCACCGACTACCTGAGCCGTATCGTCGAGCCGCAGCTGGCCGCGATCCCCGGTATCGAGCGTGCCGAACTGCAGGGTGCCCGAACCTACGCCATGCGCATCTGGCTCAAGCCCGATCGCCTGGCCGCCCACAACCTGACGGCGGGCGAGGTCTATTCGCGCATCCGCCAGCAGAACGTGCTGTCCGCGGTGGGCGAGACCAAGGGCAACTTCGTCAAGATCGGCCTGTCCGCGCAGACCGACCTGCGCACCACCGAGCAGTTCCGCCAGATGGTCATCAAGGCCGACGGCAATACCGTGGTGCGCCTCGCCGATGTCGCCAACGTCATCCTGGGCTCGGAGACCTACGAGGGCGGCGCCGGTTGGGATGGCGACCCGGCCCTGTTCGTGGCCATCAAGATCCGGCCCGACGCCAACGTGCTCGACGTGACCAAGGCCATCAACGACATGTGGCCGGCCATGACCAAGGCCCTGCCGGAAGGCCTCAAGGCCGAGATTGGCTATGACTCCACGATCTACATCAAGGAGGCGATCAGCGAGGTGGTCAAGACGCTGGTCGAGGCCGTGCTGATCGTGATCCTGGTGATCTTCCTGTTCCTGGGCTCGATGCGGAACTCGCTGATCCCGGCGATCACCGTGCCGCTGTCGCTGATCGGTGGCCTGTTCATCATGATGGTGATGGGTTTCACCATCAACCTGCTGACCCTGCTGGCCATGGTGCTGGCGATCGGCATGGTGGTGGACGATGCCATCATCGTGATGGAGAACATCCATCGCCATATCGAAGAAGGCATGAAACCCTTCGATGCCTCGATCAAGGGTGCGCGAGAACTGGTGGGACCGGTCATCTCAATGACCGTCACGCTGCTGGCGGTGTACGCGCCCATCGCTTTCCTGGGCGGCATCACCGGTACCCTGTTCAAGGAATTCGCCTTCACCCTGGCGGGCAGCGTGCTGATCTCCGGCATCATCGCCCTGACGCTGACGCCGATGATGTGCGCACGCATCCTCAAGCCGACGCACGGCGAGGGCGCCGAGGAAAACCGCTTGGCCGCCTGGCTCGACGAGAAGTTCGAGCACTGGCGCAACGCCTTCAAGGACCGCCTGCACAGCGCCATGGACACCCGCCTGGTGATCCTGGTGTTCGGTGCGCTGGTGTTCGTGTTCTCGATCCTGCTGATGATGAACACGCAGGGCGAGCTGGCGCCGGAAGAGGACCTGGGCTTCGCCTTCTCGATCAGCGAGACCGACGGCTACGCCACGCAGGAGTACATGGACGAGTACTTCGCCGAGATCCAGAAGGTGGCGCTCAAGCACCCGGAGCTGGACCACATCTTCACCTTCGTGATCGACACCAGCCAGGCCTTCATGGGCATGGTGATGAAGCCCTGGGCCGATCGCGAGACCGCCACCAAGAACATCCTGGCCGAGATGCAGCCAGACATGGAAAAGGTCGCCGGCATCCGCTGGGCCGGCCTGCAGCCGCCGCCGCTGCCGACCCCCGGCCAGGGCTACCCGGTCGAGTTCGTGCTCAAGTCCACCTCCGATCCGGTGACGATGGCTCGCGTCGGCGACGAGATCATCCAGCGCGCCCTGGCGCAGAAGAAGTTCTTCTACGCCGCCCCGCGCCTGCGCATCGACCGCCCCGAGGCCGTGATCGAGATCGATCGCGACAAGGCAGCCTTGCTGGGCGTGGACATGGCACAGTTGTCCGGCGACCTGTCGGCGTTGCTGGCGGGCGGCGAGGTCAACCGCTTCTCCTACGAGGATCGCTCCTACAAGGTGATCCAGCAGGTGGAGCGCGGTGATCGCTTGAACCCGGCGCAGCTGGAGGGCTACTACACCCGTGCCTCCAACGGAGAGCTGATCCCGATCTCGACGCTGGTGACCATCAGCTCGCGCATCGTGCCGCGCTCGATCGAGCACGCGCAGCAGCTCAACTCCAACACCATCGTGGCGGTGCCGCGTCCGGACGTGACGCAGGGCGAGGCCCTGAAGATCCTGGAGGACATTGCCGCAGAGGTCATGCCGGCCGGCTTCCAGATCGACTACGCCGGCCCGTCCCGCCAGTTCAAGACGGAAGGGTCGGCGCTGCTGGTGACTTTCGGCTTCGCGCTGGTCATCATCTACCTGGTGCTGGCCGCGCAGTTCGAGTCCTTCCGCGATCCGCTGGTGATCCTGGTGACGGTGCCGATGGCGGTCTGCGGTGCGCTGCTGGTGCTGAATATCTTCGCCCTGACCAATAGCGCGCCTGGCATAGGAACGGGCGCCATATTGCTCTTGCTTGCCGTGGCAGTCCTGCCATTTGTTGCAGCAAGGATCGCTCAACCCTTCTGGTTGCGCGCCCTTGCCTGGCTCGTACTCCTCGTGGCTGCTATCGGACTGGTTGTGCTGCTGCATTCCACGGGAATCATCAACGCACTCTGGACGACCAAGTTCCCCGGCATGACGCTGAACATCTACACCTGGGTGGGCCTGATCACGCTGATCGGCGTGATCTCCAAGCACGGCATCCTGATCGTGGAGTTCGCCAACAAGCTGCAGGAACGCGGCCTGAGCAAGCGCGACGCGATCGAGGAGGCGACCTCGGTGCGTCTGCGCCCGGTGCTGATGACGACCGCGGCGCTGGTGATCGGCATGGTGCCGCTGCTGCTGTCCTCGGGCCCCGGCACGGCCGCGCGCTTCTCGATGGGCCTGGTGATCGCCTCGGGCATGACCATCGGCACGCTGTTCACGCTGTACGTGGTGCCGGCCATGTACCTGTACATCGGCCACGACCTGTCCAAGTCACACGCGGCCGGCTCGCCGCCGGTGCCGCAGCTCAACCACTGACTTTTTTTCTCAGCCCATTAGGCCCGCGCTAGCGGGCCTTTTCTTATCCGCGCGCTGCCGGCTCAGCCGGCTTTGCGCGCCCGGGCCGCGGGCTTCACCGCGGCGTCCATGTAGGGCGCCAGGAAGCCCGCCATCGCCGCCACCGCCGCGTCGCGATAGGCCGGCGTGATCTCGCCGTACTCGAAGAAGGAGCGGCGGAAGCAGGCGGTGCCGATGTCGGCGGCCAGTGTCGTCAGGTCTGGCGAGCCTCCCGGCAGCAAGCCGCCCTGGTACCAGACCATGCGGCCCAGTTCGCCCAGGCGCTTGTTGGTGCGCTCCTGTGCGCGATAGCTGTCGTCGGTCACCGCACCGCCCAGGATCAGCGGTCGCGCCGCCGGGTGCGCGTTGTGGAAGGCCACCGCATGGTCCACCACCACAGCGGTGCCGTCGCGCCATCCCAGCCGGCGCAATTCCTCGGCGCGAGAGAAGAACACCGCCTCCAGTTCCACCAGGTAGCGCCCCACCAGCTCGTTGAGGATCGCGTAGGGCGTGGGGAAGTAGGCGTAGACGCTGCCGCGTGTGTAGCCCAGGCGTTCGGCCAAGGCGGGGATCGAGAAGCCAGAGAGTCCCGCCTCGATCAGCAGCGTTTCGGCGGCCTGCAGGATACGGTCGAAGCGGTCCTTCGCGCGCTGCTGCGTGGGGTGCCGGGCCACGGCCGATATGGTGATCGTCGCCGTGAAGGTGGGCGAGGGCGACGAGGGCGGCAAGAGCGTGAGCCTGGTGATCCTGGAGGCCGACCGTCCCGGGTTCTCCAAGGCCAAGCCGCTGAAGAAGGTCGGCATGAAGGCGCAGGATACCTGCGAGCTGTTCTTCAACAACGTGCGCGTGCCCAAGTCCAACATCCTGGGCGGCGACATGGCCATCGGCCAGGGCTTGATCATGCTGATGAAGGAACTGGCCTGGGAACGCATGGTGATCGCCGTGATGTCGGTCGCTGGTGCCCGCGCCGCCTTCGAGGGCACGGTGGAATACACCAAGGGCCGCAAGGCCTTCGGCAAGCCGGTGGCCAGCTTCCAGAACAGCAAGTTCAAGCTCGCCGAGATGCGCTCCGAGATCGAGATCGCCCAGGCCTACGTGGACCGCTGCATCAAGCTGGTGCAGCAGCCCAAGCCGAGCCCGGAGGCGGCCGCCGCAGCCAAATACTGGTGCTCCGACATGATGAAATAGATCATCGACGAATGCGTGCAACTGCACGGGGGCTACCGTCCGGATTTTTTATTCCCACCCTGCAGGGGATGCCCTGCGGCCGCTCGGACCGTACCATCCGATCCATCCTTCAGCCATCGATCCGATCACGACCCATGGACTTCTCCCTCAGCCCCGAGCTGCAGACCCTGCAGCAGCGCACCCGCGAGTTCATCGCCGGGCATGTGATTCCCTACGAGCGCGATCCGCGCCAGACCCCGCATGGCCCGACCGAGGAACTGCGGCAGGAACTGGTGGCCCTGGCCCGCGACGCCGGTCTGCTGACGCCACATGCCTCGCCCGAATTCGGTGGCTTGGGCCTGTCGCACATCGCCAAGGCCGTGGTGTTCGAGGAGGCCGGCTATTCGCCGCTCGGTCCGGTGGCGCTGAACATCCACGCACCGGACGAAGGCAACATCCACCTGATGGAGATCGTGGCTACGCCCGGGCAGAAGGAGCGCGGAGGGGCGCACGCGCTCCTGCTTCGCCATGACCGAGCCGTCGCCGGGCGCGGGCTCCGACCCTTCCATGCTGCAGACCACGGCAGTGCGTGACGGCGACCATTACGTCATCAACGGCACCAAGTGGCTCATCACCGGCGCCGAGGGCGCGAGCTTCGTCATCATCATGGCGATGATGGAGGACGGCTCCGCCACCATGTTCCTGTCGGACATGGCCCGGCCCGAGATCCGCCTGGAACGCCTGATGGACTCGCTGGATTCCTGCTTCACCGGCGGCCACGGCGTGCTGCACTTCGAGAACCTGCGCATCCCGGCGGCCGACGTGCTGGGTGAGATCGGCAAGGGCTTCCGCTATGCCCAGGTGCGCCTGGCGCCGGCGCGGCTGACGCACTGCATGCGCTGGCTGGGCGCCGCGCGCCGGGCCCACGACACCGCGCTGGCCTACGCCCGGCAGCGCCAGGCCTTCGGCAAGCGCCTGGGCGAGCACGAGGGCGTGGGCTTCATGCTGGCGGACAACGCCATGGACCTGCACAACACGCGCCTGGCGATCTGGCACTGCGCCTGGGTGCTGGACCAGGGTCATTCCGGCAACCGCGAGTCGAGCATGACCAAGGTCACCGCCTCCGAGGCCGCCTGGCGCATCGTCGACCGCTCGGTGCAGATCCTCGGCGGTCGCGGCGTCACCGGCGAGGCCATCGTGGAGCGCATCTTCCGCGACCTGCGCGCCTTCCGCATCTACGACGGCCCCTCCGAGGTCCACCGCTGGAGCCTGGCCAGCAAGCTGCTGGACGGGAAGATCTCATGAGCCCCGATCTGTTCTCCCTCAAGGGGCGCCGCGCCCTGGTGACCGGCGCCTCCAGCGGCTTCGGCCAGTACTTCGCCCGTGTGCTGGCGCGTGCGGGCGCCGAGGTCGCGGTGGCGGCACGCCGGGCCGACCGGCTCTCCGCACTGGTGGAGCAGATCAACGCGGAGGGTGGCAGCGCGCTGGCGCTGTCCATGGACGTGACCGCGCGCGACAGCGTGCAGGCCGCCTTCGACGAGCTGGCCGCGTGTTGGGGTGCCCCGGACATCGTCGTCAACAATGCCGGCGTCGGCGCCAAGGCCCGCGCCCTGGACTGCGATGACGCGGAGTGGACGTCCGTGGTGGATACCAACCTCCGCGGCGCCTGGATGGTGGCGCAGGAGGCGGCGCGGCGCATGGTGGCCGCCCAGCGCGGCGGCAGCATCATCAACATCACCTCGATCCTGGCCAGCCGCGTCGGCGTCGCCCTGGCCCCGTACTGCGCGTCCAAGGCGGCCCTGGCGCACCTGACGCGGGCCCTGGCTCTGGAATGGGCCCGGCATGGCATCCGCGTCAACAGCATCGCCCCCGGCTACTTCTCCACCGAGATCAATGCGGACTACCTCGCCAGCGAGGGCGGCGAGAAGCTGCGGGCGAGGGTGCCCTTCCGCCGCTTCGGCCAGTACCCGGACCTTGACGGCCCCCTGCTGCTGCTGGCCTCGGACGCCGGCCGCTACATGAGCGGGGCCGAGATCGTGGTGGACGGCGCGCACTCCTGCACCTCGATCTGAGCGCCTCACCTGGGCCCGGCCGGGTCCGGGCCGGCACAGGGAACCTGCCGGCCTGCGGCCAGTCCAAGCGGCATGCTCCGACGCCGGAGGGTACGCCCTTGAAATCCGCTTCGATCCTGCTGGCCTGCTGCCTGGCGCTGGCTGCCTGCCAGCGCGGCAGCGGCGAGAATTCCCCGCCGGTTGAACACAAGCCGGAGTCTGCCGAAGCAGCGCCCACGCCCACGACTGCGCCGCCCAAGCCGGACGACGAGGTGGGCTTCCGTGGCTTCGGCCCCGCGCATTTCGGCGATGGCGAGGCCGCCGTGCGCCTGGCCTGGGGCCGCCCGCTGAAGGCTTCCGGCAGCGAACCCAGCGCCTGCCTGCAGTTATTCCCCGATCCGCTGCCGCACCAGGGCTTCGGCACTTCGTTCATGCTGGTGGACGGCCGCTTCGCCCGTTTCGACGTGGACGAGGACCTGTATCCGGCACCGGGTGGCGGGCGGGTCGGCAGCACCGCGCAGGAACTGCTGCAGCGCTATGCCGGCCGCGTCGAGCAGATGCCGCACAAGTACGTGGAAGGGGCGAAATACCTCATCGTCCGGGCGCCCCAGGGCGACGCCAAGCTGATCTTCGAGGTTTCGCCGCAGGGCAAGGCGCAACGCTGGCGCGTGGGCCTGCCGCCGGCCGTGGACTACGTCGAGGGCTGTTCTTGAGGAACCAGCGGCGCGGCGGTTTCGTCCCATAGCCGCCGCGAGATGGCGGCATCGCGGCTGTCGGCGCTGGCGGGAGCCACGCGGCAGCTGCGGTAGTAGGCCCCGCCTACGGCCTCCGGCGCGGTGGCGCAAAGCAGCGTGGTCTGCGCGCCTTCCTGCGGTGTCAGCAGGAAGATCGCCTCCAGCGGCGCGAAGAAGCGCCGTACCGTCTCCAGCAGCGGGTTGCCGCTGAGCCCCTTGTCGGCAATGTTGGTGAACACCGCGCCCGGATGCAGGCTGAAGGCCTTGAGGCCCTGCGCGCCATGGCGCCGCTGCAGTTCCTGGGTGGCATGCACCAGGGCCAGCTTGGAATTGCCGTAGGCCACCCAGGAGTTGTAGGCCGGGCCACCCCCGAACAGGCCGGCATTGCTGCCGCGTGCGTGCAGCATCGACACCACGTTGATTACGCGCGCCTCGCCTTGCTTGGAGGCCGTCTGCAGCAGCAGCGGCAACAGGCGCAGGGTCAGCTGCATCGTGCCCAGGTAATTCGTGCGCCAGTGAATCTCGTGGCCGTCGACGAGCTTCGGTTCCTTCCACTGCGACAGCAGGTCCAGGTGGATGCCCGCGTTGTTGATCAGGCCATCCAGGCGGCCATAGGCAATGACGAAGTCCGCGAGCCGGTCCACCGAGCTGGCGTAGGCCAGGTCCAGGGCCAGGGGCTCCACCCTGCCGCTTCCCGGCGGGAGTGTTGCGCGCAGCGCCTGCGCCGCGGCATCCGGCTGACTGCGCGTGGTGACGAGCACGGTCGCCCCCCAGGCGGCCAGCGCCCGGGCGGTCTCGAAGCCGATGGAGCCCGGCGCGATGCCGGTGACCAGGTAGACGCGACCCTTCAGGTCGCGGGGCTGCGCGCTCGCCGCTCCGAACAGGCGGCGGCAGGCGCGGCCCAGCGCCGCCGTGTAGCGGCGCAGGCCCATGCTCAGGCGGCGTTGGCCTTCAGAAGCCCACGCTCGCGGGCCAGCGTCAGCGCCAGGTCCTCGATCATGTCTTCCTGGCCGCCGACCATCTTCTGGCGGCCCAGCTCCAGCAGCAGCTCACGGGCCGGGATGCCGTACTTGGCCTCGGCGCGGCGCGCGAACAGCAGGAAGCTGGAGTACACGCCGGCATAGCCCAGCGTCAGCGAGTTGCGGTCGATGCGGACGGGGAAGTCCATGATCGGCGTGACCAGGTCCTCGGCCACGTCGGAGATCTTGAACACGTCCACCCCGGTCTCGATGCCCATGCGGTTGCACACCGCCACGAAGACTTCCATCGGCGTGTTGCCGGCACCGGCGCCCATGCCGCCGCAGGCGCAGTCGATGCGGCGCGCACCGGCCGCGACCGCCGCGATGGAGTTGGCCACGCCCATCGACAGGTTGTGGTGGCCGTGGAAGCCGATCTCGGTTTCCGGCTTGAGCTTCTGGCGCGCCAGCGCGATGCGGGCGGTGACGTCGTCCGGCAGCATGTAGCCAGCCGAGTCGGTCAGGTAGATGCAGTTGGCGCCGTAGCTTTCCATCAGCAGCGCCTGCTCGATCAGCTGCTCCGGCTCGATCATGTGCGCCATCATCAGGAAGCCCACCGTATCCAGGCCCATCTTGCGGCCCAGCGCGATGTGCTGCTCGGAGACGTCGGCCTCGGTGCAGTGGGTGGCGACACGGATCGTGGTCACGCCGCAATCGGCGGCCATCTTCAGGTGGTCCACGGTGCCGATGCCCGGCAGCAGCAGGGCCGAGACCTTGGCCTGCTTCATCAGCGGGATCACCGCGCGCAGGTATTCCTCGTCGGTGGCGGCGGGGAAGCCGTAGTTCACCGAGGCGCCGCCCAGGCCGTCGCCGTGGGTGACTTCGATCAGCGGGCAACCCGCCTGGTCCAGGCCCTGGGCGATGGACTTCATCTGGTCGATGGTGATCTGGTGACGCTTGGGGTGCATGCCGTCGCGCAGCGACATGTCATGGACCTTGATCTTGATGCCCTTGAGGTTGAGGCTCATTTGAGTGCTCCTTGCCGCTTCATCTTTTTGCTCCCCTCTCCCACGAGGGGAGAGGGGACTGTTTGGTTACGCCGCTTCCAGCGTCAGCCGGCCCGCCAGGATTTCCTCGGCGAACATCTCGGCGGTGCGCGTGGCCGACGCCGTCATGATGTCGAGGTTGCCGGCGTACTTCGGCAGGAAGTCGCCCAGGCCCTCCACCTGCATGAAGCTGGTGACGCGGTTGCCGTCGAACACCGGGCCGTTGACCAGGCGGTAGCCCGGCACGTACTTCTGCACCTCGGCCACCATGTCGCGCACCGACTCCTCGATCTCCTTCTGCCTGGGCGTATCCAGCGTCAGGCAGTGGATGGTGTCGCGCATGATCATCGGCGGCTCGGCCGGGTTGATCACGATGATCGCCTTGCCCTCGTCGGCGCCGCCGATCTTGGCGACCGCGCCCGAGGTGGTGCGGGTGAACTCGTCGATGTTCTTGCGCGTGCCCGGGCCCACTGACTTGCTGGCGACCGTGGCGATGATCTCGGCGTACTTCACCTTCTGCACGCGCGACACGGCATAGACCATCGGGATCGTCGCCTGGCCACCGCAGGTGACCATGTTGACGTTCATCTCGCGCTTGCCGGCGTGTTCCTTGAGGTTGATCGGCGGCACGCAGTAAGGGCCGATGGCCGCCGGCGTGAGGTCGATCATCATCACGCCGAGCTTGTTCAGCTTGTCGGAGTTTTCCTTATGCACGTAGGCGCTGGTGGCGTCGAAGGCGATCTGCACGCCGTCGGCCTTCACATGCTCCAGCATGCCGTCCACGCCCTTGTCGGTGGTCTTCAGGCCGTGCTCGCGCGCACGCGCCAGGCCCTCGGAGGTCGGGTCCACGCCCACCATCCAGACCGGCTCCAGAACCTGAGAACGCTTCAGCTTGTAGAGCAGGTCGGTGCCGATGTTGCCGGGACCGATGATGGCGCACTTGATTTTTTTCATGGAGAAACTCGCTTTACAGAACGGATGTAGGAGCCGGCTTGCCGGCGACTGTCGCCAGCAAGCTGGCTCCTACAGGTGTTGGAATCCGGCCCGGGCTCATGCTTCGAAACCGATCGAGGCGGTACCGATGCCGGCGATGCTCATCTCGAAGCGGTCGCCCGCCACTGCCGGCAGCAGCGGCGCGAGCGAACCGGAGAGAATGACCTCGCCAGCCAGGAAGGGGATGCCGAAGCGGCCCAGCGTGTTCGCCAGCCAGGCGACCGCGGTGGCCGGGTGGCCCTGCACGGCCGCGCCGACGCCGGAAGCGACGTGCTGGCCGTTCTGGTGGATCTCCATGGTCGCCGCCGCCAGGTCCAGAGAGCGCGGGTCGATGCGGGCATCGCCCACCACGAACACGCCGCAGGAGGCGTTGTCGGCCACGGTGTCCTGGATCTTGATCTTCCAGTCGCGGATACGGGAATCCACGATCTCGAAGCAGGGCGCCACGTACTCGGTGGCGTCCAGCACCTGCTCCTCGGTGATGCCCGGGCCGCGCAGGTCCTTCTTCAGCACGAAGGCGATCTCGCCCTCGGCGCGCGGCTGGATCAGGCCGGAGCCGGCGATGCTCACCGTGCTGCCGTTGGCCACGTGCATGCGGTCGGTGAGGAAGCCGAAGTCCGGCTGGTGCACGCCGAGCATGTCCTGCACCGGCTTGCTGGTGACGCCGATCTTCTTGCCGATGACGCGCTCGCCCTCGGCCTCGCGGCGCGACAGGAAGCGCAGCGAGATACGGTAGGCATCGTCGATGTCGATGCCGGCCTCGCGGTTGGTCAGCGGCTCCAGCACGGAGCGCGAGCGTAGCGCGGCGAACAGTTCGTCGCCCAGCGCAATGATTCGGGATTCCGGGAGCGCCATCAGCCGTTCCTCAGGAAGTCGAGCACCGTCCGGTTGAATAGCCCGCGGTGCTCCATCATCACCCAGTGGCCGCACTGCGGCACCAGCACCATGCGGCCGTTCTTCAGGCCCTTGGCCAGGCGCATGATGCCGCTGTCCGGCATCATGTTCTCGTTGAGGCCCCACAGCGTCAGCACCGGGCAGGCGATCTCTCCCAGGCGCCCGGTCATCACCGGCACCTTCAGCGTCTTGATCACCTGCGGGTTCTGCAGCTTGGCCATCTCGGCGCGCTCATGCACCAGGTCGTCGGTGACCACGGTCGGGTCCACCACGAAGGCCTTGATGAAGAAGTCCTTCATCGCCGCCTCGGTCACCGGCTGGCCGGAACCGTAGAGCGCGAACATGGCCTTCATGCCCGGCATTTCCAGGTAGTCCGGCAGCTCGTTGAGGCCGCCGGGGGCCATCAGCACCAGCTTCTCGACGTTGTCCGGATGGGTGAGGGCAAAGCCCAGCGCCACGGCGCCGCCCAGCGAGTTGCCAACCAAGGTGGCCTTCTGCACGCCCAGGGCGTCCAGGGTCTGCTTGAGGCAGTCCACGAAGAAGGACAGGGGGTATTCGACGTCATCCGGCTTGTCGGAATAACCGAAGCCGATCAGGTCGGGCACCACGCAGCGGTAGCCGGCCTGGGCCAGCTCCGGGTAGTTGCCCTTGAAGTTGCTGTAGCCGCTGGCGCCGTTGCCCGAGCCATGCAGGAACACCACGACCGGGCCCTGGCCCTGGTCCTGGTAATGGATGCGGTAGCCGTTCTTGAGGGTAACGTACTGACCCTCGGGTACGGGTTTGCTGTTCATGGGAGCGGGCTTTCCGTCGGGCATGGTTTTCTGCCAGCGAATGGTCCTCCTCCGGGGCGGCTGCTGCTTCATCCTTTTGGAGTAAAGCTCCACCCCCTGCAATCGCCTAGGATGATGGCCAGAAAGGACTTTTTCGGGAGTTTTACGTGCAGCAGGGCAGGGTCGTACTGGTTACCGGGGGCGCCAAGGGCGTGGGTCGCGGCATCACCGAGCGCTTCCTGGCCACGGGGGCGCGGGTCGTGATCTGCGGCCGCGAGGCCCCCGCCGTGCTGCCGGAGGTGAACGGCAACACCGCCGAATTCGTCGCCTGCGACGTCCGCAACCGCGAGGCGGTTGACGCCCTGTTCGCCGGCATCGCCGAAAAGCATGGCCGGCTCGACGTGCTGGTCAACAATGCCGGCGGTGCGCCCTTCGTGATGGCCGACAAGGCCTCGCCGCGCTTCCACGAATCCATCATCGCGCTGAACCTGCTGGCGCCGTTCCACTTCGCGCAGAAGGCCAATGCCCTGATGCAGGCCCAGGACGGCGGCGGCGTCATCGTCAACGTCGCCAGCGTCTCGGCCCTGCGTCCCTCGCCGGGCACCGCGGCCTACGGCGCCGCCAAGGCCGGCCTGCTAAACCTGACCCAGTCCCTGGCCGTGGAATGGGCGCCCAAGGTGCGCGTGGTCGCGGTCAGCCCCGGCATGGTCCGCACCGAGCAATCCGACCTGCACTATGGCGACGAGGCCGGCATCGCGGCCGTGGCCAGCACCGTGCCGATGGCCCGCCTGGCCGACCCCGCCGACATCGGCAACGCCTGCGTCTGGCTGTCGTCGCCGGAGGCCTCGTATGCCTCGGGCACCAACCTCGTGCTGCACGGTGGTGGCGAGCGTCCGGCGTTCCTCGATGCAGCGCAGGTGAATAAGGACCAGTGAACAAATACTAAGGTCCCTGGCCGGTCGAACCATTAAGATTTCCGTTTGCCCTGGGACTGCCGGGGCACAAGGGAAGCGGGACGGGGAGGAGAAGGGATGATGCGTCGCTTGCTATGCCTGGGATTGCTGCTGGCCTTGACGGCCTGCGGCCGCAGTGACGAGCCCGCCGGCTCCGGCAATCCCCCGCCGGCCAGCGCCAAGTGCCGCCATTACAACGATCAGCGCCAGCCCTTCTTCGGCGACCTGCACGTCCACACCAAGTACTCGCTGGACGCCAACACCCAGGGCACCGTGATCGGCCCGCACGAGGCCTACCGCTTCGCGCAGGGCGAAGAGCTGGGCATCCAGCCCTACAACGCCGAGGGCCAGCCGCTGCGCACCACCCGGCTGTCGCGCCCGCTGGACTTCGCCGCCGTCACCGACCACGCCGAGCTGTTCGGCGAGACCGAGATCTGCACCAACCCTGAGCTGGAGGGCTACAACTCGCTGGAGTGCCGCTTCTACCGCGCCGCGCCGCCGCAGGCCTTCGTCGTCTTCAACCTTCTGGGCCCCGGTCTGTTCGGCCTGCCCTCGGGTGACGGCGAGAAGATTCCGCGCCTGCCGTTCTGCGGGCTCGGCGGCGAGCGCTGCATCGAGGCCGCCAAGACCCCCTGGCGCGACATGCAGCTGGCGGCCGAGGCCTACCTCGACCGCAGTGCGGAGTGCCGCTTCACCACGTTCGTCGGCTACGAGTGGACCGGCGCGCCGCTGTCCAACAACCTGCACCGCAACGTGCTGTTCGAAAGCGAGGTGGTGCCGGAGATTCCGCCCAGCTACCTGGAGACGCCCGAGCCGGAGCTGCTGTGGGAGGCGCTGGCCGAGCAGTGCCGCAGCGACCAGGGCTGCAACGTGCTGACCATCCCGCACAACTCCAACCTCGCCGGTGGGCTGATGTTCCGCGGCAAGGACCGCCGCGGCCGCAACTTCACCGAGGAGTACGCGCAGGCGCGCCAGTTCAACGAGCCGCTGGCGGAGATCTACCAGCACAAGGGCCAGTCCGAGTGCCTGGGCACCACCGGTGCCGGCCTCGCCGACGAGCAGTGCGGCTTCGAGCTGATCCCCTATCGCAACTTCATCGGCAGCCAGATCAGCCCCGCCGCCAGCGGCGCGCCGCTGGAGCGCGACTACCTGCGCGACGCGCTGAAGGAAGGCCTGCGCTACGAGCAGACCATCGGCGCCAATCCCTTCAAGTACGGCTTCGTCGGCAGCTCCGACACGCACCTGGGCACCCCCGGGCGCGTGCAGGAGCAGGACTATCCGGGCCACGGCGGCGCTGGCGCCAGTGCTCGCGACGATCTGCCGCCCGGTCTCACCGACCGCATCGAGAACAGCCCCGGCGGCCTGGCCGTGCTCTGGGCCGAGGAGAACACGCGCAGCTCGCTGTTCTCCGCCATGCGCCGGCGCGAGGCCTACGCCACCAGCGGCACGCGGCCGGTGGTGCGCTTCTACGGTGGCTGGAACCTGCCGGACGGCCTCTGCGGCAGCCGCAACTTCGCCGCCGAGGGTTACCGCACGGGCGTGCCGATGGGCGGTGACCTGCCGGCGCTGCCCGCCAGCGGCCTGAAGCCGCGCTTCGCCGTGTCCGCGCTGCGCGACCCGGGCGCCAGCGGCGAGAAGGTGGAGCCGCTGCAGCACATCCAGATCGTCAAGGGCTGGATCGCCAACGGCGAGAAGCACGAAGCGGTCTACGAGATTGCCGGCAACAAGGACAACGGCGCCTCGGTCAACACCGACACCTGCGAGACCTCAGGCGAAGGTTACGCCAGCCTCTGCAGCGTCTGGGAAGACCCGGACTTCGATCCTTCGCAGAACGCCTTCTACTACGCCCGCGTGCTGGAGAACCCCAGCTGCCGCTGGTCCACGCGCCAGTGCGTGGCCGCCGGCATCAGCTGTGCCGACCCGGATGCCGTGCCCGAGGCCTTCGCCGACTGCTGCAACGCCGACTACCCGAAGACCGTGCAGGAGCGGGCCTGGACGTCGCCGATCTGGTACAAGCCGGCGCCGTGAGGTCTGGAATGCCTGCTCCGATTCCTCACGAACCGTTCAGCCCGAGTGCCGCGAAGCGGTGTATCGAGGGCCGGCTGCGCACCCCGATATGCGCCGCTTCGCGTCGCTGCTCGGTGTGAACGGTTGGTGGAATCGTCATGAGACTCAAGCGCCTCCTCCGCCACCCCCTGCTGCACTTCCTCCTCCTCGGCGCCCTACTGCACCTCGCCCAGGCCTGGATCCCGCCGCCCACCGAACCGATCCGCGTCAGCGCCGCCGACGTCGAGCGCTTGCGCGAGGACTGGCGCCGCGACACCGGCCGCACGCCCGACGCGCAGCAGCTGCAGGCCAGCTACCGCCGCTGGCTGGAAGACGAGGCCCTGCTGCGCGAAGCCCTGCGCCTGGGCCTGGATCAGCGTGACCCGGTGGCGCAGCGGCGCCTGCTGATGAACCTGCGCTTCGCCTACCCGGAGTCGAAGCTGGACGACGCCGAGCTGCTGCGCGAGGCCGAGGCGCTGGAGATGCGCCAGAGCGACCTGGTGGCGCGGCGCAGGCTGATCCAGGCCATGGAGCAGCGCCTGCTGGCGCAGGCCGAGCCGACCGAGCAGGAGCTGCGCGACTATGTCGCCGCACACCCGCAACGCTATGCCGCGCCGGTGCGCTACAGCTTCGAGCAGGTCTTCCTGCAGCCCTCGCGCGGTGAGGCCGAAGCCGGCCGCCAGCTCGCGGCGCTGCGCGCCGGCGCCGAGCCGGCCGGCGATGCCTTCCTGCTGGGCCCGCAGTTCCGCGCGCTGACCCAGGACGAGATCGCGCGCCAGCTCGGCCAGCCGCTGGCCGCCGCGGTGGCGCAGGCGGCGCCCGGCGAGTGGACCGGCCCGGTGGCTTCGCCCTACGGCTGGCACCTGCTGCGCCTGCAGCAGCGCGAGGAGGCCGCGGGGGCGGACTTCGCCGCCGTGCGCCGCCAGGCCGCCTACGCGCTGCAGGCCGAGCGCCAGCAGCGCCAGCTGGCCGAGGCGCGGGCGCGCCTGCTGCAGCGCTACCGTGTCGACGCGGAGGCCGGCGTCGCGCCGGTGGTGTCATGAAGCGCTGGCTCGCCCTGCTGGTTTGGCTGTGCTGCGGCGCCGCCCAGGCTCATCCGCTGGCGCCGGCGCTGCTGCAGCTGCGCGAGGGCGTGGAAGGCCGCGTGGAGCTGCTGTGGCGCGCCTCGATCCTGCAGGCGGTGGGCGTGGAGCCGCAGTTGCCGGCCGACTGCGTGCGCGTGGAGGAGCCGCGCATCGACCGTGACGACCGCGGCGCCTATACCGCGCGCTGGGCGGTGCAATGCCCGGGCGGCCTGACCGGACGCAGCCTGTCGGTGCCGCAGCTCGAACGCGCCGGCATCAACGTGATCCTGCGCGTGGAGCGTGCCGATGGCTCGGTGGTGAAGACCCTGCTGGATGGCGCGCGCTCCTCCTACACCGTGCCGGCGCCCGAGGCCGCGCCCGCGGCCGCGCCCGCGGTATTCCCGTCCTACCTGCACCTGGGTGTGGAGCATCTGCTGTTCGGTTTCGACCACGTGCTGTTCGTGGCGGCCCTGGTGCTGCTGGTGCGGCGGCTCAAGCCCCTGCTGATCACCGTCACCGCCTTCACGCTGGGGCACAGCGTGACGCTGGGCCTGGCGGCGCTGGGCTTCGTCCGGGTCAACCCGGGCCTGACCGAGCTCGGCATCGCGCTCAGCATCCTGCTGCTGGCCTGTGAACTGGCGCGGCCCTCGGACCGCGCGCCGACCCTGCTGGCGCGCCGCCCGGCCCTGATGGCGGTGAGCTTCGGCCTGCTGCACGGCCTGGGCTTCGCCGGGGCGCTGTCGGAGGTGGGGCTGCCGGCGCAGGAAATCCCGCTGGCCCTGTTCGCCTTCAACCTCGGCATCGAGCTCGGGCAGATCCTGCTGGTGGTCGTGCTGCTGGCCCTGGGCCTGGCCTGGCGGCGCCTGCCGGCGGCAGCTCAGGGGCCGCTGCCGCGGCTGGTGCCGGTCTACCTGATCGGCGCCCTGGCGGCCTACTGGAGCCTCGAGAGGGTTTCGGGACTGGGCTTGTAGCGTTTCAGCCCATGGGCCGGCGGCGGCGAGCCCCCGCCCATGGTGTGATCCTTGCGTATCCCTGGCCTCCCGGGCCTGGATATCTCCCGATGCTTCGCCGCCTGATCGCGCTGCTCCTGGTGTTGCCGTGCTCCGCGATGGCGGCGGACGGAGCGGCCTTGTATGCGCAGCGCTGCGCGGTCTGCCACATGCCGCAGGGCCAGGGCATTGCCGGCCACGCCCCGCCGCTGACCGGCATGGAGGCCTGGCTGGCCACGGAACTGGGGCGCAGCTACATCGCGCGCGCCGTTGTTCACGGGCTGGCCGGGGAGATCAAGGTTCACGGGCAAAGCTATTCCGCCCTGATGCTGACCTTCCGCTGGCGCCTGGGGGACGAAGACCTGGCCGCGGTGCTGCGCTACGTCGCAGAGACCATCAACCAGCCGGCGGCAGGCTATGAGCCCATCGGCCTGGAAACGCTGCGCGCCGCGCGAGCGGCATCCGGCCGCGATGTGGATACCCTGGCCCTGCGCGCCCAACTGCCCGAACGCTGAGGCCGGCAACGCCTCGGGCCAATAAAAACCCTCCCCCGCTAGGCGAGGGAGGGCGCGGATGCTGGCCTGCCCGGCCCTACGGCAGCCCGATGACGCCCTGCACGGCCTGGATGATCAGCGCCCACCAGCCGGTGACGAACAGGCTGGAGAGCAGCAGTTCGCCGCGGCGGCTGCGGGCCTTGAGCTCTCCGGCGGCCAGCGGTTTGGCGCGGTCCAGCAGGCTCAGGGCGAAGTTGGCCGGCATCAGGATCATGAATTGGGCCAGCGTGGACAGGATCGGGTTCATGGCGGTTCCTTTGCCGGGAGGGGTGGGGTTTGCCTCCCTTGCTGTCTATTCAACGGCAGGAACGCGCCGGAATTCAGTCGGCAAAACCTACTGGTTCATGCCGTCATCGTTCTGGCGCTACCGCTTGTCCGCATGAGGGCCTGTTAACCCTACCGCGACCGCTGCGACGGAGATCGCTTTGGCGCAGGGCTAAGTCCCGTCACGCGCCGTGTATTCAACGTACATCAGCGGGGCTGGACAACGCCATGCGCCAAAACGATCCTGCCCTCCGGGTGCCCCCGTCTTTGCCACCATGCGGTGTTGGTCGTCGGGCACTTGGAACCACCAAGCTCCCTCCTCCCGTCGTGCCCGTTAGCGAATACAGGGGCATCGCAGCGATCGCGGCAGGGTTAACAGGCCCTAGGCCGAAAACGCCTTGCGCAGCGCGGCCGCGCTGCGCTCCAGGGCCTCGTCGGCGGCGCCGATGGCCCCCAGCATGTTGATGAAGCCGTGGATCTGCCCGGGGTAATCCAGCACCTCCACCGGCACGCCGGCCTCGCGCAGCTTCCCGGCATAGGCCAGGCCCTCGTCGTACAAGGGGTCGTAGCCGGCCACCAGCACCGTGGCCGGCGGCAGGCCGCGGAAATCGCTGGCGCGCAGCGGCGACACGCGCGGGTCCGCGCGCACGGCCGGGTCGGGGGTGTACTGGTCGCCGAACCAGCGCATCAGCCCGGCGGTCAGGAAGTAGCCCTCGGCGCGGCTGCGGCGCGATTCCGTCTCGGCTGCGAAGTCGGTGGCTGGGTAGATCAGCAGTTGGTGGCGCAGCGCCGGGCCGCTGTCGCGGCAGAGCTGCGAGACCACGGCGGAGAGGTTGCCGCCCGCACTGTCGCCGGCCACCGCCAGCCGCGCGGGATCGCCGCCCAGTTCCGCTGCGTGCGCATGCACCCAGCGCAGGGCGGCCAGGGCGTCGTCCAAGGCGGCGGGGAAGGGCGCTTCCGGCGCGCGGCGATAATCCACCGAGACCACCACGCTGTCCGCGCGTCGGCACAGACAGCGGCAGACATTGTCGTGCGTATCCAGCGTGCAGCCGACGAAGCCGCCACCGTGGAAGAACACGGTCACGGGATGGCCGCCCATCGCACCCGGGCGGTAGATGCGCAGGCGCAGGCCGCCGCCGGGCCCCGCGATCTCGCGCTCCTCCACGGCATGCACCTCGTCCCCGGCGGCGAACAGGCCGCTGCGGTCCATCACCGCGCGGTAGCCCTCGCCGGTGAGCGTGGCGAAGTCGAAGGGGCGCAGGCGCGACAGCGCCTGCAGCATGGCCTGGGCCTGCGGGTCGAGGGTCATGGATGCTCCGGAAGCGGGAATGTCCCGAATCCTAGCGTGCCAGGAAGCCCCCGTCGGCGGCCATCAGGGCACCGTTGACGTAGGACGCGCGCGGCGAGGCCAGCCACAGCGCCAAGTCGGCGATCTCGCGGGCCTCGCCCGCACGGCCGGCCGGCACCGCCATGGCCATCATCTGCCGTCCCTGCGCGGCGCCCAGCACGTCCTGGGTCATCGCCGTCTCTATGAAACCGGGGGCGATGGCATTGCAGCGGATGCCCTGGGCCGCGTACTCCACGGCCACGGTCTTGGTCAGGCCTACCACGCCATGCTTGGCGGCGACATAGCCCGGTACGCCGGCAAAGGCGATCTGCCCGGCGATGGAGGCCGTGTTGACGATGCTGCCGCCGCCGGTCTTCAGCATGGAGCGCACCTGCGCGCGCAGGCAGTAGAACACGCTGGAGAGATTGATCGAGATGATGCGGTCCCACAGCTCCAGCGGGTAGTCCAGCGTGCCCGGCGGGATCGGCCCGTCGGAGATGCCGGCGTTGTTGAAGGCGATGTCGAGCCGGCCGTAAGTCTTCTCCGCCAGGTCCACTAGCGCCGTGCACTGCTCGTGTTTCGAGACATCGCAGCGCTGGAACACCGCAGCGGGCAACTCCGCCGCCAGCGCGGCGCCGGCCTTCTCGTCGATGTCGGCCAGTACCAGCTTGGCGCCTTCCTCGGCGAAGCGGACGGCGGCGGCGCGGCCGATGCCGCTGGCGGCGCCAGTGATGATGGCGATCTTGTCTTTCAATTCGTTCATGGATGACTCACTTCGATATCCGTTCGTGCTGAGCCTGTCGAAGCATGAACGGAGCGCGCAGGGACGGTCCGCCCGTGCCTTGGCAGGCCCGGCACGAGCAGACGGGAAAATTCGGGAAACTAGCTCAGCGCGACGACGCTGTTCAGCAAGGTGCGCACCAGCTTGGTCTGCCGCGTCACGCCGGTCTTGCAGAAGATGAAGCGCAGGTAGGTGCGCGCCGTGGTGCGCTTGACGTTGAGCTTCTCGGCGGCCTCTTCCACCGTGAGGCCATCGGCCAGGCACTGGGCCAGCGCCGCTTCCATGCGCGTCAGCCCGAAGAGGCGGCGGATCGCTTCCTCGGAGGCCTTGCCGCTGCATTCCGGATCGCGCAGGAACATCACCGCCACCGGGCGACGCGAGCTGTCGTGCGGCCAGTTGCTGACCGGGGCCGGCTTCACCACCACGCCCAGGTTCATGCGGCCGGAAGGGCGCGTTACCGACATCGCCTCGATCAGGCCCGGGTCCACCGGCGCGCCGGAGCAGACCTTGCGGATGATGCGCTGCAGCTCGCGGCCTTCGTCGTTGCGGTCCAGGCAGATGGTGTCGCCCTGCACGCGCATGCCGTCCTTCTCGTTGAGTATGCGGCGGGCCTCGGGGTTGATCTCGATCACGTCGCCGTTATGCGCGAAGCTGACCGTGCCCAGCAGCATGCGGTTGACGGTGCCGGCATAGAGCTGGCGCTCGCATTCCAGGGTGTCGATCTGCGCATGCAGGCGCACGGCGCGCTTGAGGTGCGGCAGAAGCGCGCGGCACAGCGCCTTGTCGCTGTCGGAGAAGGGAGGGGCGTCGGCCGAGCGCGACACGCGGAAGCGGCACTCGATGCCTTCCTGCGTGCGCAGGTCGGCGCCCACCAGGTGCTCCACGTTCATCGGGCGCAGGTACTCGCGGTACAGCGCACTGCTGTTCCAGCGGTTGGCGCCTACCAGTTCCTCCGGCGTGATCACCTGGTCTTCCGGCAGGCCTACGAAGGGATCGAGCGCGAAGAAATGGTTCTGGTAGGACTCGGTGGCATCCGCCGCCGCCGAATCGGTGTTGAGCATGAAGCCGGCGGATTGCGAAGACGGCGGACGCAGGATCATGGTCACGTGCATCGCGCCGAAGGTCTGCTGCAGCAGGCGCAACGCCGTCTGCCAGGGTGCAGCCTCCATCGGCCCTTCGTAGATCGCGTCGAACAGCGCGTTGAGACGGTCGAACTCCATCGACACGCCACCGCCGGCGATCAGGCCTTTCGGCATCCGGCTCGGGCGGGATTCGCCCGGAGTGATCAAGCGCAGCATCTTGTTGTCCTCCTCGCGCCGGAGACGGGGGCACCGGCGACTACAGGATTAACCGGGATACCAGACCCCGGATTCGTCTGAATTGATGAAACCTTGGTGACCGGGACTCACCTGGCCTGGGAGCCGAAGGCGCGGCGCAGTTCCGCGGCCGCAAAGTCCAGCGCCGCATCGGCCGCCGGGATCGGACCCAACATGCTGATAAAGCCATGGATTTGCCCCGGCCAGCGCTGCAGCACCGCGGGCACCCCGGCCAGCCGCAGCGACAGGGCATAGGCCTCGCCCTCGTCGCGCAGGGGGTCGTACTCGGCGGTCACGATGGTGGCCGGCGCCAGCCCGCCGAAGTCCTTGGCCCGCAGCGGCGAGGCGCGCGGATCGGTCGCATCGCCGCCGCCGCTGAGGTACTGCGCGCGGAACCAGCGCAGGCCCTCCGCCGTCAGGAAGTAACCCTGGCCGCAGGCCGCATAAGACGCCGACTCCTCCGCCAGGTCCGTCACCGGGTACATCAGCAACTGGTGCTGCAGGCTCCAGCCGCGCGCCCGGGCCTGCTGCGCCAGCACCGCCGCGAGATTGCCGCCGGCACTGTCACCGGCCAGGGCGATGCGCTGCGCGTCGCCGCCGATCTCGCCGGCATGAGCACGCAGCCACTCCAGCGCCGCCATTGCATCGTGCACGGCGGCAGGGAAGGGGGCCTCGGGCGCCAGGCGGTAATCCACCGATACCACCAGGGTCTGCGCTCGCACCGCCAGGCAGCGGCAGATGTTGTCGTGCGTATCCAGGCCGCAGGCCACGAAGCCGCCACCGTGGAAGAACAGCGTCAGCGGCAGCGGCCCGGGCACGTCCGGGTAGTACAGCCGCAGCTTCAGCGGGCCGCCGGGGCCGGCGATCTCGCGGTCCTCGCTGCGCGCCACGGTATCGCCGGGGCCCAGCAGGCCATCGCGGCCGGCAATGCCGGCACGGTAGCCGGTCGCCGTCATCGTGGAGAAGTCGGGCGCGGCATAGGCGGCCAGCGCCTTGAGCATGCCCTCAACATGGGGGTCCAGCGTCATTGTCGATATCTCCTCGTCCGTGTCATGGCCGCACTCTGCGCGCTCGTTTTGCGGCGCGGTATCTCAAAACGGACGACATAAAAGCGACGAAGCCGGAGCCGGGTGCGCTTCCGATACTGGCTCCAGAACGCCGCCCCTTATGGGCGCGCGAGTGTCCTTGAGGAGAGCTGCCATGAGATTTTCCCTGATCTACGAAGCCCAGACCACCGATGCCTCGCGCGCGGGCGACCGCCGCGTGTTCGACGAGATCGTGGAGCAGGCCACGCTGGCCGAGCAGATGGGTTTCGACGTGATCTGGTGCGTGGAACATACCGCCCTGACCCACTACGCCCACATGAGCGCACCGGAAACCGTGCTGGCCTTCCTGGCCGGCAAGACCAGCCGTATCCACCTGGGCCATGGCGTAGTCTGCTTGCCGCCGGCAATGAACCACCCGGTGAAAGTGGCCGAGCGCATCGCCACGCTGGATCTGCTGAGCCATGGCCGCGTGCACTTCGGCGTAGGCAAGGGCGGCACGCAGCAGGAAGCGGGCACCTTCGGCTATAACCTGGCGACGCTGCACCCGCAGATCGACGAGGCGATGTACCTGATCCCCAAGATCATGGTGCAGGACGAGATCGAGCACGACGGCGAGTTCATCAAGATCCCGCGTCGCCCGATCCACCCCAAGCCCTACCAGGACCCGCACCCGCCGATGTACATGGCCTGCACCAACACCGACACGCTGACCCGCGCCGGCCAGCGCGGCATGGGCGCCCTGGTACTGGGCTTCGGCGGCCCCGAGGACGTGGCGAAGAAGAACGAGGTCTACCGCACCGCCTGGGCCTCGCGAAAGGCCGAGGACCAGGTGGGTTTCCGTCCCAACCAGCATCTCGCCGCCCTGTGCCCGACCATCGTGCTGAAGGACGGCCAGCAGGCCCGCAAGATCGGCATCAAGGGCCAGCGCTACTTCATGGAGTCCCTGGGCCACTGGTACGGCGCCGGCCCCAAGCCGGACCCCTCGAAGTGGGACGACGACGTCACCACGCACGACGCCGACGGCAAGGACGTGATCCGCACGCAGTTCGCCTCCGAGAAGGTCAGCTTCGACTTCAGCGACCCCAGCATGATGCTGATGAACCCCAACCATGCCTACGGCACGGTGGAGGACTGCATCGGCTACGTCCAGCGCCTGATCGACGCCGGCGCCGACGAGATCCTGTTCATCTGCCAGATGGGCACCATCCCGCAGTGGGCGCAGCTGGAGACGCTGCGCAACATCGGCGAGCACGTGATCCCGCATTTCCGCGCGCAGCCGAAGAAGGCAGCCGCCTAGTGGCCAAAAACCCCTCGCCCGCTTGCGGGAGAGGGGCCGGGACGAGGGCATGGATGCCCGAGGTAGGGCAACGCAGGAGCAGTTGCCGAGAGGGTTTCTGTAAATCCAGCAAGGGCGGGCCCGGGCCTGCTCTACAGAAACCCTCTCCCGCACGCGGGCGAGGGAATCACCCGCTGCTGCATTCGGATGAGTTCCCCCACCCCGTAAGTCTGAGACAGTCGTCCCACAAGACCAGAAGGGGAGAACAGCCATGCGCAGGCTCGAGAACAAGGTCATCGCGGTGGTAGGCGCCGGCTCCGGCATCGGTGCGGTCACCGCGCAGCGGCTGGCGTCGGAAGGCGCCTCGGTGGTGGTGGCGGACATCAATACCGCCAGCGCGCGCTCGGTGGCGGCGGGCATCGTCGCCGACGGCGGCCAGGCCACCGCAGTCCACTGCGATATCGCCGACGAGGCCAGCGTCGCGGCCATGGTGCGTGCGGCCGTGACCGCCTATGGCGGGCTCGACGGCATCCACGTCAACGCCGCCGACATGCGCGCGATCCTGTCGGACGGCGACGCGCTGGAGGTCCCCCTGGACATCTTCGACCGCACGCTGTCGGTCAACTTGCGTGGCCACCTTCTGTGCACGCGCCATGCCCTGCCGGAGCTGCTCAAGCGCGGCGGGTCCATCGTCTACACCAGCTCCGGCGCGGCCGACATGGGCGAGCCCACGCGCGTGTCCTATGCCGTGAGCAAGGCGGGCCTGCAGGCGCTGATGCGCCACGTCGCCTCGCGCTGGGGCAAGCAGGGCATGCGCGCCAATGCCATCGCCCCGGGCCTGGTGCTGACCGAGCAGCTGCGCGACCACTTCCCCGAGGACCTGCGCCAGGCCACGCTGGCCATCACGCGCAGCCCGCGCCTGGGCACCAGCGAAGACATCGCCGCGATGGTGGCCATGCTGATGTCGGACGACGGCGCCTGGATCAACGGCCAGGTGATCGGCGTCGACGGCGGCGCGAAGTTTCGCTGACGAGGAGCCGACCCGGCGCTGGATGGTGTAGGAGCCAGCTCGCTGGCGACCTGTTCCCCCGGTCGCCAGCAAGCTGGCTCCTACAGGGCGACCTTTTCACGGGATCGGAAGTCAGCGCGCCAGCGTCAACCGCGCCGGCACCGCGGGCAACGCCGCCTGCGCCGCCACGATGCGTTGCAGGCGTGCCAGCACGTCCTCCGGCAGCGGCGCCGAGCGCCGCGTCGCCAGGTCCACGTGCACGTCGATCTGCTCGCCCACCGCGGCACGCATGTCGCGGTCCAGGTTCCACAGCTCGTGGAAGAAGTGGATGCGCTTGCGGTCCACGCCCAGCAGGCGCGAGCGCACCTCCACCTGCTCGCCCAGGCGCAGTTCGCGCTCGAAGCGGAAGTTGCTCTCCACCACCATCTTGGACAGCCCGCGCGAGGCCACGTAGTTCCGCCCCAGCTCCAGGTGCTCCGTCACCTCCACCTGTGCCCGGTAGAGCACGTGGTAGTAGCGCTCCACGTTCATGTGGTCGTTGACATCGATCCACTCCGCCGGCACGGTGGCGCGGTGCAGGCGGAAGGGCTGGGCGAGGGCGGGGTCCGGGCTGTTCATGGGGCCAGTCTGCCGCCTGCCCGGTTCCGGCGGCCTCGTCCGAATGCGGGCGCCCGGTGCTATCGTGACGCCCGCCATGAACGAACCTGCCGCCCCCGAACCCACCGGCCCTGCCGAGATGCTGGAAACCCTCAGCCCCCCGGGGCCGGCCACGCGCCGGCGCCTGGTCGCCCTGAGCGGGCTCTGGCCCTTCCTGCGGCCCTACCGCAAGCAGGTGGCCCTGGCCTTCCTGCTGCTCTGCGCGGCCTCGGTGGTGATGCTGGCGGTGCCGCTGGCGGTGCGCCAGCTGATCGACCACGGCTTCGTCGCCGGTGCCGCGGTCAACCAATACTTCCTGGCGCTGTTCGGCATCGCCCTGGTCTGGGGCGCGACGGTAGCGGCGCGCTTCTACTACGTCAGCTGGATCGGCGAGCGCGTGACCGCCGACCTGCGCGATGCGGTCTACCGACGCATGCTCGAGCAGTCGCCGCAGTTCTTCGAGACCACCCGCACCGGCGAGGTACTGTCGCGCCTGACTGCGGACACCACCCTGGTGCAGACGGTGGTGGGCTCCTCGGTCTCCATGGGCCTGCGCAGCTTCTTCCAGTTCATCGGTGGCCTGGTGATGCTGGCCGTGACCAGCGCCAAGCTGTTCGCCGTGACCCTGGTGCTGTTGATACTGGTGGTGTTGCCGCTGATCCTGACGGCACGCGGCGTGCGGCGCCTGTCGCGCGAGTCGCAGGACCGCATCGCCGACACCTCCGCCGTGGCCGGCGAGATCCTCAACGCCATCTCCACCGTGCAGGCCTTCACCAAGGAAGCCGACGAGGGTCGCCGCTACGGCGCCGCGGTGGAGGACAGCTTCGTCTCGGCGATCCGCCGCACGCGCCTGCGCGCGGTGATGACCACCATCGCCATCAGCGGCGTCTTCGGCGCCGTGGTCTTCGTGCTGTGGCTGGGCGCCCAGGCCGTGATCGCCGGCAGCATGAGCGCCGGCCAGCTCGCCTCCTTCATCCTCTACGCCGGCTTCACCGCCGGCGGCATCGGCGTGATCGCCGAGGTCTGGGGCGACATCATGCGCGCCGCCGGCGCCACCGAACGCCTGATGGAACTGCTGGCCGCCGAGCCGGCGATCCAGGCGCCGGCCCTGCCGCTGGCCCTGCCGCCGGCCCGACAGGCACGCCTGAGCTTCGAGAAGGTGAGCTTCCACTATCCCTCGCGGCCCAAGTCCGCGGCCCTGGACGACATCAGCCTGGAGGTGCGCGAAGGCGAGACCGTGGCCCTGGTCGGCCCTAGCGGCGCCGGCAAGACCACGCTGTTCCAACTGTTGCTGCGCTTCTACGACGTGGGCGGCGGCGCCATCCGCTTCAACGGCATCGACCTGCGCCAGCTGGACCCCGCCGTGCTGCGCGCGCAGATCGGCATCGTGCCGCAGGACGCGGTGATCTTCTCCGCCGACGCCATGGAGAACATCCGCTACGGCCGTGCCGGCGCCAGCGATGAAGAAGTTATCGCCGCCGCCCGCGCCGCGCTCTGCGACGAGTTCATCATGCGCCTGCCGCAGGGCTACCAGACCTTCCTCGGCGAGCGCGGCTTGCGCCTGTCCGGCGGGCAGAAGCAGCGCATCGCCATCGCCCGCGCCATGCTGCGCAACCCGCCCTTGCTGCTGCTGGACGAGGCCACCAGCGCGCTGGATGCCGAGAGCGAGGCCCTGGTGCAGCAGGGCCTGGAAGCGGCCATGCGTGACCGCACCACACTGATCATCGCCCACCGCCTGGCCACCGTGCGCAAGGCCGACCGCATCGTGGTTTTGGAGCACGGCCGCATTGTGGAGACCGGCACGCCGCAGGAACTGCTGCAGCAGGGTGGGCTGTATGCGCGCCTTGCGAGCCTCCAGGTGGTAGGAGACTGAACATGCGTACTGTGGTGCGAGTGTGGGTGTTGTTCTTTCTTCTGGCTTCCATTGGGTACGCCCAAGCGGACATGAAATCCCTTGCCAAGAGGGGGCGCGCTATCCAGGACATCGTGTTCTGTGGACATATGGGCAGGGAGACCGAGGGCGGACCACTGGATCAAGCCGATCTGCAGAAGGTTTTGCATAGGGCAGAGGATGGCGTCGCTGGCTGCCAGATGCTACTGGCACGCTGGTACGAAATGGGTGAACGTGTTTCGGTTGACCACGAACGGGCTTGGCTTTGGTACTCGGAGGCCGCTGTTGAGGAACCACGAGCACTTGTGGCACTTGGCAGAATGACGGAGCTGGGCCGTGGTCGACCTGCCTCCAGCGCGGCCGCCCTGCATTACTACCGCCAAGCAGCGGAAGCTGGAGTGCCTATCGGACAAGTCGCGTTAGGGCGGATGTACGCGAATGGCTCGGGCGTGACCAGGGATCCTAGAACGGCTGCAGAATGGTATCGCAAGGCCGCTGCACGATGGAGTGATGAAGCCTGGGCGGAACTTGATCTTCTCGAGGACCGTTATGAAATATTCACAGCCGAAGAGAAGCAGTCAGATTGGCGCAGGTGGATCGATCTTTTGTGGGCCCGTTCGCGCAGTCGCTTTCAAGGGGCGAAGGAGCTCCGCGGTTATTCCCAAAACAGATCCGCGCTGCTCCAGCTCGAGTATAAAAAAGGCGCTAGTCGCCCAGAAGTCACCACGCTAAATAGCTCAGGGGATGTTGCCTTCGATCAGATTGTGATGGCGATTGCTAGTCGTATCGAAATGCCGGCTCCACCCATTTATGCCGTAAATCGACCAAGCATGATCGTGCAGCTCCCGGTCACCAGTCAGCCGGAGGTGCCAGCTCCTGTTACATCGGAGTAAGGTCCCATGCTCACCCATGACCTGAATGGGATTGCCATGGAGCGCAAGAAACGGAGGGTTCGGGGTCACTGCCTGCGCTAGAGTTTTCGCGTTTGGCACAGGGCACATATGTTGCAATCGAAGTTGAGCGAACGTGTGGAAAGTCAGGACTGGCCGAGCATCCTGTCGGAACTGGATGCCCAGGGCTGGTCCTGCCTACCCTCACTGCTGGCGCCGGTGGAATGCACGGCTCTGGCGGCCCTGTACGACGAGCCGGCGCGTTTCCGCAGCCGCGTGGCGATGGCGCGCCATGGCTTCGGCCAAGGCGAGTACCAGTACTTCCGCTACCCGCTGCCGCCGACGGTGGCGGCGTTGCGCGAGTCGCTGTACCCGCGGCTGGCGCCGCTGGCCAATCGCTGGAACGAGACCATGGGGCTGGCGGCGCGCTACCCGGAAGACCTGCAGGAATTCCTGCAGCGCTGCCACCAGGCGGGCCAGCAGCGGCCGACGCCGCTGCTGCTGCGCTACGGACCGGGCGACTACAACTGCCTGCACCAGGACCTCTACGGCGAGCAGGTATTCCCGCTGCAGGCGGCGGTGCTGCTGTCGCAACCGCAGCGGGATTTCCAGGGCGGCGAGTTCGTACTGACCGAGCAGCGGCCCCGGCGGCAGTCGCGCGTGGACGTGGTGCCGCTGATGCAGGGCGACGCCGTGATCTTCGCCGTGCATCACCGGCCCGCAGCAGGTAGCCGGGGCAGCTATCGCGTCAACCTGCGCCATGGCGTCAGCCGCCTGCGTGCAGGGCATCGCCATACCCTCGGCATCATCTTCCATGACGCCAGTTGAGCAGCCTCCTGTCGTAGGAGCGGCCATTGGCCGCGATGTGTCGGTCGTCATGTCCGCCCTCCCTCGCGGCTGACAGCCGCTCCTACAGCGAGTCGGTAGCGATCAATGCCGCAGGCTCACGGTTCGCTGCTTCCAGTCCGCCGACTGCCAGCGATAGAAGCTGCTGAGGTGCGCCGGCTCCGCCGCGCTGCGCTCGGTTGCCAGCGTCGCCAGCGACACCAGTTCGTAGCTGCGGGTCCAGCGGCCGTCCACGCGCGCCTCGCGCGCCGCCAGCATCTGCTTGCCGCCCGGCACCCAGCCGGCGAACTCCACGTAGCCGACCCCGGGCTCCGTCGCCGCCGGCGGCAGTACCTGCACGTTCCAGGCGCCGTCCTGCTGCGTGAAGACCCACAGCTCCAGCCAGGTATCCAGCGGCTGCACCGCCAGGGCCAGGGCCTTGCCGCCCGCGTCGGCACGGGCCGAGGCATTCCAGACGCGGCCATAGGTGCAGCGGCGCAGCAGCGGGTTCTGCGCGTCGTTCTTCGGCCCCGTCAGCAGCACGCAGGTCTCGCCCGGCTGCCCGGCGACGGTGGTGATCGCCAGCTTGCCGGCAGCAGGCGGCGAGGCAGGTTCCATGGCCCAGCGCGAAGCGCCGACACGCACGGCCGCCTCGGTGTAGGCGCGCTGGTCCTCCTCCGGCAACTGGGTGCGATCCACGCCGGCCAGGGCCTCCAGGGCACGCACTTCCGCGGCGGCCGCGGTATTGGCACCGTCGGCCCTACGGGCATGGGCGTAGGCCAGCGCCGACCACACGCCGGCGCGGCGCAGCCGCACCCGGTTCTTGGTCGGGCCGTCCAGCTCCGCGAGGTCCACGCGGTCCAGCAGATCGGCGCGCCACTGGTCCAGCTGTACCCGCGCCAGCGGAGCCGTTGCCGGGTCGATGCAGTCGTGGCGGGTCAGCGCCAATACCGCACGCGCCCGTTGCGCGGGCGCGGCGGGCAGGGTCAGTACGCGGCGGAAGGCGTCGCCGTCGTAGCAGAGCTGGATGCGGCCATCCTCGCGTTCGAACTGCGTCCAGGCCACGCCGTAGCGGCGGGTCACGTCCAGGTGCGCGGCGGTGCGTGCCTCGTCGGCCTTGAGCTGCTTGCCGGAGGCCCGGCGGGCCAGGCGCTCGGCCATGCTGCCCAGGGCGTCGAAGGGCTCGGCGTCGATATCCGCGGCCGGCGCGGCGCGCAGGTAAGCAGCGGCATAGGCGATGCCCAGGGCCTCCTGGCCCGGGGCATCGCGCAGGAAGCTCAGCACCGCCAGCAGTTCCGGCGCCTGGTCCTCGTCGAACTCCAGGCTGCGGACCTGCGGCGCGCGCACCCAGCCGCCGCGCTCGCGCTGGTGGTCCCAGACCTGCAGGAAGCCCAGGCGCTCGCCGCGCACCTCCAGCGTGTCGCCCTGCCAGAGCTGGGCCTGCTGCTGGGCCGAGTCGCGCGGGGCGGCGCGCAGGGCGGTGTCGTCCTGCGCGACGATGGCCAGGGCGGTGAGGGCAGCGAGGATCATTGCTCCTCCTCGGTCGCGGTGGCCACGGCGCGCGGCTGGTTCTGGCCCAGCAAGGTAGAGCCGATGAAGCCGCCACCGGCCGGCGGCGAGGCGATGATCACCTGCACCTTGTCGGACAGCTTGTCGGCCATGGTCTTCTGGATCAGCAGGGGGTGCTTGCTCAGCAACTGGCCGTCGCGCTCCATCTGCGCGCTGGTGACCTTGCCGACCTGTTCCAGGCGATAGGTCTCGGCGTCCGCCAGCTTGCGGCGCGAGTCGGCCTCGCCCGCAGCCTCCACGCGGCGCGCCTCGGCATTGCCCTCGGCGTAGCGGATGCGCGAGGCCTTTTCCGCCTCAGCCTCCAGCTTGCGCTGCTCGATCTGCTTCTCCTTGAAGGGCAGCACGTGCTTCATCGCCTCCTGCTGCGCACGGGCGGCGATCACCTGCTCGTTGCCGGCAGCCTCGGCCGCCTTCTCGCGGCGGACCTTGTCGGCCTCGGCCTCCAGCGCGGTCTCCTTCACCTGCTGGTCCTTCAGGGCTAGGGTGTACTGCATCTTCTCGGTGGCCAGTTCTTCGGCCAGCATCTGGTCCATGCCGCTGCGGTATTCGCGCGGCAGGTCCACGTTACCCAGCTGCACGTCGCGCAGCAGGATGCCGTCGGCCGCCAGGCGCGGCTTGAGCTCGGCGACGATCTTCTGCTGGATCTCGGCACGCTTGCTGGAGAAGATTTCCTTGACGGTGTAGGCCGTGAAGATGCGGTAGATGACGCCGTGCAGCGCCGGCTCCACCACGTCGTGGTCGATGTTCTCCGGCAGCTGGCGCGCGATCTCGCTGACGCGCTTCGGGTCCAGGGCGTAGCGCAGGCTCAGGTCCACGCCCAGGGATAGCCCCTCCTTGGACTGGAACGGCGCGGCGCCGTCGGCGCGGGCGCTCTCGGCCGGGCGCAGCACGCGGTCGCGCAGGGAGTAGCGGTGCAGCTCGTGCAGGCCTGGCACCACCATCACCGGGCCGGCGGCGTAGGCCGCCTGGCTGCCGGTGACGCGGTTGCTGCGCATGGCGACCTCGCCGGACTCCACCGTCTGCACCGGCGGATGGCGGTAGCCGCCATAGACCGCGGCGGCGATCAGCCCCAGCGCGAACAGCCGCCCACGCTGGCGCCAGGCGCCGCTGGCGGTGGTTTCCGCCGCCCCGCCGAGCTTCTCCCGCCAGTCCGGCTGGTGAGCCGGAGGCTCTGACTGCGCATCTTCCTGAATCGGTTCCTGCATGACCCTGCTCCCTGAAAGCCCGGACCGGAATGCGGCCTTCCCCGGCCGCCGCAGCGGCGGCCCGGTGAGGACCGCTGCTGGGGAGGCAGTCTGGGCCGGTGCTGTGCGCCGGCCGTGGCGGCCTCATGCAAGAGCGGCGGAATTTCGTGCAGAACTTGTGCAGGAACTAGAATGACGGCCATGAATACCGTCGATTTCGATCTGGACCGTGAATACGTCGAGCTGAACCAGCTGCTCAAGCTGGCGGGCGCCTGCGATTCCGGGGGCGCTGGCAAGCAGCTGGTGGCTGGCGGCCGGGTCACCGTGGATGGCCAGCCCGAGAGCCGCAAGACCGCCAAGATCAGGGTAGGCCAGGTGGTGGTCTGCGAGGGCCTGCGCATCCGGGTGCGCTCCGCCTGAGCGGAATGTCCATGGACGCCGTCCTGCGCCGCTACCTCGGCGCCTATCCCGACCACCTCCAGGCCCAGGTCCGCGGGCTCGTTGAGCAGGGGCGGCTGGAAGAGCACCTCAAGCGACGCTACCCCGGCAGCCACCAGGTCCAGAGCGACGGCGCGCTCCACGAATACGTGCAGGAGCTGAAGCAGGCACACATGCGCAGCGCGCCGCCGCTGCACAAGGTCCAGTTCCAGAACAAGATGGACGTGCTGCAGAACGTGCTGGGTCTGCACACCGCGATCTCTCGCATACAGGGGGCCAAGCTCAAGGCCAAGGCTGAGATCCGCGTCTCCGGCCTGTTCAAGGAACTGGCGCCGGAATTCCTCGAGATGGTGGTGGTGCACGAGCTGGCGCACCTGCGCGAGCGCGAGCACAACAAGGCCTTCTACCAGCTCTGCCGGCACATGCTGCCGGACTATCACCAAGTGGAATTCGACCTGCGGCTGGTACTGCTGCAGCGGGCCTTGCCCTCGGCTTCTGCTGAAGCCTGAAGCAGGTCGCCAGCAAGCTGTCTCCTGCACAGGCCACATTGTAGGAGCCGGCTGCTGGCGACCGGCCTTACCCCTGCAGCCCGAACACCCGCGCCGCGTTCCCACTCAGGAACAAGCCCTTCGCCTCGTCATCCAGCCCCAGTGCATCCAATCCCTCCAGCGCCTTCGCCGGCAGGATCATCGGGTAATTCGTGCCGAACAAGACCTTGTGCCGCCCATGGCCGCGCAAATACTCCACCAGCGCCGCCGGATAGCGCTGCATGGTATATGCCGAGGTGTCGATGTAGACGTTCTCATGCTTGGTTGCCACCGCGATGGCTTCATCGGTCCAGGGGTAGCCGATGTGACCGCCAACGATGACCAGCTCCGGGAAGTCCAGCGCCACCTGGTCCAGGTAGATCGGGCGGCCGACCTCGGAGGGCATCAGCGGGCCGGTGTGGCCGATCTGCGTGCAGAAGGGCACGCTCAGGTCGCAGCAGGCGGTGTAGACCGGATAGAAGCGCCGGTCGGTGGGCGGCACTTCGCAAAGCCAGGGCAGCACGCGGATCGCCTTGAAGCCCAGTTCGCGGATGCAGCGTCGTACCTCGCGCACCGCATCCATCGGCCGCGAGATGTCCACCGAGCCGACGCCCACCAGCCGGTCCGGCGCCTGCGCCACGAAGCCGGCCACCTCATCGTTGGAGATCAGCACGCGCCGCGGCGCCAGCCAGGCGCTAATCAGCGCCCTGTCCACGCCGGCCTGGTCCATCGCGGCCACGGTGGCCGACACCGGCAGCTCGCCCGCGGGCAGGCCGCCCTTGGTCCAGCGCCGCAGCGAGTCGAACATCGGGTCGTTGATGTGGCGCGCGGTTGGGTGCTGCGCCCAGGCGTCGATGATCATGAAATCCCTTTGAAAAATGGCCGAGCGCATCCTGCCGCAGCTTTCCGTCCACAGCCACCATACGCTGGCAATCCGAATTACCTGAGGCACGGCCATTGTCGTCGCCCCCGACCTGTGCCTAAGGTCGGCCCATCACTTTTTCTTGCTGGAGCTTTCACATGAACGAACTGGTGGGTTACGAGCTGCAGGACGGCATCGCCACGCTGACGATGAACAACGGCAAGGGCAATGCGATCTCGCCGGCGATGCTGGTCGCGCTCAATGCCGCGCTGGATCATGCCGACGCCGATCGCGCGGCGGTGTTGCTCACCGGCCGCGAGGGCATGTTCTCCGGCGGCTTCGACCTGGCCGTGATGGGGGCGGGCGGTCCGCCGGTACGCGAGCTGGTCATCGGCGGCTTCCGGGTGGCCGAGCGCCTGCTCAAATTCCCGCGCCCCGTGGTGATCGCCGCGGGCGGCCACGCGCTGGCCATGGCGTCCTTCCTGCTGCTCAGCGGTGACCTGCGCCTGGGCGCCGAGGGCAGCTTCAAGATCGGCGCCAACGAGGTGGCCATCGGTCTGACGATGCCCTACGCCGCCACGGAAATCTGCCGCATGCGCCTGGCCATCACGCATTTCGGCCGTGCCGTCACCCATGCCGAGATTTTCTCGCCCACAGGCGCAGTGGAAGCCGGCTTCCTCGACCGCGTCGTGCCGCCGGAGCAGCTGCTGGCCGAGGCCAAGGCCGCCGCGGCCGGCCTGCTCAAGCTCAACCGCCCCGCGTTCGCCGCCACCAAGCTGCGTGCCCGTGCCCCGGGCCTGGCGGCGCTGCGCACGGCGATCGAGGCCGACGAAACCGAGTTCCGCAAGATGTTCGGCTGAGCGCCAGCGCGATGCCGGGGATTGCCGAAGACGGGCGTGCCGCATGGATTGTGCGGCTCCCGCCTGAGCATGGTTCATGAGCGGCATCGCCGGCGTCGTCGGTCTGGAGGGTGCGCCACAGTCCCAGGAATTGCTGGAGCGCATGGTCGCCGCCAGGCCTCCTCGCCCGGCCGACGGGGCCGGGCACTGGCATGCCGGGCCCGCCCTCATGATCCGCTGCCATCGTCCGGTCACGCCGGAATCCCCGGTCGAGCGCCAGTGCCTGCACCCCGGGCCGTTCGAGGATTTCTCCGGCTTGTCGGACGCCGATCATGTCGACCGTTTCAACGAACTGTTCGACCAGGCCCTGGCATCCAGCCTGCGCAGCGCGACGCCCGTGGCGGCGCAGCTGTCGGACGGACGGAACTCCTCGGCCATGGTCTACCGGGCGACGGAACTGCATCGCGCAGGCCGGATCGCGCACCCGGTCACCGCGATCTCGGCGTGGTTCCCGGACCGGGTCCACGACGAGGCGCAATGGAGCGAATGCGTCGAGTCGCACCTGAGCATCGAGGCCCGGACGGTCATGTCGGGACCTGACGACCTCGAACAGGCCGAGGCCTGGACGGCCCGTTTACTGCAGTTGCCGCTGCATCGCAATGCCTCTCACTGGAGCATCACCTGCGAAGCCCTCTGCCGTCAGGGGACTCGGGTCGTGCTGACGGGCGAAGGCGGCGACGACTAGCCGCGGGGTTCGCGGGCACATTGGCCCGACATGTTCCTGCGGACAGTGGCCGGCATTGCTGCGCGAGAACTGGGCGGAGAGCGATTACCTGCCGGCCTGTCGGATCGCTGGCGGCAGGATGCACCATCCCTGGCGGGTTCGAGCCTGTCCCAGCAATGGCGCTATGCGGCCTACGTCGTCCCGACCCGGCACGTCCTGCTCGACAACGTCATCGCCCATGTCGATGCCCAGGGTGTCGAGGTGCGGCATCCATTTCATGACCTGAGGCTGACGCGCTTCCTGATGGGTGCCGCCGGTGGCATGTTGCGCAGGGGCCAGCAGCCCAAGCACCTGCTGCGCGAGGCGATGCGCCAGAGGCTGCCAGAGGCCGTGCGGCCGCGGCAGATGAAGACCGACTTCAGCATGCCGATCGTCGAGGCCGTGGTGCGGCGCCTGCAGGAGCACGGTGTGAACCAGCCCGCGGGGCGGGAGTGCCGGATGGCTGGATGGGCCGCTGCTGGAGGACTGCCACAGGACGCTCCAGTCCTGGCAGGACGGCACCGCTATCGCGCCGGCGCGAATGGCGGCGCTGCGGGCATGTTGGGGGGCGTGTCCACCGACCTGTGGTTGACGCAGGCTTTCAGGCTGTAAGCTCCTGCGGCCTTACGGATATCTTCAGGGAATGCACATGCAGACAGATCAGATGCGGGTAGCCCGCGCGGCCAAAGCCCTGGGAGCGCGCATCAACGACGAGGTGGTCATCCTCCAGGTCGATCGGGGCACTTATCTGAAGCTGAATTCACACGCCTCCGCCATCTGGGACCTGCTGGAGGAGCCGACCACCCTGGGTCAACTGTGCGAGCGCCTGCAGGAGCGGTATGCGGTTGCGCCGGAAACCTGCCGCGCAGACGTGGTGGAGGTGCTGGAGCAGATGCGTCTGGAGTCGGTCGTTGAGACAGGGACTTGAGTGGGTCACAGGCGGCACTGCCCAAGGGGTATGCGAGCAGGCATCGCATCTGGTAGCGTAAGCGGGTGAGTCCTTCATAGGCTCTCCAAGCAGACGACGAGAAAACACATGTCCCTCCTCAAGAATTCCGAGCGTGCTCCGACTTCCGACCTGCAGGCCCCGATCAGCGCCGACACCCGGCAGCCCTGGGCCAAGCCGGAGATTGCCGTGGTCATGCCGGTGACCCAGACGCAGGGCAACGGTGGCGCCGGCTTCGATTTCGCCTCTGAATCCTCCGTTTGATGTGATCCCGCCGGCGATCCGTTAGCCGGTGGCATTTGCATACCGTTTCGCCGGTAGGGCGCTGTTTAGCAGCGTCCCCCTGGTCGGCGTGTTGCCGCTCGCTGAGGGCAACCTTCTGGCTGGCCAGTCCATTCAGGTGTCGATGGACCTGGGTGACTTGAGCGAAGCGGGCCCTGTCCGGTTTCGCTGGCGGGGCGGTTACGACCTGACCCTGCGGCTCCTGGGGTCCGACTGGTTGTTTACCTCTGGCGACTGCAACCACTATCTGGTCAGCGCTGCGGGCGACCGTATCCGCTGTGCCGGAAATCCGGGGAGCTTCGAGTTCTCGGACGTGCTGGTGCGCCGCATCCTGCCCCGCATTCCGCTGCTGGTGGATGCCACGCTGGTGCACGCAGCCGCCATCGGTGATGCCACTGGCGGCATCCTGATGGCTGGGGCCTCCGGGGCGGGCAAGTCGACACTGTCCGCCGCCCTCTCCCATCGGGCTGGCTGGACCCTTCTCAGCGACGATCTCTCCGTACTGCGCTACGAGGAGGGACCACTCCTCTATCCGGCGGCCAGCGGCGTTTGTGTCTGGGGTGACTCGCAGCAGGCATTGGGATTGCCGGCGGAACGGTGCCGCTCCATGCCGGGCTATGACGGCAAGGTCTGGTTCGGTGCAGATGTGGGCGGCCGTCCGCCCGTTGTCGTGCCACTGCGGGCCTTCGTATCGCTGGCTCGCTCCGATGACTGCCACGCGCCGCGACTGCAGCCGCTTTCCTCCAGCGATGCCTTTATCGATGCAACGCGCCAGTTGATCCTGTTCGATCCTTCGGACCACGCGGCCAGCCGGTTGCCCGAGCATTTCGCGCGATTGGGCAGGATCATCGAGTCGGTCGCCTGCTATTCCCTGATATACCCCTCCAGTTACCGCGCGATCCAGGAGATCGATAGTTTGCTCAGGTCCCTGCTGCGCTAAGCAGGAATCGGGCCGTCCTTCTCCTCCGGCCGGAGGAGGGAGGCGGGGCAGGGAGGGCCTATCGTGCAGTCAGAGCCCATCAGGGCCGAGCCGAGGAGAACCGCATGTCAGACCAGCCCGCCTATTCCCGCAGCCGCCCCTGCCGTTTCACCGAGGTGCTGCGCTGGGATATTGAGACCGATGTCGCGGTGGTGGGCTTCGGCGCGGCGGGTGCCTGTGCTGCCCTGGAAGCGGTGCGCGCGGGAGCCAAGGTCGTGCTGCTGGAAACCACCTCCGGCAGCGGCGGCACCTCGGCGCTGTCCGGGGGCGAGATGTACGTCGGCGGCAGCGGCGGCACGCCGCAGCAGCAGGCGGCCGGATTCCATGACGACACCGAGGACCTTTATCGCTACCTGCTGATGGCGGGCGGTCCCGATGCGGACGCCGCCAAGGTGCGGCTCTACGCCGACAACAGCCTGGCGCACTTCGAGTGGATGCAGGCGCAGGGGCTTGTCTACAAGAACAGTTTCATCCCGCAGCGCATCGTCGAGCCCTTCACCGATGACTGCCTGATCTGGAGCGGCAGCGAGGAGGCTTGGCCCTTCGCGGAGAGCGCCAAGCCTTGTCCTCGCGGGCACACCCCGCAATGGATGGGCCTGGGCGGCGGGCGCTACCTGATGGACCGGCTGGCGGAGCGCGTCGCCGAGACGGCGGTGGATGTGCGCTACGACACCCGTGCGGTCGCGCTGATCGTCGACGACTCCGGCCGCGTCCAGGGCCTGGTGCAGCGACGCGACGGGCAGGACTCATTCTTGCGCGCCACGCGCGGCGTGGTGCTCTGCGCGGGCGGCTTCATCATGAACCAGGACCTGATGCGCCGGTACGCGCCGCAGTTGATGCGCGCCAACATGCCCATCGGCACGGTGGACGACGGCTCCGGCATCCTGCTCGGCCAGAGCGCGGGCGGCCATGCCATCCACATGGACCAGGGTTTCGTGACCCTGCCCTGGTATCCGCCTGAGCAGTTGATCAAGGGCATCTTCATCAACGCGCGTGGCCAGCGCTTCATCAACGAGGACTGCTACCACGGCCGTGTCGCGCAGCATGCGCTGCAGCAGGCCGGCGACCGCTTCTGGCTGCTTCTGGACCAGGAAATCTTTGCCGAGCCTGAATTCGGGCAGTTCGCCAAGATCACGATCGGCGCCACCGGTGACAGCTGGCAGGAAGTGGAACGCGAGCTGGAGTTGCCGGAGGGCGCCCTGGTATCCACCGTGGACTTGTACAACCGCCACGCCGCGCAGGGACATGACCCACTGTTCCGCAAGGCGGCCCGGTGGCTGCGCCCGCTGACTCAGGGCCCCTTCGTCGCGCTGGATTGCCGTATCGACCATGCGGCCTACTTCAGTTTCACGCTGGGTGGCCTCGACACACTGCCGACGGGCGAGGTGATGGACGCCACGCGCCGGCCCGTGGCGGGGCTCTATGCCGCCGGGCGCACGGCCTGCGGCATGCCGCGCTGGGGTGCCGGCTACAGTTCCGGCATGTCGTTGGCCGACGCGACCTTCTTCGGGCGGCAGGCGGGGCTGACCGCCGCCCGCTGCTGACCCCTATGGGCAGACCGGTGGCCAAGCCCTAAACTGCCGGACCCAACAAACTCCCAGACTCCTGGCCGCAGGAATCCCTGCCCGGCAGGCCCGCCTCAAAGGTTCATGAGCATCCCGACTTCCGCCGAAGAGGCCCAGGAATCGCACCGGCGACCGCTGATCGCGCTGCTGCGTGAAATCCGGGACTTCGGGCGGCGCAGGGTCATGGTGGTCAGTGTGCTCATGCTGACAGTGGCGATACTGGAGGGCAGTGGCCTGATGCTGCTGGCGCCGATGCTGAGCCTGGTCGGCGTGGCGCCCGGGCCAGCGGCTACTGCGGGTCCCCTGCAGGCGATGCTCGGTAGCCTGGACCGGTCCCTTGCCTTGACCTGCATCCTCCTGGCGTATCTCGCGTTGATCGTGCTGTATTCAGGGCTGTCCTGGTGGCGTGACGTGGCTTCCACAGAGCTTCAGCAGGGTTTTGTCGATCACCTGCGCCTGCAGCTGTACCGTGGTATCGGTGAGGCCGAATGGTCCTTCCTGGCACGCACGCACAGCGCCGAACTCAGTCATGCATTGAACGTCGATCTTGGCCGTATCAGCGTGGGGCTCACCTCCCTCTTGCAATTGCTGACCACGGCCGCGATGGCCGTCGCCTATCTGGTCATCGCCTTCAGCCTGTCTGTGCCGCTTACAGCCATGACCCTGGGCATCGGTTGCGCGCTGCTGCTGCTCCTGCGGCGGAATCATCGCAATGCCCATGCAGGGGGCTATCGCCTGACCGCCGTCATGCAGAGGATGCATGGCGAGGTCAGTGAGTTCCTGGCCGGGCTCAAGTTGGTCAAGAGCAGCAACGTCGAGCGGGAGACCTTGCGGCGCTATGAGGGGCGTCTGCAAGCGGCGCGACGGGAGGCGGTGGATTTCACCCGCAAGCAGGCCATATCACGCAGCTTGCTGCGCATCGGAGGCGCCATGGCACTGGCGGCGCTGACCTATGTGGCTCTCGTGGTGATCCTCATCCCACCCGCATCGATGCTGGTGTTGGTGTTCATATTTTCGCGCTTGATCCCCATGTTCTCGGCGATGCAGCAAACCTATGAGCGGCTGCTCTACAGCCTGCCCGCCTACACGTCCTTTGTTGGGATGCGCCAGGCCTGTGCGGCGGCGGTCGAGCCCTCCGGCATCGATCCCGCTATGTCCTTCACGTCGGAGCTGCGGCTGGAGAACCTGCACTATCGCGCTGCTTCGGGGGAGGGAGACATTCTCCAGGCGATTACCCTGGTGTTGCCGTTCCGTCATACCGTGGCGCTGGTTGGACCATCCGGCGCCGGCAAGAGCACTTTGGCGGATATCATTGGCGGTCTTCTGGCTCCAACCTCAGGAAAGGTGCTGGTCGATGGCCGTGAACTGATCGATCGCAGAGCCTGGCGCAGCCAGGTGGCCTATGTATCCCAGGACAGTTTCCTGCTCAATGCCAGCGTTCGAGAGAACCTGCTTTGGACGCATCCTGGAGCAACGGAGCCCCAACTATGGACGGTGCTCGAGCAGGCAGCGGCAGGCTTCGTGCGCGATCTGCCGCAGGGACTTGATACGGTACTCGGTGAGAGAGGAGTGCGCCTCTCGGGGGGCGAGCGCCAGCGCCTGGCAATTGCGCGCGCCTTGCTGCGGCAACCCCGTCTGCTGATCCTCGACGAGGCCACCAGCGCATTGGATCGCGACAATGAACAGCGCATCCAGGATTCCATCGCCCGCCTGCATGGGCAACTGTCGATCCTGGTCATCGCGCATCGCATCGGCACGGTCAGGGATGCCGACTGCATCCATGTCCTTGAGGGCGGACGCATCCGTGAAAGCGGCAGCTTCGAACAGATGATGGCGAATGGGCCGGGCTACCTGGCCGGGCTCGCGGGAGCGCTCCATGCGTGAAAGGCTGATAAAGCCGCTTGGCCGCTATTTCGCTGCCCACCCGAGGCTCAATCCTTGGGTTGCTCCATTCTTCAATGGCCTGGTGAAGGCGCAGCTGGGCGTGGTCAGGCTGGCTGACCGCATGCGTGCGGCTCATGGCGGCAATGACGCCTTGCTGGACCAGTTGACGCTGGTCATCAAGACCTTCGAGCGGCGCCCCTTGCTGCAGCAAATGCTGAGCAGCATCCGGCGCCACTATCCACGCATTCACATTGTCGTGGTCGATGACAGCTGTCATCCCGAGCCGATCGACGGTGTCGAATACGTCACGCTGCCGTTTGACAGCGGCGTCTCGGCGGGACGCAATGCCGGGCTCGCCCGGGTGCGTACGCCCTACACCATGATCCTGGACGACGATTTTGTTTTCTATAGTGGCTCGGACCTGCTGAGATCGCTCAGGCGCATCGCCGCCGAGCCCCGCATCGACATCCTCGGAGGCATCGTCATCACCCTGCCGATGATGGAGTGGAACGACTCCAGCCGGACTCCGATTTACAAGTCGCAAGCCATTGCGCCCAGCGGTGAACTTGGCGGACTGCCGCTGCGTGCCAAGGTGCCCAATTTCTTCATCGCCCGTACGGCAAGGCTGGCCCAGGTTGGCTGGGACGACCGCCTCAAGCGTCTCGACCACCTCGACTTCTTTACCCGCGCGGATGGCGTACTACGTACGGTTCTGGATCCCAGTCTGCGTTGCCTGCACCCCAAGTCCCTGTTCGACCGTCATTACCTCAGCTTCCGGCTGGACTATGCGGCGGACAGCGAACTGCTGCGGAAGCGCTACCCGGGCGTGGAGACAGAGTGAGCCTGGACCACAAGGCAGCCGCAGAGCCGGCACGTCGGCTGCTGGCGCAACTGGTGCGCAGCCGTTGGACGGCAGAGCGTCTGGACGAGGGTCTGCTGGCCGCCGTCAGGCCCATGGATTTCTTCCAGGCCCTGCGCCTGCATGGCTTGGCAGGCTTGATGGAGCTGCGGCATCGGCAGCAGATGCTGCAGTTGCCGCAGGATTTGTATGCGCAGGTAGCGGAGATTCGGCGGCGAGGCACCTTCCAGGCCTTGCAGCAGGCCGGTGCTTGCCTGGAGGTAGCCGGCGCGCTGGAGCAATCAGGCATCCCTGTGCTCCCTCTCAAGGGGGTGGCGCTCTCCTGGCTGCTGTATCGCGATATCGGCGCACGCCAAAGCGGCGATATCGACATGATGGTCGATACGGATCATGTCCTGCCTGCCATCGAGATCATCCTGCGTCTGGGCTATTCGCCTGCCACGTCACTGCCACAGCGCTCGTTGCACTGGCGCGAGTGGATGCGTAGCGTGCATCACATCAACTTCGTTCATCCGCGTGGGTTATACCTGGAGTTGCACTGGCGCACCGATCCGCTGAAGGGAACGTCCCTGCCGAGGCTGGCCTCCCTGCTGCCGCAGCTAGGGCGTATCGATGAAGGTCCCTTGCGCGGTCTGCGGCAACTCCCTGCGGTGCTGCAGCAGCGATCCCTCGCCAGCCACGCCTGTCGCTCACGGTGCATGCGCTGGAAATGGGGCTATGACCTGTTGGAAATCGTGAGTGTCCAGCAAGGCGGCGCCTCGCCCTGGAGATCCGGCCTCGCCCTGGAGCAGGATTCGTACACCCGGCACACGCTGGCTGTCATGGCGGCGCAGCTGGAAGCGGATTCGGGGCCGAGGCCTCTATCGGTCAGACTGACCAGCCGCGCCGCGACGGTGGAGCAGCGCGAATGGATGAGCAACAAGCCGGATGGGCGGCAGCGCACTTTCGTTGACGGCCTGCTGCTGCATGCTGGTGCCTGTGCAGCCCTGGCGGGGTGGCCGGAACGCTGGGAGTACTTCCGCTGGGTGGTTACGCGCACATCGCCGGAGGTCGGTGAGCACGCATATTCACTGGCCGCGCATGCCCCCTGGCTCGCGCCGTTGCTGCGCATATTGCCGCCACTGCGACGCGTCGGGCGCAGGCTGGCGAAGCCATGGCGCGGGCGAGGAACTCGTATCCCTTAGCAGGCCCTCCGGGCTTGCATGCCATTCAGTACGAAGCGCCGGGATTAGCGCCGCCGCTGCAGCAGCCCAAGCCCCACTAGTGCCGCCAGCAGGAATATTGGCAGCGCTCCACCGCCGCTGCCTCCACCTGAAGTGTCGGTGAAAGGATCGACGGTCGATGGTGCCGGATTGGTGCCGCCGCGACCGACGAGCGAGATCGTGCCGGTGTTGTCCGGGTCGAGCGCGCTCTTCAGTGAATTGCCGAGAGCCTTTGCATCGCCGCCGGTCCATGAGAGGTCCAGCCGCCCGAAATAATCGGAACCCGTATTGGGCTTGTCACCGTCGCATCTGGCCGAGCCGCCGGACAGGGTGCCGACGATCTGTCCATCCTGGTTCCACAGCGCGGCCCCGGACGATCCGGCTTCCGTGGTGCCTTTGTTCCAGCTCACTTTCCAGGCATCCACCGTGAAGCAGTTTTTGCTGCGGTCGCATATCTCCATGTCAGCCTGCTTCTGTGGGCTGCTCGAATAGATGCTGATCTTCTTGTCGTCGCCGCTGGGGTGATGGATCGCTGCCCCCGAACTGGGAGCGGTCCCGCTGGCATCCCAGCCCGCGAAATAGGGATTGAAATCGGAGGCCGAGTTGCCGTTCTCGCTGGAGAGCAGACGCAATAGCGCGAAATCCGAAGTGGTGCTGCGGGAGACCACTTCGGCAACGGCAAGGTTTTGACCGACAGACCCTTCGGTGCCGCTACCGCAGCCGCTACGATTGACGTTGAAGTAGGCGCGGATGCTGGACGGCGAGGATTGCTGATCGAATCGGCAGTGATTCGCCGTAAGGACGTAGGGCGTCCCGTCGCGGCGCACGTTGTCGACCAGCGTACCCGTGCAGACCGCGCTGTTGCCGATGGTCAGCAGCACTACCGAACGCACCTGCGAAAGCCAGGGATTGGCGGTGGTGCAGGCGACATCGATATTGCAGGCTCCGCTGCCCTGCTTGTTGAAATAACCCTTGGCGGTGCCAGGCATGTTGAAGGCGCGATAGCCATGCTGTGCCTCGGCAATGCGCAGCGACGCATGCCCCTTTTCTGCTGCCGGTAGTCGCAGCTCCAGCAATGCATGGCTGCCGCGCACCAGGGGTAACCACAGCGTGCCGCTACTGTCGGCGCCAAAAGGACCCTGAATGTCGCCACTGTCCTCGCCGATCCAGCGCAACTCGCTGCCGGCCGGCAGATGCAGGTCTTCCAGGCGCAGGGACAGCGACTCCGCGCCGTTGGAGTCGATACCCAGGCGCCAGCGCGCTTGGGAAGCGGCCGGTTGGTCCCAGATACCATCGCTCAAGCGCAGGTCGGTTGCCTGCGGCACGGCGTAGCGCAGGGGGTCTTGCTTGGCATCCTCCGTGGCCTCTTGCACCTGCACAATCGAAAGCACGTGGCGTGGCGGTGCTTCCGTTGCCAGGGCGGGCAGGGATAGGAGCAGGCCAATCATCAGCATGCCCGGCAGAAGGGCGTGGCGGCGCAGGGTCATGGTCGGTACAGGGCAGGGAGGGGCCGAGGCTGCACTATAGCCGCAGCCCACCCCGGTCTGTGAACCCGCTTGTATCAGAGTGTGTGTCGGGGTGTACGCCGGCGCAGCGCCGCCAGAAGCAGGGCCGGCAGCAACAGCGCCCCGCCGGCTGCGCCCCCGCCGCCCCCGCCTCCGCTGCTGCCGCCGCTGGAGCTGCCTCCCGAGGAGGAGCCGACGGTGCCAGGCGATCCACCCGCATCCTTTCCGTCCAGAGTCAGGGCCCCGGTGCCGGAGGGGTCGAGATGCGCCTTGAGCTGGCCGCTGCTGGCGCTGTTCGCCGTCCAGGCGCGCTCGAAGCGTGCGTAGATGTCGCTGCCGCTGGGATTGCTGCAGCTCGACGAACCACCCGACAGCGTGCCCACCAGGCGGTGGCTCTGGTTCCACAGGCCGCTGCCGGAAGACCCCGGCTCCGTCACGCCGCGGGCCCAGCGCACCTGCCAGCCGTCCACGCGGAAGGTATCGATCTGGGCATTCTCGATGGCCTGCAGGCTACTGCTGAAGGTGCTGATCTTCTTGTCGTCGCCGCCAGGGTGATGGATGCCCACGCCGCTGCTTGCGGCATTGCCGCTACGCGCATCCCAGCCGCTGTAGTGGACGCCGTAGGAGGACGGTGGCTTGGACGCCAGTTCGAACAGCGTGAAGTCCGACTCGCTGTCGCGTGCCAGGAAGCGCCCGCCGGCGATCACCTGGTTGATCGGGCCGTCGGCGGTCGCGCCGCAGCTGGCCTTCTGCACGTTGAAGTAGACGCTGACATCCGACATCCGCGTGGATGAAGTGATGCCGCAGTGGTTCGCGGTCAGCACCAGGGCGCGGTCGTTCTGCGCCGTGTTGTTGACCATCACGCCGGAGCAGGTGACCAGGGTGGTCCCGATCAGGATGCGGTTGACGCGGGTGTAGACCACGGCCGAACGGATCTCGCTGCGCCAGCCATTGCCGTCGGAGCAGGCCACGTCGATATGGCAATTGCCCTGCGAGTCGCCGATGGCGCCCTTGGACTGCAGCCCGGCGCTGCCCAGCGCGCGGAAGCCGTGGAAGGCTTCGGCGATGTGCAGGCGGAACGCATCGCGTCCCGCCGCCGGCATGCGTGCCTCGAGCACCGCTTCGGCATCGCGCACGATCGGCAGCAGCAGCTCGCCGTTGCCGCGGAAGGGGCCTTGCACGTCGCGCCCATCGGCGGACGAGAACCAGAGCTCGCCGCCCTCCGGCAGTTGCAGCTGCTCCAGGCGGGCACTGAGGTTCAGCGCGCCGTCGGAAGCCAACCGCAGGCGCCAGCGCGCGGTGCCGAGAGAGGGCTCGTCCCAGGCGCCATCCTGTTCGGTCAGCGACAGCGGTACGCCCGTGGCGAAGGACAGCGGGGCGCTGCGCAGCACCTCGGCAGTGGCCGGACGCAGGCCGGCGGGGAGCCACTGGAGCGGCACATCCCCCAGGGCCGCCGCAGCGGGCGCGGTGAAGCTGGAGAGGCCCAGGCAGAGGGCAAGACAGACGGCAGGCAGACGCATGGAAGATTCCCCCTACGAGTGCCTGCACTATATCGAAGCACCCCGAAGCCGAGGGTTCTCCCGACGGGAAAAAGCCGCCGTTCGGCTGCCCCGGTTAGGGGGTATCTTTATCCTGCGGCAGGCGCCAGGGCTTGGGCCGGCCCCAGCTTCGGGCCGTCTATCGCCGCCAAGGCCAGCTGCGCCGAGCCGGCATGGCTCAGCTGCAGTACCGCCAGCAGCAGCGTGGCGTCGCCATCCGCCACCGCGTCCACTACCTCGCCCACGGCCTGTCCGTCGCCGGCGGCATCGTAGACCGGCATGCCGGGGCGCGCGTCCACCGGGGCGCGCAGCAGGAACATGCGGCGCTTGAGCTGTCCCAGGTAATGCAGGCGCGCCACGATCTCCTGGCCGGTGTAGCAGCCCTTGTTGAAGCTGATGCCACCCAGCAGGTCGATGTTGGCCATCTGCGGCACGAACATCTCGCGGCTCTCGGTGTAGACCGTCGGTACGCCGGCCAGCAGGTCGGCGCGGCGCCAGGCCTCGAAACCCCGGGCGGGCAGTGCGGCCAGGCCGGCGACCTCGCCGTGTACCGACCAGCGCGGTTGGCTGCCCAGGCGGCGGATCACGGTAAGGCCGCCGTGGGCGGCGCTCTGCATCGGCTCCTGCGGCAACGGCAGGCCCAGGGTCTCGAGCTGGCGGGCGCCGTCTTCGCCGAGCAGGCCGGTGGCCGGCAGCTCCGCCGTGCAGTCCTGCAGGGTGACCTTGGAGCGCATCACGAACATGCGCAGACGCTTGAGCGTCGATTCAGCGACGCTGCGATGCACCTCCAGCACGAGGTCGTCGCCGTGTCGGAACAGCGTCAGCACCGCGAGCATGCGTCCCTTGGGGTTGCTGTAGCTCGACAGCTGCGCACGGTTCTCATTCACCAGGCGCGTGTCGCTGCTCAGCTGACCCTGCAAAAAGCTTTCAGCATCCGCACCTTGCGCGCGGATGTACACGAGTTCGTCGAGTGGGATACGAGCGTTCACAGGAATTTCACGTTGCGATGCACAAGAGAAGTTTGTCACACTATCAGGGCTTTGCAGCCCAGAAATTTCCGTGTCGCATTCGCCCGATCCAAAAATTGCCGGTGCATCCAAGCCGGATGAAGTGGTTTCCCTCGCGGAACTGCTGGAGAAGACGCAGCCTGCGGCGGAGGCGGAACCCGAGCCGGCGCCCGAAGTGGGTGGCCGCAGCGACGGTCCCGATCCCACCCGCTATGGCGACTGGGAAAAGAATGGGCGCTGTATCGACTTCTGAACCCCTCTGAAGTTCACGTCCCGGATATTGGGAGCCGGAATGACCACGAAAACGCCCGCCGACAATCGCCCGCTGTCCCCCTTCATGCTGGGGCAGTATTACCGCTTCCAATGGACCTCGCTGCTCTCGATCATCCACCGTGTCACCGGTGTCGGCCTCAGTGTCGGCACCCTGCTGGTGGCGGCCTGGCTGATCGCCCTGGCCACGGGCCCGGTGGTCTACGCCGACTTCGCCAAGCACCTGACGGCCTGGTACGGCCAGATCCTGCTGTTCGGCTGGACCTGGGCGCTGATGTACCACCTGGGCAACGGCATCCGCCACCTGTTCTGGGACATCGGCTGGGGTTTTGACATCAAGGTCGCCGAGAAGACCGGCTATGCCGTGGTCGCCTCCTCCCTGCTGCTGACGGCCGCCGCCTGGGCCGTGGCCTACTTCCTCTGACGGAGCCTCCGATGAGCCTGCGTTCTCCCCTGAGCCGCGCGCGCGGCCTCGGTTCCGCCAAGGACGGCGTCCATCACTTCTGGGTGCAGCGCGTTACCGCCGTCGCCCTGATCCCGCTGACGCTGTGGTTCGTGTTCTCCGTGGCCAACCTGGCCGGCGGCGACTACCACGCGGTGCGTCACTGGGTCTCCGCGCCCAGCGTCGCCATCATGCTGGTGCTGTTCATCCTCACCATGCTCTACCACTCCGCCCTGGGCGTGCAGGTGGTGATCGAGGACTACGTGCACCACGAGGGCCTCAAGCTGCTGTCGCTGATGGGCCAGAAGTTCCTCCACGCCATCGTCGCCGCCGCCAGCGTCTACGCCATCCTGCGCGTCGCGCTGTAACACCGGGATCCAAAGAATGTCCGCTTACGAGATCGTTCATCACGAGTACGACGCCATCGTCGTGGGTGCCGGCGGTGCCGGCCTGCGCGCGACCCTGGGCCTGGCCGAAGCCGGCCTGAAGACGGCCAACATCACCAAGCTATTCCCCACGCGTTCGCACACCGTGGCGGCGCAGGGCGGCATCTCCGCCGCGCTGGCCAACATGGGCAAGGACGACTGGCGCTGGCACTTCTACGACACCGTGAAGGGCTCCGACTGGCTGGGCGACCAGGACGCCATCGAGTACATGACCCGCGAGGCCATCCCCGCGATCATCGAGCTCGAGCACTACGGCGTGCCGTTCTCGCGCACCAAGGAAGGCAAGATCTACCAGCGCCCCTTCGGCGGCATGACCACCGACTTCGGCAAGGGCCCCCCGGCCCAGCGCACCTGCGCTGCCGCCGACCGCACCGGCCATGCCATGCTGCACACGCTCTACCAGCAGAGCCTCAAGTGCCGCGCGCAGTTCTTCATCGAATTCTTCGCCCTAGACCTGCTGATGGACGAGGACGGCTCCTGCCAGGGCGTGCTCGCCTGGGAGCTGGCCACCGGCAAGCTGCACCGCTTCCGTGCCCACGAGACGATCCTGGCCACCGGCGGCTACGGCCGCGCCTACTTCTCCGCCACCTCCGCCCACACCTGCACCGGTGACGGCAATGCGATGGTGCTGCGCGCCGGCCTGCCGCTGCAGGACCTGGAGTTCGTGCAGTTCCACCCGACCGGCATCTACGGCTCGGGCTGCCTCATTACCGAGGGCGCGCGAGGCGAGGGCGGTTACCTCACCAACCAGAAGGGCGAGCGTTTCATGGAGCGTTATGCCCCGTCCGTGAAGGACCTGGCGCCGCGCGACATGGTGAGCCGTGCCATGGCCACCGAGATCCGCGAAGGCCGCGGCGTCGGTGCCGAGGCCGATCACATCTTCCTGCACCTGGAGCACCTGGGTCCGGAAGTGCTGCACTCCAAGCTGCCGGGCATCTCCGAGTCGGCCAAGATCTTCGCCGGCGTGGACGTGACCAAGCAGCCGATCCCGGTGGTGCCGACGGTGCATTACAACATGGGCGGCATCCCGACCCTGTACACCGGCGAAGCGGTGACCCTGAAGAACGGCAACCCCGACTCCGTGGTCCCGGGCCTGATGGCCGTGGGCGAGGCCGCCTGCGTGTCGGTGCACGGCGCCAACCGCCTGGGCTCCAACTCGCTGCTCGACCTGGTGGTGTTCGGCCGCGCCGCCGCCATCCAGGCCGCCAAGCTGGTCAAGCCGGGCACCCCGCACCGCAAGATCAGCGGCGCCTCCGAGGAGAAGGCCTTGGCCCGCCTCGACGGCTTCCGCAATGCCAAGGGCGGCACTGCCACGGCGAAGATCCGCCTGGACATGCAGAAGACCATGCAGAAGCACTGCGCGGTGTTTCGCGACGGCCCGCTGATGCAGGAAGGCATCACCAAGCTCAACGGCGTGATCGACAACTTCGTGCAGGACGTGAAGGTCTCCGACCGTTCCATGATCTGGAACTCGGACCTCTGCGAGACGCTGGAACTCGACAACCTGCTGGGCCAGGCGCTGCTGACCATCGTCGGCGCCGAGAATCGCAAGGAGTCGCGCGGCGCCCACGCCCGCGACGACATCAAGGACCGCGACGACACGCAGTGGATGAAGCACACCGTGGCCTGGCGCACCGCCGACAAGCAGGTGAAGATCGACTACCGCCCGGTACACATGCAGCCGCTGGACAACGACGTGGAGCACATCCCGCCCGTTGCCCGCAAGTACTGATCGCAAGGATTCCACGTCATGGCACAGTTCACGCTCCCGCAGAATTCCAAGCTCGACAAGTCGGCCGGCAAGCACCACAAGGCTCCGGAAGGCTCCAAGAAGGTCCGCAACTTCAAGATCTACCGGTATGACCCGGACACCGGCGCCAACCCGCGCATGGACACCTACGAGGTGGACATGGCCAGCTGCGGCCCGATGATTCTGGACGCACTGATCAAGATCAAGAACGAAACCGACGCCACGCTGACGTTCCGCCGCTCCTGCCGCGAGGGTATCTGCGGTAGCTGCGCGATGAACATCGACGGCACCAACACGCTGGCCTGCACCAAGACCTGCGAAGAGGTGAAGGGCGAGGTCGTCATCTACCCGCTGCCGCACATGCCGGTGGTCAAGGACCTGGTCCCGGACCTGACGCACTTCTACGCCCAGCTCGCCTCGATCGAGCCCTGGCTCAAGACCGACTCGCCTGCACCGACGCGCGAGCGCCTGCAATCCGAAGAGGACCGCGCCAAGCTCGACGGTCTCTACGAGTGCATCCTCTGCGCCTGCTGCACTACCAGCTGCCCCAGCTACTGGTGGAACGGCGACCGCTACCTGGGCCCGGCGATCCTGCTGCAGGCCTACCGCTGGCTGGCCGACAGCCGCGACGAGGCCACCGGCTCGCGCCTGGACGAGTTGGAAGATCCGTTCAAGCTGTACCGCTGCCACACGATCATGAACTGCGCCAAGACCTGCCCCAAGGGTCTGAATCCGGCGAAGGCGATCGCCGAGACCAAGAAGATGTTGGTCGAGCGTAGGGTCTGAAGAATCGCTTGCGGGAGCCGCTGACCGCGGCTCCCGCAACCGGATCGCCTAGCTTCGCGACGGATACGCTCATGGAAGAAGGCAAACTCCGCTGGCTGCTGCGCCGCGGCATGAAGGAACTGGACGTCCTGACGGAGCGCTATTACGCGCATCGCTGGCCCTCGGCCACGGAGGCCGAGCGCGCCCTCTTCATCCAGATGCTGCAGACCACCGAGGACCCGGACCTGTATTCCTGGTCCATGGGGTACTCGCAGCCTCCCGAGACCTATGCCGATGTCGTCGAACAGCTTCGCCGCCACCACTGACCTGAACCTGCGGCCGTCCTACCGGGCGCACCGCTTCCTGTTCATCCTGCACATGCTGGCGCTGTGCCTGCTGCTGGCGGCGATGTCGCCGGGCTGGCCCATGATGCTGCTCTGCGCCGCGTTCGGCGCGTCCTGGGTCTGGCTGCGCCGCCATGCCGCCTTCGGCTTCGGCCGCCGCGCCCTGGTGCGCCTGGTCTGGCAGGCCGACGGCCAGTGGCTGGTGGTGGACAGTGCCGGCCGCAAGGACGAGGCCGAGCTGCTGGGCAACAGCTGCGTCCACTCGCGCATGATGGTGCTGAACTTCCGCCTCAAGTCCGGCGGGCGCCGCACCCGTGTGGTGCTTGGCGACGAGCTGGGTGCCGACCCCCTGCGCCGCCTGCGCGCCCGCCTGATGTCCTTCGCCTGCGCCGCTGGCACCTGACGGGGGACCGCCGCTTTTCCCAATCGATTCAAGGCCCGCGCTGCGGGCCTTGTCGTTTCTGCATGCGAGCGTCGGGCCCGCGGCCGGGCCTTTCCGGAGTTGGCATTGCCTGTGCATGCCGAATCCCAGAGGTCCGGACCGGTGGTCGGTCCCGGGCAGGAAAGGGAGCAGGATCGTGACTCTGAATTCCAGGTGGGACCGGGTAGGGCTGATGCTCGTCCTGGTGGCGGCGCTGGCCTATGCCGGCAGTGCGGCGGCGGCACCGACCATGGTGGCCTTCGACCAGATCAGCGCCGGTGATACGGCGTGGATGCTGACTTCCACCGCCCTGGTGCTGCTGATGACGATCCCGGGCCTGGCCCTGTTCTACGCCGGCATGGTGCGCAAGAAGAACGTGCTGGCCACCACGCTGCAGAGTTTTGCCGTCACCGCCCTGATCACGGTGCTGTGGATCGTCATCGGCTACAGCCTGGCGTTCTCCCCGGGCTCCCCCTTCATCGGCGGGCTCGACAACCTGTTCCTGGGCGGGCTGAAGTACTTCAAGGAAGCCGGGCAGCTGAGCGTCAATCCGCTGGCCCCGACGGTGCCCGAGTCGGTCTTCATCATGTTCCAGCTGACCTTCGCCATCATCACGCCGGCGCTGATCACCGGCGCCTTCGCCGAGCGCATGAAGTTCGGCTCCATGATGGTGTTCGTGGCGGCCTGGTCGCTGCTGGTCTACGCACCGGTCGCGCATTGGGTGTGGTCGCCGGACGGCTGGCTGGCCAAGCTCGGCGCCCAGGACTTCGCCGGTGGCACGGTGGTGCACATCAACGCCGGCGCCGCGGGCCTGGCCTGCGCCTACATGCTGGGCCGCCGCAACGGCTACGGCTCCGAGCCCTTCATCCCCTACAACCTGGCTTTCACGCTGATCGGCGCCTCGCTGCTGTGGGTGGGCTGGTTCGGCTTCAACGCCGGCTCCGCCGCGGCCTCCGACGGCCGTGCCGGCATGGCCATGCTGGTGACTCAGGTGGCCGCTGCCACCGCCGTGCTGACCTGGATGGGCGTGGAGTGGATCATCCGCAAGCGTGCCTCGCTGCTCGGCGCCTGCTCCGGCGCGGTGGCCGGCCTGGTGGCGATCACCCCGGCATCCGGCTTCGTCGAGATTCCGGGCGCGCTGGCGATCGGCGCCGCCTCCGGCCTGCTCTGCTACTGGGGCGCCACCGGCCTCAAGCGTCTGCTCGGCGCGGATGATTCGCTGGACGTGTTCGGTATCCATGGCGTCGGCGGCCTGGTGGGCGCCCTGCTGACCGGCGTGTTCTCCAGCAAGGTCATTTCCGGTGCCGAGGCCAGTCTGATGGTGCAGGCGGTCGGTGCCTTCGCCACGCTGTTCTACAGCGCCGGCATGACCATCGCGATCCTGCTGCTGCTGCGCTTCACCATGGGCTTGCGCGTGAACGGCGACGAGGAACAGGCCGGCCTGGATCTGGCCCTGCACGGTGAACGCATCGTCTGACGCCAGGGACTGGCATGGGAGCAGAGGGAGGCATGTGGGCAGGTGCCCCGGCGGCAATGCAGCCGGCGGCACCTGGAACAGGAGGGTTTTCGATGACCGACGGTGACAAGCTGGCCCTGGCGACACGTCTGTACGTGCGGCTGCGGCATTGCACCGGACGCATTACCGATGCGCTGTGGATGACGCAGAACATGGAGTACGCCCGCGAGATCGTGCGCATGGCGCGCATGGGCGGAGATGATGAACTGACGCGGCTGGCGGACCGCTTCGAGGAAGTGATCATGGGCCGCCCGCGTGCGATGGTGGCCGCTTCGGCGGCACCCCCTCAGGCCACCGCCGAGGCTCCGGTGAGCCCGGCGACGTTCGGGAAGTACAAGGGGTCGCTGCGGTAGCGGCAAGCAGGCTTTCCTGTCTTCCCTCTCAGGCCAGAGGAGAGGGAGGACATGGGGTGCTCAACCGGATTTGCGCCCTTCCAGAACCGTCGGCATCGCCCTCGCCAGCGTGTGCGGATAGTCCAGCGTGTAGTGCAGCCCGCGCGATTCCTTGCGCAGCAGCGCCGAGCGCACGATCAGGTCGGCGCAGACCACCAGGTTGCGCAGCTCCAGCAGGTGCGCGCTGATGCGGTAGTTGCCGTAATACTCCTGGATCTCGCGGGCCAGCAGCTCGATGCGGTGCTGTGCCCGTTCCAGGCGCTTGGTGGTGCGCACGATGCCGACGTAGTCCCACATGAAGGTGCGCAGCTCCAGCCAATTGTGCGAGACCACCACGTCCTCGTCGGAGTCGGTAACGCGGCTTTCGTCCCAGGGCTTGAGTCCATGCGGCATCGCACGCTGGTCCAGGATTGCCAGCAGGTCGTCGGCGGCCGCGGCGGCAAAGGCCAGGCATTCCAGGATCGAGTTGCTGGCCAGGCGGTTGGCGCCATGCAGGCCGGTGCAGGCGACCTCGCCGATGGCGTAGAGGCCATCTACGTCGGTGCGCGCGCGCAGATCGGTGTGCACGCCGCCGCAGGTGAAATGCGCCGAGGGCACCACCGGGATCGGCTCGCGGGTGATGTCCAGGCCCAGTTCCAGGCAGTGGGCGTGGATGCTGGGGAAGTGGCCCTTGATGAACTCGGGCGACTTGTGGGTGATGTCCAGCAGCACATGGCGCAGGCCCAGGCGCTTCATCTCGTGGTCGATGGCGCGGGCGACGATGTCGCGCGGCGCCAGCTCCGCGCGGCTGTCGAAGCGCGGCATGAAGCGCTCGCCGGCCGAGCCGTCGGCGTTTGGCAGGCGCAGCAGGGCGCCTTCGCCGCGCAGGGCCTCGCTAATCAGGAAGTTGCGCGAATCCTCGTGGTACAGGCAGGTCGGGTGGAACTGCATGAACTCCATGTTCGAGACGCGGCAGCCGGCGCGCCAGGCCATGGCGATGCCATCGCCGGAGGCGCCGAAGGGGTTGCTGGAATAGAGGTAGACCTGGTTGGCGCCGCCGGTGCACAGGGCCACGGCCTTGGCCGCCACGGCCTCGACCCGGCCGGACTCGCGGTCGAACAGGTAGGCGCCCAGCACTCGCTTCTGGTCCGGGTCCACGATCAGATCCACGCCGACACTGCGCTCGCGCACCGTGATGCCGGGATGGGCCGCGACCAGGGAGGCGAGGGTGGTTTCCACGGCGCGGCCGGTGGCGTCGGCGGCATGGACGATGCGCCGGTGCGAGTGGCCGCCCTCGCGGGTCAGGTGCAGTCCCAGGCCACTGGAGTCGTCTTCGTCGCGGGTGAACTGCACCCCTTGTTCAAGAAGCCAGTGGATGCAGGCCGGGCCGCGCTCCACGGTGAAGCGCACGGCTGGCTCGTCGCAGAGGCCGGCGCCGGCCACCAGGGTGTCCGAGACGTGGTTTTCCAGGGAATCGGCGGCGTCCAGCACGGCGGAGATGCCGCCCTGGGCCCAGAGGGTGGAGCCGGAGCTGAGCTGGCTCTTGGAGACCACGCAGACCTTGCGGCCGGCCTGGGCCAGGCGCAGGGCCAAGGACAGGCCGGCTGCACCGCTGCCGAGGATGAGGACTTCCGTATCGGACATGTGGGGGATGCTAGAATCGCGAATTCGTGTCGAAAACCGCCGTGTTTGCCGGAACAGGCAGGCGGCCATTGATTTTGGGGTCTAACTTAGCCGTTCGCGCCACCCTTGTCGAAAGGGCGGTCGCGGCAGCCTGATGCGTAAATGAGCGAAGAACAACTTGACGAACAGCTGGTCGCTCGCGCGCAAGAGGGTGACAAGCGCGCCTTCGAGCTGCTGGTCCGCAAGTACCAGTACAAGATCATCCAGCTGGTCAGCCGCCTGGTCGGAGACGCCGACGCGCCCGATGTAGCCCAGGAAACCTTCATCAAGGCCTACCGCGCGCTCAACGGCTTCAAGGGCAACAGCGCCTTCTACACCTGGCTGTACCGCATCGGCATCAACACCGCCAAGAACCACCTGGTATCGCGCGGCCGCCGGCCGGCGGGCAGCGACATCGACATCGCCGACGCGGAACTGTACGGGCATACCGAACATCTAAGCGATGTCGATACCCCCGAGGCCGTGCTGCTGACCGAGGAAATCAAGCACAAGGTCGCCGAGGTCATCTCCGGACTGCCGCCGGACCTGCGCAAGGCCATCACCCTGCGCGAGCTGGACGGCCTGTCCTACGAGGAAATCGCCGAGATCATGGAATGCCCCATCGGCACGGTGCGCTCGCGCATCTTTCGGGCCCGCGAGGCGATCGATGCCGTCATCAAGCCGCTGATCGAGTAGCCCCTGTGCGCACTGCAACAAAATCTCTAGTCGGTTCCTGCGGAACTTTTTGCCGCGGCCGCGGTTAAGCTTATATTCAGGTAGCAAGGTACTGGCCCCATGTCCCAAGAATCCCTTTCCGCCCTGCTCGACGGCGAGTGCACGCCCGAGGAGCTGGACCGGTTGCTGGACCGGTTGGATCGCTCGCCGGAGATGAAGGAGGCCTACAGCCGCCTGTGCCTGTCGCGGGAAGCCCGGGAAGGTACCCGCATCACCCGCGAGCAGGCCTGCATCTGCGCCGGCGTCATGGCCGGGCTGGATGAAGCTCCCCTGCCGGCCAGCGACAAGCTGGTGGACCTGGATAGCCGCCGCCCCAATCGCCGAGCCGCCCTGGCGCGCTGGAAGCCCCTGGCGGGCTTTGCCGCCGCCGCCTCCTTCGGCGCAGTCGCCATGCTGGTGACACTGCCGCAGACCGCCCTGGTGGCGCAGCACGGCGAGGCCGCCCCCGGCTTCTCCCCGGCAGCCGTCACCGCCCCGGTCTCGCTGCCGCTGCCCTCGGCTCGCCCGCAGGGCCTGCGCGCGGTCTCGGCCAGCGCCGCCGAGATCCAGCAGATGCAGGAAGACGACCTGTCCAACTATCTGATCGAGCACAGCAACACCGCGGCCAGCCGCGGCATGGGCGGCACCCTGTCCTATGCCCGCTTCGCCGCGCACAACGCCGTCTACCGCCCGCAGGCGGAGGAACAGCGCTGATGCGCGGTCGCGCCCTCCTCGGTGCCCTTGCGCTGGCAGCGGCCCCCACGGCCTTCGCGGCGGACCCGGCCGATTTCCTGGTGCGGATCGGCGAGGCGGCGCGCAACAGCAACTACCAGGGCGTGATCATCTACCAGGGTGACGACATGCTCGAGACGATGCGCGTGACGCATCGCTTCAAGGACGGCACCGAGCACGAGCGTGTCCAGTCGCTCAACGGCGATCCGCGCGAAATCCTGAAGGAAAACAACAAGGTTATCTGCCTGTTGCCGAAGGATCGCAAGCTCACCATGAACCTGCCGACGCCCAAGGCGCTGTTCCCGGCCCTGAGCGTGGAGCGCCTGCAGCAGATCTCGCAGGTCTACGAGTTCAAGGACCTGGGCACCGCCCGGGTAGCCGGCCGGACCTGCCAGGGGCTGGCCATCGCCCCCCGCGACCAGTTCCGCTACGGCTACGAGATCTGGGCCGACCAGCAGAGTTCGGTGCCGCTCAAGGTCAGCCTGATCGGCCGCAACGGCGCCGTGCTGGAACAGATGATGTTCACCGAGATTGATTTCCCGGCCAGCATTCCCGATTCGGCCTTCCGGCCGCAGCTGCCGCCCGGCGAGACCCGCCAGGTGGTGCAGATGATCGAGAACCCGCCGCTGCCGCCGCAGGGCGCGGTGGCCACCAGCGCTGCCGGCCTGAAGCTGGACCGCATGCCGCCGGGCTATCGCGTGGCCTTCCGCGAGTTGCGTCCGCTGCCGGGTGGCCAGGGCATGGTCGAGCACGTCGTGCTGTCCGACGGCCTCTCCGCGATCTCGGTGTTCAGCGCCATGAAGCCGGCGCCAGCCGGCAATGTGCAGACCCAGAGCGTTTCGCAGATGGGGACGGTCCATGCCTACCGCCGCATGGTTGGCGGGTTCCATGTCACCGTCGTGGGCGAGGCGCCGCAGGAAACCGTGCGCATGATCGGCGACGGCGCCAAGCCGGCCGGCAAGGTCGAGGCCGCCGCCGCAGCCCCCTGAGTGCGCGGCGTCCCGGTTCCGGCGGCATGCCAGCGGGCCGGAAGTTTGAATTTCCGTTGATTTTCCTTTGAAATTCACCTTGCCCCGCTTTTTTGGGCCTTTCGGCCCGGAGTCCTCGATGCGTATTGCCGCCCCTTCCCTGCGGCTGACCGTGCTTGCGGTCGTCATGCTGCTGTCCGCCTGCGAGCGTGGGCCGCAGATCGTCGGTACGCCGGATTTCGCCGACCTGGTCGAGCAGGTATCACCCTCGGTGGTCAACATCAGCACCGTGGTGGGTGAGTCGCCGGCCGACCCCGCCGCTTCGGCCAACGGCGACAGCAGCGAGCAGGAGAGCCTGGAGGGTGCGCCCGACTGGTTCAAGCGTTTCCTCGAGGAGCACCAGGGCGAGAGCGAAGAGGAGCCGCCGCTGGAGAACACCCCGCAGTCGCTGGGCTCCGGCTTCATCCTGTGGAAGGACGGCTACGTCGTCACCAACTACCACGTCGTACGCGACGCCAAGGAAGTGATCGTGCGCTTGCTGGACCGGCGCCAGTTCACCGCCCAGGTGGTGGGCAGCGACGAGGCCAGTGACCTGGCGCTGCTGCGCATCGAGGCCAAGGACCTGCCGGCGGTGAAGCTCGGCGACGCCAGCAAGCTGCGCCCCGGGCAGTGGGTGCTGGCCATCGGCTCGCCCTTCGGTTTCGATTACTCGGTCACCGCGGGCATCGTGTCGGCCAAGGGCCGCAGCCTGATCACCGAGCAGTACGTGCCCTTCATCCAGACCGATGTCGCCATCAACCCCGGCAACTCGGGCGGCCCGCTGTTCAATCTCAAGGGCGAGGTGGTGGGCGTCAATTCGCAGATCTACTCGCAGTCCGGTGGCTACCAGGGCCTGTCGTTCTCGATCCCGATCGACGTGGCCGCCAAGGTGGCCGGCCAGCTCAAGGAGCACGGTCGGGTCAAGCGTGGCTGGCTGGGCGTGGTGGTGCAGGAGGTGGACCGCGACCTGGCCATCTCCATGAAGATGGACAAACCCGAAGGTGCCCTGGTGGCCCGCGTGATGCCGGGCAGCCCGGCCGAGAAGGCCGGCCTGCGGGCCGGCGACATCATCCTGAGCTACAACGGCATCGAGCTGGCCAGTTCCACCGCGCTGCCGCCGATGGTGGGCATCACCGATCCCGGCGACAAGGCGGAGGTCAAGCTGTTGCGCGAAGGCAAGCAGATGACCCTCAAGGTGGCCGTCGGCGTGCTGCAGCCGGATGCCGATCCTGGCCCGGCAAAATCCAGCCCGGTGCCAGCGGCTCCCGCCGTTCCCGCCCCGGCGGATGCCCTGGGCCTGACCGTGCGCCCCCTCACCGATGGCGAGCGCCGCGACGCCCAGCTGGGCGGCCCCGCCAGCGGCGTGATGGTGGCCGAGGCCCGCGATGGCCCGGCGGCCCGTGCCGGCGTGCGTGCCGGCGACGTGCTGCTGCAGATCAGCGGACAGGAGGTCGGCAGCCCGGCGCGCTACCGCGAGGTGGTCGGGCGTCTGACCCCAGGCCAGACCGTGCCGGTGCTGGTGCAGCGCCGCGGCGCGCCGCTGTTCCTGGCCATGGACGTGCCGGAGGCTCCGGCGGCCCGGGGCAAGCCTTGATCCCCAGGCTGCTGCTGTTGTCGCGGCCCGGCTGCTGCCTCTGCGACGAGCTGGAGGAGGACCTGCTGGCCGAGTTCGGCCCCGGCCGCTTCGAGCTGGAAAAGGCCGACGTCGACACCCGCCCGGAATGGCGGCACGAGTACGGCGTCCGCATCCCCGTACTGCTGGATGCCGCCGGCAGGGTCCTGAGTGAAGGACGGCTCGACCCTGCCCGGGTAACCGCAGCCCTGTAGGCCCGCTCGCTATATACTGCGCGGCCTCGCTGGCGGCCCCCGGCCGCAGATTCCCATGAAACAAGAAAATATCCGCAATTTCTGCATCATCGCGCACATCGACCACGGCAAATCGACCCTGGCCGACCGCTTCATCCAGCTCACCGGCGGCCTTGAGCTGCGCGAGATGACAGAGCAGATCCTCGACAACAACCCGATCGAGCGCGAACGCGGCATCACCATCAAGGCCCAGGCGGTGCAGTTGCACTACCGCGCGGCGGATGGCGAGATCTACCAGTTCAACATCATCGACACCCCGGGCCACGTCGACTTCTCCTACGAGGTCTCGCGCTCGCTGGCAGCCTGCGAGGGCGCGCTGCTGGTGGTGGACGCCTCGCAGGGCGTCGAGGCGCAGTCGGTGGCCAACTGCTACACCGCGCTGGAGCAGCACCTGGAAGTGCTGCCGGTGCTGAACAAGGTGGACCTGCAGAACGCCGAGCCCGAGCGCGTGGCCGACGAGATCGAGCAGGTCATCGGCATCAGTGCCGTGGACGCCTTGCGCATCTCGGCCAAGACCGGCCTGAACGTGCCGGCCGTGCTGGAGGCGGTGGTGCAGCAGCTGCCTCCGCCCAAGGGTGACCCCAACGGCCGACTGCAGGCATCGATCGTCGATTCCTGGTTCGACAACTACCTCGGCGTGGTGTCGCTGGTGCGCATCGTCAACGGCTCGGTCCGCAAGGGCGAGAAGATCCGCGTGATGTCCACCGGCAAGGACTACGAGATCACGATGATGGGCGTGCACTCGCCCAAGCGCGTGTTCAAGGAGCAGCTGGAAACCGGCGAAGTAGGTTTCATCATCGCCGGCATCAAGGACATCTTCGGCGCACCGGTGGGCGATACGCTAACGCGTTCTTCCGCCCCCTGTGAAAGCGAGTTGCCGGGCTTCCGCCAGGTGCAGCCGCGCGTGTTCGCCGGCATGTTCCCGATCGACGCCGAGGACTTCGAGGACTTCCGCGAGTCGCTGCAGAAGCTGCGTCTCAACGACTCGGCCCTGCAGTTCGAGCCGGAGAACTCCTCCGCGCTGGGCTTCGGCTTCCGCATCGGTTTCCTGGGCATGCTGCACATGGAGATCGTGCAGGAGCGTCTGGAGCGCGAGTACAACCTGAATCTCATCACCACCGCCCCGTCGGTGGTCTACGAGGTGCTGACCACCCAGGGCGAGATCAAGAAGGTGGACAACCCGGCCGAGCTGCCGGAGCCGGGCAACATCGACGAGATCCGCGAGCCGATCATCGTGGCCCGCGTGCTGATGCCGCCCGACTACGTCGGCCCGGTGATGCAGCTGTGCATGGAGAAGCGTGGCGTGCAGCGCAACCTGCGCTACCTCGGTTCGCAGGTGCAGCTTGAGGTGGAGATGCCGATGGCGGAGGTCGTGCTCGACTTCTTCGACCGCCTCAAGAGCGTGTCGCGCGGCTACGCCTCCTTCGAGTACGACTTCCTGGAGTTCCGCGCCGCCGACCTGGTGCGCCTGGACGTGCTGGTCAACGGCGACAAGGTCGACGCCCTGGCCACCATCGTGCACCGCGAGAACTCCTACAACCGCGGCCGCGACCTCTGCGAGAAGATGCAGGACGTCATCCACCGCCAGATGTTCGACATCGCGATCCAGGCGGCCATCGGCTCCAAGATCATCGCCCGCAGCACGGTCAAGGCGCTGCGCAAGGACGTTACCGCCAAGTGCTACGGCGGCGACGCATCGCGCAAGCGCAAGCTCCTGGAAAAGCAGAAGGAAGGCAAGAAGCGCATGAAGCAGGTGGGCTCCGTGGAAATTCCGCAGGAAGCCTTCCTCGCCGTGCTGGGCGTGGACAAGAAGAAGTAAGTTCCCGAGGATAGAACCGATGCAGGATTTCCACGTCGATTTCGCGGTGCTGCTGACGGCAGCGACGCTGCTGACCGGCATCGGCTGGGCCCTGAACAAGTGGGTGCTGGCGCCGCGCCGTGGCGAGGGCGTGCCGCCCAATGCGATCGTGGACTTCTGCCAGTCCTTCTTCCCGGTGATCGCCGCGGTGCTGCTGCTGCGCTCCTTCATCGCCGAGCCCTTCCGCATTCCGTCCGGCTCGATGATCCCGACCCTGCTGGTGGGCGATTTCATCCTGGTCAACAAGTTTGCCTACGGCCTGCGCGATCCGGCATTCCACAACAAGTTCCTGCCCAACGGCCTGCCCGAGCGCGGCGACATCGTCGTCTTCCGCTACCCGCTGGACCCGCGCCAGGACTACATCAAGCGCATCGTCGGTCTGCCGGGCGACCACCTGGTATACAAGGAAAAGCGCCTGACCGTGAACGGCCAGGAGATGACACAGGAGGCCGATGGCGCCTTCCCGGTGCAGGGCGGGCATGCTTCCGGCGTGGTCTACCGGTTCTCGGAGGACCTGACCGGCGTCCGGCACCATGTGCTGGTCGACCCCGACCGCCCCTCGGATGACTTCGAATTCACCGTGCCACAAGGCCAGTACTTCGCTATGGGCGACAACCGCGACGGCAGCTCGGACAGCCGCGTCTGGGGCACGGTACCGGAGCGGAACCTGGTCGGGAAGGCCTTTTTCATCTGGATGAGCTGGGATAGCGTCCGTGCGCGGATCGATTTCTCGCGTATCGGAACCGTGATTAAATAGCCCTATCCACGGGGAGGAAAGGTTCCATGCAGTCTCGTCATCGTCAAAAGGGCCTTGGCTGGTTCGGCCTGTTGTTCATTTTCGGCACTATCGCATTCGTGGCGATCGTGGGAGCCAAGTGCTTCCCGATCTACATGAACCAGTTCAAGCTGCAAAGCACGCTGAACAAGGTCGCCAGCGGCGCAGATTCGGGTTCGGATGAAAGTGGCACGGCGCTGCGCAAGGAATTGCAGCGCTACTGGGACATCGACGACATCACGCGCATCCAGCCGAAGGACATCAAGGTCAAGCGAACTGAGCGGGGCCGCTTCATGGTCTATGACTATGAAGCCCGCGAGCGCCTGTTCTACAACATCTACATCGTCATCCACTTCGAAGGCGAAGTGCCGATGTCGAAGGTTTCGGTCTGATCTTTGGGCAGTCCGGACGCCACGCTGGTTCAGCGTCTCGGATACAAGTTCCGGGACGGCGCCTTGCTGCAGCAGGCCCTGACGCACCGCAGCTACGCGCACGGCAACAATGAACGTCTCGAATTCCTCGGCGACGGACTGTTGAACTTCGTCATCGGCGAGCGCCTTTATGCACTCCAGCCGAAGGCCGAGGAGGGTGCGCTGTCTCGCCTTAGGGCCAGCCTGGTGCGGGAGGAGACCCTGGCACTGCTGGGGCGCGATCTGCAACTCGGCGAGTTGCTGCGGCTGGGCGAGAGCGAACTGAAGTCCGGCGGCTACCGGCGCGACTCGATCCTGGCAGACGCACTGGAGGCCATCATCGGTGCCGTCTTCATCGACGGCGGTTTCGACGCGGCGCGCGGCGTCTGCGAGCGGCTATACGCCCCGCTGCTGGCCGACCTACCCGATGCCGAGTCGCTAAAGGACCCCAAGACCCGCCTGCAGGAAGCCCTGCAGGCCGACGGCCGGCCGCTTCCGCGCTACGAAATCCTGTCGGAGTCCGGGCCGCCGCACGCGCGTCGCTTTGCCGTGCGCTGCCTGTTGCCCGACAACGAGTCCTTTACCGAGTCCGAAGGGGCTTCCCGCCGCAGCGCCGAACAGCGCGCGGCCGAACTGATGATTTCCAAGATCCATGCGTAGCGGAATGGTTTCGGTGATCGGGCGCCCTAACGTAGGGAAAAGCTCGCTGGTGAATGCCCTGGTCGGCCAGAAGGTGAGCATCGTCTCGCACAAGCCGCAGACCACGCGCCATCGCATCCAGGGCGTGCTGCACGAAGAGCGTGGCCAGGTGGTGTTCGTCGATACGCCGGGCCTGCACAAGGTGGAGACACGCGCGCTCAACCGCGTGATGAACCAGGCCGCCGCCGGCGCCATCCACGACGTGGACCTGGTGCTGTTCGTGGTGGAACTGGGACGCTGGACCGACGAGGACCAGGCCGTCCTGCAGCGTCTCGAGGGGCTGAGCGTGCCGGTGGGCCTGGTGGTCAACAAGATCGATCGCCTGGACGACAAGGAAAAGCTGCTGCCGCTGTTGCAGAAGCTGGCCGAACGCCGCGATTTCGCCTTTATCGTGCCGTTGTCGGCGCAGAAGCGATCCAACCTGGGCGGTCTGGTGGATGAACTGTTCAGCCGCATCCCGGAAGGCGATCCGCTGTATCCGGAGGACATGGTCACCGGCAACGACCTGGGCTTCACGGTGTCCGAAATGATCCGCGAGAAGCTGATCCGCGCGCTGCATCAGGAACTGCCGTACTCGACCACCGTCCAGGTCGAGGACTACAAGCGCGAGGGTAACCTCGACCGCATCCATGCCGTGATATGGGTGGAGCGCGAGGGGCAGAAGAAGATCGTCATCGGCGAGGGCGGCGCTACGCTCAAGGCCATCGGCACCTCGGCGCGCCGTGACCTGGAGCGCATGCTCGGGCGCAAGATCTTCCTGCAGATCTGGTGCAAGATCCGCGAGAACTGGAGCGATGACCCCAAGGCTCTCAAGCGCTTCGGTTTGACGCCCGACTAGCGACGCCATGGACCATGGGCGCGTCCAGCTGGAGCCCTGCTGGCTGCTCAGCGCCAAGGCCTACAGCGAAACCAGCCTGCTGATCGAGGCCTTCAGCGAGCGTCATGGCCGCATCGGCCTGATCGCCAAGGGGGCCAGGTCCCCCAAGTCCCGCAACCGCGCGCTGCTGCAAGCCCTGCGCCCCTTGTTGCTGAGCTGGACCCAACGTGGCGAGCTGGCGGCCCTGACCGGCGTCGAGGCCAACGGCCCGCCGCCCGAGCTCGTCGGGGAGCGCCTGTTCTACGGCTGGTATCTGAACGAACTGCTGCTGCGCCTGCTGCACCGGCAGGACCCGCACCCCGACGCCTACAGGGCCTACGAAGAAGCCCTGGCCGCCCTGCAGGGGCCGGAAGCCGAATTCGCCCTGCGCCTGTTCGAGAAGCGCCTGCTGGCCGACATCGGCTATGGCCTGGAAATTCCGGACGACATCGAGCCCTCGCTCAGCTACAGCTACGGTGAGCAGGAGGGCTTCCGGGCAGCCTCGCGCGGACCCTGTTCCGGGGTGGCCCTGATCGCCCTGCGCGACGAGCGCCCAGCCGCCGACGGTCCCTGGCGTAGCGAACTTCGCCGTTTGATGCGGGAGCTGGTTCGCCGGCAGCTCGGCGGGCGGGAGCTGGAGACCGCCAAGCTGCTGCGGCAGCTGCGCGCAAGGGTATGATGCGGCCCTCATCGCAGCCGGCCGTCTCCATGCCCTCCAAGCTCTCCGCCATCCGCCTCGGCGTCAACGTCGACCATGTCGCCACCTTGCGCCAGGCGCGTGGCACGCCTTATCCGGACCCCGTCGAGGCGGCCCTGATCTCAGCCAGCGCCGGCGCCGAGAGCATCACCATGCACCTGCGCGAGGATCGCCGGCATATCCAGGACCACGACATCGAGCGCCTGCTGCGTGTCAGCCCGGTGCCGCTGAACCTGGAGATGGCGGTCACGCCGTTCATGCTCGACTTCGCCTGCCGGCTGAAGCCGAAGTACGTCTGCCTGGTTCCAGAAAAGCGCGAGGAATTGACCACCGAGGGCGGCCTCGACGTGGCCGGCCAGTTGGCATCCGTGAAGAGTGCCTGTGCGCGCCTGGCCAAGGCCGGCATTACCGTGGCCCTGTTCATCGACGCCGACCCGGCGCAACTCAAGGCCACCAAGGCCACCGGCGCACCGCACATCGAGATCCACACCGGCACCTACGCCGACACCAGCGGCCGCAAGCAGGCGGCGGAGCTGGAGCGCATCACCAAGTTCGCACGCATCGCCAAGAAAGCCGGCCTCGAAGTCCATGCTGGCCACGGCCTGACGCTGCAGAACGTCGGCGCCATTGCACGCATCCCGGAGATCGAGGAGTTGAACATCGGGCACAGCATCGTGTCGCGTTCGGTGTTCGTGGGTTTCCCGGCAGCGGTTGCCGAGATGAAGCGTGTGATGGTGGAAGCGCGCTACGCAGCGAAGTAGGCGCTTAATGATAGGTTGTTAGTAAAGATCTGCCGCACCGGGCCCTGGCAGGCCCGGCGGACAGCACTGCCAGCTTGTTAAAGAGACAGCCCATCCCAGGACCCTTTCGCGGATGCAGGGGCAGAGCCCTACTCGGTTGTCTGCCGGATGGTCTGTGTCGGCGCGGAGCCCTGCGCCTGTAGCCCGAGGTGCACCTGGGCTCATGGGGATATTCTGACCGCTGGGGGTGGGAATCCCTAACGGAGTTCCGTATTTCTGCGAGGTCTGGGTGCTAATCGTGTTCACCCCTCGACAAGCTCAGGGCGAACGGCCGCGCGAAACCTTGCAGGCTCCCCCTCTCCTCGGCAATTGCTCCATGCATTGCCCTACCTCGGGCATCCATGCCCTCGCCAACCCCTTATCTCTTGGTCTTTTCGTAATCTGGTGTCGAGAGCCCGGCGTGCGCGCCCGATAAACCCTTGATCGAGCGATCGTGGGAGAGCCTGGAGCCGCACGCCGGTTCTCACTACCGAC